>NZ_CP126269.1:2400000-3635022 GCF_003234445.2 Curtobacterium sp. MCLR17_036 | reverse complement strand
GCGCGCTCGTCTCCAGGTGTCGTGTCGTGCGGTCGCCGCCGGACGGTGGTGCGGCAGCGGGTCGGACAGGCCGAGGCACCGGGGTGGTCCGCGCCGGATCAGGGTCGAGGCGGGCGGGTCGTCTGGGGCCCCGCGGGCTTCGTCGGCGCCTCGTTCCACCGTGGTTCCCAACAGGGTTGTCCACAGCGTTGTCCACGACCGTTCCGCATCGCGCGACAGGAGTACTTCCCTGTCGTACCGGGGCACGGAGCCGATCGATCACCCCACTGTAAAGGACCGGACCGACGTGCACCGAACGGAAGTTGTCCCCAATGTGGAGAATCGTGGTCGGGCGTCCGCCCGTCGGAGCGCTCCCAGGCGGGGTTTGACCTGGTCGCCGCTGTCACGTACCGTTAACCAGTTGACTGCGGCCCTTTGGTCGCGCCCATCTGCGTCGTTCGACACCCGGACGGCTACACATACGTGACGGCTCGCCGCGAGCAGCCGTGTGGAGAACATCATGAGCAAGCGCACCTTCCAGCCGAACAACCGCCGCCGCGCCAAGAAGCACGGCTTCCGCCTCCGCATGCGGACGCGTGCCGGCCGCGCCATCCTGTCGGCGCGTCGCGCCAAGGGCCGCACCGAGCTCTCGGCCTGATCAGGCTCACCGCCTGATCCGGTCATCGGTCTGACCCCGGCGTCGCAGTGTTGGCCAGCGCCAACCGCGTCGTGCGCGGGGACGACTACCGGAACGTCGTGCGTCGTGGTCGCAAGAGCGCCACGGCGCACGTCGTCGTATCCGTCGTCCGTCAGCCCGGGGATCGGCCCGGACCGACGCGGTTCGGGTTCATCGTCGCGAAGACCGTGGGCAACGCCGTGACCCGGAACCTGGTCAGGCGACGGCTCAAGGCCATCGCGCACGACCTGCTCGTCGAGCACCCCGAAGGGTACGACGTGGTGGTCCGCGCACTGCCAGCCGCATCGCAGGCCGGATGGCCTACCCTGCTCGAAGACGTCACGCGCTCCTTCGCGCGCGGGGTGGAGAAGGCAGCATGAACCGCACTCTGTGGACCCGGCTGGCCTGGGTCATCGCGTTGCTCCCACGCAACGCGTGCGTCGTCGTGCTCCGGGCCTACCGCGCGGTGATCTCCCCGCTCTACGGGAACGTCTGCCGCTACCACCCGTCGTGCTCCCGGTACGCCCTCGAAGCGATCCAGCAGTACGGCGTCGTCCGCGGATCGGCCATGGGCGCCTGGCGCATCGCCCGCTGCAACCCCTGGGCTGCTGGTGGCATCGACGACGTCACGGAACGTCGTCACCCGTTCGTCGTCAACCGGTTCGGGTTCGTCCTCGCGCCGATCCCGCGGCACCCGCACCCCGCGGTCGGAACGGCCCGGCCGGTCCTGCTCCCCCAGCGCACTCGAAAGGCGTAGCCGTCCCCATGGACATCATCGGAACGATCCTCTGGCCGCTCAAATGGGTGGTCTCCGCCATCCTCGTCGGCTTCCACTGGATCTTCGAGAACCTCGGCATGGACCCCGGGGCGGGCATCACCTGGGTGCTCTCCATCATCTTCCTGACGTTCGTGGTCCGCGCAGCGTTGATCCCGATCTTCGTCCGGCAGATCAAGTCGCAGCGCCGCATGCTCGAGGTCGCGCCGCAGCTCAAGAAGATCCAGGACAAGTACAAGGGCAAGAAGGACCAGTTCTCGCGTGAGGCCATGAGCCGCGAGACGATGGCGCTGTACAAGGAGACCGGGACCAACCCGCTGAGCTCCTGCCTGCCACTGCTGCTGCAGATGCCGATCTTCTTCTCGCTCTACTCGGTGCTGCACGAGGCCCAGATCAACAAGACCGGCATCGGTCTGCTGACGAACGACCTCGCGGCCTCCTTCGGCAACGCAGCGCTGTTCGGTGCTCCCCTGCACGAGACGTTCACGAACGCCTCCGGCTGGGAGGTCCGCGCCATCGCCGGCTTCATGATCGTCGTGATGACGGCCTCGCAGTTCGTCACCCAGCTGCAGCTCGTCGCCAAGAACATGTCCCCGGAGACCAAGGAGTCTCCGATGTACCGCCAGCAGAAGATGATGCTGTACATCCTCCCGCTGGTCTTCGTCATCTCGGGCCTGAGCTTCCCCCTCGGTGTCATGTTCTACTGGCTCGCCTCGAACATCTGGACGATGGCGCAGCAGTACTTCGTCATCCGCAGTATGCCGACGCCGGGCTCCGAGGCTGCCCTCGCCCGCGAGGCACGTCTGGCCAAGAAGGCGCAGCGTCGCGGCATCGCCACCCCGGTGCTCGCCGAGGCCGGCGCCGGCGCCGGTGCGGCCGAGGTCAAGGCCGTGCGTGTCACCACCCAGCGTCAGCAGCCGGTCGGCAAGCAGCGCTCGAAGAAGAACGGGAAGAAGTAAGTGACCGAGCAGGACACCGCCGCGGCCGTCGACACCACCGAGTCCGAGGACGCGCGTGACGAGGCCGACATCGCCGCGGACTACATCGAGGAACTGCTCGACATCTGCGATCTCGACGGCGACATCGAGATCGAGGAACGCGCCGGCCGGGTCTACCTGTCCGTGACGGACGACGGCGAGGCCCTGCGGGTGCTCTCGAAGCCGGACACCGTGACGGCCCTGCAGGAGCTCACGCGCATCGCGGTGCAGGCGGAGACCGGCGAGTTCAGCCGGCTCATCCTGGACGTCGGTGGCTCGCGCGATGCCCGCGCGGGCGAACTCCAGCGGCTCGTCGACACGGCGGTCGAGCGGATCGAGGCGGGTTCGTCGTCGGCCGCACTCCCCCCGATGTCCTCGTACGAGCGCAAGCTCGTGCACGACCTGGTCGCCGAGAAGGGCTTCCACTCGGAGTCCGAGGGTGAGGGTCGGGACCGCCACACGGTCGTCACCCGATGACCGATCCGGACACCACGACCGAGGTCGCGCTCGCGGTCGAGGCCGAACCGTCGGCGGCGGCCACCCTCTTCGGTGCTCGGATCGACCTCGCTCGGTCGTTCACCGCTGAGCTCGCTCGCCGCGGCGAGGAGCTCGGCCTGATCGGTCCTCGCGAGCTGCCGCAGCTCTGGACACGACACATCCTCAATTCCGCGTTGTTGGCACCCCTCCTGGAGGCCCGTGGCCGGGTCGCCGACGTCGGCTCCGGTGCTGGGCTCCCCGGCCTCGTGCTCGCCATCGCTCGGCCGGACGTTTCCTTCACGCTCATCGAGCCGATGGAGCGGCGCGTCGATTGGCTGACGAGCGAAGCTGCCCGTCTCGGCCTCGAGAACGTGACGGTGCTGCGCGCACGCGCTGAAGACGTCGCCGACGACGTCGTGGTCGACCAGGTCACCGCACGTGCGGTGAGCGCCCTGTCGAAGCTCATCCCCTTGACGGTGCCGCTCGTCCGTTCGGGTGGACAGCTCATCCTGATGAAGGGTGCACGGGTCGACGAGGAGATCGAGAAGGCCCGCAAGGTGATCCTCCGCAAGCGGCTCTCCGACGTCGAGGTGCTCGAGCTCGGGGAGGGCGTGGTCAACGAGACCACCCGCGTCTTCCGGGCTACAGTTGACTGACGCTGCGGATCGGGTCGGGACCACCGACCGCCGGCGGCTCCGCGTTTCACGTGAAACACCGAACCGGGGAAGAGGCACTCGTTGAGTTCATCGACCGACTACGACGCGTCGACACCGCTCGCTCGCGAGATCGCCGACCTGAACCGTCGCCGGCGTGCCATCGCCACCCAGCAGTTCCCGTTGCCGGCCGAGACACGGATCATCACCGTCTCGAACCAGAAAGGTGGCGTCGGCAAGACGACCACCACGGTGAACCTCGCAGCCGCGCTGGCACACGGTGGGGCACGTGTCCTGGTCATCGACCTCGATCCGCAAGGCAATGCCTCGACGGCGCTCGGGGTGGACCACCAGGCGGAGGTCGCGAGCATCTACGACGTCATCGTCGACGAAGCATCGATGGCCCACACCGTGCAGGCCTCCCCCGAGTCGGACACGCTGTGGTGCGTTCCGGCGACCATCCACCTCGCAGGTGCTGAGATCGAGCTCGTCTCGCTCGTGGCACGTGAGCAGCGGTTGCGCACGGCGCTCGACCTGTACCTGCAGTCGCTCGACGAGCCGTACCACTACGTCTTCGTCGACTGCCCGCCGTCGCTCGGGCTGCTGACGATCAACGCCTTCGTCGCCGCGCAAGAGGTCCTCATCCCCATCCAGTGCGAGTACTACGCACTCGAGGGGCTCAGCCAGCTGCTGCGGAACATCGAGCTGATCGAGCGACACCTCAACCCGAAGCTCCGCGTCTCGACGATCCTGCTGACGATGTACGACGGTCGGACGAACCTGGCGAACCAGGTGGCCAACGACGTCCGCGAGCACTTCGGGAGCCAGGTGCTCACCGCCATGATCCCGCGTTCCGTGCGGGTGAGCGAGGCGCCGAGCTACGGCCAGAGCGTCGTCGCGTACGACGTCAATTCGTCGGGATCGTTGTCCTACCTGGAGGCAGCAGCCGAGATCGCAGCACGAGGAGCGCAGAACTGATGGCACCGAAGCGAACCGGACTGGGTCGAGGCATCGGCGCGCTCATCCCGACGGCGACCGAGCAGCAGGACCGCCCGGTCGACGTGTTCTTCCCGACCGGAGGCTCGCCGTCCTCCGCCCCGACCGCCGACGACTTGGTGGCGGTGCCCGGGGCTCGCCTGGCCAACCTCAACCCCCTCGACGTGATCCCGAATGCGCAGCAGCCGCGCAAGGAGTTCCGCGAGGAAGAACTCCAGGAGCTCGTCCACTCCATCCGGGAGATCGGCGTCCTGCAGCCGATCGTGGTCCGGCCGATCGCTGGCGCTTCCGGCACCGAACCCCAGTACGAGCTCATCATGGGCGAGCGTCGACTGCGGGCAACCAAGGAACTCGGGCTCAGCACGATCCCGGCCATCGTCAAGGACACTCCTGACGACGCCATGCTCCGCGACGCACTGCTCGAGAACCTGCACCGCGCGCAGCTCAACCCGCTCGAAGAAGCGTCGGCGTACCAGCAGCTGCTCGCCGACTTCGGCATCACGCAGGAGCAGCTCGGTCAGCGCATCGGCCGTTCACGGCCGCAGATCACGAACACGATCCGCTTGCTCCGCCTCCCCTCCCCCGTCCAGCGGCGTGTGGCTGCCGGTGTGCTCTCCGCCGGGCACGCCCGCGCGATCCTCGCCGCACCCGACGCGGAAGCGATGGAGTACCTGGCAGAGAAGATCGTCAACGAGGACCTGTCCGTCCGGGCCGCCGAGGCCATCGCGCAGCAGCTGTCATCGAAGACACCGCAGAAGCCCGCCCCGCAGCCCAGCAAGCGCCAGGCGCACTTCAACGACCTGGCCGACCGACTGGGCGACCGGCTCAACACCCGGGTGAAGATCGCGGTCGGGGCCCGGAAGAGCTCGGTCTCCATCGAGTTCGCGAACGGGGACGACCTCAACCGGATCCTCGGGGAGCTCGGTATCGAGGACGTCGCGGGCTGACGCTCCGCCGCCGCTTGCGGCACCGCCTTCTGTACGGCGCTGTGCGGCCGTCTGCGGGCCGAACGTCGGTGCCTTGCCCGCGGGTACGGTCTTGCGGCTGCTGCGTCCTGTACGAGCCTGGTGCGGCTTGTGCAGCACCTCGGTTGGCCGGGGCCTGATTGAGCGGGCGGCGTTCCACGTGGAACATCAGTGCACTCCGAGAGACGGGATCCCTGGCGCATCGGGCTGAGCTCGGATCGTCGTGCGCAGCGGCCCGCCTCAGTACGATCGCGCGATGTGCTGCTGATCGCCGAGGCCCCGAGATCGCCCCGACCCGGGTCTCGCAGAAGCGACCGGCCCGGGAGGCGGATCGTCAGCTGCACACCGGCATTGAGGACCTCAGAGCAGCCAGTTCGCGCTTGCGACATGGGACGGTTGCGGTCCGGGCCGGCCCTGCCCCGCTCCGAGGTGCCCCTGCAGCGCGGCAACGAGGGTGGCGAGTACCGATGCACGTTGGTGGAAGATGCGGGCGGTACGGGGAGGGGTTGTCACGTCGTGTCGGAGGCTCCGGTCGATGAGCTGCCACGATGGCCGCCTGATCGAGCGGGAGCGCGGCGCGAGAGCACGACCCCGCCCCATCGAGCATCGGAATCGCACGCGCGGATGTGCGATCGAGCCGTTGATGCACCCTGGTCGATGTTCCCGGTGGCGAACGTGCCGCACGATCAGATCAACGCCGGGGGCGGTGATGTCTGCCGTCTTCGTCGTCGCGCAGACCATGGCGGGAGCGCCGTCCGAAGACCAGTCAGCCGCCCTCGAGCGGGACATGCGGCGACTCTGCCGGAGGTTTCACGTGGAACACGGTCCGCAGCTTCCACAGTCCGACCGCGGCGAACAGGGGCTTCAGCAGGATGGCCTCGCCGAGCTGGTAGTCCTCCGCAGCGACCAGCCGCTCAGCGAGCTCCGGACGCTGACGCGCGAGGTAGGTACGCGCTCTGGCAGCGTGGAATCCGTTCGACGCGAACGCGATCCAGTCCGATGATTCGATCCAGGGCACCGCGTTGCGGACGTTCTCCCACGTCGAACGACTGTCGGGTTCGATGGACACCGGCCCCTCCCACCCGAGAGCGTTCGCGATGTAGCCCTGCAGGAGCACCGCCTCTGCGACCATTCCGCGCACCGCTCCCCCACTGCAGAGGATCCGAGTGGCGGCGCCGGCTGTGCGAGCCGAACGTGCAGTGCGGACCGCTGTCCGGGCTCGCCAACGATTGACGACGTTGACACGATGACCGTGATTGCCGAACCCCAGGACGACCACGAGCCCGGTCGACCCCGCAGTCGGTCGAGGGAGTCGAGCGGCCTGGCGAGCGGCCCACCAGTGCACGGCTTCGCCGGATGCGAGTACCACCAGGCCCACGGCTGCCAGGGCGCCGACTCGAGATGTTCCACGTGGAACCTGTCGGGAATCCACGGTCGGGACGTCTCAGGCGTGGTGGTCGCGAATGGCCTGCTCCGCGAGTTCGGCGTAGGTCCACCCGAGGTCGAAGCCGGAAGCCGACAGTGCCTGCGGCAGCAGCGACGTCTCGGTGAGGCCCGGGAGGACGTTGGCCTCGAGGAACCAGGGGGTACCGGCCGCGTCGATGATGAGGTCGACACGCGAGAGATGACGCAGGCCGAGCGCCGTGTGTGCAGCGACAGCGGCCTCGGCGGCCGCTCCCGCGAACACCTCGGTCAGTCGCGCCGGGGTGTAGAAGGTCGTCTCCCCCGCGTTGTACCGCGCCTCGAAGCCGTAGATGCCGTTCCGCGGGACGATCTCGACGGCGGCGAGCGGGACGGGTCCGTCGCCCGTGTCGATGATGCCGACGGCGACCTCGGTGCCCCGGATGAGCTGCTCGACGACAACGTCGTCGCAGTAGGTGTAGGCGGTCACCATGGCACGCGGCAGGTCCTCGACGTCCTCGACGAGCGTCACGCCCTGGGCGCTGCCTCCGCGAGCCGGCTTCACCGCGAGCGGCACGGGGTGTTCGGCTGCGATCGCCGCCAGGACGCCGGCGGCGCCGAGCTCCCGGAACACGTCGTGGGACAAGGTCACGGACCGTGGTGTGCGTACACCCGCCCGCGCGACCAGCGCGGAGGCGGTGGGCTTGTCCCAGGCGAGGCGAGCGGAAGTGGAACGTGAGCCGACGTACGGGATGTCCACGGCCTCCAGGATGCCCCGCAGGGCCCCGTCCTCACCGGAAGCGCCGTGCAGGGCCGGCCACACGACGTCCGGGCGCGACTCGGTGAGGGCCGGCAGGAGCATCGCGTCGGCGTCGCGCAGGTCGACCTGCCAGCCGTACCCGGTGAGTGAGTCCGCGACCCGACGGCCGGACCGGAGGGAGACGTCTCGCTCGTGCGAGATGCCGCCGGCGACGACGACGACGTGACGGCGGGTGAGCTCGGCCATGCTGGGTCCTCTGGTGTGGAACGGGCTGCGCGGGGACGCGGAAAGTGCTGGTCAGGAGACGTTCGGCGGCGGAGCGCTCACCGAGGACGACTCCCGTGCGACCGCGTTCGGACGGGTCGCGGGCCCGAAGGTCTCGATGAGCTCGAGCTCGTCGTTGACCACGTTGGCCAGGCGCTTCACGCCGACGCGGATCTGCTCGGGCGTCGGGTAGCAGAACGACAGGCGGATGTGTCCGCCGCCCCGACCGTCGGCGTAGAACGCGGTGCCGGGCGTGTAGGCCACGAGCTCCTTCACCGCGCGGGGCAGCATGCCCTTCGAGTCGAGCGACTCGGGAAGGGTGAGCCAGACGAAGAACCCGCCGTTCGGCTTCGTCCAGGACAGGTCCGGCAGGAACTCCCCCAGGGCGGACAGCATCGCGTCGCGGCGCTCGGCGTAGAGTCCGCGGAAGGTGTCCACCTGGCCCTTCCAGTCCGCGGCGTCCAGGTAGGCGTTCACGACGTACTGCCCGAACGAGTTGGGCGCGAGCACGGCGGACTCGTTGGCGAGCACGAGCTTCTCGCGGATGGCGTGGGGCGCGAGTGCCCAGCCGACACGGAAGCCCGGCGCGAGGGTCTTCGAGAAGGAACCCAGGTAGACGACGCCCTCTTCGTCGATCGACCGGATCGCCTGCGGTGCCGGCTCGTCGAACCAGAGCAGCCCGTACGGGTTGTCCTCGAGCACGAGGATGTTGTTCGACCGGCAGATGTCGAGCACCTCGATGCGGCGCTCACGACTCATCGTGACACCGGCCGGGTTGTGGAAGTTCGGGATCGTGTAGAGGAACTTGATCCGCTTGCCCTGCGTCCGCAGCGCCGCGATGGCCTCGCGCAGGGCCTGCGGGACGAGGCCGAGCTCGTCGGTGGCGACGTGCACGGTCTCCGCCTGGTACGACCGGAAGACCCCGATGGCGCCGACGTACGAGGGCGACTCGGCGAGCACGACGTCGCCCGGGTCGATGAACAGCCGGGTGACGAGGTCGAGCGCGTGCTGCGACCCCGTGGTGACGACGACGTCCTCGGCACTCGCGCGGATGCCCTCGAGGCTCATGACGTCGACGATGTGCTCGCGCAGGGAGCGCAGGCCCTGGCCGCCGCCGTACTGCAGCGCCATGGCGGCGTCCTCGTTCATGACGCGGTCCAGGGAGCCCGTGACGAGCTCTCTGGGGAGCGCGGAGACGTACGGCATGCCCCCGGCCAGGGAGACCACTTCCGGGCGCGAGGCGACGGCGAACAGGGCTCGGACCTCGGAGGCGCTCAGCCCGGCGGTGCGCTGGGCGTAGGAGTCGTACCAGGGGTCGAGGCTGTTGCCGTTCGTCATCGAGTGCTCCGTTCAGTGGGACATTCCCGCCACACTACGACATCGACCTCCGGAACCCGGGCTGCTGGGTGGGGCCGATCGGCAACGGGTGGCATGCACGACGCCCCCGTCACCACGTGGGTGACGGGGGCGTCGGGTGGACCGGGGTGACCTACGCGAGGAACTCGGCGAGGTCGGCCTCGAGCGCGGGCTTCGGCTTGGCGCCGATGACGGTCTTGACGACCTCGCCGCCCTTGAAGACCTTCATCGCGGGGATCGAGGTGATCTGGTAGTTCATGGCCGACTGGGGGTTGTCGTCCACGTTCAGCTTGACGATCTCGATCTTGCCGGCGTGCTCTTCGGCGATCTGGTCGAGGATCGGCGAGACGGCGCGGCACGGGCCACACCACTCGGCCCAGAAGTCGACGAGGATCGTCTTGTCGGACTGCAGGACCTCGTCCGAGAAGGTGGCGTCGGTGACAGCCTTGGCGTTGGACATGGGTGTCCTTTCGTGTGGAGTCGGTACAGGGTGTGCAACCGGTCGGCGGGTCCCGACATTCCGGGTGCCCGCGCGGCCGGTGCGGGTCAGGCGGAGATGGTGACCGGCTCGACCGGGGTGACGCCCTCGGCCTGGTCGGTCAGGGTGTCCTCGAGGTCGGCGAGGTACTTCTCGGCGTCGAGCGCTGCGACGGCACCGGAACCGGCGGCCGTGATGGCCTGGCGGTAGGTGTGGTCGAGGACGTCGCCGGCCACGAAGACCCCGGGGACGCCGACGGCCTTCGAGGTGCGGCCCTCGACCGCGATGGTGCCCTCCGGCGCGAGCTCGAGCTGCCCGTGCACGAGGTGCACGCGCGGGTCGTTGCCGATGGCGATGAACAGGCCGTCGAGGGCGAGCTCGCTCTCGGTGCCGTCGACGGTGTCCTTGAGGGTCACACCCGTCACGGCGGAGTCACCCTGGATGCCGATGACCTCCTTGTTCCACGCGAACTCGATCTTCGGGTCGTTGTGGGCGCGGTCCTGCATGATCTTCGACGCGCGCAGGGTGTCCTTGCGGTGGATGACCGTCACCTTGTCGGCGAAGCGCGTGAGGAAGGTCGCCTCTTCCATGGCGGAGTCGCCACCGCCGACGACGGCGATGTTCTTCTGACGGAAGAAGAAGCCGTCGCAGGTCGCGCACCACGAGACGCCGTGGCCGGACAGGCGCTCCTCGTCGGGGAGCCCGAGGTGGCGGTAGGCCGAGCCGGTGGCGTAGATGACCGCGAGGGCCTCGTACGTCGTGCCGGACCCGACGGTGACCTTCTTCACGTCACCCGTCAGGTCGACGGACACCGCGTCGTCGTACAGGACCTCGGCACCGAAGCGCTCGGCCTGCTCCTGCATCTTGATCATGAGGTCGGGGCCCTGGATGCCCTCGGGGAAGCCGGGGAAGTTCTCGACCTCGGTGGTCTTGGTGAGCTCTCCGCCCGTCTCGACGCTCGAGGCGACGATGAGCGGCTTGAGCTCGGCGCGTGCGGCGTAGATGCCGGCGGTGAACCCGGCCGGACCGGAACCGATGATGATGAGCTGGCGCATGCCTGAATGCCCTTCCGTTGCGTGCTGACCGGGTCAACACATGGTACCGGCGCGGCATTCCACGCCGTACGGCAAGCGTGCGGTCAGCGGCCGAGGCGCGTGCGCAGGAGTCCGACGGCGTTCCTGATCTCGCCGTTCTTCGCGACGACGAGGACCCCGAAGTACACGACCGCCATCACCGCGCCGGTCAGGACGATGGTGATGAGCGCGCCGGTGCGGTCCGACATCGCGAACCCGCTCGGGCTGAACGCGCCGAAGAACAGTGCCACGGCGGCACCGGCGACCCCGGCCACGAGCGCGGCGACGACGAACTGCAGGTGCGAGCGGGTCACGACGGGGCCCTCGATGCTGCCCAGCTTCCGACGAACGAGGACGAGCGCCACGATCGTCTGCGCGGTACCGGCGAGGGTCGTGCACGCGGCGACCCCGATGCCGATCGCCGCGTTCGGGAGCGTGGAGGCCGCCAGTGCGCCGATCACGAACAGGACGGACTGGATGCACTGCATGAGGAACGGCGTGCGGTGGTCGTGCATCGCCCAGAACACGCGCTGCAGGATGAACAACATGCTGAACAGCACGAGCCCGGGCATGTAGGCGACGAGGACCGCACCGACCTGCACCGCGCTCTCGAAGGTCCCCTCGTAGAGCCGGCCGAAGGGGACGGCGACGACGACGAGCGCGACCGACGAGAAGACGGTGAACAGCCCGACGATGCGGAGCGACAGCGACAGGTTGCGGCGGACGGCGTCGAGGTCGCCGCGCGCGGCGTCGTGGCTCATCCGGGTGAAGTAGGCCGTCGCGATCGAGACCGCGATGATCGAGTGCGGCAGCATGAAGATGAGCCACGCGTTGCCGAGCACCGCGTTGCCGGGGCCTTCGTCCTGGCCCTTCCACGCGACGCTCGACTGCACGATCCCGGCGATCTGCGTCACCAGGATCATCGCGAACAGCCAGCCGGCGGCCGTTCCGGTCGACTTGAGACCGACGCCGCGCCACCGGAAGTCGGGGCGGAAGGACAGCCCGGCACGCTTCCAGAAGAGCGGCAGGAAGGCCGCCTGGGCGAAGACCCCGAGCGAGGCGCTGCCGGCGAGCAGGGCGATCTTCGCCGGCGTCCAGTCGTCCACCGCGGCGCCGCTGTTGCCGTACAGGGCGATGAAGACGACCAGGCCGGCGATGGCGATCACGTTGTTGAGCAGCGGCGCCCACGTGAACGGGCCGAAGACCTGCTTCGCGTTGAGGACCTCGCCGAGCAGCGAGTACATCGCGTAGAAGAGGATCTGCGGCAGGCACCAGAACGCGAACGCGATCGCCAGGTCGGTCGCGGCCGGTCCCCGGGAGTCCGAGGAGGTCGTGTAGAGGCGCACGAGCAGCGGCGCCAGGGCGGTCGCCGCGATCGTGATGACGATGAACGCGGAGCCGCCCAGCGTGACGATCTTGTTGACGTAGGACTGCCCGCCGTCGGCAGAGTCGCGCATCGAGCGGACGATCTGCGGGATGAGCACCGCGGACAGCAGGCCGCCCGCGATGAGCGCGTAGATGTTGTTCGGCAGCTGGTTCGCCACGGCGAAGGCGTTCGCCGAGGGGCTCGCGTTCTGCCCGATCGCGTACGCCAGCACGAAGGTCTTCGCGAACCCGAGGATCCGACTGACCATCGTGCCCGCCGCGAGCAGGGCGCTCGCCCGACCGAGACTGCGCTCGGCCACCGGCTCGGCGTCGACCTCTGGCTGCGTCTGGGGGGTGCTCACGGTCGGCTCCTCGGGGTCGCGCGGCGGCGCGACGGTGCTCGTCGGGGCAGCGGCGGCCGGGAGGCCCGGCGCACCTCCGGCGCGGTCGGTCACGTCCCGCAGGTGGTCGCTCCCGGACCCCGGGGTCGGCCCGGCAGCGGTCGCAGGGGCGGTCGCATGCGCGCCCGCCACGGTGGGCTGCACCGCGAGCGGCCGGTTCGGGTCGTCGTCATCGTCGTCCGGCTCGCCGTTCCGGCGACGTGCGCGCTTGCGGATGCTGCGGAAGATGCCGAACCCGAAGACCAGGACGAGGGCCGCCGCGGCCGCCGCGGTGATGAACGTCTCCCACTGGGCCTGCACGTTGAGCTGCACGACGGCGGGATCGGCGACGGCGACGCCGCTCGGGCTCGACAGCGACATCGTGAGTTCGACCGTGCCGTTGGCCACGGACTGCACCGGGACGGTCGCACGCGTCGACGACTTCGGCTGGACCTCGACCTCGATGTCGTTGCGGACGACGCGCAGGGCGGAGTTCGACGGCTGCACGAACAGGTGCACGGTCACCGGGTAGTCGGAGCGGTTCCGGATCGACACCGGGAGCGACGAGCGGTCGCCGAGCAGGGTGAGGCTGCTCGAGTCGACGATGCCGACCTTCTTCGTGGTCGCCGCCCAGGCCGCGGTGCGCGCGTCGATCGCGGCGCCGAGTGCGTCCTCGTCGCCGCGCCAAGCATTGGAGGCCAGGGCGAGCAGTCGGAGGCGTGCGGGCGCGGTGACCTGCTGCGGCGTCTCGAGGATGGTCGAGAACGCGGTCAGGCCCTGTTCGCCGCGCACGAGGCGTCGGAGCTGGTCGATGCGGTCGTCCCCGGTCGACGACCCGTCGAGGGTGAGCGACCCGGCGACGGAGCCGACGGCCGTCGACAGGTCGGACGGGGCGACCCAGGCGGTGTTCTCGAGGGCGTCGAGCGCCTGGCTGAGCCGCTCGGAGTCGGAGGGCCAGTCGCGGCCGAGGGTCAGCAGGACCGGGCTGGTCGCGGTGCCGGCGCTGGCCGCGGTGGCGAGCGTCGCGGTGAGTTCGGACATCGCCGTGGCCCACGTCTGCCGGTCCGAGGCGTCCGCGGCGGTGCGGAGCAGCCGGGACATCGTCTGGTCGGCGACGAGCACGTGGTCGTCGCCGATCTTCTCGGACGCGGCGATGGTGGTGTCCGCGCCCGCCGAGGTGTTGCCGCTGGCGACGATGGTCGTCTTCGTACCGGCCCGGCGGAGTGCCGGCAGGTCCTTCGTCGAGACGGTGCCCTCGTCCGGCCAGGCGATGGACTGCAGCGAGTACGGGAAGTCGAGCAGGGACGCGGTGGTGGGGAGCGTGGTCGTGGCGTCCGTGGTGCCGGCACCGGGCGTCGCGTCGTCACCGGGGACGGCGCTGGCGGTCGGGCTCGTGGTCTGACCCGGGGTGCCCGTCGGGGTCGGCGGTGCGGTCTCGGCGCCGGGGAAGTTCTCGTCCTTCACGGACTGGTCGAGGGAGATCGGCCCGAGGACGCCGTCCGAGCCGGCCTGCCGCAGGCCGGTGACGTCGGCGTCGGCGTACGGCAGCGCGAACGTCTCGTTGCGCAGGGACTCGAGGCGCTGCAGCCAGGTGGACGCGCTCGACGGGGCGTTCTCGCCGAGGATCCGGATCGAGGCGATGATGCGGGGGTCGACGGCGACGGCGACGTTGTGGTCCTCGGCGGCGTCGAGCTGCTGCGTCAGGGTGCCGTCGACGGAGGTCGCCGCGGCCAGGACGGCGGGGGTCAGGATGCCGTCGGTGGACTGCGGGACGGTGACGGGCATCGCGACCGAGACGCTGATCGGGGCCTGCTCGA
Organism: Curtobacterium sp. MCLR17_036; assembly: GCF_003234445.2. Lineage (NCBI taxonomy): Bacteria > Bacillati > Actinomycetota > Actinomycetes > Micrococcales > Microbacteriaceae > Curtobacterium > Curtobacterium sp. MCLR17_036. The sequence goes on along the minus strand of NZ_CP126269.1, from coordinate 3,620,630 downwards.
AGTCTGGGTACCAGGTGATCGCGGAGCGGTCGACGGCGACGGTCTCCCCCGCGGTGTACTCGGCGGCGATGCGGCGTGCGCCGAACCCGGGGTACCCGCCGAGGGCGACGTTGCCGGACACGATCGACACCGAGTCGATGGTCACCGAGCGGTGCGCGGGGACGGCCGGGATCTCTACGGAGTCCATCGGCGCGCCGAGGTAACCCGTCGTGGTGGTGTCCTGCAGCCACGCGGCCAGGACGTCGCGCGTGCTCGCGGAGCGGAAGATGTCGAACTCGGCGGTACCGGCGGGCAGTGCCGCGTCGGTGTCGTTCGTGACCGTCACGGACAGGGTGAGGTCCTGGTCGCGCTGCACGACGCCGCGGTTCGCCGGGGCGATCGAGATGGTCGCCTTGCCCGCGTCGGCGGCGGCCGGGTCGGCGACGTGCGACTTCGGGGTCGAGACCTCGGCCGCCGAGGCGTGGTCGGCACTGACGGGCGCGACGACCAGGCCGAGCGCGACGAGGGTCGACGCGGCTGCGGCGAGCGTGGTGCGGAGGATCTGCATACGAGAGAGCGGGCCACGGGGTCGGTGCGGGCCGAGCACGAGTGTACGAGGGGCGACGATGAACACAGCCCGTGCGCGCGGGACCGGTGGAGAACTCCTGGCCTCGATCTGGGAGGATGAGGACCGTCATGCAGTCCGTTGCCCAGGCCGTCGAACGACTCGACGCACTCGCCGCCACCGAGCCCGTCGCCCTCCTCGCTCGGGTGTTCGCCGACGCCGGGCACGAGCTGGCGCTCGTCGGCGGCCCCGTGCGCGACGCGTTCCTCGGTCGCCCCGTGACCGACCTCGACTTCACGACCGACGCCCGTCCCGACCAGATCCTGGCGGTCGTCGAACCGATCGCGACCACCACGTGGGACGTCGGGCGGCAGTTCGGCACCATCGCCGCCCTCGTGCGGGGCGAGCAGGTCGAGATCACGACGTACCGCAGCGACGTCTACGACGGCGAGACCCGCAAGCCCGAGGTCGCGTTCGGCGACACCATCCAGGACGACCTGCTGCGCCGCGACTTCACCGTGAACGCCATGGCGCTGCGGCTGCCGGCCCGCGAGCTCGTCGACGTGCACGGCGGCGTCGAGGACCTGTTGGCCGCGCGCCTGCGCACCCCGCAGGCCGCCGTCGTGTCGTTCCGCGACGACCCGCTCCGGATGATGCGTGCGGCGCGGTTCACGGCGCAGCTCGGGTTCACCGTCGACGACGACGTCCGCGCCGCCATGCACGACCTCGTCGACTCCATCGACATCGTGTCCGCCGAGCGGGTGCGCGACGAGCTCGTCAAGCTGCTGAACACGGGCGACCCGGTGCCCGGCATCCGCCTGCTCGTGGACACCGGCCTCGCCGAGCGGGTCCTGCCCGAGCTGCCCGAGATGCGGCTCGAGATCGACGAGCACCACCACCACAAGGACGTCTACGAGCACTCCCTGACGGTGCTCGAGCAGGCCATCGGCCACGAGGCCGAGCGGCACGCCGACGACCCCCCGGACACCGTGCTCCGCCTGGCCGCCCTGCTCCACGACATCGGCAAGCCCGCGACGCGCAAGCTCGAACCCGGCGGCGCCGTGAGCTTTCACCACCACGACCTCGTCGGCTCGAAGCTCGCGAAGAAGCGGCTGCGGGCCCTGCGCTTCGACAACGACACGATCGCCGCGGTGTCACGGTTGATCGAGCTGCACCTGCGCTTCTTCGGGTACACCGAGGGCGCCTGGACCGACTCCGCCGTGCGCCGCTACGTCCGCGACGCCGGCCCGCAGCTCGAACGGCTGCACGAGCTCACCCGCTCCGACGTCACCACCCGCAACCGCCGCAAGGCCGACCGCCTGGCCTTCGCCTACGACGACCTCGAGGCACGGATCGCGGTGCTCGCCGAACAGGAGGAGCTCGACGCGATGCGTCCCGACCTGACCGGCGACGACATCATGCGGATCCTCGACATCCCGCCGGGCCGTGCCGTCGGTGACGCGTACCGGTTCCTGCTCGAGGCCCGGATGGACGACGGCCCGCTCGGTGCGGACGTGGCCGAGGCCCGCCTCCGCGCCTGGTGGGCGGCCCGCGACGCCGGCTGACGGGCTCGCCCGCAGTCTCCGGAACCAGGTTCCGGACTCCGAACCGCGCGATTCCACGGTGTGGTGTCCGGAACCTGGTTCCGCGAGCCGACCCACAGGCCGGTGGCGCGCCTCCAGGCAGTCCGCTAAGCTTGCGGGGTTGTGCCCGCGCTCCTGCGCACCGGTACACATGCATCAACCCTCCTGTCCCGGGAACTGCCCGGGGCCGCTGAGACCAGAGGAGGTGGGTTCCGCATGCACCAGTACGAACTGATGGCGATCCTCGACCCCGAGATCGACGAGCGCACCGTCGCTCCGAGCCTGGACAAGTTCCTGGCCGTGATCCGCAACGACGGTGGCACCGTCGACAACGTGGACGTCTGGGGCCGTCGCCGGCTCGCCTACGAGATCGCCAAGAAGTCCGAGGGCATCTACGCCGTCGTCGACTTCACGTCGACCCCCGAGGCCGCCAAGGAGCTGGACCGTCAGCTCGGTCTCTCCGAGGCCGTGCTCCGCACGAAGGTCCTCCGCGCCGAAGAGGGCATCGCGCAGGTCGCCGCCCAGAAGCAGCGTGACGAGGCGCGTGCGGCCCGCAAGGCCGCCAACGCCTCCCAGGCCGCGACCGCGAGCGCCGAGTAGCCCGTGGCCGGCGAAACCGTCATCACGGTGGTGGGCAACCTCACCGCGGACCCCGAGCTGCGCTACACGCAGAACGGGCTCGCCGTGGCGAACTTCACCATCGCGTCGACCCCTCGCACGTTCGACCGTCAGGCGAACGAGTGGAAGGACGGCGACGCGCTGTTCCTCCGTGCGAGTGTGTGGCGCGAGTTCGCCGAGCACGTGGCGGGGTCGCTGACGAAGGGCTCGCGCGTCATCGCGCAGGGCCGTCTGCGTCAGCGTTCCTACCAGGACCGTGAGGGTCAGCAGCGCACGAGCATCGAGCTCGAGGTCGACGAGATCGGCCCGTCGCTCCGGTACGCGACCGCCCAGATCACCCGCGCAGCGGGTGGCAGCGGCGGTGGCCGTGGTCAGGTCGGCGGGGGCAACTCCGGCGGCGGCAACGGTGGCTGGAACGGCGGCGGCAACACCGGCGGCGGTCAGTCGGACGCGCCCTGGTCCCCCCAGGGCGGCCAGCAGGGTGGCGGGAACGCACAGTCGAACGACGTGTGGTCCACCCCCGGCGGCAACTTCGACGACGAGACCCCGTTCTGATCCTCAGCGATCCAACGGACACAACTTCTTCTTCTTAAGGACACACAATGGCTGGAAAGAGCACCGGCGATCGCCGGAAGCCTCGCGGTAAGGGCGGCAAGAACGCCGCTCCCGCGAAGTCGATCAAGGTCGGCGTCATCGACTACAAGGACGTCGCGACCCTTCGCAAGTTCATCTCGGAGCGTGGGAAGATCCGCGCCCGTCGCATCACCGGCGTCTCCGTCCAGGAGCAGCGCCTCATCGCCCGTGCCGTGAAGAACGCCCGTGAGATGGCGCTCCTCCCCTACGCCGGCTCCGGCCGCTGATCGGAGGTCGACACATGTCGAAGCTCATCCTCACCCACGAGGTCTCCGGCCTCGGTTCCGCCGGTGACGTCGTCGACGTCAAGAACGGCTACGCCCGCAACTACCTCATCCCCCAGGGCTTCGCTGTCGCGTGGTCCAAGGGCGGCGAGAAGCAGGTCGAGTCGATCCGTGCTGCGCGTACCGCGCGCGAGCTCGCCACCATCGAAGAGGCACAGGACCTCAAGATGAAGCTCGAGAACGCCACCATCCAGCTGTCGGTCAAGGCCGGCAAGGACGGCCGTCTGTTCGGCTCCGTCCGTCCGGGCGACGTCGCTGACGCCGTCCAGGCGCAGGGCGTCGGCTCGCTCGACAAGCGCAAGGTCGAGGTCCCCGCGACCATCAAGACCGTCGGTGACCACGAGGCCACCGTGCGTCTGCGCGAGGACATCACTGCCGTGATCTCGCTCAAGGTCGTCGCCGCCAAGTAGCGCGACCTCGTTCCGTCGGAAGGCGGGTCTCCCCTCTCGGGAGGCCCGCCTTCCGTCGTTCCCGGGCGTCACGTCGTCGACACGGCTGGTTCTCCTGCCCGACGCACGTTCTTCTCGTGCGCGCACCGCTGGTGGAAGTTGCGGTGAACACCACTTGAACACCCCCGTTCGGGGGTCGAGGAGCCGATAGCGTCATCCCGGCCTCCGGACCCGGGGGTGTCGAACACCGTGAACAGGAGCAGGCCATGCCCAACTTGAACGTGACCTACGGCGAGATGCAGGACGCCGCGACCCGCCTCGTCAACGGCGAGCAGGACATCACCTCGAAGCTGCGTGAGCTGAAGTCGCTGGTCGACTCGCTCATCTCCGGCGGCTACGTGACCGACCAGTCGTCAGTCGCCTTCGGCAACTCGTACCAGGAGTTCAACGACGGCGCGACGAAGACCATCGAGGGTCTCGAGGGCATGTCGATGTACCTCAACAAGGCGTCCGAGGCGCTGCAGCAGACCGACCAGGAGCTCGCGAACGCGATCAAGTAGTCGGTCCGCCCGGGGTCGCACGCGTGGTGACCCCGGGCGCCCTCCGCGTCCAGCCCACGACCGGGAGCACCCATGGCAGACCTCATCATCACCCGCGCCGTCCTCGAGGACTCCGCGACCAAGCTGCAGCACATCTCCGACGAGCTCGAGCACCAGAGGTCGGACGACCGTGCCCTGACCGAGATCTACGGCCAGCACGACGTGCAGAAGGCGATGCACGACTTCTCCGGTGACTGGAAGATCCACCGGAACAAGATGAAGGGCGCCGTGAGGGACCTGCACGACAAGATGCAGAAGTCCACGGAGCACTGGACCGAGCTCGAGACGGACCTGACGGACAAGCTCGACACCGAGGCGCAGCCGACCGACGGGCAGGCCGCCTGATGCCGGCACGCGGTGGCAACTGGGCGTTGCTGCACGAGGGGTCCGACCCGATCGTCGCGGACGTGCCGACCGTGCACGAACTCGTGAACTACTACACGACGATGGCCCAGGAGATCACCTCTGAGGCGGACGTCCTCCGCAGGATCGGCGACGGCGACGAGTCGCAGTTCAAGGGCGAGTCCGCCGACGCGGTCCGGAAGAAGAGCAAGGAGGTCGCCGAGTCCCTGCAGCGGATGTCCGGCCGGTACGACGCGATCCGCGACGCCCTGACCGGCTACCTGCCCGAGCTCGAGACGGCACTGACCGAGTCGGCAGCCGCCCTGCGCGACGCCGAGGACGCCTCGGCCGCCGGTGCCCGGGCCGGCGCGATGCCCGACCCCGGCCAGGGCCGCGCGCAGGACGCGCCGCCGCTGACCGACGACGAGCAGGGGGCGATCGACGCCAAGGCGCGCGCCACGAGCAGCGCGAAGGACGGCGCCGACGCCGCGGTCGCGCGGTTGCGGCGGGCGGTCGACGGGGTGGACGCGGCCGGCAAGGCAGCGGCGTCGACGATCCGGGCCGCGTGGGACGACGGGCTGCACGACACCCTCGGCGACAAGATCAAGGCGTTCTTCTCGAAGCTGCTGAAGATCCTCGTCAAGATCTTCACCTACATCGGCATCGCCCTCGCGGCCCTGGCGATCCTCATCCCCGGCGTCGGCATGCTCACGTTCATGGCGGCGGTCGCCGCGGCGGTCACGCTCGTGCTCAACATCACGCTGGCGGGGATGGGCGAGGGTTCGTGGCTCGACGTCATCACCTCGGCGGTCGGGGTCGTGCTCGTCGGCGTCGGCGCCGGACTCACCAAGGTCGCGTCGCTGGCGAAGACGGCCGGACTCGGCAAGGGGATGCAGGGCTTCGCGAAGACGAACCTCGACAAGATCAAGAAGCTGCAGGACGTCCGGGCCGTCGCGATCAAGGACACCCTGCGTGACCCCGGCGCGCTGCGGACCGTCACCACGATCAACCGGCACATCAACCGGCTGACGGACGCCCGCATCGCGACGATGGGGAAGAACACGCTCGGCGGCTTCAAGGAGAAGCCGAACTGGTGGCGGCCGAACCGCGCGCTCTGGAACGACGACAAGGCCAAGATCCGCGACGTCTTCGCGAAGGACGGCAAGGGCTGGCAGTGGCAGCGCCTGATGAGCGTCGACCGGCAGATCGAGATGGACGCCATGAAGGTCGCCATGAAGCGCGACCACGGCGTCGACATCGCCGCCCTGCCGAACTGGCACAAGTACGCCGCCGGCGGGCGGGTGGTGGCGAGCTGGATGAACACGTTCTCGTACGGCCAGGGCATCAAGCCGACCGGGTGGGGCTCCGACCAGGAGCGGGTCCCGGGCTACAAGGACGCCTCGGGGCAGCTCGTCCACGGGTTCTGACGGACGTCGGGTGTCCCCCGTCGGGGGGACTCTCGCCGTCCGCGGACCCCGCGACACGCCGATGACCAGGATTTTCGTGCATCGGTGACATGTGAATACCGACGGGGATCGACCGCGCGGTGCTGCCGGAATACTGGAATGTGCACATCGGTGTGCACGGCTCCGGCACCCGCTGCTGCGAAAACGTACCCCGCGAAGTGGTTCCGGCCTGAAATAACCTCGGTCCTGTCCCTCGACCGGGGGGTGCAGACGAACAGCAGGAGCAGGCCATGCCCAACTTGAACGTGACCTACGGCGAGATGCAGGACGCCGCGACCCGCCTCGTCAACGGCGAGCAGGACATCACCTCGAAGCTGCGTGAGCTGAAGTCGCTGGTCGACTCGCTCATCTCCGGCGGCTACGTGACCGACCAGTCGTCGGTCGCCTTCGGCAACTCGTACCAGGAGTTCAACGACGGCGCGACGAAGACCATCGAGGGTCTCGAGGGCATGTCGATGTACCTCAACAAGGCGTCCGAGGCGCTGCAGCAGACCGACCAGGAGCTCGCGAACGCGATCAAGTAGGTCCCACCGCAGCGGTCCCGGCCTCGTCGACACCGACGGGGCCGGGGCCGATCCGGTTCCGATCCCGTTCACCGACCAGGAGCACCCATGGCAGACCTCATCATCACGAAGGCCGTCCTCGAGGACTCGGCCGCGAAACTGCAGCACATCTCCGACGAGCTGGAGCACCAGAAGTCCGACGAGCGCGAGCTCCAGGAGGTCTACGGCCAGCACGACGTGCAGAAGGCGATGCACGACTTCTCCGGTGACTGGAAGATCCACCGGAACAAGATGAAGGGCGCCGTGAAGGACCTGCACGAGAAGATGCAGAAGGCATCGGACAACTGGGCGTCACTCGAGCAGGACCTGCACGACAAGCTGTCCACCGAGGAGCACCCGGCCGACGGGCAGGCCGCCTGATGCCGGCACGCGGAGGGGACTGGGCGCTGCTCGGGGAGTCCACGGACCCGGTGATCGCCGACGTCCCCGTGGTGAACGACCTCGTGCACTACTACACGACCATCGCCGACGAGATCACGAGCGAGGCCGCCGTGCTCAAGAGCATCGGCGACGGCGACGAGTCGCAGTTCAAGGGCGAGACCGCGAACGCCGTCCGCAAGAAGAGCAAGGAGGTCGCGGAGTCCCTGCAGAAGATGGCCGGGCGCTACGAGGCCATCCGCGACGCCCTGACCGGGTACGTGCCGAGCCTCGAGCAGGCGCTCGACGAGTCCGCGGCGGCCCTGCACGACGCCGAGGACGCCGCGGCGGCCGGGGCGCGGGCGAACGGGATGGCCGACCCCTCACAGGGCCGTGCGTCGGACGCCCCGCCGCTCACCGACGACGAGCAGGGCCAGATCGACGCGAAGCACCGGGCCGAGACGTCGGCGAACGACAGTGCCGACGCCGCGAAGGCCCGCCTCCGGCGCGCGGTCGACGCCCTGAACGCCGCGGGCAAGGCCGCCTCGTCGACCATCCGCGGTGCCTGGCACGACGGGCTGCACGACACCCTCGGCGACAAGATCAAGGCCTTCTTCTCGAAGCTGCTCAAGATCCTCGTCAAGATCTTCACCTACATCGGCATCGCCCTCGCAGCGCTGGCGATCCTCATCCCCGGCGTCGGGGTCCTCGCGATCATGGGTGCGGTCGCGGCCGGGGTGAGCCTGGTCGCGCAGATCGGGCTGACGGCGCTCGGCGAGGGCAACGTCTTCGACCTGGTGATGGCGGTCGTCGGCGTCGTGACCCTCGGCGTCGGCGTCGGCGTCACCAAGGCGACGTCGGTCGCGGTCAGCAAGGGCATCACGGCGAGCAAGTCGGCGGTGCAGAACGGCCTGAAGGTCGACCTGGGGAAGATCTCGAAGCTCCGGAACGACGCCATCGGCGGGTGGCTCACGAAGACCAAGAGCCTGGACGACGCCCACGACGCACTGCAGGTCGCCGACAAGCTCGACGGCGACGTGACGCAGATCGCGATCAAGCGGATGGACGACGTGCTCGACAAGTTCAAGGACAACCCCATGTGGTGGAACCTGTCGAAGTTCGGCACGGTGTTCCGCAACGACGTGGCCATGGTCCGGAAGCAGTTCGGTTCCGACCTGTTCACCCGGCAGGGGTTCACTGGTTGGGCGGAACGCATCGGCGGCGTGGACTTCCAGATCCTGCGCAACGACCTGAGCAAGTGGGGCGGCGCGAACGGGATCGGCACGCTGGCGTCGAGTGCGCCGAAGTGGCACACCTACGTGAACGGCGGCCTGAGCGTCTGGGGCCGCAACTACTCGATCGCCGGCCTCGTCCTCAACCCCGTCGGTGACGGCGCCGACACGAAGCGCCCGTGGACCGACGACTGGAACGCGACGAAGCACCCGATCTCCGTCTGAGCCGGGGACCCGCCCGGCCCGACGTCACCCGAGACAAGCAGTGGAGCACATGACCCCGACACCCGTCCTCACCTCGCGCATCGACGTCGAGATCCCCCAGTGGCTCGTCGTGCCGGACACCGAGGGCGCGACGCCCGCGTGGCGCGCCGAGGTGCTCGAGCTCTTCGCCGCCGTCGTCCGCGTGGACGACGCGGCGGAGGGCGAGGACCGCGTGTTCGACGACGGCCGACAGGTCGACCCGGTCGCGGCGCTCGACACCCTGCTCGAGTTCCGGGCGGCGCTCGGCACCGAGGGCCGCCTCGTCGCGGGGCTCGGTGTGCCGAACCGGTGGCCGCTGCCGGTGGTGGTGTCGGTCGGCGTGGCGGAACCGGGCGGCGAGAGCCTGCTCGAGCTCGCGGGCGCAGAGGGCGGGCTGCCGGTCGAGCGGCCGGCCGTCGACGAGCTGCCCGAGCACGTGGGCGGCGAGGGGCCGATCGTCACCCGCTACGACCTCGACGACAGCGGCGCGATCTGGGCCACCGTCTGCGCCGTCCGTCGGGAGACGCTCACCGGGGCCGACGGGCCGGTGGACGTCGACACCCGCGTCCTCTGGCGAACCAGCGACCTCGACGTCGTCCCCGTCTTCGGTGGGGAACTCGTCGGCCTGATCGGAGCCATCCGGAACGAGGTGCACGCATGACCGACCTGACCGCGTCCTTCTTCATGGTCGTCCCGCCGGGGTGGGCGCGTCTGCCCGCCCGCGAGGAGGACCGCCAGGAGCTCGGCGCGGTGGTCCGCGAGGTCATCGCCCGCGCGCTCCCCGACGACCTGCCCCGCGACCGGGCGGAGCCCCTGCGCCAGGAGATGCGCAAGCGGCTCGTCGCCACGGTGGCCGAGGCCGGCGACAACGGCGCGACGGCGGTCTACCTGCCCGTGCAACCCGTCGACGGGTACACGCCGCCGGTGTCGATCATCGAGACCGAGGCGGAGGACGAGTCCGAGGAATCTCCGGAGCAGGTGATCGCCCAGATCCTGGCGGACGCGCTGCCCGACCGGCGCGACGACGAGGACCCGGGGATCCGCGAGGTCGACGGCGGGATCGCCGCGCGGACCGAGACCGTCATCCGTCGCGCCGACCCGGCAGCGGAGCTTCCGGAGCTCGGCGCCGAGCTGCCCGTCGTGGACGACCGGCAGGTCGTGTACACGATCCCGGTGCCGCACCGTCCGGGGCGGTGGGTCGTCCTGTCGTTCTCGGCGATCAGCCTGCCCGAAGCCGACGACCGGCTCACCGACGCCCTGGTCGCCCTGTTCGACGCGATCGTGACGACCTTCCGCTGGACCGACGTGCCCGGGGTGGAGCCGACCGCGCTGGAACGTCGGCTCGCCGAACTCGGGGGCGCCGCGTGAACTGGTCCTTCGTCGAGCCGCAGTCGCACCTGCTGCTGACGATGGCGGTCGTGCTGTTCCTCGGCGCGCTCGCCTTCGTCATCCCCACGATCGTCGCCGTCCGTCGGCGGACCGCGACCGACGCGCTCGCGTGGGCCGACCAGGTGCGTCGCGACCCGGCAGCGCCGTGGGCCGTCGACCGGGTGCTCCGCTCCGTCGACGCGTCGTGCGCGAACGCCGGGGTCGTCTTCCCCGGAGCGGTCCGGATGACGGTCGGCACGACGGTGCGGCTCGACCTGGCCTCACCGACGATCGCACCGCCGCAGCCGTGGACGGCCACGCCCGACGGACGGTCCTGGACCGCGCCGATGTGGGCGCTGCAGGCCGTGCCGCTCGTGGCGGCGGCGCCGACCGAGTTCGCCACCGTCGTCTCGCTCGGCACCGACGGGGACGAGACCGTCCTGGTCGACCTGCGCCGGGTGCGCGGGGTCGTCGCGCTCCGCGGGGAGCGCCCGGCCCGCGCCGCGTTGCTCCAGCGGATCGTCGACCAGGTCCGGACCGATCCGTGGGCGACCGGGACGGCCGTGCTCAGCGTGGGCGGCGCGTCGGACGCGGGCACGGCGGTGTCGGTGCGCGACGCGATCGCGGCCGTCACGGCGGACGCGACCCCGGGCCTCCTGGTCGTCGCCCGCGTGCCCGCCGGCGCGGACGGCCGCGAACTCGTCCGGCTGCTCGAGCGGCCCGGCGGTCGCTGGGCGTGCGTCGCGGCCGAGCCGCACACGCTCGCGCGCTGGACGCTCGAGGTCCGTCGCGACGGGACGCACGTGTCGGACGTGCTCGGGACGGTCCAGTGGACCGGGCTCGGGCTGTCCGTGCCGCTGGCGGCATCCGTCACCGCCGACACCGTGACCGAGCGCGACGGCGCCGAGGCGGACGCCTGATGCGCGTCGTCGTCACCGTCGTCGACGACGTCACCGGCGAGTCGTCGGACGTCCTGGTCGACGCGTCCGGACAAACCCCCATGCGGGGTGTCGTGGACGCGCTCGCCCGCCGGACGGGCGGTGCGCCGATGCCGGCGGACGCGCCGGACGGCGACGTGCCGTTCGCACGGAGCGGCCTGGTCGACGGTGCGGTGCTGCACGTCGGCGGCGCGGACCGACCCGAGTCCGAGCGCGGCATCGTCCACCTGCTCACCGTCGGCGGTGTGGACGCGGGACGAGCGCGCCGGCTGTCGCCGGGCACGTACCGGATCGCGGTCGCCGACGACGGCGCCCCGGTGGTCGGTGCGGACGCCGACGAGATCGCCGGTCTGGAGGCACGGATCGCCTTCGACGGCACCGTGACGGTCCGGCAGGCGGAAGGCTCCGGAGTCGTAACCGGTCCGGCAGGTTCGGTCACGCCGACCCTGGAGCAGGAGCCGGTCGGGGCGGAGTGGGTGCCCTGGATCCCCGACGCCCTGGTCCGGATCGGGGACACGGCCCTGACGATCCGCCCGGTCGCCGTCGTCGACCGCATGCTGCTCCGCCCGCCGGACTCGGGACAGCTCGACTTCAACCGGCCGCCACGACTGCTCCCGCCGTTCCTGACGACGAACTTCCGGATCCCGAAGCCGCCGGTCCCCCCGCAGCGCTCGGCCATCCCGTGGATCATGGTCTTCGTGCCGGCGATGTTCGGCATCGTGATGGCGACGGTCTTCCACTCGCCGTTCTACCTGCTGTTCGCGGCGATGACGCCGATCATGGTGGTCGGCCAGACCGTCACCAGCCGGCGCACCGGCAAGAAGAGCCACCGCAAGCAGGTCGCCGAGCACAAGCAGCGCGTCGCCGCGCTCGAGGCCGCGATCGACGCCGCCGTGCTCGCGGAACGCGACCAACGGAGGACCTCGGCGCTCGACGCCGGATCGCTCCGGGTCGTGGCGAGCACGCCCGGCCGACGCCTGTGGGAGCGGCGACCGTCCGACACCGACCACCTGCACGTCCGAGTGGGCATCGGCGACCTGCCGTCCACGGTGACCGTCGTGGACGACCGCGACCTCGACGGTCTGGCCGACGTGCCGCGCACGACCCTCGGCGTCCCGGTCACGGTGCCGCTCGCCGAGGTCGGCGTGCTCGGGATCGCCGGCGCCGGGGACGCCCCGCGTGACCTCGGCCGGTGGGTGCTCGGGCAGCTCGCCGTGACGCAGAGCCCGCGCGAGGTGCAGTTCGTCGTGCTCACCGCGCAGCAACACATGCCGGCGTGGGCATGGACGACCTGGCTGCCCCACGTGCGGCCGACGGCGGGCCAGGAAGCCCTCGCGCTCATCGGCGCTGACGGTGAGTCGATCGGCCGGCGGCTGGCCGAGCTCACCCAGGTGCTGGCCGAACGCCGGGCGGAACGCGCGAAGAACGGGATGAACCGCTCCCGGTTCTCCCCCGAGATCGTCGTCGTGCTCGACGGCGCCCGCCGACTGCGCGCCATGCCCGGCGTCGTCGGCCTGCTGCGCGACGGCCCCGCGTGCGGCATCCGCCTGGTCTGCATCGACGACGAGGAGTGGCAGCTCCCCGAGGAGTGCGTCGCCACCGTGACGCACCGCACGCCGACCGAGCTCGTCCTGCGCCGCCAGCTCGCCGCCCCCGTCGAGCTCGTCCTGGCCGACCGGGTCCGCGACGACTGGTACGACGACGTCGCGCGGGCGGTGTCCCCGCTGCGCGACACGAGCGGCTCCGACGGCGACGGGCTCGTCCCCGACGCTGCACGGCTGCTCGACGTCGTCGACCTGCCGCAGCCCGACGGGCGCCTGGTCGCCGACCGCTGGTCGGAGGGCGGTACGAGCACCTCGGCCGTCGTCGGCGTCGGCATCGACGGGGCCTTCGAGCTCGACCTGGTGAAGGACGGCCCGCACGGCCTGGTCGCCGGCACGACCGGGTCCGGCAAGTCCGAGTTCCTGCAGACGCTCGTCGCCTCGCTCGCCCTGCGGAACCGCCCGGACCGGATGACCTTCGTGCTCGTGGACTACAAGGGCGGTGCGGCGTTCAGCGTCGCCTCCGACCTGCCGCACACCGTCGGCCTCGTCACCGACCTCGACCAGCACCTGGTGGAACGTGCGCTCCGGTCCCTGCGTGCCGAGCTCACCCGCCGCGAGCACATCCTGGCGGCGTCCGGCGCGAAGGACATCGAGGACCACGAGGCGCACCTGGAACGCGGCGGCGCCGGCGAGGCGATGCCCCGGCTCGTGCTCGTGATCGACGAGTTCGCGGCGATGGTCACCGAGCTGCCCGACTTCGTCACGGGCCTCATCGGCATCGCCCAGCGCGGGCGCTCGCTCGGTGTGCACCTCATCCTGGCGACCCAGCGGCCCGGCGGGGTCGTCGGCCCGGACATCCGCGCGAACACGAACCTGCGCGTAGCCCTGCGCATGACGGACTCCGGGGAGAGCAGCGACGTCATCGACGTCGCCGACGCTGCACGGATCCCGAAGAGCGTGCCGGGGCGTGCGTACGCGCGCCTCGGGCACTCGTCGGTGGTGCCGTTCCAGTCGGCTCGCGTCGGCGGTCGGTGGGCCGGCGAGGAGGACCCGGCCACGGGCCTCCCGTTCGTCCGCGTGCTCGACTGGCGGGACTTCGCGACCGCACCGCCCGCCCGACCGGTCCGGAGCGACCGCGCGACGGCCGCCACGGACCTGTCCGTCCTGGTGCAGGCGATGGTCGACGCCCGGGACCGGCTCGGGATCGGCAGCGTGCACAGCCCCTGGCTGCCGCCGCTGCCCGAGCTCCTGCCGCTCACCGAGGTCGCGTCGGCGTCGGTCGGCGACCGCCGTCGGGCGACCGCCGCGACCGAGAGCCTGCGGTTCCCGTTCGGGCTCGAGGACCTGCCGGACACCCAGGAGCAGCGCGCCGCCGAGATCGACCTGGCGAAGTTCACCCACCAGTTCGTCGTCGGTGCGCCCGGGTCCGGCCGGTCGTCGGCACTGCGCGGGATCGCGGCGTCGGCGGCGCGCTCGATCGCGTCGTCGGACCTGCACCTCTACGCCATCGACTGCGGCAACGGTGCGCTCGCCTCGCTGCAGCAGCTGCCGCACTGCGGAGCCGTCGTGCAGCGCACGCAGGTCGAGCGCGCGACCCGGCTCGTCGACCGGCTGACGCGCGAGATGGCCCGTCGCCACGACCTCATCGCGGCGGCGTCCGCGGCCGACATCACCGAGCAGCGACTGCTCGCCGCGGCCGGGGAGCAGCTGCCGCACGTGCTCGTGCTCATCGACCGGTGGGAGAACTTCACCACCTCGCTCGGCGAGGTCGACGGCGGGGTCCTCACCGACTCGATCCAGTCGATGCTGCGCGACGGCGCCGCCGCCGGCATCCACGTCGTCGTCTCCGGCGACCGGACGCTGCTGTCGTCGCGCATGTCGACGCTCACCGACGACAAGATCGTGATGCGGCTGACCGACCGGCTCGACTACTCGCTCGGCGGGATCAACCACCGGAAGCTGCCCGCGTCGATCCCGGCCGGACGCGGCTTCCGCGCCGACTCCGGCATCGAGGTGCAGTTCGCCACCCTCGGCACGGACGTCTCCGGGCAGGGCCAGACCACCGCCGTGCGGGACCTGGCGAACGAGCTGCGCGCGGCCGCACCCGTGCCGCCGTCGCCGCGGCCGTTCCGGGTGGACGCCCTGCCGAAGGACCTGGACCTCGACGGCGCACTCGAGCTGTCGTCGGCGCCGGAGCCCGCACCGATGGTCGCCGTCACCGGCATCGGCGGCGACGACATGGAGCTGCAGACCGTCGACCTGTCCACCGGAGGCGGCACCTTCCTGGTCGCAGGTCCCTCGCGGTCGGGCCGGTCGACCATGCTCGCCGCCATGGCGCGCTCGTTGCTCGTCGGTGGGACGACCCTCGTGGCGCTCGCTCCGCGCCAGGGAGCGGTCCGGGACCTCGCCGGACTGCCGGGCGTGCGCGCGGTGTTCACCGGCGACGACGTCACGCAGGAACAGCTCGAACCCGTGCTCACGCCGGACGGCACGCCCGTCGTGCTCGTCGTCGACGACGGGGAGCTCCTCATCGACTGCTCCGCCGCACGGTGGCTGCGCGACTGGGGGCGGGCCGCCGTCGACAACCGGCAGGGCATGCTGCTCGGCGGCAACACGACGGGGCTCGCGGCGGGCTTCGGCGGGTGGCAGGTCGACGCGAAGAAGAACCGGCGTGGGGCCCTGCTCTCGCCGCAGGACACGCTGGCCGGCGACCTGATCGGCGTGCGGATCGCCCGGTCATCGATCTCGACGCGGATCGTGCCCGGCTCCGCTCTCGTCCACCTCGGGACGGGCCTGGCGTCGACGCTGCAGGTGCCGATGGTGTCGGCGACGACGCGGGCTGGCTCCGCGGGGGCCGCGGGGACGCGGGCGGAGTCGGCGGCCTCGTCGCTGGCTGGGTGATCGGCAGCGTCGGTGTCAGCGGCGTCGGCGGCGTCGATGTTCGCTTCGGTGTCGGTGGTGTCGGTGGTGTCGGTGGTGTCGGTGGTGTCGGCGTCGGCGTCGGTGTCGGTGTCGTCCGAGTCGGCATCGGTGTCGTCCGCGGTGGCTTCGTCTGCGGGTTCCGCGTCCGATGCCTGCGCGGGCTGAGGACTCCGCTGGGCGGTTACTTCCGGCGGGGGTACGCGCCCGCCTGGGAGCCAGCCGGGAAGGTTCTCCCCAAGCAGCGGTTTGTCAAGTCGTTTTACACAGTGGAAACGTCAAATCGGAACCTTCAACTGCACGTTGAACCCCGGTTGTCCACACACAGTGTGGAAACGAAAACCCCCGATGAAACAGTCGAAAGTATGTTCCCCAGGCCTACTTTCCACACCTCTCTCCACAGTTGTGCACACACTGTCCCGGCGTGTTCGGCGCGTCCTCCACAGAGTTATCCACAGGGGCGTTTTGTGGGGATAACTCTGGCCCCCTACGTTGGCCCAGCGACCCGGACCCAGGGGTGTGGTGTCGGACGTGGGCGGTAGAACGTCGTGTGGAGCTGGACGGTCGTGGGCCGGACGGCGTGGACCGAACAGTAGGGAGAACGTGTGTCGATCGCGCATCTGGACCCGGCGCCGCAGGACTACGCCGAGCGCGGCGGGATGGAACGCACTCCCCCGCACGACCTGCTCGCCGAGCAGTCGACCATCGGCGGCATGCTCCTGTCGAAGGACGCCGTCGCCGACGTCATCGAGACCGCCCGCGGCGTCGACTTCTACGTGCCCAAGCACGAGGTCATCTTCGACGCGATCCTGTCGCTCTACTCGCACGGCGAGCCCACCGACGTCATCGCCGTCACCGACGAGCTGACCAAGACCGGCCTGCTGTCCCGCGCCGGCGGTGCCGAGTACCTGCACAGCGTCACCAGCATGGTGCCGACCGCCGCGAACGCCGGCTACTACGCCGGCATCGTGGCCGAGAAGGCCGTGCTCCGCCGTCTCGTCGACGCCGGCACCCGCATCGTGCAGATGGGCTACGCCAGCGAGGGCGAGGTCACCGACCTGGTCAACAGCGCCCAGGCCGAGGTCTACAACGTCGCCGGCGGGGTGCAGACCGAGGACTACGTCCCCCTCACCGACGCCATCTCCGCCGCCCTCGACGAGATCGAGGCCGCGAAGGGCCGCGACGGCCAGATGACCGGCGTGCCCACCGGGTTCGCGCAGCTCGACGGCCTGACCAACGGGTTCCACCCCGGTCAGCTCATCATCATCGCCGCGCGCCCCGCGCTCGGGAAGTCAACGCTCGCGCTCGACCTCTGCCGCGCGGCCGCCGTCAAGCACAACGAGACCGCCGCGTTCTTCTCGCTCGAGATGGGGCGCGCCGAGATCGCCATGCGCCTGCTCTCCGCCGAGTCGAGCGTGCCGCTGCAGAACATGCGCAAGGGCACCGTCGACTCCCGCGACTGGACCACCATCGCGCAGACCCGCGGCCGCATCAACGACGCCCCGTTCTTCATCGACGACTCCCCCAACATGACCCTCGTCGAGATCCGCGCCAAGTGCCGCCGCCTCAAGCAGCAGCACAACCTGCGCATGGTCGTCATCGACTACCTGCAGCTGATGACCTCGGGCAAGAAGGTCGAGAGCCGCCAGCAGGAGGTCTCCGAGTTCTCGCGTGCGCTGAAGCTCATGGCGAAGGAGCTCCAGGTCCCCGTCGTCGCGCTGTCCCAGCTGAACCGAGGCCCCGAGCAGCGAGCCGACAAGAAGCCGCAGATCTCGGATCTGCGCGAGTCGGGATCGATCGAGCAGGACGCCGACATGGTCATCCTGCTCCACCGTGAGTCGGCCTACGAGAAGGACAACCCGCGCCAGGGCGAGGCGGACCTCATCGTCGCCAAGCACCGCAACGGGCCGACGGACACCATCACGGTGGCGTTCCACGGGATGTTCTCGCGGTTCGTGGACATGCCGCAGTAGGGGGTTGTCGCCGCGCAAACAACTTGTCTCCTTCGCGCAGAACTTGTCGCCGATGGCTCCTATGAGTTCCAAGGAATCTGTCGAATTCCACACTGTCGCGTCGCAAGCGCCACCAGCAGAGGAGGCTTTGAGAATTCACGGCTGGGGACAGCCGCGCGATGAACCTCAGCGGATTGCCGATGGGACGACCGAGAGCCCGAACGCCGCGGTCGCCGCACGCGGCCGGCTGGGCATCACGAGCCCTCCATTCCGGCTGTTGGGGCGTCGACCCACAGTGCCGGGGGTGCGTCGGCAGCGCCGGTCGGCAGCGCGAACAAATGTGCCCCCGTCGACGTGCCGCCTCGGTGCCTCCCTAGCGCCGAGACCGCCATCGCTGCGACGGCCGCTTCGTCGGCGGCGGACCCGTGAAACGTCGGAATCGAGCAGCCGCGAACTGGTGTGACTTGATCACTGGGTGCAGCCCTCCTCCAAAACCCGTGGTAGGCCTCCAGCTGCGGCTGCTCGAGTACAGACCGCCCAATCGTGTGATCGATGGACGCCAAGGAACGGGTGTCGCCGATGCCGCGCACCGTGACGATCCCACGGGACCCGGTGGAAGGGTCCGTCGCCAGCTGAGCCACAACGGCACCATCGCATTCGAGGTGCGTCAACGCGGTCTCAAGATCGACGCCGGCCGCGAGATTCGCGGTTGCGTCGACGATGAAATCGGCACTGGTGAACGCTGCGACGGCTGCGGAGTGATCAAGGTCAGTCAGTACATCGACATTGACATCGTCGGCGATGGCTTGCAGTCGCGCGGCGAGGGCGTCATCCTTTGGACGACCGACATCCAGTTCGACGTAGTTCTGACGCACGAGTAGTCCCCGGGTGATCATCGCCGGATCTGCCAGCACGATCCGCGCGACCCCAGCGCGCACGACGAACTCGGCGAACCAAGAACCGAGCGCCCCGCATCCGATGAGGGTCACCGTGCTGCCAAGGAATCCAGCAGCGTGGGTTCCAACGTCGCGCCGGGTCGAGACGCCAGGCCGGTCGTCAGACATAGCCCGCCATGTGATCGCCGCCATCGCCGTCGCAGGAGTGATGGCCCGCAGCGCGGTGATCCCGTCTTCGTCGATCCAGCCGGCCGCGACGTGGCGTTCTCCGCCAGCGGGATGAGGGATGCCGAGGAGCATGTACATGCCATCCGCAGCGGCGGGCCGGTTCGCGGCGTTTTGCAACGTCCGCACCATCATTGCGATGTTGGAGTCCTCCGCCGCCCTGAGCCGGTTGATGAGCGTGCCGATCGTGTCCCCGACGCCATAGGGCAGGGGCGCCGCGACGGGAAGGAACACAGCGGGGACGGCGCCTTCGACGGCATTGCCCCGAACATCAATGCGTCGGGCCGACCGGCGGGTGGCCCAAAACAGCGCCGGTTTGTCTGGCATCTGCGATCGCACGGATAGCATCTCGCCGTTCTCTGCGCCCGCCGGGACGCCGCCGATCGCGTGGTACAGCGAATCGCGTGCCGAGAACCGGCCCTCGGCAGCGTCCGCCAGCCAGTCGTAGAGTCGGTTGAAGAATCCGATAGCACCGCCGGCAGGATCCCACTCGCGGGCCGGATCTAAGTACAGACACAGTTCGCGGCCGTAGAGGACATGTGGTGCCCCGACGAACCGGTCGTGGGCAACCGTCACGGCCGGTGGTCGAGCCGAGTCCTTGCGGACGTGAACTTCGACCTGTTCATGCAAGTCCAGGGCGAGCCCGCCTGGTTCGCGGGCGACGTCGCCGGTATTGATGGTGATCAGCAGCACGAGGTGGCCAAGCGAGTCGACTTGTCGACGTTCATTCAGCCGGATTGGGAAGTGCGGGTCGTTCGCGAGCGTGCGCGTCTCGCCCAGGAATGCCATCTGCCAGTCGGTCGGCTGGCGATGAGCGGTCATCCAGCGCGACCCGCGATGAAGGACGACGCTGCCGACTCCTCCGGCTTCCCAAAACGCTGCCGGCCAGTAGAGACGCCGGCCTCTTTGAACCCCGGGCCGAACAGGCTCTGCCACAGCTCGACGCTCTCGTCCTTGTCTGTCGACTCGTACGCCTGAGTGGTGGTGTCGGCGATCGTGTGCAGCCGCTGACGGAAGTTCGCGTACGTCTCTTGGGTCCAGCGATGGTCGAACGTGAGACCCGTCCCGGACGGGTCTGTCACCGACGGCTTGTTCTCGCGTGCCCACACGTAAGCGTCGAGGTCATTGACGAGGTGGAAGAACGAAGATGGCAGATCGGCGTAGTAGCCAGAGTCGTGGATCTCGTTGGCAGAGGACACGCGATCGCCAAGCATCGTCGTCAGCAAGATGGAGCGGACCCCGTTGAAGCTGTTGCGGTTGTCCCGTACCCACTTGAACAAGCGAATCACCTTACGGAGGTTGCCATGTGTGTCGGCGTCCTTCGCCTGCATCCAGGTGGTAAACCCGGACGGGTTCGTCGGCTCCCAGATGTTGTCGTCGTAATTTGCAATGTGGCGGACACCGCCGCGCTCGATGGACGGGACGACGTCAACGTGGAAGTCGTTTGCGTAGAGGACGCGGACGCAGCGCGTCTTCCGATTCAGCGTCATCCCGGTGTAGTCGTGGTGGTCGTTCAGCGCCTTGCGGGTGGCGTTGAGGTAGTCCTTCGGGGTCCACGACGAATCGTCGGCGAGGTGCAGCGTGAAGTCCGCATCGAAATCGCGCCCACCTGACGGGTTGATGATGGTTTTCTGCGCCCAGGAACCCTGCTGCGACATGTCGTGCACCATCGGACCGAGCGTTTCGTCCCGGTTCAACGCGGCGTAGATACTACCCGCGCGGTTTTCGAGTGACTGAAGACGAGACGCGCTGAGGTTGACGCGATCCGTCAACAGCGTGTCAAAGTGGGCGGCGAGCTTCACGAGGGCTCCGTTCGGGTCGGGCCGGCAGAACATGACCGCTTATCGTGTTCCGTGGGTGTTCATAGCCTAATCCCGACCACCGACACGCCTGGGAGTGCGCAGTGACTGATGACGATGTGGCCGCACCAATGAGACGGGTGCGCCCCACGCCGCTCGCGGAACGGGAAATCTGGGCCAAGTCAGCAGGCCGGTGCAACTTCTGCGCCAAGTACCTCTTCGCCGAGGAATTTGACTACAAGCCCATTGCGGTCGGCCAGATCGCCCACCAGGTCGGTGCTACAGACGGTCCGAAGTCACCCCGAGGCCAGGCGCCCCTTACGGCAGACGAGCGATCGGAGCCCTCGAACCTGATGCTGCTGTGCCAGCCCCATCATCAGATGATCGACGGCGATCCCGACCGTTTCCCCGTGGACTGGCTGCAGCAGACGAAGCACGATTTTGAGACCCGCGTACGAGAGGCCACGAACTTCGCCTCACTCGAGCCCAGCGCCGCCGTCGTGCTGACGGCTCCGATCCGCGGCAACGACGTATCGATCACGCGGGAGCAGATCTCCGAGGCGTTGCAGTTCGAGAGCCTTCGCTTCGCTGGTGAGCACTACCGGGACTCAACTCTGGAGGTCCGACTTCAGCTACCCGAGAGCCGCGAGGAGTCGTGGAACGCGGGACAGATGACCATCCATCACAGGCTTGAACGACTTCAGTCGATGGTCGATGATGTCGGGGCGGAGTCTGTGAGTCTGTTCGCGCTAGGGCCTATCCCATTCCTCGTCGACCTTGGTGCATCGGTTGGCAACAAGTACCCCGTCAACGTGTTCGAGCCGCACAGCGTGGGCAGTCGAACCCGCTGGCGGTGGCCTGTCGAGCCCGGCGAGCCGAACGAGTTCGCCATCGATGTCCCGTCCCCAGACCAATCAGCAACCGAGCTGGTCGTATCCGTGTCGCTAACGGCGGCGGTCCAACTCGATCGGGTGCCAGGTCCGGTCGCCGCGCTGCCGCGGGCAAGTCTTCGCATTGATGGCGAGCCGCGAGTCGGCGCGATCAACTCGCAAGAGACGCTTCGAAACTTCGTCCGAGCTTGGCGGACGCTTCTGCAACGGGTCGAGGACGCGTTCCCTTCTGCAACGAGGGTCCACCTCGTCGCGGCCGTCGGATGCGCCGCCGCGATCGAACTTGGCCGATGGCGTATGCGCGACGCCCACCCCGAGTTCGTCGTCTATCAGCTACTCGAAGACCACACGTACCAAGAGGCGATCACTATTCGTTGAGCTGCCCGTCACTGGCTCAGGGATGCGAGAACCAGAACCGAGCGATCCTGTGTGGCGGACGAACAAGCCTGACGACACACAGCAAAGCGGTTTACACGTCAGACGTGAGCCCGCTCAGGGGGTCCTTGACAAAGCGGCATCGATGCTCTCGTACGCCGATCGCACGGTGGCGGTGACGTCAAGACCGGCGGCGGCGACGTTCCGGACGACGATGGCGGACGAGTTGGTGTGTTCGACTCGTCGACCGATCGCTTGCGTCTTTTCCGATGTGAGCTCTCGCGCCCAGATCAGGTCGTACGAGGTTGCGTCGAAGAGGAGGAAGAGGGCGTCATCGAAGTCGAAGGACCTGAACGCTGAGAAGTTCTGAGACCGGCGGTCAGCGGGATCAACAAGGCGCGCCTTGACCTGGATGCGCCGGCCGTTGGGTGTAGTGAGGTCGTAGCTCTTCTCTGAAATGGGCGCAAGCGTGCCACAGTAGGCGCGGAGCGCGATCGTCTCAGCAAGATCACCCAGTGGCGCGTTGCGTGTGCGGACGACCCCTCGCCGCAGGAGCTCGTCGAGGACAGCGACGTGTGATGCGAGCAGCTGCCGAACGGTCAGCTCCTGCGGGCGGAACGCAAGCGTCACCCCTTCCGCCGGGCCTACGCCCAAGTCGGTCGGGGTCATTCAGCGGATTCCTGGTACCGCAGTGCCGGCAGGCTCTGCACGATGCGCACCGTTTCGACACTGACGGTCACGATGCGTTGGATTAGCTCAACGATGTACGCCGGATTGCCGTGCTCGGCACCCCAGTCGTTGGGGTCGTTGACGATGCCTGAGGCCTTGTCGGTCTTGACTTGGTATCGCTCGAGGATCCAGTCGAGTGCCGACCGAGAGCCAAGCTTGTATTCGTGCGCCATGGCTGGGATGCCACTGATCGTCACGCCGGGCGCTACGTGAATGACCGTACGGTCCCAGTTGCCCGCCTTGCCGCCGTACCGCATCTTCGTCACGCGCAGGTCAGCGGGAATCGGCCCACTGAGCTCTACCGGGTACAAGTCGGCGCTTTCGTACCCAATGTGCAGCTCGGACAGCGCCCGACCTGCCGCCGCAAACGCCCGGAAGTCGGCCGGATCTGTCAGTTCCGGGATGCGCGGCAGCATTTTCTTCAGATCAGCGTCGAACTCGCGTCGGTAGTCCTCGGAGTGCAAGAGTCCGTAAACAGCGAAGAACACGTCATCAGCAGTGACTTCCTGCCCGTACAGCTGTCGGTAGGTGGCGAGGGCGGCGTCGGTGATGTTGTCGCGCCGCTGTGGTCCGTCGAACAGCGCAAACGTTCCGCCCTGTGGCTCGACGTCGTACACGTACCGAGGGAAGAACTGACCGCCCGACCCGGCTCCGGTCACATGCAGATCAGGGATTGCGTCGATCATCAAGACCGAGAAAGGGACTGCCGAACCGGCTCCCACGTAGTAGAAGCCATGGTTGCGCTGGCCCGAGTGGAAGTACGACGCGTGCTGAGCGGGCCGGTGAATGAGGCGAGGGTCGAAGCACAGCTGCTGACGGTTGAAGGGACGATAAATACTTGTTGTGATTTGGTTGCTGCCGACGTTGATTCGCTCTTTACGTTTGAAGCGGGCGAGTAGCGACGAAGACCAGCTGATGCGTTGGGGATCGGTGTCGATGAAGTTTTCGACAGGTTGGGGTTGGCCGGCGCGTTGCCAGCGGTCGAGTTCGGCGTTGTAGGCGTCGATCATGCTGGTGACGTTGCCGCGAAGGGCTGGTTCAGACGAGTTGTATACCCAGGCGTCCCGGTTGGTTTGTAGCCCGGCTGAGAAGCTACGGAAGATCGCCGTCTCGGGCGCTTTGCGATCCCCGATCGCGGTGAAGGCCGCGAAGGCGTCGTTGCGTTGGTTGATCCAGTCGCCGTGTTTGTTCGGGGTAATCTGCCGCCACGGGACGCCGTCGGAGTCTCCATACTGCTCGAGGAGTCCGAGTTTGTCGTCGCGGGTGAGGTAGTCCCCGATGTCGCGGTAGTGGATCGTTCTGGAGGACGGCCGGTCCGGGTTCTTCACCAGCAGGGAGATGACGATCGTGGCGCGGCTGCCAGGGCCGAAGGTCTGGCCGCCCTCTCTGAGTGCCTGCTCGCCGGAGGTGCGGGTGTTGCCGCGGAGGTTGAGGATGTAGAGCTCGGTGAACTCGTCTTGGAGGGCGAGGCGGAGGCCGGCGGCGGTGTTGCCGTCGAGGAAGCCGCCATTGGTGACGTAGGCGACGATGCCGTGGTCTTTGATCCGGTCGGATGCCCACCGGATGGCGCGGATGTAGGAGTCGTAGAGGCTGTTCTTGTTCTGCCCCGTGGACCGGGCCGCGTAGGTGGTGGCGATGCGCTTGTCGAGGTAGGGGTATTTGAGGTTCTGGTTGTTGTCGTTGGCGGAGTCCTGCCCAGATGAGTAGGGCGGGTTACCGACGATGATGCGGATATCGAGGGCGTTCTGCTGCTTCACGCGTTCGTTATTGTCGCCGAACACGCCTTGATCGTCGTAGGTGTCGTCGTCCTCAGCGGTCTGGAACGTGTCGGTGAGGACCACGCCGGGGAACGGCACGTACTCACCGCCCTGGAGGCCGTTGTACGTGGCCTCGATGTTCACGGCGGCGACGTAGTACGCCAGGAGCACGATCTCGTTCGCGTGGAGCTCGTGACGGTACTTGTGCGCGAGATCACTCGGGGTGATCAGGCCGGATTGCAGGAGTCGGACGATGAAGGTGCCGGTACCGGTGAATGGGTCGAGGACGTGGACGCCGTGGTCGGTGAGGCCGGCGCCGAAGTGGTCGCGGGAGAGCCGGTCGGCGCTGCGGAGGATGAAGTCGACGATCTCGTTGGGTGTGTAGACGATGCCGAGCCGTTCGGAGGTGCCGCGGAAGGCGCCGGTGAAGAACTTCTCGTACAGCCGCTTGATGATCGTCTGCCGGCCGGACGCGTCGGTGATCCCGGCGACGGTGCGTTGCACGCCGGCGTAGAAGCCAGCGAGGTCGCTGGTTTCGGTGGTGAGGTTCTGCTCTTCGAGGGCGTCGACCATGCGCTGCATGACCTGCGACACCGGGTTGTGGTCACTGAAGGCGTGGCCGGCGAAGAGGGCATCGAAGACGGGTTGGGTGATGAGGTGCTGGGAGAGCATCTCGATCGCCTGCGGCTCGCTGACGCCCGGGTTGAGGTTGTCCTGCAGTCCCTTCACGAAGCGAGTGAACTCGGTCCGCAGACTCTCGTTGGAGCCGTCGACGAGGCTGGTGATGCGCGCGATCTGCCGGCCGGCGATGTCGGCGACGTCTTTGGCCCAGTTCTCCCAGTAGTCGCGTTCGCCGACCTTGTCGACGATGCGGGCGTAGATGGCGTTCTGCCAGTCCGCCCCCAGAACGCTCATGTCGAGCGGAATCTGCGACGTCTCTGGGGTCGCCGTGCCCGGTGCTGGCTCGGGCAGGTCGTGGTCGTCATAGTGCGTGCCTATGACGGGGCCGGTGTCCGTGCGGCCGTTGAGGTCGATCTGTTCGATCTTCGCTTCGAACCGTTCATCATGCGCACGGAGCGCACGGAGGACGTCCCAGACGACCTTGAACTTGGTGTTGTCGTTGAGTGCCTGCTCGGGTGACTGCCCCGCGGGCACTGCGATCGGGAGGACGATGTAGCCGTAGTCCTTGCCAGGGGCCTTTCGCATGACGCGGCCGACGGACTGGACGACGTCGACGGGGCTGTCGCGGGAGTTGAGGAAGATGACCGCATCCAAGCTGGGCACGTCGACACCTTCGGAGAGGCAGCGGGCGTTGGTGAGGATGCGGCACACGTTCTCACCCGCCGTGTCGGCCTTCAACCAGTCGAGCTTCTGGTTCCGTTCGAGGATGTTCATCCCGCCGTCGACGTGGTCCGCTTCGAGGCGAAACGTCTGCTCGTCGCCGTCGGCGTCCCGGTCGATGCGGGCTCCGGCGAGGCTGTCCGCACGGACGCCGTCGACACCGTCATAGCCGTTGAGGTATCCGCGGACGGTTTTCGAGTCAGCGATGGAACGGGAGAACGCAACCGCCCGGCGCAGCGGCTTGTGCGCGTTCGGGGCGGTCGTGTCGATGCCCTGCACGCCCCGCTTCGCAAGGCCGTTGTAGATCCCGACGATGCGGGCAGCGTCGGGGATGTTCAGTTCCCCGTCGGCGGCGAAGGTTTCCTGGAAAGCGGACCCGATGGAGTCCTCATCGATCGTGAGGACCAGGACCCGGTAGTCGGTGAGGAGGTCCCGTTCGACAGCTTCCCCAAACCCAAGCCGATGGAACACGGGCCCGAACACGGCTTCGTCGTCCATCGAGTACAGCACCGCCGCGTTCTCGTCCGCCTGGCTGCGGGCGGACTCGGCGTAGATCTTCGGCGT
Organism: Curtobacterium sp. MCLR17_036; assembly: GCF_003234445.2. Lineage (NCBI taxonomy): Bacteria > Bacillati > Actinomycetota > Actinomycetes > Micrococcales > Microbacteriaceae > Curtobacterium > Curtobacterium sp. MCLR17_036. The sequence continues at coordinate 3,594,480 of NZ_CP126269.1, read as the reverse complement.
CGCGGTCATGTAGAGCCGCGCCTGCGTCTGGATCGAATCGTCCGAATGGACCCGGAGGAACGCGGACTCTTCCGCGCCTTGCCGGATGAACCCGGCGGTGCGGTGCGCTTCGTCACAGATCACCAGATCGAACGGCGCCAGCCCCTCGGCCTGCGCCTTCGCGATGACGTCAATCGACTGGTAGGTGGAGAAGAACACAGTCAGTCCGTCGGGCGCTGAGCTTTTCGCGACCTCCGTCAACAGCTGCGCGGTGTTGGTTGTCGCCGGGTAGGCGAGGTCGGCGACGGTGAAGTCCTCAGAGACACGGCCGACCTTGCTGTCCGAGCAGACCGCGAACGCCCGCATGTCCATCGCGCGTTCCGCGGACCACTCCTTCAACGTTTGCGACAGCAACGCGATCGAGGGCACCAGGAACAGAACCGACCCCCCGGCACCGGCGACGTCTTCCGCGATGCGGAGACTGGTGAACGTCTTCCCGGTCCCGCACGCCATGATCAGCTTTCCGCGGTCATGGTCAGCGAACCCAGACCGGACGGCGTCGAGCGCTTCCTGCTGATGGGGGCGGAGCTGCTTCTTCTTCGGCGGTGCGACCTCGTCGGGCTTGTCGAAGGAGTATGTCGACCAGTCGATGTCGGACTGGTCGAACTCATCGATCGGGATCTGGTTCGACGGCAGACCCTGCCCGACCATCGCGTCCTGCGCGTTCTTGCCCAGCGGGGCCGTCGCGACCACGATCCGCGACGTGAACGGGTGCTTCCCCGACGCGGTGAAGAACGAGTCCAGGTCCCCCTTCTGAATGGTGGAGGTGGGGGCGTAGAACTTGCACTGGATCGCACACCAGCCCCCGCCGTGCCGCTCGCGGGCGACGAGGTCGATACCGGTGTCGGGCTTGCCGTCGCGGCCGGGCCAGTCCTGCCACAGCCACACCTCGTCGAACCGGGCCGTCCACGTGGGGTCCGTCGTCAGGAACACCTTCGTCAGACGCTCGAACAGGCGCCCCTTCGTGCGGGTGTCCGGCGCAATCTGCGCGTACTCGGCAAGCAGGTCATGGATCGATGTCATCGTTCGTGCCCCTCATCACAGCCAACACACTCAGAACCGCTAGATCGGCACGAGCACCCCCGAAATCGTATCCGCCCGACCGGGCCACTTTGCCTACTAGATTGCGTCTGGAGACGGCGGCGACGGCTGATCCCAAACCGCCGCGTACGGTTCCCTGACCTCGTCCCACAGCGTTCGACGTGCAGCGGCTGCGTCCTGCAGATTGGCGTGATCTGGTGCGAGAACGACGAACTCGTGCGGGATGACCCGCCCTGCTCGGTCTGTACGTCCATCGGGATCAGGGAAGCGCACCGCAAGCGTTCCGTTGCGTCTCGTGAAGGTCTCTGGTGTGCCTTCTGTCCCGGCGAACGCGTCTTCGTAGACCGCGAGCGGGTTGGCCAGGCCTGCCGTGTGGAGGAAGCGGAATCCCCACGTCTTCCCGCGGGTGGACCAGAGGAAGTTCACTTCGGGCTCTCGATCAACACCTTGTCATCGACAGCGTGGTCGAGCTCGAGGCGGAAGCCGAGCAGCACCGCGGTGAGGAAGTCGTGCCGAACCTTCGCCGTGTTGTACGCGTCCTCCAGCTTGTCTCGGCTGTGGTCAAGGAGAGGGTCCATGACGAACGGCAACGCCACCGTGATGAGCTTCAACGGGCCCGGCAGCTTCAACTTCGTCGCGACGAACGCAAGGACGGGACCGGACCGGTCCAGTAGCTCCTTCGCCACCTTGCTGCCACGGCGCATGGCCCCTGCCCACCGCACGTACCGAGAGAACGGCAAAATCGCAGCGATCGGCAACATCAGCTTGACCCCGACCTGCTGGTCAACGTCGATCTTCCCCGGCTCGAAGCGCGCTGAGGACAGCAGCACGAAGTCCTCGCCAAGCGCGAATGCGTCCGGCTCCTCGACGAACGCCGCGAGCTCTTCGTGTAGCAGCGTCATCTCCTGCCCGGCCTTCTCCACCAGCAGGTCGCGGAACCCCGTCACGTCCATCTCCGGCAGCAAGTCCGCCTTCGACAGCCCGAAGAGCCAGACCCTGGGGAAGCGCGCTAGCCGCTTCCCATCGGGTAAGAGCTCGCCGCGCACCTTCGAGACGTGGGCGATGTAGTTCGTCAGCAGCGCCTTCAAGTACCGCTCTTCTTCGCCGGCGTTGTCGACCAGCCGCTGCGCGTCGACTAACAGGACTGCCACGTCTGAGCCGACCAGCGCCTTGAACGTCTCACCCCGACGGACAAGTTCCTCCGCGGTCGAGGGATCCTCCTCAAACCACTCCCCTGGGTAGTCGTGCCAGACCAACCGCAACTCCTCCGTCGCTGGCTTTTTGCCCTTCCCCCCTGCCGTGGGGCGACGGGTGATCGAGAACACGTACCGGGTCGCGGTGTAGCGAGTCGACTCAGGAGCGATGCCAGAGTTTCGCATCCCGAGGAAGTTCTGATGCAGCCGATTCCTCTGCGCGGTGTCGTCCGCGGTGATCTTGTACACACTGTCTCGAACGAACGCCGGCTCCTGCGCCGCTCCGTAGAACGACGACAGCAACACTGTCTTCCCACTACCCGACTCACCGAACACGGCAATCTGCTGTTCCCGAGCAACCTTCAACGGTTTCATCCCTCGAACCTAGACGAAGTCCTGCTAAGTGCCGCCGGCGCGATCGAGCCTCAAGGCGCGTAGATCGAGCGGAGGCCACAATTAGTTGGCCGTCCGATCGTCGGCGTCGTGATGCAGACGACAGGCACACCGGCGGTCGAAGCAATCGCCGTCGACGAGGAACGCATCGCGCCGCATCTGTCTCGACGGTCGGGGCGGCGAACTGCAACCGCACGTCGCCGTCCAGCGTGTCTCATCCAGATCGGAACGCTCCCGCTTGACGAGCGAGACGGATCACGTCGTCGGCTCGCTCAGTTCGGAGCGCCGCTGCGGGGGTGAGGCCGTCGAGGTCATCGCTTGGAGCGTTCAGCCATACGGCGTCGCCCCACGGATCGTCCGCTTCTGGATCGAGTTCCACGAGTACCTCGGACAGTCGAGGAAGAGGTTGGCCGACCGCATCGAACTGAAACGCGGGGAACAGGCGGAAGTCATCCGCAGTCACAACGGCAAGCAGCTGGCCTCCTTGAACCCGCGCGTCGACTGCCTCGTTGCTGATCTGAAACCAGCCGCGCAGGCCCGCGGCGTCGTAGAACGGCCCGATCCGGTCAGAGAGCGCGTTTGGGTGGGAGTTCGAGGGGAACTGCGCGGCGCCCGAGTTGCGACGCGGCGCAGTGATGGGGTCCGCTTGGTTTCCGGACTCCGACTGGGCATCCTCGGAAGAGCGAGCTGAGAGTGCGGGCTTCAGGACGTCGCCGCGTTTGACCACGTGGGGCGGATCAATACCCGGTGGCGCCGTTGCAACCTGGTAGTCGGGCTCTGGCGGCCTATCCGGATCCACGAGGTTTGCTCCGGCATCGATGAGTGCGGTGACGAAGGCAACCGCTTCGTCGCCGCTCATTCGTCCCTCGGCGACCCAGCGGGCGAGCTCCCGGGCGTACGGGTCTAAAACGGCAATGCCCTCAGCCCCATGGGCGGCATCCGCCAGCGCCATCGCGCGGGTGGCAGTTGTGTCATCGGTTCTGTTCGGGCGGCTGCCTTCGAGGTGGTCAGAGATCAGCGCCATCGCTTCGGACGGACGGAGCGCCCCGGACACGATCGCGTCACGCAAGGCGACCAGCACCGGATCGGTGACCTGCTGCCCTGCGTGTCGAGGGGCCTTGCCCTCCCACGCCTCAGGGTTCGATGGCACGCCCGTCACGTCCAGAGCCGTGTCTCGAGCAGGTCCGGCGGCGGCTGCACATCCCGGCGTGCGGTGAGCCATTCCACCGGCGACGCCGCCCGGCCGCGGGCAGCCTCCCCCCGGTATCCGTCGATTCTGCTCGTAAACGAGGAAGAATAGAGCCGCCCAGGTACGAGGCCGGAGCAGGGGCAATGACAGAGGGCGGGAGCTAGGATGACTTGCAGGCACGACTCGCAAGGGTCGATGTCGACCCCGCGGCAAACGATCGGCAAATCGTGCGCCGTGCAGACTGAAACCGAGAAGGCTACTTCCGATTCGAGCGGACTCCGCGTCGGATACTTCCATGTGCCCGCCCGTGGCGCAAGTGCGGTTCCGACGCTCCTCACGCAGATCGGAACAGGTCGATGACCACACCCACCCCGCCACGTCGAGCAGGTAAGCCTCGGAAGACCGTCACTGACGAGGCTCGTGCAGAGCAACTCCTCGACGAGCTTCGTCAGGCCGAAGCCCTCTTCCGCGAAACGGCAGAACGACGCGTTCAGCTCGCGATCGAGGCGCATGCCATCGGACTGACGACGACAAGGATCGCTGAGGCGGTCGGAGTGAGCCAACCCTCGGTCTCCAACTGGGTGCGCGCTGCCCGCGCAACAGACGCTCATAGCAACCCCAACGAGTAATAAAAACCACTTGTATAAGCAGACCATAGCCTCTACGGTCTGATCCTGTGCAGAACCCTCCGCCATACGGACAGCCGACGAACAGCGATCCGCGAAGCAAGCCAGAGCTCCGTTTCGCTGGCGGCCCAGCCGGTATCGGACAACCCTCGCCGAGGGGCGAGGCGCCATTGTGGCGCCGACTTCCACCGCGGGTAGTTCCGGTGACCGACTCGCCGAGCTGGGCTGGCGAGCACGGTGAAGAGCTGGTCCGACGCTCCAAGCGCAAAGCGCAGGCGAGCGCGCCCGATCCCTTCGAGCATGCAGATCCCTTACGGGTCCTCACGGATTGGTTTGGGCCCGGCGACGCCGCTTCGAAACCCGTGTTCGATCCGTCATTTGAAGGGTGGCACCCGCGTCGTATCCGAGTGGGGAGCCCTTCGAGAGGGCGACGGCGTCTCGATATCGATCCGGCCCCCGGCATGCAGGACGTCGTGACGGTCTCGTACTCCCTCGACGGGAGACATGTCGAGACCGAACGCTTCAGCGACTTCGATCAAGACGCGCTGTGGTCGGTGCTGCCAATGAGGAACTTCGCGCGCCGGCTCGAGCAAGAGAACAAGCCGGTCAGCACCTGGCTGCACACGAACGGCCACCATGTCGGCTGCGAGTCTCACCACGAGCGGACCATGATGACCGTCGCGGACTTCCACTCCGCCATCCACCACATCGCCGGTCAACCGTTCACTCTGACCTGGCCAAAGAACTCACCTGCAGTCAGCCACACCCCTGATTCGGCGCTCCTCAGCCCCGGCCGCATCCCTCTGGTTCTCGACGTCAAGACCCCCGAGGACGCTATGAGCGAGGACTGGGTTGCCAAGCGTCCTCACGTCGAGGCTGCGGTCCACGCGATGGGCATGGGGTATCTGGTGTGGACGGGGATATCGCGGCGCTACCGACGGAATCTGGAACTGCTCACTGAGGCGAGGGTGCCGGAAGAGTCATACGCTCTCTGGAGTGCCGCTGCGCTAGCGCTATGCGACGAAGCTCTACCGGCGCGGGTGCTTGCAGAGCGTCTTGAGGCTTCGGGATACCGCCTCGAGTGGGCGCTCATGCTGATCCGACGGATGTTGTGGCGGCGCGCGCTTCTGACTGACATGTTCCGCCCGTTCGACTCGATGTCCGTCGTATGGCGTGCTGATGTCGAAGTCTGAGTGGCGGCGATCAGTGGAGGTCGGCGAGACGGTCGTCGTCGAGGGACAACCGCTCGTCATTCAACGGCGCAGCGGCGGTTGGGTGCAGCTCAGGGACGCTGCCGGGATGACGCCGCCGATGATGCGCGAAGCAGAGGTCGCCGCACTCATGTCGCGCGACGACGCGGCCCCGCCGATGGTCAGCGATCGTCTCGATGCGATCCACGACAACTTGTCCGAGGTTGCTAAGCGAAACTTTCAGAGCAAGAGGGATCTGCTGGCGTGGATCGAGACCGGCCGGCGCCCGGGCGATGCTGCCGACACCTCTATCGAACCGAGCTGGGATCCGGCGAAGTTCGACGAGAAGCGGCGGAAGCGCGCGATCGCTCAAGAGATCGCTCGACAGCGCGGCGTCGATGTGAAAAGTGCGCAGCGTTACATCTCACGCACCTTGAGCGACGCGACGCTCGGTGAGGACAATCTGCTGGACGGTCGCGTGTTCGCCAATCGCGGGCACCGCGTACATCCGCGGATGGAGCACTGGGTGGAGGAGTTCCTTACCGAGGGCGAGTTCGGCTCGTACCTCCCATCGGAGAGCAAGTACGTCCTGTTCGCCGCCTGGCTGCAGACGGAGCACGGCGAAACCGCCCCAAGTCAGAGCGTCTACGACCGCATCCAGAGCGACGTGTTCGCACGGAAACCGCACCTTCGGCTGAAACGTCGCAAGACCGCTGAGCTGCAGACGAAGTCCAAGAGCCCCAAACCTGCCCTGCAGCGACGACTGCCGAAGCGCGCCGGCGAGCTGTGGTTCATCGACAGCACGACTTCCAACGTCTATGTCTGGGACCCCTACGCGCCCGACCCGAAGGCTTCTACGTTCCGCCCGACGATGACGAAAACCATGGACGTCGCCTCCCGCCTCATCACCGGACGCGCCATCAGCAATAACGTCGGAGGCCTCGCTGCGAATCTTGCACTCGCGGACGCCTTCCGCAGCATGGTCCACGACCAAGGACCCGTGCTCGTTGACGGCAAACCCCACCCGCGAGCTCTTGCCGGAATCCCTCGTGCGATCACCCGGTTCCCGATCCCCCCGCGAAGGCTGCTCACCGACAACGGGACGGAGTTCCTCAACCGACTCGTTCTCGCGGCGCTGCACCGGCTCGGCATCGACGTGGAACCAGCGCGTGTCACGGACCCTCGAATGAAGGCTGCGCTCGAGCGGCATTTCGGCACAGACAAGACGAAGTTCGAGTCCAAGCAGCCGGGCTACGTGTCCGGGTCAGTTGACACCCGCGGGAGCGCCGCCGAGCGGGAAGCGTGCCTGACCTGGGAAGAGCTCTTCGACCGCGACGGCGAATGGACGGACCTCCACAACACATCCGTACACGGAGGCCTCCTCCCTCTCACCGGACGCCGAATCAGCCCCAACGCGCGGTGGATCGAACTCGCGGAAGAGTACGGATGCGTCCAGATCCCTGCCTGGCGGAACGAGTGGATCCGTTTCCTCGACAGTGACGTGCTCGCCATCAGTCCGTTCGGTGTGACGAGAAAGAAGTTCGTCTACCACGCCCCGATCCTTGAGACCCTCCTCGCTGTTCCCGGAGCGGCGCCAGGCGGGGTCGCCCGCATGTTCTACGATCCGTCGGACCTGCGTCGGATGTACTGCTTCGACCCCGATGGCAACGCTTGGGAAGTTCCTTGGGTTGGACTCGACGACGACACCGAGCCGTTCAGCGACTTCACGGTGGACCGTGCTCGCGCATACATCCAACCGGGCTCGTTCTCACCTCGAGAAGCGCAGAAGCGGCTCATCGAACTCGTGACCACATGGCGCCACCAGAACGCCCTCCTTGCTGTCCGACGAGCAGGCAGTACCCGAAACGAGGAGATGTACGCCGCTCAATTCGATCGGCTGCTTGCCGCTGATCACGGCACCGTCCGGTCGGAGCGCACCACCTCCCCCGGTGATGGCATCGAAGCGTTGCCCGACGCGGGAGCAGACTTGCCGGACTCCGTCCTGGAGTTCCTGACCGATGGCGCTGACGACTTCGACTCGGACCTCTTCGAGGAGTATGCGTGAGCAGCACGCTGCCCGAAGAGATCGTCGAACTGTTCGGCGATGACCCACACCCGGAGAGGAGCTGGCGACTGCTTGCACCGGTCGATCAGCACTTCGTCGAGCAGATCGCACTGCGCGCCGGTACCGACCCCGGCCGCATGACCCGAGTTGACTTCCTCCGCCTCGACGCTGACGCTCGACGCCGACGGGAACGCCGCATGCAGCAGTGGTACCAGTCATGGCCCTACATGCGGACCGGCCAATACCGCCTCGCCGAACGGCGCATCGCGGCCCTCCCCGAACCGAAACCGGGACGAGCACCCGACCTCCTCGCAGCTCCCTTCATCACCGGTGAGTCAGGCGTCGGAAAGACCTTCTTCCTGAAACACGTCGCGATGCGCGCCATAACCGAGTCCGCATGGAACCGCCGGCTTGATCTCGAAGACGGTCTCGTCGAGTCCGACCCCACGTACCGGTCAACCTGGCGACCGGTCATCTGGCACTCGCTGCAGGGCAACCCCACACCGAAGTCCCTCTTCCGAACGCTTTGCTCGAGTCTCGGCGTCCCCACCGGCGACGACCCGCATGCGTCCTTCACCATGGCCGCGCAGCGTCACGGGGTGCGGTGGATCTTCCTCGACGAGATGCAGATGGTCAACTACGACGGCCAATACGGGCGATACCTCCACGACGCGCTCAAAGCGCTCCAGAACCAGGGTTTCCGGCTCGTGATGGGCGGCCACAACATGCGCAGCGTGTTCCGGCGGCAGAAGACCGCGGCGCAGAACGCCGCACGCATGCAATCAGAGGCGCGGTGGGCGTTCATCGACTTCTCACGGTACGAGCACCGGACGCCGCAACAGGTGAAGGAATGGCGAACGCTCCTGGGCCGGCTGGACGACCGACTGCGGCTCGAGGGTCACGAACCCGGGGAACGAGTCCTCAGCGAGCGGTTCGAGGAATATCTCTGGGTGTCCACGCTTGGATACGCCAACTCTCTTGCAACCCTCGTCACCGACGCCTGCATCGGGGCGATGCGAACCCCATCTCAGCGCATCACACGGGCGCTGCTCGATGACGGTGGCGTGGAAGACCGCGTAGCGCAGGGCCGACAAGAGCGAATACGGCTCTGGGAGTCGGGCCGGCTCTCGTGGTCCACCGACTGGCCGGCATGGGCAGTATGACCCGCGCACCCAACCAGCCCTACAAAATCGGCGCAGCCGACGTCCGTCCACTGGGAACTACGATCACCGTGTTCGAGCACGAATGGTTGCCGAGCCTCTTCCGCCGGATCGGGTACTTCTACGGTCAACCGGCCGTCGTCATCGCCCACTGGTGCGGCTTGTACGACCTCCCCCGCACGTTCCGGGACCGGCTGCCAAACGTGCTCCACCCCAAAGCCACCGCAGGCATCACGGGCGGACTCGACTGCGACCCGCAGCTACTCCAAACAACCGTGATGTCGCACCTCGCACCGGACCTCGTCGCGATACGCCCAGACGGGAAGCCCTCCCAATCACATAACTGGACTCGCGGCGGCGGGACAAGGTACTGCCCGGAGTGCCTCGCGGAACGACCCGGCGTCTTCTACACCTACTGGCGCACATGGTGGGCCTTCCTCTGCCTGAAGCACCACACACCCCTCCGCGACGACTGCCCCGCGTGCAGTAGCCCCATCATCGAAGCCAACATCATGGAGGTCGAGAGCCGTAACCCGAACCAGTGCCACGCAGCACTCCCCTTCGGAGGCATCTGCGGGCACACCCTCACCAAAAGCTGGCCTGAAGCGCCGGTTCTCGACTCGAGCCCCGCCTATCGGGCTCAGGTCGCTTTATCGAAGGCCTGGGTCGAAACGGACCGCCGCCGGCGTGTGGTCGACACGAGCACGCTTCGCGGTATCGCCATCGCACTTCTTGGAACGCGGGACATCGACCTGGTCAGCAGCCTGTCGGACGTCCCACGAGACGCGCTCGAGGGACTCATTGAGGACACCGAACGGATCGGCACCACACCGCCTCGCGACGCGCTCGCGATGAGCGCGCTCATTGGGGCGGCACACCGCCTTGCAACTGACCCCGAGCCAGAGGTCAGTGCGACGATTCGGCGCATCACGTTCTCGCGACCCGTCCGCACCACCCAGGAGCTGTCGGGCCCCGGCAGCGCATCGCACCTCCTCGAGTTCTGGCCAGGCATCGGCGCGCCCATGCGAGGGAGAGTGCTCCGGGCGCTCGACGGAGACCTTCCCGACATGCAACGGCTCGTGCACGCCACCGCCGTGTCGCCCGGCTTCGCGGAACTCATCGTCGCTTTTGAGAAACCGGACCCACGGATCGAGCGCACCGGGTGGTCGTGGAACACCCTCGCCCTGGCGACCGAACAACCCCTCACCGACGTCCTCATTCCACCTCTCATGTGGCCGACCTGGGCGAACCCCCTCGGCGTCGACAACATCACCGATCCCTCCGCTTTACAGCGAGGACTCGCGGACGCGCTCCGTGTCGCCGGTGTTGGAATCGAAGGCGGTAGCGAACGAATCGCCGGGATCGGCCGGAAGCTCCGCCCTTCCATGCTCGGCACCCCTGAACAGGCGACTGCAGTGCTTCAGCAACTCGGAGAGCTAGCAGGATGGCTCCGTCTCAACCCGTCGCCCATCAACTACGTCGCGCGCCGATACCTCCGATGGAGCGGCTTACTCCCCGAAGCGGACTGGCACCTACTGAGTAGCAGCGTCGGAGAGCACCCTGGCAGAGGCAGAAGGCTGCTGAACGCTCAGCGCTACGCGTGGTTACGACTCACCGCCGCCGGTACCCGCGACCTTCCGCAGCACCTCGAATTCCAACTAGGTAGCCCAGACGCGGCCAACTACACCCGCTTCCTCACCACGATGAGTGCTGAGCTCCAGGCCGCAATCGACGACTACCTCACCGCCTGGCTCCCAAAACACCGCATGGACGGCACATTCTCCGAGGTCGGGTTCGTTCGCGCCTTCGAGGACGAACCCCTCGTGTGGGCACCGCCGCGATGGAGACCATCCGCTTCACCGCTCGCGCCAGAACTTGACGACATCGACTTCACTCAGCTGCACGATCGGGTGCGTGCGGGCGAGTACGCCCTCACTCACCTGGCGATGGACCTGCAGCGAAGCCCACGCCACGTTCGATGGGCCCTTGCCGAGCGACCTGTGCGGAGCGGACAGCCGCGGACCACGATCGATTGGAACTCGCGCCTCGACTACGCAGAGCCCTTCTACAACTAGGCCTCGCCCGTGGCCCTAATCGCCCGGCAACTTTGAGCTCTACGTCGCCCGTTGCCACCATGGTCCGCATGTGGAGGTTTCCTAAGACGCACGAAACGTGAGAGATCCGCCGGGATCGTTCGCAGCGCAGACGCAATCGCTACTCAGCAACCGTCGGCGGTGCTTCTGCCGCCGGGCTACCGCCACAATCCGTAGTAACTCAGCGCAGCACCATCAAGCGCGCCGCGTGCGCGGACCAGGCTTACGACCCAAGAACTGCAAGACGTTGTCGTCAGGGACTGAGTGGTCCAGCACGGCATCCCCACAAGTGGCAGTTCGCAGATGGCGCAGCCGATCTCCGAGCTCTGCGCCATCCAGCTCGCAATCGAGCACGAGTGCTTGCAGGACTTCCGCCCTTGTGGTCCGCTCACCCGCATCGATAGCGCGCTCGACGAGGGCGTCAAGTCGCTGGTCCAAAGCGAGCTGCAAGCGCAAGCTGACCTGCCGGTCGCGGCTGGTGCGGAGCAGCTCTGCGGCATTCACTGAGTGTCGTGTCTCTGCCATGTCTGACCTCCTCGCTACCTTAGATGTATGACTAAGCGAGGTATGTCAAACCTCCTTACAACCATGATGGCTGTTGGAGGCGTCGAGTGGCTAGATGCTCGCGACCACAGGCTCGCGCATGCGGCGCTTACAGGTCTCAGCCAAACTGCAAGCGGTGCCGAAGTTCTAGCTAGTTTCCACGTACCCCGAGTATGGCGACCCGACCCCGAAGTAGGGCTGCGAGTGCCCGGGGTAACCGGCGCGCTGTGGGACGCCGTGACGACTGGTTCGCTGCAAGTCGTCGAGCACAGCACTCGGGCGGGGTTTGTGCTCGCCTCGGGCCGCCAAGCCGAGGCGAGGCAGCTCTTGAGCCGCCTTCCGGCTGAGCAGGCAAGTGAGGTCTACCGAGTTGCTACCGACTGGGCAGCAGCCTCGACGTCTCGGAACACAAGAGCAAGGGCTTCTGCGCCTTCCACCTCAGGAGCGCGGCGCGCGAAGCGCGCATAACGCCTCCATGTCCGCCCGCCATCCATGCTGGTGGCTGCCGTCACACTGACGTGCCCGACGTTGCGTCCGCCCAGATGTTCAGAACTCACTCTAAGCATTCGTTGGCGTGCGCTCACCTGGCGCGGCGGCCACTTCCCGATCCACTCTGTAGAGCTGACGGGAGTCCAGTCCACATATCTCAGCCCTCGTAGGGATCTGAGGGCCTCGTCGGCCGAAGCGAATCGGCTTTCCGGCTTTGTGGCGATCAATCGTCGAACGAACGTCATCAGACTTGGGCTCACCCATGGCTGAAATCTGAGGTGCCGAGGCGTGAGAGCGGGCTTGCCCGCTTCCACTCGCTGCAACAGGACATTGCCGTCTAGTGCTTGGTAATCAAATGGGCCGTTCAGCAACTCGAACATTGTCAGCCCGGTCGAGTACAGGTCGCTACGCGCATCGAGCAACCCGGAGGAGTACTCGGGTGGTCGGTAGAGCAATGTCCCGCCGGCCGCATCTACCTGCTGCGAGTCGGCATCCAGGTGAGCAGCGCTCCCGAAGTCGCCAACGAAACCCTGATTCCGCGCTGCGTTGAGCATCACGTTGCCTGGCTTCACATCGCGGTGGACGACCCCTGCGGAGACGTGGAGGTAGTGCAGCGCATCGAGAACGCAGTCGATGATTGCGACAGCATCCGCAGTGCCGAATGCGTGGCCCTCGTTCAGTGCGGCATGAATGCTCTGGCCTTCATAATAGTCAGTGGTGAACGTGATCACCTTTAGCGACTCATCGTAATCTGGATCCCACTGCGCGTCCCTGACTTTGATGAGACGAGGGTGATCCATGCTTTCGAGAAGACGCGGCTCACTACGGGCGACGCCGTCAGGGAGGCCAAGCACGGAAATCGACTTTTGTACACGGAGACCGCCGAGAACGGTGTGCTCGTAGAGTTTGGTCTCAGCAGCGCTGCCCTCGTCGATGGTGCGCAGGAAGCTGTAGGTGGGAGCGTGAAGCACCCTGCGGACCCGCGCGTTATCGCCCAAGATCGCCATCAGGAGAGACGCTCCGCAAGCGCCGCGAGAGCGGCGAGATCCCGTTTCCCAGTCCAGTGCGGGGGATGAGCATCGACGATAGCCCCGACGTGCCCCGAGAGCGCACCGTTCTTCGGAAGATCTAGCGCGGAGCGGACCCACTTTCGGCTCCGCCGAACAGACGGGATACCTGCTCGGTCTGCGGCAAGCACCACCGCCGATTCCAGGGAGATCCTCACCACAGATTGGAAGTAGCTGGGTTGGAATCGGCCCGTCTCGGGTTCGAGAATGGTTACGACTGTGATGCCGTTGGCTGAGATGAGTCGCTCGGCCTCATCAAGGGCAGTGCGGATCTGCGTTGCGAGCGGCGAATCGGGTGCAGGCAGGATTCGCAACTGGGCATCTAGGACGTCACCGTCCTCCGAGACGACTGCGAGCCAAAGTTCGTTTGCGGTGCCGTTGACGCCGAGTATCGCCATGATTCCTCCCTGATTCAACCCCCATCATGCAGCCTCGGTTGCCGGTGTACTGCGAGACGAGCCGCGATCACTGAGACTGCTTCGCTTTCGCGGCCTCGTCGAAGTTTGGCGCGCTCCTACCGAAGATGCCAATCCGACCACTCGAAACTCACGCTTCCGCGGGCAGTCGCGATAGTCGCGTGCGCCGGCTCGCGGCGTCCCTCCTCCCGTGAGCTGGCCCGTGATGGCGATGCATCGGACCAGATGCGGCTAGGGGACCACGCGCTGAAGCAGTTTGCTCCGGCGAATTCGTTCAGCACCTAGCCGCGTCCGGCGCCTCACACTGGAAGCACCACGACACCCGGGCCAGCATCAAGGCATGATGAGAGCGTGGATGACACCGAAGTCTCGGGCCCCTATGACAATCGTGAGGCGGACGCGGATGCCGAGCGTGGGTTGCTGTTTCTACAGTTCGGATTCGCGCGGCGGGATCGACTCGATGACCGCTACCAGCAGTTAGCGGTACGCCCCAAATCCTCACTCGCCGGTGACAGCGCGGCGGCTCCGTACAATTCTGTTCCCGACCAGATTGTTAACCTCCTCGGCGCTGCGCTGGACCATCTTCACGGCTTGCAGGTCAGCGTCGAGAGCAGTGGCGGGGCCCTGCTAGCCATGTCATCGTTCACTCTGATCCGGAGCGCAATCGAAGTGGCAGGAACAGGGCTGTGGCTGCTTCAGCCCGCCGCGCGCGATGAACGGTTGCTGAGATCTATGAGGCTGACCCGCGAGAATCGGCGGCAGCTCCGGTCAGTTCTGAGCGATCTCGGAAAATCTGACCCGCGATTCGAGGTTGTAGAAGAACGCCTCAAAGACCAGGCAAACGCTCGCCCCCGTCTCGTGGGAGCAGACCTGACGAAGCTTGAACCGGTTACCGACCGGCTTCGCTCGATAGAGACCATGGTTCCGCCTCGGCACCACCCGCCTCTGGTCATCTGGAGGATGGCGAGCGGCATCGCGCACGGGAACACGAGCATGATGACAGCGGTCCTCGAGCGTCAGCAGGTCGAGGAGTTCGACGGCCGGTCGGCCTCCTTCAACGTCACGTCCAGTTTCGTCACCGTTTCAATGTTCTTTGACGCGGCCCTAAACATGGTCGAAGAACTCCTAGATCAGTTTGACCGACGCAACGACCCGCTTTCCGTGGTCTGACCAGTGAACGGCCGGGCAATTGTTGGCAGGCGTTGGTACAGTCCCGAAGTCACGAGCCTCCGGCACCATGGTCCAGCGCCGGCTCAGCTACCACGCGTTGGCCAGTCCACTCATGATCAGCGACTGCGTTGAGGGGTGCGCTGTCGCGAGACGGATCGCTCTCGCAGGCATGCGCGCGATCCCGCGCATCGTTTGTGTTCGCGAGGAGGACGGCAGGCACGTAACCCTTCACAGGGATCGCACACCCGCACAGTCGTGAACGGGTGCCCCGCAGCCTAATCGAGGCGGTACGCGATTCGGCGACAAGTTATTTGGTCGAGCTGAGTGACATGCACGTTGACTGCGAATCGCGTCAGGCGTATTGGCGACAAGTAGTGAGTACGTTGACAGGGGTTGTCGTCGTCCGCCAGCTGACTTGTCCCACTGCCACGCAGCGAGTCTGAAACACAGAAGTCGACACGTTTCTCGGCAGTAGGAAGGGCGACGTCGACCAGAGGACGGTTCGGAATCCGTGCATCGTGAGGCGTTCGTATGGCGTACGTGAACTGAGAGACTTCGCGGACCATCTATGTGAGACAGGTTCGCCCCGGATTCGGGCCGTAGGGAGCCGGGGCCGCCTGCAAGCACCCGGAGGTCTACTGGACGACCGGCTATCGAGACGCTGCGGCCAGCAGGTTCGTGAGGTGGAACGCCCAGCCTTCCTGGTGCGCCGATCGGACGTCCGACCCGTGAGTCAGCTGCGCGAAGCCATCCTCGCTCAGGGTTACGAGACTGCCTCGGCCGGCCTGCTCGATCTCGAATCGAACGTGCAGCGGCGTAGGCCAAGCCGCCTGCTGCCACACGAAACCGAGCGTGTTCGGTGGGGCAGCTTCCGTGACGTGACCATCGGCGTACTGCTCCCGCCCGTCCTCGGTCCACGTCTCACGCACCGCGGCGCCGACTTCCGGCCTCAGTGAGAGTTCCGGCCACCAGCTGTCGCGACCTTCGGTGAGTGCGAACCAGACCGCTGTGATCGAGGCATCTGAGGTCACTGTGAGCGACAGATTGTCATCGGACATGGAGTGAACCTAACCCCCCACTGTTGCACTAACGGATCGGCTACTGAGACGCGGCGCTGGTGGCAAGGCGCTCGTGGAGTGCGAACTTGACGGTGGGCCACTCGTCGTCGGTGATGGAGTACACCACCGTGTCCCGGATCGTGCCGTTCTCGAACACGGTGTGCTTCCGAAGTACCCCGTCTTGCTTCGCCCCAAGTCCCTCGATTGCTCGACGTGACTGGTGGTTGTGCCAGTGGGCACGGAACTCAACAGCCAAGCACCCCAGCTCCTCGAACGCTCGCGTGAGGAGCAGGAGCTTCGTCGCGGTGTTGAGGCCGGTCCGCTGGGCCTCCTTGCCGAGCCACGTAGAACCGCTTTCGAGTCGCCGGTTGGCGGGGTCAAGGTTGCAGTAGGTCGTCATCCCGACCGCTCGATCGCTACGCACGTCGATGACAGCCCAAGGGGCCATGCGGCCGTCGCGTTGGAGCGCGAGGCGGCTTTCGATGGTGTCGTGCATCTGCTCGGGCGCTGGGATGTGGGTGTACCAGGTTCGCCAGAGCGCGCCGACCGAGACTGCTCGCGCGAGGTCTGCCGCGTGCACGAGGGACAGCGGTTCCAAACGCGCCACCCTGTTACTCAGGCTCGGGGTTGCCCATTGCTCCATGAGCAGAGCCTAGGCACCCGACGTCGCCGGAATCGTCCGTTTCCGGATCGGCTACCGGACGGTCTGGCTTGCGGGAGTTGGGGGTGTGTCCCCCGACAGAACACGAGAGAAGACGAGCTGCGGGCTGTCGTAGAAACGGCTCGTTACCCCTTCCTCGGCGAATCCAAGGCGACGGCATACCCGGTGCGAGGCACTGTTCCTCGGGTCGGTGACCGCGAGCACGGAAGCAAGCCCACGGCTGGCAGCGTCAGTGAGGGCGCCGGCTGCGGCCTCCGTCGCGAACCCGAGCGACTGAGCGCTCGGATGCAGGTGCCAGCCGATTTCGACGGGACGTTCACCAGAAGCTCCGGCCGAGAGGTGTGCAGGCTTCAGTAAGGGGTTGCCCGCAAGCGCGTTCGAGTCTCGGAGCGCGATCGCCCAGACCCCGTGCACCGGGTGATCGAGTGCCCGCCGTCGCTGGATCGAGGCGACCGCCTCGCTCTTGCTCCGCATCGGCGTGGGATCAGCGCCCAAGTACCTTACGGTCTCCCAGCGTGATTCGAGGTCGAACAGAAAGTCGGCGTCGCCTTCCTCCCAGGGACGAAGAATCAGTCTGTCCGTGACGATCGAGCGCATCCGCCCACTCTCCTCGACTGAGCGCACAAGCGCCAGCAGCGCCCCCAATAGCCAGTCGGGGAACACGAATGCCGCGTCCGTTAGACGATCGTCTAACGGGACAGACTTTGCGGTGCTCGCCTTGCAGCGGGCGGAGGTGCGCGAAAAGACCCAGAAGCAAGGTCGCGTGGATCAGCCGCCTCAAGTCACGATCGAGTAACGGGTCGTGACACCACCTGAGAAGGCTCATAGCATCGATAGTTCCACTGAGAAACCACCACTGGAACTGTCGAAAGGAACAATGATGTTTTCAAGACGATTGACAGCGGGCCTCGTGTCCGTTGCTACCGTGATGGGAAGTTTATTTATCGCCGCGCCAAGTTCGGGAGCCACATTCGAACAAAGCGTTCAGCAGGACGTTGCAGCGGACGCAGCTACCGTGAACACTGCAAGCTCGGGGGCTGTTGAAACGAAGGCTATCGCTTCCCCGAACTACGTTGCGGGGAAGTTCTACTACAACTGCGTCAACTCGGACGGATCAATCCGTACGCTGGAAATCGGTGAAAAGACCACTGACTGCAAGGGTGCCGCGATTCAGCAGTATTACGAGAGCGGTCAGTTTGTGCAGACGATTTCCCTCACAACGGCCGGCACGATCGCAGACCCCGACCTGAGTAACCTGGGCTGCGCAATTGGCGTTGTCGGTACGGCACTCGCGGTACTGGCCACCGACGGGATCACGGTGCTTTGGATCGCTTCCACCTCGGCCACGGTGGGAGGCACGATCCTTTCCTGCGCCACTGGCACGTAGAGCTATCCCGTTCGGCCTACTCGCGAAGCAGCGCGCGCAGCGCCGCCACGTGACGCGAGTAGGCCGAGCGGCCCTTCCCCGTAAGCCGAACCGTCGTGCGAGTGCGACCTGCGCGAGAAATCTTGCTGACTTGCACGTAGGACTCTGCGCTCAGCGTGGCGAGATGTTTGCTGAGAGCCGACTCCGAAAGCCCGAGGATCTCCCGTAGAGCGGAGAACTCCATAGTGTCTACCACACTGAGGTAGGCACATATTGTCAGCCTCTTAGGCGCATGAATAACTTCGTTGAAGTCAGCCGCGGAAAATTGACCCAGGATTTCACCGATGGACATGACCTCGACTGCGTTCGTAGATGGCACCATAAGCAATGGTCGCGATGAAGACAACGACGGCGATGAGCACTGGTAGCAGCAAGTTACTCGACCCGACTGTGATGAAGCGCCCGAGAACCATGAGCCCGAGGATGACAAGCAGCAGGGCATACGTCCAGAGTGACGCTCGTCCTGATCGGAGACCACCGACAGTCGAACCGGACGCTGACCGCCGAATGCTGTACAGCAGGCGACCGACAGCGAGAGCGGCCAAGCCCCCAACTACAATCCAGATAGGCGTGCCCAGGCTGACGACCAAGCTAAGGGCAGCAAGCAGTACTCCGGAGCATGCGTAGAACCACAACGGGGCCTTGCTCGCCTGAGCGGCAGTTGTCTCCGTATGTTTCGCTGCACGCAACGACGCGCGCAGGGCTGTCTGGTCCGGTTCCCGACTTTCCATAGGGGCAAGTTACGCCGGTTGCGCCCCGCAGTCAACGGCGCCTTGTCTGCCGATGCGTCCACCTGCGCGCTGACCTTGCCGTCGATGAGGTCGTGGATCTGTTCCCTGGCAGCGGCGCCGTGTCAGACGCAATCGCAACGTCCACCGCGGTGGTGCGGCACGAACGTCAACGCGCGGCGCATCCGGTACAGGCGCAGCAGGTGCGCCGGACCGCGAGGGCGAGCACCGCGCGGAAGGCCGCGGTCCTCGCTGCGTTGCGTGCTGGCGGGTCGATCCGGTCTGTCGCGGCGGACGCACGAGTGTCGACGACCACGGTGCGGAAGTGGAAACGAGAAGCCGCGAAGGAGTAGCCCTAACCGGACTCGTTCAAGGATCGTCATCCGGACACGGAGGCCCGCCCCGCGACGGTCAGGGCCGCGCGGTAACGGGCAGGGCTCGTGCCGACTACGTCTGCGAACCGTGCGCGGAGATTCGCCGGCGAGCCCAGACCGGATCGCGCGGCGATCTGGTCGACCGAGAGATCGGTAGTCTCGAGAAGCTGTTGAGCGATGCGCACTCTCGCCCTGATCAGCCATCGGGACGGGGGAAGCCGTAGCTCGTCGATGAATCGCCTGTTGAGGGTCCTGGCACTCACGGCGGCTATGGCGGCGATGTCCGCGACGGTGATTGGCTCGGCCGCATTCGCTTCGATCCACTCGAGGACCGAGGTCAGGCTCGTGCTCCCGACTCTGTCGTCCTTGATGAACTGGGCCTGTCCAGCCTCTCTGGTGAGGGGCACCACCGCAGTCCGGGCGGTGTCCGCCGCGACCCCAGCCCCGAAGTCGCGGTCGACGAGGTGCAGACAGAGGTCGATACCTGCGGATGCTCCCGCCGAGCAGAGGAGCTGTCCGTTGTCGACGTAGAGCGCCTCCGGTACGACTTCGACCTCGGGGTGCCGGGTCGCGAGCAAGTCAACCGCCCGCCAGTGCGTCGTCGCCCGCAGGCCGTCGAGCAGCCCGGTCTGCGCCAGATCGAGGGCTCCAACGCAGATCGACGCGATACGGGCACCTCGTCGCGCGGCGTCCCGGAGAGCATGGAGGACCTCATCGTCGAGGGGGGCGCTCGGGTCGCTCCGCCCCGGGACGATGATCGTGTCAGCGGCTGCGGTCTCCGCGAGGGAGTAGGGGACCGCGATGCCCAGCGGGCCCGATGGGACGGTCGAGTCCGGTCCGGCGACGCGCAGGCGGTAGAGCGGCAGCCCAGCGGCATCTACCGCGCGCCCGAGGACCTCCACTGGAGTGGTGAGGTCGAAAGCGATCACGTCGGGGAGCGCCAGGACGACCACTCGGTGCATGGCGAGATCCTCGCACACGTTGGCTCATCGGCCACTCGTGCAAAATCGTGTCACTCCGTAGCGTCATCATGTCAGCCCGATACGCCGCCCGGAAGGACCCGCTGTGATCGCCCAGATCGTCCTCTACGAGGGCTTCGATCCCCTCGACGTCATCGCACCATTCGAAGTACTCAACGCCGGTTCGGATGCGCTCGGAGGGATCATCGACGTCCGTCTCGTCGGGCTTGATGCACCAGGTCCGGTCACGAGCGGAACCGGCGGACTGCAACTGAAGGCGAAGCACGTCCTTATGCCCGAGGCTCCCGGTGTTGTAATCGTCCCCGGGGCCTCCGGCCCGGTGCACGGCGATCCCGACACGGAACGCATCATCCCCGTGATCCTCGCCGGCTTGGCCGAGACAGCCCTGCCGAGCCTGATGCGACGGGCGTTCGCGGCACCGGACACAATCGTCGCGACGGTCTGCGGCGGTGGGCTCGCTCTCGCGATGGCCGGCCTCCTAGAAGGGCGGACCGCCGTGACGCACACGATGGGCAATGACGTCCTCGAGGCCACGGGGACGACTGTGGTTCGCGCCCGGGTCGTCGACGACGGGGACCTCGTCACTGCCGGCGGTGTGACGTCTGGCCTCGACCTCGCTCTGTACCTGCTCGAACGTATGCACGGGCCACGTATCGCCCACGCCGTCGAGGAACTCTTCGAGTACGAGCGTCGCGGAACCGTGTGGTCAGCACGTGGCCCTGTTCCGCTTCCCGCCTGAACCCACTACCACCAGAGGAACGATTGATCATGAGCACCCTCCCCGGTATCTGGGACCTCTCGATGCGAACGCCGATCGGCACCATTAACGCCAGGATGCAGTTCACCGCCGATAGGGGGATCATCGTCGGCGCGGCTACAGGCAGAGGAGAAGACGTGCCGCTCCGCGATGTCCGCGTCGAGGACACGAGCACTGGGGAGCACGTCACCTGGTCACAGAGCATCACCAAGCCGATGCGCCTCAATCTCGAATTCGACGTGCTCGTGAACGGGGACGGGATGGTCGGGCATTCGCGCGCCGGACGTCTCCCACGGACGACCGTCACCGGAACTCGCGTCCTGCACTCCTGAGGACGGCGCCGAGGAAGGCCGCCTGTGGCAGTGGCGGGACCTTGATCATGTTGACGGTCGAACGCTGCCCCGCTCGACAAGAGGGCTATCGATGGCGGCGCACGGGGTCGGTCACCCGATGCATGAGGGCGACGGTCCGACGACGACTGAGTAGCCGCATCGTGCTGGCCGCGATGCGGTTGGCCCTCCCGTCGATCACGCTCGGTCCCGGGTTTCGCGAGTCGAGGTGCGCCAGTGCGGTGGCTACGACGTCCCCGGCGGATCGCATCGCCGCCCCGGCGGTCGCGTCCTCTGTCCCGACGACGCTGTTGAACTCGGTGCTCGTGGCACCGGGCGACAACGCGAAGACAGTGATACCCGTGCCACGGAGCTCGGCCCACAGGGATTCGGTGAAGCTCAGCACGAACGCCTTCGCCGCACCGTAGACGGCCATCCGCGGACTCGGGCTGTACGCAGCCATGCTCGCGACGTTGATCAGCAAGCCGCGCTCAGCGGCAAGTAGATCAGGCAGGAACGCGGAGGTGAGCCGAACGGGTGCCATCACGTCGAGGGCGACCTCGGCCTCGAGTCGTTCTGCTTCCTCGTCGACGAACGGGCCGAACGTGCCGAAGCCGGCGTTGTTGACGAGGCCGGTAATGCGCATCCCTCGCTCCCCGACCGCGGCCCGCAGGTCAAGACCCGCCGTCGGCGATGTCAGATCAGCAGCCATGATTTCTACGGTGCTGCCGTGGTCACGGCGGAGGTCGGCGGCAAGCTGCTCCAGGCGGTCGCGGCGCCGCGCAACGAGGACGACAGCGGCGCCCCGGGCGGTGAGGTCGACAGCGAACCGATGACCGATCCCGGAGCTCGCTCCGGTGATCAGGATCGTCTGGGTCGAGAGGTCGTAGGCCACCCTGGCACTTTATGCCTACTTGGCACGCAGTGCCAAGAAGGCACATAGAATGGTTAGATGACCGAAACGACAGCATGGGACCGCCAGCGAACGGCTGTGCGCGACGAGATCACCCGCACGGCGGTCGACCTGTTCCTCCGGCAGGGGTTCGAGGCGACAACGGTGGATCAAATTCTCGAGAGCGTCGGGGTCTCGCGGCGGTCGTTCTTCCGTTACTTCGGCACGAAGGAGGACGTGGTCCTCGGCGACCTGGTCGCCAGGGGTGCCGTTATCGCCGAAGCGCTGAAGGTGCGCCCGGAGGACGAAGAACCGTGGGCTGCGATCCGCGCAGCGTTCACTGAGGCCGGTGAAATACTGACTCTCGACCGCTCATCCATGCTCGCCCTCGGCCGCATGCTCTTCGACACTCCGTCGCTGCTGGCTCGCCACATCGAGAAGCGGCTCCGTTGGCAGGGAATGTTCGTGCCCCTGATTGCCGCTCGTCTCGCGGACACGGACGACCGCGACCTCCGCGCGCACGCCATCGTGGCTGCGGCGCTTACCTGCCTCGATGCTGCCTCTCGGGAATGGGTGCGAGGGGATGGTCAGTACGACCTCAGCGAGCTCTACGACCGGGCGGTCTCGGCGGTACGCGCGTGACACCGCCGTCGCTTTTGGCATGTGCACGCATCGAAAGCTGATCGGCCGGCCAGAGCTGAGTGCGCCACCGCGCAGGAGACCGTCAGTCTCCTCGCCCGCAGCGCTGCCGAGCGCAAATGCTAAGACGGTCGCGGCCTTGCCGCGACCGTCTTAAAGTTCACATCGCGGGGAGCACGATGACCTTGCCGGCGACCCGGCCAGCCGCCCCTTCGGCGTGCAGCGCCGAGACTCGGCGAGCGGGATCCGCCGCGTGACCTCGACCGTCAGCGAGCCGTCGTCGACGAGGGCGACGAGCTGCCGGAGGCGGTCCCGGTCAGGCCGGACGAAGACGGTCGCCGCTCGGACTCCACGAGAGGCGTCGTCCGGGGTGGCCATGAACGCCGTCGTGCTGACGACGACCCCGCCGTCCCGGACGAGGGCGACCGCGGCCGCGAACTCGTCCGGCTCGATCGGCGCGAGGTTGAGCAGCACGTCGACGGGCTCGGCCACGGCGGCGAGGACGCACCGTATCGCGTCGCCTCTCGCCCTGTCTCGGTAGCCGATCGGTCTGCGAGGTAGTTCGATCACAAACCGAACAGGCCAAGTCCTCCTGAGATGGCGATCCCGAGTCCCATGACTATTGCCACCGTGCTCCCGATGATGACGGCCAGCCGCTGATCCTTGTTCATCCCCATAGCCCGAGCTTAGGAGTGTCCGGTAGCCGATCGGCTATCGGACGCTGGCGAGCGGTGGAGGCCGGGCGACCCGTCACAGGAGTCGTTCCTCGGCTCGGTGAGTGGAGTTGCAGTAACGTCATTTCATGCGTTTGCCTCACGACCTCGGCGATGGATACGGCCTTGCTCTGCGTGATGGTTCGACGGTCGAAGTGATGCATGATCTGACCCTCAACGAGCTGTCGCGCCTACGAGCCTGGGAACCTTGGGCTGCTCCGGAGCAGACCCTCGAATCTGCTGAGGCATACGCCTCGTTCGCGATAGCGCTTTACGAGCAGGGCACGAGTCTCCCCTTGATGATCACCTGTGGCGACGAGCCCGTCGGGAGCGCATCGCTACGCCTCGACCGGTATGCCGGCATCGGAGAGTTGGGATTCTGGATCGCTGCAGCGCATGAGGGACAGGGAGTGGTGACCCGGGCATGCGAAGCACTGATCGATGAGGCGCGCGCAGAAGGCTTAGCGCGAGTCGAGATTCGAACGGCGGTTTTGAACACCCGTAGTCGAGCAGTAGCGGAGCGCCTGGGCTTCATGCACGAGGGCACTCTTCGCTCCGCTCTTGCGCTGAGCCCGGAGCGAGCCGATGTGGCCTTGTACGGGATGGTGCTTACTGCCGGTCACGGCGCAGAGCAGGACGCGCCCGCCGCCTGACGGCCGTGGTGACGCAGAGCAGGACGACTGCCATCCCAGCGGCTTGCATCCAGGACAGCGTCCTTCCCGAGCACCTCGCCACGGAAGAAGCGCTGCTGATGAAACTCAGTGCACAAGAGCGAGAAAGCCTGGTACAGCTCCTGAAACGCCTCGCGCCGATGTCTCAATAGCCGATCGGCTATCGAGACAGCGCGCACACCGGCGACGTCCTAGCCTGCTTGTCGTGCTCATCGTGATCCGCGGTGCCTCTGGCTCTGGCAAGTCGACCCTCGCGGCGCAGCTGCAACAGGAGCTGGGGTGGCCCACCGCGGTCCTCAGTCAAGACCACTTCCGGCGGACGATCTTCAAGGAGCGCGCGGACGCCGGTCACGCTGACGGCATGGAGCACGCCGCGCTCCTCGAAGTCGCAGCGAAACACTGCCTCTGGGCCGGCCATGACGTCGTTTTAGAAGGGATCTTCCAGTCCGCCGGCTACGCAACGATGCTGGATCGGATTTCGAGCATGTCGACCGATGCCCGCTTCTATGCCTTTGACCTCACATTCGAGGAGACCCTGCGGCGGCACGCGGGACGTTCGCTGGCGTCCGAGGTCAGCCAGGACCAAATGCGCGCTTGGTTCCGCGGATGGGACCCGCTCCCGTTCGTGACGGAGCAGCCGATCCTCCCGGGTGAAGACTTAGCCGCAGTGACTCAACGAATCCTCCGCGGCCGTTGAAGGATCGGAAGTGAGACGACGCAAGCACGGCGCAGCAAGCCGATCCTCGCGCCATGAATGCTCTCCTCATCGGGTACGCCCGCGTCTCAACCTACGAACAAGACCTCACCGCCCAGCGCATCGCGCTTGAACGGCTTGGAGTCCTTCCGACCAACATCCACACCGACCACGGCTTGACCGGCACAAATCGTTCACGACCCGGTCTCCGCGAAGCGCTCGCTTCCTGCCGTGACGGCGACACCCTGGTGATCGCGAAGCTGGATCGATCAGCCAGGAGCCTCCGCGATGCGAAGGACATCGTCGACGAGCTCACCGCGAAGAACGTCAAGCTCAACATCGGGGGCTCAGTCCACGATCCCAACGACCCCGTAGGCCGGCTGCTGTTCAACGTCCTCGCGATGGTGGCTGAGTTCGAATCAGACCTGATTCGAGCCCGGACGCGCGAGGGGATGCAGATCGCCAAGGCCAAGGGGCACCTGCGCGGCCGACAGCCCAAGCTCAGTGCCGCGCAGCAACGACATCTCCTTGAGGTGCACGAAGCCGGCACGCACTCGGTCGCCGAACTCGCCGAACTGTTCGGCATCGGACGAGCAACCGTCTACCGCTGCATCGACCGCCAAGCTCACCCCGACCGCTGACCAGGCCGATCCGGTCTCGGGCCAACACGTCCGAGAGCGGATCGCTCGCCGGACGGCTCGACGTGCCCGATCAGCACGCCGACCACGGGTGTCGTCGCCGTCGGCGGCGGAGTCGAGCCGGGTCGTGACACCGCCCGCCCACGACCGCGCGTCACCGACGAGCGGCGAGGACCTCGATCGCGCTGTCCGCCGCGTCGACGAGGACCTGCTCGTCGACGCCCGACTCACCGAGCGCCTCGAGCCCTCGCAGCGTCGCGAGCAGGGAGTTGCCCGTTCGCACCGGATCGAGTCGGGGATCGACGTCCCCGGCTCGCTGGCCGGCAGCGACGCAGGCGGCGAGGATCCCGGCGAGGTCCTCGAAGGTCCGGCGAGACCGCTCGGCGACCGACGGTCGGCGCGCGGCCAGCTCGGCGGTGGTCTTGGCGAGCAGGCAGGCCCGCTCGACTCCTGACGACCCCCGTCGGGTCGCAGCTCGGACGAGGTGGCTGCGCAGCCGCTCGAACGCCGATTCGTCCGGTCCGCCGAGCGCCGCGCGCACGGCGGCTGTCGCATCGTCGCAGTAGAGCTCGTAGACCCGGTCGAAGATCGCTTCCTTGTCGCCGAACGCCGCGTACAGGCTGCCCTTGCCGAGGCCGCTCGCGGCCATGATGTCGCTCATGCTGGTCGCGGCGAACCCGCGGTCCCAGAACTCCTGCTCGACGCTCCGCAGCACCGTCTCCTCGTCGAACGTCCTCGGCCTGCTCATGAGGACATCCTAGAGACTCCTGACCGACCGGTCCAGAACCTGTGTATGGTGAACCGAGCGGTCCAGAACGGGCGCGCGGAACCGACTGAGCAGGAGACCCTCATGGGGCAGTTCGACGGAAAGACCATCCTCGTCACCGGCGGGAGCACCGGGATCGGCTTCGCAGCCGCGCAGCGCTTCGTCGACGAAGGCGGCACGGTGTACCTGACGGGCCGACGACAGGACGAGCTCAGCGCGGCCGTCGATCGCCTCGGCCCCCGCGCGGTGGGCGTGCGCGGCGACGTCGCCGACCCTGCGGGCCTGGACGAGGTGTTCGCGACGATCGCGCAGCGGAGCGGTTCGCTCGACGTCCTCTTCGCCAACGCCGGCGGGGGCACGGGCCTGGCGACCATCGACGAGTTCGACGCAGCGGACTTCGACGCGACCTTCGGACGGAACGTCCTCGGTACCGCGCTGACGGTCCAGCGAGCACTCCCGCTGATGGGCGCATCGGCTTCGATCGTCATCACCGGCTCGACCAGCGCGGCGACCGGCTCGCCCGGGTTCGGGATCTACTCGGCGAGCAAGGCAGCGATCCGCCAGTTCGCCCGGGTCTGGGCGGCCGAGTTGGCACCCCGTGGGATCCGCGTCAACACGGTGGTGCCCGGCCCGACGGACACACCCGGACTCCGAGGCATCGCGAAGGGCGACCCGGAACGCGAGTCGGCGCTGCTCGCGCAGATGGCAGCGGACACGGCGCTGGGCCGGGTGGGGGACCCCGCCGAGATCGCGGAGGTCGTGCTGTTCCTCGCCTCGGACCGAGCCAGCTTCGTGACCGGGTCGGAGTTCCTGGTCGACGGCGGCCAGGTCGAGACCCGCACCGACTGATCGAGGGGACTGTCGCGCGTCGGGAGCAGGTCGCGTCGTCCGGGCACGTGGGGTCGAGGCGCTGGTCTCGGCGGAGCGATGGAGCCGTCGTCTCCTCGGACGGACAGCTCGACCGCTGGCCGATAGCGTCGAGTCGCCGCTCTGTCCGGAGCGTGCACGGGGACAGAACGGACCACGCAATGCGGCGCATCGCCCGCTCGGCAGCCATGAGCGCTGTCACCCTCCTCACCGCAGGACTGATCAGCACCATCGGCACATCGGCAGCAGACGCAGCAGACGCGGCCGCGACGCCCGGGGCGGTCCTGCAGATCGCATCCCCCTGGTACCAGACCCGGGGCGACGCCGAGTTCGCCGACGGGGACGACATCGAGGTCGTCACCGCCGACACCACTCACGGTGTCAGCGCGCGCACGACCGGGTCGAAGCGCGGGTCGTTCCGGCTGACCCCTCCGGAGGGGAAGCCGCTCACGACCGGGGCCTACTGGCTCGATCCCAACCGCCAACACAGCGAGGCGCTCCCGAGCCTCGAGATCGACGGGACGGACATCTACGGGGACTTCACCGTCCTCGACCTCGAGTCCGACCCGACGAACGGTCGGATCACCCGGTTCGACGCGGTCGTCCCCGGGATCGGCGAGTTCCGCTTCGGCTCGGACCCGGCCGGTTCGGTGGTCCTCGGCGCACGGAACGTCGTGTTCGAGAAGCGCTTCATCGGGCTGCCGAAGAAGAGCCAGGTCCAGACGGTCCACAACACGGGAACAGCGCCGGTGTCGTTGGGGAAGCCCGTCGTCACGGGGGTGGACGCGAAGTCGTTCTCCGTCAGCAACAGCACCTGCGCCGCCACGCTCGCCGCCGACGCGACCTGCACGTTCTCCATCAACTTCCGTCCGAGGGTTGCCGGGCCCGCCACGGCTGCGGTGAGCCTGCCCGTCGGGGCGACGACGCAGACGGTGGCGCTGACCGGTTCGGCGTTCCTTGGGAAGACGATGATCACCTCCTCCGGGAAGGACATGGTCAACAAGGGCAAGACGACGAAGGCCACCTCCGGCTCGACCCAGATGCTCATCTCGTACGCCGCGCTCGACTGGTGGTTCCGGGCGGACGACCTGGACGGCAGCGGCGGCATCGTCAGCGTCAGGCTCGGTGGTCCGTACGGCAAGGCGTTCCCGCTCGGGACGACGAAGACGTCACCCAGCGGGAAGTACTCGATCGTCACCACGGTGGACTCCTACGGGTGCGACACCACCGGCACGATGACGGTGAAGCAGTTCGCTCTGGACCCGGTGACCGGGTTGCCTGCCACGGTCGACATGTCGTTCACGCAGTACTGCGCGGACAAGATCGCGCAGCACGGCACGCTGCAGTGGCAGGCGCGTTCCGACGTCACGGCACCCGCGGCCCCGACCGGGGTCCGCGTCGCTTCGGCGACACCGACGAAGGTGAAGTGGACGTCCTCGGCCTCGAAGGACGCGACCTCGGTCGTCGCTCGACTCGTGCAGGGCGACGGTGCCGGCGCGACCGCGCAGAGCGGTGTGCCGCTGGTGGTCACCGGCGCCTCCGCAGCCGTGCCGAAGCTGCCGACGGGGCAGCAGTACACGATCGCCGTGTTCGCCGTCGACGGGACGGGGAACGTCAGCAAGGCCGCGTCCACGTCCTTCGGGACCGCCCCGGTGACCGTGACGGCTCCGGGTCGACCGACCGTCACCGGGACGACGACCGGTCCCGGCTCGGTCACCGTGACGTTCGACGCGCCGGCGAGTGACGGCGGACTGCCGATCACGAGCTACGTCCTCTCCGGCTTCCACTCCGAGCAGACCGTGTCCGGGACGTCGAGCCCGCTGACGCTCACCGGGTTGCCCGCCGGGAACAACCAGGTCACCGTCGTCGCGGTGAACGCAGCAGGCAAGGGCATGCCGTCCGCCGCCAGGGTGGTCACCGTCGAGTAGCGCCCGACGGGGACGCTCAGGCCACCGAGGGCTCTGCCCCGACCGGCTCGGCCCGGACCTCGGCATCGTCGATGAAGCGGTCGAGGCGGTCCTGCAGCTCGGTGAGCTCGGCGATCTGCGTCGCGAGCCTGGCGCGTTCCCCCTGCAGCAGCGACCGCTGCGCGGCGGTCGTCCGGCCGCTGCGCATGCAGGGCATGATCTCGGCGATCACCTTCGTCGGCAGTCCGGCGCGCAGGCAGTGCCGGATCAGTTCGACGTACGCGACGGCGGCGTCCCCGTAGTCACGCTGGCCGCCACCGGTCCGTTCCGACCGCAGCAGCCCCTGCTGCTCGTAGTAGCGGAGCGACCGCACGCTCGCTCCGGTCGCCTCGGCGAGTTCCCCGATCCGCATGCCGGCCCTCCTCGTGGCTCCGCTCTTGCACCTGACACTGGTGTCAGGTCCTACGGTCACGGTACAACCCACACGGAAGGACCACCACCATGCAGATCAGCGGAGCAGTCGCCCTCGTCACCGGCGCGAACCGGGGCCTCGGCCGCGAGTTCGCCCGCCAGCTCGTCGAGCGCGGCGCGACCGTCTACGCGACCGCCCGTCGACCGGAGTCGATCGACCTCGAGGGGGTCGTCGCGCTGCCGCTCGACATCACCGACGCCGACCAGGTGGCCGCCGCCGCGGCCCGCGCCGGCGACACCACCCTGCTCGTGAACAACGCCGGCATCTCGACGGGCGCCGACCTCGTGACGGGGGACCTCGAGCTCGCGCACCGTGAGATGGACACGCACTTCTGGGGCACCGCGTCGATGCTCCGGGCCTTCGCGCCGGTGCTGGGTCGGAACGGCGGGGGAGCAGCGGTCAACGTCCTCTCCGCCCTGAGCTGGTTCAGCACCCGGGGCGCGGGTGCGTACCACGCAGCCAAGGCGGCGGAGTGGGCGCTGACGAACAGCGCCCGGCTCGAGCTCGCCGAACAGGGCACCCTCGTGACCGCGGTGCACCTGGGTGCCGCGGACACCGACATCACCCGCGGATGGGACGGACCGAAGGTCAGCCCGCAGGCGGTCGTCGACGCCGTCCTCGCCGGCGTCGAGTCCGACGCGACCGAGGTGCTCGTCGACCCGTGGTCCGAGTTCGTCAAGACGGCGCTGACGGACCAGCCCGGCACGCGCGACGCGCGCATCGCGGCAGCCTTGGCGGGCTGAACCGAGGGCGGACGGGAGGCGCGGGTCGGGCCCGACCCGCGCCTCCCGTCCGCCTCCCGGCACGTCGCGAACGCCGCGCCGCACGCGGTGACCGCGCCGGAGGGGACCCGCTACTCGTCGCCGGCGCTGGCCGCTACGCGGCGGCGAGCCGCTCGAGCACCCGGCGCGACGCGGCCGACATCTCGGGGCGCACGCCGAGGCGCTCGAGGTACTCCGACACGGACTGCATCTCGTGCGCCCGTCGCACGGCGTGCTTCCGGCTGCCCGACTCGTACCGCTCGATCTTCGCGTCGGCGTCCCCGGAGAGCTGCGCCGCGATCTGCGCGTGCACCCAGTCCTCGCAGCCCGCGGCGCGGCCGGCCTCGAGTGCCTCGACGACGACGGTCGCCAGGCTCTTCATGAGCACGCTCCGCAGCAGCTTCCGCGAGGTCGCGGTACCGGCCGGGCCGTCGACGTGCTCGACGTCGGACCCGAGCGAGGTGAGCAGCTCCCCGACGACGTCCGCTGCCCCGCCGGACACGATCGTCTCCGTCGCGGCGCCCTTGAGCGGTACCGGGCCGAGGATCGCGACGTCCGCGAACCGACCACCGGCCGCGACGATGCCCTGCTCCGCGGTGACCATGTCCTCGGGCGAGGCGGTCGTGAAGTCCGCGTAGACCGCGCCGGGGGTGATCGCCCGCGCGGCGTCCTCCGCGATCGAGCGGCTGAGGGCGGCTCCGGTCAGGACGATCGTCAGCTCGCTGGCGGCGACGACCTCGCCGACGGAGCCGAGCCGCTCGACGCCGTCCGGAGCCGGTGCGGGGGCGGGGTCGAAGCCCCGGACCTCGTGACCGGCGGCGACGACGGCCGCCGCGTAGATGGACCCGGCCTCGCCGAGACCGATGAACCCGACTCGCATGGTGTTCCTCTCCTGCGAGCCGTGGCTCGCTTCCTACCGACCGACCGCCTGCGCGGCCCGACGGACCTCCGGGACCAGTGCCTCCAGTCCCGCTCTGTCGTTGTGTTCTGCCGGACCGGACGCCGAGACGGATCCGATCACGGCTCCGCGCTGGTCGAAGACCGGCGCGCTGACCGCGGCGACGGCGACGTCACGCTCGGCGATCGAGACGTGGAAGCCGTCCCGGTGGATCGCGTCGAGCGACGAGCGCAGCTCGTCCGCGGGCACCGTGCGGCCGTTCGCGTCCGACGTGTCGCCGTGGCGCGCGAGGATGTCGTCGCGTTCCTCCGGCGTCGTGAAGGCGAGGATCGTCTTGCCGGCGCCGACCACCAGGGGGAGCCGCCGACCGACCGGCAACTGGTAGCGCAACGGGTCCCGGCCGTCGACGCGCGCGGTGAGGATGCGCTCCTCGCCGGTGCGCACGTAGAGCGACGTCGTGAGGTGCGTGGAGTCGGCGAGCTGCTGGAGCACACCGCGTGCCCGGGTCGTGAGCGGGTCGCCGACGAGGTAGCCGTGCGCCAGACCGAGCGCTCCCGCTCCCAGTCGGTACTCCCCGCCGTCGTGCTGCACCAGGCCGCGGCGCTGCAGTACACCGACGATGCGCAGCGCCGTGGCGGCGTGCAGGCCCGTGCCCCGGCTCAGGTCGACCAGCCGGAGCGGGCGGGCGCTCCGCTCGAGGAGTTCGAGCACGTCGAGCGCACGTTCGACGCTGCGGACCGTCGGCTGGGAGGTCTGCCCGTCGGTTGCCATGACGCCATTGTGGCGGACCGTCTCGCCGCACCGTCACTCGGACCTCGACGCGGCGACGATCTCGTCGCGGATCCGGGTCTCGTCGGCGTGCTTCGCCTCTGCTCGGGTGAGCACCTCGGCGGCCTCGGCTGCGGGCACCACCGCGACGCCGTCCCCGTCGGCCACGACGACGTCGCCGGGGTGGACGACGACACCGCCGATCGCCACCGGCAGCCCGACGCGGAAGGGTCCGTTGCGGTAGGGGCCGGCGGGGGTGACGGCGCGGGCGAACACCGGGAAGCCGATCTCCTCGAGGTCGCCGACGTCGCGGACGGCGCCGTCGACGACGAGTCCGACGCACCCGCGTGCGCGGAGGCGCTCCGCGATGAGCTCGCCGACCAGGGCGCGGTCACGGACGGCGTGGCCGTTCACGACGAGGACGTCGCCCGGCCGCAGGGTGTCGAGCGCCTCGTGGACGCCGGCGTTGTCGCCGCCCGCGACCTCGACGGTGCGCGCGGTCCCGGCGGTGCGCGCACCGCGCCAGACGGGCCCGATCTCGGCGTCCACGACGCCGAGGCGCTGCATGGCGTCGCCGATGTTCGCGACCGGCAGGGCGCCGAGCCGGTCGACGACGTCCTGGGTGACGGTGGGCTCGGTGTGCTCGGTGTGCCCGGTGTGCTCGGTGTGCTGGGTGTGCTCGGTCATTCGTTCGACTTCCATCCGTGTGCGTAGGCGAGGAGCAGGGTCCAGATGCCGAGGGCGCCGCCGACCCCGAACGTCCACGGGGCGAGGGCGGCTGCGGCCGCGGAGACGAGCGCGGCGTCGAGGACCAGGACGCCGACGAGCTGCAGCAGCACCATGACGGTGCCGAGCGCGAGCATCGAGACGAGCAGGACGACGAACACGGCCGTCATGCCGGTGGCGATGCGCTTCCGGGTCGGACCCGTCGTGGGTCCCGTGGGGTCTGCCATGGTGCAGTCCTTCCGATCGGTGGGGACGGGTTCAGTGGGGGACGGGCAGCCAGCCCGGCCCGATGAGCGCGGCGATGAGCAGGATGGGGACGACGTACAGGACCACGAGCGGGACGAAGGTCTTCACCGGGTTGACCCCCGCGATCCCGGTCGCGATGTAGATGGCCGACGCTCCGGGCGGCGAGGCTCCCTCGGTCGAGGCCGCCACCAGGACGACGCAGGCGGCCAGCACGGGGTCGACACCGGCGACGACGAGGACGCTGAAGCCGATGCCGCCGATCGTGGCGATGGTCGCGGTGGAGCTGAGCGGGCCGGCGACCAGCACGACCATCACGGCGACGATCACGCTCATCACGACGGGGGAGGCGTCCAACCCGTTGAGCACGGCCGCGAGCTGGTCGGCGAGCCCGAGCTCGGTCAGCACGGCACCGCCGGCGAACGCGAAGACGAGGGTCGCACCGATGTCGCGGTAGCGCGGCGCGGTCTTCGCGACGAAGTCGTACCACCCTCGGGTGCCCTTCGGCAGCTTCTTCCGGCCGAGGAGCAGTGCCAGCAGGCCGAGGAGCACGGGGATCCAGACGACGATGCTGATGGTGTCGGCCGCGTCCTCGCCGAGCGCGTCCGTGACGAACGCACCACTCGGGCCGAGCGTCACGAACACCGGGACGAGGATGCCGAGGAACACGAGCAGCGACGTCCACCCGTGTCGGAAGGACTGGCGGAAGGGGCTGATGTCCTCTGCCGGGACGCGCTGGATGCGGTGCCGACGGACGAAGTAGGCGATGACGATCAAGCGCCACAGCACGCACCACCCGGCGGCGACGAACATCGCGGGCAGGAGCTCGCCGATCGTGATGAGCGGTGCGACCGTCGCGGTACCGATGAGGATGAAGAACGAGGCGCTGGGCGGGATCACCGTGCCGTTGCCGGCGTTCCCCGCGACGACGGTGGCAGCCACGGGGGCGGGCCACTGCGACCGCTTCATCCACGGGATGGTGACGGTGCCGAGCGTCGCCGCGTTCGCGGACCCGGAGTGCGCGACCGAGCCGAACAGCGCCGAGCCCACGGTCGCGACGTAGCCGGCCCCGCCGGGCAGCCGGCCGAGCAACGAGTTGAGGATCTCGACCTGCCGGTCGATGACCCCGGTCGACGCCAACAGGAACCCGACGAACGTGAAGGCGAGCGCGGCGAACACGATCTCCTCGTTGAAGGCGTCCTGCAACCCGAACACCAGCAGCTCGAGGAACCGGGTGCCGCCGAACGCGCAGACGACGAGGAACCCGACGACCATCCCCTCGCCGATACCGCGGCGGAGCGCCACGCTCCAGATCACGATCGTGCCGATGTAGGCGATCAGCGCCCAGACGGCCAAACCCATGTGCGACTCACTCTCCGTTGAGGGTCATTTCACCTGATGCAACGTTCTTGCATCTGTTGATAGAGCAAAGCAGCAGCGTCGGCACACGTCAAGGGACTCGGGCTCGTCACCGACCGTCGAACCTCGCAACGCGCACGGCATCGCGGTGGTGGACTGGCAGGAACCGCAGCACGATGAGGAGCTCCACCATGACCGACTCCACCACTCCGGAACAGCGTCACGTCGCCGACCTGGTCAGCGACGCGAAGGTCGCGATGCTGACGACCATGACCACCGACGGCCGCCACGTGAGCCGCCCGATGGCCCTGCAGGAAGCCGAGTTCGACGGCGACCTCTGGTTCTTCGCCTACGAGGACTCGGCCAAGGTGCAGCAGATCGGGAGCCACCCCGAGGTCAACGTGTCGTTCTCGGACACCAAGGGCCACTCGTGGACCTCGGTGACCGGTCGGGCGACGGTGGTGCACGACCGCCAGAAGGCCGAGGCGCTGTGGTCGAAGCCCCTGCGCGCCTGGTTCCCCGAGGAGCTCGAGACCCCCGGACTGACCCTGCTGAAGATCGAGACCGACTCCGCCGAGTACTGGGAGGGTCCGGACAGCACGGTCGCGTTCGTCGCCCAGACGGTCCGGGCCGCGGTCACGCGCGAGCCGAAGCGCGACGCGATCGAGAACGACACCGTCCAGCTCTGAACGCTCCGCCGTCGGTGACGGGAGGCGCGGGTCGGGCCCGACCCGTGCCTCCCGTCCGTCGTCGGCGCGGGCTGCGCGACCTGGTCCGACGTGCAGGACGCGCCCGTGTCGCAGCGCGCGGAGGGCGCGCGCCGCTGGTCCGTCCGGGCCGGCAGTAGCCTCGTGCGCGTGGGCATCCCGGAGTTCGACGTCGAACCCGCGGTCGGGCCGCGAGCGTGGGCGGTGGTGCTCGGTGCGGTGAGCGTGCTCGCGGGTGTCCTCGCCGTCATCGGCTGGCCGTTGCCCGTCATGTCCGGCCGTCACGGCCACGACCCGCTCGCGTGGGAGCTGACCGTCGGGGCCGTCGAGGACTGGCTCGCGCACGACGGCTGGCGGATGTCCGGTACGTCCTGGGTCCACGGGGCTGTGGCCGTCGCCGCGCTCGCGGGGGCGGTCGTGCTCCTCCGGCCGGCCTGGAGCGGGGTGCGGAAGGCGGTCGTGGTCGTCGTCCCCGCCGGCGTGCTGCTCGTCCTCGGTCCGGCGGTGCAGTGGGCGCTCGGGCTGCCCTGGTCGAACTACGAGGACCGGTCGACCGGTGCGATGGCCCTCGGCATCCTCGTCGTGGTCACCGTCACCGTCGGGGCCGCCGTGCTCGCTGCTGCGGTCCGGCGTGGCCGTCCCGACGACGTGGACGCACCGTTCGGCGGCCGTCGGCGACCCTGATCCGGACGTCACTGCGCAGGAGCGACCGCGTCGTCCCCGGGCTACCGGTCGTCCCTCCGCTGCCGGCCGCGGAGCGCACGACGCCAGAGCCGCACCCCGACGACGAGCAGCAGGACACCGAGGGCGGCGTTGAGCACGACGAGGAGCACGTCGGCGTCCGGACGCCAGAGCCGCACGACCGACGTCACGACGAAGACGAGGCCGAGGATGATCGCGCCGGTGCCGAGGACCTTCGCGCTCACGGTGTCGACGTCCATGTGGGCAACGTACCGGCCCCGGGCCGCGGCGGGTCCGCGTGCCCGCAGCGGCCGGGACCGTCCCGTGTCGGTCAGCGCTGGTTGTACTCCGCCGCGGCGGCGACGACGTCCGTCGCGAAGCTGCCCTGCGTGACGGCGGTCGCGCCACCGTCGACCGGGATCGTCACGCCGGTCACGTAGTCGGCGAGGTCGCTCGCCAGGAACGTCGCGACCTTCGCGATGTCCTCGGCGGTCCCGGTGCGCTGGAGCGGCTGCGTCGACCCGAGCCGGTCGGCGAGGAAGTCGGCGAAGGGCACGGCCTCCTCGACAGGGACGCCGAAGGTGCGCGCCATGATCGGCGTCATGATGATGCCCGGTGCGATCGCGTTGGAGCGGATGCCGAGGGGGGCGAGTTCGGCGACGGCCTGCCGGACGACGCCGACGACGGCGTGCTTCGCGATCGTGTAGCCCGCTGCTGACCAGCCACCCTGCAGCCCTGCCGCGGACGCGGTGGAGATGATCGATCCGCCCGTGCCCTGCGCCCGGAACTGGCGCGCGGCGTACTTGTGTCCGAGCACCACCGAGCGCGTGAGCAGGGCGAGGGTCTTGTCGAACCCGGCCGAACCGATCTCGAGGATCGACGACGGGTCGCCCTGCGCTCCCGCGTTGTTGTGGATGACGTCGAGCTTGCCGAAGCGGTCGACGGTCGTGGCGACGAGCGCCTCGATCGCCGACTCGTCGGTGACGTCGGTGTGCACGTACAGGGCGTCCTCGCCCAGGCGGTCGGCGACGGCGCCGCCGAGGTCGTCCTGGATGTCGGCGATGGCGACCTTGGCGCCTTCCTGCACGAATCGTTCGACCGTCGCCAGACCGATGCCGCTGGTCCCGCCGGTGACGATGGCGACCTTGCCGTCGAGCAGTCCTGTCATGGTTGTTCCCTCGTTGTCCTGGCCCTCGTGTCTGCGCGCCGTCGTGGGGCCGGTCCGACGGCGCGATCCGTCATCGTCGGCGGATGGCTCCTGACGCGAAGGCGTCGATCGTCTGCAGGTAGACCGCCTCGGGGTCGGCTCCGGTCGTGACCATCGACTCGAGTGCGATCCGGGTCGAACTGGCGACGGCGGCTGCGGCAGCGCGAGCGGGGGAGGTGTCGGGCTCCAGCCCGAGGTGCGGTGCGAGGACGGGTGCGAGCGAGCGCTCGCCGTCGTGCACCTTCCGCAGGAACACGGACCACATCTCGGCGTCGCGGAAGACCAGGGGGAAGAGCGCTGCCGTGCGCTCGCGGACGCTGCCGCCGAGCGACGCCGCGAAGGCCCCCTGCAGGACGTCGCGGACGTCGACGGACGTGCTTGTCCCGGCGACCGCGGCGTTGAACCGACGGGTCGTCCAGTCGAACAGGGGGCTGACCGAGTCCGCCTTGATCGGGAAGTACCGGTGGAACGTGCGCTGCGAGATCCCGATCGCCTCGGCGATCTCCGCGACCGTGAGGTCGACGCTCCGGCGGTCGGTGAACAGCTCGGCGCAGCGTTCCGACGCACGCAGGCGCGACGCTTCGAGCGGTGGGAGGACGTCGTCGTGCACGATCATCACGCTACTCGCCTGTGGCAGAAACTGCCACATCGGCTCCGACCTCCTGACCCGCGCGCCCGGACACGCCCCGCCGCGGCGAAGATGGAACTCTCCACCCAGGACCGCGCAACACCAACTGTGACCACCGAGAACCCCCCCCCACCAGGAGCCGCGGAGCTCGGTCGACTGTTCGACGAGCACGGTCGACGCATCCTGCTCTACCTCGCGCGTCGGACCGACCTGCAGAGCGCCGAGGACATCCTCGGCGAGACGTTCGTGACGGCGCTCGTCCGGTGGGGGTCGTTCGACCCGGACCGGCAGGAGCCGCTGCCGTGGCTGTTCGACATCGCGTCGAACCTGCTGCACCGGCACTGGCGCTCGCAGCGGCGGGCGGACCGGGCGATGTCCCGGGTCGCCGTGCCCGAGCGCCTCGAGGACGCCAGCGTCGCCCTGCGCGTCACCCCGGTGGACGACCGCCCCCGATCGGCGACCGGGTCGCGATCGTGACCACCCGGCGGACGGGAGGCCCGGTGCCAGCTGGCACCGCGCCTCCCGTCCGTCCGTGGTCCCGTCGGCCGCTGCAAGCATTTTCCGGACAGGTGACCGGAAAAGTCGTAGGCTGGCGCCCGTGCAGCGAAGCCTCCCGACCCGCGCGGCCGATCCCCGCCCCGCGCGGACGCGCGCGGCGATCATCGCCGCGACCGAACACCTCGTCGCCGAGGACCACACCGCCGAGGTGTCCGTCAACGCCGTCGTGCGCGCTGCGGGCGTGAGCCGGAGCGCGTTCTACGCCCAGTTCTCGGACCTCGACGAACTCGCGGTGGCGATGCTCGTCGACGCGTTCCGCGAGATCGGCCTCGACGACCTGCGCGGGCGGGCCGCTGCCGCCGGCGACGACCGACGGCGGTTGGCGCTGGCGTCGAACCGCCGTCTCGTCGAACACCTGGCGGCGCGGTACCCGTTCTACCGGGCCTCGCTCGACTGGCGGTTGTCGGGCCGCGTCCACGAGACCGTCGTGGCGGCCTACGCGGACCAGGTCGCATCCACCATGGAGGCGCTCGGTGACCGCGTGCCGGCCGGGCTCGACCGGTCGGACACCGCGCGGTTCATCGCCGGCGGCGCGGTCGCGTTGCTGACGACGTGGCTCCGAGCGGACGCCCCGGCGCAGCAGGAGCGCATCGTCGCACGGCTGCTCGCCGTGATGCCGGACTGGCTGGTCGGTCCCGACTGAGCCGCAGGACTTCTCCGCCACCCGAGCGGAGCTCGCGCGTCACGTGACGCGCCGACGTCGAAGAAGACGGAAGGAACACCATGAGCAGGACCTACGTGGTCACCGGCACCGCGTCCGGCATCGGCAAGGCGACGGCGGAGCGCCTCCGCGCGGACGGGCACGAGGTGATCGGCGTCGACGTCAAGGACGCCGACGTCGTCGCCGACCTCAGCACCGCCGAGGGGCGCACCGCCCTCGTCCACGACGTCGCACAGCGTTCGGGCGGGCGGATCGACGCGGTCGTCGCCGTCGCCGGCCTGGTGGCGGCGAGCCCCGTCACCGTCGGGGTGAACTACTTCGGCGCGATCGCCACGCTCGAGGGGCTCCGGCCGCTCCTCGCCGGTTCCGACGCCCCGCGTGCGGTCGTCGTCGCGTCACTCGCCGCACTCGAGGAGGTCGACGAGGGGCTGTACGAGCGCCTGCTCGCCGCCGACGAACCGGGGGCCCGCGCCGAGGCCGAGCGCATCGGGACCGCCACGAACGCCGCCGGGTCGAGCGCGATCTACTCCACCACGAAGAAGGCGATCGCCCAGTGGGTGCGGCACCACGCGAAGGACCCGGAGTGGGCCGGAGCCGGCATCGCGCTCAACGCCATCGCTCCCGGGGTGATCGAGACGCCGATGACCGCCGGTGCCCTGCAGACCGCAGAGGGACGCGCCGCGCTCGACGCCGGGGCGCCGTCGCCGCTCAACGGCCCGGCCGCACCGCCCACCGCCCCGGCAGCGCTCCTGGCGTGGCTCGCCGGTGCCGAGAACACGCACGTCACCGGTCAGGTCGTGTTCATCGACGGCGGTGCGGAGAGCATCCGCCGACCCGACCTGGTCTGAACCAGTCGCGCCGAGGGCCTGCCGCTCGTGCAGCAGGGCCCTCGGCGCTCAGGCGGCGTCCTCGTCGTTCAGGCGGCGTCCTCGGCTCGGGCGGCTCGGGCGGGGACGATCCGCCGCTCGGCGATCCGCCAGCCATCGGGCTCGCGGCGCACGACGTCGTGGTTCACGACGGCGGTCACCGATCCGTCGGGCATGAGCATGAGCCCCTTCGAGTCGACGGTCGCCTCGTCGCCGCTCCGGCCGGCGACGACCACGTTCGTGACGAGGTGCGCGACCGGGCCGTGCTCGGCCATCGCGCCTGCTGCGGCCCGTGCGCCGTCGATCCCGGTGATGACCGGCATGCCGAGCGCGCTCATGTCGTACACGACGTCCGTGGTGAAGACGGACCCGATCTCGTCGAGCCTGCCGTCGTCGAAGACGTGGCCCACCAGGGCCAGCACCTCGCCGATCGCCACGTGGTCGTCGGTTTCCGTGAGCCTGTCGTCGTCCGTGTGCACAGCCATGTCGTTCGTCCTTCCGTCCGACGGCCGCGGTGACCGTCACGGCTGATGGTACTCAGTACCAAACGGAACGCAATACCTCTGTACTCGCGGTGGGCGGTAGCCTGTGCAGGTGCCTCAGACGCCCCCGCTCATCGAGCGCAAGCAGCGTGCCGCCCGGGACCGCATCGTGCGTGCCGCGGGCGAGCTGTTCGCCGAGCGCGGCTTCGCGGACGTGTCGGTGTCCGACATCGCCGAGCGGGCCGAGGTCGGGCGGACCACGTTCTTCCGCCACTTCGGCGACAAGCAGGAGGTCGTGTTCGCCCGCGAGCAGTCGCTGCTCGAGGCCCTCACCGCGGAGCACCTGGGCGACGTGGACCCCGGTGACCGGTCGGCGCGGAGCGCGGTCGCAGCGCTGCAGCCCCTGGTGCTGCGTCTCTGCGCCCACGTCACCGAGGACCCCGAGGACTTCGCCCGGCACGAACGGCTCGTCGCGGCGAGCACCGAGCTCCGGGGGCGCAGTGCCGCGAAGGCACAGCTCGTCGCCGAGCGGTTGAGCGCCCTCCTGGTGGACGGCGGCTGGGACGAGCCGACGGCGCGCTTCGCCGGGCAGATCGCCCTGGCCTGCTCCGCCACCGCCCGGGCATTGTCGGGCCGCCCGGAACGCCTGGTTGACGACACGCGTGCGGCGTTCGAGCGGGCGCTCACCCTGGGTGCCGATCCGACCTGACGTCCGCTGCCCGGTGGTCGGTCTGTGCGCTTTCCGGCCGCTCAGCGGTCGATGCTTCGGTGGTCCGGCCGGAAGCCGTGTTCGGATCCCCACAGGACCGCGTCGACCCGGTTCACGGCGCCGATCTTGCTGTAGAGCGTGCGGATGTGGGTCTTCACCGTGTTCGGGCTCAGGTGGACCAGTTCGGCGATCTCGGCGTTGCGCTTGCCCTGCGTGATGAGGGCGAGGATCTCGGACTGCCGGTCCGAGACGCCGTGCTCCCGACCGGGCCAGTCGACGCCGGGGCCGCTCGGCACGCGTCGCCTCGGCGACCCGATCACCGACTCGCCAGCGGCCACGCGCAGCAGGCCGTCGGCGAGCTCCGCGCCCGAGATGCTCTTCGCGAAGTACCCGGTGGCGCCCCGGCAGGTTGCGGCTCTGATCAGGGATTCGTCCATCTTCCAGGTGAAGACGGCGACGGTGCGGATCTTCGGGTTCGTCACGAGGCGGGACACGTCCTCGTCGTCGGGCTCCGGCTGCGCGAACGTGTCGTAGAGCGCGACGTCGACGTTCACCGAGACCCGCTCACGGGCGTCGAGCTGCACGATCTCGAGCCGGTCGGCGAACGGCGCGAGCATGTCGGCGAGCCCGCGCAGGACGAGCTCGTAGTCGTTGACGAGCGCGACGCGGATGCGCTCCGGCATGGTGGATCCTCCCTGTTTCACCCCTGGGGGTGAGACGACTCGTCGAGCTCGGGCGTTCGCTCGGTGCTGTCACGTTACGGACGCGTTCGTACCCCGTTCGCAGCCGTACCTGGAAATCGGTCGATCCGGGCGGGAGCACGTTCTCCTCGGCGGACAGCTCGATCGCCGCATGCTCACACCTGGAAGGACCCCCACATGCCCGATGCACTCGCTCCGTGGAACGCGACCCTGTCGCT
The DNA here is from genome assembly GCF_003234445.2 of Curtobacterium sp. MCLR17_036. NCBI lineage: Bacteria > Bacillati > Actinomycetota > Actinomycetes > Micrococcales > Microbacteriaceae > Curtobacterium > Curtobacterium sp. MCLR17_036. Next base: position 3,553,061 of record NZ_CP126269.1, on the reverse strand, counting down.
CGCCGAGCACTCGATCATCGTCTACGCACTCTCCGTCGCCGGCCTCGCCCTCTTCGCGTTCTTCGTGAAGTCGTGGGTGTCGACGAACGAGATCACCGGCCGGTTCCGGTCCGGCGTCTACGCCGGCATGTGCATCACCGGCATCGCCTTCCTGTCCTACGTGCTGCTGGTCATCGAGTTCGCGCTCGGCTACGAGCGCAAGGGCGACTCGTGGGTCCCGAACGCCAACGCGATCCTGTCGTGGGCCCCGCGGTACTTCGACTGGACCGTCACCGTCCCGCTGCTCGTCATCGAGCTCCTCGCCGTCGCGACCCTCGTCGGCGCCGCGGCCCGCCGCCTGCGCGCCGTCGGCATCGCCGCCGCGTTCCTGATGATCAGCACCGGCTTCATCGGCGGCGTCGTCATCGACTCGGGCACGAACACCGGCGCCCTGTGGCTCTGGGGCATCATCTCCGGCATCTTCATGGTCGTCCTGTACGTGCTCGTGGTCTACGTCGTCGTCAAGGGCGGCCGCGACCTCCGGGGCACCGAGGCGGCGGGGACGCTCCGCAACACCGGCATCCTGCTCATCGTCACGTGGCTGGCCTACCCGATCGTCTTCGGCCTGCAGGGCTGGGGCCACGGCGGCGCCGTCATCACCTGGATGCAGGTCATCCTGTCGGCCGCGGACATCGTCGCGAAGGTCGGCTTCGGCTCGATGATCCACAAGATCGCCAAGCTCCGCTCGGCCGAGGACGTCCGCGCCGGGGTCGACACCCTGCCCGAGGCGCTCTGGATCTCGTCCGAGAAGCTCTCGGACGGCACCATCCCGAACACCGCCACGGTCCACCACACGCAGCACTCCGGCAGCGCTGCCGGTGAGCACCTTGGTCGCCACTGACCGACACGTCGCGGTGGACCCGGGGGTCGGAGCGCGCAGCGCTCCGGCCCCCGGCCCGTCCCGGGCCCAGCTGCCGGCGACCGTCGACGTGACGATCGTCGGCGGCGGGTGCTCCGGTCTGGCCACCGCGGCACAGCTGGCCGCGCTGCCGGGCTCGCCCTCGGTGCTCGTCCTCGAGGGCCGGACCGGCGACGACCCCCGGTCGTGGTGCTCGTGGGACGACGGCAGCGACCCGCTGCCCGAGGCCCGGTCGGCGTCGTGGGACCGCTGGGACGTGCGGACCGACCGCGGCACCAGCACCGGGACCGATCCGGACCACCCCTACGTGCTCGTCCGCGGCGCGGACCGCCGAGCCGCGGCCGAGCGACGGCTGGCCCGTTCCGGGAACGTCACGGTCGTCGACGGCACGCCCGCCACCTCGATCTCCGGCGACGCCGACACCAGGACGGTGCACACCCGTTCCGGGTCGGTCCGGTCCGTCACCGTCCTCGACGCCCGCGGGCCGCGGTGCCCCGAGGTCGTGCCGGCGGGACGGGTCCTGCTGCACCAGCGGTTCGTCGGTCAGTGGATCGACACCGACCGCCCCGTCTTCGACCCGACGACCGTCACGCTCATGGACTTCACCGGGCAGCGGCCCGGTGGCCCGGTCCGCTTCGTCTACGTCCTGCCCGTGTCCACCACCCGGGCACTCGTCGAGTCGACCGTGTTCACCCCGGACCCGGCCGACCCGCTCGACCACCGTGCCGCGATCGCCGAGTACGTCGGCCGGCGCTGGGGGCTCGACCCGGGGGAGTGGCGGGCCGCCGACGAGGAGTCCGGGTGCATCCCCATGACCGACGTGCCCCCTGCGGACCTGACCGGCCGGCACGACGACCGGTGGCACCCCGCGGGGGTCGACCGGCTCGAGACGGTCGTCGGGACCACCCGGCCCAGCAGCGGCTACGGGTTCGCCCGCAGCAACCGCCACAGCGTCGCCGTCGCCCGTCACCTCGTTGCCGGCACCCCCGTCCCGGCGCTCCGGGACCACCCGCGCACGCGGTTCCTCGACGCCGTGTTCCTGCGGTTCCTGCGCGACCGCCCCGAGCAGGCGGCCGAGGCGTTCCGACGGCTCCTCGCACTGCCCGGGCCGCTCGTCGTCCGCTTCATGAGCGAGCGGTCCACCACGGTCGACGACATCCGCATCGTCCTCGCGCTGCAGAAGCGCCCGTTCCTGGCGGCACTCGTCCGCACGCTCGCCGATGCGCTCGTCCGGCTCGGGCAGCGGGACACGCACCCGCGGAACATGCGGCACCACTCCCGGCGGCCGGCATGACCGCGCTCGTCCGGGCCGACCCGGCACCCACGAGCACGTCCGAGGTCGCTCCCGCGCTCCGGATGTGGGTGGCCGACCGGGTCCTCGCCCCCGTCACCGTCGCGCTGGTCGTCGTCGCGGCGGTGTGCGCCGTCGTGCACCTGGCCGGTGCACCGATCCCGATGGCGGTGCAGCTCGTCCCGTTCGCGGCCAGCATCCTCGTGTTCGGGCTCCCGCACGGCGCCCTCGACCACCTCGTGCCCGCCCGGCTGCGTCCGGGGACGAGCACGTGGACGTCCGTCGTGCTCGTGGTCGTGCTCTACCTGGTGGTCGGCACCGCCACCGCGGCGCTCTGGGCCGCCGCGCCCCTGGCCGGCTTCCTCGCCTTCATCGCCGTCACCTGGTTCCACTGGGGGCAGGGCGACCTGTTCGTCGACCGCCTGCTCGACGACGGTGCCGCAGGACGGCTCGGTGCGGGCCTGACCGTCGCGGTGCGGGGCGCGCTGCCGATGCTCGTGCCGTTCGTCGCGCAGCCCGCCGCCGCCCTGCTCGTCGTGACCGGCACCACCGCCGCGCTCGGTGGCGGCACGGCCGCCGGTGCCGCGGACGCCGGACTGCCCGCCGGGGCCCGGCTCGCGGGGGCGGCGTTCGTCCTCGCCCTCGTCGCACTGCACCTGGTCGTCGTGCACCGGGCCGGCGGCTCGCTGTGGCGCCAGGGCGCCGAGTACGTCGTGCTCCTGGTGTTCTTCGCGACCGTCCCACCGGTCCTGGCGGTCGGCCTCTACTTCACCCTCTGGCACTCGGTGCGGCACATCGTGCGGCTCGAGCTGACGGACGGCGCCTCGGCGGAGGACCTGCACCACGGCCGGCTGGCTGCGCCGTTCCTGCGGTTCATGCGACAGGCGTGGCCGATCACCGCGATCGCCGTCGCGATGCTCGTCGTGCTCGCGGTCGTGCTGCGTCGCGCCGACCTCGGCGTGTACCTCGCCCTCATCGCGGCGCTCACGACACCGCACGCGGTCGTCGTCACCTGGATGGACCGGGTGCAGCGCACGTGGCGGTGACGCGTCCTACGACGCCGGCCCGCCGCGCCGGTCCAGCTGGCAGACCGGGCCCGACACAGAGGGGGACGGTGGTCGACGTGGTCTGGATCGCTGCGGTCGTCGTGGGGCTCGTCGCCGTCGCGTTGCTGGCCCGGACGCGGCGCTGACGCCGTCTCCGCCGCCACCCACCGGGCGGCAGGCGCGCTGCGGGCCCGCACCGTGCCTCCCGTCCGACGGCCCGGTCGCGCTGACGGACGCGACCCGACCTGGCGACGTCGGGTCCGGCGCGCCGGGCGCCGCGGGACCGGCGTGCGGTCTGACAGCATGGCCCCGTGGACGACGCTCTCGACGTGACCCCCGTGCTGGCCCCCGACCGGACCGCGGCGGCGGCGATGTGGGCGGAGTACGTCGGCTCGCGGCCGCTCGGCCAGGTGGACGACGAGCACACGGTGGAGCACTTCGGCGACACGGCGCGGCTCGCCGACGAGCTGCTGCAGATCGTCCTGGACGGCGGCAAGCGCGCCACCGCCGAGCTCGTCTCCGAGTTCGCGCACCGCGGGGACCCGCTGCCGCGCATCGGCTCGCACTGGATCGCCTGCGACAGCACCGGGGCACCGCGCATCGTCATCCGGAGCACCGCCCTGCGCATCGGACCGTTCGACAGCGCGGACGCCGCCTTCGCCCACGCCGAGGGCGAGGACGACCGGTCGCTGCGGAGCTGGCAGCGGGAGCACCGTCGCTTCTGGGAGCGGACCTGCCGGGCGCGCGGCGCGGTGTGGTCGGAGCACGAGGACATCGTCTTCGAGTACTTCTCCGTCGTCTGGCCACCGGCCCACGCGGACTGACGGTCCGCGTACCGCGGCGGGCGGTACCCGGGTTCTCCGGTACCGGGTCGGGGGCTGGCCGGGTGTCACCGGTGCGCCGCCGTCGCGAAGCTGATCAGGCCCCGCAAGCCCCTGGACGTCACGAAGAGGTCGCATGTCCCACACGCCCGTTGCCCACCCGGCACCCACTCCTCCCCGGTTCCGCTTCGCGTCCGGGTTCTTCGCGGCCGCGACGTGGCGGCAGTTCGCCTTCCACGCGGCCCACCTGCCGATCGCGATCGGCGGGCTGGTGTGGTTCGCGCTCGCCGTCGGTCTGGGGCTGCCGTCGGCGCTGACCTGGTTCGGCATCGTCGTGACCGCCTTCCTGGTCGGCGGCTCGGCCTGGTTCGCGGCCGTCACCCGCCGGATGTCCGCCGCCCTGCTCGGCCAGCGGGTCGCCGCGCCCACGCCGCGTCCGCGTCGGGGCGGACCGCTCGCCTGGGCGACGACCCGCCTGACGGACGGATCGACCTGGCGCGCGGTCGCCTACCTGGTCGTCGGCTTCGTCGTCACGACGGTCACCTTCGCCGTGTCGGTCGCCGTGCTCGTCTCGGCGCTCGGTGCCGTCACCCACGCCGTCTGGGGCGGGTTCCTGCCGGAGCAGATCGGTGCCGACGGTCGTCCGCACCGCGGCGCCCAGTTCCTCGGCGTCTTCGTCGACACCGTCCCGCTGCAGGTGGCCTTCGCCGGTCTCGGCGTCGTCGTGCTCCTCGCGGTCTGGCCCGCCGTGAACCACGGTCTCGGCTCCGTGCAGCGTCTGGTGATCCGGTCGATGCTCGGAGCGGGGTCGCGTCGACGTCGGCTCGCCGAGGTCACGGCGTCGCGCGACGCCGCCGTCGTGGACGCCGACACCACCCTGCGACGGATCGAGCGCGAGCTGCACGACGGCACGCAGGCGCGCCTGGTCGGCCTGGCCATGACCCTCGGCGACGCCCGTGACCGCCTGGAGAACGGCGCGGGCGACGACGTCGGCGTGCTGGTCGCGCAGGCGCACGCGTCGACGAAGGAGGCGCTGGTCGAGTTGCGCGCGCTGGCTCGCGGCATCCACCCCCCGGTCCTCGACGCGGGCCTGGAGGCGGCGCTCGCCTCCGCCTGCTCGCGCACGCCGTTCCCGGTGACGCTCCGGGTCGACCTGCCGGTCCGGCCGGCGCCGGTGATCGAGGGGGTGGCGTACTTCGGGGTCCTGGAACTCCTGACGAACGTGTCGAAGCACGCGGGGGCCACCGGCGCCTCGGTCGACGTCGCGACGGACGGGACGGACCTGGTCGTCACGGTCCGCGACGACGGCTCCGGCGGGGCGCACGTCTCGATGCCCCGTCCGGACGGCCACGGCACCGGGTTGGGCGGTCTGCTCGAGCGCCTGCGTGCCGTCGACGGCGGGCTCGTCCTCGACAGCCCGGTGGGAGGCCCGACGACGGTCACCATGACGATGCCGAGCGGGGGACCGTCGTGAGGATCGTCATCGCCGACGACAACACGATCGTCCGCGAGGGCCTGGCGGCGCTGCTGCAGGGCCGGGGCCACGACGTCGTCGCCGCCGTCGGGACCGGCGAGGCCGTGCTGCCCGCGATCGCGTCCGAGCAGGTCGACGTCGCGGTGATGGACATCCGCATGCCGCCGACGCACACCGACGAGGGCGTCCGGGCCGCCGTCCGGTTGAAGGCCGCCCGCCCGGAGGTCGGCGTGCTGCTGTTCTCGCAGTACGCCGAGGTCGGGTGGGCGCGTGCGCTGCTCGACGTGGCGACCGTCGGGGTGGGCTACCTGCTCAAGGACCGGGTGGCCGAGGTCACGACGTTCATCGACTCGCTGCAGCAGGTGGCCGCCGGACACGTCGTGCTCGACCCCGAGGTGGCGGCCGCGCTCGTGCAGGCACCCCGTCCGCTCCGGGACCGGCTCGACCAGCTGACCGCCCGCGAGACCGACGTCCTGCGGCTCATGGCGGAGGGGCGCTCGAACGCGGCGATCGCCGAGGCGCTCTTCCTGTCCGGTGGCACCGTCGAGAAGCACGTGACGGCGGTCTTCGCGAAGCTCGGGCTCGAGGCGACGCCGTCCGACCACCGACGGGTGCTGGCCGTCCTGCGCTTCCTGTCCGCCTAGTCGGCGACGTCCCGCCCGGTCAGGCCCGCTTCCGCGCCTGGTGCCGCGCCACCCGGTTGCGGTTGCCGCACCCGGCCGCGGTGCACCAGACGCGGTTGTGCCGCGGCGACGTGTCCAGGTAGACCCAGCCGCAGGCGTCGTCGGCGCACTGCCGTGCCGCGCTGAGGTCGGAGGTCACCAGGTCCTGCGCGAGCATCGCGATCGCCGCTCGTGGACCCGTCAGGTCGGTCGGGACACGCCACGACCAGGACCGCTCGTCCGGCCCCCGGACGAGCGAGGCGCGCGCGAGGGCGGCGACGTGTTCCCGCGCGATCAGCCCGACGGCGGACGGGGACGCCGCGAACACCGCGTCGTGGACCGCCTCGCGGAGGGCGAGGACGGCGGCGTGCTCCTCCGCGGCACCCGAGGGATCCCGTCGGGCCAGCGACCGCAGGGCGTCCGGTTCGTCGGCGAGGACACCGAACTGCGCGCACCAGGCGACGACGTCGTCGAACGACGCCAACGTGTCGATCGCACGCCGCTCGTCGAGGCGCCAGTGGACCGTGTCGACGAGGTCGAACGCGGGGTGCCCGCCGACCCGGGGGAACGGCGGGGCCGTGTCTGCCGTGACCATCCTCCAACACTAATGCGCGATCCGCCCTTGCGCCATTAGTCGTCGGCCTGTCACTGTCTAACGCGTGATCGACGACGAGAGCATTAGTGCACGCCGCCCCGGGCTCGGCCCCGACTTCGCGCGCTTCTGGGTCGCCCAGGGGGCCTCCTCGGTGGGGGCGCAGGTCAGCGAGCTCGCGGTACCGCTGCTGGCGGTGATCGTGCTGCACGCGTCGGCCGCCGAGGTCGGGCTCCTCGGTGCCGCCCGCTGGGTGCCGTTCCTCGTGCTCGCGCTGCCGCTCGGCGTGCTGGTGGACCGGTGCCGACGGCGGCCGGTCCTCGTCACCGCCGACGTCGCACGCGCCGTCCTGACCGTCGCGGTCGTCGTCCTCGCGTTCTCCGGTCGGCTCACGCTGCCGACCCTCGTCCTCGCGGTCGGCCTGCTCGGGGTCGGCACGGTCGCGTTCGAGGTGGCCTACCAGTCGTTCCTGCCGACGGTCGTGCACCGGGCGCACCTCGAGCGGGCGAACGGACGCCTGCAGGCCACGGCCTCGGCGGCGGAGGTCGGCGGCCCGGGCCTCGCCGGCCTCCTCGTCCAGGTGTTGTCCGCGCCCTGGGCGCTGCTCGCCCACGCCGTGACGTACGTCGTGTCCGCGGTGTCGCTCGTCGGGATCGCGACGCCGGAGCGCCGGCCGGGTCGCTCGGGGCGGAGCGCCCTGCGGGACCTCGGCGACGGGCTGCTGTTCGTCCGCCGTGACCGGTACCTGATCGGGCTGCTCGGGTTCGCCGCGATCTACAACCTCTTCGCGCAGTGGGTGATGGTGCTCTTCACCGTCCACGCCGTCCGGACGCTCGGGCTGACGGCCGGCACCCTCGGGATCGTCCTGGGGCTCGGCGCGGTGGGAGCCGTCCTCGGAGCGGCCGCCGCCCCGTCGAGCGTGCGCCGCTTCGGAGCCGGTCCGGTGATGGTCGCCTGCGCTGCGGCCGAGTGCCTCGCCCTGGCGGTCCTGCCCGTCGTCGACGTGTCCTGGACGGCACCGGTCGTCCTCGGGGTGCTCGTCGCGGTGTTCGCGGTCAACGGCGCCGGCACGTCGCTGTCGAGCGTCGTCGCCCTGACCCTCCGGCAGCTCCGCACACCGGACGACCTGCTCGGTCGCGTCAACGCGACGATGCGCTGGTTGTCGTACGGCGTCGTCGCGGTGGGCGCGGCCGTCGGCGGCGTCGTGGGCGAGGCCCTCGGCACGCGGACCGGCATCGCGATCGGCTGCGCCGGCACACTCCTGACGGTCGTCTGGGTCGTCGCGTCGCCGCTCCGACGGATCGGCGACCCGGCACTCCTCGCGGTCGGGCCGGTGACGGGGGCGGCGCCACCGAGCGGGCGGTGAGCGGACGGGCGCGCCCGGTGGCGGCACGGCCGTCGATGCCCCGGTCGTCGTCACCTGGACGGACCGGGTGCAGCGCACGTGGCGGTGACGCCTCCCCGCGGTGTACCGCTCGACCGCGGCCCGCTGCTGGCACACTGGAGCCGACACAGAGGGGAACGGTGGTCGGCATGGTCTGGATCGCTGCGGTCGTCGCGGGGCTCGTCGCCGTCGCGCTGCTCGCCCGCGCACGGCGCTGACGGTGGTGGCCTGGCTCGAGCGGCGCCAGGTCGCGCTGTACCTGACGACCATCGCCGTCGCGGCGGTCGTCGGCACCCTGTTGCCCGGTGCGGGGCACCTCGACGCGGCGATCGAACCGGTGCTCGCCGTGCTGCTCCTGGCGACCTTCCTCGGCGTTCCGTTCGTCGGCATCGGGCGGTCACTGCGCGACGGCAGGTTCCTCGTCGCGGTCGGCGTGCTCGGCTTCGTCGTCGTCCCGGTGGTCGCCTTCCTGCTGTCGCGCGTCGTCGCCGACCAACCGGCACTGCTCGTCGGCGTGCTGCTCGTCCTGCTGGCACCCTGCATCGACTACGTCGTCGTGTTCGCCGGTCTCGCCGGGGGCGCAGCCGACCGGCTCCTCGCCGTCGCACCGCTGACGATGCTGGCGCAGGTCCTGCTCCTGCCGCTCTTCCTGCTGCTGTCCGCCGGTCCGGAGGCGCTCGCCGCCGTGCGGGTCGAGCCGTTCGTCCGCGCCTTCCTGGTGCTCATCGCCGCCCCGATGGTCGCGGCAGCCCTGGTGCAGTGGTGGGCGCGGCACCGACGTGCCGGCGTGCTCGTCGAGCGTGCCGCCGCCGGCGCGATGGTCCCGTTGCTCATGGCGACCCTGTTCGCCGTCGTCGCGTCGCAGGTCCGGACGGTCGGCGGGTCGGTGCCCGGGCTGCTCACCGTGGCGGCCGTCTTCGTCGCGTTCGTCGTGGTCATGGTCCCGCTCGGCATCGCCGCCGGGCGCCTCGCCCGCCTCGACGTGCCGGGGACCCGCGCGCTGGTGTTCAGCGGGGTGACCCGCAACTCCCTCGTGGTGCTGCCGATCGCGCTGGCGCTGCCGCCGCCGCTGTCGTCCGCACCCGTGGTCGTGGTGACGCAGACCCTCGTCGAGCTCGTGGCCGTGGTCGTGCTGGTCCGACTCGTCCCGCGCTTCGTGCCCGACCGCGGGACCGCCGCGACCTGACGGGCGCGCCACGTGCCCTGGTCGTCACCACGGTCGGACGGGAGGCCCGTGGCGGGGCCGAGCCGCGCCTCCCGTCCGCCCCCTGGTCGCGTCCGCGTTCCTCCGGGCGCCCCCTGCACGCGTCGGTACGTTCGGGTGATGAGCGATGACCGACGCCGCGAGCTGGGCGACAGCGATGCCCCGGTGGAGGACGAGATCCACGAGTCCTTCGACGCGATCGTCGAGGAGGGCGCCGAGCGGCTGCAACGCTCGATCCGCGTCGTCCTGACCACCGGGTTCGCCGGGGGGCTCGAGATCGGTCTCGGCGTGATGGCGTACTTGGCCGTGCTGCACCAGACCGACGACCACCTGCTCGCCGGACTGGCCTTCAGCATCGGCCTCGTCGCCCTGTACCTCGCGCACAGCGAGCTCTTCACCGAGAACTTCCTGCTGCCGATCACCGCGCTCGTCGCCCGGCAGGGCACGCCCCTGCAACTGGTGCGGCTCTGGGTCGGCACGCTCCTGGCCAACCTGGCCGGCGGGTGGCTGTTCATGTGGATCGTCGTGCAGGCGTTCCCCCAGTGGCACACGGTGCTCATCGAGAGCGGACGGCACTACGTCGACGCACCGTTCGGCCTGCAGACCGCCATGCTCGCGGTCCTCGGCGGCAGCACGATCACCCTCGTGACCAGGATGCAGCAGGGCACCGATTCGGACCCGGCGAAGATCGTCGCCGCCGTGGTCGGCGGGTTCGCCCTGTCCGGCCTGCAGCTGTTCCACTCGATCCTCGACTCGTTGCTCGTCTTCGGGGCGATCCAGGCGGGTGCCGACGTCTCGCTCGGGCAGTGGGCAGGGTGGTTCGGGTACACCCTGCTGTTCAACGTGCTCGGCGGGCTCGTGCTCGTCACGGCGCTGCGGCTCGTGCGCTCCGCCGAGCTGGTGGGCGACCGACGCCGGGACTCGGCCGACGAACCCGACCGGTCGAGTCGCGAACAGGCTGATCGGTGACGCGGTCGTCGCCGACCGGCGCCCTGCGGGCCGTGACCCTGCAGATCCGCGAGTCGTTCTGGTTCCTGCCGGCGCTCGCCGGGGTGCTGGCGGTCGTGGTCGCCGAGTCGCTCGTCGGCGTCGACCGTGCGGTGCAGGCATCGGGCGTGCAGATCGGCTTCCTCGACGCCCTCAGTGCCAGCGGCGGGCGCTCGATCCTGACGACGATCGGTTCGTCGATGCTGACCGTCGCCGGCACCTCGTTCTCGATCACGATCTCGGTGCTCGCCACCACGTCGTCGACGTACGGCCCGCGGCTCGTGCGGAACTTCATGGCGGACCGGGCGAACCAGGCGGTCCTCGCCGCGTTCACCGCGACCTTCCTCTACGCGATCGTGGTGCTCCGGTCGGTGCACACGGACGTCGACGACGGCTCGGCGTTCGTCCCCGTCATCGCGGTGCACGTCGCGGTCCTGGTCGGCGTGCTCGACGTCGGGGTGCTCGTCTTCTTCATCCACCACATCGCCACGAGCGTGCAGATCACCTCGTTGCAGAAGCGGGTGCAGGTCGACCTGGTCGGCGCGGTGCACGAGGCGTACCGCGACCGCGACGCCGAGCACGACGACGCCGAGCACGACGACGTCGTGGTCGGCGACCCGGTCGCACCGGCGCCCGAGCAGGGTGTGCCCGTCGTCGCGGACCGGGACGGTTACGTGCAGTCCGTCGGCTGGGACCGGCTGGTCGCCTGGGCGGACGACACCGACCGCCTGGTCGACCTGCGGGCGATGCCCGGCGACCACGTGATCGCCGGGGACGTCCTGGTCGTGGTGCACGCCGGCAGCGGCGCGGGACCCGGTCCGGCGTCCGTCGTGGTCGACGAACGGGCGGTCGCCGCACTCCGCGGTGCGGTCACGATCGGGACCGCCCGGACGCCCGTGCAGGACGTGCGCTTCGCCCTGCAGCAGCTCGTCGAGATCGCCGTGCGCGGTCTGGCCAGCGGGTCGAACGACCCGTACACGGCGGTGAGCGCGCTCGACCTGTCGGCGACGGCACTCGTCCCGGCGTGGCGCGACGCCGCTCCGGTGACCGGGTACCGCGGCGACGCCGGTCGGGTGCGGCTCACGGTGCACTGGCCGCCGCTCGAGGAGCTCGTCGACTCGCTGTACGAAGGGGTCGTCGTGTACGGCGCGGAGCACCCCATCGTGCTCCGTTCGGCGCTGCACCTGGCCGGCAGGCTCGACGCCGTCGCGCCGCCGGACCGGCGCGGTCACCTCGACGAGGTCGTCGCCGGGCTGCGTGCACGTCTCGCGGCGGCCGTGCCGGAGTGAGCGGACAGGTCCCGGCGCGGTGGGGGACGGGGCCCGGACGCGGCCCCCGCACGCTGGTTGGATGCACTGATGAGCGGTGCGCACCACGACCTCACCCTGCAGGTCGGTCCGGAGGAACTCCGCATCCGCGGCGTCTACGAGACCATCAGCATCGTCAACGACATCATGGTGGCGCTCTGGTTCATCGTCGGCAGCATCCTGTTCTTCTCGGAGTCGACGACCACCGCGGGGACCTGGCTGTTCCTGATCGGCAGCGTGCAGCTGCTCGTCCGACCGGTGATCCGGCTCGTGCGACGGGTGCACCTCGGTCGGGTCGCCCCCGGCAGTCCCCGTTCCTCGGCCCGCGACTTCTGAGCAGGAGCTCCACCGTGCACGCCTCCGACATCGCCACGACACTCGTCGTCGTGGACCGCTCGACCCTCGCCCTCGACGCCGTGCGGCTCATCGCCGAGCAGGACCTCGTGGGCCTCGTCGTCGCCGAGGCCGACGGGCACCCGTCCGCGGTCGTCTCGAGCGTCGACGTCGTCCGCTACATGCTGCCCGGGTACCTGCTCGACGACCTGTCGCTCACGAACACCGTCGGTGACGTGGGACTCGAGGACCTGCGCCAGGGGCTCGAGGGCCGGACGATCGGCGACCTGGTGGACTCGTCCGACGTCGCCGTCCGTTCGGTGCTCGTCGTGCCGGCCGACGCCGGCCCGGTCGAGATGGCCGCCCGCATGGTCGACGCGCGCACCCAGGTCGCGCTCGTGCACGACCCGTCGCGGTCCGAGCCGGCGTTCGTCACGCTGCCCGGGCTCCTCGACGCCCTCGTCGCGCACTGGGACGGACGGCCGACCGCGTGAGCGTCCAGGTCGTCCTGGCGATCGCGGTCTTCGTCGTCGCCTACGTCTTCATCGCCACCGAGAAGCTCCCACGGGTCCTCGTGGCGCTCGGCGGCGCTGCCCTCATGGTGCTCATCGGTGCCACCGACGACGCCGCCGTCTTCTTCTCCGAGGAGACGGGCATCGACTGGAACGTCGTGTTCCTGCTGCTCGGCATGATGATCATCGTCGGCATCCTGCGGCAGACCGGGCTCTTCGAGTACCTGGCCATCTGGTCGTCGAAGATCGCGAAGGGGCGTCCGTTCCGGATCATGGTGATGCTCGTCGTGATCACCGCGGTGCTCTCCGCGTTCCTCGACAACGTCACGACGATCCTGCTCATCGCCCCGGTGTCCCTGCTCGTCGCGCAGCGGCTCGGCAAGTCGCCCGTGCCGTACCTGCTCGCCGAGGTGTTCGCGTCGAACATCGGCGGGACCGCGACGCTCATCGGCGACCCGCCGAACCTCATCATCGGCAGTCGCGGCGGCATCGGGTTCAACGACTTCATCACCGAGCTGGCGCCGATCATCGTCGTGCTCGTCGCGGTGCTCATCGGGCTCTGCCGCGTCCTGTTCCGCGGCACGTTCGCCTTCGACGCCGAGCGTGCCGAGCGGGTGATGGCACTGGACGAGCGCGAGGCGATCCGCGACCGTGGCCTGCTCGTGAAGTCCCTCGTCGTCGTCGGCCTCGTGCTCGTCGGCTTCGTCACGTCGACCTTCACCGGGCTCGAGCCGGCCATCGTCGCGCTGCTCGGCGCCGGGCTGCTCGTGCTCCTGGCCCGGCTCGAGCCGAAGCGGGTGTTCGGCGACGTCGAGTGGGAGACGCTGCTGTTCTTCGCCGGGCTCTTCATCATGGTCGGCTCGCTGGTGAACCTCGGCGTCATCGAGACCATCGGGCAGGCGGCGAAGGGTGCCGTCGGCGACCACTACTTCGCCGCGAGCGGTGTGCTGCTGTTCGGGTCGGCGGTCTTCTCCGGCATCGTCGACAACATCCCGTTCGTCGCGACGATGGCGCCGCTCACCGCCGACATCGTGCAGTCCGGCGGCGGCGACGCCCGTCCGCTCTGGTGGGCGCTCGCCCTCGGCGCGGACCTCGGCGGCAACCTGACGGCGGTCGGCGCCAGCGCGAACGTCGTCATGACCGGCATCGCGAAGCGCAACGGGCACGCGATCTCGTTCTGGGAGTTCACGAAGTACGGCCTGATCGTGACCGCGGTCACGGTCGGCCTCTGCTTCCCCTACCTGTGGTTGCGCTACTTCGTCTGAGTGGGCGCACAGCGACGATCCCAGGCACCATGGATGACATGGCAACGACAGACCCACCCGCTCCCCTGACCGCAGACGGTACCGAACGCCTCGGTACCCCGGTCACCACCTCCCCGCGACTCAAGACCTGGGTGTTCTGGCCTGCCGCCGTCGTCGTCCTCGGGTTCGTGGCGTGGACGCTCATCGCGCCCGCGTCCGCCGAGGCGACGTTCTCGGCGCTGCAGAGCGGCATCGTCCGCAACTTCAGCTGGTACTACGTGCTCATCGCCGCGTTCTTCGTCGGCTTCTCGGTCTTCGTCGGCTTCAGCCGGTTCGGCGACATCAAGCTCGGCAAGGACAAGGACGAGCCGGAGTTCTCGACCGGCTCCTGGTTCGCCCTGCTCTTCGCCGCCGGCATGGGCATCGGCCTCGTCTTCTACGGCGTCTCCGAGCCGCTCAGCCACTTCGCCTCGCCCCGCCCCGGTGTCACCGGCGACGAGCAGTCCCTGGCCCAGCAGGCGATGACCCAGACGTTCCTGCACTGGGGCCTGCACGCGTGGGCCATCTACGTCGTGCTCGGCCTGGCGCTCGCCTACGCGATCCACCGCCGCGGACGCCCGGTGTCCATCCGCTGGGCACTCGAACCACTGCTCGGCTCCCGCGTCAAGGGCGGCTGGGGCAACGTCATCGACGTGATCGCCCTCATCGGCACGCTGTTCGGCGTCGCGACCTCGCTCGGCCTCGGCGTCATCCAGATCGGTGCCGGCCTCGAGAGCGCCGGCATCGCCGAGAGCAGCACGGTCAGCCAGATCGCCATCATCGCCGTCATCACGGCCCTGACGATCGTGTCCCTGGTGACGGGTGTCACCAAGGGCATGAAGATCCTGTCCAACTTCAACCTGATCCTGGCGGCCGCGCTGCTGCTGTTCATCCTCATCGTCGGCCCCACCCAGTACCTGCTGCGCGACTTCGTGCAGTCGACCGGTGCCTACCTGCAGAACCTCGTCGGCATGTCCTTCAACGTCACGGCGCAGCAGGGTGCGGCCGGCGAGGAGTGGCAGGGCGCCTGGACCACGTTCTACTGGGGCTGGTGGATGTCGTGGGCGCCGTTCGTCGGCATCTTCATCGCCCGCATCTCGAAGGGCCGCACGGTCCGCCAGTTCGTGTTCGGCGTCCTGCTCGTGCCGACGGCGCTCACGCTGCTCTGGTTCTCGGTCCTCGGTGGCGCCGCGATCCACCGCCAGATGGAGGGGTCCGGCGGCCTCGTCGGCTCCGACGGCACCGTCGACGTCGAGGGTTCGCTGTTCACCCTGCTCGGCGACCTGCCCGCCGGCATCGTGCTCACCTTCGGGGCGATCCTGCTCATCGGCGTGTTCTTCGTGACGTCGTCGGACTCGGGCTCGCTCGTCATGGCGATGATCGCCTCCGGAGGGGACATCGAGCCGAAGAACTGGCTCCGCGTGTTCTTCGCCGGGGTCTCGGCCCTGCTCGCGGTCGCGCTGCTGCTCACCGGTGGACTCAACGCCCTGAAGACCGCGGCCATCACCACGGCCCTGCCCTTCAGCGTCGTGCTCCTGCTGACCTGCTGGTCGACGATCATCGCCTTCACCCGTGAGCGGCGCGCCTACGACCGCGCGGAGCGCGCGCTCCTGCTCGAACGCGTCGGCGAGTACTACGGACTCGAGGTCGACGCCCGCGCGGAACGCGGCATCCAGACCGGCCTCGGCAAGCCGTGGCGTGTCCTCCGCGAGCGGCTGCGCCACGACCGCACGGCATCCTCGCGCGACGCGCGACCGGACGTCGCGCTCGAACCGGACCCGCCCGTGCACACGGCGGCCGTCTCGCCGGACCCCGCGCTCGACGCGCGGCTCGACACCGAGACGGCTCACGACGGATCGGAGACGACCGAGGGTCGCTGAGGCGACCACGGACGGACGGGAGGCGTGGTGTCGGCTGGCACCGCGCCTCCCGTCCGTCCTGGCGTCGGCTCGACCGCTGTCCTGCCCGGGCGGCGTCGTGACGAACCGGTCGGGCCCGCTTCCGGGGCCCGCTACCGAGCGCCGCCCACGCGCACCGCGGCCGCGGCGGTCCGGACCACCCGCGGCAGGGGCGACGAGACCACGTTCACGAACGCCCGCTCGGTCGCGCCGAGGGACGTCTTGAACCGGGCGATCCCGTCGTCGACGTGCCCGACGAGGTCGACGGCCGTGTGCCCCCGGCGCAGCGACCACACGAGCAGGTCGTGGAAGAGCGCGGTGCTCGGGTTCGCCGCGCGGTGTGCACGGAGGGTGCCGCCGGCCCACCCGGTCACGACCGGGTGGCTCGCCAGTGCCACGATCACGCCGCCCGGCTCCCCGGCGACGACCGCCGTGGTGACGAGGACGTCGTCGCGGCCGGCCGCCCAGCGTTCGACCCGTGCGCCGATCTCCTCCGGGTAGGGCGAGGGCACGCCACGGCTGCGGTACGACTCGCCCAGGACCTGCGGCAGCAACGCGGTGAGCTCGCCCGGGAGCGCGGGACGGACCTCGACGGCGTTGCGACCCGCGGCGCGGAGCGAGTACCGGGCGCCCTTCTTCATCGAGGCGACGATCTGCTCGGGCGACGAGCCGACGAGGTCGACGACGTACGTCCGGTCAGGCGTCTGCTCGACCCCGGCGCGGGCCAGGTCGACGCCCGCGGCCGCGACGACCGCCGGCCCGAGGTCGAACCGCGCCACCGGGACGGCGTGACCGACCTGCCAGCGCCGGAACGCCCGGAGGGTGCTCGTCAGGAGCGCCGGGGGCACGAGCGGTCCGACGAACGGGAAGGGCGGCTCCGCCGGTCGACGCGTCCACCCGGACCGCAGGAGCACCGGGAAGACCCCGACCGGCTCGTCCCCGTCCGAGACGACGAGGGGTTCGAACCGCCACCCGAAGACGTCGGCCTGCAGCTGCAGCCAGGACCAGTCGTGGAAGCCGGTGGCGCCAGGGCTCAGCGCGACGAGCGCGTCCCACTCCTCGGCGTCGCGAGCGGTGCTGAACCGGATGGGTGCCACGACGGGTGCCTCCTGGGGTCGGGAGCGGTGCGGTCGCGAGCGTACCCACGGGGCCGGGACCGGCGGATCCGGACGGCGCCGAACGGCGGGGTGTCGACGGCGAATGGCGGGAGTACGCAAGCGGTCCGCGGCGGGCGGGACCGCGCACGCCGAGCGCGGCGCCCGACCGGGGCCGTCAGCCGCGCGGGCCGCGCAGGCCGTCCAGGTGCAGTCCGACCAGTGCCAGCACGCGCTCGGCCGACCTCGCCGTCGGGTCCCAGGTGTGCTCGACCGCGAGGCCGTCGACCACCGCGTGCAGCCGGTCGGTCTCGTCCGCCCGGTCGCGCGCGGGGTCGAGGGCGCCGGCCTCCGCCAGGGCGTCGAGCGCGCGTGCGCAGACCAGGCCGACCCCGGCGTTCAGTCGCCGGGCGCTGCGTGCCAGGTGCTCGTCGGTGCGCGACAGGACGCCGAGCTGCACCTGCGCCAGGACCTCGGTCGTGCGCTCGGCGTCGAGCGGCAGGACCTGGGCGAGCGTCTCCACCGCGAGCTCGCGCCCGGTCGACCGCAGCGCCGCGAGCCGCGCGGTGACGCGGGCCTCGATGATCGTCAGGCAGTGCTCGCGGAGCGCGTGCTGGGTGGGGAAGAGCCGGCGGAGCGACGCGGCGGCGATCCCGGCCTCGTCGGCGGCGTTGCGCACGGACAGCGATGCCAACCCGTCGCGCTCGAGGATGCGGAGACAGGCCGCGGTGACCACGGCGCCCCGTTCCTCGAGGTCGACACGGCGTGGCACCCGGTCAGCCTACGGCGGGGTCGGTCGACGACGCGGTGGGCTTGCGCGGCCAGATCGTGTAGCTGACCGCCCAGAGGACCTCGATGCCGAAGACCACGGCGAGCAGCCCGAGGGTGCCCTGGAACTCGGCGGTGCGCTCCGGGTCGCCGACCACGGCGACGAGTGCGCCGATGATGCCCCCGGCGATGAGGACGGCGAGGCCGGTGCGCAGGACGTCGCCCCAGCAGCGCGCGGTGTGCCGCCGACCCGACAGGCGGAGCGGTGCCGGACCACCGGCGAAGCGGTGCTCGAAGCGGACGTCCGCCCACGCGATCATCCGGTGACCGTAGGCGACCGACATCCCGATGTACACGGCGGCGAGCCCGTGGTGCCAGCTCGCCGTCGCACCGCGGAGCAGGTCGAGCGTGACCAGGGCGAGCAGGACGACGTCGACGGCGGGCGCGGTGACGAGCAGGGCGGCCCCGAGGCGTGGTCGGCGCAGCAGGTACCGCGCGACGAGACCCCCGACGATCGCGATCCAGAACGCGACCTCGCAGACGATGACGGCGACGAGTGTCACTGGTTCCCCCGAGTGTTTGAGTACAGGTGTGCTCAAACACTACGAGGCCGTGTCGGCGGCCGCCACTGGTGCCGAGCCGGACTCCGCGCCAGACTCGACTCGTGACCACCGAATCCGTCGTCGTCGCCGTCAGCACCGACGGCGGCCACCACTTCAGCAAGCCCGTCGTCGACGCGATCACCCTGGTCGAGGGGTGGGGCGTCGAGGGCGACGCCCACGCCGGCACGACGGTGCAGCACCGGTCCCGCGTGGCCCGCGACCCGTCCCAGCCGAACCTGCGGCAGGTGCACCTGCTGCACGCCGAGCTCTTCGACGAGGTCGCCGACGCCGGGTTCGCCGTCGCGCCGGGCCAGATGGGCGAGAACGTCACGACCCGCGGGGTCGACCTGCTCGCGTTGCCGACGGACACCCTGCTGCACCTGGGAGCAGAGGCCTGCGTCCGCGTCACCGGGCTCCGCAACCCGTGCCAGCAGATCAACGGCTTCGAGCCGGGGCTGCTGCGCGCGGTCCTCGGCCGCGCGGACGACGGCACGGTCGAGCGCAAGGGTGGTGTCATGGCCGTCGTCGTCACCGGTGGGACGATCCGGGCGGGCGACACCGTCCGCGTCGAGCTGCCGACCGGGGAGCGCGTGCCGCTCAGCCCCGTCTGACGACCGCGACCATCACGGGTACATCCGGCCGCGCGCTGCATCGGCCTCCGCCTGCCGGAGCGCCTCGGCGATCTCTGGTTCGGACCCGTCGAAGCGCCGTGAGCGCGCGCCGAGGTCCGTGTACCGGTGCATCACGAGCCACAACGCGACGAGTCCCACGAGCACCGCTCCGGTCAGGATCCACCACCACATCGCATCCACGGTAGGCGTCGTCCCCTCGGGGCGCCAGCCCGTCGGCGATCACGACCGCCGCCGTACCCCCGCCAGGTACGCGGTCAGCACGGCCGCCGGGTCGAGCGGACCCGCCTCGGCCACGCGGTAGAGCAGGAGCGCGTCGACGACCCCGACGAGGTCGACGGCCGTGCCCGCCGGGTCCTCGGCCCCGACCGCCTCGAGCAGCACGCGGGCGGTGTCGACGAGGCCGACGCGGACCGGTGCCGCTCCGGTCAGTGGTGCGCGCAGGTCCGGGTCGTCGCGCAGTTCGAGCAGCAGGGCGAAGCGTGCGGCCTGGGCGTCCCGGCGCGCGGCCAACCCGTCGAGGAACCCGATCGCGACCCCGACCACCGCCGCGTCGTCGAGGTGCTCGGGCAGGCGGAGGCCCGACAGGTCGTCGGCGAGCTGCGCCGTGATGCGGTCGACCACGAGGGCGGTCAGCTCGCGCCGCGTCCGCGCGTAGTAGGTGGTCGACCCCGGCGGCAGACCGGCTTCGGCGTCGACGGCACGGTGGGTGAGCGCCCGGGCACCGCCCCGTGCGGTGAGCCGGACGCCCGCGTCCGCCAGGTCCTCGCGTCGTCCCATGCTCGCCTTCCCGCCGCTGTCAGCGTAGTGTCCTCTACAGACGTAGAGGAACGGTGGGGGACATGCGGGTGGCAGTGGTGGGTGGCGGGATCTCGGGCGACGCGATCGTGCGGGCGGTCCGGCAACGCGGGTGCTCCGTGACGCAGCGGTCGCGGTCGACGGGGTTCGACGTGCTCCGTGACGACGCGACCGCCGCGTTGGCGGACGCCGACGTGGTGGTCGAGGCGACCGGACGGTTCACGACGAGCCGCCGACGGGCCACGGCGTTCTTCACCGGGTCGACCGGGGCGATCGCCGCCGCCACGGCCCGGACCGGCGCACGGCACGTCCTGCTCTCGATCCTGGGCTGCACGCGGCCGGAGGTGCAGGGCTACGGCTACTTCGCCGGCAAGACCGCGCAGGAGAGCGCGGCTTGGAGATCCGGCGGGCGGCTGACCGTCGTGCGGTCGACGCAGTGGTTCGAGTTCGCCCGGCAGAACCTCGAGCGCCTGCGGGTCGGTCCCGTCGCGCTCGTGCCGGGCATGACGATCGCGCCGGTCGCCCTCGACGCCGTCGCCGCGGTGGTCGCGGACGTCGTGGTCGGCGACCGCGGTGGGCCGGCCGTCGAGGTGGCGGGCCCGGAGCGGACGACGCTCTGGTCGATGACGACCGCACTGCCCGACCAGGGGGTGCGCCCGGTCCCGCTGTGGATCCCGGGTCGGACGGGCCGGGCCTTCCGGGACGGCGCCCTGCTGCCCGCTCCCGGGACCGAGGTGGTCGGTCCCCGCTTCGACGACTGGCTGCTGGCAGGATGACGGCATGGCCAGTGCCGTCCGACTCATCCGTTCCGGGACCCTGAGCGACATCGCCGAGTACGCGTACGCGGCGACCGTGCCGGCCGATGCCCGCTTCGTGTTCCTCGCCGGGGCGTGCCCGCTCGAACCCGACGGGACGACGGCCGCGGTCGGCGACCACCGCGGTCAGGCGGCGAAGTGCGTCGAGACGCTGACCCAGGCGCTGCACGCCGCGGGGGCGACGCTCGAGGACGTCGTCAGCACGCGCGTGCTCGTGGCGTCGTCGCGGCAGGACGACCTGGTCGCGGCGTGGGAGGTCGTGCGTGACGCGTTCGGGGCCCACGACGTGCCGAGCACCTTGTTCGGCGTCACCGTGCTCGGGTACGACGACCAACTCGTCGAGATCGAGGCGGTGGCGGCGGTGCGCGACGAGCCGGTGCCCGAGAACGGGTGACGCGACGAGCACTCGGTGAGCAGAAGACGTCGGGTGCGGACCTCGCACTCGACGTCTTCTGCTCACTCGAGCGGCGTCACGGCCCGCACGGCCGACACGGCCCGCGCGGCCCGCGCGGCCCGCGCAGCCCGCACGGCCCGCGCGGCCCGAGGCGCCCGTCCCGTCAGACGCGCGCGGCCACGGTGCGGAGCGCCTCGACGACGCGTTCCACGGTCATGCCGCGCGCCTCGAGCGCGTCGGCCGCCGGCGCGGAGACGCCGAACTCGTCGATGCCGACCACGACGCCGTCCGGGCCGGCGATGCCCTCCCAGCCGAAGGGCGACGCCGCCTCGACGACGACCCGGGCGCGCACGGAGCGGGGCAGGACGCGCTCGCGGTGGTCGGCGTCCCCGGCCTCGAACCACTCGCGGCAGGGCATCGACACGACCCGGACGGCCAGGTCCGGCACCTGCTCGGCGGCCTGCAGGGCGAGGGCGACCTCGCTGCCGGTCGCCACCACGACGACGTAGGGCTCGCCGTCGGTGTCGCGGACGACGTACGCGCCGCGGGCGACGCCCTCCCGCACCGCGTCGACCGGGGTGTCGGCGACGGGCAGCGGCTGGCGGGCGAGCACGAGCCCGGCGGGTGCACGCCGTTCGAGGACCGCCGCCCAGGCCGCGACGGTCTCGTTGCCGTCCGCCGGCCGGACCACGGCGAAGCCGGGCATCGCACGCAGGCTCGCCAGGTGCTCGATCGGCTGGTGCGTCGGACCGTCCGCGCCGAGCGCCACCGAGTCGTGCGACCACACGTACGTGACGGGGAGCTGCATGAGGGCGGCGAGGCGGATCGCGGGGCGCTGGTAGTCGCTGAAGACCAGGAAGGTGCCGGCGAAGAAGCGCGACCCGCCGGCGAGGGTGATGCCGTTCATCGCGGCGGCCATGGCGTGCTCGCGCACGCCCCAGTGCACGTTCCGGCCGGTCGGCGACGACGGCAGGAACGAGCCGCCGTCGACGATGGCGGTGCGGTTCGGCTCGGCGAGGTCGGCGGAGCCGCCCCAGAGCTCGGGCATCCGCTCGGCGAGCGCCTGGATGACCCGGCCGGAGGCATCGCGGGTCGCCAGTTGCGTGCCGGGTTCGAAGGTCGGGAGGCCCGTGGTCAGCCCGGCGGGCAGCTCGCCCCGTGCGGCACGTGCGTGCTCGGACGCCGCCTGCGGGTGCGCGTCGGTCCAGGCCGCGAACGCGGTGTCCCACGCGGTGCGGAGCGCCTCGCCCCGGTCGAGCGCGCGGCGGGTGTGTGCGAGGACCTCGGCGGGCACGTCGAACGGTTCGCGGTCGATGCCGAGCGCCGCGCGGGTGGCGGCGGTCTCGGCGGCGCCGAGCGGGGCGCCGTGCGACGCGGCGGTGCCGGTGGCGTTCGGTGCCGGCCAGGCGATCTGCGAGGCGAGCACGACGAGGTGCGGCCGGTCGTCGCGCTCGCCGGAGAGCACGCGGTGCAGGGTCGCCAGGTCGACGTCGCCGTCGGGGGTGGTGGCGACGTGGTCGACGCGCCACCCCTGGGCGGCGAAGCGGGCGCCGGTGTCCTCGGACGAGGTCAGGGTGGTGCTGCCCTCGATCTGGATGTCGTTGTCGTCGTACACGACGGTGAGGTTGCCGAGTCCGTGCCGGCCGGCCAGGGCGCCGGCCTCGTAGGAGATGCCCTCCTGCAGGTCGCCGTCGGACGCGAGCACCCAGACGCGCTGGTCGAAGGGCGACGTGCCGGCGGGGGAGTCGGGGTCCAGGCGTGCCCGGTCCCGCTTGAGCGCCATCGCCATGCCGACCGCGGTGGCGAGGCCCTGGCCGAGGGGGCCGGTCGTGGTCTCGACCCCGGGGGTGTGCCCGAACTCGGGGTGCCCCGGCGTCCGTGAGCCCGCCGAGCGGAACGCGCGCAGGTCGTCGACGGTCAGGCCGTAGCCGGTCAGGAACAGCTGCGCGTAGAGCAGGATGCTCGCGTGCCCGCACGAGAGCACGAAGCGGTCGCGCCCCGGCCACTCCGGCGACGCGGGGTCGTGCCGGATGTGCTCCTGGAACAGCAGGTGGGCGACGGGGGCGAGTGCCGCGGCGGTGCCGGGGTGGCCCGACCCGGCCGCCTCGACGGCGTCGATCGCGAGCATCCGGGCGGTGTCGATGGCGTTCCTGCCGACGTCCGTGGTCATGCGTACTCCTTCATCGGGGCGTGGTGGGACGATCTCGACGGTAGGACATGGATCATGACGTCATGACGAATCAAGACCAATCGCCGTCGTTTTGCGATCCCGGTCGGCGAGGGGTAACGTCTCAGACGTCAAGTCGTCATGACGAATTGACGGTCCACCCCTGGCCCGCACCGCGAGCCACACAACGACGTGGAGGAACCCGTGCGCACGATCAGCGGGACGAGCAAGTACGTGGCCGTCCGCGAGCACCTGCTCTCGCGCATCGTCAAGCTCGCGCCGGGCACCCGACTCGCACCCGAACCGGTGCTCTGCGAGGAGTACGGGGTCAGCCGGATCACCCTGCGGCACGCGGTCGACGGGCTCATCGCGGACGGGCACCTCGTGCGCGAACAGGGCCGCGGCACCTTCGTCACCGAGCCGCAGTTCCGCACCCACTACCGGGAGCGCTTCGCCGACGAGGTGAAGGGCTTCTACGTGCAGCAGACGGAAGAGGGCTTCGCCGTCTCGAGCCAGGTGCTCCGGCACGACGTCGTCGTCGCCGGCGAGACGGTCGGCGCGCGCCTCGACGTGTCCTCCGCCGACCGCGTCGTGGAGCTCGTCCGGCTCCGGTTCGTCAACGGCACCCTGCACCACCGCGTCACCACCTACCTGCCGGTCGAGCGATTCCCCCTGGCGGCGACGACCGACTTCACCGACGGGTCGCTGTACGGCTTCCTGCGCGAGGCCTACGGCGTGACGCTCGTCCGGAACGACCTGCTCGTCTCGGTGAGCGCCGCGGACGGCCCCACGTCCGACGCCCTGATGGTCGACCACGGCGAGAAGCTCCTGCGGGTCGCCTCGACGGTCTTCGACCAGGACGACCAGGCCGTCGCGTACGGCGTCTCGGACTTCACGCCGCAGAACTCCGAGATCTTCTTCGGACTGCACAGCTGACGGAACAGGAACACCATGCTCAGAGAACGTCTCACCCCCGACCGGATCCGCTTCGCCGCGGACGTCGAATCGTGGCAGCAGGCGATCGACCTCGTGTCGGCGCCGCTGGTCGACGACGGGTCGATCACCCCCGACTACGTCGAGGCGATGACGACCGCGGTCGCGGCACCCGGCGGCACGTACATCGACCTCGGGTCCGGCGTCGCCCTCGCCCACGCCCGCCCCGAGGCCGGCGTGGTCCGACCGGCGTTGTCGTACCTGCGCGTGCGGCCCGCCGTGCTGCTCGCCGACGACCCGGCGCACCCGATCGACCTGTTCCTGTGCCTCGCCGCGAGCGACTCGAGCGAGCACATCCAGACGATGCAGGAACTCGCCGTCCTGCTCACCGACGAGGACGCCCGCGCCGGGCTCCTCGACGCCACCACCCCCGCCGACGTCACGTCGGTCCTCTCACAGATCGGACAGAACGCATGAAGATCCTCGCCGTCTGCAGCACCGGCCTCGGCTCCAGCTTCATGACCCACATGAACATCGACAAGGCGCTCAAGGAGCTCGGGGTCAGCGGGGTCGACGTCGACCACACCGACCTCGGTTCGGCCTCGTCCACCTCGGCCGACGTCGTCTTCGTCGGCAAGGACATCGCCGAGGCCGCCCAGGACCTCGGTGACGTGGTCGTGCTCGACAGCCTCATCGACTTCTCCGAGATCAAGACGAAGACCGCCGCGGCCCTCACCCGCCACGGCGTCGACGTCCCCGCGGGGGCCTGACGATGAACGGGTTCGTCTCGATCCTGCTCGACCTGTTCCGACAGCCGTCGATCATCGTCGCGCTCATCTCGCTGATCGGGCTCGCGATCCAGCGGAAGAGCGGCAGCGACGTCTTCAAGGGCACCGTCCGCACCCTGGTCGGCTTCCTCGTGCTCGCGGCCGGCGCCGGTGTGGTCAGCGCCTCGCTCTCGCCGTTCGGCGACATGTTCCAGCACGCGTTCAACGTGCAGGGCGTCGTGCCGAACAACGAGGCGATCGTCGGCCAGGTGCTGCTCGAGTACGGCTCCGCCGCCGCGCTCATCTTCTTCTTCGGCATGATCGTCAACGTCGTGCTCGCCGCGACGACGCAGTTCAAGTACATCTACCTGTCCGGCCACGTCGCCTTCTACATGGCGGCGATGGTCGCGGTGATCTTCGGCGTCGCCGGGTTCAGCACGTGGCAGGTCATCCTGTGGGGCTCGATCGCCCAGGGCATCGTCATGACGGTCTCCCCCGCCGTCGTGCAGCCCTTCATGCGCAAGGTCACGGGCACCGACGACGTCGCACTCGGGCACACCGGCGGTGCCGGCATCGCCCTGAGCGGTGTCGTCGCGACCCTGACCCGCAGCAAGAAGAAGCCGTCGAAGTCGACCGAGGACATCGCGTTCCCGTCCGGCCTCGGCTTCCTGCGCGACACCACCGTCATCGTGGCGCTGTCGATGGGCGTCATCTACGTCGTCGTCGCACTGTTCGCCGGTGCCGGGTACATCGAGTCCGAGCTGAGCGACGGCCAGAACTTCATCATCTTCGCGGTGATGCAGGCCGCCACGTTCTCCGCCGGTGTCTTCATCATCCTGGCCGGCGTCCGCGTCGTCCTGGCCGAGATCGTGCCGGCCTTCAAGGGCATCAGCGAGCGGCTCGTGAAGAACGCGAAGCCGGCGCTCGACGTGCCGATCGTGTTCACGTTCGCCCCGAACGCCGTGCTCATCGGCTTCCTGTCGAGCTTCGCCGGCGGCATCGTCGGCATGGTCGTCATGGCCGTGAGCGGCACCGCGGTCATCATCCCGGGGGTCGTCGCGCACTTCATGACCGGCGCGGCCTCCGGCGTCATCGGCAACGGCGCGGGCGGCCGACGCGGCGCGGTGCTCGGCGCGTTCACGAACGGGCTCGCCATCACCTTCCTGCCGCTGCTGCTCCTGCCGGTGCTCGGCGATGTGGGACTGGCGAACTCGACCTTCTCGGACGCCGACTTCGGCGTCGTGGGCCTGGTCTTCGGGCACCTCGCCGGTGCCGGTGGACAGGTCGCCGTGATCGTCGGACTGCTCGCCGCGATCGTGCTGGTGTACGGCGCGTCGATCGTGATGCGCGGCCGAGCGAAGCGCCGGACCGAGGCCGAGGCCGCCGAGCGCGACCAGGAGGTCGCCGCGGCGCGCTGACGACGAGCGGACACGCGCGTCCCGCGCGGTCCGTGAGCAGGGATGGTCGGGTCGCGTTCGCGCACCCGACCATCGCTGGTGTGGGGTGCGTCCGGTGGTGGGCGCGACCCGGCGTCGGACGGGAGGCGCGGTGCGGCGCCGCCACGGGCCTCCCGTCCGACCCGAAGCGCGCAGGAAGCGCGCTGGCAGCGCGTGGGGCGCTGTCCTCTCGGCGAACCGCTGGACCCGGGCGGGGTGCATCCGCGAGCATGGACCGACCAGGGACGGCGGGCACAGGGGTCCGTCGCGGGAAGGCAACCATGCGACCTGTCCGGAACGGCTTCACCGCGGGGGCGGTCATCGCCCTCGCTGCGGGACTCACGATCGGCGCCGCACCGGCGCAGGCGGCGACGCCGACCGCTGCGGAGCACTGCGTCGACGGCACGCTCACGCTGCGGGCGCTGCAGAGCGGCTGCACCGTCGCGTCCGGGTCGGTCGCCCTGCCGGACGGCCGCACGTTCACCGTGCCGGCTCCCGGCGAGAGCGTCGCCGCGACCAGCTCGTCGGTCCCCGGCGCGGCCGAACTGCCCGAGGTCGTCGTCTCGAACACCGGGTCGTCCGGCGTCGCGGTGCGGATCGACGACGTCTGGAAGGGCTCCTCGGCAGCGGCGTCGGCGGCTTCCCGCGCCGCCGCGGCACGCGAGGCGACCGCCCCGACCGCCACGACCCGGGCCGCCGCCGACCCGAAGTGCACGAACAGGTCGTACGCGACGACGGGGTACCGGTGGGCGGGCTCGGTGCAGTGGTACTACAACGAGTCGGGGCAGAAGTCGACGTACGCGAAGGACGCGCTGCGCAAGGCGGCGAACGCCTGGACCGGCACGATCGCCGCGTGCGGGACCACCGTCACCTCCACGGCGCGCAACGGGTACCTCCGCCTGGCGACGCAGGCTCCGGGCCTGACCGACCGTGGCGGCTGCACGAGCAGCAACGGGTACAGCGTCATGGGCTGGGGCAAGCTGCCCGCCGGCACCCTCGGGGTGACGTGCGTCTGGTACGACGGCAGCGGCGTCGCCAAGGAGTCCGACCAGCGGTACGCGACCGGGTACAAGTGGAGCTCGACCGCCGCGTGCTCCGGCGGCCGCTTCGACACCCAGGCCGTCGCGACGCACGAGTGGGGCCACGTCTACGGCCTCGCACACGTGAAGACCGGCACCGGTCAGGTCATGCAGCCGTCCGGCGGGTACTGCGACCTCGGCGCCCGCACGCTCGGGCTCGGCGACCTGACGGGCATCGCGGCCCTCTACTGAGCGCGGTGAGAGCGCTCACGGCGGCGGCCGCCACCGCTGTGGTGGTGGCCGCCGCGCCGCTGGTGGCGGGTGCGGTGGTGGCGGGTGCTGCGGTCGGTCAGGCGCCGCTCTCGCGCACGAAGTCCGCGATCGGCGTCGAACCATGGTTGAAGCGGTAGGTGCGACCGACGGCCTCGGGGCGCTCGACGGCGTCGGCGACCACGTGGGCGACGTCGCCGCGGGCGACCTGCGACGACGAGCCGTCCCAGTCGACCGAGCCGGTGGCGTCGTCGTCGGTCAGGGTGCTCGGCGCCACGACGGTCCAGGACAGCCCCGAGTCGCGGAGCACGGCGTCGGCGACCATCTTGGACTGGGCGTAGGCGAAGAAGTCGTCGTCCTGCGGCACCCCGTGGTCGAGCTCGGAGCCGGACCAGGACACCATGACGTACCGCTCGACGCCGGCCTGCGCGGCGCCCTGCATCGAGAGCACGGCCGCGTCGCGGTCGATCGCCCACGTGCGGTCGGCGGAACCACCACCGGCACCGGCGGACCACACGACGGCGTCGTGCCCGCGCACCAGGTCGGCGAAGTCGGTGAGGGACTGCTGCTGGACGTCGGCGACGCGGGGTTCACCGCCGTGCGCACGGACCTCGTCGGACTGCTCGGCCTTGCGGATGACGGAGGTGACCGAGTGGCCGCGCTCGGACAGGATGCGGGTGGCGAGGAGTGCGACCTTGCCGTGGCCGCCGAAGACGATGACGTTGCTCATGGCCCGGACGGTACTCGCCGTGGCTCAGCACCCGGGGGACGCCGACGAGGAGTCTCGGAGCGCACCAGGTCGCGGTGGGTAGCGTCGGCCGTGACACGTCAAGGAGACACGATGAGCAAGCAGCACGAGCAGCACACCCTGGTCCGGACACTGGTCCTCGGCATCCTCAGCGGTGGGCGCAGCGCCACGCCGCTCGCCGTGATGGCCCTCAACCACGACCGGTCCTCGCTGAAGGGGGCCTGGCAGGACTGGAAGGTCTTCAGCACGCCGATCGGCCGAGGGCTGCTCGTCGCCTCGGCCGTGGGTGAGCTCGTCGGCGACAAGCTGCCGAAGACCCCGAACCGCATCTCCCCCACCGGACTCATCGGCCGGATCGGGTCCGGTGCGCTCGTCGGCGCGGCCCTCGGCACCACCGGCAGGCGCGACCTGCGCATCGAGGGCGCGATCCTCGGCGGCATCGGCGCCGTCGTCGGTTCGTTCGTCGGGTGGGGCCTCCGCAAGGCCGTCGGCGCCACCACCGGCCTGCCGGACCCGGTCGTCGCGCTCGCCGAGGACGCCGCCACCGTGGCCGGCTCGGTGAAGGTGATCACCACCGCCTGAATCCCGGAGCGCGGTCGTCGCGCTTCGTGAGCAGGAACGGTCGGGTCGCACCCGCGCACGTCCCGCTTCGTGAGCAGGAATGGTCGGGTCGCACCCGCGCACCCGACCGTTCCTGCTCATGATGTTCCTCCGCGCCCGGCCCGCGCCCGCCCTGTGCCGCGCCCGGCCATTGCCGCGCACGTCGCGCGCCGGTCAGGCCGCTGCGACCACCCCGGCGGTCGCGAGTCGGACCCGCTTCCGCGCACGCGCCTCGTCGTCCCCGAACCGGTCGAGCCCCCACGACACCGCCGTCAAGAGCTCGAACACTGCCGAGGCGTCGACCTCGTCGTCGGTGCTGCTCGCCGTTCCGCGCGCCCGCTCGAGGAACTCCGCCGTCCGGGCCGTGAGTCGCGAGCAGATCGTCCGGACGGGCGAGTCCTCGTCGTCGACGGCGTCGGCGATGCAGGTCGGCAGGTCCTGCCAGACCCGGAGCCCCCACGCCAACCGGAACATCCACTCCTGCAGGGCCGGTACCGGTTCCTGGTCCTCGAGCTCCGCGGAGTCGTCGATCACCCGGTGCACGGTGTCGGTCATGACCGCCGCGAGCAGGTCGTCCCGCGTCGGGAAGTTCCGGTAGAGCGTCGCGTTCCCGACCCCGGCCCGGGTGGCGATGCCGTCGATGGGCGCCAGGATGCCCTCGGACTCGAACAAGTCGCGCGCCGCGGCGAGGATCGCGTCGCGGTTGCGGCGGGCGTCGGCGCGCACGGGACCTCCCGGACTTGACGGATGTGGGGAGTGTCCCCACATACTGTTCCGGGGAGCATCCCCGTTTCCACCGAGCCTACCGCAGGAGTCACCATGACCGAAGAGTTCACCGACCGCACCGTGCTCGTCACCGGCGCCAACGGAGGGCTCGGCACCGAGTTCGTCCGCCAGGCACTCGAGCGCGGTGCACGACGCGTGTACGCCGCCGCCCGCTCACCGCGCGCCTGGGACGACGAGCGCGTCGTCCCGATCGCACTCGACGTGACCGACCCGTCGTCGATCGCCGCGGCCGTCGCGACCGCGTCCGACGCCGACCTGCTCGTCAACAACGCCGGCATCGCACCCGAGGTGGACGTCTCCCTCGTCTCCGTCGCCGACGACACGCTCGAGCACGTGTTCGCGACGAACACCTTCGGCGTCATCCGGGTCTCGGCGGCGTTCGCACCGGTCCTCGCGGCGAACGGCGGCGGTGCGGTGCTCAACGTGCTCTCGCTGGCCGCCTGGATCCCGCTGCCCACGGTCTACGCGGCGTCGAAGGCCGCCGCGCTGGCCGCGACGAACGGTCTGCGGACCGAACTCGCCGGCCAGGGCACCGCGGTCACCGGGCTCATCGTCGGCATGGTCGACACCGCCATGGGCGCGCGGTTCGACGTGCCGAAGTCGACCCCGGAGCACGTCGTGACCCAGGCGTACGACGGCGTCCTGGCCGGCGCGTGGGAGGTGCTGGCGGACGACGACTCCCGCTTCGTGAAGGGCCTGCTCAGCGCTCCCGCCGAAGACCTCGCCGCAGCGACCCGGGCCGCGATGGGCGCCGTGGTCGACTGAGACCGCCCGTCCGACCGCTCGCCGGTCGCGCGCGCTTCGCGCTTCGTGTGCAGGAACGGTCGGGTCGTACCGCCGCACCCGACCGTTCCTGCTCACGATCCGCACGCCTCGGCCTACGGTGGGCCGCATGCACATCGTCGTCATCGGAGCCACCGGCCACATCGGATCGTTCCTCGTCCCCCGTCTCGTCCGCGCCGGCCACCGGGTCGTCGCCGTCAGCCGCGGCACGAGCACCCCCTACGCCGACGCCCCCGAGTGGCAGCAGGTCGAGCGGGTCACGGCCGACCGTGAGCAGGAGGACCGTGACGGCACCTTCGGCGACCGGATCGCCGCGCTCGGCGCCGACGCGGTCGTCGACCTGGTCTGCTTCACGGAGTCGTCCGCCGCCGCGCTCGTCGCAGCCCTGCGCGGCACCGGCACGCACCTGGTGCAGTGCGGTTCGATCTGGCGTGCCGGCGTCTCGCACGTGCTCCCGATCACCGAGGAGAACGCGACCCCGCCCTCCGGCGAGTACGGCGTCCAGAAGGACGCCATCGCCCGGATGCTCAAGGAGGAGACCGCATCAGGCGGTCTGGTCACCACGTCGCTCCACCCCGGCCACATCAGCGGTCCGGGCTGGACGCCGATCGGTCCGCTCGGCAACCTCGACACCTCGGTGCTCACGAAGCTGTCCGCCGGCGAACCGCTCGAGGTCCCCGGCCTCGGCGCCGATACGATGGCCCACGTGCACGCCGACGACGTGGCGCAGGCCTTCGAGCTCGCGGTCGAGCACCGCGACGCGGCGGCGGGCGAGGACTTCTCCGTCACCGCCCCGACGGCACTCACCGTGCGCGGGTACGCCCACCTGGCAGCGTCCTGGTTCGGCCAGGAGGCCCGGCTCGACCCCGTCTCGTGGGACCGGTTCCGCGAGACCACGGCCCCCGAGCACGCCGACGCGAGCTGGCAGCACCTGTCCCGCAGCCAGGTCTTCTCGATCGAGAAGGCGACGCGGCTGCTCGGCTACGCACCCGCGTACACCGCCGAGGAGACCGTGCTCGACGCTGTCCGTTGGCTCGTCGACCACGGTGGACTCGAGGTCGCGAACCCGCTCGTCGTCTGACGGTGCCGCGTCAGCCCCGCGTGATCGGCACCGAGACGATCCGGTCGTCACCGCTCGCCGGGGTCCCGCGGCCGTCGGTGTTGTTCGTCACGAACCAGAGCGTGTCCGACGGCCCCTCGAGCACGGTCCGGATCCGGCCGAAGTCGCCCGCGAAGTACTCGGTCGCGGTGCCGGGGTCGTCGGCGGGGACCGCGCGGAGGACACGGCCCTGCAGGTTCGCGACGAAGACGGTGTCGTCGACGACCGCGAGGCCGCTCGGCGACGCCTCGTCGGTGGACCACTGCTGCACGGGGTCGACGAAGCCCTGGTCCTCGCCGCCGGTGCCCTCGACCTCGGGCCAGCCGTAGTTCGACCCGGGCTCGATGACGTTGAGCTCGTCGTGGGCGTCCTCACCGAACTCCGACGCGAACATCGTGCCGTCCGACGTCCACCCCATGCCCTGCACGTTGCGGTGCCCGAGGCTCCACACCGGCGACCCGTCGATCGGGTTGTCGACGGGCACGTCGCCGTCCGGGGTGAGCCGCAGGATCTTGCCCGCGAGCGAGTCCTCGTCCTGCGCGTCCGTGCTCGCACCGGCGTCCCCGACGCTCGCGTAGAGCATGTCGTCGGGCCCGAAGGCGATCCGGCCGCCGTCGTGGAAGGTGTTCTTCGGCAGGCCGTCGATGATCGTCGTCGCGTCGCCGAGGCCCCACGACCCGGCGCTGCCGGTCAGCTCGTACCGCTGGATCCGGTTGCCGTCGTCGGCGGTCGAGTAGACGAACAGGTCGTCGTCGTGCAGCGCGAGTCCGAGCAGTCCGCCCTCGCCGCCGTGGCTGACACCGTCGACGGTGCCGACCTGACGGGTGGTGCCGTCGGACCGCAGCTCGAGCACCCGGGCCGAGTCGCGCTCGCTGACCAGCGCGTCGCCGTCGTCGCCGGTCAGGACCACCGACCAGGGGGCCTCCAGGCCGGTGACCACGTCGGTGGTCTCACCGTCGAGCGCCACCTGACCGGCCGACAGGTCGGCGGGCGCGGTCGCGCGCGCCGACGGCGGACCGCCCCGGTCGGATCCGTCCTGCTCCGCTCCGCCACCGCTCGTGCAGGCGCTGAGAGCCAGCACCAGGGCCAGTGCGGCGACGGCGGCGAGGCCGGCCGCCGACCAGCGTCGGCGGCTGCGGGGCGTTCCGGCGGGTGTGTCCACGATGATCCTCCCGGGGTCGTGCGTCGATCCCACACGCCGTGTTCGGGAAACGCCTGGGGGAGCACGGTCCCCGGCTTGGTTCAGTGGGTGTCGGTCGGCACCACGTCGTCCCGGAAGGACCAGCACATGACCACCATCGCCATCGTCGGCGCCGGCAAGGGCCTCGGCATCGCCGTCGCCGAGCGCTTCGCCCGAGAGGGCTTCGCCGTCGCCCTGATCTCCCGCAACCAGGACCGCCTGGACGGCCTCGCCGCGGAACTGCGCGAGCGCGGCCACACCGCCGCCGGGTTCGCCGCGAACGTCCGCGACGGGGACTCGCTGCGCACCGCGCTCGAGCGCGCCACCGAGCAGCTCGGCCCGATCGAGGTGTTGCAGTACAGCCCGCTCCCCGCCAAGGAGTACATGCGCCCCGTGCTCGAGACCACGGCGGAGGACCTGGTCGGTCCGATCGAGTTCTCGGTCTACGGCTCGGTCAACGCCGTCCGCCAGGTGCTGCCCGGCATGCGCGCGATCGGCCACGGCACGATCCTGTTCGTGAACGGCGGCAGCGCGGTCCGCCCGGGTGCCCGCGTCACCGGCACGTCCGTCGCCTTCGCCGGCGAGAGCGCGTACGCCCAGCTGCTCCACGACGCCGTCCGCGACGAGGACGTGCACGTCGGCCAGCTCATCATCCCGTTCGGCATCGACGACGGGCAGCCCGAGCACTCCGGTGAGTCCATCGCCGACCGCCTGTGGGCGATCCACACCGAGCGCGGCGACTTCCGCACCTACGCGGAGCCGATGCCCGAGCTCGGCTGAGCGCGACGCGCTGCGCACCACGTGCCGGACGGGAGGCCCGTGGTGACGCCGCCACGGGCCTCCCGTCCGTCGCGTGTCGCCACCAGGGCCCCGATGGGTCGGGGGACACAGTCGCGACGTCGGAGGGCGGGCCGCACCGCCGCGCGCCCCTAGCGTCGAGGCGTGGACCCGGAAGCCTTCGACGGTGCGGCGGGCACCGCCCTGCTGCTCGTCATGCCGCTGTCCGTGCTGTTCGTCGCCGCGGCCCTGCGGCGGGCGGGCGCGCCGCGGTGGACCTGGGCGCTGTACCTGCTCGGGGCCGCCGGGGCGCTGGTGCTGCTGCACGTCGCCGGGCACACCCGGTACGACGGCCCGTCCGACGGGCACTTCCCGTGGGACGTCGGGCAGTTCGCGGGTCTGGGCCTCGGCCGGATCGGCGTCGCCGTCAACGCGGTCGCCGCGACGCTGTGGATCGCGCCGGGGCGCCGTCCGTACACCGAGCCGTTGCCCCGTCGCGAGAACCGACTGGTCGTCGCCGCGTACTGCTCGGCGGCGCTCGCGACGGTCGTGCCGGCGACGTGGTGGAGCGTCGGGCTCGGCATCGTGCCGGTCGGCGTCGAGCTGCCGGTCGTGCTCGCCGGGGTCGGGTTCCTCGCTGCAGCGGTGCTGCTCCGGCGGCGGCGCCAGCGCGCATCGGGCGAGCGCGAGCTTCTGCCCGAGACAGTGTGGCCGGTGGACGCGGTCGTCGCGATCGGCCTCGCCGGGGTACTCGCGGTCGGGCCGTCGTTCTCCGGCAGCGGCCTGCCGGACCCGTCGTCCGAGCGCGACCCGGCCGTGGTGACCGACCGACCCGCCCCGACGACGGACCCCGAGTGGCCGGGGCCGACACCCGTGACCCGGACGTCGCTCGGCCCCGCTGCGGTCGAGGCGGGGACGCGTGCCCTGCTCGAGGACACGGTCCGCTGGGCCGGCCCGCTCGACGACCTGTCGTCCCCGACGCCGGCCGCCGCCGAGCCGCCGGCGGTCGCCCTCGTACCGGAGCGGTGCGACGACCGCGGGCGGCGCTGGACCGGCTCGCTCGTGCTGCCCTCGGCCCGGCCGCAGGACCTGGCGCCCCGGGTGCTCTCGGGCTGGAAGGCGTCCGGCTACGCCCCGGTCGACCGGGCGATGGGGACCGACCTCGTCATGCCGCTGCGGACGGACGCCGCGGTCGAGCGGATGCGCCTCGGTGGGGGCCCGGACGGCGTGCACGTCACCGTCGAGTCCTTCTGCGTGCCCGACTGAGCGCGGCGCTCGCCGCTTCGTGAGCAGGAACGGTCGGCTCACCCGCAGCGACCCGACCGTTCCTGCTCACGATGTGACGGACGGGAGGCCCGTGGCGGCGCCGCCACGGGCCTCCCGTCCGTTCGTGCTCCCGTTCGTTCAGTGCGCCCGTCCGTTCAGTGCTCCCGTCCGTTCAGTGCGCCCGTCGCACCGCGACCCGGCGCCGGCTCCGGGTGGTCAGCCAGGCGCCGGCCGACACGACCAGCGGCAGGCCGATCGCCAGCAGCCCGAGCACCGGCCAGTCCGGGACGAACGGCAGGTGGTTCACGCCGGCGGCCTGCTCGCCGAACCGGATCGTGAGCGCCCGGATCGGCAGCAGCCCGAGCAGCGTCCCGATCACGGCCCCGACCGTGGTGAGGATCGCCGCCTGCCAGGTCGACACCTGCCGGCGCAGACGGGGTGCCGCGCCGACGGCGTCGAGCACCTCGTCGTCGCGGCGGCCGTCCGACCGCGCCAACCCGAGTGCGACCGCGGTCGCGCCGATCGTGACGGCGGCGGCCAGCGCGAGCACGATCGCCCGGATGAGCGCCCCGTTATCCACCGGGCCGGTCTCGTAGAAGAACTGCGGTCCGTACCACCGTTCGCGGTCGGCCCCGCCGTACGACTGCCACGCGGAGCTCAGTTCGTCGTACTGCTTCGGCGTGAGGTCGCCCGGCAGCGTCGTGACGAGCAGGCCGTCCACCGCCGGCACGTGGTACCGCTCCGCGGTGGCCCGGGTCATGAACACCCCGACCTTGATCCGCGGCGACTGCACGTCGGTGACGGCCGGGATCGTGACGCTGGAATCCGGACGGGTCCGTTCGGTGATCGTCGGGCTCTCGTACGTGCGGTCGCGGAACGTGTCGATGCGGACCGCGCCGTCGCGGGCGTACTCGGACCAGAGCGACACGGCCTCGCCGCCCTCCAGGGCGTCCCGCACCGCGGCCGACGGCCGGTGCCCGGTGAGCACGGCGTAGTCGTCGACGGTCCCGGTCAGGATGTGCGGCTCCGCCGCGTCGTCGGTGTCGAGGAACCACGAGCACGCGGTCGTGTCGTTCACGGTGCAGTCGTACGGCGTCCAGCGGTGCGGGATCGTCACGGTCGTCGGCGTCTCGCCCGAGCCGCCCTTCACCACGCCGAGCACGCGGATCCGGTCGTGGCGCAGCACGCCCGCGGTGACCTTCGCGGCCCGTGCGGTGAGCTCGGCGTCGTGTTCGCCGAAGGACCCACCGTCGGCGTCCGAGACCTGGACCTCGGTCGTGGCGACCCCGACGGCGGTGGCGTAGTCGTAGCCACGGACGTACCGGGCCTGGCTCGAGGCGTTCCAGGTGATGACGAGCGAGGCGACGAAGACGACGCTCATCACGCTGGCGAGCACCGGGACGGTGCGCACCGGGTTCCGCAGGGCGTCGCGGGCGGCCATGCGCGCTGC
Source organism: Curtobacterium sp. MCLR17_036 (assembly GCF_003234445.2). Taxonomy (NCBI): domain Bacteria; kingdom Bacillati; phylum Actinomycetota; class Actinomycetes; order Micrococcales; family Microbacteriaceae; genus Curtobacterium; species Curtobacterium sp. MCLR17_036. Next base: position 3,516,988 of record NZ_CP126269.1, on the reverse strand, counting down.
GAGTCCGAGACGCGACGACAGCCGCGCCACCAGGGCGAGCAGCCACGGGGAGCAGATCGCGACACCGAGCTGCATGAGGCAGGGGCCGATCGCGACCCCGGCGCCGACGACCCACGCCAGGTGGTCTTCCTGCACCTCGCGGTCGTTCAGCACGAGGACCCCGATGCCGCAGGCCAGCGTCATCACGGCGCCGCCGACGATGAGCGCAGGGCCCCAGATCCGGCGTCGGCGCCGTGCCGGACGGCTGACCGTGACCGGGCGGAGGGAACCGCGCAGGGCGGCGAGCACGTTGATGCGGGTCGCCGTGCGCGCCGCGACCAGGGCGGAGACGAGGCCCGCCAGCACGCCGGCGCCGCCGATCGTCAGCAGCAGGGGCAGCGGCACGTGCAGGCCCGGGAACGACACGACGTCGCCGTTGTCGATGATCCGGTAGGTGAACATCCCGATACCGGTGCCGAGCAGCACGCCGAGCACGGCGCCGGTCGCCCCGAGCACCAGCCCGGACCCGGCGACGATCGTGCGGACGAACCGCTTCTCGCCGCCGACGCTCGTGATGATCGCGTACGAGCGGGTGTCCGCCCGGGTGCCGACCAGGAACGCGGCACCGGCGAGCAGTGCCACCTCGAACATCGCGAAGACGCCGAGCAGCGCGAGGCCGCCGAGGTACCAGCCGAGGTTCGACCCCGAGGACCCACCGGTGACGCGCTCGTCCGGCGGGTCGAGCACGACGGGGCGGGACTGCACGGTGATGCCGTGCGCGTTGAGCTGCCGGATCTCCGACCAGGTCGGCGCCGTCGTCGGCAGGTAGACCGTGACGTCGGGCAGGCTGCCGGCATCCGTCGCCGCGGTGTCCGTCATGGTGGTGCCCCACGGCACGAACACGCCCTGCGTGTCGGGCGCCGACCCGAGGTCGCGCATGGTGCCCGTGATCGTGAAGCGCTTCGTCACCGGGTCGGTCAGGTCGACGGTGTCGCCGATGTGCGCCCCGAGCCGGTCGAGCGTCGCCGGGGTCACCATGAGTTCGTCGCGCGCCGTCGGCCGGTCGCCGGCGAGCACCCGCCAGTGCCCGTCGAGCGAGCGGTCCCAGGTGCTGCCCTCGACCGCCGTGATGCCGACCGGTCCCTTCGGCCCCTGCAGCACGACGGGCGCGCTGCCCACCGGGATCGCGAGCGCCCCGTCCGGGACGAACGACAGCGGGTCCGCGAAGGGGGCGTCGCCGTCCGCCTTCGTCACCGGGCTGTTCCGCGCCGACTCGGTGGACTGCCACTGCACCGGGTCCTGCCGCATGCCGGGCAGGTCGGGACCGGACACGCGCATCTGCGCCGCGGCACCGCCGAGGTCGTAGGCGAGCGATTCGGCCTGGGTCGGCTGGGTCGACTGCACCACGACGGCCACGGCCGCGAACCCCGCGGTCGGGATCCCGATGAGCGCCACGATGAGCGCGGCCCGCCCGGCCTTCGCGAAGGCGAGTCGGCGGCCGAGTCGGAGCGCGGGACGGAGTGCGAAGGGTGTCCGGACGCGCTGGGCGGTCCCGGTGGACCGCCGTCGCCCGCTCACGACGCGGCCCGGTCGGCGAGTGCCTGCTCGACCCCGGTGTACACGGCCTCGTCGACGACGCGACCGTCGCGCAGGAACACGATCCGGTCGGCCCAGGCGGCGTGCCGTGCGTCGTGGGTGACGAGCAGCGCGCCGGCACCCGCGTCGACGTGGCGGCGGAGCATGCGCAGGACGACCTCGCCGGTCTGCGAGTCGAGCGCCCCGGTCGGTTCGTCCGCGAGCACCAGGCGGCGCTCGCCGACGACCCCGCGGGCGATCGCCACGCGCTGCTGCTGGCCGCCGGACAGGTCGTCCGGGTAGGCGGTCAGCCGGTGGCCGAGCTCCACGTTGTCGAGCGCGAGCTCGGCGGCGCGGCGGGCCTGCGAGGCCTTCCAGCCGTCGAGTTCGAGCGGCAGGGCGACGTTCTCGACGGCCGTCAGCGAGGGGATGAGGTTGAAGTCCTGGAAGACGAAACCGAGCAGCCGACGCCGCAGCGCCGCGAGCTCCTTCGCCGGGCGCTCGGAGACGAACTCGCCGTCGATGACGACCTCGCCGCTCGTCGGCGGCAGCAGGGTGCCGGCGACCGCCAGCATCGTCGACTTGCCGGAGCCCGACGTGCCCATCACCGCGACCATCTCGCCGCGCTGGACCGACAGGTCGATCCCGGCGAGGGCGGTGACGGCCTTGGCGCCGGACCCGTAGTGCACGCTCACGGCGTCGAGCCGCAGCAGCGGCGCGGCGCTCACCGGACACCCCGGGCTGCGTCGGCGGCGGGCGCGGTCGCGGATTCCGGAGCGGCAGGGTGCTCGTCCGGTCGGTACCGGGCCACGCTCGACTCGACGTGGTCGAGCCAGCGCACCTCGGCCTCGGCCTGGAACACCATCGACTCGAGCACGAGCGACCACGCCAGGTCGGACGCCGGGTCGGCCGTGCGCTTGAGCCGCGTCAGGTCCTGCAGGTTGCGGATCGCGGCACCGCGCTGCACCTGCACGAGCCTGGCGACGTCGACGCCGGGCACCGTCACCGCGAGGGCGAACTTGATCGCCAGCTCGTCGCGACCGCGCTTGGCCGGCACCGGCTCGCTGAACCAGCGCGCCACTTCCTCGTGCCCCGCGGGGGTCGCCGTGTAGACGACGTGCCCGTCGTCGTCGGCGTCGCCGCGGGCCACGAGGCCGTCGCGCTCGAGCCGGTCGAGGGTCGTGTAGACCTGGCCGATGTTCAACGGCCAGCTCCCGCCGGTGCGGTGCTCGAACTCCCCCCGGAGCTGGTACCCGTACCCGGGTCCCCCCACCAGCAGCGCGAGTACGCCCATCCGTACGCTCATGACACTTCCTCGTTCCGTTCTGCGAACGGGCATACTCGGTATGCCCATACCGAGTATGCAGACGCAGCGGGAACGGCGCAAGTGCGGCTCGCGACGTGCCTGCACGACGGACGGGAGGCACGGTGCCCGCTGGCGCCGTGCCTCCCGTCCGTCTGCTGGTCGCGTCAGGAACCGAGCTTCGACAGCTCCTCGAACTCGTCGTCGGTGAGCTCGATGGTCGCGCCCTGCAGGTTGTCCTCCAGGTGGGAGACGCTCGACGTGCCCGGGATCGGGAGCACGACGGGCGAGCGCTTGAGCAGCCAGGCGAGCGCGAGCTGCGCCGGCGAGGCGCCCTTGCGCTCGGCGATCTCGGTGAGCGGCGAGTCCTCGCCGGTGAGGCCACCGGTCGCGAGCGGGAACCACGGGATGAACGCGATGCCCTGCTCGGTCGACCAGTCGAGGAGCTCCTCGGCGTCGCGCTTCTGCAGGTTGTACAGGTTCTGCACGGAGACGATCGTCGCGATCTCCTGCGCCGCCTTGACGTCGTCGACGGAGACCTCGGACAGGCCGATGTGGCGGATCTTGCCCTCGTCCTGCAGCTTCTTCAGCTCGCCGATCTGGTCCTCGAGGGGGACCTTCGGGTCGATGCGGTGGAGCTGGAACAGGTCGATGCGCTCGAGCCCGAGGCGGCGGAGGCTCATCTCGGCCTCCTGGCGCAGGTACTCCGGGCGGCCGACCGGCGGCCACTCGTTCGGGCCGGTGCGGGTCAGCCCGGCCTTGGTCGCGATGACGACGTCGTCGCCGTAGGGGTGCAGGGCCTCCTTGAGCAGGTCCTCGGCGACGTAGGGACCGTAGCTGTCGGCGGTGTCGAAGAAGTCGACGCCGAGCTCGACCGCGCGCTTGAGCACCCGGACGGCCTCGTCGTGGTCCTTCGGCGGTCCCCAGACGCCGGGGCCGGTGAGCTGCATGGTGCCGTAGCCGAGGCGGTGGACCTCGAGGTCGCCACCGATGCGGAAGGTGCCGGAGGCAGCGGCCGGACGGTTCGTGGTGTCGGTGTCAGTCATGACCCTGGTCTACGCCTGGTGCGTCGCCGGTCCCTGGACGGGTGTCCCCCGGCGACGGCCGGGGGAACGGGGTCTCGCCGCGCTCCAGTCCACCGACGAGCTTCGCCAGCCGGTTCGTCCGCGCCGCGGCGCTCGGCGCCGTGGCGATCCGGTGCAGCACCGCGTACCGGTTCGTCGCGTCGAGGTCGGCGAACAGGGCGGCAGCGGCGGGGGCTGCGTCGAAGGCCGCCCGCAGGTCCTCCGGCACGGTCGCACTCGCCGCCCCGGCGTAGGCGCGGTCCCACCGGCCGTCGCCCTGCGCCCGGTCGATCTCGGCCTGGCCCCGGGCGCGCATCCGCCCCTCGGCGATGAGCGCGGCGACGAGCCCGACGTTCCGCTGCGACCACAGCGAGGCACGCCGACGCGGGGTGAACCGCTGCCGGAAGGTGGCGGCGTCGCGTCCGCGCTTCTGCCCGTCGATCCACCCCGAGCACAGGGCCTCGTCGAGTGCCTGGTCGTAGGTCAGGGTCGTCGGCTCCGTCGTGCCCTTCTTCGCCAGGACGAGCCACACGCCGTCGGCGTCGTCCTCGTGGGCGTCGAGCCAGGCCCGCCACGCGGCGGCGTCCGGCAGCACGAGGTCGACGACGTCCATGCCGTCATCGTAGGGGCGACCTCAGACCCAGTTCGGCTGCGACAGCACGCCGGCGGGGTCGGCCTGCTCGGCGATCCGGTGCAGCCGCGAGGTGTTGTCGCCGAAGTAGGCGGACGGGTCCGTGATCGCCGCGTCGCAGTAGTTCGCGTAGGCGGCATCGCCCCACGCCGGCCGCATCGCGTTCCGGAACCCGCGCACGTAGGCGTCGAACGGAGCGGGGTCCGTGCCGTCCGCGAACACCGCGGTGTACTGCACCGTCATGAGGGCCGACCGCCACGGGAAGGCCGAGTCGGTCCGGCCGACGTCCGCGACGACCCCGCCGAGCGCGTCGAGGGAGACCCCGCCCTCGTCGAGCCCCGCGACGTCGCCGCTCGCGGCGGCCTGCTGGACGAGCACGTCGACCTGCTCGTCCGTCAGCTTCCTCGAGCCGATCGACGACGTCGCCGCCTCGGACACCCGGGCGCCGGAGCCGGCGAGGGCGGCCATCGCGGCACCGTAGTCGAGCTGCCGCCCGGTGTGGGTGACGGGTTCGGCGCCCGTCGCGCGGATGAACCCGTCGACGGAGGCGTCCGCGCCGGTCTTCGAGCCGGTCCAGACACCGGAGACCGTGACGGTCGGCGTCGCGTGCCGTGCACCACCGAGGAGCTTCAGCGTCGACCACAGCTCGGGGTCGGCGGTCGGCGCCCAGTCCTGCCAGGCACGCACCACGTCCGCGGCCGCTGACCAGGGGAACGTGATGGTGAACAGCAGCACGTCCGGCGCGGGGCGCGTGCGGAAGGTCATCGCGGTCACGACGCCGACGGTGCCGCCGCCCCCGCCCCGACAGGCCCAGAACAGGTCCGGCTCGTCCGTCGCCGAGACCGCGCGCTCGCGGCCGTCCGGGGTGACGAGCGTGACGCCGGTGAGCTGGTCGGCGGTCAGTCCGAAGGAACGGACGAGCACCCCGACGCCGCCGCCGAGGGTGATGCCGCCGATGCCGACGGTCGGGCAGGACCCGGACCCGATGGCACGGCCGGCGTCGGCGAGCGCGGCGTAGACGTCCCCGAGCTGCGCGCCCGGGCCGATCGTGACGGTGTCGTCGTCGTGCAGTTCGATGTCGTCGAGGTCCTGCGTGCTGATCACGAGCGAGCGGGGGACGTCGGTGCCCGGGGCGCCACCGGCCGACCACCCCGTGTACGAGTGCCCGCCGGCCCGGAGCGCGACGGGCGTGTGCGTCGCCCGGGCGAAGGCCAGGCCGGCCTGCACGTCCCCGGCGTCAGCGACGCGCAGGATGCCCCGCGGGTCCGCGTCGTCGTACCGGGGGTTCCGGAGCACCCTGGCGTCGGCCCACCCCGACGAGCCGGGGCGGAGCAGGGTGCCGGACACGGCGGCGGCCAGGGCCTCCCAGGTGTCCGGGACCGCTGCGGTCGGGCCGGTCCCACCGGCTCCGGACGTGCCGGGCGCTCCGGACGACCCGCTGCCGGTCGGGCTCGGTGACGCGGCGGGTGCCGGTCCGCTGCACGCGGCGAGCACCCCGGCGACCCCGATGCCCACACCCCCGGCGAGCAGGACCCGTCGGGTCGGCTTCGGGGTGCTGCGGTCCTCGTCGTCTCCGGTCACCGGACCTGTCTACGCCGTCCCGCGCCCGCCGACGTCCGTCGCCGGGCTGACATCCGGGGAGATGAGCGGCGACGAGCGGGCGGGCAGGTCAGCCGATCGGGCCGCCGGCGCCGGAGATCCCCTGGTGGGCGGCCTTCGACAGGCCCTCGGTCATCGCGGCCTGGGCCTCGGCGTCGTGGCGCGCCTGGTCGGCGATCCGCGGGTCGGCCCGTTCGAGGTGGGCCAGGCGACGCGCCCGACGGCGGTTCTGCACCTCGAGCACGGTGAGCAGGACGGCGGCGACGAGCACCACCCCGATGACGATCCAGATGACGGTCACGGTGTTCCCCCTTCTTCCGGGGCGCCTCCGCCCCGAGCCCACCCTAGCGAGGACTGACCGGTACCCCCAGGGCCTCCCAGCCGTCGGTGACGCGGGAGTAGACCTGCACCATGCAGACACGCAAGCTCGCAGACCTCGAGGTCGGACCCGTCGGCCTCGGAACCATGGGCATGAGCGCCTTCTACACGGGCGCCGGCACCGACGACGACGAGTCGATCCGCACCGTCCACCGCGCGATCGACCTCGGCGTCACCCTGTTCGACACCGCCGAGGCGTACGGCCCGTACACGAACGAGGACCTGCTCCGCCGGGCCCTCGCCGACCGGCGCGACGACGTCGTCATCGCGACGAAGTTCGGCCTCATCACGCACACCGCCGGCGAGGAGACCCCCGCCACCGGCCGCGGCATCAGCTCCGCCCCGGAGTCCGTGCGTGAGGCGCTCGAGGGCTCGCTCCGCCGCCTCGGCACCGACCACATCGACCTCTACTACCAGCACCGCGTCGACCCGGCCGTCCCGATCGAGGACGTCGTCGGCCAGCTCGCCGGCTTCGTGCAGGAGGGCAAGATCCGGCACATCGGCCTCTCCGAGGCGAGCGCCGCCACGATCCGCAAGGCCCACGCCGTGCACCCGATCACCGCGCTGCAGAGCGAGTACTCGCTGTGGACGCGCGACCCCGAGGGCGACGTGCTCGACACCCTGCGCGAGCTCGGCATCGGCCTGGTGCCGTACTCGCCGCTCGGCCGCGGGTTCCTGACCGGTGCGATCACGAAGCCGTCCGACCTGGACTCCGACGACTTCCGCCTGGCGAACCCCCGCTTCCAGCAGGAGGCGTTCGCGCAGAACATGCGCATCGTCGACGCGGTCAAGGACATCGCGACCGAGGCCGGCGCCACCCCGGCGCAGGTGTCCCTCGCCTGGCTGCTGGCCCAGGGCGACGACGTCGTCCCGATCCCCGGCACGAAGCGGGTCTCGCGCCTCGAGGAGAACGTCGGCGCGGCCGACCTGACCCTCACCGCGGACCAGCTGTCGCGCCTGTCGTCGCTGCCCGTGCCGACCGGCGACCGCTACCCGGACATGTCGAGCATCGGTCGCTGACCCCGGCTGGGTGCAATTCCGCGCGTGGGAGGCCGTTCCGCGCGTCGGAGGGCGTTCCGCGCGTGGGAGGCCGGACCTTCCGGCCTCCCACGCGCGGATCCGCTTCCCATCCCACGCGCGATGGGACGGACCGTCCCGCGCGACGGACTGTGCCGTCGCGACGGGACTGCCGTGCGCGGGTCAGACCTCGGCGGCGAAGGACGCGGCGCGCAGCTGCAGGTCCTCGATGCGCCGGACCCGCGCCGCCTCGACGTCGTACCCCTCGTACGCCGGCGGCGGCAGCTTCCGGACGTTGCGCGAGCACTGGAAGTCCTGGCAGACCAGGGTGCCGACGGTGTTGCCGTTCCGACCGGCAGGCCCCGAGCGCTTCGCGCTGTAGAACACGACGTCGTTCGGCAGCTGCACGTCCTGGCACCACGAGCACTGGGCGCGCGCGCGGGACGAGGCCTCGGCCTGCCGGAACAGGATGCCGACGAGCGTGCCGTCGAGTGTCGGCACGACGGCGTACGCGCGCCGTCCGATCTTCGGGTCGCGCCAGCCGAGGTAGTCGAGTGCGTCCCAGTCGGTGGTCGCGAACTCGGCGGGCAGCGTGATGTCGGACGTCTCCTTGCGGGAGGCGTTGACGAAGGACGTGCGGAGGGTCTTCTCCGTGATGGGGAGCATGGTCGTGGCTTTCGTGCGGACCCGGGGCGTGCGGACGCACACCGCACCGGGCGGAGGAGGTCAGGGGACGACGAGGTCGGCCGCGCCCGAGGGCACGACCGGGGGCCTCACGCCCTGATGCCGGCGATACGGGCGCCGACCACCTCCTGCAAGCTCACCCGACCAGCCTACGACGACGTGTCAAGCGGTCGGGGTCGCGGTGACGAGCACGAGCGACCCCCGGTGCGTCGGGCTGATCCGGAGCGCCCCGTGACACCGGTCCCACTCACCGGACTCCAGCGCGGAGCGGAGTGCCGCGACCGACCGTCGCGCGGTGAACGCGTCGACCTGCGCCCACGCCGGGTCTGCGTGCCGGACGCCCGCGTCGAGCAGCCGTTCGGGGCGGGCGGAGTACGCCTCGGCGAAGCCGTCGACGCACGTGAACGGGATCGGCAGCGGCACGGCCGTCACCGCGTCGCCCGGGAGCGCATCGCTGACGTCGGCCGGCGACGGGTGGCGCCGGGCCGCTGCCGCGACGACCTCGGGTGCGTACTCCGCGAGCCAGTGCTCCTGCGCGAGCTCGCGGTCGACCGCGATCAGCACGATCGGCCCGCGGGTCACCCGGCGCAGCTCGGCGAGCACGGCCCCGGGGTCGACCGGTCCCGGCAGGGGCGCCGTGGCGAGTGCGGCGTCGAACGCCCCGTCGGCGAACGGCAGGTGCCCGGCGGCGTCGACGACCGTGACGCGACTCCGGTCGGTCGGCGCGTACGAGGGCGCCGCGTCGCCCTTCGGCGGCCCGAGCTCGAGCAGCGAGCCGGCGCCGCCGAGGGCCTTCGCGACGGCGCGGGCGAAGACCGGTTCGGCGCGACGGTACCGGCGCCGGTCGTCGTCGGCGGCGGCGGTGTCCGGCGGGGTCGTCACGAGGTGCTCGCGGTGGGGGTCAGTCGACCGACTCGGACTCCGACGCCCGCAGGGCCGCGGAGCGCTCGGCCCGTTCGGTCGCCGCCCACGAGCCGAGCAGCGACAACGAGCGCTCGGACTCGCTGCTCGGCTCCGCTGAGTACGTGAACAGCACGAGTCCGGGGTCGGCGACGAGGTCGAGGGCCTCGTAGGTCAGGCGGAGCTCGCCGACGATCGGGTGCACGATGCGCTTGCCCCCGCCGCGGTGCATCCGCACGTCGTGCTCCGCCCACCAGGTGCGGAACTCCTCGCTGCGGGTGGAGAGCTCGCCGACGAGCGTGATGAGCCCGGGCTCGCAGGGGTTCGACACCGCGGCGGCGCGCAGGACCGCGACGGCGTCGCGTGCGGTCTGCGCCCAGTCCGGGAAGAACTCGCGGGCGGACGGGTCGAGGAAGGTGAAGCGGGCGGTGTTCACCGGGCGCCCGGGGCCGGCGAACATCGGCGCGTAGAGGGCGTGGCCGAGCTCGTTCGTGGCGACGACGTCACCCCGCTCGTTGCGCACCCACGCCGGTGCGCCCGTGATCGCGTCGAGCAGGCGCTGCACCGCCGGCCGCACCCGGGTGGGGACGGTGCGGTGCATGTCCTTCACGCCGGCGTTCGCCAGGCGGGTGAGGTCCCACAGGTGCACGCGTTCGTCCTCGTCGAGCTGCAGCGCGTTCGCGAGTCCCTCGAGCACGCTCTCCGAGACGCCCTTCAGCGAGCCCCGTTCGAGCCGCGTGTAGTAGTCGACGCTCACCCCGGCGAGCATCGCGACCTCGTGCCGCCGCAGGCCGGGGACGCGTCGGACGCCGCCGCCGAAGGACGGCATGCCGACCTGCTCCGGCGTGAGCCGGGCCCGTCGCGAGGACAGGAAGTCGCGGATCTCGTTGCGCACGTCGATACCCATGCGTCGAGCGTACGTGTCGCGTCGGTGCCGCGGGCGCGGCGGACGGGAGGCCCGTGGCGGGGCCGGCACGGGCCTCCCGTCCGTCAGGCGGGGACGTCGGCCGCGATGCGGACGCGCGCCACGCGGTGACCGTCCATGGCGGTCACCTCGAGCCGGTGGCCAGCCACGAGGACGACGTCGCCGACCGCGGGGACGCGGTCCAGGTGCACCTGGACGAGCCCGCCGACGGTCTCGTAGTCGCCGTCCGGCAGGACCGGGCCGCCGTCGGCGGCAAGGTCCTCGAGGACGGTCGCGCCGTCGACCCCGTCGCGCTCGGCGGTCGGCCCGTCGTGTTCGACGGTGTCCCACTCGTCGCGGATGCGGCCGACGAGGTCCTCGAGCAGGGCCTCGAGGGTGACCATGCCGGCACTGCCGCCGTACTCGTCGACGACGAGGGCGATCTGGTGCCCGTCGGTGCGCATGTCCGCGATGGCGCCGGACAGCGACTTCGTCTCGGGCAGGGCGAGCACCGGACGCACGAGCGTCGACACCGGGGCGTCGGGGTCGGCCGGGCGCAGCAGGTCGCGGAGGTGCACGAAGCCGTCGACCTCGTCGCGTCCGCCCGAGGTCACGAGGTACCGGGTGTGCCCCGCCGCGATCGCCCGGTCGGTGGCCTCGGCGACGGACAGCCCCGCGTCGATGGTCGACACGTCGTACCAGGGGCGCATCGACTCGCGCAGGATCCGGTCGCCGGCGTCGAGCGCGCTGCGGGCGATCCGGCGGCCCTGCGCGTCGATCGCGTCGTGGTCGTCGACGAGGCCGCGGAGCTCCTCGGTGCTCATCGACTCGCTGCGGGCGTGCGGGTCGCCGCCGAGCAGGCGCACGACGGCGTCGGTGGACGTCGAGAGCAGCCAGATGACCGGCCGCATGAGCACCGCGAAGCGTTCGAGCGTCGGGGCGACGGCCATCGCGAAGCCCTCGGCGCGCTGCAGGGCGAGGCGCTTCGGCACGAGTTCGCCGAACACCAGCGACAGGTACGCGATGACGAGGGTCATGAGCACCAGGGCCACCGCCTCGGCCGCTCCCCGGTCGAGTCCGGTGCCGAGCAACAGCGGGGCGACGTCCGGCGCGATCGACGAGGCGCCGTAGGCGGCGGAGAAGAACCCGGCCACCGTCACGCCGATCTGCACGGCGGACAGGAACCGGTTCGGGTCACGGCCGAGGGCGGCGACCCGGGCGCCGCGGGGCCCCCGGCGTTCGAGCTGCTGCAGCTGCGACTCGCGCAGCGAGACGAGGGCGATCTCGGCCGCGGCGAAGACGCCGCCGACGAGCACGAAGAGGATGACGAGCCCGAAGGCGATCCAGGTGTCGGTGCCCATCAGCGGGCAGTCCGTGCAGATCGGGATCGGGCGGGCGGTCTGTGACAGTCGTCCATGCTGTGATCCTGCACAGGTGGACTGGGACGCCACCGCGGCGGTGCTCGACGAACGCTGTGGATCCGGTGTGGCCGTGCTGCGGGGCGGTGTCGACGCGTGCCCTCGTCGCGTGTCCCGCGGGGTCGCGTCAGATGGTGAGCGAACGACCGATGCGGGCCTCGAGCCACGCCTCGGGGTCGATCGGGGTGATGCCGTCCATGAGGACCTCGAGGTGCAGGTGCGCACCGGTCGAGACGCCGGACGAGCCGACCAGCCCGATGAACTCGCCCGCCTCGACCTGGTCGCCGACCTGCAGCGGCGACGAACCCGGGATCATGTGCCCGTAGAGCGTCGAGACCTGGCGCCCGTCGATCACGTGGTCGATGACGACCGCGTTGCCGTACGAGAAGTACGTGCCCGAGACCCGGACGGTCCCGGCGGCGACGGCGCCGATCGGCGTGCCCATGCCCGGCGTGAAGTCGAGGCCCTGGTGGAGCGACGAGCACGCGCCGCACGGAGCCGCTCGGTAGCCGAAGCCGGAGCTCATCTGCACCGGTCCGGGGAACGGCGACCGGACGGCGCCGCCGTACGACACTGCGTCGTCGGACGAGCCCGGGCCGCTCGCCGTGCGGGTCGAGCCGCCGCCGACGGTGAACCCGTCGCGGGACAACCCGGAGGCGGTGACGGCCTGCGTCACGGCGTAGTCCTGTGTGCGGACCATCGGCGCGATGGTCGAGGTCGCCATCGAGGTGCCGGCGCTGGCGTGCGCGGGCATCGCGGACGCGGCGAACAGGGCGATGGCCGCGGCGGCGCTCGTGAGCGTGATGCGGCCTGCCCGACCCGACCGCGAGCGACGCGGGGCGGGTGCGGGGGCTGGCGCGGTGACGGAGGGACGGCGGACGACGCGCGTGATGCGGCGGTCAACGTGCTCGGTCGTCGAGCGGGCGGTCGTTGCACGACGCCCGGTCGGCACGGCGGCCGGCTGCGCGGCGGCGGGCTGCACGGTGACCGGCTGCTGCGCGGCGACCGGCGGCTGCGTGGCGCGCTGTCCGGAGCGCTTCTCCGGGCGGGGCGTGCGGGCTGCTCGACGCTCGGGCTTCCGCGCCGCGGCGCGCTCCGCCTCGAGTGCAGCACGACGGGACAGGTGCACCACCGGGGTCGCCGGGTGCTGGTCGGGTTCGTGTGCAGTCGTCATGGCCGCCCACCATTCTGCACGACTCTGTCGCTTTGTACAGAGACTTTCGTGATCTTCTCGTTACCGAACCGGATCGCACCGCGGAGCCGCCGTCCTGGGAAGGGCCTGGCCGTCGGGCGGTCGGCGGCCCCTCGCGCGGGACGATCGGTAGCGTCGGGACGGAGCGCCGGAAGGACCCCCACCATGGCCCGATCGCCGCACGAGCGGCCCGCACCGGTCGACCTGACGTCGGCCGACGTCGTGCTCGCCGGTACCCAGGAACTCCTGCCCGTCCTGCGCGCCGCCGCGGTGCGCGCGGGCATCGACGCCGCACGGATGCGGGTGGTCGGCGTCGACGACCCGCCGGACCCCGACGAGACCTGGGACGCGACGCTCGCCGTGATCGCCGTCCGACGGCCGGGCGACGACCCGGCGTTCCACCGAGCGCAGGCGGCGGCCGAGTCGATCGACCCGCTCCTCGCCCCCGGGGCCGTGCGCGTCGTGGTGACGGTGTCCGGGCTCACCCGGCTCGCGCCGAAGCTCGAGCGCACCCTGACGTCCGAGGTGCTGCACCAGATCGGCGTCGCGTCGGCGTGGTCCGGGTTCCGTCGACCGTTCCGCGGGATGCGGATGCGGCTCGGGCTCGCGGGTCTGCGCGCGTCCGGGGTGCGGGTCTTCCGGATCTCGATCGGCACCTGACCCGGCGTCCGGCCGGCGGACTCCGCTCCGGTCCGTCGGTCGTCAGCGCTCCGGTCCGCCGCGCAGCTCCAGGGCGATCTGCTCGGCGTCCAGGTTCTGCAGCATCGACTCGAGCACCTCGGCGTCGAACGTGCCGTCGTCGCGGGCGTCGAGCACCGCGGCTCGCTGTGCCTCGAGCACCGCGAGGCGCCGGGTCTTCTCGCGGCCCATCCAGGCGCGGAGCTCGACCGGGTCGGCCGCGCGCAGCTCCTGCTCGGTCGCCGGGGGCCGTTCGCGCTCGGCGGGCACCTGCGTCGCCGCGTCCCGCATGAGCTCGAGCAGCCGGTGGCGTTCCTCGGTGTCCTGCGCCTCGGTGTCCGTCGCCGGGGCGGCGATCCGACGGAGCAGCGGCCCGATCGTGCCGCCCTGCACCACGAGCGACAGCAGGGCGACGGCGAAGGCCACCAGGACCAGCAGGGATCGCTGCGGGGTGTCCTCCGGCAGTGTCTGCGCCGCGGCGACGGTCACCGCGCCGCGCATCCCCGCCCACACGACGGCGGTGCCCTCCCGCCACCCGAGCGGCGCCTGCGTGTAGTACGCGATGTCGGCCAGGGTGCGGCGGATCCGGGTCGAGAACCGGTCGAGCTCGCGTTCCGACGGTGCGCGACCGCCCGGGCGGTGCTCGCGGATCACCTCGCTCATCGCGTCGCGGTCGCCGGCGTGCATCTCGGCGAAGCGGTCCCGCATCCGCTCACCGCGGGCGGCGCCCTTCGACAGGGCGAACAGGAGCGGGGCGACGTACGCGGCCCGGACGAGCACGGTCAGCACGAGGGCGCCGACCGCGACGAGCAGCGCCGGACCGATGCCGGTGTGCTCCCGTTGCACGTCCCCCAGGATCCGCGCGAGCTCGAGCCCCATCGTGAGGAACACCGCGCCCTCGAGCACGAGCTCGACGGTCCGCCAGTTCTGCGCGTCCGAGAGCCGGTGGCCCGGCGGGAGCCGCCGCGGTCCGACGATGCCGGTGAACAGGCCGGCGACGACGGCGGCGACGAGTCCGGAGCCCCCGAGGTGCTCGGTCGGCACGGCCGCGACGAACGGCACCGCGAAGGACAGCGCCGTGTTCACCGCGGCGCTCGGCACCCGGGCGCGGACGAACACGTTCAGCCAGCCGACGAACCAGCCGATGACGACGGCGACGGCGACGGCCTTCGCGAAGTCGCCGAGTGCGCCCCAGAACGAGAACGTGGTGCCCGCGGCGACGATCGCCGTGCGCAGGAGCACGAGCGCCGTGGCGTCGTTGAGCAGCGACTCCCCGTCGAGGATCGAGATCGCCCGCCGAGAGATCGAGGTCTGCTTGACGATCGAGGTCGCGACGGCGTCGGTCGGGCTGATGATCGCGCCGAGGGCGATGCCCCACCAGAGCCCCAGGTCCGGCACCACCCAGGCGAAGAAGAGCCCGAGCACGAGGCTGCTCGCGACCACGAGCACCACCGACAGGCCGCTGATCGCGCCGAACTCGCGGCGGAAGTTCATCGACGGCATCGACACGGCCGACGAGTACAGCAGCGGCGGCAGCAGCCCGGCCAGGATCCACTCCGGATCGATCCTCGCGTCCGGTACCCACGGCAGCAGGCTCGCGACGATCCCGACGACGACGAGCACGAGCGGGGCGGCCACGCCGATCCGTGGCCCGAGCACGGCTGCGCCCGCGATGGCGATGAGGGCGATGACACCCACGGCGAGGAGTTCGGTCACCGTTCCAGGGTGGCACTCCACCCGCCGTCGCGGGCTGCCGGCACACCTCGGGGCGACGCGGAGCACCCCCATGTATCTTGATGTCGAGACATCCTGCGCCACGAGTACCGTGGACGTACCGACGGTCGAACAAGGGAGTACCCGCCAGCATGGCCAAGATCATCTACACCCTCACGGACGAGGCGCCGTTCCTCGCCACCCACTCCTTCCTCCCGGTCATCAAGGCCTTCGCCGGCACCGCCGGGGTCGAGGTCGAGACGCGCGACATCTCGCTCGCCGGCCGGATCATCGCCCAGTTCCCCGAGCGGCTCACCGACGAGCAGCGCGTGGACGACGCCCTCGCCGAGCTCGGCGAGCTCGCGGGCACCCCCGAGGCGAACATCATCAAGCTGCCGAACATCTCGGCGTCCATCCCGCAGCTCAAGGCGGCGATCAAGGAGCTGCAGTCCCAGGGCTACGACCTGCCGGACTACCCGGACGAGCCCGGCACCGACGCCGAGCGCGACATCCGCACCCGCTACGACAGCGTGAAGGGCAGCGCCGTCAACCCGGTCCTGCGCGAGGGCAACTCCGACCGCCGGGCGCCGCTGTCCGTGAAGAACTACGCCCGCAAGCACCCGCACCGCATGGGTGCGTGGTCGCACGACTCGAAGACGAACGTCGCCACGATGGGCGCCGACGACTTCCGGTCGAACGAGAAGACCTGGGTCGCCCCCGCCGACGACGCCCTGACGATCACCTTCGTCGCCGAGGACGGCTCCGAGCAGGTGCTCAAGCAGTCGATCCCGGTGCTCGCGGGCGAGGTCGTCGACGGCACCGTGCTGCACGTCGGTGCGCTCGAGCAGTTCCTGCGCCGTCAGATCCAGCGCGCGCAGGACGAGGACGTCCTGTTCTCGGTGCACCTCAAGGCCACGATGATGAAGGTCTCCGACCCGATCATCTTCGGCCACGTGATCCGCGCCTTCTTCCCCGACGTGTTCGACCGCCACGGCGCGGACCTGGCCGCCGCGGGGCTCACCCCGAACGACGGCCTCGGCTCGATCCTCGCCGGCCTCGACGCGCTGCCGAACGGCGCCGAGATCGCGAAGGCGTTCCACAAGGGCCTCGCCGAGGGCCCCGAGCTCGCCATGGTCGACTCGGACAAGGGCATCACGAACCTGCACGTCCCGAGCGACGTCATCGTGGACGCCTCGATGCCCGCGATGATCCGTACCTCGGGTCACATGTGGGGTCCGGACGGCGACGAGCACGACACCCTCGCCGTCATCCCCGACTCGAGCTACGCCGGCATCTACCAGGCGGTCCTCGACGACTGCCGCGCGAACGGCGCCTTCGACCCGGCGACGATGGGCTCCGTGCCGAACGTCGGCCTCATGGCGCTGAAGGCCGAGGAGTACGGCTCGCACGACAAGACCTTCGAGGTGCCCGGCGACGGCACCGTGCGCGTCACGGACCAGGCCGGCGACGTCGTCATCGAGCACCGGGTCGAGCAGGGCGACATCTGGCGCGCCTGCCAGACCAAGGACGTCGCGATCCGCGACTGGGTGAAGCTCGCGGTCACCCGCGCCCGCGCCACGGGGGCCCCCGCGGTGTTCTGGCTCGACCGCTCCCGCTCGCACGACGCCGCGCTCATCGAGCTCGTGCACCGGTACCTCGGCGAGCACGACACCGAGGGCCTGCAGATCGAGGTGCTCTCCCCCGAGGACGCCATGCGCTTCTCGCTCGAGCGCATCCGCCGCGGCGAGGACACGATCTCGGTCACCGGCAACGTCCTGCGCGACTACCTGACCGACCTGTTCCCGATCATGGAGCTCGGCACCTCGGCGAAGATGCTCTCCGTGGTCCCGCTGCTCGGCGGCGGTGGCCTGTTCGAGACCGGTGCCGGCGGGTCGGCCCCGAAGCACGTGCAGCAGCTCGTGCAGCAGGACTACCTGCGCTGGGACAGCCTCGGCGAGTTCCTCGCCCTCGCTGTGAGCCTCGAGCACCTCGCCGGTGTGACCGGCAACGAGCGGGCGAAGATCCTCGGCGAGACCCTCGACCGCGCCACCGGGACCTTCCTCGAGCAGGACAAGTCCCCGGGGCGCAAGCTCGGGTCGATCGACAACCGCGGCAGCCACTTCTACCTGGCGAAGTACTGGGCCGAGGAGCTCGCGGCGCAGACCCAGGACGCCGACCTGGCGGCGTCCTTCGCCGCGATCGCGGCGAAGCTCGGCGAGCAGGAGCACACCATCGTCGAGGAGCTCGTGTCGGTGCAGGGCCACCCGGCCGACATCGGCGGCTACTACCGCCCCGACGACGCCAAGACGAGCGCGGTCATGCGCCCGTCCGCCACGTTGAACGCGACCCTCGCGGCCCTGTAGCCGCGCCGACGACGGACGGGAGGCCCGGTGCCAGCTGGCACCGGGCCTCCCCTCTGTGGTCGCGGCCACCGCGTCGAGTGAGCAAAGACGTCGGGTCCCGACCGCGGACCCGACGTCTTCTGCTCACTCAGCGGCGCGGCGCCGCGCGCGTCAGCCCCGCGGGACCGGCGGCCCGACGGCGAGCAGCGCCGCGAAGACCAGGGCGACCGCGACGACGCCGACGCCCGCGGCGACCCACGGGTGCCGCACCACGACGAACAGCAGGCGGTCCCAGGCCCCCGACCGTGCGTCGGGCGAGCGGCGCCAGGGCCCCTCGAGCAAGCCGCGCCGGGCGACCGCGACCTCGAACGGGACGGTCGTGTACGGCACGACGGCGCTCGCCCAGCCGAGCACGAGGGTGCCGACCGACCAGCGCTGGTTCACCGCGACCACCGTCGTCACGACGAGGTAGGCCAGGAAGACGAACCCGTGCACGCTCCCGCCGATGCGGACGGGCAGGTCACCGAGTCCGAACGCGTACTTCATGAGCATGCCGACGAGCAGCAGGGTCCAGGTCACGAGTTCCGCGACGGCGAGGGCGCGGAACAGGGATCGAGGCGTCATGCCCGTCATCGTTCCGCACCCCGCCTGGGGAACCGGCGTCAGCGCCGGACGGTGACCGTCTGCCCGAGCCGGTTCACACCGGTGCGGGCGTCCCACGTGCCGACGTTCGCGGTGCGGATGGCGAACGCCGGGTCGTCGGCGATCGTCCGTTCGGGTGCCGGCAGGGCCAGCGCGACGTGCCAGGTGCCCCGCGGGACCCCGCGCAGCGACGCGGAGACGGTCACGGACCGCCCGGGCTGCCAGTCGCGGGCGTCGGCGCGGGTCGGCACGGTCACGGTGCGACGGCCGTCGGTCAGGACGAGGTCGACCGGACGCGTGTTGTACGGCGCCGCCCAGCCGTCGTTCCGCACGGTGACGGACACCGCGGCGGAGCGCCCGGACGTGACGGTGCTCGAGGTCATCGTGAACCGGTAGCCGAGCTTCTTCGCGGCGTCGCGCATGCCCTCGGCGCCCCAGGTCGCGAGGACGTCCCGGTTGTAGTCGAGGTTGAGGTAGCTGTAGTGGTACCGGGCCATCTCGGCCGACGCCGACGGGTACTCCGAGCGCGGAGCGTTCACGGCGCAGGTCTCCCCGCCGACGGGGACGTACCGCGACTCGGCGGCCAGGTAGTCCTGGTCGAGCGACAGCGGGTCGCTCAGGAACGTGCCGAAGTCGTCGGGGGACGCCAGGAAGCAGTCGTTGTGGTGCCCGATCCGTGCCGCTGCCGACCCGTCGTGCGCCTGCGCGGGGGTGAGCGCCCCGGCGGTGCCGGACGGCGTGCGCAGGGCGTCCTGCTTCATCTGCATCGTGCGGACCTGGATCGAACGCGAGGACGGCAGCGCCCGGAGCTCGGCGCGGACCACCTGACGACGCGCGGCCTCGTCCGCCTCGGTCAGGACGCCCGGGTTCGCCGGGTCGCTGGCGAAGTGGTCCGTGTAGTAGCCCTCGCCCCAGAGGCCGATGAAGCCCTGCTGCAGGGTCGGGATGACGTCGGCGTTCCGGCGGAGCGTCGGGGTGAGCTGCTCGATGTGGGCGAGCACGGTCGGCAGGTCGGCGTCGCCGTACGGTGCCGTGTACGGGTAGTCGCCGCCCTGCACGTACGCGAACCGGGTGATGACCCCGATGCCGGCGTCCCGCGCGGTGTCGTAGTCGTGCTGCACGAGCCGGAGCCAGGCACGGCTCAGGTGCCGCTGGTCGACGAAGGCCTCCATGTAGAAGACGCGGACGATCTGCGTCACGCCCTCGTCGCGGTACCCGGCCAGGGTGGTCGCGTCGAGCGGCGTGTACCCGGAGCCGTCGGCGCGGTAGTGGGTCTCGGTGGTGTGGTCGAACCCGCGGGACGGGTTCGCGATGACCGCGTCGCTCGCCGTGTACCGCACGGTCGAGGTGGACGCGTGACCACCGGGCGAGGCCGCCGCGGTGGTCGGGACGGCGAGAGCGATCACGGTCGCGGCGGCGACGGTGAGGATGGTGCGGTGCAGCATCGAGCGGACCCCTGTCCTCGGCGCTGGCGGTCGTCCGGCGCCCCTGGCACCGCCGCTCTGCGCGTTCGTGCTCACAAGGTAGGCGAAACGATCAGGAAACGCCAGGGTCGATCACCGGACCGTGGACGACGGTGTCCAGTAGCGTGGCGGCATGTCGACGCCGACCGAACCCCGTGACCTGCACATCGTCGTCTGGAACGAGAACGTGCACGAGACCCGCGGTGACGCGACGGTCGTCGAGCACTACCCGCACGGCATCCACACCGTCGTCGCCGACGGCCTGCGCGAGCACCTGCCGCACGCCGACGTCTCGACCGCGACCCTGCAGGAGCCCGACCACGGCATCACCGCCGAGCGCCTCGCCGCCACCGACGTGCTGTTCTGGTGGGGGCACGTCGCCCACGACGAGGTGAGCGACGCCGTGGTCGACCTGGTCGTCGACGCGGTGCACGCGGGCATGGGCCTCGTCGTGCTGCACTCGGGCCACTACTCCAAGCCGTTCAAGCGCCTGATGGGCACGACCTGCTCGCTGAAGTGGCGCAACGACGGCGAGCGCGAACTCGTCTGGACGATCGCGCCCGAGCACCCGATCGCCGCGGGCGTCCCGCACCCGATCGTCATCGACCGCCAGGAGATGTACGGCGAGTACTTCGACGTCCCCCGTCCCGACGAAGAGGTCTTCCTGTCGACGTTCGCCGGCGGCGAGGTCTTCCGTTCCGGTGTCGCGTACCGACGCGGCCTCGGCCGGGTGTTCTACTTCTCGCCCGGCGACCAGGAGTACCCGGTGTACCACCACCCGGACATCCGTCGGGTGCTGTCGAACGCCGCACGGTGGGCGGCCCCCGTGTCCGGGCGTCGCGAACTCACCGCCGACCCCCACCCGCGGGACTGGTTCCTGACGGACGGTGCGGGTAGACAGGGGGCATGACCGACCTGGAGTCCGCAGCGCGCCGAGCCGCCGTCGTCGAGGCGCTCGGCGTCCTCGGCAGCGGTCCGGAGGAACGCTTCGACCGGATCACGCGGATGACGCAGGAGGCCTTCGGCGTGCCGCTGAGCTTCCTCAACCTGGTCCACGACGGACTCGTCACCGCACAGTCCACCCAGGGCTGGAACCAGGGGCAGAGCGTCCCGGCCGAGTGGGTGTTCTGCGCGACGACGGTGCTCACGCCCGAACCGCTCGTCGTGCCGGACACCGTCCTCGACGAGCGGTTCCGCCACATGCCCGCCGTCACGGACGAGGGCATCCGCTTCTACGCGGGCGCGCCCCTGTCCATGCTCGACGGCACCCGGGTCGGCACCCTCTGCATCATGGACGCGGCCCCGCGGACGTTCTCCGACGAGGACCTCGCCCTGCTCCGCGACCTCGCCCGGTGGGCGGAACGCGAGCTCGGCCAGGCGATCGACCGCGGCCGGGTGCGTCGGGTGCTCGACGGGCTCGTGCCGGAGCCGGTCGTCGTGCCCGGCCACGACCTGGCCACCCTGGTGACGCAGCGCGAGGACGGCGGCGGCGACGTGGCCGACTGGCGCCTTGCCGCCGACGACGTCCTGCACGTCACGGTCGGACGCGTCGCCGCCCCGGGACGCGCCGCCGGGCTGCTCGCAGCCGCGGTGCGCGGTGCCGCGGTCGCCCGCACGGACACCGCCCTGTCCGACGCGGTCGCCGGACTGGAGGCACAGGTCACCCCCGACCTGTCGACCGGCGGTGCCGTCGGCTCGCTCTTCCACCTGCGGCTCGACACGACGTCGGGTCACGCCGACTTCGCGGACGCCGGGCACGGTCTCGCGGTGCTCGTCCGCGCCGACGGCAGCAGCCGGGTGCTGCACTCGCTCGACCTGCCGATGGGCCTGCAGCCCGACGCCGTCCCGCGGTCGTCCGGGGCGCTCGACCTCGGTCCCGGCGACCGGCTCGCGATCTGCACGCCCGGTGTCCTCGGACTCGACGGCATCGGCCACCTGGACGCCCTCGCCGACCTCGTCCGGTCCGCGCCGGACGGTACCGCGGTCGTCGACCACGTCCGTGCCCTGCTGCCCGCCGGCGAACCGGCGCACGACGTCACGCTCGTGGTCCTCACCCGGCGCTGACGCCGAGGCCGACGGGACGGTACTGCACCCGTCGCGCGACGCTCAGCGGCGCGGCGGGAGCTCCCGCCCCCGCGGGGCGCCCGTCAGCGAGACCACGAGCAGCGTCGCGAGCGCGGCCAGCCCGGACAACCAGACGCCGAGCCCGGCGAGCTGCCAGTAGGCGCTGCCGACGCGCTGCGGCTGGGTGATCGCCTCGGGCCACCACGGGTCGACGAGCGGGAACGACCCCGGGAACGGGTCGAGCCCGAACACGACGAGACCGCCGAGCAGCATCACGACACCGACCGCCGCCGTCGCACCGCGACCCCGCCGGAGCAGGGCGACGACGAGTGCGGCCGCCATCCCGGCGATCCCGACGACGGCGAGCAGGAACGCGAGCACGACGACCGTCTGCGGGGCGAGCGCCACCCAGTCGAGCACCGCGATCGGCAGCAGCAGCCACCGCCCGGTCCGGGCCCAGCGCGCGGGGTTCCGCCATCCGTCCATGCGGGAACCGTAGGGCACCAGGCCGAACGCGTCCCGAGCGCCCAGCGACGCGGGTCCCCCCAGGGTCACACCCGCGTCACCGCTCCTTCGAGGATACGCAGGGACCACGGCCCCGCACCGGCCCCAGTTCGCGGGCGACGGGCACCGACGAAGTGCTGGACGGCTGCCTCTCCGCGGGGCTATCGTCTCCTCACCATCCGTGCACAGCCGATCGGAGGGGCCACCATGAGCCTCGAGTTCCGCGTCCAGCACGACGTCGCCACCGACGCCTCTCCCGCCCCCACCCGACCCGTCCGCACCGGTCTCCGCGGTGTCCTCGACCGCTGGGGCGACCGCCGTGCCGCGGCACGCGCCCGCCGGGTCGACGACCGCATCCGCGAGCTCGGTGAGCTCGGCCACCTGCTCTCCGAGGCGCGTGGCGTCGTCGAGCGCGGCTGGATCCAGCACGCCTGGTTCACCTACGTCGACGAACGCGGCCGGACCCGCACCGCGACCAGCGCCGCCGCGCTCGACGTGCAGGGCCGTCCGCTCGTCGGCGCCTGCCTGGTCGGGGCCGTCGTGTCCGCCGCCGGCGGGCCGCACGCCGTGCACTCCCCGCGGGTGCAGCACGCGCTCGACCTCGTCTGGCACGCGCTCGCGGCGGACGAGGGCACCCCGGTCCTGTGGTGCCCGGCGCCCGACGTCCGGATGGGCCGCGTGCGGGACCTGACGAGCTGGAACGACGCGTCCACGCGGACCTCGACCGACGTGGCGGGGCTCCTGCTCACCGCGGAACGCGTGGCCGTGCAGGAGTCGACGCGCCTGCGCGACGGACAGGTGGCACGATCGAGGGCATGAGCAGCGCCGACGCCGTCCCCGAGGTCCACCCCGCCACGGCCGACGGGCCGGCGTCGAGCGGCAACGCGGCGCTGTCGGACGAGGGCTCGACGCCGCACCCCGACGCCGCGGCCGTCAAGCAGACGCTGCACCGCTACCTGCAGAAGCACCGCGCCGCCCTGCTCGCGAAGCTCGACGGCCTGGCCGAGCGGCAGGCGCGGTGGCCGGTGACGCCGACCGGCACGAACGTGCTCGGCCTGGTGAAGCACGTCGCGGGGGTGCAGGCCGGGTACTTCGGCGCGGTCTTCGGGCGGCCGCTGCCGGACGCCCCTGCGTGGCTCGACGCCACCGACGGCTCGGACATGTACGCCGCGGCCGACGAGACCCTCGACGACGTCGTCGCCTTCCACCACCGCAGCGCAGCGCACGCCGACGCGACCATCGACGCGCTCGACCTCGACGCCCGCGGCACGGTCCCGTGGTGGCCCGAGGAGCACCGCGAGGTCACGCTGCACCGGATCCTCGTGCACATGGCGTACGAGACCGCCCGGCACGCGGGGCACGCGGACATCGTGCGCGAGATGCTCGACGGCCTGGCCGGCGACGGGGACGGCAACCTGGCCGAGAAGACGACCGAGGAGTGGGCCGCCTGGCGCGACCACCTCGCCGACATCGCCGAGCGCGCCGGCCTCCGCGAGCTGCACGCGTAGCCGACGCCGCCTCACGATCGTTACCGTTCTCCCAGGGTGACGCCGACCCACCCCTCCTGACCGGGGGTTCCTGTCTGGGTGATCGTGCAGGATCCGCGCGGATCCGCCGATCCCGGTTGTACAAGCGCCTGCTCGGCTGCGTAGCCTCGGCCGGGTTCGTGCCCCGATCCGTGGGCAGTTCGGCCGACCGGAAGGGGAGCACCCACCCGTGTTCCAGTACGTCGTGGAGCGATGGAGCCAGATCTGGTTCTCGTCGTGGCAGCACTTCTCACTGGTGGTCCAGTGCACGGTGCTCGCCACGGTCATCGCCGTGGTGCTCGCCACACTCGTCTACCGCAGCCCCCGGCTGACCGGGATCGCGAACGGGGTGTCGGCCATCGGCCTGACCCTGCCGTCGTTCGCCGTCATCGGTCTGCTCATCGTGCCGCTCGGCTTCGGCGTCCTGCCGTCGGTCGTCACCGTGGTGTTCTTCGCCGCCCTGCCGATCCTGCGCAACGCGGTCGTCGGGCTCGCCGAGATCCCGCCGACGGTCGTCGAGTCGGCACGGGGGATCGGCATGAGCCGGTTCCGCACGCTCGTGCAGGTCGAACTGCCGATGGCGTGGCCGATCATCCTGAGCGGCGTCCGCGTGTCCGCGCAGATGGTGATGGGCATCGCCGCGATCGCCGCCTACGCGCTCGGCCCCGGGCTCGGCGGCTTCATCTTCTCCGGACTCTCGCGCCTCGGCGGCGCGAACGCCCTGTACTCCGTGGTCGTCGGGGTGGTCGGCGTCGTCCTGATCGCCTTCGTCCTCGACCTGCTCCTCATCGGCCTCGGCCGCCTGACCATCTCGAGAGGTATCCGTGTCCAGCACTGACTCCGCCACCACCACCGCACCCGACGGCGACGTCACCGGCCGCAGCATCCTGCTCGACGAGGTCACGAAGCGCTACCCGGGCCAGCAGAAGCCCGCGGTCGACGGCATCACGCTCGAGATCCCGGCCGGCAAGATCGTCATGCTCGTCGGCCCGTCCGGCTGCGGCAAGACGACGACCCTCAAGATGATCAACCGGCTCATCGAGCCGACCGAGGGGCGCATCGTCGTCGGCGACGACGACGTCACCGGCATCGACGGCGACGAACTCCGTCGCCGCATGGGCTACGTGATCCAGGCCGGCGGCCTGTTCCCGCACATGACGGTCGCGGCGAACATCGCGATCGTGCCGAAGATGCTCGGCTGGTCGAAGGAGAAGATCGCCGCGCGCGTCGACGAACTCCTCGACCTCGTCTCGCTCGACCCGGACACGTACCGCGACCGGTTCCCCCGCGAGCTCTCCGGCGGCCAGCAGCAGCGCGTCGGCGTGGCCCGTGCGCTCGCCGCCGACCCGCCCGTCCTGCTCATGGACGAGCCCTTCGGCGCGGTCGACCCGATCACCCGCCAGCGCCTGCAGGACGAGCTGCTCCGCATCCAGGAAGAGCTGCACAAGACGATCGTCATCGTCAGCCACGACTTCGACGAGGCCGTGAAGCTCGGCGACTGGATCGTCATCTTCACCGAGGGCGCGCACATCGTGCAGTACGACACCCCGGAGCGGATCCTGGCCGAGCCGGCGAACGAGTTCGTCGAGAACTTCATCGGTTCCGGCGCCGGGCTCAAGCAGCTCACGCTGAACCGCGTGCGCGACGTCGAGGTCGTCCCCGCCGTCACCTGCTCGCCCGGGGAAGAGGCCAAGGCGGTCCTGCAGCGCATGCAGGAGGCCGGTGGCCACGGGCACGCGGTGGTCGTGGACCGCCGTCAGCGCCCGATCGGGTGGCCGTCCCGCCGCCAGCTCGAGCGCCTGGAGCGCATCCCCGAGGGCATCGACCCCGACCTGCCGATCGTCGGCGAAGCCTCGACGCTCAACGACGCCCTCGACACCATGCTCGTCTCGAGCGCCGGCGCCGCCCTGGTCACCGGCCGGGGCGAGGCGTTCCGCGGCGTGATCACCGTCGAGGTCGTCATGGACGCCATCACGCGCTCCCGCGCCGAGGCGGCCGAGAACCAGCAGTACGCGCCGGTCGGCACGAACACGAACCCGATCGAGACCCTGCCGTCGGCGCCGGCCGCGCCGACGGTGGCCGCCTCCGGGGAGGACCTGTGAGCGCGGTCGCCGCCGGCCCCGCGACCGGGGCGAGCACGTCCTGGAAGGGCCTGCTCGTCCAGCCGATCGCGATCCTCGTCGTGCTCGCGGCCTTCGTGGTCTGGCTCACCACGGCCGACCTCACGGCGACGGAGCGCGGCACGCTCAACCCGGCGAGCATCCTCGACCTGACCGGTCAGCACCTCGTGCTGACGCTGCAGGCGACCGTCCTGGTCCTCGTCATCGGGATCCCGCTCGGGATCGTGCTGACCCGCGGTCCGCTCCGCCGGATCAGCCCGGCGGTCATCGCGGTCGCGAACTTCGGCCAGGCCGCGCCGGCCGTCGGCCTCATCGTGCTGCTCGCCGCCTGGCTCGGCCTGAACTCGTGGTCCGCCGTCGTGGCGCTCGTCGTGTACGCGATCCTGCCGGTGCTGCGGAACACCATGATCGGCGTGCAGAGCGTCGACACGCGGCTCGTCGAGGCCGGGCGGGGCATGGGCATGAGCGCGTTCAGCGTGCTCGTGAAGGTCGAGCTGCCACTCGCCGTGCCCGTCATGCTCTCCGGCATCCGCACCGCGCTCGTCCTGCTCGTCGGCACCGCGAGCCTGGCGACGTTCGTCGGAGCGGGCGGCCTCGGCCTCCTCATCACCACCGGCGTGACGCTGTTCCTGCCGAAGGTGCTCGTCTCCGGGGCGCTGCTCGTGGCACTCCTCGCGCTCACCATCGACTGGCTCGGCCGCGTGGTCGAGACCGTCGCACGACCGAAGGGCCTCCGATGAACCGCCGTACCCGTCGCGGTGCCGCCGTCCTGCTCGCCGGGACCACCGCGCTCGTCCTCACCGGCTGCGGGCTCCAGCCCGCGACGTCGTTCGTGCCCGCCGCGGACCCCGGTTCGATCGAGCGCATCGACGACCTGCCCGAGGGCGCTCACCTCACGGTCACGTCGAAGAACTTCACCGAGCAGCTCGTGCTCGGCAAGATCGCCGTGCTCGCCGCGAAGGCCGCCGGGTTCGACGTCACCGACGAGACGAACGTGCCGGGCAGCGTCGCGGTCCGCGAGCTGATGACGTCGCACGCCGCCGACTTCACGTACGAGTACACCGGCACCGCCTGGCTGACCTTCATGGGCCACGCCGAGGGGATCCCGGACAAGACCGAGCAGTGGACGGCGGTCAAGGACGAGGACGCCGGCAACGGGCTGACCTGGCTCGAGCCGGCACCGATGAACAACACGTACGCGTTCGCGGTGCGCGACGAGGCCGTCGAGGAGCTCGGGAACATCGAGACGCTCTCCGACATCACCGAGCTGCCGGTCGACCAGCGGACGTTCTGCGTCGAGTCGGAGTTCAACTCGCGTGCCGACGGCTTCAAGCCGATGCTCGAGAAGTACGGCCTGGAGCTCGGTGGCTCGGGCGACAACGGGATCCCGAGCAGCAACGTCAGCATCCTCGACACCGGCACGGTCTACACCGCGACCGACCGCGGCAAGTGCAACTTCGGCGAGGTCTTCACCACCGACGGCCGCATCAAGTCGCTCGGCCTGACGGTGCTCGAGGACGACGAGGGGTTCTTCCCGGCGTACAACGTCGCGCCCGTCATCGACTCGGAGACGCTGCAGGAGTACCCGCAGCTCGAGGGGATCTACGACCAGATCTCGCCGAAGCTCACCGACGCGGTGCTCCAGGAGCTCAACCGTCAGGTCGACGTCGAGGGCCGCGAGCCGGCCGACGTCGCCTTCGACTGGATGGTCGACGAGGGCTTCATCGCGGAGCCCTGACGCGCGCAGCGCGTCGCGCGCTCGCATCGTGAGCAGGAACGGTCGGGTCCCCGTGCGGCACCCGACCGTTCCTGCTCACCACCCGGCGGACGGGAGGCCCGTGGCGGCGCCGCGACGGGCCTCCCGTCCGGCCGGTGGTCGCGTCAGCCGGCCGCGATCCGGGCAGCCGTGTCGCGGATCGAGGCGACCACCGCGGCCCGGACGTCGTCCGGGTCGGAGCCCTCGTGCCGGGCGGAGCTCCGCAGGCCCGTCATGCACATGCCGAGGAGCATCTCAGCCGCCTGCGGGGTCGCCGCCTCGGGTCCCCAGGCCGGGTCCCGCTCGAGGACCGCGCGCACCGCACCGGTCATCGCCTCGGCGACCGCCGTCATCCGGGCGACCTGGCGGTGCATGAGCTGGGGGAAGCGCACGATGACCTCCTTGCGGGCGGTCCGCTCGTGCTCGTCACCGAACGAGTCGCCGAAGACCAGGAACGCCAGGTCGACGACGGCCTGCGCAGCGGGCTCCCCCGCCACCGCCGTCAGGTGCGCGTCGAGCGTCTCGGGTGCCAGGTCGAGCTCGGTGTGCCCGAGGACCGCGTCCTCCTTGCTCGCGAAGTAGTTGAAGAACGTGCGCGGCGAGACGTCCGCCCGCGCGGCGATCTGCTCGATGGTGGTCCGGTCGACGTCCTGCTCGAGTGCGAGGGACCGCGCGGCCTCGGCGATGCGGCGGCGGGTCGCCCGCCGCTTGCGGTCGCGCAGGCCCGGCTCGGACGAGGACGCGGAGTCGTGCATGGCCCGACTGTAACGGGACCGCCCGCGACGGTGACCGCCGGGTGTGCATAGTGTCGGACCGGTGACGGCTTTCGGACGCGACCTGGGCGGCGGCGCCACGCTGACCCTGCGCGACCTGACGACCGTCGACCCGGTGCTCGAGCTCGTGCTGGCGAACCTGGACCGGCTCCGGGCGGCCGAGCCCTGGGCGTGGGGGCCGCAGACCCGCGAGCGCTCGGCCCTGCAGACCGAACAGCTGCTCGCGCAGTTCGCGATGGACCGGGCGCTGCCGTGCGTCATCCGACAGGACGACCGCATCGTCGGTGCGGCCTCGCTCGCGTTCGACCCGTACCTCGGGCAGGCATCGCTCGGCTACTGGGTCGACGCTGCCGCCGAGGGCCGGGGACTCGTGCGCCGCGCCGCGACCGTCCTGGTCGACGTCGCGCGGGTCCGGGGGGTCGCCCGGCTCGAGATCCGCACGGCCGTCGACAACGCGCGGAGCCGGGGGCTGGCCGAACGGCTCGGCTTCACCCATGAGGGGACCCTGCGCCGCGCGCTGCCGCTCGGCCCGGAGCGGGTCGACGTCGCCGTGCACGGCCTGCTCCTCTGACCGGGGCGCGGCACCGTGGTGGTCTCGGTGGTCTCGGTGGTCTCGGTGGTCCCGGTGGTCAGCGGCCCTGGGTCAGGCCGTGCCAGGCGGCGACCGCCCCGCCCGCCACCAGGAACACGCCCACCAGGACCCAGACGGCCAGTGCGACGAGGTTGAGCAGGATGCCCCAGCCGGCGCGACCGCGGGCGTACGGCTCGCGGCCGCGCGACGCGATGCCGAGGCAGAGCCCGACCACGGGGGCGACGAAGGTCCAGCCCGCCAGCAGCGAGCAGATCCCGAGGACGAGGCTCGCGGTGCCGAGGCCGGTGCCGAGGCCGGTGCGGAGGGACTGCGTGGAGGTGACCATGCCGTCCACGCTACGAGCGGCCGCACCCGGGCGTCGTCCGTCCACGGCGTGACCCCGGGTCCTCCCTCGGACGGACGGACGTGTTCCGCCGGTATCGTCGGAGCATGGCCTTGTTCGGACGACGCAACCACGACGTGCGCGATCGACCCGTCAGCCAGGTCGAGCTGAAGCGGGCCGTCGACGAGGGCTTCCTCATCGCGAAGGCCGCCGTCACGATCGCCGTGGGGAACCGCATCATCACCAACGCCCTGCGCGACCAGGGCTACTTCGACCACGCGCTCATCGCCGAGGCCGCGCGCGAGGAACTCCACCGGATGGCCGAGGAACAGCGCGGCGACGCCGCCCGCATGCGCGCGATCCGACAGACGTCGAGCAAGACGAAGGGCCGGTCGCGGCACCAGCACGACTACCGCCGGGGCGACGACCTGAAGCTCCGCACGCGCGAGGCGACCTACGAACAGCTCGCGACGATGCTCGACCGGCGTCGCGACGACCAGCACTTCGTCGACGGCATCGTCCTCGCCGCCCGCGCCCGTGCCTGGGACGACATCGGCACCACGGTGGTCGGGCGGCTCGGCTGGGCGCAACGCCCGGCGGACGACTACGAGATCGGCCGCGACGACCGGCTGCGGCAGATGCTCGACGAGGACTTCGCCGCGCTCGTCGCCGAGCACCCGATCGGCCCGGGCACGCCGGTCGACGTGGACGAGCCCGACGACGCCGACGGCGACGAGGACGGCTCGGACCCCGCCGACGCGGACGTCGCGCGACCCTGAACCGCACCACGTGCCGCCCCGGGTCCTAGGCTCGGACCCATGGTTGATGCGGTGGTCGTCGGGGCAGGACCGAACGGACTCGCGGCGGCGGTGACCCTGGCTCGGGCCGGGTTGTCCGTCGAGGTCGTCGAGCGGAACGACACGATCGGCGGCGGCGCCCGCACGGCGGAGCTCACGCTGCCCGGGTTCCTGCACGACGTCTGCTCCGCGGTGCACCCGATGGCGCTGCAGTCCGAGTTCTTCCGGCTGTTCCGGATGGAGGACCGCATCGAGCTCCGCCTGCCCGAGGTGCAGTACGGCCACCCGCTCGACGGCGGCCGCGCGGGGATCGCGTACCGGGACATCGACCGCACGGCGGACGGGCTCGGCGTCGACGGCGCCGCCTTCCGGCACCTGATGGGGCCGCTCGCCCGGAACGCCGACCAGGTCGCCGACTTCGCGACCGACGCGCTCCTGCACGTGCCCCGCCACCCGCTCACCGTCGCGCGCTTCGGACTCCGGGCGCTCGAGCAGGGCACCGCCGCCTGGAACGTGCGGTTCCGCGGGGACGCGGCACCCGCGATGGTCTCCGGCGTCGCGGCACACTCCATCCAGCACCTGCCGTCGCTGTCCACCGCGGCGGCGGCGCTGTCGCTCGGCTCGTACGCGCACGCTCGCGGCTGGCCGGTGCCGATCGGCGGCAGCCAGGCGATCGTCGACGCGCTCGCCGCGGACCTCGTCGCGCACGGCGGCCGCATCGTCACCGGGCACGAGGTCCGGACGCTCGGCGACCTCACCCCGGCGAAGGCGGTGCTGTTCGACACGAGCGTGCCGGGCATGCTCCGGATCGCGGGCAAGCAGATCCCGACGCCGAAGCGCGGGGCGCTGCGTCGCTTCCGGTTCGGCAACGCGGCGGCGAAGGTCGACTTCGCGCTGTCCGACGCCGTGCCGTGGACGAACGAGGACCTGCGCCGTGCCGGCACCGTGCACATCGGCGGCACCCGCCAGGAGATCGCCGCCGCCGAGCACGCGGTGGCGCACGGACGGCACGCCGAGCGTCCGTACGTGCTCGGTGCGGAACCGACCGTCGTCGACCCGAGCCGCGCTCCGAGGGGGAAGCACGTCTTCTGGGCCTACGCGCACGTCCCGGCCGGCTCCGACGTCGACCCGACCGAGGTGGTCACGCGGCAGATCGAGCGCTTCGCCCCGGGGTTCCGCGACACGATCCTGTCGTCGAGCGCCCGCACCGCGGTGCAGATGGGCGAGTACAACCCGAACTACGTCGGCGGCGACATCGCCGCCGGGGCCGCGAGCTTCTGGCAGCTCGTCAAGCGGCCGGTCCTGTCCAGCGACCCGTGGCGGATGGGCGGCGGCATGTACCTGTGCTCGGAGGCCTCCGCCCCGGGCCCCGGCGTGCACGGCATGGCCGGCTGGCACGCCGCCAAGAGCGCCCTCCGGCACACCTTCGGGCTGCCGGCCGACGTCGACCTCACACCGGAAGGCTGATCACCATGGCGAAGAACGTCCGCATCTTCCACTGCGCGCCCGAGGCCGTCTTCGACGTGCTCCGCGACGGCTGGCTCTACCCGACGTGGGTGGTCGGCGCCTCGCGGATGCGCGGCGAGGACCGCGGGTGGCCGGCGGTGGGCACCCGGATCCACCACTCCTTCGGCATCTGGCCGTTCGTCATCAACGACACGACGACGGTCCTGGAGTACGACGAGCCGCGACGGCTCGTCATCCAGGCCCGCGGCTGGCCGGTCGGCGAGGCCCGCGTCGAGGTCGAGGTCGAACCGCACCCCCGCGGCTGCCGCGTCACCCTGCGGGAGAACCCCGTCGAGGGACCCGGATCGCTCGTTCCGGGGTTCATCGCGCAGCCGGGCATCTGGTTCCGCAACCGCGAGAGCATCCGCCGGCTCAGCTGGGTCGCGGCCGGGCGCGCGGTGAACGCCTGAGACGTCCCCACGGGACGGACGGGAGGCGCGGTGCCAGCTGGCAGCGCGCCTCCCGTCCGTCTCGTTGCCGACCCGACTACTCGGCGCGCGAGAAGGCGCTGGCGCGCGCCACCTGGTCGTCCGTCAGGGCGACGCCCGTGTAGCGCTCGAACTGGCGGGCCGCCTGCAGGGCGATGACCTCGGCGCCCGTGATGACGTGCCTGCCGGCGTCGCGTCCGGCGCGCACGAGCGGTGTCTCCGAGGGGAACGCGACCACGTCGAAGACGGTGTGCGCGGCCTCGATCCGCTCCCGGGCGAAGGCGAGCGCGTCCTGCTGGTCGCCGCGCATGCCGAGCGGGGTGACGTTGACGACGACGTCGGTCTCCCCCGCCTCGCGCTCCTCGGCGACCCACTCGTAGCCGTACTGCGCCGCGAGCGCCGGACCGGTCCGCTCGTTGCGCGCGACGACCGTCAGCCGGTCGAAGCCGGCACCCCGGAACGCCGCCGTGACCGCCTTCGCCATGCCGCCGGAGCCGCGGAGCAGCACGCGCGACCCGGGATCGACCCCGTGGGACGCGAGCAGGGCGGCGACGGCCTCGTAGTCGGTGTTCGACGCCGTGAGCACGCCGTCGTCGTTCACGACCGTGTTGACCGACCGGATCGCCGCGGCGGAGTCCTCGAGGTGGTCGACGAGCGGGATGATCGCCTCCTTGAAGGGCATCGACACCGAACACCCGCGGATCCCGAGCGCACGGATGCCGGCGACGGCACCGGGCAGGTCGGTCGTGGTGAACGCCTTGTACAGGAAGTCGAGCCCCAGCTCGTCGTACAGGAAGTTGTGGAACCGGGTGCCGATGTTGCTCGGCCGGGCGGCGAGCGACATGCAGACCTGCATGTCCTTGTGGAGGATGGGCATGCCGTCAGTCTCCCATGTGCACGCCGATGGAGCGATCCAAACGGACCGGGCCCGGCGCTCCGGGGTAGCGTCGGTGCGGATGACCGAGATCCCGGAGACCATGCGCGCTGTCCGCTTCGACGAGTGGGGCGACCGATCGGTCCTGCACGTCGCCGAGGTGCCCGTTCCCGAGGTGGCTCCCGGGCGGGTGCTCGTCCGTGTCCGTGCCGCCGGGATCAACCCCGGTGAGTCGGCGATCCGCCAGGGTGCCTTCGGCGGTGACCTGCCGTCCGGGCAGGGCACCGACTTCGCCGGCATCGTCGTCTCGGTCGGCGCCGAGGTCGACGGTGTCGACGAGGGCGAGGAGGTCCTCGGGTGGTCGTGGGACCGCGCCGGCCAGGCGGAGTACGTCGCCGTGCCCGCCGTGCAGGTGGTGCAGAAGCCGCGCCTGCTCGACTGGGCGGTCGCCGGCGGCCTCGACGTCGTCGCCACCACCGCGGCCGCTGCGGTCCGCGCCGTCGACCCGCGTCCCGGTGAGACCGTCGTCGTGTCCGGCGCGGCCGGCGGCGTCGGCGGGTTCGTCACGCAGCTGCTCACGAACGAGGGCATCGACGTCATCGCGATCGCGTCCGAGGCCAACCACGACTGGCTCCGGTCGAAGCGGGCGCGCCCCGTGGCGTACGGCGACGGTCTGCAGGAGCGGATCACCGAACTCGCGACCAACGGGGTCGACGCCGTGATCGACACGTTCGGCCCGGAGTACGTGCACCTCGGCATCGCGTTGGGCGTCCCCGCCGAGCGCATCGAGACGGTCATCGCCTTCGAGGCGGCGGCCGAGGTCGGGGCACGGACCGCCGGCAGCGCCGACACCGCCGACCCGGAGATCCTCGGGGCACTCGCCCTGCAGGTCGCCGACGGCTCGATCGAGGTCCCCGTCGCGGCCACGTTCCCGCTCGAGCGCGTGCAGGACGCCTACGAACAGCTCGAGCAGCGGCACACCCGCGGGAAGATCGTCCTGGTGCCCTGAGTACCGTGGGCCGCATGAGCACTCTCTCCCGCCCCCGCCGGGGCCGCGTCCTCGCCGGTGTCTGCGCCGGACTCGCCGACCGCTTCGGGCTGTCCCGCACGCTCGTCCGGATCGGCTGGGTCGTCCTCAGCCTGTTCCCCGGGCCGCTCTGGATCGCCTACGTGGTCCTGTGGGCCGTGATGCCGTCCGAGGGCCGCCCCAGCCGCTGAGCACCGCCCCGTCCGGACGGGTTAGTGTGTCGGGCGTGCCGGTCTCCGTCTTCGATCTGTTCAGCGTCGGTGTCGGCCCCTCGAGCTCGCACACCGTCGGGCCGATGCGGGCCGGGGCCGAGTTCGCCGCCCTCGTCGCCGGGATGCCCGTCGCGACGATCGCCGTCGACCTGTACGGCTCGCTCGCCTCGACCGGGCAGGGCCACGGCACGCTCGGCGCCGTCGTCGCCGGCCTGATGGGCTCGCACCCCGAGACCGTCGACCCGGACGCGATGACCGCCGCGCTCGCCGCGGTCGACCGCGACGGCGAACTGCCGCTCGACGGCGGGGCACGGGTGCCGTTCCGGCTCGCCGACATCGTGCTGCACCCGCTGACCATGCTGCCGCGGCACCCGAACGCGATGCGGCTCCGCGCGCGGGACGCGGCGGGCACCGACCTGGCCGACGAGACCTACTACTCGATCGGCGGCGGGTTCATCGCGCGCGACGACGAGGCCGAGCCCGCGGCCGACACGCCGGCAGCGGTCGCCGGTGTCGCGATCCCGGTCGGCGACGCCGTGCCGTTCCCGTTCTCGAGCGGCGCCGAGCTGCTCGCGGCCTGCACCGGTTCCGGACTCCCGATCAGCGGTGTCGCGATGGCGAACGAGTCCGTCACCCGCAGCGAGGCCGACGTCCGCTCCGGGCTGCTCGGCATCCACGCCGTGATGGAGTCCTGCGTCGAGCGTTCCGTGCGCCGCACCGGACTCCTGCCCGGCGGCCTGACCGTGCGCCGTCGCGCGGCCACCTGGCACGAGCAGCTCACCCGCGAGGACCCGGACCACGACCCGCTGTTCGCGATGGAGTGGGTGAACCTCGTCGCCATGGCGGTCAACGAGGAGAACGCCACCGGCGGCCGGGTCGTCACGGCGCCGACGAACGGTGCCGCGGGCATCATCCCCGCGGTCCTGTACTACGCGTTGACCTACGTGCCCGCGGTCACGCCGGCGGACCGCGACGACGCGGTGGTCCGCTTCCTGCTCACGGCGGGGGCGATCGGGTCGATCTACAAGGAGCGCGCGTCGATCTCCGGTGCCGAGGTCGGCTGCCAGGGCGAGGTCGGGTCGGCGGCGTCGATGGCCGCCGCCGGGCTCGCCGAGGTCCTCGGCGGCACGCCCGAGCAGGTCGAGAACGCCGCCGAGATCGCCATGGAGCACAACCTCGGCCTGACCTGCGACCCGATCGGTGGCCTCGTGCAGATCCCCTGCATCGAGCGGAACGCGATCGCGGCGAACAAGGCGATCAACGCCGCCCGGATGGCCCTGCGCGGTGACGGCGTGCACCACGTCTCGCTCGACCAGGTCGTC
Source organism: Curtobacterium sp. MCLR17_036 (assembly GCF_003234445.2). Taxonomy (NCBI): domain Bacteria; kingdom Bacillati; phylum Actinomycetota; class Actinomycetes; order Micrococcales; family Microbacteriaceae; genus Curtobacterium; species Curtobacterium sp. MCLR17_036. The sequence continues at coordinate 3,481,683 of NZ_CP126269.1, read as the reverse complement.
GAGACGATGCGCCAGACCGGTGCGGACATGTCCACGAAGTACAAGGAGACCGCGATGGGCGGTCTGGCGGTCAACGTCCCGCTCTGCTGACCGGGTCAGCCGTGCAGCAGGGTGAGCAGTCGTGCCGTCTCGGCGGCGATCGCCTCACGGCCGGCGGACACGTACCCGCGCGGGTCCACGAGGTCCGGGCGCTCGTCGAGGACGCCCCGGAGCGCACGGGTGAACAGTCCGTTGAGGTGCGTCGAGATGTTGATCTTCGTCATGCCGGCGTGCACGGCGCCGCGGAGCTCGTCGTCCGACAGGCCGGAGGACCCGTGCAGCACGAGCGGCACCGGCACGGTCTCGCGCAGCCGCTCGACCAGGTCGCGGTCGACCGAGGCCTCGCGGGTCTGCATCGCGTGCGAGGTGCCCACGGCGACGGCGAGGGCGTCCACGTCGGTGTCGGCGACGAAGGTGGCGGCGTCGGTCGGGTCGGTGCGGACGCCCGGGGCGTGCACGCCGTCCTTGCCGCCGACCTCGCCGAGTTCGGCCTCGATCGCGACGCCCGCCGCGTGGCACCGGGCCGCGAGGTCGCGGGTGGCGGCGACGTTCGCCGCGAAGTCGAGGTGTGACCCGTCGTACATGACCGAGTCGACACCGAGGTCGATGCCGGCGGCGACGAGTTCCGGGTCCTCGATGTGGTCCAGGTGCACGAGCACGTCGACGTCGGCGGCGCGGGCGATGGCCTGCGTCGCCGCCGTGATCGGGGCGAGGCCGCCGTGGTAGCGGACGCAGTTCTCGCTGATCTGCAGCACGACGGGCAGACCGGCGCGCTCGGCCCCGGTGACGATGGCCTCGGCGTGCTCGAGCAGCACCACGTTGAAGGCACCGACGCCGCGGCGGGCGGTGCGGGCGGTGTCGAGCAGCCCGGTCAGGGCCAGGTCGGTGATCATGCGGGGGTCCTCGTTCGGTCGGGGTCGGCGTGGTCGTGGTCGGGATGCAGGAACCGGGCGACGTCGGCGGGGTCGACCTCGCCGGCCACCGGGCGCAGGACCGCGGCGGCACCGTGCGCCGCGGCGGAGCGGAGCGCGTGGAGCAGCACGGCGTCGTCGAGCACCGCGGTGCTGCCCGGACCGCCGTCGGCCGCGCGGTCGGGGGCACCGTCGAGCGCACCGACGAGCGCACCGACGAGTCCGGCGGTCGCGGCGTCGCCGGCACCCGTCGGGTTGCCGCTGACCCCGGGGACCGCCGGCACGTCGAGCACGCGGTCGGCGGTGTGGGCAGCGATGCCGTCCGATCCGCGCGAGACGACGACGACCGTCGCGCCGCGCTCGAGCAGGAGCCGCGCACCGGAGCGCTCGTCGTCGGCGCCGGTGGCGTCGAGCAGCTCCTCGCGGTTCGGCTTGCACACGGTCGCCCCGGCCGACGCGGCGGCGAGGAGCGCATCGCCCGAGCAGTCGACGACGCTCGGCACGCCGTGGTGTCGCGCAGCCGCCACCCACCGGGCGACGACGCCCGGGTCGGTCGCCCGCGGCAGCGAGCCGGACACGACCAGCGCGTCGGCACCGGGCAGCAGTGCCGTGACGGCAGCGGTGACGGCGTCCCACTCGTCCGCCCCGAGTTCCGGGCCGGGTTCGCCGAGCATCGTCGGGTGGGCGAGGTCGTCGACGACGGTGACCGTCGTGCGGGTCTCGCCGCCGATCCCGACGTCGGTGTGGGCGAGGCCGAGGGCGTCGAGCGCCTCGGCGATCCACCGCCCGCCGGTCCCGCCGAGCGGCAGGACCGCGTGCGTGGCGGTGCCGGTGGCGTCGAGCACCCGACCGACGTTCAGGCCCTTGCCGCCCGGCCGCCGGGCGACGTCGAGGACGCGCTGGGTCTCGCCGATGCGCTGTTCCGCGACGCGGTAGGTGACGTCGACGGCGGGGTTCGGGGTGACGACGACGATCACGCGGCCACCGCCCTCGGCAGGGGCCGCACCGTGCCCGCGTGCGGGTCGAGCACGAGGAGCTCGGCCGGGGCCCCGACGGTCAGGGGTGCCGGACGGCCGAGCAGGTGGGCGGCGCGTGCGGACGACGCGGCGACGACCTCGGGCAGCGGGACACCGGCGGTGAGCAGGGTCCGTGCGGCGTCGGCCACGGTGATCGTGCTGCCGGCGAGCGACGAGCCGTCGGCGGTCATCGCGATGCCGCCCCGGACCGACACGGCCGACCCGGCGACGGTGTGGTCGCCGTCGGGGCAGCCGGTCGCGGACATCGCGTCGGAGACGAGCACGGTGCGACCCGGAGCGGTGCGCTGCACGAGCGCGACCGTCAGCGGGTCGAGGTGGTGGCCGTCGACGATGCACTCGAGCAGCACGCGGTCGTCCGTGAGCGCCGCACCGACCGGGCCGGGGGCGCGGTGGTGCAGCGGTGGCATGCCGTTGAACAGGTGCGTGACGAGCGAGGCCCCGGCGTCGACCGCCCGGCGGGTCTGCTCGGCGGTCGCGTCGGTGTGGCCGATCGCCACGACGACCCCGGCGTCGACGAGTCGGGCGACGACGTCGAGTGCGCCGGGGAGCTCCGGTGCGAGCGTCACGATCCGGAGCGCGTCGCCCGCGGCGGCGAGGAAGGCGTCGACCTCGGCAGCGTCCGGTGCGTGCAGCAGGTCGGCGCGGTGCGCACCGCGCCGGGACGGGGCGAGCCACGGCCCCTCGAGGTGGATGCCGGCGAGCGTGCCGTCTGCCACGAGCGGGCGGAGCCGGGCCAGGGCGGCGACGGTGTCGTCGGGGCGGCCGGTGGCGACGGACGCGACGAGCGTCGTCGTGCCCCGGGAACGGTGGTGGTCGGCGGCGGCACGGGCCTGGTCGGCGGTGCAGGACGCGAAGTCGTGGCCGCGGGCGCCGTGGGCGTGCAGGTCGACGAGGCCGGGGACCACGGCGCCGTCGGTCACGGTGACCACGTCGTCGGTGTCGGGCGGGGTGCCGACCCCGGTGGCGCGCACGGTGTCGGTGTCGTCGATGACGAGCCAGGCGTCGCGGAGGTCATCGGTCGCGGTCACGACACGGGGGGCGCGGATGAGCGTCGTCACACGAGGACCCGTCCGTCGAGGGCACGGCGGGCGAGCAGGCCGGCGCCGATCGCCCCGGCGGCGTCGCCGTGCCGGGCCGGCACGACGGCGGGAACCCGGACCCCGACGAGCCGATCGGCCAGGGCCGTGCGCAGCGGGTCGAGGAGCAGCGGACCGGACTCGGCAAGTCCCCCGCCCACGACGACGGTGTGGCAGCCGGCGACCGCGGTGGTCCAGGCCAGGGCGTCGGCGAGGACGGCGACGCACTCGTGCCAGACGGCGGTCGCCACGGGATCGCCGTCCCGCACCCGGAGCATCGCCGCGTGGGCGGACGGGGCGCCGGACCGGCGGGCGACGGCCCCGGCCGAGGCGATCTCCTCGACCCGGAGCCCGGCGTGCGGCCCGGTCGGGATCCGCACCTGGCCGATCTCCCCCGCCCAGCCGCCACCGGACACCACGGCGCCGTCGACGACGAGCGTGCTCGCGAGGCCGGTGCCGACGGGCACGAACGACACCGAACCGGTCGCCAGGGCCGGTCCGCCGGCGGCGACCTCGGCCAGGGCACCGGCACGGACGTCCTGGCCGAAGGCGACGGGGACGTCGATGCCCCGTGCGAGCAGGGCCGCGCGGACCCGCTCACGGGCGGGGACGTCGCGCCAGCCGAGGTTGACGGCGAGCACGACGGTGCCGCTCGGCTCGTCGACGACGCCGGGGGTGACGAGCCCGACCGCGGCCAGCGGGCCGTGCTCGGTCGCACGCACCGCCAGGTCGGCCACGGCGGCGGCGAGTGCCGTGCCGTCCGGGTCGTCACGCGGTGTCGGGACCCGGTGGTCGTCGAGGACGCGCCCGTCGGCGTCGGTGAGCCGCGCCTTCACGCCCGTGCCGCCGACGTCGACCCCGAGCACCGCGCCTGCGGCCGCCATCAGGTGAGGATGACCGACCGCGTGAGCGACCGGGGGTTGTCGGGGTCGAGTCCGCGGCGCTCGGCCAGGGCCACGGCGAACCGGTGCACGACGACGAGCCCGGCCAACGGGTCGAGGTCGTGCTGCACGAGGCGGGCGCCGGTGGCGGCGACCTCGTCGGCCAGCCCGTCGGGCGTCGGGCCGAGCGACCAGACGAGGCGGCCGGGCTGGGCGATGGCGATGGGCCCGTGCCGGTAGTCCATCGCCGGGTACGACTCGGCCCAGAACTGTGCGGCCTCGCGCGTCTTGAGCGCTGCCTCGGCGGTCAGGCCGACCGCGGCTCCGCGACCGAGGAAGGTGACCTGTTCGGCGTCGAGCAGGTCGTCGATCGGGACGGACAGGGCGGTCTCGGCCTGGGCGGCGAGGGCGTCGACGTCGTCGCCGAGCGAGGCGCGGAGGAGCGCGAGCGTCGTGGTCGCGAAGCGGGTCTGCACGACGGAGCGTTCGTCGGCGAAGGGCAGCGCGACGACGTCGTCGGCCGCGGCCGCTGCGGGGCTGTCCGGCACGGCCGTGACGAGCACGGTGCGTCGGGACGGCAGTGCGCGGAGCAGGTCGACGACCTCGGTCGTCGTGCCGGAGCGGCTGATGGCGAGCACCCGGTCGTAATCGCGCGACGCCGGGTACTCGGAGCCGGCGAAGGCGTCGGTCACGCCGAGGCCGGCCTGCTCGCGGGCGACGGCGTAGGACATCGCGACGAACCAGCTCGTACCGCAGCCGACGACGGCGACGCGTTCGCCGGGCTGGGGGAGTGCGTCGGCGACCGTCGGCAGGAGTGCGGCGGCGGCACGCCAGGTCTCCGGCTGGGACGCCAGCTCGGCGCTCACGAAGGTGTCGGTCATGGGAGCCTTCCGTTCCGGTCGCGGTGATCGATGTCCCGAATCGTAGCGAGCGATCGTGCGCGGCGGAAGACGAACGCGTCATTTCCGATCACGGGAGCGTCGGACCGACGCCGTAGGATGACCGTCATGACCCCCCAACAGCGGCTGAACGCCCTGCTCGAACTCGTGAGCGAGCGCGGCAACGTCTCGATCGCCGAGATCGGCGAGCTGCTCGGGATCTCGCCCGCGACCGCGCGGCGCGACCTCACGACGCTGGCCGACCAGCGGCTCGTGACCCGCACCCACGGCGGGGCGGCGGCGCTCGGCGCCGGCTACGAACTGCCGCTGCAGTACAAGATCGCCCGGCAGGCCGAGGCGAAGACGGCGATCGCCCGCGCGACCGCCCGTCTGGTGCAGCCCGGCGAGACCGTGGGGCTGAACGGGGGGACGACCACGACCGAGGTCGCTCGCGAGCTCGGCAAGAGCGAACGCTTCATCCGAGCCGACGGCGAGTTCGGCATCACCATCGTGACGAACGCCCTGAACGTCGGGTACGAGCTCTCCGTCCGGGCGAACGTCAAGATCGTCGTCACCGGCGGGGTGGCGCGCCGCCAGTCCTACGAGCTCGTCGGCCCGCTCGTCCGCGACACCCTCGACGAGTTCGCGCTCGACCTCGTGGTGCTCGGGGTCGACGGCCTGACCGGGCAGTACGGTGCCACGACCATGCACGAGGGCGAGGCCGAGGTGAGTCGGCACTTCGCCGCCGTCGGGCGCCGGGTCGTCGTGGTGGCCGACTCGACCAAGATCGAGCGGTCGACCTTCGCGCGGATCTGCCCGCTCGACCGGATCGACGTGCTCGTCACCGACCAGCCCGTCCCGGCGGCCTTCGCCGCGGACCTCGCCGCCGCCGGGGTGGAGCTCATCGTCGCGGACTGAGCACCCGACCGCAGCACCCGACCGCAGCGAACGACCGCAGCACCCCACCTCCGCCACGAGCGGCCACCCGCACGGGCGACCGCCCCCGACCAGCCCGCGCCCCGCTCCCGACCAGCCCCGCACACCGACCCGCGCACCGATCCGCACGCCCGACCCGCGGAGCGCCCCGCGCCCGACGTGTCGTCCCCGGACGGCGACGGCCGCGACGGACGCGAGCCGTGCCTCCAGGCCGCCGCGTCGGCACGGTCCGCCCGCGGACGTTACCGGCATGTAAAACCATCGCATCTCGCCCCATGAGCGTTCCGTGAGCGCCTATTGTGCATCCATGATCGATTCGGCATCATGGACGTCACAATCACGCAAGGGAGCGAGATGAGCATGCGCGCTGACGACGGGACCCTCCGGGTCGCGGTGATCGGGATGGGACAGCGGTCCGCCATCGCGGGGCACGTGGCCGAGGCCAGTGCCGCGGACCCGGCGCTGCGCGCCGAGGTCGTCGCGGTGGCCGACGTCACCGAGGCGGGCCGCGAGCGCGGCCGGGCCGAGTACCCCGGGGCCACCGTGGTGGAGCACCACCGTGACCTCACCGGGGTGGTGGACGCGGCGATCGTCACGACGCCCGACTGGACGCACGCCGAGATCGCGATCGACCTGCTGCGCGCCGGCATCGCGGTCTACCTCGAGAAGCCCCTGGCCATCACGGTCGAGGACGCCGACGCGGTCCTCGACACCGCCGCCGAGACCGGCACGCCGCTCTACGTCGGGCACAACTTCCGGCACGCGGCGGTCGTCCGGCTCATGCGCCAGGTGATCGAGCGCGGCGAGATCGGCGAGGTGAAGGCCGTCTGGGTCCGTCACTTCGTCGGCAACGGCGGCGACTACTACTTCAAGGACTGGCACGCGGACCGCGCGAAGGTGAACTCGCTGCTCCTGCAGAAGGCGAGCCACGACCTCGACGTCATCCACGCCCTCGGTGGCGGCGACACCGCCCGCGTCGTCGGCATGGGGTCCCTGTCGGTCTACGGCGACGTGACCGACCGGCGCGACCGCAGCGGCGAGCTGATGGGGGACTGGTTCTCGTTCGACAACTGGCCGCCGCTCGCCCAGACCGGCCTCAACCCCGTCGTCGACGTCGAGGACGTCTCGATGGTCATGATGACGCTCGACAACGGTGTGCAGGCGAGCTACGAGCAGTGCCACTTCACCCCGGACTACTGGCGGAACTACACCGTCATCGGGACCGAGGGGCGGCTCGAGAACATCGGCGACACCGGCGGCGGCGTCGTCAAGGTGTGGACGCACCGCCGCGGGTGGGACACCGCGGGGGACCGCGAGTACCCGATCGACGGTGTCGAGGACGGCCACGCCGACGCCGACCTGCTCACCATGACCGAGTTCCTGCGGTCCGTCGCGCTCGGCGAACCCGCGCAGCTCTCGCCGATCGCGGCCCGCGCCGCGGTCGCCGCCGGTGCGCTGGCGACCCGGTCGCTGCGCAACGGCTCGGTCCCGATCGACGTCCCGCCCCTGGCGGCCGCGACGATCGCCCACTTCGCGGCGCCCGTCCACCCCGCGCACACGCACCCCTCCGACACCGACCCCTCCCACCCCTCCCAGACCGTCACCTCCTGACGGCCGTGCGAAAGGACCTCCCGATGACCGCACACATCCCCGCCCGAGGAACCGGCGTGCGCCGCGTCCTCCTCGGCGCCGTCGCCGCGCTCGGTGCGGCCGCACTCCTCGCCGGGTGCTCCTCGTCGTCCGGGGCCTCCGGCTCCGGCGGCGACTACGCCGCCCCGGCGAAGGACACGAAGGCGAACCTGACGTACGCCGTCTGGGACGAGAACCAGGTCGACGCGATCAAGGCGAACCTGAAGGGCTTCAACGAGGAGTACCCCGACATCAAGGTCAGCGTCGACGTCACGCCGTACGCCAACTACTTCACGAAGCTGCAGACCCAGGGCTCGAGCAACACGCTGCCCGACCTGTTCTGGATGAACGGCCCGAACTTCCAGCTCTACGCGGCCAACGGCAAGCTCGCCCCGATCACCGGCGAGGTCAAGGCGGGCGACATCGACCCGTCGAAGTACTCGAGCGCGCTCAACGACCTGTACACCTACGACGACACCCAGTACGGCGTCCCGAAGGACTTCGACACCATCGGTGTCTGGGTGAACAAGTCGCTGTTCGAGCAGGCCGGCATGGACCTGCCCGACGAGGACTGGACCTGGGACGACTTCCAGCAGACCGCGGCCGAGCTCCGCGAGAAGCTCGAGGGCAAGGGCGTCTACGGCGCCGCCGCCGGCATGGACGGCCAGACGACGTACTACAACACCATCTTCCAGGCCGGGGGATCGGTGCTGAACGCCGACGGCACGAAGTCCGAGTACGCGTCGAAGGCCTCTGAGGAAGGCCTGCAGTTCTGGACCGACCTGATCGACTCCGGTGCCTCGCCGTCCATCAAGCAGCTCACCGACACCACCGCCGACCAGTGGTTCACCTCGGGCAAGCTCGCGATGTACCAGGGCGGCAGCTGGTTCCGGTCCGCGCTGACCGGCACCGACCTCGAGAAGGACGTCGTCGTCTACCCGCTGCCCACGGGCAAGAAGCAGGCGACCGTCATCCACGGGGTCTCGAACGTCGTCGCCGAGGGCAGCAAGGACAAGGCCGCCGCGCAGGCGCTCCAGGTGTACCTGGCCAGCAAGGACGCCCAGCAGCAGCAGGGTGACATGGGTGCGATCATCCCCGCTTACGAGGGCACGCAGGACGCCTTCACGAAGACGATGCCCGACGCCGACCTGCAGGTCTTCCTCGACGCGGTCGACTACGCCGAGCCCCTGCCCGTCTCGAAGAACACCGCAGCGTGGAACACCCTCGAGACGAACATGCTGCCGGGCGCGTTCGACGGCTCGACACCGGTCGACGACGTCGCCGAGCAGCTGGCGCAGAAGATGGACGCCGCGCTCGCCAAGGAGCAGTGAGTCCCGAGCCGATGACGATCAACACCGAGCGGCCCCCCGCCGCCTCCGCCCCCGCCCGGACGCGTTCGTCCGGGCGGGGCGCCCCCGGTCCCGCGGCCGGTGGCACCCGCGCCCCCCGCCGCACCGACGGGTGGTGGCCGTGGCTCTTCGTCCTCCCGCTGCTCCTCGGCGTGGGCACCTTCTACATCTGGCCGATCCTCCAGACGTTCTGGTACTCGTTCACGAGCTGGGGCGTCTTCGGTGGTGCGACGTTCAGCGGCGTCGAGAACTACGTCCGCCTGTTCGGCGACCCGCAGCTGTACCAGTCCCTCCTCAACACGATCGTCTACACGGTCGTCGTGCTCGCCGGCATCCCATTCGCGGTCTGGCTGGCGAGCCTGCTGAACACCCCGGGGCTGCGGTTCGCGCAGTTCTACCGGGTGCTGTTCTTCCTGCCCTACGTCGCCATGCCGGCGGCCATCGCGCTGGTCTGGCGCATCATGTTCAACGGTGACTTCGGCATCGTGAACTGGTTCCTCGGCCGGTTCGGGATCGACGGCCCCTACTGGATCTCGACGCCCGGGTTCGCACTCGTGGCGGTGAGCCTGGTCGGCCTCTGGTCCTCCCTCGGCTTCTCGATGATCATCCTCGGCGCCGGGCTCAAGGACATCCCGCCGGAGCTCTACGAGGCAGCCGAGCTCGACGGCGCGAGCCGGTGGCGGCAGTTCCGCTCGGTGACCGTGCCGCTGCTCAGCCCGAGCATCTTCTTCGTGGTCATCATCACGACGATCTCGAGCTTCCAGCTCTTCGACCTGCTCTACGCCATCCTCGGCAGCACGAACCCGGTGATCCCGAAGACGATGTCGCTCGTCTTCTACTTCTACAGCGCCGGGTTCATCGACAACGACAAGGGCTTCGCGGCCGCGATCGCCATGGTGATCTTCGTGCTCATCGGCATCATCACGCTCGTGCAGTTCCGCGTCCAACGGAAGTGGGTGCAGTCATGACCGCAACGGTCACCCCGCCCCGGGCCGCCCGCCGGCCCGGTCGCCGAGGCGGCAGCCACTGGTGGATCCACGTCGTCCTGGGCGTCGGCGGGTTCGTCATGGCCTTCCCGTTCCTGTGGCAGATCATCATGTCGCTGTCCACGAACACGCAGGTGCAGTCGGTCACCCCGGTCTTCTGGCCGGGCGAGCTGCAGTGGCAGAACTACGCACAGGTCTTCGAACGGCTGCCGTTCCTCAGCCAGCTCGGCACGTCCGTGTGGGTCACGGTCATCCGCACGATCGCGCAGATCGTCTTCTGCACGCTCGCCGGGTACGCGTTCGCCCGGATGCGGTTCCGCGGCCGGATGGTCCTGCTCGGGATCGTGCTGTCGATCCTGCTCGTGCCGTCGCAGGTCTACCTCATCTCGCAGTACCAGATCGTGCAGGGTCTCGGCTGGCTCGACTCCCTGATGGGCATCGTGGCGCCGGGGCTGTTCAGCGCGTTCGGCACCTTCCTGATGCGGACCGCGTTCCTCAACATGCCGCCGGAGCTCGAAGAGGCAGCGCGGATGGACGGCGCCAACCCGTTCCAGACCTTCTGGCGGATCATGCTGCCGCTCGCCCGTCCCTCGATCAGCGTGCTCGCGATCACCACGGTGCTCTGGTCGTGGAACGAGCTGCTCTGGCCGCTCGTGGTCTCCACGCGCGCCGAGGACATGCCGTTGGCGGCGGGCCTCGCCACCCTGTCGAGCGACCGCACGATCGACTACCCGGTGCTCATGGCCGCCAGCCTGATGGCGATGGCCCCGGTGCTCATCATGTTCGTCGTCCTGCAGCGGCGGGTGATGGACGGGCTCGCGTCCTCCGGTCTGAAGTGACCACCACCGGCCTGGAGGCCCGCCCCGCGTCCGTCGCGCTCCTCACCGCCGCCGTGGGGACCGACCAGGGCGCGGCGACGGTGGCGACGGCGCTCGCCGCCACCGTCGCCGACGCGGAGCCCGCGGAGCGCGACGCCCTCGTGGTCGCCGCGCTCCGCGCCGCGGTGCCCGGCAACGCCGACGCGCTCACGCGCCGCGGGCTCCCGCGCGACGTGGCCGAGGCGACCGTCGCGGACGTGGACCGCAAGCTCGACCGGTACGGCCTGCGCGGCGCCGACGTGGACTGGCTCGTCGCGGTGGTGACCGGTCGCGTGGTGGCCGTGGGGCGCCTCCAGTTCGAACTCGGCGACCACCTGGCCGACGGTTCCCCGGCCTGGGGCGTGCACGTCCCGGAGACCGGGCCGCTCGATCCCGAGGACTGCGACCGGTCCTTCGCCCGCGCGCCCGGACTGCTCCGGCGGCTCGCACCGGACCGCGTCGCCGAGCGGTGGCGGTGCCGCTCGTGGCTGCTCGACCCGGGGCTGGCGGCCGTGCTCGGGCCGGACGCGAACACGGTGCGCTTCGCACGGCGCTTCCGGCTCGACCCGCCCGGTCCGCACGACGCGGCGGAGGGCGACGACAGCGTCGCGAAGTTCGTGTTCGGCGTGCCGCTCGCGACCGCCCGCGCCTCTGCGCCGACCGGTCGGTTGCGTGCCGCGGTCCTCGACCGCTGGGCGAGCGGTGGGCACTGGACGGAACGCACCGGCACCGCCCCCGTCGCCTGACCGTTCCGGGGCCGGGCCGCGTACCGTGCACGGCATGACGAAGCCCGACCACGACCACCTCGACGACGGCGTCGACATGACCTTCGAGGAACGTCGACAGGACACCTTCCGCCGGATGTCCGGGTCCGACGCGCACGACGCCGACCCCCGTGTCGAGGTCTCCCACGCACCGGACGGCGACGTCCGGATCGACATCGCCGACACCGCGGCCGTCCGGCCGGGGCCGCCGCAGGAGGACTGACCCCGCCGCCGTCGGACGGTGACGGTGGGACACGGCATGATCGTTCCGTGCACCTCGTCCTGCGCCGTGTCGACGGCGGCGTCTCCGCGACGCCCCTGACCGACGCCGGGGCGCCGGACGGCGATCCGGCCCGGTTCGCCGAACCGGACCTGCCGGCGTTCGTCGTCGCGCACGACGGCCCGGCCGTGCGCTGGGTCTGGGACGACACGGCGCGGTGGTACCCGGCCGTGCTCGCGGCCGGTGGGCGGGTCGGGCGTTGCGTCGACCTGCGGCTGGGCCGCCGGGTCCTCCGTGCTGCGCTCGCCGCCCGGGGGTCCACCCTCGCCGCGGCACCCGCCGACGCCCTCGACGCACCGCCGACCGAGCCCCGGGTGACCCGACCGACGCAGGCCCAGCTGTTCGACGACGCCCTGTTCGCCGTGTCCGTCGCCGACGACGCCGTCGACCCGGTGGCGGAGTTCCGGGCGCAGACCGAGGCGATCGCCGGGTCGACGGCGCCGGGCGCCCTGCGGCTGCTCGTCACGGCGGAGTCCGCGGGGGCGCTCGTCGCGGCCGAGATGCTGCACGCCGGGCTGCCCTGGCGGGCGGACGTGCACGAACGCCTGCTCGAGGACGCCCTCGGCCCCCGCGTGCCGTACGGCGTGCGGCCCCGCCGGCTCGAGGAGATCGCCGCCGTGGTGCGCGAGCGACTCGACGACCCCGCGCTCAACCCGGACTCGCCGGCCGACGTGCTCCGTGCCCTCCGCCGGGCCGGGCTCATGGTGACGAGCACCCGGAAGTGGGAGCTGCAGGAGATCGAGCACCCGGTCATCGAGCCGCTGCTCGAGTACAAGCGCCTCGCGCGGCTGCTCACCGCCAACGGCTGGACGTGGCTCGACGAGTGGGTCCGCGACGGCCGGTTCCACCCGAAGTACGTCGTCGGCGGCGTCGTCACCGGGCGGTGGGCGGCCGACGGCGGGGGAGCGATGCAGCTGCCGAAGGGCATCCGCGCCGCGGTCGTGGCGGACGACGGCTGGCAGCTCGTCGTCGCCGACGCCGCGCAGCTCGAGCCGCGGGTGCTCGCGGCGATGGCGGGGGACCGGGCGATGGCGTCCGCCGGCGACGGCCGCGACCTGTACGACGGCGTGGTCGCCTCCGGCGCGGTCGAGACCCGGCAGCAGGCCAAGGGCGCGATGCTCGGCGCGATGTACGGCGCGACCCAGGGCGAGGGCGGGCGGCTCGTGCCGCGGCTCGAACGGGCGTTCCCGGCCGCCCTCGGACTCGTCTCCCGAGCGGCCCGGGCGGGCGAGCGCGGCGAACCGGTGACGACCCTGCTCGGTCGGACCTCGCCCGTGCCGGACGATGCCTGGTTCGCGGCACGCAACCAGGCCTACACGGTGGACGGCACCCCGGCGATGCAGCGGGCCGTCGAGTCCCGGGCCCGCAGCTGGGGCCGGTTCACCCGCAACTTCGTGGTGCAGGGGACCGCCGCCGAGTGGGCCCTCGCCTGGATGGGGTCGCTGCGGTCCCGGCTCGCCGCACGGTTCCCGGGGCCGGTGACGGACGGCCCGCACCTGGTGTTCTTCGTGCACGACGAGATCGTGGTGCACACGCCGCAGGAGCACGCCGAGTGGGTCGCGACACAGGTCCGCGCCGCCGCGGTCGACGCCGGACGGCTGCTGTTCGGGGACTTCCCGGTGACGTTCCCGCTCTCGGTGGCGGTGGTCGGGGCCTACTCGGACGCGAAGGACTGACCCGGCCGTCCGGGCCGTGGCCCCGCGGCCCCTACGCTGTTCTGCGTGCTCGGCGACCTCAGACGATCGAACCGGAGGACGGCCCAGCTCGCCGTCGCAGGTGCTGCGACCCTGTTCGGGACGCTCGTGAGCGTCATCGCGCTCACCCACCGGACGATCTGGCTCGACGAGACGGCGACGATCGCCGCGTCGACCCGGTCCTGGCACGCGTTCGGCGAGCTGGTGGGCGAGATCGACCTCGTGCACGCCGCCTACTACGTGCTGATGCACTGCTGGTTCGACCTCGTCGGGTACAGCCCGTTCGCCCTGCGGTTCCCCTCCGCGCTCGCGATCGGCGTCGCCACCGGGCTGCTCGTGCTCCTCGCCGAGCGCCTGACCTCGCTCGCCACCGCGACGGTCGCGGCGGTCGTGCTGCCGTTCGTGCCCGTCGTGGCGGCCGCCGGCACCCTCGGACGGTCACCGGCCTTCGAGCTGCTGCTCGCCGTCGCGGCGACGCTGCTGCTCGTCCGGGCGCTCGACGCCGCCGACGCCCGGCGCCACCCCGCCGTGGTCGTCGCGTGGTGGGTCGCGTACGCCCTGGTCGCGTACCTGTCCGTGCTCGTGTTCCTCTGGGCGGCCCTCGTGGTCGCGTGTCACGCCCTCAGCGTCCTGCTGCGGTTCCTGGCCGCCCCGCGGGTGCGCTGGGTCGGGCTCGTGGGCGCCGCTGCGGCCGTGGTCGCGGCGGCGCTGGCAGCGGTCCCGTTCGCGCGGGCCGCCGCGGGCCAGGCGGCGCAGATCGACTGGCTGCGGCCGCCGTCGCTGCGCGGGGCCGTCGAGAGCGCGTGGCGGTTGCAGTTCTTCGACTTCAGCCTCGTCGAGACGAACCGGTCGTCCGTCACCGCGGTCGCGGTGGTCGCCTGGCTGCTCGTCGCCGTCGGCGTGGTCGCCGCGCTCCGCCGCCGATCCGACGCGCTGGTCGTGCTGCTGCCCTGGCTGGTCCTGCCGACGGTCGCGCTGCTCGCGGCGTCCCGCTTCGTCACCCCGGTCTACGTCGGGCGCTACCTGACGTTCTCGGCGCCGGCCCTGGCGGTCCTCGTCGCCGCGGGCGTCGTCGCGCTGCTGCCGTTCGCCCGGGGCATCGTGAGCGGTGTCCTGCTGCTGGCGTTCCTCGTGCCGGCCGGTCAGGTCTGGTGGAGCATCCGGACCGCGCCACCGAAGACCACCGACCTGGCGAGCGCCGCCCGGCAGCTCACCGAGGCCCGCCGTGGTGAGGCCGAGCCGGCGGGGTTGGTCCTCGGCAGGATGCGGCGGCCGGCCGACCAGCTGACGACGGCGTACCCGGCGGCCACGGACGGCCTCCGCGACCTCTGGACCAAGACGAGCGCCGCCGACCAGGGCTACTTCTTCGCCCGGCTGCACGGTGCCGTGAACTCCGCGGCGGACACCGAGGGGCTGCGGACCGTCTGGTACGTCGGCGACGACCCCGGCGAGCGCGCGAAGGTCGCCGCGGTGCTCCGCGGCGAGGGCTTCACCGCCCACGAACCGCTCGGCTTCGGCGGCTCGAACGTCATCGTCGAGTACACCCGGTAGGACGGCCCGGAGCGACGACGCGTCCGTGACGGACCCGCCGGAGCTGCGCGGAACGGGGCGGGCCCGGTCAGGCGGCCGGGTGTCCGCCGTCGAGGGCGTCGAGCACCTGTTCGGTCATCTCGTCCACGCCGCGGGCACTGCCCGTCCTGCCGAGCACCGCGGGGGCGGCCACCGGCCCGGGAACGGTGTGGCCGCCGCCGTGCACCGTGTACAGGACGACCGGTGGGCGGCCCGGGGCGGACCACGTCGACTGCTCCGTCCGGGGGCCGCGGCGCCCGTCCGTCGGAGCGGGGACGTCGGACACCACCGGGGCCGTGTCGATCCCGTTCCGCTGCGCGAAGTAGCGCGCCGTCGCGTCCGCGGACAGCGTCGTGCCGTCGACGCGGAACAGGCGCCGCGCCCACCAGGCCATCCGCCCGCCACCGAACGGGACGATGCGGTCCGCGGTGCCGGCGGCGAGCGTGACCGGGACGGCGTGCTCGGTCGTCGTCGAGAAGTCGCCGAGGAAGCCGTCACGGTCCGGCATGGCGGCTGCGACGACCACGGCCCCGGCGAGCACCTGCGACTGCTCGTGCAGCAGGCGGAACACCATCTGCCCGCCGTTCGAGTAGCCGACCCCGACGACCCGGGCGCGGTCGATCCGGTGGCTCGCGGCGACGGCGTCGACGACGGCACGGGCGAACGCGACGTCGTCGATCCCCTCGGTCCTGGCCGGGAACGCGCTCGCTGCCCGGGCGTCGTTCCAGTTCCCGCGGTGGCCGTCGAGGTAGACCACCACGGCCCGCCCCGCGTCGGCGAGCCGGTCGAGTGCGCCCCCGGTGGACCGACGGTGCGTCGAGCCGTCCTGCTTCGACCCGTGGAACACGAGGACGAGCGCTCGTCCGACCGGTCCGTCGGGGTCACCGACGACCGTGAGGGAGCGGGTCCGGCCGTCGACCGACAGGGTGGTGTGCACGGGTCTCCTCCGATCGTCCGGACGGTGCTCGGCCGGATCGATCGCGACGCTATAGGCTGACACCGTGTCAAGGTCAAGCGTCCGATGAGGATCGGTGAGCTGAGCCGTCGCAGCGGGGTCAGCGCGCGGTCGCTGCGCTACTACGAGCAGCACGGCCTCATCACGGCCGACCGCGAGTCGAACGGGTACCGCGAGTACGACGACGCCGCGGTCGAGCGTGCGCAGACGATCAGCATGCTGTTCGGCATGGACTTCCCCCGCGAGGTGGTCCGGTCCGTCCTCGGCTGCACCGGGGACGCCCCCGGGGCCGCACACGACCGGTTGGCCGAGCAGCTCGGACCGGTCCGGGACCGGCTCGCGCGGCAGCTCGAGCAGCTCGGCGCCACCCACGCCCGGGTCAGCGCGTTCCTCGACGAGCGCGGACAGGCTGCCGGGGCCGGGGCCGGGGACTGACCCTCACAGCCCGTCACGAGCAGGCTGGTCCGATGCACACCGAACGGGGCGAGGCCGCCGACCGCACGCTCGGACAGGTCGACCTGACCCGCTGGCGCACCCGAGTCGGCCGTGCGACGGCTCGCGGGTGGACGGCGCTCGGGCAGCGGTACGGCGCGATGCCGCTCCTGCTGCTGACCCTGGCCGTCGGGCTCGCCGTGGCGGTCGTCGCCACGTGGCTCGCCTCGGCGGTGTTCGACGCCGTCCGCGAGGCCGACGACGTCGCCGTGCTCGACCGCCCGGTGCTCGACTGGGCGATCTCGCTGCGGTCGCCCGCGGCCGACCGCCTCGTGACGTGGTGGACCGACGTGGCCGGCACGATCGGCATGCCCGTCGTCGCGGTCGGGTTCCTGGTCGGCTTCACGATCCAGCGCCGGGCGTGGACGCCGGTGGTCCTGCTCGTCGCGGCGAGCGGCGGCTCGCTCCTCATGACGATCGCGGGCAAGGACCTGATCGGCCGGGCCCGCCCGCCGCTCAGCGACGCGGTGCCGCCCTACGAGCACTCGCCGTCGTTCCCGTCCGGGCACACGCTGAACGCCACCGTGATCGTCGGCACCATCGTCTACCTGCTGCTCCTGCGGGAGTCGCGGGCGGTGACGCGGGTGTGGACCATCGTCGCCGGCACCCTGTTCGTGCTGTCGGTCGGGGCCTCGCGGGTGTTCCTCGGGCACCACTGGCTCACCGACGTGCTCGCCGCCTGGGCGCTCGGGCTCGCCTGGTTGTCACTGGTCGTCACGGCGCACCGGTTGTACCTGACGGCGCTCCGCCACGGCGCCGGACCCGCACCGGACCCGGCCGCGCGCACGGAGTGAGCAGGAGCGCGACGCCGGGCACGCACACGACGGCACCGAGCCACGTGGTCAGGAGTTGCCGGTAGGTTGCCGGGCATGGAAGAACGGGTCTTCGGCGGCAGGTACCGCGTCACGGGCACGCTCGGACACGGTGGCATGGCCACGGTGTACCGCGCGGTCGACGAGCAGCTCGGCCGCGAGGTCGCCGTCAAGGTGTTCCGGATCGGACCGGTCGACCACGGTGAACGCGCCCGTGCCGAGGCCGAGATCCAGACCCTCGCGACGCTCCGCAGCCCCGCCCTCGTCACCCTGTACGACGCGGCGCTCGACGACGCCGACGGCGACTCGTACCTCATCATGGAGCTCGTCCCGGGCAGCGACCTCGCCACCCGGCTGCGCGAGGGCCCGCTCGACCCGACGACCGCCGCCCGCGTCGGCGCCCAGGTCGCCGACGGGCTGGGCGCCGTGCACGCCCAGGGCATCGTGCACCGCGACGTGAAGCCCGCCAACGTGCTGCTCGAGCGCGACGGCAGCCACGTCAAGCTCGCCGACTTCGGCATCGCCCTGCTCCGCGACGCGTCGCGTGTGACCGGCACCGGCACCGTGATGGGGACCGCCGCCTACCTGGCTCCGGAGCAGGTCACGGCGCAGGAGATCACCGGCAAGGCCGACGTCTACGCGCTCGGTCTCGTGCTGCTCGAGTGCCTGACCGGCGAGCGGCCGTTCCCGGGCAGCGCGATCGAGTCCGCCACCGCGCGTCTCACCCGCAGCCCCGCGATCGACCAGCACCTGCCGACCGCCTGGCGCACGCTCCTGCACGTGATGACCGCGCAGGACCCGGCCGTCCGGCCCTCGGCAGCAGAGGCAGCCGAGCGGCTGCGGGCACTCGGCCGCGACGACCCCGGAACGTCGACCCAGCTCCTGCCCGCCGCCCCGGGGGCGCTCACCGCCGCGGGCGCCGGCGCCGCAGCCGCAGCCGCAGCGGCGACCGCGGCGTTCCCGACCGCCGACGCGGACGCCGCGACGCGTGCGATGCCGACGAGCCGCGCCGCCGCTGCGGACGACGCGACGCGGGTCCTCGACCAGCACCCGAACGCCTCGGACGACGTCGCGACCACGGTGATGGGCGCGCAGTCGGGGCGCGGTCCGTCCGGCGGTGGCGGGGCGACCGTGCCGCCACCGACCGCTCCGGCGCCGGGAGCGGCGGAGGACCCCCGCGAGCGTCGGCGCAAGGGGCCGATTATCACCGCGATCGTCGTGGTCGTCCTGGTGCTCGTCGGCATCGCGGTCGCGGTCGTCGCGCTGAACGGCGGCGACGACACGGCCCCCGCGCCGACCGGCTCCTCCTCGCCCTCCACGCCGACGGACGAGCAGCCGAGCGACGAGCCGAGCGAGGAGCAGCAGCCCAGCCAGCCGGTCGAGCAGCAGCCCTCCGAACCCGCCGAACAGCCCTCGCAGCCCCAGCAGCCGAGCGAGGTCCCCAGCGAGGAACCGAGCGAGCCCGCGGTGCCGAGCCAGGCGCCGGTCGGGCCCGAGCCGAGTGCGCCGGCGTCCAACCCGGTGCAGGAGCCCCAGGACGGCGATGGCGCCGCGGACCAGGCGCCGGTCGACGCCCCCGCGCCCGCCGACGCCGCACCCGCCGACGCTGCGCCGGACGCTGCCGCGCCGGACGCCGCCGCTGCCGACGCGGGCTGACACGCCGACGGTTTCCTCCACACGCTGGAGCAAATACGCTGGGTCCGTGCGAGAACTGCAACGGAGCGGTGGGCCCACGACGGCCCTCGCAGCGCGGAACGGTGTCGGCTTCGGCTCGGTCGAGGGGTGGCTGGTCGAACGACCGTCCGGAGCGGGTGCGGTCAGCGCCGTCGTGCCCGGGTCGGCCGGGCACACCGTGGCGGCCGGCGAGGAGCTGTCGTGGGTGTGGTTCCCGGAGCGGACCCTGCCGGACGGCGCCACCGAACCCACCGAGGCGGACCTGCCGCACTTCTGGGACGCCACGGCCTTCGCCCTCGACGTCGTCTTCACCGACGGCACCCGGCTCAGCGAGCACGACGCCGGGCACGACCAGCACGGCGACGCCCTGACACCGGCGGCGCAGGACGCCGCCCGCAAGACGTGGGTCGACCAGTGGAACCGTCGCGCGGTCGACCTCACGCCGTTCGCGGGCCGGGTCGTGGACCGTCTGGAGGCCCGGCTCGGCTCCGACACGGCCGCCGCGGACGACGACGGCGTGCGCCCGGCGCTGCGGGGCTGGCTCGACGAGGTCGTCGTCGGCCCGGCGCGCCCGACGCCGACCACGCCGCTCGACCACGTCCGCACGACCCGTGGCACGCAGGCGTCCTCGCGGTTCTCGCGCGGGAACAACGCGCCGCTCGTCGGGTTGCCGCACGGCGGGGTCTTCGGACTGCCGATGACCGACGCGTCGAGCAACCGGTGGCCGTACGCGTACCAGGAGCACTCGCGCACCGACGACGCGGGCCGGGTCCGCCCGGCGATCCAGGCGTTCGCGACGAGCCACATCCCGTCGCCGTGGATGGCGGACCGCGGGGTGTTCCAGGTGATGCCCTCGCCGCTCGACACCCCGGACGTCGACCGGGCCGCCCGCGCGCTCGGCTTCGACCACGACGACGAACACGACGGCC
Source organism: Curtobacterium sp. MCLR17_036 (assembly GCF_003234445.2). NCBI lineage: Bacteria > Bacillati > Actinomycetota > Actinomycetes > Micrococcales > Microbacteriaceae > Curtobacterium > Curtobacterium sp. MCLR17_036. The sequence goes on along the minus strand of NZ_CP126269.1, from coordinate 3,461,935 downwards.
CGCACCGGTACCGGGTCGCACTCGACCAGGGCGTCACGGCCGAGGTGACCGCGGGGGAGTTCGCCCTCGGGTTCCGCTTCACCAACACACGCAGCGTCGTCCTCGACCACCACGGCCGGGTGTCCGACGTGTCCGTGACCGTCGACGACGGCACGGCCGTGGTCGAGGCGCTGCTCGACGACCGCCCGGGCACGCCGCCGCACCACGTGCACGTCCGGGTCGCCGGCGTGACCGCGGACCACACCACCGTCGACGAGCACGAGCTGCGCGGCTGGCTGTCGGTCGCCGGGGACGTCGACGTCCTGCTCGGCATCTCCACGGTCTCGATCGAGGACGCCCGCGCGAACCTCGACGCCGCCGGCACCGTCGACGCGATGCGCGCGCACGCCGAGCAGGCATGGACCGAGGTGCTCGGCACCATGTCGTTCGAGGGCGCGACGCCCGACCAGCTGACGTCGCTGTACTCCGGGCTGTACCGGGTGTTCCTCTACCCGAACCGCGCCGGCGAGACCGCGCTGACGGGCACGCCGCGGCACCGCTCGCCGTACGGGGCGGTCCTGGCCGAGCCGATCCGCGACGAACCCGGCCCCGAGGTCGTCGAGGGCCCGTTCACCACGACGCACGGCTTCTGGGACACCTACCGCACTGCGTGGCCGCTGCTCGCGCTCCTCACGCCGGAGACCGCCGGGGAGCTCGCCCAGGGCTTCGTCGAGCACCACCACGACGGCGGCTGGACGCCCCGGTGGAGCGCACCGGGCGCCGAGGACTGCATGACCGGCACCACGGCCGACACCGTCTTCGCCGACCTGGCCGTCAAGGGCGTCACCGGCTTCGACCTGGCCGAGGCGTACCGGAGCGCGGTGCGGAACGCGACCGTCCCGCCGCGCGACGAGCGTGTCGGGCGCAAGGGGAGCCTCCCGGGCGCCTTCCGCGGCCACGTCGACACCCGGACGTCCGAGGGGATGTCCTGGACCCTGGACGCCGCCATCAACGACTGGGGCCTCGCCGTCATGGCGGGTCTGCTCGCGTCGCGCGCGGAGACACCGGCCGACCTGTCCCGGTACGAGGCCGAGGCCGAGTGGTTCGCCCGACGGTCCCTGCAGTACCGGAACGTGTTCGACGCCGAGCGGGGCTTCTTCATCGGCCGCGACCCCGACGGCTCGTGGCGCGTCGGCACCGAGTTCGACCCGCGCGACTGGGGCGACGACTACACCGAGACGAACGCGTGGGGCACGGCCTTCACCGCCCCGCACGACGGCGCCGGCGTCGTCGACCTGCACGGCGGCCCGGAGCGGTTCGACCGGACCGTCGACCGCTTCTTCGCGACGCCGGAGACGGGCGCGTCGGCGTTCTCCGGCTCCTACGGGTTCCCGATCCACGAGATGACCGAGGCCCGCGACGTCCGGATGGGCATGCTCGGGCTGTCGAACCAGCCCGCGCACCACATCCCGTTCTTCCCGATGTTCACCGGGCGCCACGACGACGCCCACCGGGTGGTGCGGGAGTGCCTCGAGCGGCTGTTCGTCGGCTCCGACCTCGGCCAGGGCTACCCCGGCGACGAGGACAACGGCGAGATGAGCGCCTGGTACGTCTTCGCGACGATCGGCCTGTACCCGCTGGCGCCGTCGACGGGCACCTACGTGCTCGTGCCGCCGTCGGTCCGCAGGACGGTGCTGCGACAGCCTGGGCCCACGCCGCCGGTTCCTGACCGGCGCGCCAGCGGCGGGCAGGCCGTGCCGGTGGGGAGAGGGACGGAGACCGTCATCGAGGTCGCCGAGGGTTCCACGGGTGCGTACGTCGCGTCGGTGACGGTCGACGGCGCGCCCTGGACGTCGATCAGCATCCCGCACCAGGTGGTCGTCGCGGCGTCGCACGTCGTCTTCACGCTGTCCGACACCCCGCAGGGCTGGGCGGCGGACACGCGTCCGGTGTCGGCGTCCGAGGTGCACGGGTACCGGGACACCCCCGTCGACGTGCTGCCCGTCGGGGCGTCACCCCTGACCGACGACGAGGGGCGGACCGTGACCGTCCTGCCGGCCGGGGCGTCGGTGGCGTTCGACGTCGCGTGCCCGGCCGCAGCGCTGTACACGGTGACCGTCGCGGAGCCCGGCTCGTACTCGTGGCAGGTCGGCCTCGGCGACCGCACCACCGCGGTCGACGGTGCGGAGTTCGCGTGGGCCGGTCAGAGCCGCGTGTTCCGGATCACCGGCGGCGGCTCGACGTTCTCGTTCACCGCCGGCACCGACGTGCCCCTCACCCAGCTGGAGCTCGTCGCGGCGGACGGACAGCGTTGACCCGGCGTTCACCGACGGGGAGCATGCTCGGCCCATGTCGATGAGCGCACCGTTCGATCCCGAACAGCAGGGCACGTCCACCCCGGTGGACGGCAGTGACGAGACCGAGACCGAGGTCGAGGTCGAGGCGGACCGCGGGGCGGACGTCGGCCCCGACTCCGCCGACCCGAGCGTCTCGCCCGCGGACCACCACGACGAGGACGAGGCCGGCGGCGGCCCGGTGTTCCGGCGCCCCGAGCCCGGCGACCGCCTGCACCCGGAGGACCTCGCGGACTGACCGGCGCTGCGGAGGCGACACCGAGCCGCCGCCAATGTCCGACCGGCATGCTCGTCGGCATGTCGATTGCGAACTCGTTCGATCCGTCCGGTGGCCGCGCGATCCCGGAGCGCCAAGCGCGCCAGGACGGGCTGGAGCTCGACGAGGACCCGGCCGACCTCGGGATCTCGTTCGACGTGGTGGGCGGTGCCTCCGCCGACCCGACGGCCGTGTCGCCCGTGGACGTCCGCGTGCCGGAGCCGCGGTCCCCGGAGGCGGGGTCCGACTCCGACTCCGACGACTAGCGCGGCGCGCCGGTCGGCCGGTCCGGGCCGGTTCGGGAGCGGTTCGCACAACCGGAGTGTCCCCGCGCCGTGCGGATGCGCGGTTCCGGATCACTTCGGTTGTGCGCCGCCGCCCACTGCGCCGGGCCCGGGGACACGGTACTTGAAGCCGACGTGCGACCCGGTGAACCCGAGCCGCTCGTAGAACCGGTGTGCATCGGTGCGCGCCGCGTCCGAGGTGAGCTGCACGAGCGGCGTACCGAGCGCCGGGGCGGCCACGTCGGTGACCCACCGCATCACCGCCGTGCCGATGCCGCCGGAGCGGACAGCGCTGCTGACCCGGACGGCCTCGACGAGCAGGCGCCGTGCACCGCGCCGGGCCATGCCGGGGATCCGGGTGAGCTGGAGGGTGCCGACGAGCCGCCCGACCTCGTCCTCGACGACGAGCAGGGCGTTCGCCGGGTCGTCGACGATCGAGCGGAGCGCGGCGGCGTACTCCGGCCGGTCCTCCGGCGCGGCGACGTCCCCGCGGGCGGCGCTGACCGGGTCGTCGGCGAGGAGCGCCACGAGGGCGTCGAGGTCGTCGTCGACGGCGTTCCGCAGGGTGACGGTCCCGGTGCGGGCGGTCAGGAGGACGGGCAGGGCGAGGTCGTCGAGCACGACCCCCACCCTGCCCCATGTGCTCACGCGACGGGGCGCGCGCCACGGGTCGTCAGGGGACGAGGTGCCCCGCGGCCGAGGTGATCCGGTACCACTCCTCGCGCGACAGGCGGACGTCCGAGCCGGCCGCCGAGTCCCGCACGCGCTGCGGGTTGGTCGTGCCGAGGACGACCTGGAACTGCGCCGGGTGGCGCGTGATCCAGGCGACCGCGATGCCGGTGGGGGTGACCCCGTGTGCGGCGGCGACCTCCTCGAGCACGTCGTTCAGCTCGGCGTACTGCTCCCGGTCGCCGAGGAAGACGCCGTCGAAGAAGCCCTTCTGGAACGGCGACCAGGCCTGCAGGGTGACGTCGTGCAGCCGCGAGTCGTTGAGGATGTCGTTGTCGCGGTCGATCGACTGGTCGACCGCCGCCATGTTCGCCGCGAGGCCCTGCGTGATCACGTTGGCGTGCGTGATGCTCAGCTGCACCTGGTTGAACGCGAGGGGCTGCCGCACGGAACGGCGGAGCAGCTCGACCTGGCCGGGGGTGTGGTTCGAGACGCCGAAGTGGTGCACCTTGCCGGCGGCGTGCAGTTCGTCGAAGGCCTTCGCCACCTCGTCCGGTTCGACCAGGGCGTCGGGACGGTGCAGCAGCAGGACGTCGACGTACTCGGTCTGCAGTGCGGCGAGGGACTCCTCGACCGACTCGAGGATGTGCTCGTACGAGAAGTCGAAGTAGGCGCCGTTCGCCGTCGGCCGGATGCCGACCTTCGTCTGCAGGACGATCTCGCTGCGCTCAGCCGGGGTCAGCGTGACCGCGGAGCCGAAGCGCTCCTCGCAGCCGTGCCACCCGCCGTAGACCGCGGCGTGGTCGAACATGGTCACGCCCGCGTCGCGCGAGGCGGCGTAGAGCGCGCGGATGTCCTCGTCGCTCATGTCGTTGATCCGCATCAGCCCGACGACGACGTCGGAGGCGGTGAGGTCCGTCTGTGGCAACTCCAGTGTCTTCACGACACCGATCCTGCCATCGACGCGGTGGGGCAGGCAGGCCCTGCCCGTACCCGCTAGGGCAGCAGCACGGCGAGCACGCCGGACCCGTCGGCCCAGGTGCCGGTCAGCGTCTCGCCGTCGGGCAGGGGTGCACCGACGACGCGCGGCACCGCGAGGCTGCCGTGGTCGGTCGCGATGGTGGTCGTCGTGCCGGCGGTGGTGTCCCGCACGACCGTCACCGTGGGGGAGTCGGACGCCGAGCCGCTGCCCGACACCGTGCCCTCCTTCACCGGGGTGCCGCCGCCCTCGCCGGGTGCCGCCTCGAGGTCGGCCTCGCGCCCGCCGGTCGCGACGGCGCGGCGGAGCACGTCGGCGTAGACGGGGTCGCCGACGGCGTCGTACACCCAGCGGCGACCGAGCACGGAGTGGTCCATCTCGGTGACGAGGTGGTCGTCGGCACCGTCGAGCGGTGCGCCGCGGTAGGTGAGCGGCACCTGCAGCACCGGACCGTCGCCGACCCGCACCAGGTACGTCTCGACACCGACCTCGCCGTCCGGGTCGTCGAACCGGAACCGGCCGGCGACGACGAGCGACCCGTCGGCGGCGGGGTCCGTCGTGACGCCGCTCCACGGCCGGGTCGGCAGCCAGGCGCCGATCGCGTCGGTCTTCGACGGGCGGAGGACGGCGTTGTGGATGACGGCCATGCCCCGACCGTACCGGCTCGCGACGCCCGTACGCTGGTCCGGTGCGAGACGACCTGCTGCCGATGCTCGCCTGCCCCGTGTGCACCGAGCCCCTCGCCCGCACGGCCCCGGGTCAGGCCGGCTGCACGACCGGCCACCGGTTCGACGAGGCGAAGCAGGGCCACCTGACGCTCCTGCCCGCGAAGCGTCGTGCCCTCACCGCGGACACCCCGGCGATGGTCGACGCGCGGCTGCGGTTCCTGGGTCGCGGGCACTACGCGCCCGTCGAGCGGGCGCTCGCCGTCGTCGTCGTCGAGGCCTCGGCGCCCGGCATCGTGCTCGACGTCGGGTCCGGCCCGGGCACCTACCTGGCACACGCGCTCCGCGCGGCGGGGACGGACGGGAGGCCCGTGGTGGCGCCCGGTGCGTCCGGCACCGCCGCCGGTGGGCCGAGCCCAGAGCCAGAGCCAGAGCCAGAGCCGGAGCCGGAGCCGGGGCCGGGGACGCGGCTCGGCCTCGCGCTCGACCTGTCCGCCGTCGCGATCCGGCGTGCGGCACGCGCCCACGAGCGGGCGGGGGCCGTCGTCGGGGACGTGACCGAGCGCCTCCCGGTCGTCGACGACGCAGCCGCGGTCGTGCTCGACGTCTTCGCACCCCGCAACCAGACGGAGTACGCCCGCGTCCTGCGGCCGGACGGCGTGCTCGCCGTGGTGACCCCGCGGACCGGCCACCTGGCGGAGCTCGCCGAGGCGACGATCGCGGTCGACCCGGAGAAGGAGCGTCGCCTGCACGACTCCCTGACGCCCGCCTTCACCCGGCGCTCGTCCGACGACCTGACGTGGACGATGGAGCTGTCCGCCGAGGACGTCCACGACGTCGTGCACATGGGGCCGAGCCACCACCACGTCGACCCGGAGCGGGTCTTCGCACCGACCCGCGTGACCGCAGCGGTGACGGTCAGCACCTGGGCCCCGGTGCGCTGAGGTCCCCGGCTCAGCCCGCGGCCGGACGCTCGCGCGGGTACCGGCCGACCCGGGCCTCGTGCAGGCGGCGGAGCACGAAGCCGAGGCCGACCCCGGCCATGCCCGCGGTCAGCGTGATCGGCAGGGCGTGCACACCGGCGGAGCCCCAGGCGTTGAACAGCAGGCCCCACTGCGCCGCCGCGAACGGTGCACCGCCGGCCGCGTGGTGGCTCCGCACCATGCCGGTCCACCAGCCCACCGGGCCGGACCACGCCAGGGTGACGAGGACGAGTACGAGCCAGGTGCCGACCGCACCCGGTGCAGGGACCAGGACGAGGAGCGCCGGGACGACGACGGCCAGGACGCCGGAGACCCCGGTGGCCACGAGCTGCGAGCGCTCGCCGGGGGTGATCCGTGCCGCGCGTCGTGGGCGGCCGCGATCGACCAGGCGGGCTCGCTCGGGCGGCCGTCGGCGACCGGCGACCAGGTACCGGAGCTGCATGCCGAGCAGCCAGCCGGCGACCGAGGCCACCAGGCTGGCACTCACCGCGCCCGGGCCGAGCGGCCCGACCAGCACGAACCCGCAGAACACGCCGGCAGCGACGAGCGGGACCGCGACGATCGGCGGCGCGCAGGCGAACAGCAGTGCACCCCAGCCGACGCCGATCGCCGCTCCGGCGACGGCAGCACCGAGGGCATTGGCACCGAGGGCATCGGCACCGGGCCCACCGACCCCGGGGTCCCCGGCGTCGGTGGCCCGGCCGTAGAGGACCCCGAGGGCGACGGCGAGCACGGCGAACCACCACGCACCGGCGGGGACTGGGGCGCCGCGCCAGTCCATCCGCTGCCGCAGGGTCCGGCGGAGTCGTTGCCGCCGGCGGCGCTTCCGCTGCGCGCGACGGCGCCGTTCACGCTCGCCGTCGCGGACGCTCGTCCCGCCCGAGGCGGCCGCCTGCTCCCCCATGCGCCCAGTATGCCGAGCGCGCGGGCGGCGGGTCAGCCCTGCGCCGGTTCACCCCCGCGCCGGTTCAACCCCGCGGACCCGCGACGTCGAGCTGCCACACGACGCCGAACCGGTCGCGGAGCTGCCCGGCGAGCGGCGCCCAGGCCGAGGGGGCCAGGGGCTGCCGGACCTCGGCGCCCTCGGACAGCGCGGCCCAGTACCGCTCGATCTCGGTGGTGTCGTCGCCGTGCACGAAGACGTAGAAGGCGTTCGAACCCTGGTCCCAGGGCTGGCCGGGCCAGACGTCGAAGGCCATGATCCGGAAGCCGGCGGCGGTGGCGACCTGACCGAAGACGATGCGGTCGGCCCAGGCTGGGTCGTCCAGGGCGCCCATCTGGCCGTAGGTGGCGGCGGTGACGTCGCCGCCGAAGACCGCTGCGTAGAAGTCGAGCGCCGCCCGGGCGTCGCCGTCGAAGTTGAGGTGGGTTGTCGTTTCGATGCTCATGGGACAAGGTTGTCGGGCGATGCGGTCAGATCGTGTCCGCTTCTTCGACGAAGATGATCGACATGGCCGGCCCCTCCGCTCGCATGCTCGCGCTGCTCTCGCTGCTGCAGGTGCACCGCGACTGGCCGGGCGACGAGCTCGCCGGCCGGCTCGAGGTCAGTCCCCGCACGGTCCGTCGCGACGTCGACCGGCTCCGCGGCCTCGGGTACCGGGTCGAGGCGCTGCGCGGGCCGGCCGGCGGCTACCGGCTCGAGGCCGGGTCCGACCTGCCCCCGCTGCTGTTCGACGACGACCAGGCGGTGGCGATCGCCCTGGCGCTCGCCGTCGCGCCGGCATCGGGGGCGGACGTCGCCGAGTCGGCGGCCCGCGCCCTCGCGACCGTCCGGCAGGTGATGCCCGCGCGCCTGCGGTCCCGGGTGGACGCGGTGCAGGCCGTGACCACGACGAGCCGGACCACGACCGACCCGGGCGTCCTGGTGGCGGTGAGCGAGGCGGTCCACCTGCGAGAGGTCTTCCGCTTCGGGTACGGCGAGGACGAGACCCCGCACCGCGTGGAACCGCACGCCGTCGTCGCCCGGAACGGCCGCTGGTACCTGCTCGACTGGGACACCGACCGCGACGACTGGCGCACCCACCGCGTCGACCGGATCACGCCGCGGATGCGCACCCGCGTCCCCTTCACACCGCGCGCGGTCCCCGGCGGCGACGCGGCGGCCTTCGTGTCGGCGCGCTTCAAGGGGTCGGCGGTGGACGACGTCTGGCCGTGCACCGGGGCCGTGACCACGACGGCGGCCGATGCGCGGACGATCACGCCGTACCTGCCCGAGGACGCCGTGGTCGAGCCCATCGGTGACGATCGGGTCCGCGTCACCCTCGGCTCGTGGTCGTGGGAAGGGCTGGCGGGTGTCGTCGCGGGCTTGGCCGTGCCGGTGCGGGTCGAGGGCCCGGACGAGCTGCGCGGGGCGGTCCGCGACCTGGCCGGACGGCTGCGGGCGGCAGCGCGTTAGGGCGGCGCATGCGTCCGTCCGGGCGGCGTGAGGGATCCGTTAGGACCGGCCGGGAGGCCCGGCGCAGGACCCAGCATCGGTTCGGCACCACACGTGGTGCCGTCCCGTGCCGCCCGGCGCGGGTACCGCAGACCTTCTGGAGTCCCTCGTGTTCGACGTGTTCGTCGTCGCCGGTGTCCTCGCCGTGTTCGGCGTGGTGGCACTGATCGCCAAGGGGGTGGAACGGCTGTGATCGGCATCACCATCGCGGCCGCCGTCCTCGGCATCGCCGCTGTCGTGTACCTCGTCTGGGCGCTCGTGCGTCCTGAGCGCTTCTGATGGGCGCCGCAGACGTCTGGGCCGGCATCGTCCAGGTCGCGACGCTCGTCCTGCTGCTCGTCGTCGCCCACCGGCCGCTCGGCGACTGGATGGCGAAGGTCTTCACCCCCGTCCGGCACAACCGGGTCGAGCGCGGGGTCTACCGGCTGATCGGGGTCGACCCGGACGCCGAGCAGTCCTGGCCCGTGTACCTGCGGGGCGTGCTGCTCTTCAGCGTCGTCGGGCTCCTGCTCGTCTACCTGCTGCAGCGCATCCAGGTCGTGCTGCCCGGCGACCTCGGGCTGCCGGCCGTCGGACCCTCGCTCGCGTTCAACACCGCGGCGTCGTTCGTCGCGAACACGAACTGGCAGTCCTACTCGCCCGAGGTCACCGTCGGCTACGCCGTGCAGATGGGCGGCCTCGCGGTGCAGAACTTCCTGTCCGCCGCCGTCGGCCTCGCCGTCGCCGTCGCCCTGGTGCGCGGGTTCGCCCGTCGCGGGTCCGGCACGCTCGGCAACGTGTGGGTGGACGTCGTCCGCGGGCTCGGCCGACTGCTGCTGCCCGGGGCGTTCGTCTTCGCGATCGTGCTCGTCGCCGGTGGTGTCGTCCAGTCGTGGGGGAGCGGTACCGACGTCACCACGCTCGTCGGTGGCACGCAGCACATCCCGGACGGGTTCGTCGCCTCGCAGGAGGCGATCAAGGAACTCGGTACGAACGGTGGCGGGTACTTCAACGCGAACTCGGCGCACCCGTTCGAGAACCCGCAGGCGTGGACGAACCTCGTCGAGGTGTTCCTCATGCTCGTCATCCCCTTCTCGCTGCCCCGCACGTTCGGCCGGCTGGTCGGCGACGACCGCCAAGGCTCCGCGATCCTCGCCGTGATGGGCGCGATCTTCCTCGTGTCCTTGTCGGTGATGTCGATCGCCGAGCTCGCCGGTGGCGGCAGCGCGACCGCAGCGGCGGGCGGCGCGATGGAGGGCAAGGAGGTCCGCTTCGGCCTCCTCGGCTCGACGCTGTTCTCGACGGCGACGACCTCGACGTCGACCGGCGCGGTGAACGCCATGCACGACAGCTACACGCCGATCGGCGGCATGATGGCGCTCCTCAACATGATGCTCGGCGAGGTCACCCCCGGTGGCGTCGGCTCCGGCCTGTACGGCATGCTCGTGCTCGCCGTCATCACGGTGTTCATCGGCGGCCTGCTCGTCGGCCGCACGCCGGAGTACCTCGGCAAGAAGATCCGCGCGAAGGAGATGACCTTCGCGGCGCTGTACATCCTCGTCACGCCGACGCTCGTGCTCCTGGGCACCGGGCTCTCGCTCGTGATCCCCGGTGTCCGCGAACAGGTGCTCGGCACGTCGATCTACAACCCCGGCAACCACGGGCTGTCCGAGCTGCTCTACGCCTTCACCTCGGGTGCGAACAACAACGGATCCGCCTTCGGCGGGCTCACCGCGAACACCACGTGGATGAACTCCTCGCTCGGTGTCGTGATGCTGCTCGGCCGCTTCGTGCCGATGGCGTTCGTCCTGGCGCTTGCCGGGTCCCTCGCCGCCCAGGACCGGGTGCCGGAGACCGCCGGCACGCTGCCCACCCACCGCCCGCTGTTCATCGGGCTGCTCGGCGGCGTCGCCGTCATCGTCACCGCCCTCACCTACTTCCCGGTGCTCGCACTGGGCCCGCTCGCAGAAGGACTGTCATGACCTCCGTGACCACCGAGCCGGAACCGCGCACCGCCGTGGAGCCGACCACCCGCTCGTCCGCGTTCGGACCGCGCCAACTGGTGGCGGGCCTCCCGGGCGCCCTGCGGAAGCTCGATCCGCGACTCATGTGGCGGAACCCCGTCATGTTCATCGTCGAGGTCGGCGCGGCGCTGACGACGGCGGCCGCCGTCGTCGAGCCGTCCGCCTTCACGATCGCCATCGCCGTCTGGCTCTGGCTCACCGTCGTCTTCGCCAACCTGGCGGAGTCGGTGGCCGAGGGCCGCGGCAAGGCGCAGGCCGACACCCTGCGGAAGACCCGCTCGACCACGAGCGCCCGCCGGGTGCTCGGCTACGACCGGGCCGACGCTGCCGCCACCGGCAACGACACCGAGGAGGTCGCGTCCGTCGACCTGGCCAAGGGCGACGTCGTCGTGGTCGTGGCCGGCGAGGTCATCCCGGGTGACGGCGACGTCGTCGACGGCATCGCGTCGGTCGACGAGTCGGCCGTCACGGGGGAGTCCGCACCGGTCATCCGCGAGTCCGGCGGCGACCGCAGTGCCGTCACCGGCGGCACCCGGGTGCTGTCCGACCGGATCGTGGTGCGCATCACCTCGACGCCGGGTGAGACCTTCATCGACCGGATGATCCGCCTGGTCGAGGGCGCAGCACGGCAGAAGACGCCGAACGAGATCGCGCTGAACATCCTGCTCGCCTCGCTGTCGATCGTCTTCGTGATCGTCTGCCTGACGATGCAGCCCATCGCGGGCCTGGTCGGTGCGACCGTCAGCGTCCCGGTGCTCATCGCCCTGCTCGTCTGCCTCATCCCGACCACCATCGGCGCGCTGCTCTCCGCGATCGGCATCGCCGGCATGGACCGACTCGTGCAGCACAACGTGCTCGCCATGTCCGGCCGTGCGGTCGAGGCCGCCGGGGACATCACGACGCTGCTGCTCGACAAGACCGGCACGATCACCTACGGCAACCGACGGGCGTCCCGCGTGGTGCCGGTGCCGGGCGTGTCGACCGCCGAACTGCTCGAGGCGGCGGCGCTGTCGAGTGCCGCGGACAGCACCCCGGAAGGACGCTCGATCGTCGACCTGGCGCGCGAGGACGGGGTGGCCGTCGGTCTGCCGGACGGCGCCGTCGAGGTGCCGTTCACCGCGCAGACGCGCATGTCCGGTCTCGACCTGCCGGACGGGTCGCAGATCCGGAAGGGTGCCGCTGCTGCAGTGCTCGCCTGGGCTGACACCCCCGACGCCGGTGTGACGGCTGCGATCGACGCGACCGTCGCCGAGGTCTCCGACCAGGGCGGGACCCCGCTCGTGGTCGGCCGCCGCGACCCCGCGGGGACGGTCTCGCTGCTCGGCGTCGTGCACCTGAAGGACGTCGTCAAGGACGGCATGGCGTCGCGCTTCGCGTCGCTGCGCGAGATGGGCATCCGCACGGTGATGATCACCGGCGACAACCCCCGCACCGCGAAGGCCATCGCCGCCGAGGCGGGTGTCGACGACTTCCTCGCCGAGGCCACGCCGGAGGACAAGCTCGCGTACATCAAGCGCGAGCAGGAGGGCGGCAACCTCGTCGCGATGACCGGTGACGGCACGAACGACGCCCCGGCCCTGGCGCAGGCGGACGTCGGTGTCGCGATGAACACCGGCACGACGGCGGCGAAGGAGGCGGGCAACATGGTCGACCTCGACTCCGACCCGACCAAGCTCATCGACGTCGTCCGCATCGGCAAGCAGCTGCTCATCACCCGCGGCGCCCTGACCACCTTCTCCATCGCCAACGACGTCGCGAAGTACTTCGCGATCATCCCGGCGATGTTCCAGGCCGCGTTCCCCGGGCTCGCGGCGCTCAACGTCATGGGGCTGCACAGCCCCTCGTCCGCGATCCTGTCGGCGGTCGTCTTCAACGCGCTCGTCATCGTGGCGCTCATCCCGCTGTCCCTGCGCGGCGTGAAGTACCGCGCAGCCGCAGCGTCGTCGATCCTCGGCCGCAACCTGCTCGTCTACGGGCTCGGCGGCGTGGTCGTCCCCTTCATCGGCATCAAACTGATCGACCTCGTGGTCGGTCTCATCCCGGGGTTCTAGTCATGGCATCTGCACGTTCCACCGTCCGCTCCGCTGGTGTGGCGATCCGCCTCACCCTGCTCGCCACCGTCGTGCTCGGCGTGGTCTACCCGCTCGCCGTCTGGGGCGTCGGCCAGGCGGCGTTCCACGACCAGGCCAACGGCTCGATGGTCACGGACTCGTCCGGCGAGGTCGTCGGTTCCTCGTTGATCGGGCAGTCCTTCACGGGCGAGCAGGCCGATCGCTGGTTCCAGTCGCGGCCGTCCGCCGCCGGCGAGGACGGCTACGACGCCGGTGCGTCCTCCGGCTCGAACCTCGGGCCGAACAACCCGGACCTGCTCGAGGCCGTCGAGGAGCGTCGTGCGGCCCTGGCTGCGGCCGACGGCGTCCCGGCATCGCGGGTGCCGGCAGACGCCGTGACCGCGTCGGGCTCGGGCCTCGACCCGGACATCAGCCCGGAGTACGCGGCGCAGCAGGTGTCGCGGGTGGCTGCGGCGCGGGGCCTGTCGGAGGACACGGTGCGGGCGCTCGTGGCCGCGAACACCGAGTCGCGGCAGCTCGGGTTCCTCGGCGAGCCGGTCGTGAACGTCCTCGCGCTCAACCTGGCGCTGGCGAAGGCGTCCTGACGGTGCCCGTGAACCAGGTTCCGGACACGACACCGCGGAGGAGCGTGGTGCCGTGTCCGGAACCTGGTTCCGGCACCCGCTGCGAGGCCCGACGCGAGAGGATGAGCACGTGAAGCGCGGCAAGCTGCGGGTCCTGCTCGGTGCGGCGCCCGGCGTCGGCAAGACGTACACGATGCTCGAAGAGGGGCGTCGCCTGCTCGACGAGGGACGCGACGTGGTCGTGGCCGTCGTCGAGACGCACGAGCGCGCCGCCACCGCAGCCCTGGTGGACGGGCTCGAGGTCGTGCCCCGCCGCACCGTCTCGCACCGCGGGGTGGAGCTCGACGACCTCGACCTCGACGCCGTCCTCGCCCGGGCCCCCGAGATCGCCCTCGTCGACGAGCTCGCGCACACGAACGCCCCCGGGGGGCGCCACGACAAGCGCTGGCAGGACGTCGAGGCGCTCCTCGCCGCCGGGATCTCGGTGGTGAGCACCGTCAACGTGCAGCACATGCAGTCCCTCGGCGACGTCGTCCGCGAGATCACCGGCACCGTGCAGCGCGAGACCGTCCCCGACGCCGTGGTGCGTGCGGCCGACCAGATCGAGGTCGTGGACCTCGCCCCGGCGGCCCTGCGGGAGCGGTTGTCCGACGGGCTCGTGTACCCGGCGGCCCGGATCGACGCGGCGCTGTCGAACTACTTCCGGCTCGGCAACCTCACCGCCCTGCGCGAGATCGCCCTGCTCTGGCTCGCCGACGAGGTCGACGACGCGCTCAAGGCCTACCGCGCCGAGCACGGCATCGAGCACCGGTGGGAGACCCGCGAGCGCGTGCTCGTCGCCCTGACCGGCGGCCCCGAGGGCGAGACCCTGCTGCGCCGCGGGGCCCGGATCGCCGCCCGCAGCGCCGGTGGGGAGCTCGCCGCCGTGCACGTCACGACGAACGACGGCCTGCGCGAGCGGCACCCCGGCGCGCTCGGCACCCAGCGCACCCTGCTCGAGCAGCTCGGTGGCACGTACCACCAGGTCGTCGGCGACGACGTGCCGAGCACGCTCGTGCGCTTCGCGCGCTCGATCGACGCCACCCAGATCGTGATCGGCGTGAGTCGCCGCAGTCGTCTGGCGGCAGCCATGACCGGTCCGGGGATCGGCAACACCGTGATCCGCGAGTCCGGCGACATCGACGTGCACGTCGTCACGCACGAGCGCGCCGGCGGCGGGATCGCCCTGCCGAAGCTCGGCGGCAGCCTGTCGCGTGGCCGGGTGGTCGCCGCGTTCGTGCTGTCCCTGCTGCTCGGGCCGCTGCTCACGTGGGCGCTGTCGTTCGGCAGCGACCCGGACGCCATCACCGTCGACGTGCTCGCGTACCAGCTGCTCGTGCTCGTCGTCGCGCTCGTCGGCGGCATGTGGCCGGCGGTCTTCGCCGCAGTGCTGTCCGGGCTGAGCCTCGACTACTTCTTCGTGCAACCCCTCTACATGGTCACCGTCCAGCAGCCGTGGCACCTCTTCGCCCTGGTGATGTACGTGATCAGCGCGGTGCTCGTCAGCTTCGTGGTCGACCGGTCGGCCCGCCGTTCCCGTGCGGCACGCCGGGCGTCCGCCGAGTCGGGCCTGCTCATGGGCATCGCGGGCAGCGTGCTCCGCGGCGACGACGCCCTGCAGGCCCTGCTCGACCGCACCCGCGAGGCCTTCGGCTTCGCCGGTGTCCGGATCCGCCAGGGCGACGAGGTGCCGGCCACGTCCGGGACGTTCGGTGCGACGCCGGACGCGACCACGAGCCTCCCGTCCGGCGCCGTCCTGGAGTTCGCGGGCGCGCCCGACGACCCGACCCAGCGCCGGCTGCTGCGGGTCGTCGAGCAGCAGCTCGACGCCGCCGTCGAGCACCGCGAGCTGACGCGCACCGCCGTCGGTGCCGAGCGCATCGCCGCCGCCGACCGTGTCCGCAGCGCCCTGCTCGCGGCCGTCGGTCACGACGTGCGCCGCCCGATCGCGGCGGCCTCCGCCGCCGTGCAGACCCTCCGTGCGCCCGACATCGACCTGTCGCGCTCCGACCGGGAGGCCCTGCTCGCGACCGCCGACGAGAGCCTCGGTCAGCTGGCGGTGCTGTTGGCCGACCTGTTGGACGTCAGCCGCGTGCAGGCCGGTGTGCTCGCGGTCGCCCCCGCGTCGATCGCGCTCGAGACGGTGGTCGCCCCCGCACTCGACGAGCTCGAGCTCGGCCCCGACGACGTCGACCTCGACCTGCCCGCCGACCTGCCGCCGGTGCTCGCGGACCCAGTCCTGCTGCAGCGGGTCGTCGTGAACCTGCTCGCGAACGCCGTCCGCTACGCGCCGGAGGGCACCCACGTCCGGGTCGGTGCGAGCGCCTTCGCCGGTGGGGTGGAGCTCCGCGTCGCCGACCACGGCCCCGGGATCCCCGAGGACCGCCGCGGCGAGGTCTTCCAGCCGTTCCAACGCCTCGGCGACACCGACAACGACACCGGCCTCGGCCTCGGACTGGCGCTCGCCCGCGGCTTCACGGAGGGGATGGGCGGCACGATCGAGGTCGACGACACCCCGGGCGGTGGCCTCACCGTCGTGGTGCGCCTGCCGATCGCGGGGCACGTGGGAGTGGAGATCCGATGAAGGTCCTGATCGCGGACGACGACGCCCAGCTCGTGCGGGCGCTCGCCGTGACGCTCGCCGCGCGCGGGTACGACGTCGTCACCGCCAGGGACGGTCGCGAGGCGATCGACGCCGTCATCACCGAGCGTCCCGACCTCGTGCTGCTCGACCTCGGCATGCCCCGGCTCGACGGGATCGGGGTGCTCGAGGGCGTGCGGGCCTGGTCGCAGGTGCCGGTCCTCGTGCTCTCCGGGCGGACCGACTCGTCCGACAAGGTCGACGCACTCGACGCCGGTGCCGACGACTACGTGACGAAGCCGTTCCAGATGGACGAGCTGCTCGCCCGGCTCCGCGCGCTCGGGCGGCGCCGGGTGGTGGCGTCCGAGGAGACCCCGACGATCGCGATCGGTCCGCTGCTGGTCGACCTCGTCGCGAAGCAGGTGACCCCGGCCGAGGGTCCGGCGATCCGGCTGACCCCGACCGAGTGGCGTCTGCTCGAGGTCCTCGTGACGAACCCGGACCGGCTGATGACCCGCGAGATGCTCCTGACCGAGGTCTGGGGTCCGACGCACGGCAACGACTCCGGGTACCTGCGGCTCTACATGGCGCAGCTGCGCCGGAAGCTCGAGCCCGACCCCGCGCACCCCCGCTACCTGGTGACCGAGTCGGGCATGGGGTACCGGTTCGCGCCCGGAACGTAGGCAACCGCCGCTGTCGGGGGCCTGGCGGGGAACTGTCGTGTCGGTGGCGGGTCCCTGTCGTGGTGCGCCGTTCCGCGATTCCCTACTGTTCAGGACATGAACGAGATGCGGATCGGGGAACTCCGACGACTGCGGGGCTGGACCCAGGAACGACTGGCCGAGACCAGCGGCATCGCCGTGCGCACGGTGCAACGGATGGAGAGCGGCAACGACGCGAGCCTCGAGTCGCTGTCCGCCGTGGCCGCCGCGCTCGAGGTCCCCGTGCGCGACCTGTTCGTCACCGAGGAACCGGCGACGCTCGAACCGGGCGTCCGCGGCCTCGACGAGCGGGTAGAGCGGCAGCAGACCCAGCGTGAGGCGGTGACCCGCGGGTGGCGGTACCTGTACTCCGGACTCGGCATCGTCGTGACGCTCGGCACCCTGGCGCTCATCGGTTCGGACGTCTGGGCCGGTGCGGCGATCTTCGTGATCCCCGTCTACTGGGCGGGTGGGCGGCTGCTCTCGCAGTTCCTCATGGCGACGGTCGTCGAGCCGTCGCTCGACCGCCGGTACCCGTTGTCGCGGTCGACCCGGGTCACGCGCGGGAGCTGAACGCGGCGAGCTCCGCCCGGGTCCGGGCGCCGTGCTTCCGGAGCAGGTTCGCCACGTGGTACTTCACGGTGTTGACGCTGATGCCGAGACCGTCGGCGATCTCCCGGTTGCCGACGCCCGTCGCCACGAGCCGGAGCACGTCGCGCTCGCGCGGGGTGAGGTCGTCGTCGTCGACCGCGTCCACCTCGGTCGGGCGGGGGTCGAGCGGCAGCGTGATGTCGAGCACCGACCCCCAGCCGGGCGTGCTCGCGACGCGCACCGTCCCGTCGAGGGTGACGACCCGTTCGGCGATCGGCCGCACGGCGTCGTCGTGGACGTCGAGCGTGCCGGAGCCGTCGTCGCGGAGCTGCATGAGCAGGTTCCGGCCGTCGCAGTCCCACTGGATGCGCACCCGCTTCGCCGCACCGTCGTCGACCAGGGCGAGCACCGCGGTCCGGACGATCGCCCGGGCGGCGTGCGCGACGTCGCCGGGCAGCGCACGACCGGTCGTCGGCGGTTCGACGAACTGCACGTCGAGGTCGCCGAAGCGCACGAGCGGCCGCAGGTCGGCGCGCAACCGCGAGAACGCGCCGGTGACGGGTTCGAGCAGGGTGCTCCGCTGCTGGTCGGTGACGGTGCGCAGGTCGACGAGGGCCGCCGACGCGATCTCGACTGCCTCGGCCCGGGCGGCGGCGTCGGTGACCCGCGACGAGCGGAGCACGGCGAGGACCGACTCCAGGGTGAGGGCGTGCCGGTCCGCCTGCTCGGCGACGGTCCGGGCGTGCTCGGCGGCGGCGAGCCGGATGGCGGAGCCGCCCCGGGCCTCCTGGGCCTGCCGGGCGTCCTGGGTGTCGACCGGAGCGTCCATGCTGCCGAACCTACCCGTCCCACCCGAGCGGGCAGGCCCACCCGATGGGGTGGGGACCCCGCCGGGGCGGGTAGCAGTGCCGGACGTCCGTCGCCGGGAGGATCGACGCATGGCAGCAACCACCGTCTCCGCAGCGCTCGACCTCGCGGACGACGAGGTCGGCGACCTGGCGGCCCGACTCGACGACGCCCCGGCGCAGCGCGCACTCGACCTGGTCGAGGGCTCCGACCGGGTGTTCGTGCACGGCGCAGGGCGCTCCGGCCTCGCCCTCCGGATGACCGCGATGCGCCTCATGCACCTCGGGCTCGACGCGCACGTCGTCGGCGAGGTCACCACCCCGGCAATCCGACCCGGTGACCTGCTGCTCGTCGCGAGCGGCTCCGGGACGACCACCGGCATCGTGCAGGCGGCGCGCACCGCGCACGAGGTCGGGGCGTCCGTCGTGGCGCTCTCGACCACCGACGACTCCCCGCTCGCCGAGCTGGCGGACGTCACGATCGTGCTGCCCGCCGCGACGAAGACCGACCGCTCCGGCACGGCCTCGGCCCAGTACGCCGGCAGCCTCTTCGAACAGGCCGTCGCCCTGGTGGGCGACGCCGTGTTCCACGCCCTGTGGGCCCGAGGCGGGCAGTCCGCCGACGACCTCTGGCCCCGTCACGCCAACCTCGAATGAAAGGCATCCCCATGCAGCTCCAGTTCGCCATGGACACCCTGACCACCGAAGCCGCCCTCGAGCTCGCCGCCGCGGCCGCGCCGCACGTCGACGTCCTCGAGCTCGGCACGCCCCTGATCAAGAGCGCCGGCCTGTCCGCCGTCACCGCGATCAAGGAGGCGCACCCCGACAAGATCGTGTTCGCCGACCTCAAGACCATGGACGCCGGTGAGCTCGAGGCCGACATCGCCTTCTCGGCTGGCGCCGACCTGGTCACCGTCCTCGGTGTCGCCGGCGACTCGACGATCGTCGGTGCCGTCAAGGCCGCGAAGCAGCACGGCAAGGGCATCGTCGTCGACCTGATCGGCGTCTCGGACAAGGCCGCCCGTGCCCGCGAGGTCGTCGCGCTCGGCGCCGAGTTCGTCGAGGTCCACGCCGGGCTCGACGAGCAGGCGGAAGAGGGCTTCACGTTCTCGACCCTGCTCGACGCCGGCAAGGAGTCGGGCGTCCCGTTCTCGATCGCTGGCGGCGTGAACGCGTCCTCGGTCGCCTCGGTGCAGCAGGCCGGTGCCCGCATCGCCGTCGCCGGCAGCGCGATCTACAGCGCGTCGGACGTCGGTGCCGCCGCCGCCGAGATCCGCGCCGCGATCACCGAGTAGCGCGTCCCGGTCGCCCGGTCGCCCGCCCCGGGCGACATCGTGAGCAGGAATGGTCGGGTGTGCACGTCGCACCCGACCATTCCTGCTCACGAAGCGAACGCCGCCGGCCCGCCGCGCCGTACGGTGGCCCCATGAACCGAGCACTGCGCGTGACCACCTGGACCGTCGCGGTGCTCGTGCTGCTCGCAGTGGTGTTCCTGGTGTGGGCGCACACCGTCATGGAGGGCACCCGCAGTGCCGCACTGCAGGTCTGGCGCGACGACCGGGTCGCCGTCCGGGACGCCGGCGACTCGGTGGTGATGACCCCGACCGGCCAGGCCGACGGGGTCGGCATCGTCTTCATCCCCGGCGCGAAGGTCGATCCCTATGCCTACATGGCGACCTTCCGGCAGGTGGTCGCGAACGGCACGACCGTCGTCATCACGAAGCCGACGCTCAACCTCGCGTTCTTCGACGCGCGTCCGCTCACCACGTTCCAGGCGCACGCCCCCTCGGTCGCCCGCTGGGCGGTCGGTGGGCACTCCCTCGGCGGGGTCCGTGCGTGCCAACTCGCGCAGGACGCCGACGGCCTGCTGCTGCTCGGCAGCTACTGCGCGAACGACGTCAGCCGCTCGTACATCGACGTGCTCAGCGTCTCCGGGTCCCGCGACGGGCTGTCGACCCCCGCGAAGGTCGACGCCGCGCGGCACCTGCTGCCGTCGACCGCCACCATGACCGAGGTCCAGGGGGCGAACCACGCCGACTTCGGTGCCTACGGCGACCAGCCGGGCGACGGGACGGCGACCATCAGCGGTGCTGGTGCCCGCCAGCAGATCGCGGACGCGATCGGTGCCTGGGTGCGCGACCTGCGCTGACCACGCACGCGGACGATCTGCCTGGAGGCCCGTGGTGCGTGCCGGTCAGCGGATCACGCCCGCCTCGTGGTCGCGTCCGGAACGGCGCCCGGTGAACCGGGCGACGAAGTACAGCACCACGCCGACGGCGAGCAGCACCGCGGCGTAGAGCCAGACCTGACCGCTCTGCTGCGTCAGCAGCAGGATGCACGACAGGACGCCGAGCACCGGCACGACGGTCCAGACCCGGAAGTGGTCGTGTTCGACGCGGTCGCGGCGGAGCACCAGGACGGCGACGTTCGTGCTGATGAACACGAAGAGCAGCAGGAGCACGACGGTCTCGGCCAGGACGCCGACGTCCCCGACCAGGGTGAGGAGCATCGCGACGACGGTCGTGGCGACGATTGCCGTCCACGGGGTCTTCCGGTTCGGCAGGACCTTCGCGAGCAGCGCGGGCAGCAGACGCTGCTCGGCCATGCCGTACGTCACGCGGCTCGCCATGATCATCGTCAGCAGGGCGCCGTTCGCGACGGCGACCAGGGCGATGAGGCTGAACACCCAGTCCGGGATCGGCACGCCGGTGGCCGAGACGACCGCGAGCAGCGGACCGCTCGACTCGGTCAGCTCCGAGGCCGGCAGGGCGATCGCGCTGGCGAGGGCGACGAGCACGTAGACGACGCCGGCCGTGGCGAGGGCACCGAACAGGGCCTTCGGGTAGACCCGACGGGGTTCGCGGACCTCCTCCGCGATGTTCGCGGAGGTCTCGAAGCCGACGAACGAGTAGTAGGCGACGATCGCGGCACTCAGCGTCGCCAGTGCCGGGTTCGCCTCGGCCGGGAACGCGCCGATCCGCGAGACGTCGCCGCCGCCGCCGCCGAGCATCACGGCCACGACGACGATCACGATGACGAGGCCGGAGACCTCGATGATCGTCATGACGACGTTGCTCTTCAGCGAGTCGGAGATGCCGCGGGCGTTCAGGCAGGCGATCAGGGCGAGGAAGACGATCGCGGTCGGCACCGGCGGCAGGTCGACGAAGGTGCCGAGGTAGTCGCCGGCGAAGGCGAGCGACAGGCCGGCGGCACTCGTGACGCCGGCGGCGAGCATGCTGAAGCCGACCAGGAACGAGACGATGGGCGTCTTGTAGGCCCGCTCGGCGAAGACGGCGGCGCCGCCGGCCTTCGGGTACTTCGTCACGAGTTCGGCGTACGAGCCCGCGGTGAGCAGGGCCAGCAGGAGCGCGAGCACGAGCGGTGCCCAGAGCGCACCGCCGACGTCCTTCGCCAGGGTCCCCATCAGGGCGTAGATGCCGGCGCCGAGGACGTCACCGAGGATGAAGAGGAACAGCAGGGGGCCGGTGATCGCCTGGCGGAGCTTCGAGCCCCCGCCGTCGTGGGGCGCGGCCGTGGTGTCGCTGGTCATGGTGGTGCCTTCCGTCCCGGGACAGCGTGCCGGTCCGGCCATCGGTGGACGCACAGGAGAGCCGGTGGACGCGGCACTCCTCCACATCGAGCCGGGCCACCAGTGCGCTCCACAGGCTGTCGAGCCGCCTGAACGTGCCGTCTGGAGCGGTCCTAGACTCGTCGGGAGCCACACGTCCACCACCAGTCCCCGGAGGACCGCAGATGACGACGCAGGACCAGCGCACGCCCGCGCGACTCGGAGACCAGCGAGCGCTCCTGTTCGACCTGGACGGGGTCCTCACCCCGACCGCCGACGTGCACATGCGCGCGTGGAGCCGCCTGTTCACGCCGTACCTCGCCGCGCACGGAGCCGACCCGTACACGGAGCAGGACTACTTCGCGCACATCGACGGCAAGCCGCGGTACGACGGCGTGCGGTCGCTGCTGGCCTCGCGCGGCATCGAGCTGCCCGAGGGCACCCCGGACGACGACCCCGAGGCGGACACCGTGTGCGGCCTCGGCAACCGCAAGAACGCCGAGTTCACGGCCGAGCTCGACGAGCACGGGGTCGAGCCGTACCCCGGCTCGCTCGCGTTCCTCACCGCCGCGATCGCGGCCGGGCTCGACGTCGCGGTCGTCTCCAGCTCCGCGAACGCCACCTCGGTGCTCCGGACCGCCGGCATCCTCGATCGGTTCCCGGTCGTCGTCGACGGTCTCGTCGCGCGCCAGGACGGCCTCGCCGGCAAGCCCGCCCCCGACACCTACCTCGACGCCGCGAGCCGGTTCGGGCGCACCGCGGCCGAGTGCGTCGTGGTCGAGGACGCCACCAGCGGGGTCGAGGCGGGCCGCAACGGCGCCTTCGGGCTCGTCGTCGGCGTCGACCGCGGTGCCGGCGCCGACGCGCTCCGCGAGCACGGGGCCGACGTCGTCGTGACCGACCTCGCCGACCTCCTCGCCGACCTGCCCCGACCGGCCGCCAGCACGACGGAGGCCGACGGTCGGGGGCGAGCCGCGCCTCCCGTCCGCCCCTGACGTCCCACCCACCCTTCCCTGCCACGGAGCCCCATGAACCCCATCACCTCGGACCCGCTCGACCGCGTCCGCTACCCGATCGACGAGTGGGCGCTGGTCGAGACGGAGTACGCGCCCGACGAACAGGGCGTCGCCGAGACGAACTTCGCCGTGGGCAACGGGTACCTCGGGCTGCGCGGCAACCTCGACGAGGGCCGTGGCGGCGTGCAGTACGGCACGTACATCAACGGCTTCCACGAGACCTGGCCGATCCGGCACGCCGAGGACGCCTTCGGCTTCGCGAAGACCGGCCAGACGATCATCAACGCCCCTGACGCGAAGGTCATCCGGCTGTACGTCGACGACGAGCCGCTCGTCCTGGCCGAGGCGGACATCCTGCGGCACACGCGTCGGCTCGAGTTCCGCGGCGGGTACCTGTTCCGCGAGACCGAGTGGTCGACCCCGTCCGGCAAGCGCGTGCTCATCCGCTCGCGCCGCCTGGTGTCCTTCACCGACCGGCACCTGGCGGTCATCGACTACGAGGTCACCGTGCTCGACGCCGACGCGTCGATCCTGCTCTCGAGCCAGATCCTCAACCGGCAGGACGTGCAGGACGAGTACCACGCCGGCATGCGGGCGGCGGCGAGCGCCTTCGACCCGCGCAAGGCCGAGTCCTTCACCGAGCGGGTGCTCGAGCCGAAGCTGAAGCGGAGCACCGGCGGGCGGTCGCTGCTCGGGTACCAGGCGTCGAGCTCCGGCATGACGGTGTGCGTCGGCGTCGAGCACCACCTGGAGACCGAGAACAACTGGGACGAGTCCTCGTCGATCGACGACGACCTCGCGAAGCACGTCTACCGTGTGCAGGCCCGTGCCGGACAGCCGATCCGGCTCGTGAAGCACATCGTCTACCACACGTCGCGCGGCGTCCCGGTGCGGGAGCTCGCGGACCGCTGCGACCGCACGCTCGACCGGGCCCACGCCGAGAACATCGACGAGACCTTCGAGAAGCAGCGCACCTGGCTCGACGACTACTGGGTGCGCACCGACGTCGAGATCGCCGGCCAGCCGGCCATCCAGCAGGCGGTCCGGTGGAACCTCTTCCAGCTCGCCCAGGCCACGGCGCGGACCGACGGACACGGCATCGCCGCCAAGGGCGTGACGGGCTCCGGCTACGGCGGGCACTACTTCTGGGACATGGAGATCTACGTCCTGCCGTTCCTGTCGTACACGGCACCGGTCGTGGCGCGGAACGCCCTGCGCTTCCGCTACAACATGCTCGACCCCGCCCGGGCCCGGGCCCGGGAGCTCAACCAGCGGGGCGCGCTGTTCCCCTGGCGGACGATCAACGGCGAGGAGTCGAGCGCCTACTACGCCGCCGGTACCGCGCAGTACCACATCGACGCGGACATCGCGCACGCGCTCATGCAGTACGTCCGGGCCTCGGGCGACACCGAGTTCCTCAAGCGCGGGGCGATCGACATCCTCGTCGAGACCGCCCGGCTCTGGTCGGACCTCGGCTTCTGGCGGTCGAACGGCGACCGGAAGTTCCACATCGACGGCGTCACCGGTCCCGACGAGTACACGACCGTCGTCGACGACAACCTCTACACGAACGTGATGGCGCGGGCGAACCTGTGGTTCGCCGTGAACGCCTGCCGCGAACTCGCCACCGACGACCCCGAGGAGTACGACCGCATGGTCCGCCGGACGGGCCTGCATCCGGACGAGGTCCGCGAGTGGGAGCACGCCGCCGAGTCGATGGAGATCCCGTTCGACCCGCACCGCGGGATCCACCCGCAGGACGCCCAGTTCCTCGACAAGGAGCTCTGGGACCTCGAGAACACACCGGAGTCGAAGCGGCCGCTGCTGCTGCACTACCACCCGCTGGTGATCTACCGGTTCCAGGTGCTCAAGCAGGCCGACGTCGTGCTGGCCCTGTTCCTGCAGGGGCACGAGTTCACGGCGGCCGAGAAGCGCCGGGACTTCGACTACTACGACGCGCTCACCACCGGCGACTCCACGTTGTCGGCGGTGGTGCAGTCGATCATGGCGGCCGAGGTCGGCTACCACGACCTGGCCGACCAGTACTTCCAGACGGCGCTCTACGTCGACCTGGCGGACCTGCACGGCAACACCTCGGACGGCGTGCACATCGCGTCGACCGGCGGGATCTGGGGCGCGCTCGTCAACGGCTTCGGCGGCATGCGCGACCACGGCGGTCGGATGACCTTCAACCCGCGCCTGCCGCGGCACTGGGAGCGTCTGACCTTCCGCATCACGGTGCGGGGGTCGCGGGTCCGGGTCGAGCTCGACGAGTCCGCCCTGACCTTCACGGTGGAGACCGGCGAGGGCTTCACGGCGTGGGTGCACAACCAGCAGTGGGACATCGTCGCCGGTGCCCCGACGGTCGTGCCGCTCCCGCACCAGGGGCCGCGCATGACGGGGCACGCGCCGACGACGAGCGACATCCAGGGCACGCTGCGGGCGGACGGGTCGGTCGTCACGGCGTCGATCCCGACGATCTCCCTCGAGCGCGACTTCGACGTCGACGAGACGACCGCGTAAGCCCACCCGCCGGCCGCCTGCCGCCGGCCACTGAGGTCGCACTCCGCCCCGGTTCCGCTGAGCGGTACCGGGGCGGAGTGCGACCTCAGCGCGAGGTGTGCACCTCCGAACGTGTCCAGGCGGTCCCGGGCACCGTGGTCCGACGTGCCCCGACGGGCCGATGGCGTCTCCCGGGCACGGATCGTGCAACGAAGAGGAGACACCATGGGCAACAGGTTCGAGGGCAAGGTCGCGATCGTCACGGGCGCCGGCTCGGGCATCGGTGAGGCGACCGTCCGGGCGCTCGTCGATGAGGGCGCGTCGGTCGTCCTGACCGACAGTGTCGAGGAGAAGGTCCGTGCGGTCGGCGACTCGCTGCCGACCGACCGGGTCGTGGCACTGCACGCGGACGTCGCCAGCCCCGAGGACTGGGAGACCGTCGTCTCGGCGGCCATCGACCGGTTCGACCGGCTCGACGTCCTGGTGAACAACGCCGGGACCTTCAGCTCGGGCGACATCACCGAGATCAGCACCGACGAGTGGCGTCGGGTCATCGAGACGGACCTCTCCGGGGTGTTCTACGGCACCCGGGCAGCGCTGCCGTTCCTGCGTGAGACGAAGGGGTCGATCGTCAACACCTCGTCGGTGTCGGGCGAGGCCGCCGACTGGCGCATGAGCCCGTACAACGCGGCGAAGGGTGGCGTCTCGAACTTCACGAAGGCCGCGGCGCTCGACAACGGGAACTTCGGCGTCCGCGTGAACGCCGTGGCGCCGGGTCTCATCTGGACCGACCTCACGACGGAGCAGGCAGAGAACGAGTCCCTCAAGGCGAAGTTCGCGGAGCGCATCGCCCTCGGGCGCGGTGGTCGGTCCGAGGAGGTCGCCGCCGCGATCCTGTTCCTGGCGAGCGACGCCGCGTCGTTCGTCACGGGTGCCGTGCTGCCGGTCGACGGCGGCACCCTGGCGAGCAACGGCCAGCCGCCGCAGGCGTAGCAGCCCGACGGGGCGGGGCGCGGTCACGTCCCGCCCCGCCCGGTCGCGTCAGTCGGCGACGAGCTCGACCTTGAACCGTTCGCCGTCCTCGAGGAAGGCGGCGTGGTGGTCCGGCCCACCGGCGAAGGGGTGCCGGTCCTCGTAGAGCCGTGTCCAGCCGTTCGCCGGTGCGTCCTGCCAGAGGCGCTCGACGTCGGCCGCCGAGCCGGCGTGGAACGCCAGGTGGCTCAGCCCCGCGCGACGCCGGTCGTGCGCCCCGTCGAGCGGAGCGGCCTCGAGCACGACGTACAGGTCGCCGAGTCGCCAGCTCCGGCCGTCCTCCCAGCGCTGGAACGGTTCGTGGCCCAGCGCACCGAGCAGCCACCCCCACGCGCGCTCGGCCCGACCCAGGTCCGCCGTGCGCAGTTCGACGTGGTGCAGCGTTCCCCGCGTCACAGCAGCTTCCGGAGCGTGTTCGCGTTGCGGGTCGTGGTCGTGCGCTTGAAGCGGGCGGCGCCGGCCCGCTTCGCGAACACCGTGTCCGTGCTCGACCCCTTCGGGCAGGACCAGTAGACGACGCCCCGTCCACGCGCGACCTGCTCCACGGCGGTGTCGAGCACGAGGTCGGCGAGCAGGTCGTCGAGGGCGGCGTCGTCCGAGCCGAACAGCACGTAGTCGTGGCGGTCCGGTGCCGAGGCGAACGGGAACGCGTCGAGGACCGCTCGCAGGTCGTCGTGCCGGACGAGCACGATCCACGCGTCGTAGCCGAACCGGTCTCGCAGCGCCTGTTCGATCGTGCCGGAGAGCCGGGCGACGTCCTGCTCGTCGTCCGTGCTGAAGACCACGTTGCCCGAGGCCAGCACGGTCCGGACGTCCGCGTACCCGAGCCCACGGAACAGCGCACCGAGGTCGGCGCTCCGGATCGTGATGCCGTTGACGTTCACCCCGCGCAGCAACGCGATCCACTTCGCCATGCCGGAACCGTAGCGCGGTCGCCCGTCCGCGGGTGCGGCAACATCGACAAGAACCATTGCGCAACGATTCTTGTGCATCTAGGGTCGTGCCGTGACCGTTCGCAGACTCGACGATGCCGCCCACATGCGCGCACTCGCCCATCCCACCCGGCTCCGGATCGTCGGCCTGCTGCGCACCGGTGGCGCGCAGACCGCGGCGATGCTCGGCGACGTGATCGACGAGGCGCCCGGCACCATCAGCTACCACTGTCGGCGTCTCGCCGAGGCCGAGCTCATCGAACCGGCGCCGGACCTCGGGGCCGACCGCCGCGAGCGGTGGTGGCGTGCGACGGCCGACCGCACGTCGTGGGACCTGGCCGAGGCGTTCGGCGACCCGGAACGGCTGGTCGCCGCGACCGAGCTCGGCCACACCGTCGCCCAGGCCTACGCGACCGAGTACCAGCGCTTCATCGACCAGGCGCCGGTGCTCGGCCGCGAGTGGGTCGCAGCGTCGACCAGCTCGGACCAGGTGCTCCGGCTCACGCCGGACGAACTCGCCGGCCTCGGCGCGGAACTCGCCGCCGTCCTCGACCGGTGGACGGCCGTCAGCGACGCCCACACCGCGGACGACGGGGCCGAGCAGGTCATCGCCGTCACCCAGGCCTACCGGACGACGCGACGGTGACGCCGAAGGCGCGGCTGCGAGCCCTGCTCGCGGTCCACATCCTCTCGCGGACCGGGAACGTCGTCACGACCGTGGCGGTGCCGTTCGCCGTCCTCGCGCGGGGCGGCTCGGCGACGGACGTCGGCATCGCCGCCTTCGCCGCCACGGTGCCGATCGTCCTCGGCGGCCCGTTCGGCGGAGCGCTCGTCGAGCGGGTCGGCTTCGTCCGTTCGAGCGTGGTGTCCGACCTCGTCAGCGGCGTGACGCTGCTCGCGATGCCGGTGCTGGCGTGGACGGTGGGGCTGCCCTTCTGGGCGCTCCTGGCGCTCGTCTTCGTGAGCGGTCTGCTCGACCTGCCCGGGGAGTCCGCGCGCCGGGTCCTGCTGCCGGGACTGGCCAGCTCGTCCGGGGTACCGCTGGAGCGGGCGGTCGGGCACTTCGAGGCAGCGCAGCGACTCTCGGTGCTCATCGGTGCACCGCTCGGTGGTGTGCTCGTCGCGGCCGCCGGGCCGATGGCTGCGCTCGTCGGCACCGCGGCGGCGTTCGGCGCCGCCGCACTGCTCGCCGCGGTGCTGGTCCGGCCCGCCGACGCCCCGTCGCCAGCGGCCGCCGATGCCGGACCGGCCTCCGGGTACTGGCGGGACATCGCCGAGGGCTTCCGGTTCTGCGTCCGTGACCCGTTCTTCCGACTCGTGGTCGCCCTCGTGCTGGTCACGAACCTGCTCGACGCCGCCCGGTCGACGACGCTCCTGCCGCTCTACGCCGCGGACGTGCTGGGTGGGGCGCAGGCGCTCGGTTTCGCGACGGGGACCTTCGGCGGTGCGGCCTTCATCGGGTCCGTGGCGTTCGGGTACGTCGCCCACCGGGTCCCGCGTCGTGCCACGTTCGTGGTGTGCTTCGTGCTCGCCGGTGGTCCGTCGCTCCTGGTGCCGGCCCTCGGCCTCGGACTGCCGTGGATGCTCGGCGCCGCCGCGGTGTCCGGACTCGCGGCCGGGGCGCTCAACCCGATCCTCGGAGCGGTCGAGCTCGAGCGCATCCCGGAGCACATGCGTGCCCGGGTGTTCGGGCTCCTCGGCGCGGGGTCGTGGGCGGGCATCCCGCTCGGCGGCCTGCTGGCCGGCTTCGCGGCGGAGGGTGTCGGCGTCCAGGCGACCTTCGGTGTGGTCCTCGTGCTCTACACGGTCGTGACGCTCGCGCCGCTGACCGGTGGTGCCTGGCGGCTCATGGAGCGCCCGGTGGCGACGGAGCGCGCACCGGCCTGACCCGTCGCGCCGGCGACGTCGGCCGGACCGTTCACGTCCACGTCCGCGCGACGCCCCAGCCGTCCCCCTCCGGCACGATGTCGACGACCAGGGCCTCGCCGTCCTCGGCGGTCGCCTGGAACCGCCAGCCGACCGTGCGCTCCGGTGCGTGCGTGATCGCGGTCGGCAGTTCGGCGCGCGTCACGGTGAGGCGCGTGGGGGTGTCGGACACCCGCCAGCGTCGTCCGGCCCAGACCAACCGGGCCGGTGCCCCCTCGGACCACCACACGGTGGCGGTCGTGTCGGTGATCATCATCGGCTTCTCCGTTCGAACGTGTGTTCGAATGCTAGGTCGCTCCTGTCGCCCACCGCAAGCGCCCACGACGTGCACGGCGGGTCGTGGACGATGCCGGTCGCGGGGCCAGGTGCGGTCGTGTAGACGAGGGTCCATGACGAACGACGCACAGGGTCCCGACGCGCAGCACCAGGTCCCGGAGGGGGTGTCCGAGGCCACGGTCGAGGCCCTCGGCAGCCTGTCCGCCGCGGTCGAGGTCATCGAGCACGCCCGTGGTCTGCTCTACGGCTTCCACCGCCTGACCGGCACGGCCGACCTCAACCTCGGCGAGGCGGTCGAGCAACTGCGGAAGGCCGGCCACACCGACCTCGCCGACCGGATCGACACGGAGCTGGTGGGCCGCAACGTCATCGCGGGGCGGTGGACGTTCCAGATCGTCGAGGACTACGACGACGGCTACTACGCCCTGGCCAAGGAGCTCGAGCGCACCGCGCGCGACGAGCTCGTGCAGGGCCGCCGCCACCTGTTCGAGGCGGGCATGAAGGAGGACCGGCGCACCCCGGACCAGCGCCACCACGAGGCGACGCCGGGCGACCTGCCGGACTGAGCCCGGGCCTCCAGGCCGCCCGAACGCGAAAGCGACAGTCCTCCGCGGATGGTTCGCGGAGAACTGTCGCTTGTGCGGACCACCCTCGGGCAGCCCCACAGGAACTGTCGCTCTTGCGTGAGCCAGCCGACCGGCCCGACCAGCGGGAACCAGCCGACCGGCCCGCCGAGCGGGCGTCAGCCGGCGCCGACCGCCCCGCGCCCCAGGCGTCAGCCGACGCCGAGCAGTGCCTCCAGCGGTCCGCGCGCGAAGTACAGCAGGAAGCCCGCGGCGACCACGTAGAGCAGCCACGAGACCTCGCGACCGCGGCCGGACAGCAGCTTGATGAGCACCCAGCTGATGAAGCCGGCGCCGATGCCGTTCGCGATCGAGTACGTCAGCGGCATGACGACGATCGTCAGGAACGCCGGCAGGGCCGACCCGAAGTCCGTCCACGAGATGTCGGCGACCTGCGCGACCATGAGCGCGCCGACGACGACGAGGCCGGCGGCGGCGACCTCGAGCGGGACGACCTGGGTGAGCGGCGTCAGGAACATCGACGCCAGGAACAGCAGACCGGTCACGACCGAGGCCATGCCCGTCCTGGCGCCCTCGCCGATGCCGGAGGCCGAGTCGATGAACACGGTGTTCGACGAGACCGAGGCGCCACCACCGGCGATGGCACCGACGCCCTCGACGACGAGCGCCGACTTCAGGCGCGGGAAGGTGCCGTCGGGCTTCGCGACGCCGGCGGCCTTGGCGAGGCCGGTCATGGTGCCCATCGCGTCGAAGAAGTTCGTGAACACGAGGGTGAAGACGAGCATCGACGCGGCCAACGGGCCGATGCGGCTGAACGCGCCGAACAGGTCGGCGTGCCCGACGAGCGACAGGTCGGGGAACGCGAAGAGCGCGCTCGGCAGGCCGGGGGCGTTGAGGTTCCAGCCGGTCTTCGAGTCGACCGACGTCGGCACCTGGAAGACCGCCTGCAGGATGATCGCGATGACCGTCGTCGCGACGATGCCGATGAGCAGCGCACCCTTGACCCGGCGGGCCATGAGCGTGCCGATGATGATGAGCCCGATCAGGAACACGATGGTCGGCAGGGCGCCGACGGAGCCGTCCTCGCCGAGCTGCAGCGGCGGCGACGACAGGCCGGAGGAGCGCACGAAGCCGGAGTCGACGAGCCCGATGAAGGCGATGAACAGACCGATGCCGACCGTGATCGCGGCCTTGAGCTGCGCGGGCACGGCGGTGAAGATCATCGTCCGGATCCCCGTCAGGGCGAGGACCACGATGATGACGCCGTTGATGACGACGAGGCCCATCGCCTCGGCCCACGTGACCTGCTGCACGACGCTGACGGCCAGGAACGAGTTGATCCCGAGGCCCGCGGCGATGCCGAACGGCAGGTTCGCGATGACGCCCATCGCGATGGTCATCAGCCCGGCGACGAGACCGGTCGCCGCGGCGACCTCTGCGTTCTCGAGCCAGCCGCCGCTGACGTCCTTCGCGGCCTGGTCGGCGCTGAAGCCGCCGAGGATGAGCGGGTTGAGGATGACGATGTACGCCATGGTCACGAACGACACGAGACCGCCGCGGACCTCGCGCGGGATCGAGGACCCGCGTTCGGTGATCGAGAAGAAGCGGTCGAGGCCGGTCGCGAAGCGGTTCCGGTGTGGGGTGTCGGTCTTCGTGGCGCTCACCGACTGAGTTTAAAGGACGCTGGGTTTCGCGCGTGTCACAGGATCCTCACAGGGCTCCCGGACGGGAGGCCCGGCTCACGTCCCCGGGGAACCTCACGTCGAGCGGCCGCTCGTGTCCACTGCGCGCGGCTGGTGTTGGATGAGCGGGTGACGTCTCCCCTGGACCGCGCCCGCGTCGAGGCCGCGGTGCGCGAACTCCTGCTCGCCGTCGGCGAGGACCCCGACCGCCCCGAGCTGGTGCGCACGCCGTCGCGGGTCGCCGACTCGTACGCCGAGTTCTTCAGCGGCATCGGCACGGACGCGGTCGCGATCGCCCGCGACGGCACGGTGCACGCCGAGGACGGCGAACGCGGTCGGCTCGTCGTCGTCCGCGGCATCCGGTTCCGCTCCGTCTGCGAGCACCACCTGCTGCCGTTCCTCGGCGTCGCGCACCTGGCGTACGCCCCGGGCGAGCGGCTCATCGGCCTCGGCACCCTGTCGCGCGTGCTCGACGCGGTGGCCTCCCGCCCGCAGCTGCAGGAACGGCTCGGCGAACAGGTCGCGGCGACCATCGCCGAGGGCCTCGGCGCCGCGGGCGTGCTCGTGGTCCTCGACGCACAGCACCAGTGCGTCACGAGCCGCGGGGAGCGCCAGAACAGCTCGACGACCGTGACGGTCGCGGCGAACGGCACGCTGGCCGGCGCCGCGGAACGGGCCGAGGCGATCGCGCTCATCGGTGCCGGGTCGGCCACGCCGCCGACCGCCGAGCCGGGGGCGGACGCGTGACGAGCCTGCCCGGGTGGGTCGTCCCCGAACTGCGCGACCCGGTCCGCACGATCGGACGGCGGACCGTCGACTTCGACCACCGCATCGCCGTCATGGCGATCGTGAACCGGACGCCCGACTCGTTCCACGACCGCGGCGCCACGT
The DNA here is from genome assembly GCF_003234445.2 of Curtobacterium sp. MCLR17_036. Classification (NCBI taxonomy): domain Bacteria; kingdom Bacillati; phylum Actinomycetota; class Actinomycetes; order Micrococcales; family Microbacteriaceae; genus Curtobacterium; species Curtobacterium sp. MCLR17_036. Next base: position 3,429,528 of record NZ_CP126269.1, on the reverse strand, counting down.
TCGCGCTCGACCGCGCGGTCGCGGCGGCCGTGCGCGCGGCGGAGCAGGGCGCGGACTGGGTCGACATCGGCGGGGTGAAGTTCGCGCCTGGGCCCGAGCTCCCCGCGGCCGACGAGATCGACCGCGTCGTGCCCGTCGTGCGGCAGCTCGCCCAGGAGTCCGACGTCACGATCAGCGTCGACACCTTCCGACCCGAGGTCGCGGCCGCGGCGATCGCCGCCGGCGCGAGCGTCGTCAACGACACGACCGGACTCCACGACCCGCGGATGGCGGACGTGGTCGCCGACTCCGAGGCGACGATCGTCATCACCCACTCGACCGCCGAACCGCGCCGTGCGCTCGCCGCGCCGCCCCGGTACGCCGACGTCACCGCGTCCGTCGTCGGGTTCCTGCGCGAGCGGGTCGACCGGGCGCTCGCCGCGGGGATCCCGGAGTCGCGGATCGTCGTCGACCCCGGCCACGACCTCAACAAGAACACGGTGCACACGCTCGAACTGACCCGGCGGTTGCCCGAGGTCGTCGCACTCGGCTACCCCGTGCTCGCGGCGGTGTCGAACAAGGACTTCGTGGGGGAGTCGCTCGGCCGCCCCCGTGGCGAGCGCCTCGCCGGGTCGCTCGCCGTCGCCACCCTCAGCGCGGTGCTCGGCGCCCGGATCGTCCGGATGCACGACGTCGCCGAGAGCGTCGACGCGATGCGCATGGTCGAGGCGACGCTCGGCTGGCGGGCACCGGTGGAGTCGAGGCACAACACGTGAACCCGCTGCCCCCGTCCGTCGCCGACCTGTCGGACGACGACCTGCTCGCGCTCTACACCGACGGCGTCGGCGATCCCTGGCTCCGCGTCAACTTCGTCGCGACCCTCGACGGGTCGGCGACCGCGGCGGGCCGGACGGGTGCGCTCGGCGGTGCCGACGACCTGCGCGTGTTCGACCTGCTCCGCCGGGTGGCCGACGTCGTGCTCGTCGCCGCCGGCACCGTCCGTGACGAGGGCTACGGCCCGATGGTCCTGCACGACGCCGACGTCGCCTGGCGGCGGGCGCGCGGCCTGCCCGACCACCCCGTCTTCGCGATCGTGACGAACTCGGCGTCGCTCGACGCGTCCTCGCGGGTCTTCACCGAGGCACCGGTGCGGCCGGTCGTCCTGACGTCGGCGTCCGGGGCGGCGTCGTCGTCCGGTCGTGCTCTGGGCGAGGTCGCCGACGTGTTGGCGTGCGGGTCCTCGTCCGTCGACGTCGCGGCGGTGCTCGGCGAGCTGGCCGCCCGTGGGCTCGGGAGCATCCACTGCGAGGGCGGTCCGTCGTTCCTCGGGGCGCTCGTCGCCGCGGACGCGGTCGACGAGCTGACCCTGACGGTCGACCCGTCCCTCGAGGGCGGCGCCGGGCCCCGCATCGCGACCGGGTCCTCGCCCGAGCTGCGGCGGATGCGACCGGCACACGTGCTGCTCGGTGCGGGCGGGGTGCTGTTGACGCGGTGGGTCCGTTCACGCTGACGCACCGTTCGGGCACCGAGTGAGCAGGAGACGTCGCCTCGGCCCGCTCGACCCGACATCATCTGCTCACTCGACACCGCCCCGGCCCCGTCGGACACGCGGGCGCTAGGGTCGGGCGTGTGATCGACATCGTGGCGTCCGGGGTCCTCTTCGACATGGACGGGACCCTGGTGGACTCGACCGCGGTGGTCGAGGCGACCTGGACCCGCTTCGCCGAGGAGCACGGCATCGACCCCGCCGAGATCCTCGCGTTCTCGCACGGCCGCCAGGCGATCAGCACGATCCAGCGCTTCCTGCCCGACCTGGACACCGACGAGCAGCTGCGCATCGCCGCGCGCCTGGTCGACGAGGAGAGCGCCAGCACCGAGGGCATCGCCGAGATCCCCGGCGCCGCGGCGTTCGTCGAGCGGCTCCTCGCGGCCGGTGTGCCCGTGGCGCTCGTGACGAGTGCGCCCCGCGACCTCGCCGTCGGGCGGATGGCCGCCGCCGGGCTGACGATGCCGACGGCGTTCGTGCCGTCGGAGGACGTCGAGCACGGCAAGCCGCACCCCGACGGCTACCTGCGCGGCGCCGCCCTGCTCGGCGTCGACGCGGCCGACTGCGTCGCCTTCGAGGACGCGCCGGCCGGGCTCGAGTCCGCGATCGCCTCCGGTGCGACGACCGTCGTGGTGGGTGGGCACGAGTCGGACGTCACGGCCGGGCTGCACCGCGTGCCGGGGTACGACGGCATCACCGTGACGGCCGACGGGGCCGCTTTCCGCATACGAGGCTGAACGTCGGCTCCGTCCTGCGGACGTGCCCAGCCGTCGGCGACGACCCTGGACGAGCGGCCGGGGACACCGGCCCGTGGAAGTGCGGCCGGAACCACCGGGCCGCGGAAGGAGCGACCATGGCAGCCCTCGACGGCAAGAAGATCCTCGTCATCGCGACGAACTACGGCGTGGAGCAGGACGAGATCGTCGTCCCCACCGACCAGCTGCGCGAGCGCGGCGCGACCGTGACGGTCGCGGCGCAGGAGTCCGGCTCGATCGCGACCCTCGTCGGCGACAAGGACCCGGGCAAGTCGGTCGACGTCGACACCACCATCGACGGTGTCACGGCGGCGGACTACGACGCTCTCGTCGTCCCCGGCGGCACCATCAACGCGGACACCCTGCGCACCGACGGCCAGGCCGTCGCGCTCGTCAAGGCGTTCGTCGAGGCGGGCAAGCCCGTCGCCGCGATCTGCCACGGTCCGTGGACCCTCATCGAGGCCGGTGTCCTCACCGGCAGGACGATCACCTCGTACCCGTCGCTGCAGACCGACGTCCGCAACGCCGGCGCGGAGTGGGTGGACCAGGAGGTCCAGGTCGCCGACGGCTTCGTGACCTCGCGGAACCCCGACGACCTGCCCGCCTTCGTCGACGGCATCGAGCGCGTCCTCACCGCGTAGGACCGCACCCGCCGGTCAGCGCAGCGCGACGGGGCGGGCCGTGCGGAGCACCGCGGGTCCGAGGGTGAGCACACCGTCGGACTCGGGGTCGCACCGCACGCCGCCCCGTCCGCGCATCGCCCGGAAGGCCCCCGGCGCCACCTCGTGGTCCATCCAGGCGCAGGGGTTCGCCGGCCGGTGACCCCGGAACAGCACCGGGACCGACCCCTCGGCCGCGCTCGTCAGCGAGAAGGGCTCACCGCGGAGCGCCTCGACGTCGGCCCCGCGCAGGAACACGTTGCGTCGGGTCGCGACCGGGTCCACCGGTACCCCGAGCTCGACGCCGACGGCCTCGAGCGGCTCCAGGCCGATCACCGTCACGGACGCGTGCACGTGCGCCCGCGAGGCGAAGTACCGGTCACCGACGATCCCGAGGCCCGCGCGCAGCTCGACACGGTCGCGGCGCTCGTCCGGATCGGTCGGCAGCACCGGTTCGGCCCCGTCCGACGGCCGCCCCAGGTACCGGTGCCGCCGCGACACCAGGAGCAGCGCGACCTCGACCTCGGTGGCGTACGGCAGGTCGCCGGGACCGGCCACGTCGTCTCCGGAGTGCACCCGCCCAACGCTAGTCGGGCCTCCCGGTCGACCGCCCCGCACCGGACGTGACCCGCACTGCCCCGTCCGATTCCCGCCAGTGCCGCGTCGGTGGTGCGTGCCACGCTGGTCCGGTGTCCACCCCCGTCACCGACCCGCTGCACGCCGAACGGCACCGCGTCGTCGCCTCGCGCGACGCCCGGTTCGACGGCCAGTTCGTCACGGCCGTGCACTCGACCGGCATCTACTGCCGGCCGTCCTGCCCCGCCAGGACCCCGAGCGAAGCGGGCGTCACCTTCTACCGCACCAGCGCCGCGGCACACCTCGCCGGCTTCCGTGCGTGCAAGCGGTGCCTGCCCGAGGCCACGCCGGGCAGCCCCGAGTGGGACCTGCGCGAGGACGTCGCCGGACGCGCCATGCGCCTCGTGCTCGACGGGGTCGTCGAACGGGACGGCGTACCGGGCCTCGCCGCCCGCCTCGGCTACTCCGAGCGACAGCTCAACCGGATCATGACCGCCGAGCTCGGCGCCGGCCCGAAGGCGCTCAGCCGAGCGCACCGCGCGCAGACCGCGCGCACGCTGCTCACCTCGTCCGACCTGCCCGTCGCCGACGTCGCCTTCGCCGCGGGGTTCCGGAGCGTCCGGCAGTTCAACGACACCGTCCGCGAGGTCTTCGCCGTCACCCCGACCGAGCTCCGCGCCCGGCGCACGACGCGCGCGACGCCCGACGGGGACCTGCACGTGCACCTGCCGGCCCGCGAGCCGTTCGACGCGCAGGGGCTGCTCGACTGGCACGCGTTGCACGCGCTGCCGGGAATGGAACAGGTGGGGGTCGACCCGGCGGGCCGGGTCACCTCCTACGGGCGCGTGCTCACCCTGCCAGGAGGCCCGGCCCGCTTCACCGCGACGGCCGCGGTCCCCGGGGTGGCCGGGTCCACGGCGCCGGGTCGCGGAACCGGCATCGACCTGCGGGTCCGGGTCACCGACCTGTCGGACCTGCCCGCACTCGTCGCGCGGGTCCGCGCCGCCTTCGACCTCGACGCCGACCCGGCCGCCGTCGACGCCGTCCTCGGGTCGGTCCCCGAGCTCGCCGGGGCCGTGGCCCGGGTACCGGGCATCCGGCTGCCCGGGGTGGTCGACGCGCACGAGCTGGTGTTCCGCACCCTCATCGGACAACAGGTCTCCGTCGCGGCGGCCCGCACGGCGCAGGGACGGCTCGTCGCGGCGCTCGGCAGCCCCGTCGACCCGGCCGTCGCACCCGACGCGGTGCTGTTCCCGTCGGCGGCCGTGATCGCGGAACGGGGCGCCGAGGTCCTGCGCGGTCCGGCGGCGCGGGTGGACACGATCCTGCGCGTGGCCGCGGCGCTCGCCGACGGGTCGCTCGTCGTCGACGCGGCGCAGTCGGTCGACGAGCTCCGCGCCGGGCTCCTCGCCGTGAAGGGCATCGGCCCGTGGACCGCCGACTCGGTGGCGCTGCGGGTGCGGCACCATCCGGACATCCTCCTCCACAGCGACCTCGCGGTGCGGAACGGTGCACAGGTCCTCGGCCTGCCCGGATCGGCACGCGAGCTCTCCCTATGGTCGGAGCAGGTGGCGCCCTGGCGGAGCTACCTGACGATGCACTGCTGGCGACCGGTCATCGACCGCGCGATGACCACGGCAGCCGTGCGCCCCACCGACTCCCGGAAGGACGAACGATGACCAACGCGACCATCCAGACCCTGGACACCCCCGACGGACCCTTCACCGTGCTCGAGGACACCGAGGGGCGCGTGCTCGCCTCGGGGTGGACCGACTCGGTCGACCGCATCCTCGGCCGGATCGCCGACCGGCACCGGCCCCAGCACGTCACCGTGGGCCGGGTCGCCTCGGCCGGGGCGGTCGACGCCTTCTACGACGGCGACGTCGAGCACGCGATGCAGGTGCCGGTGCGGCAGTTCGGCACCGAGCTCTTCGCCGAGGGCTGGCGCCAGCTGCGGCGCATCCCGGCCGGCACGACCCTGACCTACACCGGCTTCGCGGCGGCGATGGGCCGACCGGACGCCGTCCGCGCCGCCGCGAGCGTGTGTGCACGGAACGCCCCGGCCCTGTTCGTGCCGTGCCACCGGGTCCTGCGCTCGGACGGCACCCTCGGCGGCTTCGCGTGGGGACTCGACGTCAAGCGCTCCCTGCTCGAGCGGGAATCGGTCGGCAGCTCGGCGCTCGTCTGAGCTGACGGACTGACGGACTGACGGACTGACGGACTGACGGACTGACGGACTGACGGACTGACGGGCTGACGGGCCGACGGGCCACCGCTCGGGGTCGCGACGGCAGACCGACCGTTCCGCCCTTCCCCCTGGTTGCGGGTGTCGACGTGGGAGCGCTCCGCTGTCACGATGAACGGACCGACCCGCACGGTCCGACCCGAGGACCCGACGCAGCGCCGTCGCCCCACCTCGCAAGGACACCATGGACCAGCACGTCGACCGCACCGTCGTCTCCGCCGACGGGACCGTCATCGCCGTCTCCGAGTCGGGGACGGGGCCGGCGCTCGTCGTGCTCGCCGGCGCCTTCGACCACCGGGACAGCCACTACCTCGGCCGCGTCACGGCCGCCCTGCGCGACCGTCACCGCGTCGTCACCTACGACCGCCGCGGCCGCGGGGCGAGCGGGGACACCCGGCCGTGGTCGGTCGACCGCGAGGTCCAGGACCTCGCCGCCGTCGTGGCGAGCGTCGACGGCCCGGTGTCCGCACTGGGCATCTGCGTCGGGGCCGGTGTGGTGCTGCGCGGCCTCGCCGCCGGTGTGCCGATCGACGCGGCCGTGCTGTACGAACCGCCGTACCGGGCGAGCGTCGACCCGCACGCCGACGACGTGGTGTTCGCCGACCTGCTCGACGAGCACGTCGCCGCCGGTCGCCGCGCCCAGGCGGTGCGCGCCTTCCTCGCGCAGGTCCTCGGGGTGCCGATGGGGCAGATCTCGGCGCTGCGCCTGCGGAGCGGGCTCTGGCGGTCGCTCGTGGCCGACGCGCACGTGCTCGGCCGCGACGTTCGGGTCATGAACGGTCTGGCGATCCCCGAGCGCGTGGCCTCGGCCGTCGGCGTGCCGGTGCTCGTCGCCGCGGGGTCGGACAGCCTCGACTGGATGCGTCGGGCCGCCCGCGCCGTCGTCGGGGCCGTGCCCGGTTCCGAGTACGCCGAGGTCGCCGGGCAGGGCCACGTCCCCGACCCCGCGGCCATCGGTCAGGTCCTCGACGCGTTCGTCGCCCGGGTCGGCTCGCCGAGCAGCTGACTGCGAGAGGATGGAGGGGTGAACGCACCCCGCCTCGGTCTCCTGCTCGACGTCGACGGACCCATCGCGAGCCCGGTCTCGCGCACCATCGCGATCCCGAGCATCGTCGACGACATCGTCGCCCTGGCCGCCGAGGGCGTCCCCGTCGTCTTCAACACGGGGCGGAGCGACGCGTTCATCCGGAGCGAGGTCGTCGGGCCGCTGCTCGCCGGTGGCCTCGCCGAGGGCGGCCGCGTGCACGCCGTCTGCGAGAAGGGCGCCGTGTGGTGCTCGATCGGTCCGCAGTACGACGGCGGCATGGGCGAGCTGACCGTCGCCGAGGACCTCGCGCTCCCGCGGGACTTCGCCGACGAGATGCGCGACCTCGTGCGCGCCGAGTACGCCGACCTGGTGTTCTTCGACGAGACGAAGCACGCGATGGTCTCGATCGAGCAGCGCGTCGAGGTGCCGAACGCCACCTACCTCGCCCGCCAGGCCGAGTTCGACGCGAAGGCGATGGCCGCGCTCGAGCGTCGTGGCCTCGGCGTGCGCCGCCTCGACGACGTCCGCCCCGATGCCGACGGTGCGGTGCAGTGGCGCGTCGACCCGACCATCATCTCCACCGACGTCGAGTCGGACCGCAGCGGCAAGGACCTCGGCGCGGAGCGGTCGCTCGACCTCCTGGCGCAGGACGGCGACCTGCCGACGGCCTGGCGCACGATGGGGGACTCGCGCAGCGACTACGCCATGGCGGACTGGCTGCACGCGAACGGCCACGAGGTCGCGCACGTCGACGTCCGTCCCGCCGACGGGGTGCCGGCCACGCCGTACCCGGTGCTCACCGCGCCGGACGGTGTCATCCACGACGAGGCGGGCGCCCGCTTCCTGGCGGACTGGCGCGCGGCCCGCTGACGCGGCCCGCTGACGCGGCCCGCTGACGCGGCCCGCTGACGCGGCCCGCTGACGCGCCCCGCTGACGCGGCCCGCTGACGCGCCCCGCTGACGCGGCCCGCTGACGCGCCCCGCTGACCCGGCCCGCTCGCCCGGCCCCGCTGACCGGACCCGCTCGCCGATCCGCTGACCTGACTCGCTGACCCGATCCGCTGACCTGACTCGCTGACCCGACTCGCTGACCCGACTCGCTGACCCGACCCGCTGCCGGGCCGGCGCCCGGACGTGGGTCCGGCACCGCGCCTCCCGGCCGTCCTGTCGTCGGCACCGGGTCCCGGAGGCCGACCGTCCGGGCGGACGCTTTGCGTGACGCGGTGGTACACCAGTACCCTTCCGAGGTCCGCCGCCCAGCCGATGACGGGAACCACCCCATGGCACCGAAGCTCCGCATCAAGTCGATCGAGGCCAGTCTGGCCGACTCCGAGGAGCAGGGCAGGTCCCTGAAACGCTCCCTCCGGACGTTCGACATCGCCGCGATGGGCATCGCGGTCGCCGTCGGCGCCGGCATCTTCTCGGTCGGCGCGAACGCCGCCGCGAACTTCGCAGGGCCCGGCGTCATCATCTCGTTCCTGCTCGCCGCCGTCACCTGCGGCCTGGCGATCATGTGCTACGCCGAGTTCGCCTCGACGATCCCGGTCGCCGGCTCCGCGTACACGTTCACGTACGCGACGATGGGCGAGCTGCTCGCCTGGATCGTCGGGTGGGACCTCATCCTCGAGACCCTGACCGCGAGCGCCGTGATCGCGAAGTACTGGGGCATCTACCTGAGCACCGCGTTCGGGGTGTTCGGCATCGAGATCCCGGACACGATCCAGCTCGGCCCGATCGGGTTCACCTGGGGTCCGGTCCTGATCGTCGGCGTCTTCACGGTGCTGCTGGCCTTCGGGACGCGCCTGTCCTCCCGCGTGTCGGCGGTCATCACCGTGATCAAGGTCGCCATCGTCGTCTTCGTGATCGTCGCCGGTGCGTTCTTCGTCAAGGCCGCGAACTTCACCCCCTTCATCCCGCCGGCCGAGCCCACCAAGGGCGCCGAGGGCGGCGTGCTGACGCAGTCCCTCGTGTCGTTCGTGACCGGGTCCGCGCCCGCGCAGTACGGCGTGTTCGGCCTGCTCGCCGCCGCGTCCCTCGTGTTCTTCGCCTTCATCGGCTTCGACGTCGTCGCGACGAGCGCCGAGGAGACCGAGAACCCGCAGAAGACCCTGCCCCGCGGCATCTTCATCGGCCTCGGCATCGTCACGCTGCTCTACGTCGGCGTCAGCATCGTCATCACCGGCATGGTCTCCTACCAGCGCCTCGCCGACGAGGAGGCACCCTCCCTCGCCTCCGCCTTCGACATCGTGGGCCTGCCGTGGGCCGCCGGCATCATCGCCATCGGCTCGCTCATCGGTCTCACCACCGTCGTGATGGTGCTGCTGCTCGGGCTGTCCCGCATCGTGTTCTCGATGAGCCGCGACGGTCTGCTGCCCCGCTGGTTCTCCAAGACGAACCCGAAGACCCAGACGCCCGTCCGCGTGCAGGTCGTCGCCGGTGTCGTCGTCGCGTTCATCGCCGGGTTCACCGCCGTCGAGCGCCTCGAGGGCATGATCAACATCGGCACGCTGTCCGCGTTCGTCCTCGTGTCGATCGGCATCGTCGTGCTGCGCAAGACCCGTCCGGACGCGCCCCGTGCCTTCCGGGTGCCGTGGGTGCCGGTGCTGCCGATCCTCTCGGCGGTGCTGTGCTTCTGGCTCATGCTCAACCTCGAGGTCGAGACCTGGCTGCGCTTCATCGCGTGGCTGGCGATCGGGTTCGCGGTCTACTTCGGGTACAGCCGCCGCCACAGCCGCGTGGGCAAGGGCCTGCAGTAGGGCCGGGCGTCACGCCGAGTCCTCCTCCGGAACCGGGTTCCGGACACAGCACCGTGGTCCGCCACGGTGCTGTGTCCGTTCCGGGGCGCCGTCCGGTCGGCCGCTAGGCACCGAGCAGCAGCAGCACCCCGAACGTCAGCATCACGAGGGCGACGAGCGCGTCGAAGACCCGCCAGGTCCCGGGCCGCGCGAACAGCGGCCGGAGCAGTCGCCCGCCGAACCCGAGGGCGCCGAACCAGAGGCAGCTCGCGGTGACCGCCCCGGCCGTCCACGACCAGCGGTCCGCCGGTCCCTGCTGGTTCGCGACCGACCCGAGGAACACCAGGGTGTCGAGGTACACGTGCGGGTTCGCCCACGTGAAGACGAGCATCGTCAGCACCGCCGCGCGCACGGTCACCTCGCGGTCGTTCGCGCTGACGGTCGCACCGCGCCCACGTGCGGGCACCGCGCCCGGGTGGGTCGGGGCGCGACGCCCGTCGGCGGGCGCGATCCCGGCGCCCGGTGCCGCGGGGGCTCGCACCGTCGGCCCGAGGGTGGCCGCCGGGACGGGGTCCACACGCATCGCGGCGTCCGCAGGGCGCAGCGCCCGCCGGGCCGCCAGGACGCCGTAGGTCAGCAGGAACGCGGCGCCCAGCAGCCGGATCACCACCACGGCGGCCGGCAACCGTTCGACCACGGCCCCGACCCCGAGGACCCCGGCGACGATGAGGACGGCGTCGGAGACCGCGCAGACCACGACCGCGGCGGTCACCACCCGCGCGCCGGCCCCCACCGCGAGCCGCAGCAGGTACGTGTTCTGCGCGCCGATCGCAACGATGAGGGCGAGACCGGTACCGAGACCGGAGAGCAGAGCGAGCACGATCCGACGATAGAGAAGGACCGAGGATCAGCACAGCTCACGTTCCTGATGTGCCGTAAGCTCACCTGCATGGTACGGCTGCAGCGCGACCACCTCGAGACACTCCTCGCCGCCGTGGACCACGGCACGCTCGACGCCGCCGCGCGGGCCCTCGCGATCACGCCCTCCGCCGTCTCGCAGCGGATCAAGGCGATGGAGCAGCAGCTCGGGCGCGTGCTCCTGCAACGCAGCACGCCGGTCGCGCCGACGGCCGACGGCGAGGTCGTGCTCCGGCACGCACGGCAGGCGCGGCTGCTCGACGACGAGACGGCCCGGGCGCTCGGGGTCGGCACGGGCGCGGACGCGCCGGACGTCCCCGCCATCCCGCTCGCCGTGAACGCCGACACCCTCGGCACGTGGTTCCTCGACGCGCTCGCCCTCGTGCGCGCGGACACCGAGGTCGTCTTCGACCTGCACCGCGAGGACCAGGACCGCACCGCCGAACTCCTGCGGGCGGGCACCGTGATGGCGGCGGTGACCGCCGAGGCCGATCCCGTGCAGGGCTGCTCGTCGGTGGCGCTCGGCGTCGACCGGTACCGCGCGGTGGCCTCGCCGGCCTTCGTGGCCCGGTACCTGCCGGACCTCGGGTCCGAGCACCACACGGCCGAACGGATGGACCGCGTGCCGCTCGTCGACTACGACCGCGCCGACGACCTGCAGCAGGGGTACCTGCGGCGGGTCCTCGGGCACGCCCCGCGGGGGCCGCGCCACTTCGTGCCGACCTCCGCGGACTTCGCTCGGGCGGTCACCCTCGGGTTCGGATGGGGGATGCTGCCCGAGGCGCAGTGCCTCGACGCCCTCGACCGGGGCGAACTGGTCGAGCTCACGCCGGGCCGACGGGCGGACGTAGCGCTCTGGTGGCAGCGGTGGAACCTGGCGTCGCCGCTCCTCGAACGCGTGACCGAGGCGGTCCGGACGGTCGCGGCGCAGCGGCTGCACCCCCTGCCCGGCTGAGATCCGGCACCGGTACCGGCGCCGTCAGGCCGGGGACGTCGCGCGCCAGCGCAGGCCGTCGACGAGCAGCCCGACGAGGAACTGGCTCTGCTCGACCGTCGGCGCACCGTGCGACAGGTCCGCCGCAGCCCGGAGCAGCTGCTCCGCGTCGAGGTCGGCGCGGACCGTCCCGGCTGCGGCGGCGTCGTCGAGGAGCCCGGTCAGTGCGCCACCGAGTCGGCCGATGAAGTACGGGTGCAGACCTTCGAACGCCGGGTCGCCGGACTGCAGGGCCGCTGCGAGCCCGCGCTTCGTCGCGACGAAGCCGGTGAAGCGCTGGAGCCAGCGCGCGAGCGCCTCGTCCGGTTCGTGCTCGGCCCGGAGTTCCTCGGCGGCGGTGGCGCAGTCCTCGACGGCCTGTCGGAACACGGCGACGACGAGGTCGGACCGCTGCGGGAAACGGCGGTAGAGCGTGCCGACGCCGACCCCGGCCCGGTCGGCGATGACCTTCGCGGGGGCGTCGACCCCCTGCTCGGCGAACACCGTGCGGGCGGCGTCGGTCAGGGCATCGGCGTTGCGCTGGGCATCGGCGCGCACGGGGTCCTCCGATCGGAGCGGACGGGAGCGGGACTGGGTCTTGCAAAAGCGGAACAACGTTCCGTATAGTTCCGGAAGAGCGTTCCACTTCGGTCCACGATACGGCACCGCCGCCCGGGACGCCACTGACAGGAGGCAACGCACATGCAGTACCGCACCCTCGGCCGCACCGGCATCCAGGTGAGCCCCTTCGCCCTCGGCGCCATGATGCTCGGCACCGACGGCACCTTCGGCAACAGCGACGAACAGGACTCCGTCCGGATCGTCCACCGCGCACTCGATGCGGGCATCAACCTCGTCGACACCGCGGACCGCTACTCGCAGGGTGGTTCCGAGGTCCTGGTCGGCAAGGCGATCAAGGGCCGTCGCGACGACGTCGTCCTCGCGACGAAGTTCAACGGTCCGATGGGCGACGACCCGAACCGGCGGGGGAACTCCCGCCGGTGGATCACCACCGCCGTCGAGGACTCGCTCCGCCGCCTGCAGACCGACCACATCGACCTGTACCAGGCGCACCGTCCCGACGACACGGTCGAACTCGAGGAGACGCTCTCCGCGCTCACCGACCTCGTCCGCAGCGGCAAGGTCCGCGCGATCGGCACGTCGGAGTTCCCGGCGTCGATGCAGGTCGAGGCGCAGTGGACCTCGGAGCGACGGGGTCTCGAGCGCTTCCGGACCGAGCAGCCGACCTACTCGATCCTCAACCGGGGCATCGAGCGCGAGGTCCTGCCGACCGCTCAGCGCTACGGCATGGGCACCCTGGTGTGGAGTCCGCTCGCCGGCGGCATGCTGACCGGCCGCTTCCGTCGCGGCCAGCAGAGCGACCTCGCCCGGGTCGGGATGTTCCGGCACAACCAGGACGGACGACGCATCGACGTCATCGAGCAGGTCGTGGCGCTGTCCGAGGAGACCGGCATCCGGATGACGCACCTGGCACTGGCCTTCGCGACCGCGCACCCCGGCGTGACGAGCGCCCTGATCGGCCCGCGGTCGATGGAGCAGCTCGACGACCTGCTGGCAGGCGCGGACGTCACCCTGTCCGACGATGTCCTCGACCGCATCGACGCCATCGTCCCGCCCGGCACCGACGTCACGCGGCTCGACCAGCAGTACGAGCCGCCGGCGCTGACCGTCCCGGGACTCCGCCGCCGTCCGCTGGTCGAGCGGCCGGCCGCCCTCCGTCCCGCCTGATCCCCGGTCGACCGCGCCCGGCGGACCACCTGAGCGTCCGGGCACGATCCGCCGCCTACCGTCCACGGCATGGACATGCGAGCGAAGACCGCCACGGCGCTGATCGGTGCCGCCACCGTTGCCCTCCTGCTCACCGCCTGTGACCCCGGCGGCGCGCAGAACATCAACCCGGTCGGCAAGGTCCCCGGTTCCGAGGAGAAGTCGCAGTCGGCCGAGTGCGAAGTGGCCTCGGGGGCGGTCGCGGACGCGATCGGCGCCGCCGTCGGTCCGCACGACACCACGGAGTTCGCCGACGTCCAGGAGGGCGACGGCGGCTGGTACCTCGGCGCGACGATCGTGCCCGAGGACAGCAACGACCCCAACGAGGACGAGGTCACCGTCTGGGCGACCACGAGCGACCCGACGTCCGACGACTTCGACGGTCCGCTCTACGCGGTGAACCAGGCCGCGAAGGACGCCACCGCCGACGAGTCGGAGTCGGCCTCGCCGGCCCCGAGCGACTTCAGCGCCGAGTCCGAGGCAGCGAAGCAGGTCGAGAGCTGCGTGGTCGAGGCGAGCGACCGCTGAGCCACGGTTCGCACAGCCATCAGGTCTGGCAGCGCGGGCACCAGTAGGTGTCGCGCAGGGTGAGTTCCGAGTCCCCGAGCTCGCCGTGCCGGACCGGGGTGCCGCACCGCAGGCACGGCTTGCCGGCCCGCCCGTAGACCCAGAACCGCCGCCCGGGGCGGTCGACGCCGGTGGTCACCCGGTTGCTGCGGTCGCGGTTCGCCGTGATGAGCCGGCTCGCGAGCGTGATCGTGCGCGCCGGGTCGGGGACCTCGCTCACGGGGCGTGTCGGCAGCACACCGCGCAGGAAGCAGAGCTCGTTCCGGTACACGTTGCCGAGCCCGGCCAGCACCCGCTGGTCGAGCAGGGCGAGTCCGACCGGGCGTGCCGGGTCCCGCAGCAGGTTCTCGCGTGCCAGGTCGGGGTCCCAGTCGGGCCCGAGCAGGTCCGGCCCGAGGTGCCCGACGACCTCGGACTCGCGGTCGCGCGGCACGATCTCGAGCACGCCGAGCGTGAAGCCGACGGTGGAGACGTCGGCGGCGTCGAGGACCGCGCGGGCCTGGTGCGCCGGTCGTCGCCAGCGGTCGCCGGGGGCGTAGACGTCCCACCGCCCCTCCATCTTGAGGTGCGAGTGCACGGTGAGGTCACCGATCCGGTGGAGCAGGTGCTTGCCGCGGGGCACGACCTCGTCGACGGTCCGGCCGACCAGGTCGACCGTCGCGAACGCGGGCACACGGAAGTCGCTGCGGGTCAGGACCTTGCCCGCGAGCGCGGTGTGCAACCGACGTGCCGCTCGGTAGACGGTGTCGCCCTCAGGCACGGAGCCGGAGTCCCTGCGGGGTGGCGGTGAACCCGGCTTCGCGCAGTGCGCCGCCGAGCGGGGTCTCGAGGACGAAGTCGCCGTCGACCCGTTCGACGGCGAGCTTCCGCAGCCCGGTCCGCACGGTCGTCGCGATCGACGCGGCCGCCGCCGCCAGGTCCGCGGGGTCGTCGGTGAACGTCAGCACGGACTTGCCGCCGCGCTCGACGTAGACCGCGAGTCGACCGTCGACCGTCGTCACCAGGGCGCCGGCCTTGCGGCCGGGGCGGTGACCGCGAGCCTTCGTCCCGCCGTCGTCCCCGCCCGCAGCGCCGCCGGGGCCGCCGGAGCCGTCGGAGCCGTCGGTGTCGCCGGTGTCGCCCGTCGGCGCATCCGTCGGCCACGGCAGCGACGCACCGAAGGGGTTCGCCGGGTCGGTCGCCGCGAGCGTCAGTGCCTCGCGCTTCCGGTCCGGGTCGGTGCGTTCGTCGTCGTCGAGGTCACGGGCGTACGTGCGCAGCCGGTCGATGGTCGGACCGGTCGCGAACTGCGCAGCCCCGAGTCCCTCGATGAAGTACCCGCGGCGGGCGCGGCCGGACTCCTCGAACCGGGAGAGCACCCGGTAGACGCCGGCGAACCCGCCCCGGACCCCCTCGACCTGCACGGCCCCCCGGTCACGACGCCGTAGCGCTCGAGCAGTTGCTCGGCGGTCGCGGCGGCGCGCAGCGTCGAGTCGGACTCGGCCAGGGGCAGCAGCGACCAGCGGCCGCCGACGGACGGCGGTCCGGACTGCGTCGGCAGGGTCGGGCGGCGACGGCCGCGGTAGGCCCGTGCCCGGGGCGTGCTCGTGCTCTTCGCCGCACCGCCGAGCATGGCGCGGAGCGGTGCGAAGGTGTCGTTCGTGATCTGCCCGGCCCAGACGAGGTCCCACAGGGCGGTGGTCAGCGCCTTGTCGTCGGTGCTGCCGACGGCCTGTCCGAGCTGTCGGAAGAAGTACGCGCCGCCGCCGGCCAGGGCGCCGAGCACGTCGCGCTGCAGCTCGGTCGTCTCGTCGCCGGAGGGCTCGGCGAGCGTCGTCGCCGCGGACTCCGCCAGGTGCAGCCGCACCCAGCCGTCGTTGCCGGGCAGGGTGCCGCCGCCGGACCAGAGGACCTCGCCCGTGGCGGTGAGTTCGTCGAGCATGCTCGTCGAGTAGTCCGTCACACGGGTCGGCAGCACCAGGGTCTCCCAGGCGCTGGCCGGCAGCGCGACGCCGGCGAGCTGGTCGACGACCTGCAGCACGCCGTCGACGCCGCGCAGTCCGCCACGGGTGCCCGGGGCCTGCACGTGCTGCCAGGCCGGCAGGAAGCGGGCGAGCGTGTCCGGCGAGACCGGTTCGACCTCGTGACGGAGGGCGGCGAGCGACTTCGTGCGGATCCGGCGGAGGACCTCGGAGTCGCACCACTCGGCGCCCTGGCGGTCGGGTCGGAACTCGCCCTCGACCACCCGGCGGTCGGCGACGAGTCGGCGCAGGGTGTCCTGCACGACGGCGATGCCGAGCCCGAGCCGTCCCGCGGCGTCCTGCGCCGAGAAGGGGCCGTGCGAGCGGGCGTACCGGCCGATCAGGTCGCCGAGGGGATCGGCGACGGGTTCCACGAACGCCGTCGGCACCCCGATGGGCAGGGGCACGCCGAGGGCGTCACGGAGTCGGGAGGCGTCCTCGATCACGGCCCACCGGGTCGACCCGGCGTGCGAGAACGACAGGACGCGGCGGTCGCGTTCCAGGGCGGTGAGGGCCCCGCGGACCTCGGTCTCGGCCGCCGCACGGTCCGGGGCGTCGGCGAGCCAGCTGCGGTCGACGGCCTCGGACAGCTCCAGCGCGCCGACCAGGCGCAGCACGTCGACGAGCCCCTCGGCGTCGCGGGCGCGACGGTCGGGGGAGAGCCGCTGCAGGTCCTGCTCGACGGACGCGATGACGGCGGGGTCGAGCAGCTCGCGCAGTTCGGCGCGGCCGAGCAGCTCGCCGAGCAGGGTGGAGTCGAGCGACAGCGCCGCGGCCCGACGCTCGGCCAGGGGCGAGTCGCCCTCGTACATGAACGCCGCGACGTACCCGAACAGGATCGACCGGGCGAAGGGCGACGGGGTCTCGGTCTCGGTCTCGACCAGGCGGATGCGGCGGCCCGCGATCTCGTCCGCGATGCCGAGCAGGGCCGGCACGTCGTACACGTCCTGCAGGACCTCGCGCACGGTCTCGAGCACGATCGGGAACGTCGGGTACTTCCGGGCGACCTCGAGCAGCTGCGACGCCCGCTGCCGCTGCTGCCAGAGCGGCGACCGCTGCCCCGGGTTCCGGCGCGGCAGCAGGAGTGCCCGCGCCGCGCACTCGCGGAACCGGGCCGCGAAGAGCGCCGAGCCGCCGACCTCGTCGGTGACCAGGGCCTCGAGGTCGTCGCGCTCGAACACGAACAGGTCGGCACCGGGGGGTTCGGCGTCGGTCTCGGGGATCCGCACGACGATCCCGTCGTCGGCTGCCATGGCGTCGCCGTCGATGCCGTGCCGCTCGTGCAACCGGGCACCGACCGCGAGCGCCCACGGTGCGTGCACCTGCATGCCGTACGGCGAGTGCAGGATGAGCCGCCAGTCGCCGAGTTCGTCGCGGAACCGTTCGACCACGAGCGTGGTGTCGTTCGGCACGTGCCCGGTGGCGGCGCGCTGGTCGCGCAGGAAGGTCAGCAGGTTCGTGACGGCGCGCTCGTCGAGGCCGCCCGCTGCGACCCGGGCGCGGGCGTCGTCGTCCGAGGCGCCCTCGACCTCGCGCACGAAGGCCCCGGTCGCACGCCCGAGCTCGGCGGGGCGGCCGATGCCGTCGCCCTTCCAGAAGGGCACCCGACCGGGCTGCCCGAAGGCGGGGCTGACGATGACGCGGTCGTGCGTGATCTCCTCGATCCGCCAGCTCGTCGCACCGAGTGCGAAGACGTCGCCGACGCGGGACTCGTAGACCATCTCCTCGTCGAGCTCGCCGACGCGCGACGCCTTCTCGCCCACCATGAACACCCCGAACATGCCGCGGTCGGGGATGGTGCCGCCGCTCGTCACCGCGAGCCGCTGGGCCCCGGGTCGGCCGGTCAGGGTGCCGTGCACGCGGTCCCAGACCAGGCGCGGGCGGAGTTCGGCGAACTCGTCGCTCGGGTAGCGGCCGGTCACCAGGTCGAGCGTCGCGTCGAACGCCGAGCGCGGGAGTCCGCTGAAGGGGGCGCTGCGCCGGACCAGGTCGAACCAGTGCTCGACGTCGACGGTGTCGATCGCCCCGGCCGCGACGGTGTGCTGGGCGAGGACGTCGAGCGGGTTGGCGGGCACCGAGATCGACTCGATCTGTCCGGAGACCATCCGCTCGACGGTGACCGCGCTGTTGACGAGGTCGGCGCGGTGCTTCGGGAACAGCACGCCACGGGAGATCTCGCCGACCTGGTGGCCGGCGCGGCCGACGCGCTGCAGCCCGCTGGCGACCGACGGCGGCGCCTCGACCTGCACGACGAGGTCGACCTCGCCCATGTCGATGCCGAGTTCGAGCGAGCTCGTGGCGACCACGCACCGCAGTCGCCCGGACTTCAGGTCGTCCTCGATGATGGCGCGCTGGTCCTTCGACACCGAGCCGTGGTGGGCGCGGGCGAGCACGGGCACCGTGGCGTCGGACCCGCCGCCGCCCGTCTGCCCGGACGCACCGACGAGCTGCGCGGGCGGCCGTTGCGGGGCGACGGCGTGCGCCGACGTCCGCGCGGGGGACTGCGGACGGCCGCCGCCGGCCGCCGGACCACCCGCCGGCACGAGGGACGCTGCGGCCTCGGCCGGTGCTGCGGCCGCGAGCACGCGCTCTTCGTGGATCTCGTTGAGCCGCGCGGTCAACCGCTCGGCCAGCCGCCGCGAGTTCGCGAACACGATGGTCGACCGGTGCTCCTCGATGAGGTCGACCACGCGTTCTTCGACGTGGGGCCAGATCGAGCCGTTCGTCGGTGCGTCGGTGGCGTCGGCGCCGACCGGCGGTGCGCCGAGCTCGGTCATGTCGTCGACCGGCACGACCACACGCAGGTCGAAGGTCTTCTGCGCGGGCGGCGCGATGATCGTCACCGGGGCGCGGCCGCCGAGGAACCGGGCGACCTCTTCTGCCGGGCGGACGGTCGCGGACAGCCCGATGCGCTGCACGGGCTTCTCGAGCAGGTCGTCGAGGCGTTCCAACGAGACGGCGAGGTGGGCGCCGCGCTTCGTCGACGCGACGGCGTGGACCTCGTCGACGATGACGGTGTCCACGTTGACCAGGGTCTCGCGCGCCTGCGACGTGAGCATCAGGTAGAGGGACTCGGGGGTCGTGATGAGGATGTCCGGCGGCTGTCGCAGCAGCTTCTGCCGGTCGGACGACGGGGTGTCACCGCTCCGGACGCCGACGGTGACGTCCGGGGGTTCGAGCCCGAGGCGCCGCGCGGTCTGGGTGATCCCGACGAGGGGACTGCGCAGGTTGCGTTCGACGTCGACACCGAGGGCCTTGAGCGGGGAGACGTAGAGCACGCGTGTGCGCTGCTTCGCCGGCGGACGGTCCGTCGCGCTGATGAGCCGGTCGATCGACCACAGGAACGACGCCAGGGTCTTGCCGGAGCCCGTCGGGGCGATGACGAGCGCGTGCTGCCCCGTGGAGACGGCGTCCCACGCGCCGGCCTGCGCCGGAGTGGGGGCGTCGAAGGCGCCGCGGAACCACTCGGCGGTGGCGGGGGAGAAGCGCTCGAAGACGTCCGTCATGGTCCGTCCCATCCTGCCCGCCACCACCGACAGCGGCCCGTGCGGACGTACCCCTTGACGAAGCGATAGTTACCGATCTATCGTTGAGACATCGCGATACGACGCAGGCGTTCCCGCCAGACCGATCGCGAGCCGACCCAGCACGACGGAAGGACGCACCATGCGACCCATGCACGACCACGACGACACCCACCAGCACCCGCGCGGCCTGCGCTTCGGCGGTGCGCGGCACCACCACGGCGCCGGCTTCCCCGGCCGCGACCGCGGAGACCACGACCACGGCGGACGCGGCGGCTCCGGTCGCGGCTTCGGCCCCGGCTTCGGCCCCGGCTTCGGACCCGGTTTCGGCGGTCCGGGGTTCGGCGGTCCCGGCTTCGGCCGCGAACGCCGTCGCCGCGGCGACGTCCGCCTCGCGATCCTCGGCCTGCTGGCCGAGGGCCCGCAGAACGGCTACGCCGTCATCAAGACCATCGCCGAACGCACCGGCGGCGCCTGGAAGCCGAGCCCCGGCTCGGTCTACCCGACGCTCCAGCAGCTCGTGGACGAGGACCTCGTCGTCTCGACGGGCGACGGCCGGAAGACGCTCTTCGAGCTCACCGACGCGGGCAGGGCCGAGGCGCAGGCCAAGGCGGACGAGATCGCCGCGGCCTTCGACGCGCCGGGCCTGCCGGACTCGTCGCGCGAGTTCGTCGAGGCGCTCCGCAAGACCATGGGCGTCCTGCACATGTACCGCACCAGCGCGACGGAGGAGCAGGCGAAGGCGGCCACCGCCAAGATCGACCAGCTCCGCAAGGACCTGCTGCAGATCCTCGCCGACTGACGGACAGGAGGCACGGTGGCGGCTCGCCCCGCGCCTCCCGTCCACATCGTGAGCAGCAATGGTCGGGTCCGCACATCAGACCCGACCATTCCTGCTCACCGAGCGCGCCCGGCCCTCGCCGACTACGCCCCGATGAACGCGGCCACGTCCGCCAGCTCCGCCGCCGACACCGAGTGCGGCAGGCCCGCGTACGTCCGGTCGGTCACGTCGGTGTGCGTCGCTGCCCAGGCCTCCGTGCGCGCGGTGGCCTCGGCCGGGATCACCGGATCGAGGTCGCCGTGCCCGAGGAACACGCGCGGCCGGACGGCTGCCACTGCCTCGTCCCGTGCGTCGGCGACGCCGGGCACCACGAACCCGGACAGCGACACGGCGAAGGCGAACCCCGCGGGCCGGGCACGCAGGAGCTGGAGCGCCATCGAACCGCCCTGCGAGAAGCCGAGCAGTCCGATCCTCGGGTGGTCGGCGGCGACGGCGTCGACCCAGCGGAGCACCCCGGCGACGGCGTCGTCCACCGGCTCGAGCGCGGGGGAGCCCGGCGTCCCGAGCGGGTACCAGCTGAACCCCTGTCCCCACGGCGTCGGGGCGCGCAGCGACGCGACCGTCCAGGCCGGCGGCAGTGCCGGTGCGAGGCCGAGCAGGTCCTGCTCGTCCGAGCCGACCCCGTGCATGGCCACGAGCAGGGGCGTCCCGGCCCGTTCCGACTCCGGTCTGGTCCACCGCACCACGTCTGCATCGATCACGGCGACCACGCTAACCGTCCACAGGTGCCCGCGCCGTGCGCCGAACTCGCCGCCGGCCCTGGTAGACACGGTGCATGGCCACGCTGCGAACCCCCGACCCCGATCCCGACTCCGGTTCCGGCTGGCTGTCCGACGAGGAACTCGCGACCGTCCGACGCCGGCTGCCGATCTGCTACGTCGAGGCCGTCCCGGTCCGCACCGACGGTCTCGGCGTCGTGACCGAGGTGGGCGTGCTCCTGCGGGTCTCCCCGAGCGGGTCCATCGCCCGCACGCTCGTCTCCGGCCGGGTGATGTTCGGCGAGTCCATCCGCACCGCCCTGTTCCGGCACCTCGAGAAGGACCTCGGTCCGATGGCGTTCCCGCAGCTGCCGTCGAGCCCGACGCCGTTCACCGTCGCCGAGTACTTCCCGCTGCCCGGCGCCTCGGTCTACACCGACGAGCGCCAGCACGCGATCTCGCTCGCGTACGTCGTGCCGGTCACGGGTACGTGCGAGCCGCGCCAGGACGCCCTCGAGCTCACCTGGATGAGCCCGATGGAGGCCGCCTCGGACGCGGTCGCCAACGAGATGGAGGGCGGCCGCGGTGCACTGCTCCGTGCCGGCCTGGCCTCGGTCGGCGCGTTGCCCTGACCGGTCCCCTGGACCCGACACGACGAAGCCCCCGGATCCGATCGGATCCGGGGGCTTCGCAGCGCGGTGCGGGACCGGCTTACTTGTTGTCGTTCTTGAAGCTGTCGGCGACGCCGTGTGCGGCGTCCTTGACGTCCGTGACGCCCTGCTTCGCCGAGGCCTTGCCCTGGTCGGTCTGGCCCTCGGCCTTGAGGCGGTCGTTGTCGGTCGCGTTGCCGACGGCTTCCTTGACCTTGCCGGCCGCCTTCTCGGCGGCGTTCTTGATGTCGTCGATGCCTGCCATGGGCACTCCTTCCAGTAGCGGACGTTTCCCCGTCAGCCGCTCGCGCGGCATCCGGTGCCCTGGAAGGTACCCCTCGGCGTGCGCCGCTTCGCAGCGCACGTCAAGGTTGGCCGAGGCTGGTCGAACGGGTCAGTGGCGGTCGGCGGCACCGGCCGGGCGGGAGGCGCGGCGCGAGTTACCGCGACGGTTGCCGCCCGACTCGTTGCCGGCGCCACGGCCGGCGGCGTAGCCGCCGTCCGAGGACCAGACGGCCGACGAGCCGCCGCGCACGACGTCGCTGCTGCCCGAGCGACGGGCACCGCCGCCGCGACGACCACCCGTCGAACCGGCGGCCGGGGCGCCGGAGCGACCGGCGCCCTCGGACCGGGTGCCGCGGGCCGGACGGCCCTGACGGCTGCCGGCGGAACCGGCGGACTCGGAGGCCGAGCCGGCGCGCGCGGGCTGCCCCGCGCCTCCCGATCGACCGCCGCGACCACGGCGACGACCGGCGCCGTCACCGGCGGACTCGGCGGAGCGCTGACGGGGCTGGCGCTGCTGCTGCACGGGCTCCTCGGCCACGTGGCGGACCGGGGCGACCTCGCCGACCAGGGTGGTGACGGCGGGCGACTCGGCGGTGACGCGCTGCGGCTGGACCGAGATCGCTGCGGCGCGCATCATCTGCGCGACGTCGCGACGCTCGGCGGGCATCGTCACCGTGACGACGTCGCCCGACGAGCCGGCACGCGCGGTGCGGCCGGAGCGGTGCAGGTACGCCTTGTGCTCGGTCGGCGGGTCGACGTGCACGACGAGCTCGACGTGGTCGACGTGCACACCGCGGGCGGCGACGTCGGTGGCGACGAGGACGAGGGCCTCGCCGGACGAGAACTTCGCGAGGTTCCGCTCACGGGCGCCCTGGGACAGGTTGCCCTGCAGGTCGACCGCCGGGATGCCCTGGCTGGTGAGCTGCTTGGCGAGGCGCTTGGCGTGGTGCTTCGTGCGCATGAAGAGGATGCGGCGGCCGGTGCCGGAGGCGAGCGTTGTGACGAGCTGCTTCTTGGCGTCGGCGTCGGCGACCTCGAACAGGTGGTGCGTCATCGCCTCGACCGGGCTGGTCTCGTCGTCGACCGAGTGCATCACCGGGTCGTGCAGGAACTTCTTGACGAGCTTGTCCACGCCGTTGTCGAGCGTCGCCGAGAACAGCAGGCGCTGCCCCTTCGTCGGCGTGGCCTGCATGATCTTGGTGACGCCGGGCAGGAAGCCCATGTCGGCCATGTGGTCGGCCTCGTCGAGGACGGTGACCTCGATGTCGTCCAGGTGCACGTGGCCCTGCTGCATGAGGTCGGCGAGACGACCCGGACACGCCACGACGACGTCGACGCCGCCGCGGAGGGCGTCGACCTGACGGCCCTGCCCGACTCCGCCGAAGATCGTCGTGGTGTTGAGGCCCATCGACTTGGCGAGGGGGGCGAGGGTCGCGTCGATCTGCGTCGCGAGCTCACGGGTGGGGGCGAGCACCAGGGCGCGGGGGCGGCCGGCGCGGCGCTTGCGGCCGCTGGCGGCGAGGCGGGCGGCGAGCGGGATCGCGAAGGCGATCGTCTTGCCGGAGCCGGTGCGACCGCGGCCGAGGACGTCCTTGCCCTGCAGGGAGTCGGGGAGCGTGTCCGCCTGGATCGGGAACGCGGTCTCCTTGCCCTGCTGTGCGAGGACGTCGGCCATCGGCGCGGGGACGCCGAGGTCGGAGAAACGGATGTCTTCGGTGGTCATGGTGACCTTTCGAGCCGGAGGGGTCCGGCTGTGGGCGCACTTGCGAGGCAGCGCGCGGGCGGGATGCGCGCCAACGGAGGTGGCTGGCGCAGTCGCCGCAGCAGAGAAGCCTGGGCACCTTCGTGAGGTGCTCGATCATCGACCGCGATCCGTCGGATCGGTGGTCGGGAGTTCGGGGCGTCCGTACGACGCACGAGGCGATCGGCGCCTCGAGTACGTCCAGCATAGCGCGCGGACGCCGGATCGCCGAGGACCGGGCCGTCCGCCGCGCGCGTGCGAGGATTCCGGGGTGCGCACACGAACCGTCCTGCTGACCACCGCGATGGCCCTGGTGGCCGTCCTCGGCACCGCCGGGTGCGCCGAGGCCGCGCCGGCCGGGGGCGCCGGCACCGCACGCGCGGCATCGACGGCGGGGTACACGAACCTGCCCACCTCGGGTCGTCCGGACTACCAGCTCGGCGGGGCCTACGCGCCGCCGTCCGGCGTGACGATCGTCGAGCGCGACAGCACCGCGAAGCCCGCGAAGGGCACGTACAGCATCTGCTACGTCAACGGGTTCCAGACGCAGCCCGAGGCCGCCCGCACGTGGACGAAGTCGTACCCGTCCGCGATCCTCCGCGACCGTGCGGGCAAGCCGGTCTCGGACCCGGGGTGGCCGGACGAGATGCTCCTCGACACCCGGACCGCCGCGAAGCGCGCCCTCATCACGAAGGTGCTCGCGAAGACCATCGCCCGCTGCGGTGACCGCGGCTTCGACGCCGTCGAGTTCGACAACCTCGACTCCTGGACCCGGAGCGGGAAGCGGCTCACCCGGGCCGGCAACCTCGCGCTCGCGAAGTCGCTCGTCACGACCGGCCACCGGCACGGACTGGCCGTCGGGCAGAAGAACACGCCACAGCTCGGCGCGTCCGGCCGCGAGCAGACCGGGTTCGACTTCGTCGTCGCCGAGGAGTGCGTGCAGTACCGGGAGTGCTCTGCGTACACGAAGGCCTACGGGAAGCGGGTCATCGACGTCGAGTACGCCGACACCCTCGAGCGCTCGTGGGGGTCGGTGTGCCGCCTGACGAGCCGCCCGGCCATGACGATCCTGCGCGATCGCGACCTGGTGGCACCGTCGAGCGACGAGTACGTCTTCGAGCACTGCTGACGGCGGCCGCCGGGCCGCGACGAGGGGCTCCCGGTCTAGGCGGGCCAGGCGTCGCGGAGGGCCGTCGCGGCCTGCTCGGCGGACAGGCCGGCCGCCCGCGCCGCCGCGGCGAGCTCCCGAGCCGCGTCGGCCACGGCGTCCGGCACCTCGGCCGGGCGCACCACCCGGGTGCCGGCACCGCGCGCCGTGTGCACGAGTCCGGCCTCCTCGAGCAGCTGGTAGGCCTTCGCGACCGTCCCCGCCGCCAGCCCGAGCTCGTCCGCGAGCCCGCGCACGCTCGGCAGCCGTTCGCCGTCGACCAGGTACCCGGCGGCGATCTGCGCCGCGATCTGCGAGCGCACCTGTTCGAAGGGCGGGATGCGCCCGCCGGCGTCGATCGCGACCAGTCCAGCCATGCGTTCCACCCTAGAAGTCGTACTGCTCGCCGACCGGGATCGGCACGGCCACGGTGTTGCCGCGCGGCGCGAGCGGGCACGCCCACGCCGGGTCGTACGCGCACGACGGGTTGTACGCGAAGTTGAAGTCGAGGACGAGCGACCCGGCGTCGTCGCCGCCCAGGTCCGAGCCCTTGATCGTGTCGAGCAGGTAGCGCCCGCCGCCGTACGTCCCGCGCGCCTTGCCGGCACTGGCGTCCTTCACCGGGACGAACAGGCCGCCCGCGTAGCCGCCGTGCGACCACACGTCGAGCGTGCCGACGCCCGGCACGCTGACGACGCCGAGCCGGTCGAAGTGCACGATGCCGTCGGTGCCGGTCTCGAAGTCGAACGCCGCGGGCTCCGTGGGCTCGATGCGGACCTCGAACCGCCAGTCGGGGTCGTAGTCGGGGACGGGCAGCGACTCGAAGTCACGGGCGTCCTCGTCGAGCAGCGGCGAGGCCGGGTGCTCCGCGAACATCGCGTCGCGCGTCTCCCGCCACATCGCGTGCGCGACCTGCGGGTCGGGGGTCGCCCGGACCCGCCGGTACAGGTCGAAGGTCATCCGTCGCCAGTCGACCGTCGCGAGCGTGCTCCGCACGTGGTCGTCGGTCGTCGGCTCGTCGGGGCGCGTCTGGCTCACGTGGTCGAGGCTACGCCGCTGCGCGGTGGACGGGAGGCCCGACCCGCGCCCGTCAGGCACCGTCCGTCCGCCACGTGGGCGCGAGGGCACGCATCCGGGACGCCCGCCACTGCCAGATCACCCACATGCCCGGCCAGAGGAGCGCGCCGAGGGGCCACGGCCGCATCCGGTAGGTCAGGCGGTCGAGCAGCAGCGTGCGCCCGCCGGGTGCGGGGACGACGGCCATCCGGTGCCGCATCGTCATCCGCCCGAACAGCCCCGAGGTGCCGCCGCCGTTGTCGCGCTGCACCGGGACCCCCTCGACCTCGTACAGGTCGAGGTCGACGTGGGTGTCGCCGCTCGGCACGAGGCCGAAGGCGCTGGCCGTGATCGGGTGCGGGTGCCCGGGCTCCCACCGGCGCGGGAACCCCTGCGGGTCGCGCGAGCGGTAGACGAGGAACGGCTTCGTCACCGCCACCATCACGGACGGGGACAGCAGGGCGTCGCGCACGGTGTCGACCGGCGCGTCGAGGATGATCCGGAGGCCGACGTGCATGGGTCGACCGTACGCGTGCGCCGCCCTAGGCGTGCCGGGCCGAGCGACGCCGGGCGCCCTCGGCCCGGTCGTGCCGGCGGAGCCGCTCGGCCAGGGACATCCGGACCGTCGGCCACTCGGACGCGATGACGGAGAACACGACCGTGTCGCGCAGGGTGCCGTCGCGGCCGATCGCGTGGTTCCGCAGCACGCCGTCCTGCTTGGCGCCGAGGCCGGCGATCGCCGCGCGGGACTGCTGGTTGTGCCAGTGCGTGCGGAACTCGACGGCGATGCACTGCCAGGCCTCGAACGCGTGGGACAGGAGCAGCAGCTTCGACTCGGTGTTGATGCCGGAGCGCTGTGCCGAGCGGGCCAGGAACGTGCTGCCGATCTCGACGCGGCGGTTCCCGGTGTCGATGTTCATGAAGGTCGTCGCACCGACCACGCGCCCCGTCGGTCGGTCGCGTACCGCGAAGGGCACCATCCGGCCGGCGCGGTGCTCGGCGAGCCGCCGGTCGATCTCGTCCTCGACCTGGGCCGGGGCGGGGACCGAGGCGTACCAGGTGCGCCACAGGTCGCCGTCCGTGACCGCCGCCCGCAGGTCCTCGGCGTGCTCCTGCGCGAGGGGCTCGAGCGTCACACGGTCACCGGTCAGGGTGGGCACGGGGGCGATCTCCATGGAAGGTCATCCTACGGACGCGCGCTCCCGCGGACCGCCCCGAGCGACCTCCCTGTGGAGAGGGACAGCGGATCCTGTGGGCGCGGACAGGCGCGCGCCCGCGGCTATCGTGGCGGGCGTGGCAGAACGCACCCAGGAGCAGTACCAGGTCCGGTTCGCGTGGGGCACCGGAGGTGCGGCGCGCGTCGCCCACGGCGCGCACCTGCTCGTCTGGGTCGACGTCCTGCCGGCGTCCGCGGACCCGGCCGCACAGCGGCGGGTGCTCGCCGACGCGACGGACGCCTTGCCGGAGGGACCGGAGGTCGTGCTCGGCCACCTCGGCAACGCGGCGGCGGTCGCGGAACGGGTGACGGGCCTCCAGGCCGAGCGGGGCGACCGGTGCGTCGTCGCGGTCGTCGCGGCCGGGCTGCACCACCCGCCCGCCCTCGACGACGCCGCGGTCGCGGCGGGGGAGTCCGCCGCCGTGCCGGACGCCCCGGACTTCGCGGTGGACGACCTGCTCGGCGCGGGCGCCGTCGTCGACGCGCTCGTCGCCGTCGGGATCGACCACACCTCGCCGGAGGCCGCCGCAGCGTGCGCGGCGTGGACGGGGCTGCGCCGCGGGGTGCGGCACCTCGTGACGGCCTCCGAGTCCGCCGCCGGACCGGGCCGCGACGCGACGCACGCGGCGCTCGCCGCGGGGCCGGAGCTCGTCGTCCTGCGGGAATCCCGGAGCCGGGCGTAGCGTTCGGTCCGATCAGCACCCAGCGAGCGAAGGAGCAACGCCATGAAGGCAGTCGTCGGAGACACCGTGGTCGCAGAGGCCCCGGAAGAGGACCTCATCCAGATCGAGGGCAACTGGTACTTCCCGCCGTCGAGCGTGAAGTCCGAGCTGTTCACCGAGAGCCCCACCCAGTACCACTGCCCGTGGAAGGGCGACACGCAGTACTACACGGTGAACGTGGACGGACAGGCGCTACAGGACAACGCCTGGTCGTACCCGACGCCGATCCCGTCGTCCTTCGACCGCGTCGGCAAGGACTACTCGGGCTACGTCGCGTTCTGGAAGGGCGTCCGCGTCGTCGACTGACGCACCGGACGGCCCGACGTCGGGCGTCCTCACCCCGTGAGCGTGAGGACGACCAGCGCGACGTTGAGCGCCACGATCACCGCCGCGATCACCCACGCCACCGCGCGGGTGGTCGCGGCGTTCACGTCCGCGCCCATCACGCTCCGGCGCGAGGTGTAGACGACGAGCGGCACGATCGCGAAGGCGATCCCGAAGCTCAGCACCACCTGGCTCACGACGAGCAGCATCGTCGCGTCCGCCTGCACCGCGAGCAGGACGATGGCGGGGACGAGGGTCACCAGCCGTCGGGCCACGAGCGGGATCCGCACGTGCAGGAGCCCGCGCATGATCTCGGCCCCGGCCATGCAGCCGACCGACGTCGACGCCAGTCCGGAGGCGAGCAGCCCGACGGCGAAGAGCACGCCGACCACCGGGCCGACGTGCTCGGCGATCGCCCGCTGCGCGCCCGGGATCGAGTCGGTCCCGGCGACGCCCGGCAGCGTCGCCGCGGCGAGCACGAGCATGCAGATGTTCACGCCGCCGGCCACCACGAGGGCGAGTCCGACGTCCCACCGGGTCGCGGCGAGCACACGCCGGCGTTCCGGTCCGGCCGGGACCTCGCCGTGCCGGTCGCGGGCGAGCGCCGAGTGCAGGTACACCGCGTGCGGCATCACCGTGGCGCCGAGCATCGAGGCCGCGAGCAGCACCGAGCCGGCGCCCTCGAAACGGGGCACGAGTCCGCCGACGAGCTCGGCGGGCGAGACCTGCGCGAACAGCAGGCCGCCGCAGAATCCGATGGTGAGCACGACGAGCATGGCGGTGACGACCGTCTCGAAGGCGCGGGTGCCACGGCGGCTCTGCAGCGTGAGCAGCAGCATCGAGACGACGCCGGTGACGAGCCCGCCGGCCACGAGCGGCAGCCCGAACAGCAGGTGCAGGGCGAGTGCGCCGCCGATCACCTCGGCGACGTCGGTCGCGGCGGCGACGACCTCGGCCTGCCCCCAGAACAGCAGCCGGGGTGTGCGGCGCAACCGCAACCCGAGGTGCTCCGGCAGGGACCGCCCGGTCACGACGCCGAGCTTCGCGGACAGGTACTGCACGACGACCGCGCTGGCGTTCGCCGCGACGAGCACCCACAGCAGCAGGTAGCCGTGCTCCGCGCCGGCGGTCAGGTTCGCCGCGACGTTGCCGGGGTCGACGTAGGCGATGGCCGCGACGAACGCCGGACCGAGCAGGGTGAGCCCGGCCGCGCGACGACGAGGGGTCTGTTCGGCGGGTGGTGCGGCGGCGGTGTCGGTCACGATCCCAGCATGCCAGAGGATTCGGCGCGTCGAATCCTCGTCTTCGGTGGTGCACCGTCCTCCTGCCCTCACAACAGGTGACGCCCGCACGGGGGCTTCCTGCAGAACGTCCCGATCCACTTGGATCGACACGTCAGATCGGCGCGGACGGTGTCGAGGGAGCAACGGCCGGGGGACCGGCGCCAGGAGGACGACCCAGGGATGGAATCGACACAGCTCTCGGGTCCGGGGGACCTCGACGCGACGCCCGCGCACGAGGCGACGCCGATGCCGCGCTTCGGCTGGACCCGGGTCGCCATGGCCGTCCGGCCGATGTGGGACGCGCCCGGCGAGGTGCTCCGCATCGAGATCGCCGGGCACGACCCGCTCATCATCGACGTCGCGACGGACGCCTACTGGACGAGCACGCCGCTCGACGCGCTCCCGATCGAGCCCGACGACCTGCGCGTCGGCCGCGAGGCACGCGACGCCGAGTCCGTCGTCTCCGCCGGCCCCGGCAACGAGCTGCAGGCGTTCCTCTGGTACGTCGGCCTGAACTCCTTCCCCGGCGAGCTCGCCTGGTGGCTGCAGCGCGACGACCGCTACCGACTGCAGCGCTGGCCGAACTTCACCACCCTCGCGCACACCCCGGACCACGTCCGGATGACCTCGCTGCTCGGGTACGCGTCGCTCACCGTCGACGAGCTCGCCGAGCAGGCGAACGTGGCCCCGACCGAGGCGCGACGCCTCATCAACGCCTTCAGCCTGATGCGCATCCTGCGCTCCGAGACGCCCGACGTCGCGATGGCGCGTCCGGCGTTCGACCGTCCGGTCCCGGCCGCCGTGCAGTCCGCACCGGCACCCCGCAGCGGCCTCTTCCGTCGCCTGCTCGACCGGCTGGCCCGCTGATGGCCGAGCACGTCATCCTGTTCGCCGGCCCGATGGGCGCCGGCAAGACCACGGCGATCGAGGCGCTCAGCGAGGTGCCGGTCGTCCGCACCGAGGCCGCGAACACCGACCGCGAGACCGCCGACAAGGACACCACGACCGTCGCGCTCGACTACGGCGAGATCACCGTCGGCGACACCGACAAGGTGCGCCTGTACGGCATCCCCGGACAGCGCCGGTTCGACTTCATGTGGCAGATCCTGCAGGAGCGCGCCCGCGGACTCGTCGTGCTGGTCAACGCCGACGCGCCGGACCCGGTCGCCTCGCTGATCGAGTACGTCGACGAGTTCCGCGACCTGTACGACCGCGGCGGCGTCGTCGTCGGCCTCACCCGGGCGGACGTCGCCCCCGGGATCACCGCGGCGACACTGTCCGACGCGCTGCAGGCGGCCCACCCCGAGATGCTCGTGCCGGTCTTCACCGTCGACCCCCGACGGACCGAGCAGATGACGACGGTGCTGCTGACGCTCGTCGCCAACATCGAGATGCGTGCGGCCATGACGCCCCCGCAGGAAGTGCACCGCTGATGTCCACCGCCCCCCACCAGGACCCCGCCGTCATCGAACTCGGCCGGGTCGAACTCTCCGCGATGCGCGAGGCCGCGAGCTCGCTGCTCACCGCCTCGCTGCTCAGCGACGACGGCTTCGAGGTCGTCCGCGTCGCCGAGTCGAACGCCGCTGTCACCGACGGCGGTCGCTTCGCCAGCATGGCGAGCTCGATCCAGGCGCTGAGCGAGGCCGTCGGTCGCGAGCTCGCGATGGGCGCCGGCGAGTACGTGATCATCGCCGCCGAGCGCGGCCACCTGATCCAGATGCGGATCCCCGGCTCCACCATCGTGCTCGCCGCGCTCTTCGACACCGACGAGATGCTCGGCAAGGCGCTCACCGTGGCCCGCCGCTGCTCCACCCGCATCGGCGAGGGCCTCGCGCAGGCGCAGCGCACCCCGACCGCGGCCACGTTCTGAACCGACGTCGGCCCCTCCACCGATCGGACCCGCCCCGGGACCGGTCGACCGCACCGAACGACAAGGAAACCCGAATGTCCTCCATCACCGACTCCCTGAACGAGCTCGTCGCGGTCGACGGCGCCATGGCCGCCGCGGTCGTCGACAGCGGCTCCGGCATGCTGCTCGGCGGCGCCGGCTCCGGCATCGACCTCGAACTCGCCGCCGCCGGCAACACCGAGGTCGTGCGCGCCAAGCTCAAGACCGCGCGCTCGCTCGGCCTCGCCGACTCGATCGACGACATCCTCATCACGCTGTCGTCGCAGTTCCACATCATCCGCCCGCTCGCCGCGCAGCCCGAGGTCTTCATCTACTTCGTGCTCGACCGTGCGAAGGCGAACCTGGCGCTCGCGCGCATGAAGGTCAAGTCGGTCGAGGGCGCCCTGCAGTTCTGATCCGCCGACACGACGAAGCGGCCCCGCGTGTGCGGGGCCGCTTCGTCGTTCCGGGGGCGTCCCGACGGGTCAGGCCGCGGCGCGACGGGCGCGGTGCGCCCGCACCTTCGCCCGGTTGCCGCAGCGCTGCATCGAGCACCAGCGTCGGGTCCCGCCGCGCGAGGAGTCGTAGAACACGAGCCCGCAGTCGTCCGCCGAGCAGCGGCTCAGACGGGTGGGCCGGCCGTCGGCCTCGACGTCGTCGAAGCCGACCTCGCTGAAGAGCGCGACCGCGTCCCGCGCGACGCTCGACAGGGCCTGGGCCAGGCGCACGCGGTTCGCCCCGGCGCGACGGCGGCCACCCGGGAGGCTCGGGGGCACGTCCGGCAGGGCGGCGAACAGGTTCACGGTGTCGATGTCGTCGGGCGCGGGGCGCGTCCGGCCGGTCCCGGCGCGCAGGCCCGCCGCGACGGCGGTGCGGTCGGCTGCGGTCGCCGCCGGGGCGGGTGCCGCCGCGGTGGCGAGGCGTGCGACGGCGGCGCGGAGCGCGCGGGCGTCCTGCAGCTCACGGGCACTCGCGCCGGCGTCGATCGGTTCGGTGTGGTCGCCGAGCCACTCGTCCAGGTCGGCCGGGCTCGCGAGCAGCTCGCCGAGCTGGGACCGGGGACGGCGGCCGTCCGGGTCGTCCGCGAAGCCGCCGGTGTGGGCGAAGTCGAGCGCGATCCGACCGGCGTCGAAGAACCAGGAGGATCCGGCGTCCGTGCGGATGTGCTGCCCCGTGTGCATCAGGCCAGGCTAACGGTTCACCGGCGCGCCTCCGAGCGCGGAGTGGGTCATGCGGTAGCCGCGGACACCGTCGTCGGGGCGTCGGCGGCGGTCCGGCGGCGCCACGCGATGACGTTGCGGCTGTCGAACCGTCGCGAGCACCGCGCACAGGCCAGCTGGCGCGTGGGCGTGCGGTAGCGGAAGTGCTCGTGCCCGGCCGGGCAGACGCCGATCCACGGGGCGAGCTCGCTGGCGATCGGGCCGTCGTGCAGGCGGGAGCCGGTGTAGCCGAGGGCGCTCGCGGTCCGCTTCCACCCGGCTCCGTGGCCGGCTCGGGGCCCGGCGAGCGCGTGGGCGACCTCGTGCAGCAGCACCTGTTCGACGTCGTCGTCGGAGAACCGTGCCGCCAGGTGCCGGCTCACGGTGATGCGCCGACGGGCGAAGTCGCACTGCCCGGCCCGGGTCTTCGCGTGGTCGAACCCGAACGTCCAGGTGCCGGTGCCGAGGTGCTCCGCGATGAGCTCCTCGGCGCGCAGCCGCACGGCGTCGAGGGCCGTCACTGCTCGGCGCGGGGGTCGGCCTGGCCCTTCTTCGCCGCCCGGGCCGCGATCCGGCCCCAGATGTCGTCCGCCTCGGTCCGTGCGGCGTCCGGGGCGCCGAGCACGCGGCGACGGATCGGCGGGACCTGCTTGACCGGCTCGGCGACACGGGTCGTCGGCTCGTCGTCCTCGGAGCGCCGGGCGGCGATCTCCCGCGCCGTCCGGGGCTTGTCGGCGGACTCCGTCGGGTTCGAGATCGACGCGCGCATCGCGGCCTCCACCGCGGTGCGCAGGGCGTCGGTGCGCTCGGACGGGGCGCCGGCCTGGCGGAAGGCCTGGTAGGCACGCGACAGGGCGGCGCGGGCCTCGTCGAAGCGGTCGACCTCGAACAGCGACCAGCCCTCGATCTCGGCGGCGGCGCCCTCGAGCTCGGGCCACTCCTCGGTCGCGGCGGTGTCGCGTGCCAGGGCGGCCTCGGACGCGGCGCGCTCGTGCCGACCGAGGTCGTGCAGCACGTGCGCACGGCGGATGCGGGCGGCGACCTTGTCCTGGCGCTCCCCGGTGAACATCGCGAGGCGGAAGACCTCCTCGGCGACGACGAGCGACTCGTCGAGGCGGCCCAGCAGGCGGAGGAGCTCCGCGCGCTCGGCGAGGGCGTCGGTGCTGCGGCTCTGCCCGAGGTCGCGGAGGCGCTGGTGCACGGCGTCCGCGTCCACCGCGGGGCGGAGGCTGATGGGCGCGAAGGTGCTGCCCGGGCTGACCCCGGCCGTCACGGGAGCCGCGTGGCGCGGTTCGCGGGATCGGTCGGACGGGTCGGGCTGCTGACGGTCATCGGGCGGGAGGGACATCGGTTCGAGGGTAGCCGCGCTCCGCCGGGAGCCGACGGTGCGACGCGCTCGGGGTTGCTCAGGCCGGGCGCGGTACCGGTGCGCCGACGGGCCTGGCAAGCTGAACGGCCCGCCGTGCCGGAGCACGACGGGCCGTCCGGGACGGTCTCGGTCAGGAGACGCTGCCGGCCGCTGCAGCAGCGACCACACCGATGTAGACGACGAACGTGGCGATCGTCGCCACGACGGCCAGGACGATCGCGAAGATGCCCCACCCGCGACCGCGCTTGGTCACGGCGGCGATGATGCCCTGGACGAGCGCCCAGAGGCCGAGCAGCGCCGCGACACCGATCACGGCGAACGCGGTGACGAGCTGTGCGCGGACCGCCGGGTCGTTCAGCAGCTGCTGCTGGACGTCCGACTGGTCGAGCGTCGAGCCGTCCGCGCCCTGGCGCAGGGTGTCGATCACGTCGCCGCTGACGAGGCCGGAACCGAGCAGGTAGCCGCCGATGACCCCGACCACGAGCGAGAGCAGCCCGAGCACGAACGCGACGACGCCGAGGGTCTTCTTCTTGGCCTTCGGCTCCTCGTAGCCCTGCCACGAGGGCGCTCCGGCGTCGTGCGTCGGCGCCGCGGCGTACTGCTGCTGCCCGTACTGCTGCTGCCCGTGGTCGTGCTGCTGCCCGTACTGCTGTCCGTACTGGGGCTGTCCGTGCTCGGGCTGCCCGTACTGCTGCTGGCCGTACTGCTGCTCGCCGTACTGCGGCGCCGAGCCCGGTGCCGCGTCGGTGCGCTCGCCGTAGCGGGGCGCGTCGGCGGCGGGCTGCTGCGGCGAACCGTTCCAGTCCGGCGTCCGGCCGTCGCCCGCGCGGTCCTCGTTGCTCCGGTCGTCGTTCGTCATCGGGGGTTCCCATCGCTCGGTCGTGCTCGTGCACGGTCGTGCTGTCCATCCTGACAGCCGCCCCCACCGCTGTCCGGAACCCGGGTCACGCCGGTGGTCAGCCCCCGAACACGCTCCGGTTCGGCTCCGGCGACGCCACCGCGGTCGCGTCGGTCACGATCGGCGCCCCGGCGACGAACGCCCGCAGCTCGGCGCCGTGCACGACCTTCGCCGGCATCGGGTCGGACGAGTACCGCCGCGGCATGTCCGCCACCGGCAGCTCCGTCGGCGAGCCGAGCAGCACGATGTTGCCGAAGCGCCGTCCCTTGAGCATCCCGGTGTCCGCGACGGCCGCGACCGACGGCAGCACCGACTGCAGGGTCGAGGCCTGCCCCCGTGCGAAGGCCAGCCCGGCACCGTCGGCGACGTTGACCGCGACGATGCCCGTCGGCGACAGGAACTCGGCCACCGAGCGGTAGAACTCGACGCTCGTCACGTGCGCCGGGATCCGCGACCCGCCGAAGACGTCCACGACGGCCAGGTCGACCGTGCCGTGCAGGCCGGCCGGCAGCTTCGACAGGACCTCGCGGGCGTCGCCGTACCGGACGCGGATCGAGGCCCCGCGCGGGAACGGCAGGGCCTCGCGGACGTGGTCGACCAGGTCGCGCTCGAGCTCGACGACCTGCTGGCGCGAGCCCGGCCGGGTCACCGCGACGTAGCGGGGGAGCGTCAGCGCACCGGCGCCGAGGTGCAGCGCCGTGATCGGCCCGTCCGGCAGCAGGTCGATCGCGTGCCCGATCCGGCGGATGTACTCGAAGGCCAGGTGCGTCGGGTCGTCGAGGTCGACGTGCGACTGCGGGGTGCCGTCGACCACGAGCGTGAACGAACCGGGACGGTGCCGGTCCGGCTCGATCACGGAGTGCCCCGCACCGATCCGGAACCCGTCGAACGCATCA
The DNA here is from genome assembly GCF_003234445.2 of Curtobacterium sp. MCLR17_036. Taxonomy (NCBI): domain Bacteria; kingdom Bacillati; phylum Actinomycetota; class Actinomycetes; order Micrococcales; family Microbacteriaceae; genus Curtobacterium; species Curtobacterium sp. MCLR17_036. The sequence continues at coordinate 3,394,023 of NZ_CP126269.1, read as the reverse complement.
GCCATGTCGTCAATCGAACACCACCGGCGGACGCGCCGCGATCACGGTGCCGACCACGGTCCCGCCGAGACCTGCGGGGCGGACGCAGGGCGGGCCTCCCGGGCGACCACCGACGGACAGCAGATGCCAAGCAACGCTCGGTATTCTGGCCACAGTCGTCGCGCCGAGAGCGTCGAGGCCCGGGGCCCCACACCCCGAGCGTCCGTCCTCCCCGCGACCACGACGTGCCCGTGAGCGCCCCCACCGCTCGAGCGTGCGCGCCGTCGGCGTGCCCGGCACGCCCCCTTCCGGTCACCCGCGAGCGCTGGCCGTCGAGCACCAGCACGCCCTGTCCGCAGGAGACCCGCATGACCGCCGACACCATGAGCGTGCCCACCGCACGCGCCGCCCGCCCGCGGGCGGTCCACGTCCCCCGACCCGTCCACACCGACCGCGAACCGGCCCCGGCCTGGATGCGCGCCACCGGCGCCGTCCTGTTCGTCGCGGGCGCGGCGCTCACCGCAGCGGTCCTCGGCTGGCCCGGCGAGGCCCCGGAGAGCGCGCTCGTGCTGCCGGGGGTCCTCGGCGTGGTCGTCGGCCTGCTGCTGCTGCTCGCCCGCTCCGGCTGCACCGTCACCGCGGACCACGTGGTCCTGCACTTCCGACCGCTGCCGCCCCGCCGGATCCCGCGTCGACGCATCGCGGCCGTGCGCCTCGTCGAGGCGGACGCCGCCACGTACGGCGGCGTCGGTCTGCGGTTCCGTCGCGGCGTCCGCGCGCTGATCCTCACGCCGGGGCCGGGCATCGAGTTCACCGACGACCGCGGTCGCCGGACCTTCGTGCGCAGCCGCCGACCCGAGGGCGTCCTCCGTGCACTGGCGGGGCCGCATGGCCGGTCTGGAGGCGCGGCGGGCGTCGCGCGCGGACGCGTCGGCTGAGCAGGTGGCAGGCTTATACACGCCCGCGCCGAATCCGGTCAAGCCAGGACTGGACAGCACGCTCCGACGCGACCTATGATGACAGTTCGCGCTCCCTGGCATCCGTGTCGTCATATTGCGGTCGACGCAGAGTCCTCTGAGCCTGGTCCACACAACCAGGTTCTTCTCCGCCCTGGTGCAGCCGGACCCGTATATGGCGGCGGGTACCGCTCACGGAGATCATCCCACACGTGCACCGACGTCCTGCGTCCGGCACGCGTCGGCGTGGTCACAGGGCACGGACTCTTCGGGGATCGCCGAGCGATCAATCCACTCACCTACACACTGCTTCGTCAGTGTCGGCCCGACGGGGCCTACGGAGGTCACACCCTTGGCTGCTGCGCCCAACGCATCCACCAACCCCAAGAACGGTCGCAACCACTCGCGACTCTCGTTCGCCAAGATCACGGACACCCTCACGGTTCCTGATCTGCTCGCACTCCAGACGGAGAGCTTCGACTGGCTCGTCGGCAACGACGTCTGGAAGGCCCGTCTCGCAGAGGGACAGGAGCAGGGTCGCACCGACCTCGCCCTGCACTCCGGCCTCGAGGAGATCTTCGAGGAGATCTCCCCGATCGAGGACCTCGGCGAGACCATGCAGCTCTCGTTCACGGCTCCCGAGCTCGAGGACCCGAAGTACTCGATCGACGACTGCAAGGAGCGCGGCAAGACCTACGCCGCCCCGCTGTACGTCAACGCCGAGTTCATGAACCACATGACGGGTGAGATCAAGACGCAGACGGTCTTCATGGGCGACTTCCCGCTCATGACCGAACGCGGCACGTTCATCATCAACGGCACCGAGCGCGTCGTCGTGTCGCAGCTCGTCCGTTCCCCCGGTGTGTACTTCGAGCGCCAGCAGGAGAAGACCTCCGACAAGGACATCTACTCCGCCCGTGTGATCCCGTCGCGCGGTGCGTGGCTCGAGTTCGAGATCGACAAGCGCGACCAGGTGGGCGTGCGCATCGACCGCAAGCGCAAGCAGTCCGTCACGGTCTTCCTCAAGGCCCTCGGCCTGACGAGCGAAGAGATCATGGACGAGTTCCAGGGCTTCGCCTCGATCGAGTCGACCCTCGAGAAGGACGCCGTCCTGACGAAGGAAGAGGCGCTCAAGGACATCTACCGCAAGCTCCGTCCGGGCGAGCAGGTCGCCGCCGAGGCCGCGCGTGCGCTCCTCGACAACTTCTACTTCAACCCGAAGCGCTACGACCTGGCGAAGGTCGGCCGCTACAAGGTCAACCGCAAGCTCGGCATCGACGCCCCGCTGTCCGACTCGGTGCTCACCGTCAAGGACATCGTCGCGACGATCAAGTACCTCGTGTCGCTGCACGCCGAGCGCACCACGATCGACGGCGTCCGCGACGGCGAGCCGGTGCAGCTGCGCCTCGACGTGGACGACATCGACCACTTCGGCAACCGTCGCATCCGCGCGGTGGGCGAGCTCATCCAGAACCAGGTCCGCACCGGTCTGTCCCGCATGGAGCGCGTCGTCCGCGAGCGCATGACCACGCAGGACATCGAGGCGATCACGCCGCAGACCCTGATCAACGTGCGCCCCGTCGTCGCCGCGATCAAGGAGTTCTTCGGGACGTCCCAGCTGTCGCAGTTCATGGACCAGAACAACCCGCTCGCGGGCCTGACGCACAAGCGTCGTCTCTCGGCCCTCGGCCCGGGTGGTCTGTCCCGTGAGCGTGCCGGCGTCGAGGTCCGCGACGTCCACCCGTCGCACTACGGCCGCATGTGCCCGATCGAGACCCCGGAAGGCCCGAACATCGGCCTGATCGGTTCGCTCGCCTCGTTCGGTCGGATCAACTCCTTCGGCTTCATCGAGACCCCGTACCGTCGCGTCGTCAACGGCGAGGTCACGAAGACCATCGACTACCTCACCGCTTCGGAAGAGGACGACTTCGTCGTCGCGCAGGCCAACGCCCCGCTGACGAGCGACTTCCACTTCGCCGACGACAAGGTGCTCGTCCGCAAGAAGGGTGGCGAGGTCGAACTCGTCGCCAAGGACGAGGTCGACTACATGGACGTCTCCCCGCGCCAGATGGTGTCGGTCGCGACGTCGCTCATCCCGTTCCTCGAGCACGACGACGCGAACCGCGCCCTCATGGGTGCGAACATGCAGCGTCAGGCCGTCCCGCTGCTCCGTTCCGAGTCGCCGCTCGTCGGCACCGGCATGGAGGGCTACACGGCCATCGACGCCGGCGACGTCGTCACCGCCGACAAGGCCGGTGTCGTCTCCGAGGTCTCGGCCGACGCCGTGACCCTGCAGCTCGACGAGGGCGGCACGCAGACCTACTACCTGCGCAAGTTCGACCGCTCGAACCAGGGCACGAGCTACAACCACCGCGTGGTCGTCTCGGCGGGCGAGCGTGTGGAGCAGGGCGAGGTCATCGCCGACGGTCCCGCGACGGAGAACGGCGAGCTCGCGCTCGGCAAGAACCTCCTCGTCGCGTTCATGCCGTGGGAGGGCTACAACTACGAGGACGCGATGATCCTGTCGCAGAACCTCATCAAGGACGACACGCTCTCCTCGATCCACATCGAGGAGTACGAGGTCGACGCCCGCGACACGAAGCTCGGCAAGGAGGAGATCACCCGTGACCTCCCCAACGTCAGCCCGGACCTGCTGGCCGACCTCGACGAGCGCGGCATCATCCGCATCGGTGCCGAGGTCCGCCCCGGCGACATCCTGGTCGGCAAGGTCACGCCGAAGGGCGAGACCGAGCTGAGCGCCGAGGAGCGCCTGCTCCGCGCGATCTTCAACGAGAAGTCGCGCGAGGTCCGCGACACCTCGCTCAAGGTGCCCCACGGTGAAGAGGGCACGATCATCGGCGTCAAGGTGTTCGACGCGCAGGACGGCGACGACGAGCTCGGATCTGGTGTCAACCAGCGCGTGGTCGTCTACATCGCCCAGAAGCGCAAGATCACCGCGGGTGACAAGCTCGCCGGTCGTCACGGCAACAAGGGCGTCATCTCGACGATCCTGCCGGTCGAGGACATGCCGTTCCTGGCGGACGGCACCCCGGTCGACATCGTCCTCAACCCGCTCGGCGTCCCCGGCCGCATGAACTTCGGTCAGGTGCTCGAGATCCACCTCGGGTGGCTCGCCAAGCAGGGCTGGAACGTCGAGGGCATCCAGGAGTGGGCAGCCGACCTGCCGGAGGCAGCGCGCAGCGCCGAGCCCGGCACGAAGGTCGCCACCCCGGTGTTCGACGGTGCCTACGAGCGTGAGATCGAGGGCCTCCTCGACTCGACCCTGCCGAACCGCGACGGCGAGCGCCTCATCGGCTCGTCCGGCAAGGCGCAGCTCTTCGACGGCCGCTCCGGCGAGCCGTTCCCGGAGCCCGTCTCGGTCGGTTACATGTACATCCTCAAGCTGCACCACCTGGTCGACGACAAGATCCACGCGCGTTCGACCGGTCCGTACTCGATGATCACGCAGCAGCCGCTGGGTGGTAAGGCGCAGTTCGGTGGACAGCGGTTCGGTGAGATGGAGGTGTGGGCACTCGAGGCGTACGGCGCCGCCTACGCCCTCCAGGAGCTCCTGACGATCAAGTCCGACGACATCCTCGGCCGCGTGAAGGTCTACGAGGCGATCGTCAAGGGCGAGAACATCCAGGAGCCCGGCATCCCCGAGTCGTTCAAGGTCCTCATGAAGGAGATGCAGTCGCTCTGCCTGAACGTCGAGGTCCTCTCGGCCGACGGCCAGGCGGTCAGCCTCCGCGACACGGACGACGAGGTCTTCCGCGCCGCCGAAGAGCTGGGCATCAACATCTCCTCGCGGTTCGAGTCGTCCTCTGTCGACGACATCTGATCCCGCCCGTACATCGAAGCCTGAATCAGCAAGAGAGAAGAACATTGCTCGAAGCAACTTCCTTTGACGCCATTCGGATCGGCCTCGCGACCGCCGAGGACATCCGTCAGTGGTCGTACGGCGAGGTCAAGAAGCCGGAGACCATCAACTACCGCACCCTGAAGCCCGAGAAGGACGGTCTGTTCGGCGAGCAGATCTTCGGTCCCTCCCGCGACTGGGAGTGCGCCTGCGGCAAGTACAAGCGTGTCCGGTTCAAGGGCATCGTCTGCGAGCGCTGCGGCGTCGAGGTCACCAAGTCCTCGGTCCGTCGTGAGCGCATGGGCCACATCGAGCTCGCCGCCCCCGTCACGCACATCTGGTACTTCAAGGGCGTCCCGTCGCGTCTCGGGTACCTCCTCGACATGGCGCCGAAGGACCTCGAGAAGGTCATCTACTTCGCGGCGTACATGATCATCGACATCGATGAAGAGGGCCGTCACGCGGACATGCCGGGTCTCGAGAACGAGATGCGTCTCGAGATCAAGACCCTCGAGGGCCAGCGCGACTCGATCATCGCCGACCGCCTCAAGAAGCTCGAGGACGACCTCGCAGCGCTCGAGGAAGAAGGCGCCAAGGCCGACGTCAAGCGCCGCACCAAGGACACCGCCGAGAAGGAGATGTCCCAGGTCCGCAAGTCGTTCGACGAGGACATCACCCGTCTCGAGCGTGTGTGGGAGGACTTCCGCAACCTCAAGGTGGGCGACCTCAAGCCCGAGGACGCCGTCTTCCACGAGCTCCAGGACCGCTTCGGGATCTACTTCGACGCCTACATGGGCGCCGAGGCGATCAAGCTGCGGCTCGAGGCGTTCGACCTGACCGCCGAGGCCGAGGCACTGCGCCTGCAGATCGCCGAGGGCAAGGGCCAGAAGAAGATCCGCGCGATCAAGCGTCTGCGCGTCGTCAGCTCCTTCCTCGCCACCGGCAACTCGCCGGCCGCGATGGTGCTCGGCGTCGTGCCGGTCATCCCGCCGGAGCTGCGCCCGATGGTGCAGCTCGACGGTGGCCGCTTCGCCACGTCGGACCTCAACGACCTCTACCGTCGTGTGATCAACCGCAACAACCGTCTCCGCCGCCTGCTCGACCTCGGTGCCCCCGAGATCATCGTGAACAACGAGAAGCGCATGCTGCAGGAAGCCGTCGACGCGCTGTTCGACAACGGTCGTCGTGGTCGTCCGGTCACGGGTACCGGCAACCGCGCCCTGAAGTCCCTGAGCGACATGCTCAAGGGCAAGCAGGGTCGTTTCCGCCAGAACCTGCTCGGCAAGCGCGTCGACTACTCGGGCCGTTCGGTCATCATCGTCGGCCCGCAGCTGAAGCTGCACCAGTGCGGTCTGCCCAAGCAGATGGCGCTCGAGCTCTTCAAGCCGTTCGTGATCAAGCGCCTCATCGACCTGTCGCACGCGCAGAACATCAAGTCGGCCAAGCGCATGGTCGAGCGTTCGCGTCCGCAGGTGTGGGACGTGCTCGAGGAGATCATCCGCGAGCGCCCCGTCCTGCTGAACCGTGCGCCGACGCTGCACCGTCTGGGCATCCAGGCGTTCGAGCCGCAGCTCGTCGAGGGCAAGGCCATCCAGCTCCACCCGCTCGTGTGTGCTGCGTTCAACGCGGACTTCGACGGCGACCAGATGGCCGTGCACCTGCCGCTGTCGGTCGAGGCCCAGGCCGAGGCCCGCATCCTGATGCTCGCTTCGAACAACATCCTCAAGCCGTCCGACGGCCGCCCGGTGACCCTGCCCGCACAGGACATGATCATCGGTCTGCACCACCTCACCACCGTCCGCGAGGGCGCCGTGGGCGAGGGCCGTGCGTTCTCGTCGGTCGCCGAGGCGATCCTGGCGAACGACCAGCACACGCTGCACCTCAACGCGATGGTGAAGATCCGCATGACGGGTGTCCACTTCGCCGAGGGTGAAGCTCCCGAGGGCTACGAGCAGGGCGACACCGTGCTGCTCGAGACGACCCTGGGGCGTGCGCTCTTCAACGAGACCCTGCCGGCGAACTACCCGTTCGTCCAGAAGGTCACGGACAAGGGCGTGCTCTCCGCGATCGTCAACGACCTCGCCGAGCGCTACTCCAAGACCGAGACGGCCGCCGCGCTCGACCGGATCAAGGACGCCGGCTTCTACTGGGGCACCCGCTCCGGTGTGACGGTCGCCCTGTCGGACGTCGTGACGCCTCCTCGCAAGAAGGAGATCATCGCGGGCTACGAGGTCCAGGCCGCCAAGGTGCAGGGCGAGTTCGACAAGGGTCTGATCACCGACTCCGAGCGTCGCGCCGACCTGATCAAGATCTGGACCGAGGCCACGAACGAGATCGCGCAGGAGATGCGCGACAACTTCCCGGTCGACAACACCATCAACCGCATGGTGTCGTCCGGTGCTCGTGGTAACTGGCTCCAGGTCCGCAACATCGCCGGTATGCGTGGTCTGGTCAACAACCCGAAGGGCGAGATCATCGCCCGCCCGATCATCAACTCGTACCGCGAGGGCCTGACCGTGGCGGAGTACTTCATCGCCACGCACGGTGCTCGCAAGGGTCTTGCCGACACCGCGCTCCGTACCGCGGACTCCGGGTACCTCACCCGTCGTCTCGTGGACGTCTCGCAGGACGTCATCATCCGCGAGGACGACTGCGGTACGACGCGTGGCCTCGAGCTGCCGATCGCGACCGTGGACGCCGACGGCAAGCTCGTCCGCGACCCGCGCGTCGAGAACACCGTGTACTCCCGCACCCTGGCCACCGAGGCCGTGGACGCGAAGGGCACGGTCGTCGCCGAGGCCGGCGAGGACGTCGGTGACGTCCTCATCGACAAGCTGCTCGCTGCCGGTGTCGAGAGCATCAAGGTGCGCTCGGTCCTGACCTGCGAGTCGGCCGTCGGTGTCTGCGCGAAGTGCTACGGCCGTTCGCTCGCCACGGGCAACCTGGTCGACATCGGTGAGGCGGTCGGCATCATCGCCGCTCAGTCCATCGGTGAGCCCGGTACCCAGCTGACGATGCGTACCTTCCACACGGGTGGTTCGGCCTCGGCCGACGACATCACCCAGGGTCTGCCGCGTGTCACGGAGCTCTTCGAGGCCCGGACGCCGAAGGGCGCGTCCCCGATCGCCGAGGCCCCCGGCCGCGTCGTGGTCGAGGACACGGACAAGGGTCGTCGGATCATCCTCACGCCGGACAACGGCGACGAGCCGTTCATCTACCCGGTGCTCAAGCGTGCGACGCTCCTCATCGAGGACAACCAGCACGTCGAGCTCGGCGAGCAGTTCATCGCCGGCACCGTCGACCCGAAGGAAGTCCTCCGGGTCAAGGGCGTCCGCGAGGTCCAGAAGCACCTGGTCAACGGTGTGCAGGACGTCTACGGCTCGCAGGGTGTGCCGATCCACGACAAGCACATCGAGGTCATCGTCCGCCAGATGCTCCGCAAGGTCACCGTCGTCGACCACGGCGACACCGACCTGCTGCCGGGTGAGCTCGTCGACCGGTCGCGCTACAACGCGCTGAACCGTGCGGCGCTGCAGGAGGGTCGCAAGACCGCCTCGGCTCGCCAGGAGGTCATGGGCATCACGAAGGCGTCCCTCGCGACCGAGTCGTGGCTGTCCGCTGCGTCCTTCCAGGAGACCACCCGCGTGCTCACGCAGGCGGCCATGGAGGGCAAGCAGGACCACCTCGTCGGCCTCAAGGAGAACGTCATCATCGGTAAGCTCATCCCCGCCGGGACGGGCCTCAGCCGGTACCGCGACGTGGACGTGAACGCGACGGAGGAGGCGAAGGCGGAGCGGTACCCGAACCGCATCTTCTCCGACGACTCGTCGTTCTCGGACGCCGACCTGAGCTTCGTCGACTTCGACAGCTTCTCGTCGGACGACTTCACGCCGGGCACGTACAACTGAACCGAGTGAGCTCGACGGAAGGGCCCCGCATCCACCAGGATGCGGGGCCCTTCCGCTTGTCGCTCCGCTTGTCGCTCCGCGGTCAGCGATGGCCGCCGGTCAGCGGTAGGTGACCGTCGCGGAGCCCAGCGGGCCGTCGTCACCGGTGGCGTGCACGGTCACGGTCCCCCCGGCCAGCCGACGGGGGTCGAGCGTGACCGTCCACCCGCCGAGCCCCGGGACCCGCGGCTCGACGGCGTTCCCGTCGGCGTCCGTCGCGGGCGCACCGTCGGCGTCGGTGAACGACAGTCGGGCGTTCGGTTCCGCCGACCCGGACAGCACCAGCTTCCGCGGCGCGTACCGGTCCACGGTGGCCGTGGTCGGGAACGGGATCATCGCGCCCGACGTCGCCGACCCGACCAGCTTGCCGTCCTCGTGGACCTCGGCGATGATCCCCATGAAACGGGTGCCGTCGGCGGGGTAGGCGAGGTCGGCCTCCCAGGTGCCGTCGGTGTTCTCGATCCAGTCCGTGTCGCCGTCGACCAGGGACCACGGCGCGCCGGACTCGTCGACGAAGCGCATCTGGGTCGCTGCCGGGCCGCGGCCCGAGACGTGGACCGTGTGCCCGACCGCGTCCACCACGACGTCGTCGATCCTCGGGTCGGCGTTCTGGTCGGCGGTGGCGTTCACCCGCAGCTGTTCGGCGCCGTCGAACCGCAGGACGGTGGTGAGCGTGTGCTTGCCGAAGCCGACCCCGGTGATCCGGTGCGCGACCTTCCCGTCGCGGTCGACGACGGTCGACCCAGAGGGTGCACCGTCGACGCTGAACTCGAGACGCGCGCCCGGTTCGAACCCACCGGGCGAGGACACCTTCAGTGAGCGGTTCCAGCCCTCGCGGGTGATGAGCATCGCGAGCCAGGTCACGGGCTTGGTCGTCGCACGGACGGTCCGCTGCGGGGAGCCGATCGAGTCGGAGACCGTGAACGTGTGGTCGCCGAAGTCGTCGACGTGGGTCACGGCGCGCCAGGAGCCGTCCGTGCGGACACGGGCGTCCACGGCTGCTCCGTCCGACGGCTGGACGGTCACGCGGTCGCCGGGGTCGCCCGTGCCGGCGAGCGTCACCGTGCCGTCGTTGTGCACGATGGAGGCCACCCGGGCGGTCAGGATGGGCACGGTGACAGCGGCTCGGGCGGGTGTGGCGAACCCGATGACGGCCAGGAGCACGACGAGGACGGCGGCGATGGCGAGCGGCCGGTGTGACCGACCTGCTGAAATGTGGAACGTTGTCATGCCGGACATGGTGCAACTGCGGCGCGGCCGCTGTCCAGACCCTGAAACGATCTGTTCACAACCGTGCTGCACCGCAGAACCGAGGGTGGCTCGGTCTGGAGGGCCAGCGGATCAGACGGCGCGGCCGGTGTCGTCGGCGCGGCCACCGCCCGTACCGGACTCGTCGACGAGCGAGTACAGACTCAGGACGTTCCCGTCGGGGTCGCGCGCGTCGAACCACGCGACCGCGCCGTCGACGCACGCGACCGGACCGACGTCGATGCCGAGGGCCGCGATCCGGGCGTGCTGCGCTGTCACGTCGTCCACACCGAAGCGGACTCGGGCAGGGTGCTCCTCGGCGTCCGGTTCCTCGAGGAGCTGGACCCAGATCCCGCCGATCTCGTACTCGACGACGCCGTCGGCGGGTTCGAGGTCCGGTTCCGCACGCTCGAACACCGCGCCGTACCAGAGGCACGACGCCTCGATGTCGGTGACCGGCAACCCGACGGTGACACTCGTGATGTCCATGACTCATCATGGCCCGCGTCGCGGGGTTCGTCGAGGGTCGGCGGACCTGGCAGGGTGGTGGGATGGCGACCCTGCGCGAACGGATCACGGCACCGGCACACCTCGAGCCGCCGAGCCCGGTCGGCGGTCTGACCTTCCGGCCTGCGACGTTCGAGGACCTGCCGGCGATGCACGCCGTGGCGGTCGCGGCGGCGGCCGTCGACGACCCGCACGCCCGTCCCTCCACAGCGGACCTGCACCGCTCGCTGTCCACAGAAGGACTCGACGTCGCCCGCGACACCGTGGTCGGCACCGATGCTGACGGGAATGTGCAGGCCTACGGCATCGTCGTCGACGTCCCCTCCCGCGTCACCGCCGCTCGCGTGGTCCTCGACGGCGCGGTCCACCCCGACCATCGCGACCGCGGCGTCGGCCGTCGACTGCTCGCCTGGCAGAGCGGGCGCGCGCGGCAACGGCTCGCCACGCTCGACGTCGACTTGCCCGCGGCGCTCGACCTCGGTGGGCGCCGCGGTTCGTCCGTCCTGCGCCTCGCCGCGCGGGCGGGGTTCGAGCCGATCCGCGACTGGGTCGACATGCAGGTCGTGTTCGACGAGCGATCCGACGCGATCGCGGTGCCGCCCGTCCCGGACGGCCTGGTGGTCCGACCGACGACGGCCGACGACATCGAACCGATGCGCCTCGCCAAGAACGACGCCTTCCGCGACCACTGGGGATCGCAGCCGATGGTCGCCGCCGACTGGCACGGGTTCCTCACCGCACCGAAGAGCCGTCCCGACCTGTCCCGCGTCGTCGTCGACGGGGACGGTTCCGTCCTGGCGTTCGCCGTCGTGGAGTCCGACCCGGAGTCCTTCGCGGCCCGCGGGCACTCGTTCGGCTACGTCCACTGGGTCGGGGTCGTGCGGGCTGCGCGCGGCACGGGGCTGGCACCGATCGTGCTCGGCGCTGCACTGCAGGCAATCCGCGGCGACGGCCTCGCCGCAGCGGTGCTGCACGTCGACGCCGAGAACCCGAGCGGTGCCGGCCGGATTTACGAGCGCCTCGGCTTCGTCGCGGGCGACGTGCACGTCACGGCGTCCACGGCGCTCTGACCGGGCACACCCCCACCGGACCCATCTCCACCGGACCCATCTCCACCGGACCCATCTCCACCGGACCCTTCTCCACCGGGCACCCCTGTTCTGGGTGCACCTGACCCCTCCTCGCCCCCTCTTTCTGGGACTGCGGGCCGTCGGTGCGCCAGAAGTAGCGTGGTCGGGCGCCTTCTCCCTGGTGGCGCACGACCCGACGACGTCTCGCGCCCGCGAGTCCAAGGAGGTGGGGGCCTGATGGCGACCCTGTCCGAGATCCTCATCCTGAACGGCGCCCTGCCCATCGAGCACCTCGACTCGATGACCGGCGACGAGGAGCTCGACGAACGCGCCATCCGCGGCCTCGTCGACCAGGGCGTCGTGAGCGAGGCCCAGTTCATCACCGCCCGCGCGGCCTCGAACAACTCCCGCACCGTCCCGCTGACCGACTACCCGGTCGACGGCACCGCCGTGTCGATGCTCCCCGCAGCGCTCTGCCGCCGGCACGGCGTGCTCGGCGTCGGCTTCGAGGGTGAGCTGCTCATCCTCGCGATGGTGAACCCGACCAACGTGCTGGCGATCGACGACGCCCGTGCCGCCTCCGGCCGTCCGATCAAGCCCCTGCAGGTCGAGGAGCGCGACCTCGCCACCGCCCTCGACCGCTACCTGCGCGCCGACGACGAGCTGAACGACCTCACCTCCTCGCTCGAGGAGGAAGCGTCCGTCAGCACGTCCGCACAGGTGGACATCGCCGACGGCGCGCTCGACGACGTCCCGATCGTCCGCTTCGTCAACCTGCTCGTGTCCCAGGCCATCCAGGACCACGCCTCCGACATCCACATCGAGCCGGGCGAGCACGAGGTCCGGATCCGCTACCGCATCGACGGCGTGCTGCACGAGATGGCCCCGGCACCCAAGAACATCCAGAACGGCGTGATCAGCCGCCTGAAGATCATGAGCGACATCGACATCGCCGAACGTCGCAAGCCCCAGGACGGCCGCATGTCGGTCCGTCACGGTGGCCGCCAGATCGACCTCCGCGTGGCGACGCTGCCGACGGTGTGGGGCGAGAAGGTCGTCATGCGGATCCTCGACAACACGAACACGTCGTTGACCCTCAAGGACCTCAACCTGCTCGAGCAGAACTTCCAGGCGTACCAGAAGTCCTACTCGAAGCCGTACGGCATGATCCTGGTCACCGGTCCGACCGGTTCGGGCAAGTCGACCACGCTGTACACGACCCTGAACGCCGTCGCGCGCCCCGAGATCAACGTCATCACCGTCGAGGACCCGGTCGAGTACCGGATGTCCGGCATCAACCAGGTGCAGGTGAACCCGAAGGCCGGCCTGACCTTCGCCTCGGCGCTCCGGTCGATCCTGCGGTCCGACCCCGACGTCGTCCTGCTCGGTGAGATCCGCGACCACGAGACCGCCCAGATCGCGATCGAGGCCTCGCTGACCGGCCACCTCGTGCTCTCCACCCTGCACACCAACGACGCACCGTCGGCCGTGACCCGGCTCACCGAGATGGACATCGAGCCCTTCCTGGTCGGTTCCGCCCTGGACTCCGTGGTGGCGCAGCGACTCGCGCGTCGCCTCTGCGACCGGTGCAAGGCGCCCGCCGTGTACGAGGCCGAGCAGCTCCAGGCCCTCGGCTTCCTGCGCGCCGGCGACGAGGTCCCGCCGTTCTTCGCGCCGGTCGGCTGCGCGGTCTGCTCGAACACGGGCTACCGCGGCCGCATCGCGCTGCACGAGGTCATGACCGTCACCGAGGAGATCGAACGGCTCGCCGTCGCGCGGGCCTCGAGCGCGGAGATCAGCCGCGTCGCCCAGCAGCAGGGCATGCTCACCCTCCGCCAGGACGGCTTCGAGAAGGTCAAGCTCGGCATGACGAGCGTCGACGAGATCCTGCGCGTGGTCGCGTAGGCACCGGGAGGACACGAGCGATGACCGATTCCGTGTACGACATCACGACCCCCGGCGACGAGCCCGTCGCCGGCTGGCACCCCGGCAACCCGGGCACCGAGGTGGGTTCCCGACGAGCCGCCCGGCTGGCGTCGACTGCCCCGACGGCGCCCGTCCCGGCGGCCGCGCCCGAGCAGGTCTACGACCTCGGCGACGACACCATGGCCTGGCCGGCCCCCACCGGCTCGCCCATCGCCGTCCCGGTGGCACAGCCCCTCGCCGCCCCCGCGACGCCGCCCGCAGCGGTGCCGTCGTCGATCGCGACCTACGGCTACACCGAGGCGCCGACGCACCAGCTGCCGGCGATCCCGTACAGCGGCGCGCACCACGCGACCCCGGCGGCAGCTCCGGCCGCGCCGGCCGCGGGCTCGTCGTCGGGCGACATCGACTTCTCGCGGCACGCCCGCGAGGTCGCCGACCCGGACCTCATCACCGCCCTCGCCCAGGTCGTCTACCAGGGCGCGTCCGACCTGCACGTGACGGCGGACGCCCCGCCCACCGTCCGCGTCGACGGCTCGCTCCGGCCCGCCGTGCCGGGAGGCGCGTGGTCGCGTGGCAAGGTCATCGCGGCCCTCAAGACGCTGCTGTCCGTCGAGCAGGCCGGCCAGTTCGACCACGACCAGGAACTCGACTTCGCGTACTCGCTCTCGCCGGAGTACCGGTTCCGCGTGAACTACTACCAGCAGCGCGGCAACTGGGGCGCGGCCTTCCGCATCATCCCGACGAAGATCAAGACGCTCAAGCAGCTCGGCATCCCCGAGCACGTGGGCGACTTCGCCGGCCTGCCGCGCGGCCTCGTGCTCGTGACCGGGCCCACCGGTTCCGGCAAGTCGACGACGCTCGCCGCCCTCATCGACCTGGTGAACGAGAGCCGCGCGGACCACATCGTGACGGTCGAGGACCCGATCGAGTTCATGCACGAGCACAAGCGCGCCATCATCAACCAACGCGAGGTCGGTGCCGACACGCACTCCTTCGCCTCGGCGCTCAAGCACGTGCTGCGCCAGGACCCCGACGTCATCCTCATCGGCGAGCTCCGCGACCTCGAGACCATCTCCGTCGCCCTCACCGCCGCCGAGACCGGCCACCTGGTGTTCGCCACCCTGCACACGCAGAGCGCCCCCGGCACGATCGACCGCGTCATCGACGTCTTCCCGCCACACCAGCAGGGCCAGATCCGCACGCAGCTCGCGGCCACCCTGCAGGGCGTCGTCTGCCAGACGCTCGTGCCGAAGGCGAACGGCGTCGGCCGTGTGGTCGCCACCGAGATCATGACGATCACGCCCGCCATCGGGAACCTCATCCGCGAGGGCAAGACGTACCAGATCACCTCGGCCATGCAGGCCGGCCGTGACCTCGGCATGCACACCATGGACCAGGACCTCGCGGAACTGGTCAACGTCGGCACGATCTCGCGGAAGGCCGCGATGGAGAAGGTGCACGACGAGGACGGCTTCGACCGGCTCGTGCAGCGCGTCGAGTCCCCGTCCGATTCATCGGCCGCCGCGATCGCCGCCAGCGGCATCGACTTCGGCGACAAGTTCTCCGGAGGCTACTGATGTCCCTCGCGTTCGACTACCGAGGCCGGGACGGCGCCGGCAAGCTCGTCAAGGGGCGGCTCGACGCCGCGTCCGAGGGTGCCGTCGTCCAGCGCCTGCGAGGTATGGGCGTCTCGCCCATCGCGATCACCGAGTCGAAGGCCGGCACCGGGCTGCAAGCCGAGATCAAGATCCCGGGCTTCGAGAAGGGCGTCGGCCTCAAGGACCTGGCGATCATGTCGCGACAGGCCTCGACGATGCTCACCTCGGGGCTCTCGCTCCTGCGTGCCCTGACGATCCTCGCCGACCAGACCGAGAACAAGAAGCTCAAGGACATCCTCGGCAAGGTCCGCGACGACGTCGAGCGGGGAGTCTCGTTCTCGGAGGCCGTCGCGAAGTTCCCGGTCGACTTCCCGCCGATCATGATCAACATGATCCGCGCCGGCGAGACGGGCGGCTTCCTCGACCAGGCGATGGACTCCATCGCGACGAACTTCGAGAAGGAGCACAAGCTCCGGACGACCATCAAGTCGGCCATGACCTACCCGGTGGTCGTGCTCGTGATGTCCCTGCTCGCCGTCGCGATCATGCTCATCTTCATCGTGCCGATCTTCCAGGACATGTTCTCGTCGCTCGGGGGCAAGCTCCCGCTCCCGACGATGATGCTCGTCTACCTGTCCCACGCGATGCGGTACATCGCGATCCCGCTCGCGATCGCGATCACGGTGTTCTCCCTGTGGTGGCGGGCGAACAAGAACACCGATCGGGTTCGTGCGGTCATCGACCCGATCACGTTGAAGCTCCCCGTTTTCGGTCAGTTGCAGAAGAAGATCGTCATCGCGCGATTTGCCCGGAACTTCTCCAACATGATCGGCGCCGGTGTCCCCATCCTGCAGGCATTGCGCATCGTCGGCGAAGTGTCGAACAACTTCGTCGTGAAACGCGCACTCGACAATGTCGCAGAAGCAGTGCGGAAAGGCGATTCCATCGCTGCGCCGTTGTCCACGGAAACGGTGTTCCCCGCAATGGTGACGCAGATGGTCGCCGTGGGTGAGGACGCCGGCTCCCTCGAAGTCATGCTCGAGAAGATCGCTGTGTTCTACGACGCCGAGGTCGAGGCCACCACGGACGCACTGACCTCGCTCATCGAGCCGCTGCTCATCGCGTTCCTCGGCGTCGTCGTCGGCGGCATGATCATCGCGTTGTACATGCCGATCTTCCAGATCACGAACGTCGTGCAGAACGCGTCCTGACCATTCCACCCCCGTGTGGGGGCGATCCGTGAATGCGGTCGCCCCCACAGTGGGGGTCTTTTGTGTGACCGATGGCCCCCGTTCTCGGGATTGGCCGGTGCTTTCGCCCCGAATACGCTGATGTACGGCGGCAGAGCAAGCCCCGAAATCACATTCCCTCATTCCCCGCAGAATGGAAACAATCATGTACTTCGCTCTCATGGGCAAGCTCGACGCTCGCCGCAAGGGTCTCCTGAAGGACGGCGAGAAGGGCTTCACCCTCATCGAGCTCCTCGTCGTCGTGATCATCATCGGCATCCTCGCCGCGATCGCCATCCCGGTGTACATCAGCGTCCAGAACAACGCGAAGAACGCCGCCGTCAAGTCGGACGTCACCAACGCGAAGGCCGCGATCGTGACCGTCGTGACGCAGTCGGACACCGGTGCGTACCCCGCGTCGCTCGACGCGGCAGCACTGTCTGCCGACCCGTACAAGGCCGCGGGCAGCACCGCCGGGACCGATACGACGCTGGCCTACTCCACGAACAGCGACAAGACCGCATTCTGCGTGCAGGGCACGAGCACCGCAACGAAGAAGACCTTCGGCGCAACCGACGCGTCCGGTGTTGCCGAGGGCACTTGCGCCGCCGGTGTCTTCACTGCCAAGAAGTAGCGAATGACGGGACCCGCGCGGCCCTCCGGCCGTGCGGGTCCTCCCGCATCCCACCCCACGAGGAAGGAACGACATGATCGCGCGCATCGCCGAGCGACTGCGTTCCGCCCGTGAGGACGAGCACGGCTTCACCATCATCGAGGTGATGGTCGCCATGACGATCTTCGCGGTCATCGCCGCCGGCATCGCGGCCGGCATCACGGCGTCGCTCGTGCTGTCGAGCGACACCCGCGCCCGCGAGGTCGCCTCGACGGTCGCGATGGAGGACATCGACAACCTCCGTGACCTGCCGAGCATCTTCGACGTGAAGAGCGGCAGCGGCACGAGGACCGTCGGCAACCGCACCTTCACGCTCGAGCGCAAGGTCGCCTGGATCCGCTCGTCGGGATCGCCCACCGCCTGCGGCACGGGCGACGGCACCCTGTCGTACAAGTCGGTCACGGTCTCGGTCGCCTGGACATCGTCCGGCGCGTCTTCCGGCACCCAGCGCGTGAGCATGTCGAGCGCGATCGCGCCGCTCTCGAACATCAACTCGGACACCACCGGGTCGATCCTCATCGGGATCACGAACGGCAACGGCGTCGGCGTCTCCGGCATGGTGCCGACCATCAGCGGCCCGGGCGGTGTGACCGTCCCCGCCACCGACAGCGAGGGCTGCACCTACGTCTCCGGGGTCGCCCCAGGCACGTACACCGTCACGATCGCCCGCAGCGGGTACATCGACTCGGACCAGAAGGCGAGTCCGTCGAGCAAGACCGTCCGCGTCGCAGCCGGTGACTCCGGCGCCGCGGCGTTCTCGTTCGACGTCGCGACCCGCTACAACTTCACCTACACGACCACGCCAGCGGTCGGCGCGACCCTGCCGACGAACCTGCCGACCACGCTCGTCAACCCGACGTCGGGTACGACGTCGTTGCAGAACACGGCGACGACGGCGACCGTCTTCCCCTTCTCCTCCGGCTACCAGGTCGTCGCCGGCACCTACGTCGTCGACGCGTCCGGTACGACATCGACGACGACGTGCCTGAGCTCCGAGCCCGGCTCGTGGACGACCCCGAACAAGGCGGGGAAGGTCGGCACGCCGACCGCGCCGTCGGCCGCCCTGTCGCGCGACGTGCAGATGGGCGCCGTCAAGCTCTCGAAGCTGCCGAAGGACCAGTTCCTCACCGCGGTCACCACGAACCCGGTGAACGGGGACCCGGGGTGCGCCGTGGGCATGAAGCTCGCGTTCCCGAAGTACAGCGGCGATGCGTCGACGATCGCCCTGCCGTGGGGGACGTGGAAGCTCTACGCCGGGACGTCCTCCGGTACGACCACGACGGCGCTGTCGCTCACCACGTCGAACGCGGCGATGGTCACGAACGGCGGCGTCACGGGCGGCGTCGTGATGGTCGACCCGAGGCCGGCCTCGTGATGCTCGCGCTCGCTCGCCGGCTCCGTCGGGACCAACGCGGGATCACCCTGGTCGAGCTGCTCGTCGCGATGCTCGTGACGTCGTTGCTGCTCACCTTGGTGGGGAGCTTCTTCGTGTCGATGCTCAAGGCGCAGCGGACGGTGTCGTCCGTCAACGACAGCACCCGGCAGGGCACCACCTCGATGACCCAGATCAGCCGGTACCTGCGCGAGGCGTCGCGCTGGCAGGTGTCGAGGACGACGACCAACCCGGCGTTCGTCAACACGTCGGCGCGGAGCGTGCAGTTCTACTCCGCGGTCGACCTCTCGAGCTCGCGGGCCGGTCTGACGAAGGTCACGATCGACGTCCAGTCGAACCGCCTCCGCATGCAGCTGCAGCGGGGGGACTGCCCGGCCGACGGCTACTGCACCTTCACGGGGTCGACCCGCACCGTCGTCCTGGCCGACGTCGTCCGCAGCACGGGCGACGCCAGCACGATCTTCCGCTACGAGAACGCCGGCGGCGCGATCTTCACCCCGACCTCGACGACGGCGGACGCCATCCGCTCGGTGGACGTGAACCTGACGATCGGGTCCGCCGGCGGGACGACGGCGAACGACACCACCTTCCAAGCCACCATCAACCTGCGCAACCTCGACTACGGCGCAGCGACGGAGTGACGATGATGCTCAGACTGGTCCGCGCACTGCGCGAGCGTGACGACGAGCGCGGTGTCGCGCTGGCCGCCGTCATCGGCATCGGCGCCGTCCTCATGATCGTGCTCTCGCTCGTCGTCGCGACGGCCACGAGCGGCGCCACGAAGGCGACGACCGACGTCGCTTACAACAAGGCGATCGCGGCCGCCTACGCGGGGCTGTCCGATTACCAGGGGCGGCTCGCTGCCGACAACTCGTACGTGCAGTACGGGGTGCGGACGCCGTTCTCGGGGACGAGCACGTACTCGTCGGACACGACGAACAAGGCCTTCGGCACGACGCGAGCCGACGGGTGGGCGCCGGTCGTCGGCAGTCCCGATCAGTCGTACCGGTACGAGGTCGACAACTCCGACTACGCGACCTCGGGCAAGGTCCGACTCCGCGTCACGGGGAAGTCGGGAGCGACGACGCGCACGATCGTGGTCGACCTGCGCGGAGACGGCTTCGTGAACTACCTGTACTTCACCGACTACGAGTCACAGGACCCCAACCTCACCGGCGAGACGGTGACCGGCGGCACGGCCCGGTGCACGTCCGCGCACCGCAACGACAGCAACTGGAACGTCAACGCCAGCTGCAACGCCGTGCAGTTCGCCTCGGGCGACGTCCTCGACGGACCCGTCCGCACGAACGACGTGATCACGGCCTGCGGCGCGACGTTCAAGTCGACCGTGCAGCACACCGGTGCTGCGGGCTTCTTCTACACGAGCGGCCAGACGTCGATCAGCTCGTCGTGCCGCTCCTCGACGAAGTTCCTTCCCGGCGACAGCACGCGGAACGTCGGCACCCTGCCGATGCCGAGCACGAACGCGAACATGAAGCAGGAGGCGCGCACCGACATCCCGGACAAGGTGGCGAAGCCGGGTTGCATCTACACCGGACCGACGTCGATCACCTTCCTGTCCGGGGGCAAGATGCGGGTCGTCTCGCCGTGGACCCAGAAGACCCAGGTGACGGGTGCCGCGAACGGCACGATCACCGGCGGCGGCACCAACGATGCACTCTGCGGGTCCGTGTCCGCGTTGCAGGGGGCCGGTGCGGTCATCCCGACCCTCCCGTCGAACCTGGTCTTCGTGCAGTCGGTGCCGAGCACCGCCGGCGACCCGAACTCGTGGGCGACGGACAAGACGCCGAGCGGGAACGTCAACGGCACCGTCAACGCAGGATCGCCGGTCTACTGCCAGCAGAACGTCACGACGGGCAGCGGGCGGAACCAGAAGACGACCTCGGAGTACGGCAACGGGCTCGGTTACCCCCTGGCCAACGAGTTCACGGGGAGCCGCGGCGACGCCGGGTACTATGGGTGCCGGAGCGGCGACGTCTTCGTGTCCGGTTCCTTCGGCGGCCAGATGACGGTCGCCGCCGAGAACTTCGTCTACGTCACCGGCAGCATCGTCTACCAGAACGGTCGCAGCTCCGACGACATGCTCGGGCTCGTCGGGCAAAAGGCCGTGTCGGTCTACAACCCCATCTCGTGCTCGTCGGGGACGGCCAGTGCGTGCTCGACCGCGAACGGCGACTCGTCGAACCTCGCGCCGACCCGGAACATCGAGATCGACGCGGCGATCGCGAGCAACCTCGGCACCTTCAACGTGCAGAACAGCGCGTTCGGGTCGAACCTCGGCACGTTGACGATCTACGGCTCGATCGCGCAGGAGTTCCGCGGGTCGGTCCGGACCTCGTACAACTCCGGTGCCTGGCTCACCGGTTACGCGAAGGCCTACGGGTACGACACGCGTCTCCGGACCTCGGCGCCGCCGAAGTTCCTGCAACCGGTGTCCACCACGTACGGCGTGACCACCGAGACGGAGTCGGCGACGGCGTTCCGCGCCGACGGCAGCGCGACGGGCAAGTGACGTGAGCGTCCTCGACTCCGCACTCCCGCTGCTCGTGACCCTGACCGGCGTGCTCGGCCTGGCGATCGGTTCGTTCCTCAACGTCGCCGTGCACCGCGTCCCTGCGGGCATGTCCGTGGTGGCACCGGCGAGTGCCTGCCCCGGGTGCGGTCACGCGATCCGCCGCCGCGACAACGTCCCGGTGCTGTCCTGGATCGCCCTGCGAGCCCGTTGCCGGGACTGCCACGAACCGATCTCGGCGCGCTACCCGCTCGTCGAGGCAGGCACCGGTCTGCTGTTCGTCGCCGTCACGCTGTTCTCGGTCCTCGCCCCGTGGTCCGCGCTCCGTACGGGCACGGACACTCGAGGACTCGTGCACGCAGGGCTGCTGCTCGTCGCGCTGCTCTTCCTCATGGCCGTCAGCATCACGCTGTCGCTCATCGACCTCGACACCCACACCCTGCCGAACCGCATCGTGCTGCCCGCGTACGTCGTGCTGCCCGCGCTGCTCCTCGCAGCCTCGGCGGTCTCCGGCGACTGGGGTGCCCTGGTCCGAGGGATCGTGGGCCTGGTGGTCCTCGGCGCCGTGTACCTGGCCCTCGCGCTGGCGGTACCGGGCGGGATGGGGCTCGGCGACGTGAAGCTCGCGGGCGTCCTCGGGTTCGTCCTCGCGTACCTCGGATGGGGACCCCTCGCAGTGGGTTCTTTCGGGGCGTTCCTGCTCGGCGGTAGCTTCGCAGTCGTCCTCCTCGCAGTGCGCCGCGCCGGACGCCGGAGCGGGATCCCGTTCGGCCCCTGGATGCTCGCGGGCGCCTGGCTCGGCATCGCCGTCGGCGCGCCGCTGTGGGACCTCTACCTCGGCGTACTCGGACTCTCCTGACGCGCTCGCACCGCTGAACCCACCAGACCGACCCGAAACGGTCACGGAAGGACCCACCCATGCCGAAGAGCATCGTCGGTGTCGACATCGGCGCCGCAGCGATCCGCGCCGTCGAGGTGCAGGACCCCGACCGGCCGAAGCCCACCATCGTGCGCTTCGCCGAGGTGCCCGTCCCCGAGGGCGCGACGCGCCAGGGCGAGGTCGTCGAGCCGAACACGGTCGCGGGTGCGCTGCGCCAGCTCTGGTCGATCGGCAAGTTCCGCTCGAAGGACGTCGTGCTCGGGATGGGCAACCAGCGCGTGCTGTCCCGCGACCTCACCGTCCCGAAGGCCCCGATGGCACAGATCCGCGAGTCGCTGCCCTTCCAGGTGCAGGACATGCTCCCCGTTCCCGTCGGCGAGGCCATCCTCGACTTCTACCCGACCGGTGAGGGCACGAGCGAGAGCGGCCCGACCCTGAGCGGCCTGCTCGTCGCCGCGGTCAAGGACGCCGTGCTCGCCAACGTGCGCGCGGTGCAGACCGCCGGCCTCAACCCGGTCGGCGTCGACCTCATCCCGTTCGCCCTCGCCCGGGTGCTCGCCCCCGCGAGCCAGCGCGGCACCGTCGCGATCGTCGAGTGCGGTGGCAACACCACCACCGTCGTGATCGTCACCGACGGGGTGCCGAAGTTCGTCCGCATCATCCCGACCGGTGGCGACGACATCACGCGGCTGCTGGCCGGTCGGCTCTCGATCGACGAGGGATCCGCGGAGGCCGTGAAGCGGCACCTCGGCATGGACCCGCTCGCCGCCCGGACGAGCGACGACGCGCTCGCGGTGGCCGCGGTCCGCGAGACGATGAGCGAGCTCCTGGCGAGCCTGCGGAACACGATCAACTACTTCGTCAACACCCACCCGGCCGAGCCGGTCGGCGAGATCCTGCTCGGTGGTGCCGCTTCGGCCCTGCCCGGCTTCGCCGCCGCGCTCTCCGAGTTCACCCGCACGTCGGTCCGGTTCGGCGCCCCGTTCGCCAACGTGGCACTCGCCAAGTCGATCCGGGTCGAGGACCTGCACGCACACGGCGCATCGATCGCGGTCGCCTGGGGCCTCGCGAGCGGAGGGAAGGCAGCATGAGCCAGACCACGAAGACCAAGCCGTCCCGCAGCGCCCGTCGTCGCGGTGCAGCCGAAGGGGACCCGGCGGCGCGCGTCGCGGCCGAGAGCGCCGAGCGTGCGAAGCGCCTCAGCAAGACGTCGCCCAACGACGTGGTCGTCGGCGGCCGGCCGCGCGTCGACCTGCTGCCCACCGAGGTGCTCGCCGACCGCCGCAGCCGTCGTGTCGTCCGACGCATGTGGGCCGGTGTCGCCCTCGTCGCGGTCGTCGTCGGGATCGGCATCGGCGCTGCGAGCCTCTACGCGGCCCAGGCCCACGACGAGCTCACCGACGCGCAGAACGAGACCCTCTCGCTCCTGCGTCAGCAGGCGCAGTACAGCGAGGTCCGCGAGACCGAGACCGGCACCGCGCTCCGTCAGGCAGCCCAGTCCGTCGGCGGGTCGACCGAGATCGCCTGGCAGCCGTACCTGAGCTCGGTGAGGTCGTCGCTGCCGTCCGGCGTCGAGATCACCGGGGTCGCGATCGACTCGGCGACGCCGCTCGAGGCCTACGCGCAGGCCGACACCCCCCTGCAGGGGCAGCGTGTCGCGACGCTGACGATCGACGCACAGAGCCCGACCCTGCCGTCCGTGCCCGAGTGGCTCGACTCCGTCAAGGACCTCGAGGGCTTCGTGGACGCCACCGCGAACTCGGTCACCCTCGACCCGACCACCGGCGTCTACACGGTGAACATGACCATCCACGTCGACGACGGCGCCTTCGACGGCAAGTACCAGGACAAGGGCGAGTGACATGACCCGCAACCGACTGAACATGCTGATCGCCGTGCTGGCGATGGTCGTGGTGGCGCTCGCCGGGTTCTTCGTCGGCGTCCAGCCGCACCTCGCGCAGGCTGCGACGGACCGCGACGAGCAGACGTCGGTGGACGCCACGAACCAGACGACGGCGGCGGAGCTCGCCCGTCTGCAGGAGCGTGCGAAGTCCCTCCCGGCGCTCAAGGCCGAGCTCGCGAAGCTCACGGCGTCGGTCCCGTCGTCGGCGAGCATGTCGTCGTTCTACGGGTCCGTGGACGACGTCGCCGCGCGGACCGGTGTGAAGGTCTCGGCGATCACGACCTCGGACGCGGTCGCCTACACCTCGCCGGCAGCCGCTGCACCGGCGACCGAGGACAGCACGGCGACCGACGACCCGACCGCGACCGCGTCCGCCGGGCCCTCCGCAGCGGCCACGACGGCGACCACCGACCCGTCCATCTCCGGCGAGAACTTCTCCGCGATCCCGGTCTCCGTCTCGGTCGACGGGTCGTTCGACCAGGCGCTGTCGTTCATCGGCGGCCTGCAGGACGGGGCCCGGCTCTTCCTCGTGAACACCGTGACCTCCTCGGCGTCGCAGGACTCCACCGACGAGTCCGCGACGGCCTCGACCACCTGGACCTTCGGCGGCTACGTCTACGTCCTGACCACCGACGCGGACACCGCCGCGAAGGGCTGATCCCACCCCCGTGAAGTGGGGCCGGCCGCGGCACGCCGACCCCACTTCCGCGACAGCCGTCGTTGTGCGTACGATGCTCCCGAGCCCGCGATCGCGGCCGCTCGTCCCCTCTCGAACGGTCGGCTCGGATCGGCCGTTCCCGTCGTGCCCGGAGTCGCGCGTGTTGGTCGGAATCGTGGAGTTCCTCGGCTGGTTCGGAGCCGTAACCGTCCTTGCCGGTTACATTCTCTTCTCGACGGGGAAGCTGCCGAACGGCCCCGTCTACCAACTCTTCAACCTCGTCGGCGGGCTCGCGGTGGCGGTGAACGTCGCCGCGCACCACGCGATCCCCTCGACGATCGTGAACGGCATCTGGGCGGTCGTCGCCGTGGTCGTCCTCGTCCGGATGGGCCGGGCCCGGCGGGCTGCGCGCCGAGCCGAGCCGACCGACGGCCTCTGGCGCGACGTGGCCGGCGACGACGGCGGGGGAGCCCCCGTCCTGCACACGGAGCCCCCGGCGACCACGGGCGTCCTGCCGGTGATGGGCCCCGCGGTGCGCGACCACGAGGCCGACGCGGCGTCCGTGGCGGACGCGGCCCCGGGCCTCCAGGCCGACCCCGGTCACGATCCCGTCCCCGCGACCGTTCCGGCACCGATGACCGAGACCGTCCCGATCATCACCGCGACGATCGCCCTCGCGCTCGTCGCCGCGGCGCAGGAGCAGGCCGGCCGGTCCGACGAAGCCGCTCAGCGCGCCGCCCGGACCGACACCGCCCGCTGACCCGCCGGACGGCGATACGATCGGACCATGTCCCGGTGGTTGATCGCGACGATGACGTCCGTCCTCTTCATCGCGCTCGTGGTCGCCGTCACGGGCTTCGAGGCCCTGCTCGCCGACGTCGAGATCATCTCCCAGCCGGACGCCACCCCGTACCTCGGCCCGGGGATGGTGGTCGGCGGTGCGCTCGTGGTGTTCCTCGCGACCGCGGTCGGTGCGCGGGACGGCAACCCCGGCGTGACCGGTCTCGTGGCGGCCGCCACCGTCTACCTCGTGATGCTCGGGGTCGGGGCCGTCGGCTACGCGCTGCTCCGTGGTGACGCGACCGAGCTCGTGGTCTTCCCCGCCGGGTACGCCCTCGGGCCGTTCGTGGTCGGGTCGGTCGTGGTCGCGTTGCTGTCCGTCGTGGGCGGGACGGCGGCGGCGAAGCAGCAGGCACGTGCGGGCCGCGGCGCCACCGACGCGGGCGGGCAGCGGGGGACGACGATCGCGGGCGACGACCAGGCCGGGCGGTAGTCTGCCGGGGCACGACGCACTCGCAACGGGGGAACGATGACCGACCAGCACGAGCAGCAGGACGGCTGGGGCGCCGTCCCACCGGTGGCCTCGATCCGGGGCACCCAGGACGCGTCCGGTACCCCGGCGGTGACCGCACGCCCCGCACGCCGTCTCCGCCGCCGGCAGGTGGTCGGGATCGTCGCCGGGGCGACGGCCGTCGTGGTCCTGCTCGTCGCCGGGGTGGTCGGGTTCTCGGTCGGGACGGCCACGCACGCGGCGGACCGACCGGTGCGCGCGTTCCTCGACGACCTGACGGCAGGACGTGTCGACGCGGCACTGGACGAGGTCGGGATCGACCCCGAGGAGTCCGACGTCCTGCTGCGCCAGGCCGCCTACGCGAAGGCCCGGGACAAGGTGACCGGCTACCGCATCGCGGCCACCAGCACCGAGGGGGACACCGCGACGGTCCGGGCGTACCTGCGGCAGGGCGGCCAGGACGTGGCGGCAAGCTTCACGCTCGAGCAGACCGGGACGGACTGGGGGTTCTTCCCGGTGTGGGAGCTGCAGGCACCGGAGCTCGGTTCGGTCGTCGTGGACGTCGACGGCCCGACCCCCGCCGCGGTGCGCGTCGACGGCAGCACGGCGCGGACGGCGAAGGACGGCACGCTGAGCCTCCGGGCGCTGCCCGGCACGTACGCGGTGTCCTACGCCGGCGGGAAGTGGGCGACCGCGGACGGCGGGAAGACGACGGTGCGCGGGTTCGGCGACGACGTCTCGACACCGGTGCGGATGCAGGCGTCGCTCACGGACGCCGGCGTCCGGGCCGCGGAGCGGGCGGTCGACGCCTGGGTCGACGGCTGCATCGCCTCGAAGGAGGCCGCACCGCCCGGCTGCAGCTTCTACGCCTACGGGCAGGACCCGGCCTACACCTACACGAACCAGAAGTGGACGCTCGTCTCGCGACCCGTCGTCGACGTCAGCCGCTGGACGTCGAACGGCTGGTTGGTCACCACGACGACCTTCGGCCGCGCGACGTTCACGGCGGACATCGCGGGCGCCGGCGGGACCGGGACGGCATCGGCCGGCCCGCTCAACGTGAACGCGAGCGGCTACGTCACCGGCTTCGGTGACGACGGCGCGACGTTCCGGTCCGCCGTCGGCAACGGGTCCTCCGACACCGGTTCGTGAGTCCCGCGCCCCGGCGACCGGGCGCGGCGACCGACGGGGCGGTCGCTCCTGCCCCGGATTGATTTCACCCCGCCCCGCGGGTAGTCTCTACTGGGTGTGCGCCCTCGGGCGCGCCCGAAAAGTCCGGCGGGCCACATCGCCCGGTCGGACCACTCCGTCCCCCACCGTTCTCCGCCGTCAGGCGGTGATCAGCATGGGACGAGGAAGTCGGCGGATCGCGCCGGCCAGAGAGCACGAGCGAAGAACCAGGAGAACAGTTGCCTACCATCCAGCAGCTGGTTCGCAAGGGTCGCGCGCCGAAGGTCACCAAGACCAAGGCGCCCGCCCTGAAGGCGAACCCCCAGCAGCGTGGCGTGTGCACCCGCGTCTACACCACCACCCCCAAGAAGCCGAACTCGGCACTGCGCAAGGTCGCTCGTGTCAAGCTCTCGAACGGCACCGAGGTCACGGCCTACATCCCCGGTGAGGGCCACAACCTCCAGGAGCACTCGATGGTGCTCGTCCGCGGCGGTCGTGTGAAGGACCTCCCGGGTGTCCGTTACAAGATCATCCGTGGCGCCCTGGACACCCAGGCAGTCAAGAACCGTAAGCAGGCTCGCAGCCGCTACGGCGCGAAGAAGGGTTGAGTTAGATGCCTCGCAAGGGTCCCGCTCCCAAGCGTCCCGTCGTCGCCGACCCGGTCTACGGCGCCCCCATCGTCAGCCAGCTGGTCAACAAGATCCTGCTGGACGGCAAGAAGGGCCTCGCCGAGCGCATCGTCTACGGTGCACTCGAAGGCGTCACCGCCAAGAACCAGCAGGACGCCGTCGCCACGCTCAAGAAGGCGCTCGACAACGTCCGTCCGACCCTCGAGGTCCGCAGCCGCCGCGTCGGTGGCTCGACCTACCAGGTCCCGGTCGAGGTCAAGCCGCACCGCGCGAACACCCTCGCGCTCCGCTGGCTGACCTCGTACGCCAAGGCCCGTCGCGAGAAGACGATGACCGAGCGTCTCATGAACGAGATCCTCGACGCGTCGAACGGTCTCGGTGCCGCGGTCAAGCGCCGCGAGGACACGCACAAGATGGCCGAGTCGAACAAGGCCTTCGCCCACTACCGCTGGTAGTCCCGGCACCGTCCGGGCGCCGGTGGTCACCACCGTCGGCGCCCGGACGGCCGCCAACCTCTCCTACAACTCTTCCGGAGGAACCCTGTGGCACAGGACGTGCTCACCGACCTGAACAAGGTCCGCAACATCGGCATCATGGCGCACATCGATGCCGGCAAGACCACGACGACCGAGCGCATCCTGTTCTACACGGGCATCACGCACAAGATCGGTGAGGTCCACGACGGCGCTGCCACGATGGACTGGATGGCGCAGGAGCAGGAGCGCGGCATCACGATCACGTCGGCCGCGACGACCTGCTTCTGGGACAACAACCAGATCAACATCATCGACACCCCCGGTCACGTGGACTTCACGGTCGAGGTGGAGCGCTCGCTCCGCGTCCTCGACGGTGCGGTCGCCGTCTTCGACGGCAAGGAGGGCGTCGAGCCCCAGTCCGAGACCGTGTGGCGTCAGGCGGACAAGTACGACGTCCCGCGCATCTGCTTCGTCAACAAGATGGACAAGCTGGGCGCCGACTTCTACTTCACCGTCGACACCATCATCAACCGCCTCGGCGCGGAGCCCCTCGTGCTCCAGCTCCCGATCGGCGCCGAGAACGACTTCGTCGGGATCGTCGACCTCATCGAGATGCACGCCAAGGTCTGGCCGGGCGATGCCAAGGGTGACGTCACCATGGGCGCCCAGTACGAGGTCCAGGAGATCCCCGCGGACCTCAAGGACCGTGCGGACGAGTACCGCGCCAAGCTGATCGAGCGCGTCGCCGAGACCGACGACGCCCTGCTCGAGAAGTACTTCGGCGGCGAGGAGCTCACCAAGGACGAGATCAAGAGCGCGATCCGCAAGCTCACGATCGCTTCCGAGGTCTACCCCGTCCTCTGTGGCTCGGCCTTCAAGAACCGCGGTGTCCAGCCGATGCTCGACGCCGTCATCGACTACCTCCCGTCCCCGCTCGACGTGCCGCCGATGATCGGCCACGACGTCAAGGACGAGGAGAAGGAGATCATCCGCAAGCCCGACGCGTCGGAGCCGTTCTCGGCCCTCGCGTTCAAGGTCGCGGTGCACCCCTTCTTCGGTCGTCTGACCTACGTCCGCGTGTACTCCGGCTCGATCGAGTCCGGTGCCCAGGTCATCAACTCGACCAAGGGCAAGAAGGAGCGCATCGGGAAGATCTTCCAGATGCACTCCAACAAGGAGAACCCGGTCGACAACGTGACCGCGGGCCACATCTACGCGGTCATCGGCCTCAAGGACACCACCACCGGTGACACCCTGTGCGACCCGACCAACCAGGTCGTCCTCGAGTCGATGACGTTCCCGGAGCCGGTCATCGAGGTCGCCATCGAGCCGAACACGAAGGCCGACCAGGAGAAGCTCTCCACGGCCATCCAGAAGCTCGCCGAAGAGGACCCGACGTTCCGCGTCGAGCTCAACGCCGAGACCGGTCAGACGACGATCAAGGGCATGGGCGAGCTCCACCTCGACATCCTCGTCGACCGCATGAAGCGCGAGTTCAAGGTCGAGGCGAGCGTCGGCAAGCCGCAGGTGGCCTACCGCGAGACGCTGACCAAGGTCGTCGAGCGCTACGACTACACGCACAAGAAGCAGACCGGTGGTTCCGGCCAGTTCGCGAAGGTGCAGATCGCCCTCGAGCCGATGGAAGTCACGGCCGAGAAGGTCTACGAGTTCGAGAACGCCGTCACCGGTGGTCGCGTGCCGCGTGAGTACATCCCGTCGGTCGACGCCGGTATCCAGGACGCCATGCAGGTCGGCATCCTCGCGGGCTACCCGACGGTCGGCGTGAAGGCCATCCTCAAGGACGGCGCGGCGCACGACGTCGACTCGTCCGAGATGGCGTTCAAGATCGCCGGTTCGATCGCCTACAAGGAAGCGGCCCGCAAGGCCGGTCCGGCGATCCTCGAGCCGATCATGGCCGTCGAGGTCCGTACTCCGGAGGAGTACATGGGCGACGTCATCGGTGACCTGAACTCCCGTCGTGGCCAGATCGCCTCGATGGAGGACGCCTCGGGCGTCAAGGTGGTCCGCGCGAGCGTGCCGCTGTCCGAGATGTTCGGCTACGTCGGCGACCTGCGGTCGAAGACCTCTGGTCGTGCGGTCTACTCGATGACCTTCGAGACCTACAGCCAGGTCCCGGCCAAGGTCGCCGAGGAGATCATCGCGAAGAACGCGGGGGAGTAGCGCTCAGCGCTTCTCCACAGGCGAGGGTGCCCGGCGACGGGCCCCTCGCCACCAAGTAAAGTAACGACACAACACCGCGCACCGACGTCCGAGCCCATCCAGGGCCGGCCGGAGGTGACGCTTTCCGAGTCCTGAGGAGGACCCACAGTGGCCAAGGCCAAGTTCGAGCGCACCAAGCCGCACGTCAACATCGGAACCATCGGTCACGTCGACCACGGCAAGACCACGCTCACGGCGGCGATCACCAAGGTTCTGCACGACCAGTACCCGGACCTCAACGAGGCCCGTGACTTCGCGCAGATCGACAACGCTCCCGAGGAGCGCCAGCGCGGCATCACGATCAACATCTCCCACGTGGAGTACCAGACCGAGAAGCGTCACTACGCGCACGTCGACGCCCCCGGTCACGCCGACTACGTGAAGAACATGATCACGGGTGCGGCGCAGATGGACGGCGCGATCCTCGTGGTCGCCGCCACCGACGGCCCGATGCCCCAGACGCGTGAGCACGTGCTGCTCGCCCGCCAGGTCGGCGTCCCCTACATCGTCGTCGCGCTGAACAAGTCCGACATGGTGGACGACGAGGAGATCCTGGAGCTCGTCGAGCTCGAGGTCCGCGAGCTCCTCGGCTCGCAGCAGTTCGACGAGGACGCCCCCGTCGTGCAGGTCTCGGCGCTCAAGGCGCTCGAGGGCGACGAGAAGTGGGTCAAGTCGGTCCAGGACCTCATGGCCCAGGTCGACGAGAACGTGCCGGACCCGGTGCGCGCCACCGACCAGCCGTTCCTGATGCCGATCGAGGACGTCTTCACGATCACCGGTCGTGGCACGGTCGTCACCGGTCGCGTCGAGCGTGGCACGCTCAACCTGAACGAGGAGGTCGAGATCGTCGGCATCCGCGCGACGCAGAAGACCACCGTCACGGGCATCGAGATGTTCCGCAAGCTGCTCGACCAGGCGGTCGCCGGTGACAACACCGGTCTGCTCATCCGTGGCCTCAAGCGCGAGGACGTGGAGCGCGGCCAGGTCGTCGTGAAGCCGGGTTCGGTCACGCCGCACACCGAGTTCCAGGCGAACGCGTACATCCTGACCAAGGACGAGGGTGGGCGTCACAACCCGTTCTACGCGAACTACCGCCCGCAGTTCTACTTCCGCACCACGGACGTCACCGGCGTCATCACGCTGCCCGAGGGCACCGAGATGGTCATGCCCGGTGACACCGTCGCCATGACGGTCGAGCTGATCCAGCCGATCGCCATGGAGGAGGGCCTCCGCTTCGCCATCCGTGAGGGTGGTCGTACGGTCGGCGCCGGTACGGTCGAGAAGATCATCAAGTAACTCCGGTTCCTTGCGACAGCGGGGTCGGGCCTTCGGGCCCGGCCCCGCTTCGTCGTCCGCGGGTGACGGACGGGAGGCCCGGGTCGTCCCCGGCGCGTCGGTGCACCCCGATCCGTGCTGCGTCCCAGGCGTGTCGGAGTTTGCTGAGGGACGTGACACGTCTCCGCCGCTCCACGACCAACGGTCGTGGCTACCACCGCCTCCGCAGCGGGCGCGGGTTCTCGTACCGCGACCCGTCGGGCAGCACCGTGACCGACAAGGACGTGCGCGAGCGACTCGACGCCCTGGTGATCCCGCCGGCGTGGGACGACGTGTGGATCTCGCCGTACGAGAACGGGCACATCCTCGCCACCGGGATCGACGGTGCGGGGCGGCGCCAGTACATGTACCACCCGTCCTGGCGCGAGCGCATGGACCGCATCAAGTACGACCGGGCCCTCGCCCTCGCCGAGTCCCTGCCGGTCGCGCGTCGTGGGGTCACGATGGACCTGCGGCGCCCCGAGCCCGACCGGCAGCGCGCGCTGGCCGCAGCGTTCCGGATGCTCGATCAGGGGTCGCTCCGGGTCGGCTCGGAGCGCTACGCGACGGAGCACGGCAGCCGCGGGCTCTCGACGCTGCTGTGCGCACACGCGCACGTCTCCGGCGACGACATCGAGCTCGACTTCCCCGGCAAGAGCGGGCAGGAGTGGTCCTCGTCGATCCACGACGCCGACCTCGCCCGGGTCATCGCCGGCATGAAGCGCCGCGGCCCGAACGCGCGGCTGCTGTCCTTCCGCGAACGACGCGGTGCCGAGTGGGAGCCGCTGTCCGCCGAGGACATCAACGCCTACGTCAAGGAGCGCGCGGGGGACGAGTTCACCGCGAAGGACTTCCGGACCCTGCACGGCACGGTCGCCGCCGCGGTCGACCTGGCGAAGACCGGACCGGAGTCGACCCAGGCGAAGCGCAAGAAGGCGGTCTCGCACGCCGTGAAGGCCGCGAGCGAGGAACTCGGCAACACCCCGACGGTGTGCCGACAGAGCTACATCGACCCGCGTCTGCTCGACGCCTACGACCACGGCGAGACCATCGACCCCGACCGCCTCGGCTCCGCGGAGTCCGAGGTGCGTGCCCTGCTCTACCGACAGTGACCGCGTGGCGGTCCGGATGACGTAGCGTTGGTCGACGTGCCGGACCACCCCACACGGCACGGAAGGACCCCCAACAGTCGTGACCGAGTGCATCCACGGTTTCCCCATCGAGCTCTGCGACATCTGCGCGCCACGCCAGCGCGAGGTGTCCGACGCCCCAGCGGCACCGACCCAGCGGCGGACCCGCATCACCACGAACCTCCGCGCGGACCCGCCGGCCTCCGGCCCCGGGACGTCGCTGCGGTCGCCAACGCCGGAGCTGCCGGAGGCCCGGGTCTTCTCCGCGCTGCGGGCACACCACGTGACGCACATCGACAACCTCGACGGCATCGTCGGCGCCGGCGCGATCCTGGCCGCCGAGCAGGCCGAACCCGCCGTCGACGTGAGCTCCCCGGAGACCCGTACCGCCCGCGTCGACGCGCACGCCCCCGACGGCTCGCCCGTCGCCGGCCACGTACCGTTCCTGCTCTCGCCCGACGCGACGCGGTGGGACGAGCTGCGCTCCGGCGCCGAGGGCGAGCGCTGGTCGGACGCGGCGCGGCGCACCCGTGCCGTCGACTACATCGTGCTCGTCGTCCCGGTGTCGACCTTCGGTGCGTCGGTCATCGTCGCCGACCAGGACGCCGACGCCGAGGACGCCCGGTTCGCCGTCGGCCCGGACGCCGCGACGAACCTCATCCGCCGCACGGACTTCACCGACCCGGAGATGCACGGCCTCGAGCTGCTGGCCGGCCCGAGCGTGCCGTTCTCCTCGGTCGCCGTCATCGGCGTCCCGAACGACAAGGCCCGCCAGACGGTCCGCGCGGTGCTCGCCGACCACGGCGGACACGCGCCGCGGGTGGCCGTCTTCCCGCCCTGGTTCGTGCCCCCGGTGACGGCCGAGTAGTCGTCTGCCGAGCGCCCTCCGGACCGTCTCCGGAGGGCGCGCTGCGTTGCTGCGGCGACCCGTGCCTCCAGGCCGGTCGATCCGCGCGGATCCGGGGAAGCGAGCCGGTGCGGACACGCCCGGCATGTCGCGACACGCCCGGGTTGCACGTCGGCCGAGGACATGCGAGACTTGTCCGGTTCCGAATTCCCCGCGGGTGCGAGTCCGCAGGATCACTGCTCTGGCAGTGCACAACCCCCCTGTCCAGCAGGGCTGGGTTGGGCCGCAGGCAGCAGAACACGACTCCCCGAGGTCATGACGGACGCGACACTGTTGCGCCCGGAGTGCGAGGAAGTCGATTGCCCACGCTGGACGGCCATGGTCGCCCGCGCGGTTGACAGGTGAACAGCGGTCATCCCCAGTGGATGCGGCCGGTTGGTTCAGGAAAACAGCACGGTCTGCAGGAATGCAGAGCCGAGCGGCGTCAGGCGGCCAGAGGGTGCGCGGCGCAGAGAGGACAAGAGACACATGGCGGGACAGAAGATCCGCATCCGGCTCAAGTCGTACGACCACGAGGTCATCGACACGTCGGCCCGGAAGATCGTCGACACGGTGACCCGTGCCGGTGCGACCGTGGTCGGCCCGGTGCCGCTCCCCACCGAGAAGAACGTGATCGCAGTGATCCGTTCCCCTCACAAGTACAAGGACTCGCGCGAGCACTTCGAGAAGCGCACGCACAAGCGGGTCATCGACATCGTCGACCCGACGCCGAAGGCCGTGGACTCGCTCATGCGACTCGACCTGCCGGCTGACGTCAACATCGAGATCAAGCTGTAAGGGGGCTGACCAATGGCGAACTCAACCAAGACCGTCAAGGGCCTCCTCGGCAAGAAGCTCGGGATGACCCAGGTGTGGGACGAGAACAACAAGTTCATCCCCGTCACCGTGATCGAGGTCGGCCCGAACGTGGTCACCCAGATCCGCAACGCTGAGCGCGACGGCTACGAGGCGATCCAGATCGCCGCCGGTGCCATCGACCCGCGCAAGGTCAACAAGCCGGCCGCCGGCCACTTCGAGGCCGCTGGCGTGACCCCGCGTCGCACCCTCACCGAGATCCGTACCAACGACTCCGCTGAGTACACGCTCGGCCAGGAGCTCACCGTGGACGGCACGTTCACGGCGGGCCAGAAGGTCGACGTCGTCGGTACCTCCAAGGGCAAGGGCTTCGCCGGTGTCATGAAGCGCCACGGCTTCCACGGCGTCGGCGCCTCGCACGGTGCGCACCGCAACCACCGCAAGCCCGGTTCGATCGGTGCCTCCTCGACCCCGTCGCGTGTCTTCAAGGGCATGCGCATGGCGGGCCGCATGGGTGGCGACCGCGTGACCGTCCTCAACCTCACGGTGCACGCCGTCGACGCCGAGAAGGGTCTGCTGCTCGTCAAGGGCGCCGTCCCCGGCGCTCGTGGCCGTTCCGTCTTCGTCCGCACCGCCGTGAAGGGTAAGTGATCATGGCCACCGAGACCGCAACCACGATCGACGTCCTCGACGCGACTGGCGCCGTCGCCGGCAGCATCGAGCTGCCCGCTGCGCTCTTCGACGTCGAGACCAACGTCCCGCTGATCCACCAGGTCGTCACCGCGCAGCTCGCAGCCGCGCGTCAGGGCACCCACAAGACCAAGAACCGTGGCGAAGTCCGCGGTGCCGGTCGCAAGCCGTTCAAGCAGAAGGGCACCGGCCGCTCCCGTCAGGGTTCGGTCCGCGCTCCGGAGCACACCGGCGGTGGCGTCGTCCACGGACCGACCCCGCGCGACTACTCGCAGCGCACCCCGAAGAAGATGATCGCCGCGGCTCTGCTCGGCTCGCTCTCGGACCGCGCCCGCGGTGGCCGTATCTCCGCTGTGGAGGGCTTCGTCGCGGCCGAGGTGCCGTCGACCAAGACCGCCCGCACGCTGCTCGAGAAGGTCGCGCCCGTCAAGCACGTGCTCGTCGTGCTCGAGTCGGACGACGAGCTCACGCTCAAGTCGATCCGCAACCTGCCGAACGTCCACGCGCTCACGCACGGCCAGCTCAACGCCTACGACGTGCTGAAGGCCGACGCGCTCGTCTTCAGCAAGAGCGCCCTCGACGCCTTCATCGCGTCGAAGACCGCGAAGGAGATCACCGCATGAGCGGCTTCAACAAGGACCCGCGCGACGTCATCATCTCGCCGGTCGTCTCGGAGAAGAGCTACGGGCTCATCGACCAGGGCAAGTACACGTTCATCGTGGACCCCCGCTCGAACAAGACCGAGATCAAGCTCGCCATCGAGAAGATCTTCGACGTCAAGGTCGCGAGCATCAACACGCTGAACCGCCCGGGCAAGACCCGTCGCACCAAGTTCGGTCTCGGCAAGCGCAAGGACACCAAGCGCGCCATCGTGACGCTCAAGTCCGGTTCGATCGACATCTTCACGGCTGTCGGCTGAGGACCAGAGGGATAAATCATGGCTATTCGTAACTACAAGCCGACGACCCCCGGTCGTCGCGGCTCGTCGGTCGCCGACTTCGCCGAGATCACCCGTTCGACTCCGGAGAAGTC
Source organism: Curtobacterium sp. MCLR17_036 (assembly GCF_003234445.2). Classification (NCBI taxonomy): domain Bacteria; kingdom Bacillati; phylum Actinomycetota; class Actinomycetes; order Micrococcales; family Microbacteriaceae; genus Curtobacterium; species Curtobacterium sp. MCLR17_036. The sequence continues at coordinate 3,358,010 of NZ_CP126269.1, read as the reverse complement.
CCTGCTTCGTCCGCTGCCGAAGACCGGTGGTCGCAACAGCTCCGGCCGCATCACCACGCGTCACATCGGTGGTGGCCACAAGCGCCAGTACCGCGTGATCGACTTCCGTCGCTCCGACAAGGACGGCGTCGACGCCAAGGTCGCACACATCGAGTACGACCCGAACCGCACCGCGCGCATCGCGCTCCTGCACTACGTGGACGGCACGAAGCGCTACATCATCGCGCCGAACAAGCTCAAGCAGGGCGACGTCATCGAGCAGGGCCCCGGCGCCGACATCAAGCCCGGCAACAACCTGCCGCTGCGCAACATCCCGGTGGGTACCGTCGTGCACGCCATCGAGCTCCGCCCCGGTGGCGGCGCGAAGATGGCCCGCTCGGCCGGCGCCTCGGTGCGTCTCGTCGCCAAGGACGGCCCCTACGCGCAGCTCCGTCTGCCGTCGGGCGAGGTCCGCAACGTCGACGCCCGCTGCCGCGCCACGATCGGCGAGGTCGGCAACGCCGAGCAGTCGAACATCAACTGGGGCAAGGCCGGCCGCATGCGCTGGAAGGGCGTCCGCCCGACCGTGCGTGGTGTCGCGATGAACCCGATCGACCACCCGCACGGTGGTGGTGAGGGCAAGACCTCCGGTGGTCGTCACCCCGTCAGCCCGTGGGGTCAGGCCGAGGGTCGTACGCGCAAGCCGAACAAGCCGAGCGACAAGCTCATCGTCCGTCGCCGTAACGCCGGCAAGAAGCGCAAGTAGGAGTTCCGAAGATGCCACGCAGTCTGAAGAAGGGCCCCTTCGTCGACGAGCACCTGCTTCGCAAGGTCGTCACGCAGAACGAGGCCAACACCAAGAACGTGATCCGTACCTGGTCGCGTCGCTCGATGATCGTCCCGAACATGCTCGGGCACACGATCGCCGTGCACGACGGCCGCAAGCACATCCCGGTGTTCGTCACCGAGTCGATGGTCGGTCACAAGCTCGGCGAGTTCGCGCCGACCCGCACCTTCCGTGGTCACGTGAAGGACGACAAGAAGGGCCGTCGCCGCTAACGCGGGGACGCAGAGGAGGAACGAAATGGTGGAGTCGATCGCACGCGTGCGACACATCCGCGTCACGCCTCAGAAGGCCCGTCGCGTCATCGAGCTGATCCGCGGCAAGCAGGCCCACGAGGCGCTCGCCATCCTGAAGTTCGCCCCCCAGGGCGCTTCGGAGCCCGTGTACAAGCTGGTCGCCTCGGCGATCGCGAACGCACGGGTCAAGGCTGACTCGACGAACAGCTTCCTCGACGAGCGCGACCTCTACGTGAGCCGCGTCTTCGTCGACGAGGGCACGACCCTGAAGCGGTTCCAGCCGCGCGCCCAGGGCCGCGCCTTCCGCATCAACAAGCGCACCAGCCACATCACGGTCGTCCTCGCGACGCCGGACGAGGCCGAGGTTGCCGCGACGAGTAAGAAGGCGAGCAAGTAATGGGCCAGAAGGTCAACCCGTACGGCTTCCGTCTCGGGATCACGACGGACCACGTCTCGCACTGGTTCACCGACAGCACGAAGCCGGGTCAGCGCTACGCCGACTACGTGGCCGAGGACATCAAGGTGCGCGAGTACCTGAAGAAGACCCTCGACCGCGCCGGCGTCGCCCGCATCGAGCTCGAGCGCACCCGTGACCGTGTCCGCGTGGACATCCACACGGCACGTCCGGGCATCGTCATCGGCCGCCGCGGCGCCGAGGCGGAGCGCGTCCGTGGCGAGCTCGAGAAGCTCACCAAGAAGCAGATCCAGCTGAACATCCTCGAGGTCAAGAACCCCGAGACCGAGGCCCAGCTCGTCGCGCAGGGCATCGCCGAGCAGCTCTCCGCTCGTGTCGCGTTCCGTCGCGCCATGCGCAAGGGCCTGCAGGGTGCACAGCGCGCCGGCGCCAAGGGTGTCCGCATCCAGGTGTCCGGTCGTCTCGGCGGCGCCGAGATGTCGCGCTCGGAGTTCTACCGCGAGGGCCGCGTGCCCCTGCACACGCTCCGCGCCAACATCGACTACGGCTTCTACGAGGCCCGGACGACGTTCGGTCGCATCGGCGTGAAGGTCTGGATCTACAAGGGCGACATCACGAACAAGGAGCTCGCTCGCGAGCAGGCGAACCAGCGTTCGTCGCGCCCCGAGCGTCGTGGCGGCCCCCGTGGCGAGCGCGGCGACCGCCGTGGCGGCGACCGCGGCGGCCGTCAGCAGCAGGCCCCGCAGGACGCGCCGGCCGGCGCAGGAGTTGAGGCGTAACCATGCTTATTCCCCGTCGAGTCAAGCACCGCAAGCAGCACCACCCGAAGCGCTCGGGTCAGGCGACCGGTGGCACCAAGGTCAGCTTCGGCGACTTCGGTATCCAGGCGCTCACCCCGGCGTACGTGACCAACCGGCAGATCGAGTCCGCTCGTATCGCCATGACGCGTCACATCAAGCGTGGCGGCAAGGTCTGGATCAACATCTACCCGGACCGTCCGCTCACCAAGAAGCCGGCCGAGACCCGAATGGGTTCCGGTAAGGGTTCGCCCGAGTGGTGGGTCGCCAACGTCAAGCCCGGCCGGGTGCTCTTCGAGCTCTCCGGCGTCAGCGAGGACATCGCCCGCGAGGCGTTGACCCGCGCAATCCACAAGCTGCCCCTCAAGGCACGCATCATCAAGCGCGAGGAGGGCGACGCATAATGGCGATCGGTTCCAAGGAGCTCCGTCCGACGGAGCTCGACACGTTCGAGAACGAGCGTCTCGCTGACGAGCTGAAGAAGGCCAAGGAGGAACTCTTCAACCTCCGCTTCCAGTCGGCCACCGGCCAGCTGGAGAGCCACGGTCGTCTCCGTGCCGTCAAGCGCGACATCGCCCGCATCTACACCGTCCTGCGCGAGCGCGAGCTCGGCATCCGTGCCACTCCTGCGCCCGTCGAGACCGCCACCAAGGCCAAGAAGACGACGAAGAAGGCCGACAAGTCGGCTGAGTCGACCGAGGCCGAGACCGCCGAGGAGAACTGATGGCGAACGAAGAGAAGAACTCCGCCGCCGTCGTCCGCGGCTACCGCAAGACGCGTCGTGGCTACGTGACGAGCGACAAGATGGACAAGACCATCGTGGTCGAGGTCGAGGACCGCGTGAAGCACGCGCTCTACGGCAAGATCATCCGCCGCACGTCCAAGGTGAAGGCCCACGACGAGCTCGGCACCGCTGGTGTCGGCGACCTCGTCGTGATCAGCGAGACCCGTCCCCTCAGCGCCTCCAAGCGCTGGCGCCTGGTCGAGATCCTCGAGAAGGCCAAGTAGGCCCCGGCCTGCTTCGGAATAGGAGACAGCAGTGATTCAGCAGGAATCCCGCCTGAAGGTCGCCGACAACACGGGTGCCAAGGAGATCTTGACCATCCGCGTGCTCGGTGGCTCGGGTCGTCGCTACGCCGGCCTCGGTGACATCATCGTCGCCACGGTGAAGGACGCCATCCCCGGCGGCAACGTGAAGAAGGGTGACGTCGTCAAGGCGGTCATCGTTCGCACCAAGAAGGAGACCCGTCGTCAGGACGGCTCCTACATCAAGTTCGACGAGAACGCGGCAGTGATCCTCAAGGCCGACGGCGACCCGCGCGGTACGCGCATCTTCGGTCCGGTCGGTCGCGAGCTCCGTGACAAGAAGTTCATGAAGATCATCTCGCTCGCGCCGGAGGTGCTGTAAGCCATGGCGAACATCAAGAAGGGTGACCTCGTCCAGGTCATCACGGGCGCGACGCAGGAGCGTGGCGGCGACCGTGGCAAGCAGGGCAGGGTCATCGAGGTCCTCAAGGACAAGAACCGCGTCGTCGTCGAGGGCGTGAACTTCGTCACGAAGCACGTCCGCGTCGGCCAGACGCAGCGCGGCTCGAAGACCGGCGGCATCGAGCAGCACGAGGCATCGATCCACGTGTCGAACGTCGCGATCGTCGACCCGAAGACGAAGAAGCCGACCCGCGTCGGCTTCCGTACCGAAGAGGTGGAGAAGGACGGCGTCAAGAAGACCGTCCGCGTCCGCTACGCCAAGAAGTCTGGTGAGAAGCTCTGATGACTGACACGACTGCCGCGACGACTGAGAAAGTTCAGCCGCGCCTCAAGCAGAAGTACAAGGACGAGATCAAGTCCGCCCTCACCGAGCAGTTCGGCTACGCGAACGTCAACCAGGTCCCCGGCCTGGTCAAGGTCGTCGTGAACACCGGTGTCGGCGAGGCGGCTCGCGACTCGAAGATCATCGAGGGGGCCATCAAGGACCTCACGGCGATCACGGGTCAGAAGCCCCAGGTCAACATCGCCCGCAAGTCCATCGCGCAGTTCAAGCTGCGCGAGGGTCAGGCCATCGGCGCGCACGTCACCCTCCGTGGCGACCGCGCGTGGGAGTTCCTCGACCGCCTCATCTCGCTCGCCCTGCCCCGCATCCGCGACTTCCGCGGTCTCAGCGACAAGCAGTTCGACGGGAACGGCAACTACACGTTCGGTCTCACGGAGCAGTCCGTGTTCCACGAGATCGACCAGGACCGCATCGACCGTGTGCGCGGCTTCGACATCACCGTCGTGACCACCGCGAAGACGGACGACGAGGGACGCGCGCTGCTCCGCCAGCTGGGCTTCCCGTTCCGCTCCAACGAGCAGACGGTCTAAGCTACTTCGAGCGGTGCGGGCCGGGGGATGAACGTCCTCCGGCCCGCACGCACGAACACACCGACCTCGGGGAACCGCCTCGGGGTCACTCGATCGCTCAGGTCGGCATTCGTGGAACGGGTGTCGAAACCAGGCGAGAAATGGACGAACACCATGACGATGACCGATCCGGTCGCAGACATGCTGACCAGATTGCGGAACGCGAACTCCGCGCACCACGACGCAGTCGCACTCCCGAGCTCGAAGCTCAAGAAGAACATCGCCGACATCCTCAAGCGCGAGGGTTACATCAGCGAGTGGAAGGTGGAGGACGCCCGCGTCGGGCAGACCCTCACCATCGACCTCAAGTACGGCCCCGAGCGCGAGCGTTCGATCGCCGGCATCAAGCGCGTCTCGAAGCCGGGCCTCCGGGTCTACGCGAAGTCGACGGAGATCCCCCAGGTCCTCGGTGGCCTCGGCGTGGCGATCCTCTCGACCTCGTCGGGCCTCCTGACCGACCGCGAAGCCGAGCAGAAGGGCGTGGGTGGGGAAGTCCTCGCCTACGTGTGGTGATCGAGAATGTCACGAATCGGACGTCTTCCCATCGACATCCCCGCCGGCGTCACCGTCTCCGTTGACGGTCAGAACGTGGCGGTCAAGGGCCCGAAGGGCGAGCTCGCGCTCGTCGTGGCGGAGCCCATCCAGGCCAAGGTCGAGGAGAACCAGGTCCTCGTCACCCGTCCGGACGACGAGCGCGAGTCGCGTTCGCTCCACGGCCTGACCCGTACCCTCATCGCCAACAACATCATCGGCGTGACCCAGGGCTACACCAAGGGCCTCGAGGTCGTCGGCACCGGTTACCGCGTGCAGGCGAAGGGCTCGAACCTCGAGTTCGCGCTCGGGTACTCCCACTCGATCACGGTCGAGCCGCCGGCGGGCATCAGCTTCGCGGTGGAGGGCAACAACAAGGTCACCGTCGCCGGCATCGACAAGCAGGCCGTCGGTGAGGTCGCCGCGAACATCCGGAAGCTCCGGAAGCCCGAGCCCTACAAGGGCAAGGGTGTCCGTTACGCCGGCGAGAACGTGCGCCGCAAGGCCGGAAAGTCAGGTAAGTGATCATGGGACTCCTCAAGACCCGCGGCAAGAGCAAGGCGGCCGCGAAGGCTCGTCGCCACAACCGCCTCCGCAAGAAGATCACCGGCACCGAGGCTCGTCCGCGTCTCGCCGTCACCCGCTCGTCGCGTCACGTGTTCGTGCAGGTCATCGACGACTCGAAGGGCCACACCCTGGCCAGCGCGTCGACGATGGAGGCAGACCTCCGCTCGTTCGACGGAGACAAGACCGCCAAGGCTCGTCGCGTCGGTGAGCTCCTCGCCGAGCGCGCGAAGACCGCTGGCGTCGAGGCCGTGGTCTTCGACCGCGGCGGCAGCAAGTACGCCGGTCGCGTCGCCGCGATCGCCGACGGTGCCCGTGAAGGAGGGCTGAACCTGTGAGCGACATCGCGAACACGAACGAAGACGCCAACGTCGAGGCCACCGCTGACGCGGCTGCCGACACGACGGCCAAGGCCACGACCGGCAAGGAGGCAGAGGCCCCGGCCGTTGCGGAGCGTCCGGTCGAGACCGCCGCGGGCTCCGCGTCCAACAACCGCGACTCCGCCGACCAGCGCGGCCGTCGTGGTGGCGGGCGTGACCGTCAGCAGGGCCGCGACCGCAACAACCGCGGTGGCGACAGCCAGTTCCTCGAGCGCGTGGTGACCATCAACCGCGTCTCGAAGGTCGTCAAGGGTGGTCGTCGCTTCAGCTTCACGGCGCTCGTCGTCGTCGGCGACGGCAACGGCCTCGTGGGCGTCGGCTACGGCAAGGCCAAGGAGGTCCCCACGGCGATCTCCAAGGGCGTCGAAGAGGCGAAGAAGAACTTCTTCCGCGTCCCGCGCGTCGGCAACACGATCCCGCACCCGGTGCAGGGCGAGGCCGCTGCCGGTGTCGTGCTCCTGCGTCCGGCCGCTGCCGGTACCGGTGTCATCGCCGGTGGTCCGGTCCGCGCCGTGCTCGAGTGCGCCGGCATCCACGACGTCCTGAGCAAGTCGCTCGGCTCGTCGAACACGATCAACATCGTGCACGCGACCGTCGAGGCGCTGCAGCAGCTCGAGGAGCCCCGCGCGGTCGCGAGCCGTCGTGGCCTCGACGTCGACCGGGTCGTCCCGGCTCGTCTGCTCCAGGCCGAGGCCGCTGCACTGCGTGCCGCGACCGAGAAGGCAGGTGCGTGATGGCGACCCTGAAGATCACGCAGATCAAGTCCGTTATCAGCGAGAAGCAGTACCAGCGCGACACCCTGCGCAGCCTGGGCCTCAAGCGCATCGGCCGTACGGTCGAGCGTGAGGACAACGCCCAGAACCGCGGGTACATCGCGACGGTCGCGCACCTCGTGAAGGTCGAGGAGGTCGACGCATGAGCGACGAGAAGAACGAGCGCGTGCAGGTGCTGAAGCTGCACCACCTCCGCCCCGCCGAGGGCGCCAAGAAGGACCGCACCCGTGTGGGTCGCGGTGAGGGCTCGAAGGGCAAGACCGCTGGACGTGGTACCAAGGGCACGAAGGCCCGTTACCAGGTCCGGGTCGGCTTCGAGGGTGGGCAGATGCCGCTGCACATGCGCACCCCGAAGCTCCGCGGGTTCAAGAACCCGTTCCGGGTCGAGTACCAGGTCGTGAACCTGGACAAGATCTCGGAGCTCTACCCCGACGGTGGCGACGTCACCGTTGCGGGCCTGGTCGCCAAGGGCGCCGTCCGCAAGAACGAGAAGGTCAAGGTTCTCGGTCAGGGTGACATCTCCGTGAAGATCACGGTCACGGTCGACAAGGTCTCGGCGTCCGCCGCCGAGAAGATCGTGGCTGCTGGCGGCACCGTCTCCCAGTAACCCCCGTCGGCGGCCCGTGCGTTTGCGCACGGGCCGCCGTTACGGTTTCCTTGACAGTGGCAGGCATCCGCCTGCCGGGTCGGCGCTGCCGACCGACACCGGTACGGCCGCGATCGACGGCCTTCGGTCCCAGAAGTTCGGAGTCCTCGTGTTCAGAGCGGTCGCGCGCATCATGCGCACCCCCGATCTTCGCAAGAAGATCGGCTTCACCCTCGCGATCATCGCGCTGTTCCGGCTCGGGTCGTACATCCCCGCACCGTTCGTCGACTACTCCGCGGTGCAGAGCTGTCTCGCCAGCGCCTCGTCGTCCGGTGGGCTCTACGACCTGATCAACCTGTTCTCCGGCGGCGCGCTGCTGAAGCTCTCGGTCTTCGCGCTCGGGATCATGCCGTACATCACGTCGTCGATCATCGTGCAGCTGCTGCGCGTGGTCATCCCGCACTTCGACGCCCTCTACAAGGAGGGCCAGTCCGGCCAGGCGAAGCTGACGCAGTACACGCGCTACCTCACCATCGCGCTCGGTGTGCTGCAGTCCACCACCCTGATCACGGTCGCCCGCTCCGGCGCCCTCTTCGGTACGAACGCCTCGTCGTCCTGCTCCGCGATCATCTCGAACGACAGCTGGTACGCCATCATGCTGATGGTCGTCACGCTGACCGCCGGCACCGGCCTCATCATGTGGATGGGCGAGCTCGTCACCGAGCGCGGCATCGGCAACGGCATGTCGCTCCTCATCTTCACGTCCATCGCAGCGCAGTTCCCCTCGGCGCTCTGGGCGATCGAGCAGTCGCAGTCGTTCGAGCTCTTCCTGCTCGTCATCCTGGTCGGCCTCGCCATCATGATGGCCGTCGTCTTCGTCGAGCAGTCGCAGCGGCGCATCCCGGTGCAGTACGCCAAGCGCATGGTCGGGCGGCGGACGTACGGCGGCAACAACACCTACATCCCGATCAAGGTGAACATGGCCGGCGTCGTGCCCGTCATCTTCGCCTCGTCGCTGCTGTACCTGCCGGCCCTGGTCGCGCAGTTCAACCAGCCCTCGGACGGCTCGGAGCCGCCCGCGTGGGTGACCTGGATCCAGAGCAACCTGACCTCGGGTGACAACTGGTTCTACATGGTCCTGTACTTCCTGCTCATCGTCGGGTTCACGTACTTCTACGTGGCGATCACCTTCAACCCCGAAGAGGTCGCCGACAACATGAAGAAGTACGGCGGGTTCATCCCCGGCATCCGTGCCGGTCGTCCCACCGCCGAGTACCTCGACTACGTCCTCACCCGGGTGACGCTGCCCGGCTCGCTCTACCTCGGTCTCATCGCGCTCGTCCCGCTGGCAGCACTGGCGCTGTTCGGCGCGAACCAGAACTTCCCGTTCGGCGGTGCCAGCATCCTGATCATCGTGGGTGTCGGCCTCGAGACCGTGAAGCAGATCGACTCGCAGCTGCAGCAGCGTCACTACGAAGGGCTTCTCCGTTGAGCGCACGTCTCATCATCGTCGGACCTCCCGGAGCCGGGAAGGGCACCCAGGCCGGCCGCATCGCCGAATCGCTCGGGATCCCCGCGATCTCGACCGGCGACATCTTCCGCAAGAACGTCGCCGACGGCACGCCCCTCGGTGTGCAGGCGAAGGCGCTCATGGACGCGGGCGAGTACGTCCCCGACTCGCTCACGAACGAGCTCGTCAAGTCGCGTCTGGCCGAGTCGGACGCCGAGCACGGCTTCCTGCTCGACGGCTACCCCCGCACGGTCGGACAGGTCGAGTACCTCGACGCGCTGCTCGCCGAGCAGGGCACCGGGATCGACGCGGTCGTGCAGCTCGTCGCCGACCAGGACGCCCTCGTCGGCCGCCTGCTCAAGCGTGCCGCCGACCAGGGCCGCAGCGACGACAACGAGGACACCATCCGTCGTCGGCAGCAGGTCTACAGCGAGCAGACCGCGCCGATCGTGGCGGCCTACGGCGACCGCGGCCTCGTGGTCGACGTCGACGGGCTCGGCGGCATCGACGAGGTCGGCGACCGGATCCAGGCCGCCCTGTCGTCGCGCGGGCTGACCGCAGCCGTCTGAGCAGCGTGGTGCGCTTCCGCAAGCCGTCGATCTACAAGACGCCCGACGAGCTCCGCGCCATGGTGCGGCCGGGGCTGCTGACGGCGCAGGCGCTCGACGCCGTGCGGGCAGCGATCCGCCCCGGCGTGACGACGGGTGAACTCGACGCCGTCGCCGAGCGGACGATCCGCGATGGCGGCGGGGTGCCTAACTTCCAGCTCGTCCCCGGCTACCGGCACACCCTGTGCGTCTCCGTCAATGACGAGGTCGTGCACGGGATCCCCGGCGACCGGGTCCTGGCCGTGGGTGACATCGTCTCCGTCGACGCCGGCGCCGAGGTGGACGGCTGGAACGGCGACAGCGCCTTCACCGTGGTCGTGCCCGGCGGCGACGCTGCGCTGTCCGCGGCCCGGCAGCAGCTCGCGGACACGACCGAGCGAGCGCTCTGGCACGGCATCGCGGCGCTCGCGCACGCGCGGAACCTGCACGAGGTCGGCACCGTCATCGAGGAGACGATCGACGCGTCCGGCGCGTGGGGCATCGTCGAGGACTACACCGGGCACGGCATCGGCCGCTCGATGCACGAGGACCCGCCCGTCTACAACCACAGCGTCCGTGGTGCGGGGCCGGCGGTCAAGCCCGGTCTCGTGGTCGCCATCGAGCCGATGGTCACCGCCGGCTCGATCGACAGCACGACGGACGACGACGACTGGACCGTCCGCACGGCGGACGGCTCGGACGCGGCGCACTGGGAGCACAGCGTCGCCGTGCACGCCGGTGGCATCTGGGTGACGACGGCCGCCGACGGCGGCGCAGCGGGTCTCGCCCCGCTCGGGGTCACGCCCGTCCCGATCCCGTAGCGACCCCCTTCGGACAGGAGGCCCGGTGCCGGCTGGCACCGGGCCTCCTGTCCGTCCGTGCCTGCGTTCTCACCCACCGCACGCGCAGTGGGAAGCGGATCCGCGCGTCGGAGGGCGGAAGGAACGGCCTCCTCCGCGCGGAACGACTGCCGATGCGCGGAACGACCTCCCACGCGCGGAACAGCCACCAGGGTGCGGGCGCGAGGGGCGCGGGGTCAGTTGCCGACGGAGCAGGTCCGCTCGGAGGCGCTCTGCCCGGTGATGGATGAGGGCAGCGGCGTCGCGGTCGCGGTGCGCTTCGGCGTGGAGGGCGTCGCCGGGGTGCTCGACGCGCCGGACGGGGTGCCCGCCGACGAGGAGCCGCCCGTCGACGCACCGGCGGAGGGGTCCGACGACGGCGTGCCCGACGCGGTCCCGCCGGAGGACGGCGACTCCTGCGCGGCGCGGCCGGTCGACGAGGCGCCGAGCGAGGTGCGGACGTCGTTCTGCAGCGCGACGTTCAGCGTGTGGGCGGTCTGCTCGTCGACGACGACCCGCGCCGCGTTCGTCGGGTCGTCGGCGACGGGGTACTGCACGAACAGCATGTTCGCCGTGCTCATGCCGCGCAGGGCGGTGGCGAGGCCGACGATGGTGCGGGTCCGGGCGAGGCCGTCGGACAGGGTCATGTTCGAGAGGGCGGCGCCCGCGAGCTTGTAGAGCGTCAGCGGGTTCGACAGGGTGCCGTCGGCGGTGACCTTGCGGAGCAGTGCCGACAGGAAGACCTGCTGCGAGCTGATCCGGGCGAGGTCGCTGCCGTCGCCGACGCCGTGCCGGGTGCGGAGGAAGGCGAGCGCGTCGGTGCCCTCGAGCTTGTGGGAGCCCGCGGTGAGGTGGAGCCCGGTGAAGGTGTCGTCGATGGGCTGGGCGACGCAGACGTCGACGCCGCCGAGGGCGTTCGACATCTCGATGACGCCGTCGAAGGTGATGAGCCCGGCGTAGGGGATGCTCAGGCCGGTCAGGTTCTCGACGGTGTCCACGACGCACGAGACACCGCCGTTGCCGAGGGCGGTGTTGAACATGGCCGAGGACGCCGCGGGGTACGTGGTGCCGGTCGCGGGGTTCGTGCAGGCCGGGATCGGGACCATGAGGTCGCGCGGGAAGCTGACGGCGGTGAGCTGCTGGTGGTCCTGCGACAGGTGGATGAGCATCGTGACGTCGTTGCGCGCGCCCTCGACGTCTTCATCGGAGTCGAACTGCCCGACGCGGGTGTCGCTGCCGATGAGCAGGATGTTCGCGCCGCCCTTGATCGCGGTGATGTCGGCGGTCTTGGCGGTGCTCTGGTCGTCGGTGCTCAGCTGCACGGTCTGCGGCGCGGCCTTGAGTTGCGCGCCGGCGATCGCGGCGAGGCTGGTCCCGCTGACGAGGAGCACGGCGGCGGCCGCGGCGACGACGGTGACCGCGGACGTCCACGCACGACGGCGGGCCTGCTTGCCGTGTCGGGCGAAGGGGCGTCGGGTGACGGCGGGCACGTGGTCTCCGTTCGGTGGTCCGGCGCCGAGGAGGGGCTGCCGGACGGGCTTGCTGGTCACGGTACGGTCCGCGCACCCGCGGGCGCCCCGGAGTGCGCCGACAAACCACTGTGGAACACTCAGGTGGTCGACCGGAAGCCCCAGCAGAGGGGCCGTCCGTCGCCGCCACTTGGCAATTGCGGGTTTACCACATAAGATGAATCTTTGGTGTGTCATGCCCTCTCGGGTGTGGCGACCGACCCGCAGACCGGTTCGGGGATCACACCTGTTCCACAACCAAGCGACAGTGAGGCTATGGCCAAGAAAGACGGCGTCATCGAGATCGAAGGCTCGGTGCTCGAAGCTCTGCCCAACGCGATGTTCCGCGTTGAGCTGACGAACGGACACAAGGTCCTCGCGCACATCTCCGGGAAGATGCGCCAGCACTACATCCGCATCCTCCCCGAGGACCGCGTGATCGTGGAGCTGAGCCCGTACGACCTGACCCGCGGCCGGATCGTCTACCGCTACAAGTGATCCGCGAGCTGGAAAGGAACGGCACGGCAACCCTGCCGCGCACGAAGCCAGCGAGCACGAGGAAACAACGATGAAGGTCAACCCCAGCGTCAAGCCCATCTGCGAACACTGCCGAGTGATCCGCCGCAAGGGCCGCGTCATGGTGATCTGCAAGAGCAACCCGCGTCACAAGCAGCGCCAGGGCTAGTCCCCGACGCGTGACCGGTGCGGCGCTGTCCGGCGGACAGCAGGCTGCTCGAGCACGACCCACAACTCAAGATCGACAACGCAGTACCAGAACCCGGTCGCACGACGGCCGGGGGACACCTCGGGGCGGAGGCCCGGGCACCGGTACTGCGCCACACCTCTACTGACAACAGGAGCAGCCAGCACATGGCACGTCTAGCAGGCGTCGACATCCCGCGCGAGAAGCGCGTGGAGATCGCACTCACGTACATCTACGGCGTCGGCCGTACCCGCGCGGTCCAGGCACTCGCCGAGACCGGTATCTCCGGTGACATCCGCGTCAAGGACCTGACCGACGACCAGCTCGTCGCCCTCCGTGACTTCATCGAGGGCAACTTCAAGGTGGAGGGTGACCTCCGCCGTGAGGTCGCAGCCGACATCCGCCGCAAGGTCGAGATCGGTAGCTACGAGGGTCTCCGCCACCGTCGTGGTCTCCCGGTGCGCGGTCAGCGCACCAAGACCAACGCGCGTACCCGCAAGGGACCGAAGCGCACCGTGGCAGGCAAGAAGAAGGCCCGATAGGAGATCATCATGGCTACCCCCAAGACTGCCGCGCGCAAGCCGCGCCGCAAGGAGAAGAAGAACGTCGCCGTGGGCCAGGCCCACATCAAGAGCACGTTCAACAACACGATCGTCAGCATCACCGACCCGTCGGGTGCCGTCCTCAGCTGGGCGTCCTCGGGTGCCGTCGGCTTCAAGGGTTCGCGCAAGTCGACGCCGTTCGCGGCGCAGCTCGCCGCCGAGTCCGCTGCGCGTCAGGCGCAGGAGCACGGCGTCAAGAAGGTCGACGTCTTCGTGAAGGGTCCGGGTTCGGGCCGCGAGACCGCGATCCGTTCGCTCCAGGCCGCAGGCCTCGAGGTCGGCTCGATCAACGACGTCACGCCGCAGGCGCACAACGGGTGCCGCCCGCCCAAGCGCCGTCGCGTCTGACGCGAGGAGCAACCGGCCGCGCCCTGCTCGTCCCCTGATCGGATCCACTCCGACGGGGTCGGGCAGGGCCCGCGGCCATTCCTGGTCGTTCGATCGCGCACATCGGTGCGCGTGATCACAACTCAACAGACCCGTCGGGGCCCGCGTGGCCCCGTCGTACCGCCAAGTGTCATATAGCGGACACTTCGCCGAAAGGAATCCCACAGTGCTCATTGCACAGCGCCCCACCCTGACCGAGGAGTCGATCTCCGAGCACCGCTCGCGCTTCGTCATCGAGCCGCTCGAGCCGGGCTTCGGTTACACCCTCGGCAACTCGCTGCGCCGCACGCTCCTCTCCTCGATCCCCGGCGCGGCTGTCACCAGCATCCGCATCGACGGCGTCCTCCACGAGTTCAGCACCGTTCCCGGTGTCAAGGAAGACGTCACCGAGATCATCCTCAACATCAAGAGCCTGGTCGTCTCCAGCGAGCACGACGAGCCGATCACCGCGTACCTGCGCAAGCAGGGTGCGGGTCAGGTCACCGCTGCGGACATCTCCGCACCGGCCGGCGTCGAGATCCACAACCCGGAACTCGTCATCGCGACCCTGAACGACACGGCGCGCTTCGAGCTCGAGCTCACGATCGAGCGCGGCCGCGGCTACGTCTCGGCCACGCAGAACCGTTCCGAGTTCTCCGAGGCCGGGCAGATCCCGATCGACTCGATCTACTCGCCCGTCCTCAAGGTCACCTACCGCGTCGAGGCGACGCGTGCCGGTGAGCGCACGGACTTCGACCGCCTGGTCGTCGACGTCGAGTCGAAGCCCGCGATCACGCCGCGCGACGCCATCGCGTCGGCCGGTCGCACGCTGGTCGAGCTGTTCGGGCTCGCCCGCGAGCTCAACACGGCGGCCGAGGGCATCGAGATCGGCCCCGCGCCGGTCGACGCGGTGCTCTCGAACGAGCTGCAGACCCCGATCGAGGACCTCGACCTGTCGGTCCGCAGCTACAACTGCCTGAAGCGGGAGGGCATCAACACGGTGTCCGAGCTCGTCGCCCTGTCGGAGACGCAGCTCATGAACATCCGCAACTTCGGTCAGAAGTCGGTGGACGAGGTCAAGGACAAGCTCACCGAGCTCGGCCTGTCCCTCAAGGACACCGTCCCCGGATTCGACGGCGCCCACTTCTACAGCGGGTACGACGAGGACGAGTCCAACAACTGACCTCGCGCTGACGCGCACGCGTGCCGCTGACGCAGCGCGCACCACCATCACCACTGGAGAACTGACATGCCGAAGCCCACCAAGGGCCCCCGCCTCGGTGGCGGTCCCGCCCACGAGCGCCTGCTCCTGAGCAACCTCGCCAACGCCCTCTTCACGCACGGTCGCATCACGACCACCGAGACGAAGGCCAAGCGCCTGCGTCCCGTCGCCGAGCGTCTCATCACGTTCGCGAAGCGTGGCGACCTGCACGCGCGTCGTCGCGTGATCAGCATCCTGCGCGACAAGTCCGTCGTGCACACGCTGTTCACCGAGATCGCCCCGCAGGTCGAGGACCGTCAGGGCGGCTACACCCGCATCACGAAGCTCGGCTTCCGCAAGGGTGACAACGCGCCGCTCGCGTCGATCGAGCTCGTGCTCGAGCCGCTGACGAGCTCGCCCGCCCCGGTCAAGCGCAACGCGGCACCGGCCGCCGCCGCGCCGGTCGAGGAGACCGAGACCACCGAGGAGGCCCCGGTCGACGAGACCGAGACCACCGAGGAGTCCGCGCCGGTCGAGGCCGAGACCGAGACCGACGCTGCCGCCGAGGTCGAGGCGGACGCCGCCTCGAAGTCGGACGACGCCGCGAAGGCCGACGACGCCGCGAAGGCCGACGACGCCAAGTAGCACCTCGCACCCCGCACCACGACGAAGCCCCCGCGACCCCGGTCGCGGGGGCTTCGTCGTTGCTCGACGCCCTCACAGTGGGGCGTCCGTAACGTTTCCGCCCGACAGGGAGAGAGTCCGATGCAGTTCGAGCACGTGGCCGGTGTGGGCCGTCGGGTCTGGTGGTGGAGCCGGACCTCGGGGACCCAGCCGCGCCTGCTGCACGCCGCGAAGGCGGCCGGGGCGGCGGCGCTCGCCTGGTTCGTCGCCCTGCAGGTGCCGGGGGTGGCGTCGGAGTACCCGTACTACGCCCCGCTCGGTGCCGTGGTCGCGATGCAGACGACGGTGTTCGCCGGACTCCGCAGCGGCGTCCAGACGCTCATCGGGATCGCGCTCGGCATCGTCGTCGCCGGCTTCACGATGTGGATCGGCGACCCCGGCATCATCGCCGTCGCACTGGCCGTCGGCATCGGCGTGCTCGTCGGCGGGTTCCGGGTGCTCGGCGAGGGCAGCACCTGGGTGTCGACGGCGGCGCTGTTCGTGCTGCTCGTCGGTGGCGCGCACGCCGAGGGCTACTCGCTCGGCTACCTCGTGCAGATGGCGATCGGCGTCGTCATCGGTCTCGTCGTCAACTTCACCGTCTTCCCGCCGCTGCACTTCTGGGACGCCGAGCACCGCATCGACGAGGTCAACGACGTGCTCGCCGAGCACCTCGACGGCCTTGCCCACGTCGTGGACGGCGGCGACCGCGACGAGGCCGCCTGGGACCGCCAGCAGGACCGCCTCGATCGCGCCATCGCCGACGTCCGGGCACGGGTGTCCATCGCGCACGAGAGCCGCCGGATCAACCCGCGCGGTGCGCTCCGCGGTTCCCGCGCCCGCCTGCAGCGCGACGGCGCCCGGTTCCGCGCGCTCGAGCGGGTCGCCTGGTACACGACCGACCTCACCGAGCTCGTGGCCCGGTCCGGCCCGGTGTCGGCCAACCTCGGGCGCCCGGACCCGGCCTTCACCGAGCCGCTCGCCCACGCGCTCCGCCAGGTCGCCTGCACCATCCGTGGCGAGTGCCCGCCGGAGGAGGGCGACCGCGCGATCGAGGGCCTCGAGCAGGCGCTCGACGCCTCACGCGAGGACCCGTCGCAGGTGGCGGTCACGTCCTCGGCCCTGGTCGCGCTGCGCGGGATCGTCGAGTCGGAGCGTCGTGCCACGCACGACCTCGAGCTCCGCACCGGCCCGTCCGGCTCCGGGCGCTCGGGGCACTCCGGACACTCCGGGGACTGACGCCTCCGTAGACTCGCAGCGTGAGCGAGCACCCCCGCGTCGCCGTCCTCGGACCGGTCCAGCTGACCGGTGCCGACGGCGCGCCGACCACCGTCCCCGGCGCGCTCGCCCGGTCGTTCACGACGGCGCTGGTCCTGGCCGACGGGCACTCCATGAGCACCGAGGCGCTCATCGCGGTGCTCTGGCCCGACACCCGGCCGAAGGGTGCCAGGGCGTCCCTGCAGACGCTCGTCTCGCGTCTCCGACGCAGCACGGCCGACGGACTCGTCGTGTCGACGAGCACCGGCTACGCGCTCGCGTGCGGCCCGGACGACGTCGACCTGACCCGGGCCGAGCGTGTGGTGGCCCGGCGGGCCGACGCCGAGGCGGTCGGGCACGCCCTCGGCCTCTGGCGCGGCGAGCCGGGCGCCGACGTCGAGGGCGAGCTCGGCGACGCACTGGCCGACCGCGCCGCGGCCGCCCGGCGCGGGCTCCGGCGCGCGCTCGCCAGCGCCCTCGTCGAGGACGGTCGGGCGGACGAGGCCGCGGACCTCTGGGCGGCCGAGGCACAGGCCAACCCCTTCGACGAGGTGGCGGTGGCCGGGAGCATGCGCGCGCTGGCCGCGGCCGGCCGCACCGCCGAGGCCGTCGCCGCGTTCGCGGCGCACCGGGACCGCCTGGTCGACGAACTCGGCGCCGACCCGTCCGCCGACCTCGTCCGGCTGAACGCCGACCTGCTCCGCCGGTCCGCCCCGGCGTCCGGCAGCGTCCGCCGGATCGGCCTGCGTGCCGCGCCGAACGCGTTGATCGGCCGGGAGGCCGACCTCGCCGCCGTCACGCACCTGCTGTCCTCGGCACGGCTGGTCACCGTCCTCGGGCCGGGTGGGCTCGGCAAGACCCGCCTCGCGCAGGCCGTCGCCGCGGAGCTGCCGTCGACGTGCGGCGTCGTGGTGCTCGAACTCGCCCCGCTCGTCGCCGCCGAGGACGTCGTGCCCGCCCTCGGGGCGCTCCTCGGCATCGCCGAGTTCCGCACGACCCGGTCGCTGCGGGAGCCCGTCGCCGCGGACCTGCGGACCCGGGTCGTGCGGGCGCTCGCCGACGGGCCGACCGTCCTCGTGCTCGACAACTGCGAGCACCTGCTCGCCGGGGTCGCCGCGTTCGCGGCCGATCTGCTCGCGACCGTCCCCGAGCTGCGGATCCTCACGACCTCGCGGGCGCCGCTCGCGATCGCCGGCGAGGTCGTGGCGCCCCTCGCTCCGCTGCCCGTCGAGGACGACGGCGCCGCCGTGCGGCTCTTCACCGACCGGGCCAGGGCCGCGCGCCCGGGAGCGGTCCTGCCGGTCGACGCCGTCCGGCGGATCTGCACCCGGTTGGACGGGTCGCCGCTCGCCATCGAGCTCGCCGCCGCCCGCATCCGCGGCATGAGCACCGACGAGATCGAGCGCCGGCTCGACGACCGGTTCGCGCTGCTCCGCGGCGGTGACCGATCGGCGCCGGAGCGGCACCGCACCCTGCTCGCGGTCATCGAGTGGAGCTGGCGGCTGCTCGACGACGGCGCCCAGGAGCTGCTGACCCGACTCGCGCTCTTCCCCGACGGCCTGTCGGTGGACGCGGTCGAGGCCGTCGCCGTCCCCGAGCGGCGGGACGACGCGCTCGACGACCTCGCCGAGCTCGTCGAGCAGTCGCTCGTGCAGCTCGTCGAGCACGACGGGGAGCCCGTGCGGTACCGCCTGCTCGAGACCGTCCGCGAGTTCGGGGCGGCCCGGCTCGCCGAGCGCGGGGCGACGGCCTCGGTGCGTTCGGCCATGATCCGGTGGGGCCGCGACTTCACGGCCGCCCGCCCGCTCTTCACCACCCCGGGTGCGCCGCAGCGACGCTGGTTCCACGAGACCGGCCGCGAGGCCGACAACCTGGTCGTGCTGCTGCGCTGGGCGCTCCGCGCCGGGGACCGGTCGGCCGTCGCGCACCTGTTCGCCGGCCTCGGCGGCTACTGGACGCTGCGCGGTGCCCACGGCGAGGCCGTCGCGGTCGGTCCGGACGTCGTCTCGGTGCTGCGTCGAGCGGCGCCGGCGGACGGGGACCGCACCGCGACCGTCCTGTCGCTCGTGCTGGCGGGCGCGTCGACGGCGTTCAGCGACCAGCGGACGACGGTGCTCGCGATCTCGGCGTTGCGGCGCACCACCGCGGCGGGCCCGACCGGCACGCCGGTGCTCGACGCCGAGGTCGCGCTGCTCATGACCTCCGGACGCCCCGCGGCCGTCGCCGCCCTGCTCGACCGGATGCGTGACGACCCCGACGACGCCGTGGCCTGCCTGGGCAACACGCTCAGCGCACCACTGGCCGAGAACGACGGCGACGCCGACCGGGCGCTCTCCTACGCCCGCCGGGCCGAGGCGCTCGCGGCGACCGTCGACGACGCCTGGGCGCTCGGGTCCGGCGGGGTGACGATGACGCAGCTCCTGGCGCAGCGCGGCCGGTACGCCGAGGCGCTCGCCGCGGCCGACGTCGCCCGGCGGCGGCTCGAGGTGTTCGGTGCCGACGACGACCTGTCCGAGGTCGCCTGGTCCGTGGGGCTCTGCGCCGCGGCGACGGGCGACGTCGACCGCGCCAGGGCGGCAGCGGCCGAGCTCGCGGCGCAGCCGGCGCCCACCCGCGGCTTCGGTGACGGTGGCGGACAGGTGACGGTGCTCGCCCTGGCGATCGAGGCCGAGTGCCTGCGGGCCGTCGGGGACCCGGCCGCCGCCGCAGCGGCGTACGACCGGGCGTGGGCGGTCGTGCTGCCCGAGCGGCGGGCGACGTCGAACTGGATGGTGATGGCGGGGGCGGCCCGGATCGCGACGGTGGACGAGGCGGGGGCGGAGCCGCGAGGCGGAGGTGGTCCGGGCCTCCCGGCCGACCCGCCGGACCACACGGTGACCGCACGCCGCCTGCGGGTGGCGGCACTCGTCATGCTGCGGCTGCGGCCCTGGTGGCTCGACCTGCCGGTCGTCGCGACGGCGCTGCTCGGGCTGGCGCTCGTGACGGCTCGACGCGGCACGCTCGGGGAGGCCGCCCGGTGCTGGGGTCTGGCACACCGGCTGTGCTCGCGGCAGGACTTCGCGGTCCTCGCGCACGCGCGGGTCCGGCCGCTGCTGGTGCAGGCACTCGGCGCCGAGGCCGTGGCGGACGCCGAGACGGCCTCGGCCGGTTGGGACCGGACCGAGGCCGTCGCGCGGGGCCGGGAACTGCTCGAGGGGCTCCGCTTCCCCGTGGGCTGACCGGGGGGGCGTCACGCCTTCCGCATGTAGGCCCGGACGGTGAGCGGGGCGAACACCGCGACGACCACCGCGGCGCCGAGCAGGCTGATCCACAGGTCGCCACCCACCGTGCCGTGGTTGATGAGGTCGCGGACGGCGGTGATGAGGTGCGAGATCGGGTTGACCTCGGTGAACCAACGCAGCCAGTCCGGCAGGGTGTCGGCGGGGACGAAGGCGTTCGACAGGAACGTCAGCGGGAACAGCACGAGGTTCGAGATGCCGGAGACGCTCGACGCGGTCCGCGCGACGACGCCGAAGTAGGCGAAGATCCAGCTGATCGCCCAGGCGACCACGACCACGAGCAGGCCGGCGAGGACCACCGCGCCGAAGCCGCCGGCCGGACGCAGCCCCATGACGAAGCCGACGGTGAAGGTGATCGTCGTGGCGATGGCGTACCGGACGGTGTCGGCGAGCAGCGCGCCGGCGAGCGGGGCGATGCGGGCGATCGGCAGGGACTTGAAGCGGTCGAAGACGCCCTTGTCCATGTCCTCGCGGAGCTGCACGCCGGTGACGATCGACGAGGTGATGTTCGTCTGCACGAGGATGCCGGGGATGATGATCGGCAGGTAGGCGGCGACGTCGCCGGCGATGGCGCCGCCGAAGATGTACGTGAACATGACCGTGAAGACGATCGGCATGAGGGTCACGTCGAACAGCTGCTCGGGCGTCCGGCGGACCTTGACGAGGCCGCGGTACGCCATGGTGAGCGACTGCCGGACGGTGGCACCGAGGCCGGTCGAGCCGACTCCGGGACGCGGGGTGACGCGGGGGCCGGCGGTCCCCGTGGTGGTGATGGTGGTCATGCGTTGCTCCCTTCGAGCTCGCGCTGGTCGTCGGCGGTGTCCGTCGCCGCCGGCTGGCCGGTGATGGTGAGGAAGACCTCGTCGAGCGTCGGCTTCTGCACGCTGATCTCGGCGAGGGAGATGCCCGCCTCGCGGAACGCCACGAGCAGGTCGGTGACCCGGTCCGGGTCGGCCATCGGGGCCGTGAGGCGCGACCCCTCGGGGCTCGCGACCGCCGGGGAGCCGAGCACGCGGGCCACCAGGGCCGACGCGGAGTCGAGCCGGTCGGCGTCGGCGTCGGCGAGCCGGAGCTGCAGCGAGGCCGTGCCGATCGACGCCTTCAGCTCGTCGCCGGTGCCCTCGGCGACGACACGGCCGCGGTCGATCACCGCGATGCGGTCGGCGAGCTGGTCGGCCTCGTCGAGGTACTGCGTCGTGAGCAGGACGGTGGACCCGGTCGCGACGAGCTCGCGGATCGTGTCCCACATCTGCGACCGGGTGCGGGGGTCGAGCCCCGTCGTCGGCTCGTCGAGGAAGATGAGCGGCGGCTGCGCGATGAGGCTCGCCGCCAGGTCGAGGCGACGGCGCATGCCGCCCGAGAACGCCTTCAGCGGCCGCGAGGCCGCCTCGGTCAGGCCGAAGCGCTCGAGCAGCTCGGTCGACTTGCGCCGCGACTCGGCGCGGGACAGCCCGAGCAGGCGCGAGAACACGACGAGGTTCTCGGTCGCGCTGAGCGTCTCGTCGACGCTGGCGTACTGGCCGGTCACGCCGATGAGGGACCGGACGGTCTGCGCCTCGCGGACGACGTCGTGCCCGAACACCCGCGCCTGGCCGGCGTCCGGCCGGAGCAGCGTCGCGAGCATCGAGATGGTGGTGGTCTTGCCGGCGCCGTTCGGGCCGAGCACGCCGTAGACCGTGCCGGCCTCCACACGGAGGTCGACACCGTCCACGGCACGGTTCGTGCCGAACGTCTTCACGAGGCCGGTGGCCTCGACCGCGAGCGGGGTGCTGCTCATAGCGGGTTCCTTTCGTGGCGGATCGTGTC
This sequence comes from Curtobacterium sp. MCLR17_036, assembly GCF_003234445.2. Taxonomy (NCBI): domain Bacteria; kingdom Bacillati; phylum Actinomycetota; class Actinomycetes; order Micrococcales; family Microbacteriaceae; genus Curtobacterium; species Curtobacterium sp. MCLR17_036. Next base: position 3,336,185 of record NZ_CP126269.1, on the reverse strand, counting down.
CGGCGGGGGACCGCCGGGTGTGTGGTCGAGGACGATGGTGCGCCCGGCCCCTCACGCGGCACTGACGTGGCGCTGACACGGGGCGTGCTGCGGTGTCAGCGGCCGGGAGGCCCGGCGCCGTTCCGCCTCCCGGCCTCGCGTCCGGCCGTGGTCGCCGCGCGCCCGGGGTCGCGTCCGGCCGTGCTCGCCCCGCCGGTACGGTGGTCGGGTGGACGAGACAGTGCGGCTCCGACTCGACGTCGCCTACGACGGGGCGCCGTTCGCCGGGTGGGCCCGGCAGCCGGACCTGCGGACCGTGCAGGGGGTGCTCGAGTCCGCACTCGCCACCGTGTTCTCGCGGTGGGGCGAGCCGCCGTCGCTCACCGTCGCCGGCCGCACCGACGCCGGGGTGCACGCGACCGGGCAGGTCGCGCACCTCGACCTCTCGCCGGAGCAGTGGGGTGCCCTGGCACGACCGCGGCGATCGGGTGCACTCCGGTCACCGCTCGACGGACTGGTCAAGCGGCTCAACGGCATCGCCGGCCCGCACGGCGACGTCGTCGTCACCCGTGCGTCCGTGGCACCGGCCGGCTTCGACGCCCGGTTCTCCCCGGTCTGGCGACGGTACGAGTACCGGGTGGCGGACCTCGACGCCCCACGCGACCCGCGCCGACGGGGGCACACGCTCTGGCACCCGACTCGGCTCGACCCGGCGGCGATGGAGCGCGGCGCGCTGACGCTGCTCGGCCTGCACGACTTCGCGACCTTCTGCAAGCCGCGCGAGGGCGCCACCACGATCCGGACGCTGCAGGACTTCCGCTGGGACCGTGAGCCCGACGGCGTGCTCGTGGCGCGCCTGCAGGCCGATGCCTTCTGCCACTCGATGGTCCGCGCGATGGTCGGTGCGACGATCGCCGTCGGCGAGGGGCGCTTCGGAGCGGAGCGCCTCGAGGAGCTCCGCACGGCCGAGACCCGGACGAGCGAGTTCAAGACCGCGCCGGCGAAGGGCCTGACGCTCGTCGAGGTCGGGTACCCGGCGGACGAGGCGCTCGCGGAGCGGGCGGAGCAGACGCGGGCGCGGCGGGGATGAGGCGATGTTCACTCCGTTGTGGAGTCGTGATACTCAGTTCTGAAAAATACTGACACTTCAGCGGTCACTCTGCCAGGATCGAGACACGGCGAAGAAGCCACAACGATTGGGGTAGAAGCAATGAAGCGTCTCGGAACGATCCGCGTCGTCGGAGCGATCATCACCGGAGCGATGCTCAGCACGGTCGGTGCGACTGCGGCAAGCGCAGTACCGGTGTCCTCGGTGTCCTCGGTGTCGGTACAGCCCGGTGCGGTCGGGCGCGGGTCGATCGGAACCGTCTCTGCTCTCCCGAGCGCAGCGTCGGGCCAGCAGGGGCCGCAGGGGGAGAACTCCACGAACCGGGTCTCGATCGGGACGATCGTCACCTGGATCAAGAACAACGCACCGTCGATCATCTCCGGGATGAAGAGCGCGATCCGAGGCGGGATCAACAACTTCAAGAACTGGTGGAACGGGCTGTCCGGCTGGATCCGAGCGGGGATCAGCGCGATCTCGCAGATGAGTGTCAACGAGCTCTTCAGTGCGCTCTGGAACTACTTCTTCGGTTGATCGACGACGGAAGCGGAGGGCGCCGGAGCGCCCTCCGCTTCTCCCACGGGGAAGGAACCCGATGATCGAGATGATCGACGTCCGCCTGCGCGGTCGGGGTCGTCCCCGTCTCGACGGGGTGAGCATGCGCTTCGAATCCGGGGTCGTCTACGGCCTGATCGGCCCGAACGGTGCCGGGAAGTCGTCGTTGATGTCAGCGCTCGTGCGGCTGGTACCGGTCTCGTCGGGCAGGATCTCGACGGCTCCGCAGCTCGTCGGAGCCGTCCTGTCTGACAACGGCTTCCATCCGGGGCGCACTGTTCGAGAGACGATCCGACTCCGCTGCCGCTATGCACAGACGGGATCCGACGTCGCCGACGATGCGCTCCGTCGAGCGGGGCTGGAGGCAGTCGCGGACCGAAGGGTGGGGGCGCTGTCCCTCGGGATGCGCATGCGACTGGCCATCACCGCGGCGACGGTCGGCGATCCCGGTCTGGTCGTCCTCGACGAACCGATGAACGGCCTCGACCCGAACGGCATCGCGTGGGTCAGGTCGGTCATCGCGGGTCTGCGACGTCGAGGCTCGATCGTGGTCGTGTCGAGCCACCTCCTGAGCGAGTTGTCGCAGATCATCGACGTCGCTGTGATCATCAGCGCCGGGAAGATCTCGCGCATCGAGCCGACACGGTCGCTCGGGGCGTCCGGTTGCCGTGTCCGCGTCAGTGACCCGAACGCGCTCGTCGAGCGCTTGGCGCAACAGGGGTGCCGGAGCACGTTGCGCGGTGACTGGGTGAGCGTCGAGCTCCCCGGACCCCAGGTCGTGCGCGAAGCGGTCCGGATCGCCCTCGACGTCTTCGCGGTCGAGGAACGTGAGATCGATCTGGAAGACCTCTACGCCACTGCAGCGACCGGCGAGTTCATCGCAGGAGGAGAACGATGATGTCCTTCACGGCGACCTCGTTCCTCGAGTTGCGCAAGCGCGTCGACACCCGCGGTTCCATCGCTGCCTACTCGTTGCTGGGCGTCGTCATGGTCGCCTGCGGTGTCCTCAGCGTCTCGATCGTCCGGTCGGCGCCGTCCTTCGGGGCAGGGGAAGTGCTCGTCGTCGTCGGTCTACCCGTGGCACTCGCGTCCGCGATGGTCGGTGTGGTGTTCGGCGTCGGCGACGGCCGTCTGGGCGGGGAACGCGACGGCGTCCTCTCGGGCCTGTCCCGTGATGCCCTCTACCTCGCGCGTGGGTGTGCGTGTCTCGCGATGGTGAGTGGCTTGGTCGTCGCGAGTGCGCTCGTCGCGCTCGTCGCTGTCGCGGTGGCCTGCTTGCTCGGCGGGGAGTTGTCGTCAGCCTCGTTCGCGCCACAACTCGTCGAAGTCGCAGCGCTCGCGTTCTCGGCGGCAGCGCTGGGCTTCGGAGTCGGAGCGGCTCTCCGGGGCCTCGCGATCGCACTCGTGAGCGTGCTCCTCGTCATCCTCGTCGTCGACACGACGCTCGCACTCACGGGTCCGTGGGCCGACTTCGTCAGGTTCAGCACCGTGCAGGCCGCGATGACCGGGTCCGCTCCCGTGCTGCCGTCCGTGACGTCGGGACTCGTGTGGATCTTCCTGCCGTTCGCTGCCGGTTGGGTCCGGACGCGCACAGTGGAGGTGTGAGGTGTCGGACGTGCAGGGGACCCGCCGAGGGCGATCGGTGGGGACGGCGGTCCTCGTGGTCGTCGCGACGCTTGGTCTGCTGGTCAGCGGGGTCGGCGACCCACCCGCGGTGGTCAGGCTCGCGGCCGCCGCGGTCGCGGTGGGTGCCGGTGCCGGGTCCCTGGCGCTGTCGCGCAACCGGAGCGCCCTCGCGAGGTGGTATGCGATCTTCGTGGCCGTCGTCGTGGTCCGGCTCGTCTTGCGCGCGTGGAGCGGGAGCGGGTAGACGGTGTCGAACGCGACCATTCACCTGCTGGAAACCTGAGGGCCTCCGCAGGTCGCTAGCGTGCTGCCATGCCCAACTCCCTCGGGCGCACTCTGCTGTGCGCCACGGCTGCCGCGACGCTCGTCGCCGCTCCGCTCGTGTCCGTGACCGCAGCGACCGCGAACCCCGAGGGCTCCGACCTCGTGATCGCCGAGGCCTACCTGAAGGCCGGCAGCACCGGCGCCTTCTACAACCAGAAGTTCGTCGAGATCGGCAACCCGACCGACGCACCGGTGTCGCTCGCCGGGTGGTCGCTGCAGTACCGCTCGGCGACGGGGACCGGACCCTTCTCGACGAGCGCGCTCGAGGGCACCGTCCCCGCGAACGGCACCTTCCTGGTGTCGATGGCGGGCAACGGGAACACGCCGGCCGGCGCCGACCTGCCGACGCCGGACGACACCGCGTCGCTGAACCCCTCCGGCACGACGGGCACGCTCGTCCTCGCCGAACAGACCACGGCCCTGTCGCTCCCCGCCGGTCCGGTGACCGCCGGTGCCCCGGGTGTCGTGGACCTGCTCGGGTACGGCGCCTCGAACACCTTCGAGGGCACCGTCCGCACGGTCGAGGGCGCCAACGGCGTGCCGAACGGTCTCGTCCGCCAGGGCACGGCCGACACCGACGACAACGGCGCGGACTTCTCGGTGACGACCACGCTGACCCCGCGGAACGCCGCCGGTGAGACCGCCGCACCGACCGGTCCGACGGAGCCCACGGACCCGACCGAGCCGACCGACCCCGGCGCTCCGGCGGAGGCGGTCACGATCGCGCAGCTGCAGGGCACCACCGACACCTCGCCGTACGCGGGGGAGAACGTGACCACCGACGGCGTCGTCACCGCGGTCTACGCGACCGGGGGCTTCAACGGCTACACGATCCAGACGCCGGGCACCGGCGGCGCGATCGACCTCGCGACCCACACCGCGTCGGACGCCGTGTTCGTGTACTCGTCGGCGACCGCCGGGCTCGTGGCCGTCGGCGACCACGTGCGCGTCACCGGCGCCGTCTCGGAGTACCTCGGCCTGACCGAGCTCACGGTGACGGACGCCGCCGCACTCGAGCAGCTCACCGACCCGGTGGCCGCCCCGCAGCCGGCCGCGGTCGCGTTCCCGGCGTCGGACGCCCAGCGGGAGTCGCTCGAGAGCATGCTCGTCGCGCCGCAGGGCGCCTACACGGTGGCCGACAACTACACGACGAACCAGTACGGCGAGGTCGTGCTCGCCACCGGCGCCGGCCGCCTCGTCCAGCCGACCGAGGTCGGTCGTCCGGGCAGCGCCGAGGCGACCGCGGCCGCGACGTCGAACGCGGCGCGCAAGGTCACGCTCGACGACGGCACGAGCACGAACTTCCTCACGAAGGCGAACCAGGGCATCCCGGTGTCCTGGCTCACGCAGGGGCCGGTCACGGTGGGTGCCACCGCGACGTTCTCGAAGCCGGTCGTGCTCGACTACCGGAACAACGCGTGGAAGTTCCAGCCGACCGCCCCGATCACCGGTGCGACGCCGGCGGACGCCCTGCCCGCTGCGTTCTCGACCGTGCGCGAGTCGGCGCCGCAGGACGTCGGCGGCGACCTGAAGCTCGCCGGCTTCAACGTGCTCAACTACTTCCCGACCACCGGTGACCAGCTCACCGGGTGCTCGTACTACACCGACCGCGCCGGTGACCCGGTGACCGTGAACTCCGGCTGCGACGCCCGCGGGGCCGCCGAGCAGGAGGACTTCCTGCGCCAGCAGGTCAAGATCGTCAAGGCCATCAACGGCCTCGGCGCCGACGTCGTCTCGCTCGAGGAGATCGAGAACTCCGCCCGCTTCGGTCAGGACCGTGACGCCGCCGTGGCGACGCTCGTCGAGGCGCTCAACGCGGCTGCCGGCTCGGACGAGTGGGCCTACGCGGAGTCCCCGGCGACCGTCCCCGCGAGCGAGGACGTCATCCGCCTCGCGCTCATCTACAAGAAGGACCGCGTCGCACCCGTCGGCGAGTCCACGATCCTGCTCGACGACGCGTTCACGAACGCCCGCCAGCCCGTCGCCGACGCCTTCCGCCCTGTCGGGGGCACCGCCGACGACGACTTCCTGGTGATCGCGAACCACTTCAAGTCGAAGGGCTCCGGCACCGGCGAGAACGCCGACCAGGGTGACGGCCAGGGTGCCTCGAACGCCGACCGCGTGCGGCAGGCGGAGGCCCTCGTGACCTTCTCGAGCGACATGCAGGAGCAGTACGGCACCGACAAGGTGTTCATGCTCGGTGACTTCAACGCGTACAGCAAGGAGGACCCGGTGGTCGTCCTCGACGACGCCGGCTACACCGACCTCGGCCCGGCCCTCGACGACACCGAGTACTCGTACGTGTTCTCGGGGCTGAGCGGGTCGCTCGACCACGTCTTCGCGTCGGAGGCCGCGCTCGCGACCGTCACGGGCGTGGACATCTGGAACATCAACTCGACCGAGTCGGTCGGCCTGGAGTACAGCCGCTACAACTACAACGCGACGGACCTGTACCGCGACGACGTGTTCCGCGCGAGCGACCACGACCCGATCCTGGTCGGCTTCGACCTCGAGGCCGCGGGCACGGACCCGGAGCCGACGCCGGAGCCCACGCCCGGCCCGGGTACGGACCCGACGCCTGTGCCGACGCCTGTGCCGACGCCGGCGCCGACCCCTGGTCCGGGTGCGGACCCGACGCCGGTGCCGCCGGTGGACGGGATCACGCCGCCGGTGGTGCCGGTGGCGCCGTCGGAGTCGTCGTTGACGGGTGCGAACCGTGGTGGTGTGTCCGCGCCGGCGGCGGCTCGTGCGGGGGAGACGATCACGGTGACGGTCGGCGCGCAGGACGCCGGTTCGACGGTGCGGGTGTGGTTGTACTCGACGCCGACGGTGATCGGCACGGTCGTGGTCGCGGCGGACGGCACGGTGCGGGTGACGATCCCGGCGGACACCGCGCCGGGGGCGCACCGGCTCGCGGTGACGGCGGCGGACGGCAGCCTGGTCGGGTGGACGACGATCACGATCACCGGTGACGGCCAGCTCGCGTTCACCGGTGCCGACGGCCTCGGCGCGGGTGCGCTCATCGCGTTCCTGCTCCTCGCCGCGGGCGGAGTGCTCATCGTCCGTCGCCGCCGCACGGCCGCGGAGTAGTTCCCGCGCCCCACGGGGGTGCTTCGTGAGCAGGAACGGTCGGGTCGCCGTGCGCGACCCGACCATTCCTGCTCAGCAAGTGGGTCGGGGGTGCCCGCGGGACGGACGGGAGGCACGGTGCCGGGCCGGCACGGGCCTCCCGGCCGACAGGCGGTCACGTTCGACAACGCGAGCCGCGTCGGCTAGGCTCTCACCTTGGTCTGTGCGCCACGTGCGCCGGACAGTCAGATGAGCCCTCCAACCGAGGTGTTCCGCCTGCTTCTGCAGGGGGAACGTCCGACCGGAGTGGGATTCACGGACTCCTCACCTCGACACGAAAGCAGCACTCCTGTGACTCGCACGTTCTCACCGAAGCCGGCAGACGTCCAGCACGACTGGATCGTCATCGACGCGACCGACGTCGTCCTCGGCCGTCTCGCCACCCACGCCGCGGCGCTCCTGCGCGGCAAGCACAAGGCCACCTTCGCCCAGCACATGGACATGGGTGACTTCGTCATCATCGTGAACGCCGACAAGGTCGCCCTGACCGGTTCGAAGCTCGCGAAGAAGGTCTACTACCGTCACTCGGGCTACCCGGGCGGCCTGACGGCGACCTCCTACCCGGAGATGCTCGAGAAGCACCCCACCCGCGCCGTCGAGAAGGCGATCCGCGGCATGCTGCCGAAGAACACCCTCGGTCGCGAGCAGCTCAAGAAGCTGAAGGTCTACGCCGGCGCGGAGCACCCGCACGCCGCGCAGCAGCCCAAGCCGTACATCTTCGACCAGGTCGCACAGTAGTTCCGGCCACGACGACTTCAAGGACACGACAAAACTCATGGCTCAGATCGCTGACTCCCTCGACCAGACCCCGGAGAGCTTCACCACGGAGAGCGCACCCGCCGCTGCCGAGGCCGCTCCCCGTCAGATCCTCAACGTCTCCGGCGGTGCCGTCGGGCGCCGCAAGGAGGCCATCGCCCGCGTGCGCCTCGTGCCGGGCTCCGGCACGTTCGTCGTGAACGGCCGCACGCTCGAGGACTACTTCCCGAACAAGCTGCACCAGCAGCTCATCAACGACCCGTTCAAGGTGCTCGAGCTCCTCGGCTCGTACGACGTCGTCGCCCGCATCACCGGTGGCGGCCCCTCGGGTCAGGCCGGCGCGCTCCGCCTCGCCATCGCCCGCACGCTGAACGAGATCGACCGCGAGAACAACCGCGCGACCCTCAAGAAGGCCGGCTTCCTCACCCGTGACGCCCGCGTCATCGAGCGCAAGAAGGCCGGTCTCAAGAAGGCCCGCAAGGCTTCGCAGTTCTCGAAGCGCTAGTCGTCACCGAGATCGCAATGCCGCGTCTGTTCGGTACCGACGGGGTTCGTGGTCTCGCCAACGGCGAGCTGACGGCCGCGCTCGCACTGGGTCTTGCCCAGGCGAGCGCGGCCGTCCTCACTCACGGACACCACGCGGACGCCCGTCGGGCGTCCGGTCGACCGCGCCCGCGCGCGGTCCTGGCGCGCGACCCGCGCGTCTCCGGCGAGTTCCTCGGGTCCGCTGTCGCGGCCGGGCTCGCCTCTGCCGGCGTCGACGTGCTCGACGCCGGGGTCATCCCCACCCCCGCAGCGGCGTTCCTCGTCGCGGACATCGACGCCGACTTCGGCGTGATGATCTCCGCGTCCCACAACCCCGCTCCCGACAACGGGATCAAGTTCTTCGCCGCCGGCGGGCAGAAGTTGCCGGACGAGGTCGAGGACCGCATCGAAGCGGCCATGCACGACCACTCCGCGCCCACCCCCACGGGCGCCGACGTCGGACGGATCAGCCGCTTCGCCGACGCCGAGGACCGCTACGTGGTCCACCTGCTCGGCACGCTGCCGCACCGTCTCGACGGCATCCACGTCGTGCTCGACTGCGCGAACGGCGCCGCGGCGGGCGTCTCGCCCGAGGTCTTCGTCAACGCCGGGGCCCGCGTGACCCTGATCGGCGCAGACCCGGACGGCTGGAACATCAACGACGGGGTCGGTTCGACCCACATCGACAACCTGGCCCGCGCGGTGCTCGAGCACGGCGCGGACGTCGGCATCGCGCACGACGGCGACGCGGACCGCTGCCTGGCGGTCGACGCCGCCGGCAACGCGATCGACGGCGACCAGATCATGGCGATCCTCGCGCTGTCGCTCAAGGAGCGCGGACGTCTGGCGTCGGACACGCTCGTCGCGACGGTCATGTCGAACCTCGGGCTCATCCGGGCGATGGCGGACAACGGCATCACGGTCGAGCAGACCGCCGTGGGCGACCGCTACGTGCTCGAGAAGATGAACGAGGGCGGGTTCTCGCTCGGTGGCGAGCAGTCCGGGCACGTGATCTTCAACGAGTTCGCCACGACCGGTGACGGCATCCTGACCGGGCTGCACCTGGTCGCCGAGATGGCGCGCACCGGCAAGACCCTGCAGGAACTCGCGTCGTGCATGACGGTGTTCCCGCAGGTGCTACTCAACGTGCGCGGGGTCGATCGCCACGGGCTCGCCGACCAGGGCGTGCAGGACGCCATCGCCGCCGCCGGGGACGCCCTCGGCGACAGCGGCCGCGTGCTGCTCCGGCCCTCGGGCACCGAGCCCGTCGTGCGCGTCATGGTCGAGGCCGCCTCGCAGGAGGACGCTCAGCGCATCGCCGAGGAGCTCGCCGCCGTGGTCGAGCAGCGGCTGGCGCTCGACGCGGCGTAGGGCGCGGCCGCGGCGCGGCGGCGACGCGGCGGCGCAGCGCAACCGTAATTCGCACAACCAAAGTCCGTTCGAACCACACCTTTGCGTGGTTCGAACGGACTTTGGTTGTGCAGGGCGCATCCGAACCGGCACCGGCACCGGCACCGTGCCGGGGAGCAACCCCACGCCCGCGTCCGCGCGCTCGCGAGCGCACCCCCGCCCGGCCTAGATCTTGCGGAGCAGGACCGAGTTCACCTTGTGGTTGGCGCCCTTCTTCAGCACCAGGGTGGCGCGGGAGCGGGTGGGCAGCACGTTCTCGATCAGGTTCGGCTCGTTGATCGCCCGCCACACCTCGGTCGCCGTGCGCACCGCGTCCTCGCGCGAGAGCGAGGCGAACCGGTGGAAGAAGGAGTCCGGGCTCGCGAACGCCTCCTCCTGCAGCGCCAGGAAGCGGTCGACGTACCAGGACTCGATGTCCTTCGTCTTCGCGTCGACGTAGATCGTGAAGTCGAACAGGTCGGACAGTGCGAGCCGGCCGTGCACCGGCGGGGCGAGGACGTTCAGCCCCTCGACGATGAGGATGTCCGGCTGTCGCACGACGATCTCGGCGTCCGGCACGATGTCGTAGACCAGGTGCGAGTAGTACGGCGCCCGGACCTCGGTCGCGCCGCTCTTCACCTGGCTGACGAAGCGGAGCAGGGAGCGTCGGTCGTACGACTCCGGGAAGCCCTTGCGGTCCATGATCCCGCGGCGCTCGAGCTCGGCGTTCGGGTACAGGAACCCGTCGGTCGTCACGAGCTCGACGCGCGGGGTGTCCGGCCAGCGCTTCGTCAGCTCACGGAGCAGTCGTGCGACGGTCGACTTGCCGACGGCGACGGAGCCGGCGACCCCGATGACGAACGGCGTCCGGCCGGCGCGGTCGCCCAGGAAGGCGGACGTCGACGCGTGCAGGTCGCGTGCACCCGCCGCGTAGAGCGTCAGCAGGCGCGAGAGCGGCAGGTAGACCTCCTGCACCTCCTGGATGTCGAGCCGGTCGCCGAGACCGCGCAACTGCACGATCTCGGTCTCGGTGAGCGACAGGTGCTCCCTCGGCGCGAGCTGCGACCAGTCGTCCCGGGGGATCTCCACGAAGGGGGTCGGGTGCGCGACGGCGGTGTCCGGGATCGGCATGGTGACGAGCGTACAGACGGGAGGCCCGGATCACGTGAGCCGACCGGCCCGGGTGATCCGGGCCTCCCGTCCGGCGCTCGGTGCGCGTCCGCAGGACGCGGTGCGTCAGGCGGGCAGGGCCGCCTCGATGGCGGCGACGACCTCGGGGGCGTCGGGCTTCGTGGTCGGGCGGAAGCGCGACACCGTGCCGTCCGGCGCGACCAGGAACTTCTCGAAGTTCCAGGTGACGCGACCCGCCTTGCCCGCCGGGTCGGGCGTCTCCTTCAGTGCCTGGTAAAGCGGGTGGGCGCCCTTGCCGTTCACCTTGACCTTCTCGGACATCGGGAACGTCACGCCCCACGTGGCGGAGCAGTACTCGTCGATGGCCTCGGCGGAGCCGAGCTCCTGCAGGAACTGGTTGCTCGGGAACCCGAGGACGGTGAAGCCACGCGGCCCGTACTCCTTCTGCAGGGCTTCGAGTTGCTCGTACTGCGGCGCGAGTCCGCACCGCGACGCGACGTTCACCACGAGCACCGCCTTGTCGGCGAAGGCGCCGAACGTGGTGTGCTCACCGTGCAGGGTGGTGATCTCGATGTCGTCGAAGCGTCCCATGCTCGAAACGGTATCCCTCTCGTGGCGGGCATGCAGGGTGGGCATCCAGGCAGACCGTAGGATCGAACCCATGTGTGGAATCGTCGGCTACGTCGGCAGCAACAGCAGTCAGGACGTCCTCCTCGGTGGCCTCCGTCGCCTCGAGTACCGCGGCTACGACTCGGCGGGCATCGCCGTCGTCGACCCGGCCGGAGACCTCGTCTCCGCGAAGAAGGCGGGCAAGCTCCAGGCCCTCGTCGACGAGCTCGAAACGCACCCCATCGCCGATGGGAGCACCGGCATCGGGCACACCCGCTGGGCGACCCACGGCGGCCCGACGGACGGCAACGCGCACCCGCACCTGGCCGACGGCGACAAGCTCGCGCTCATCCACAACGGCATCATCGAGAACTTCGCCGAGCTCCGCGCCGAGCTGCAGGCCGAGGGCACCACGTTCCGCAGCGAGACCGACTCCGAGGTCGCCGCGCACCTCGTCGGTCGCGCGTACCGGCAGACCGGCGACCTGACCGCCGCCATGCAGCAGGCCGTGCAGCGGCTCGAGGGCGCGTTCACGCTCCTCGTCGTGCACGCAGACCAGCCCGGCGTCGTCGTCGGTGCCCGTCGCAACTCGCCCCTGGTCGTCGGGCTCGGCGACGGCGAGAACTTCATGGGCTCGGACGTCGCGGCGTTCGTCGCCTACACCCAGCGCGCGCTGTCGATCGGGCAGGACGAGATCGCCACGATCCGTCCCGACGGCGTCGACGTCATCCACTTCGACGGCACCCCGGCCACGCCGAGCGAGTTCGAGGTGAACTGGGACGCCTCCGCCGCCGACAAGGGCGGGTGGTCCTCGTTCATGGCGAAGGAGATCAGCGAGGAGCCCGAGGCCGTCGCGAAGACGATCCTCGGCCGCGTGCACGACGGCGCGGTCACCCTGACCGACCTCGACCCGATCGCCGATCGCCTGGCGACCGTCGACCGCGTCATCGTGATCGCCTGCGGCACCGCCGCCTACGCCGGCATCCTCGGCAAGTACGCCATCGAGCAGTGGGCCCGCGTGCCGGTCGAGGTCGAGCTCGCCCACGAGTTCCGCTACCGCGACCCGGTGCTCGACGAGCGCACGCTCGTGGTGTCGATCAGCCAGTCCGGCGAGACCATGGACACGCTCATGGCCGTCAAGTACGCCCGCGAGCAGGGCGCGCAGGTGCTGTCGATCTGCAACACCCAGGGCGCCACGATCCCGCGCGAGTCCGACGCGGTCATCTACACGCACGCCGGCCCCGAGGTCGCCGTCGCGTCGACCAAGGCGTTCATCGCCCAGGGCGTCGCGCTCTACCTGCTCGGGCTGCACCTCGCCACGCTGCGCGGCACGCTCACCACCGAGCAGATCGCCGAGCAGGTCGCCGAGCTCGAGGGCCTCGCCCCGAAGCTGCAGCAGACCATCGAGGACGCCGCGGGCATCAAGGACCTGGCGCGCTGGATGGCGGACACCCGCAGTGTGCTGTTCCTCGGCCGCCACGTCGGCTACCCGATCGCGCTCGAGGGCGCCCTCAAGCTCAAGGAACTCGCGTACATCCACGCCGAGGGCTTCGCCGCCGGCGAGCTGAAGCACGGCCCGATCGCGCTGATCGAGCCGGGCCAGATCGTCTTCGTCATCGTGCCGTCGCCGCGCGACCCGCGCTCGCTGCACCCGAAGGTCGTGTCGAACATCCAGGAGATCCGCGCCCGCGGCGCCCGGGTGATCGCGATCGCGGAAGAGGGCGACGCCGCCGTGCTGCCCTTCGCCGACGAGGTCCTGCGGATCCCGCTCGCGACGCCGCTGTTCGAGCCGCTGCTCGCCGTGGCACCGCTGCACATGTTCGGCATGGAGCTCGCCGCGGCCAAGGGCCTCGACGTGGACCAGCCGCGCAACCTCGCGAAGTCGGTCACCGTCGAGTAGTCGCGGTGATCATCGGCATCGGGGTCGACGTGGTCGACCTGGAGCGGTTCGAACGGGTGCTGTCGCGGACCCCGGCGATGCGGACGCGGCTGTTCACGCCGTCCGAGCAGGTCCGTGACGGCGAACCGCGCCCGACCGCGTCGCTCGCGGCACGCTTCGCGGCGAAGGAGGCCCTGATCAAGGCCTTCGGCAGCAGTGCGGGGCTCAGCTGGCAGGACCTCGAGGTCGTCTCGGACGACCAGCGGAACCCGTCGCTGACGCTGCACCAGGGCGCGCGGCGGGTGGCGGATGCGCGTGGCGTCACGTCCGTGCACCTGTCGCTCTCGCATGATGGGGGCATCGCGACGGCGTTCGTGGTGCTGGAGGGAACAGAGTGAGTGCGTTCACGGGGGTCACGGTCGACCGAGAGGCCCTGATCGAGAACTACGCGACGATCGCCGAGCAGGTCGCGCCGTCCGGGGTGATCGCGGTGGTCAAGGCGAACGGCTACGGCCACGGCGCCCTCGACGCCGCGCGCGCCTTCGTGGACGCCGGCGCCGAGTGGCTCGGCGTCGCCGACCTCGACGAGGCCGTCGCCCTGCGGCAGGGCGGCATCGACGAGGGGGTGCGGATCCTCGCGTGGTTGCACGCCCCCGACGAGGACTTCCGACGGGCCGCGCAGTACGGCATCACGCCCGCGGTCTCGAGCGTCGACCAGCTGTCCGCCGCCGCCGACTCCGAGGTGCCGGCCGTGCACCTCTGCGTGGACACCGGGTTGAGCCGCAACGGCGCCGTCGAGTCCGAGTGGGCCGAGCTCTTCGCGACGGCCGGGGCGCTCGCGCGCGGCGGCAACCGCACGCGGGTCGAGGGCCTCATGTCCCACCTGTCGAACGCCTCGCGCACCGACGACCTCGACCAGGACGCCGCACTCCAGCGGGCCCTCGACGGCCTGTCGGCGAACGGCATCGTTCCGGACGTCGTGCACCTCGCCGCGAGTGCCGCGTCGCTGGCCGTGCCGGAGACCCGTCGCGACCTGTCCCGTGTCGGTCTCGCGCTGTACGGCCTCAGTCCCTTCCCCGACCGGACCTCGGCCGACCTCGGTCTGCGTCCGGCGATGCGCGTCACCGCCGCGGTGCTCCGCACCGTGCCCGTCCGGGCCGGCGACGGGGTCTCCTACGGCTACACCTGGCGGGCCGGGTCCGACACCCGGCTGGCCGTCATCGGACTCGGCTACGCGGACGGCTTCGACCGCGACTTCGGCAACCGGGTCTCCGTCCGGATCGGCGACCGCACGTTCCCGGTCGTCGGGCGGGTCGCGATGAACGCCATGCACGTCGACATCGGCGACGCCGACGTCCGCGTCGGCGACGAAGCGGTCCTCTGGGGCGACCCGGCGAACGGCGACCCCGCCGTCGAGGACTGGGCGGCCGCCGTCGGGACGATCAACTACGAGGTGGTCGCCCGCATCGGCCGCAGCGTGGAACGGAGGACGACGTGAGCTCGGCACCGCTGCGGCAGGCCCGCATCGACCTCGACGCCTACCGTGCCAACCTCGACCTGGTCCGCGAGTGGATGGACCCGGTCGACGTCATGGCGATCATGAAGGCCGACGCCTACGGGCACGGCCTCGAACCGATCGCGCTCGCCGCGGTCGACGCCGGCATCCGGTGGATCGGGGTGCTGACGGTCCCCGCGGCCCTGCGCCTGCGGTCGATCGGCGTCGGCGAGGACGTCCACCTGTTCACGTGGCAGCACGACCCGGACCTCGACTTCCGCGACGCGATCGACTCCGCCGTCGACCTCGGCGTCTCGAACGTCGCCGAGCTGCAGCGCGTGGTCGACGCCGTCGACCACCGACCGGCCCGGGTGCACCTCGGCGTCGACTCGGGGCTGCACCGCGACGGTGCGACGGCGTCGGACTGGCCGGCGCTCGTCGAGCTCGCCCGCGACGCCCAGCGGCAGGGCCGCATCGAGGTCGTCGCCGCGTACACACACCTGGCCGAGACCTCGGACCACGAGGACAGCGCCGCGGTCGCGGTGTTCGACGCCGCGGTCGAGATCGCGGAGGACCTCGGGCTCGACATCCCGACGGAGCACGTCGCCGCGTCGCTCGCCGGACTCGAACGCAAGGAGTTCCGCAAGGACATGGTGCGGATGGGGGCGAACCTGTTCGGCATCCCCGGCGCGGACGGCGTCTCGGCAGCGGACCTCGGGCTCGAACCCGTGATGACCCTGACGGCGTCGGTCGCCAAGACGAAGCGGGTCCCGGTCGGCACCGGCGTCTCGTACGACTACACGTACCGGACGGCCACCGAGACGACGCTCGCGCTCGTCCCCGTCGGGTACGCGGACGGCGTCCCACGCCTGGCGCAGGGACGGGTCGAGGTGACGATCAACGGCACGCGCTACCCGATCGCCGGTCGTGTCGCGATGGACCAGTTCCTGGTCGACGTCGGCGACGACGACGTCCGCACCGGCGACACGGTGGTGCTCTTCGGCGCGGGTGCCCACGGCGAGCAGACGGTCCTGGAGTGGGGTGCCGCGCTCGACACCATCGGCGAGGAGATCGTCTGCCGCATCGGCGCGCGCGTGCCGCGCGTGTACGACGGGCACGAGGTCGAGGGCCGAGTCGGCGCCTACCTGCGAGGCGAACGGCCGTGACCGACCCGGCACGGGTCCTGCTCGACACGACCGTCGAGGGCACCGCGGCGATGGGGGAGCTCGGCGCACGACTGGCCGCGGTGCTGCGGGCCGGTGACCTGGTCGTGCTGACCGGGCCGCTCGGTGCCGGCAAGACGACCCTGACCCGCGGCCTCGGCGCGGCGCTCGGCGCGCGCGGCCAGGTGTCCAGCCCGACGTTCGTGCTCGCTCGCACCCACCCGACCTCGGCCGGTCCCGACCTCGTGCACGTGGACGCCTACCGGCTGTCGGACCCGGTCGAGCTCGACGACCTCGACCTCGACTGGGACGCGGCGATCGTCGTCGTCGAGTGGGGCCGCGGCATGGTCGACGGCATCAGCGACAGCGTGCTCGACGTCGAGATCACGCGGGCGACCGGCGCGGACGCGGCCGACCACGGTGTCGACGACGACCTCGATCCCGACGACGTGCCCGACGAGCCGCGCCGGGTCGTCGTCACCGCGACGGGGCCGCGCTGGACGGGCGTCGACCTCTGACCCTGCAGCGCGTGGACGCCGGTGCGGTCGACGACCTCCGCTCCTTCCTCGTCGGAGCCGACCTGACCGTCGCCGGCCTCGACCGGGCCCGTTCCGAGCCGACCGTCCGGCTGTGGGTCGACCGTGCCGACGACGGCCGCGTCGTCGGCAGCACCGGGTACGAGACGAGCGACGACGGCGTCCACGTGCTCGTCCGCAGCGTGGCGGTGGCGCCGCACCTGCGGGGGCTCGGCCACGGCACCCGGCTCGCGCGCTTCGCCGTCGACCACGCCGCGGCCACGGGCGCGCGACGGGCATGGCTGTTCTCGCGGCGCTCCGGTCCGTTCTGGCAGTCGCTCGGGTTCACCCCCGCCGACCGCGACGACCTCGCCGCCGCCCTGGCCGCCACCCACCAGGTCCGGTCGTTCCGGCGGACCGGGCAGCTCGCGCACGAGGTCGCCTGGTCCCTCGACCTGACCGCGGAGTGAGCCGGCGCGGCCGGGCGACAGCGGGTGTCCCGGTACCACCCAGCCGGCTCCGGGAGGATGCGGTGTGCCGACGCTCATCGTGACCGCCCACCCGGACCCCGACTCGCTCACCCACCACCTCGCGGCTCGCCTGCGGGACGCCCTGCCCGCGGGGACGGTCGAGACCGCCGACCTGGCGGCCGAGGGGTTCGACCCGCGCTTCACCCTCGCCGACCGGCAGACCTACCGGACCGGCACGGACGCCCCGGCCGACGTCGTCGCCGAGCAGCAGCGCATCGACCGCGCCACCGACCTCGTCCTCGTGTTCCCGGTCTGGTGGTGGTCCGTGCCCGCGGTGCTCAAGGGCTGGATCGACCGCGTGTTCGTGAACGGCTGGGCGTTCGACGTCGACCCGGACGGCGGCATCCGTCGGGCGCTCGGTCGGCTCACCGTCCACATGGTGCCGATCGCGGGCGACGACGCCGGCGTGTACGAACGGCACGGGTACGCCGAGGCGCTCCGGACGCAGGTCGAGCACGGCATCGTCGACTTCTGCGGTGCCCGGCGGGGTGCCACCGTGTTCGTGCACGACTCCGAGACCGAGGACGCCGAGGCCCGCGAGCGCGCGGTCGCCGCGGCGGTGGAGGGTGTCCGTCGGGCGGTCGTCGAGCGTGCCCCGGCCGGTGACCGGTAGCCTCGCAGCAGATCTGGTCAGCGCGAACGGGGGAACCATGCGCATCGTCCTCGACACCGGCGGCTTCAGCGACGTGGAGGTCGGCACGGTGGACCGTGACGACACCGAGTGGGTGTTCCGGTCGCCCGCAGGAGCGGTCGTGGCACGCCATCCGGTGACCGCCGTCGCCTGCCTGGACGTCCGGGCGACCGGGCCGCGGTCGGCGTCGACGCCGGCACCGGTCGTCGCGACGACGTCCGGTACGGACGACGCACCGTCCCCGCTGGTGGTCCGGGCTGCACCGACCGGCAACCCGCAGGTCGACGCTGCTCGGCTCGACCGGCCCGCCGCCTACGCGCCGTGGACGCCGCCGGAGGACGCCGGGCTCCAGGCGATGACGGCCGCGGGGATGTCCGTGGCGGACGTCGCGATCGTGCTGCGCCGCCAGGACGGTGGTGTCCGGTCCCGTCTGAAGCACCTCCGCGAGGCGGCGGACGAGGACGCGACGGGCACGACGTCGCCCACCAGCACGGTCCGCTTCGAGTAGTCGCCTCCGCACCCCGTGCCGCGCGTCCCGGGTCGGGTCAGCCCACCGGGACCGTCTCGCGACGCTTCTGCCGCCAGGGCATGGCCGGTGCGTCCTCGCCGTTCCAGACCTGCACGATGCCCCAGCCGGCTGCGATGAGCGGGACCGCGAGCAGCGCACCCGTCACCCCGCCGAGCACGGTGCCCGCCGTCAGCCCGACCAGGATGACGAGGCCGTGCAGTCGCAGGGTCTTCCCCATGAGCACCGGCTGCAGGAAGTTGCCCTCGACCTGGTTGACGAGCACGACGATCGCCACCACGATGACGGCCTTCACCGGGCCGAGTGCGACGAGCGTCACGAGGGCGGCCAGGGTGCCGGCGATCGGGGCGCCGATCATCGGGATGAACGAGGTCACGAAGGCCACCACGGCGAGCGGGATGGTCAGGGGGACGCCGAGCACGGCGAGTCCGCTGCCGATCGCGAGCGCGTCGAAGGCGGCGACGGCGGCGGTCCCGCGCACGTACCCGCCGAGGGTCGTCACCACGCGGTCGCCGATCCGACGGGCGCGGTCGTACTGGTCGCCGGTGAACGGGCGCAGCAGGAACTCCCACAGCGCCGGGCCGTCCTTCAGGAAGAAGAACAGGATGACCGCGGTGAGCACCGCCCCGGTCACGAAGTTCGTCACCGCGGAGATGCCGGCGATCGCCCCGGCTCCGAACCGGGCGCTCGTGACGAAGTCGACGACGCCGGACACCGCGTCCTCGATCTGCCCGTCGGTCACCCGGACGGGCAGCTCGTGCAGCAGGTCCTGCAGTTGTTGCAACCCGTCGACCGCCGAGGCCTGCAGCATCGGCCACTGACCGGCGAACGTCGAGACGAGCAGCCACAGGACACCGGCACCCGCGGCGAGGACGGCCACGAACGCGATCGAGGTCGCGAGCACCGAGGGCACCCCGTGCCGCCGCAGCCAGGCGACCAGGGGGTGCAGCGCCGAGGCGATGATGAGCGCGAGGAGCAGGGGGATCGTGACGAGGCTGAGCGTCGTCGCGGCGGTGACGATCGCGCCGATCACCACGACGATCACGACCGTCTGCATGCAGCGGACCGCGAGCCGGCCGTAGGGGTCGGTCCAGGTGCTCGGTCGGACGGACGTGGGCGCGGGGGAGCGGCGCAGGTGCATGGCGGGGTCTTCCGGTTGGTGCCGACGGGGACCCGCACGACCGTACCCGGCGCCCCGCCCCGGTCGTGCGGGGCAGGTCACCCGCCGCGCTCCCGGTCTGACGGGTCGACCAGCGCCCGGGTCAGTTCGATCGTCCACCGGTCGAGGGCGGCGCCGGTCCGCAGGCCGTGCGCGACCACCACGTCGGTCGAGCCGTGCGGGCGGAGGGCGCAGGCGCGACTGTGCCGGGTCGCCCCGTTGACCAGGTCGGCGCCCCTGCCGCGCTGCCAGCCCCGCGGGGTCGTCGGCGCCCGCACCGATGCGGCGAGGAAGCGGGTGAGGTCCGCGAACGTCGACCAGACACCACCGGCGGCGGCGTAGGCACCGGCCCCGATCGTCCAGGGTGCGGCCTCCGTGCCGTCGCGCCGACGGGGCAGGACGCGCTCGGGCGGCAGTGGCCGCAGGGTCGCGGTCGAGACCCCGGCCGGGTCGAGGACCCGCGACGTGCTCCAGGCCCACCAGTCCCCGGTGACCGTGTCGAGCACCTCGCCCAGGACGGCGTATCCGAGGTTGGAGTACAGGACCTCCCCGCGCCGGAGGACGGGGGCGACGACGTCTGGGTCGAGTCGGCGTCCCACGACGTCGGCGTACGGGTCGCGCTGCACCGTCGCACGCAGCGGGTGCGCCATGCGGAGGAGTCCGGCCCGGTGCTCCAGGACCTCGCCGACGCTGAACCGTGCGGCCGTCAGCCGGGGCACGACGCGGGACACGTCGTCGTCGAGCTGCACCAGGCCCTTGGCGACGGCGGCCCCGACGGCCGCCGCCGTGACCGCCTTCGTGACGCTGCCCCACTCCACGAGGCCGTCGGGCCGGTACGGCGCCGGGAAGTCGCGGAGCGGACGGAGCGTCCCGTCGCCCGCCTGCACCACGGCGCCCCACGGGCGAGCGTCACGACGCCGCACGAGCGCTCCTCCGGCCGGGGACCCCTGCGGAGACCGTGGACGAGCGGCGGGCGACGGTGGTGCCGGACATGCCGACATCGTCGCCGCTGTCGATCGGAGTGCGGTGGGAGACCGCGGGCGCCGTGGCGCGGTGAGCGGGCCGCCTACGATGGACGGGTGCTGCTCGCGATCGACACCTCCGCCGGGACCTCCGTCGCCGTCGTCGACCCGGCCACCGGCCGGGCGCTCGCGACCCGCGACACCGAGGACAGCCGCCGGCACGCCGAGGTGATCGGCCCGTTCCTCGCCGAGGTGCTGGCCGAGGCCGGCACCAGTCCCGCCGACGTCACCGGCGTCGTCGCCGGTACGGGCCCCGGCCCCTTCACCGGCCTGCGCGTCGGCATCGCCGCCGCGCGCACCTTCGCCGCGGCACGCGGCGTCCCCGTCCTGCCGCTCGTCAGCCACGACGCGGTGGCCGCCGACGCGCGCGACGGCCGACCGGACGGGCCGTTCGTCGTCCTGACGGACGCCCGCCGCCGCGAGGTCTACTGGAGCGCCTACGACCAGACCGGCACACGCGTCGCGGGCCCTGGACTCGCGAAGCCGGTGGACCTCGACGAGGTGATCCGGGCCTCCCGGCCCGACGCGGTGGGCTGGGACCGCGTGACGGCCCTGTCGGTGCCGGCCTGGAGGCTCGGGGCGCTCGCCGCGGACCGGCTCGCGTCCGGCGCGGCGTTCGACCAGGACACGGCCCTGTACCTGCGCGACCCCGACGTGACCGTGCCGGGTGCGCCGAAGCGGGTCAAGCAGTGACCCTGCCGGACGAGCTCCGCCTGCGGCGGGCCCACCCGCAGGACCTCGACGACATCATGTGGCTCGAGCACGCCTCGTTCCCGACGGACGCCTGGTCGGCGTCGCAGATGTCGGGCGAGCTGTACTCGCCGCACGGGTACTACGTCGTGGTCGAGACGGCCGACGACACGTCCGCGCCGCTGGTCGTCGGGTACGCCGGGCTCTCCTCGCTCGCGGGCAACCCGGTCGCCGACGTGCAGACCATCGCCGTCGCCGCGGACCAGCGCGGCAAGGGCCTCGGGCGGGTGCTGTTCACGGAGCTCCTCGACGAGGCCCGTCGCCGCGGTGTGCGCGAGGTGTTCCTCGAGGTCCGCGCCGACAACCCCGTGGCGCAGGCGATGTACACGGCGTTCGGGTTCGAGCACATCGCGACCCGGCCCCGCTACTACCAACCGGACGGCGTCGACGCGTGGGTGATGCGGGCGGACCTGCCCGGCCCGGACGCCGAGCGGTCGTCGGGCGTCGGACCCATCGGACAGGAGGCCCTCGGTGAGCGCGACTGAACCACTGGTGCTCGGCATCGAGACGAGCTGCGACGAGACCGGCGTCGGCATCGTGCGGGGGAGCACCCTGCTGGCGAACGTCATCGCGTCGAGCATGGACGAGCACGCCCGGTACGGCGGCGTCGTGCCCGAGGTCGCGGCACGCGCGCACCTCGAGGCGATGACCCCGACCCTGCACGAGGCGCTCGACCGCGCCGGGGTGACGCTCGACGAGCTCGACGCCGTCGCCGTCACCGCGGGGCCCGGGCTGGCGGGGGCGCTCATGGTGGGGGTGGGGGCCGCGAAGGCGCTCGCCGTGGCGACGGGCAAGCCGCTCTACGGGGTCAACCACCTGGTCGGCCACGTCGGTGCCGACGTGCTGCGCTCGGACGGCTCCGAGATCGAGCTGCCGACCGTGGCGCTGCTGGTGTCCGGCGGGCACACCTCGCTGCTCCTGGTGCGGGACCTGGTCGGCGACGTCGAGCTGCTCGGCGAGACGATCGACGACGCTGCGGGCGAGGCGTTCGACAAGGTCGCCCGGTTGCTCGGCCTGCCGTACCCGGGCGGCCCGCAGATCGACCGTGCCGCGGCTGATGGCGACCCGACGGCGATCCGGTTCCCCCGCGGCCTGACGCTGCCGAAGGACATGGCGGCCCACCGGTACGACTTCTCGTTCTCGGGGCTGAAGACCGCCGTTGCGCGGTGGGTCGAGCGCTGCCGCGACGAGGGGCGCGAGGTGCCCGTGGCCGACGTCGCCGCGAGCTTCCGCGAGGCGGTCGTCGACGTCCTGCTCACCAAGGCGCTGCACGCCTGCCGCGACACCGGCGTCGACCGGCTGCTGCTCGGCGGCGGCGTCGTCGCGAACGCCCGGCTGCGGCAGGTCGCCGAGGAGCGCTGCGCTGCCGCGGGGGTGGCGCTGCGGATCCCGCCGTTCGACCTGTGCACGGACAACGGCGCGATGATCGCCGCGGTCGGGGCACGGCTCGTGGCCGAGGGGCACGCGCCGAGCGACCTCGGACTCGCGGCCGACTCGACGCTGCCGGTGACGACCGTCCAGGTCTGACGTCGTCCCGCTCGGCCCGGTCGGCCCCGTCCGGTCGGTGCTCGGGCGCCTGTGGGAGGATCGACACGGCGTCGGAGGTACCGGGCGCCGAGAGGGGATCGCGGTGTCCGATCAGAACGAGTGGCCGAAGCCGGGCGAGACGACGACGGGAGGTGCGTCGACCGGTCAGCCGGACGGCTCGTCCGCTCCGGACGCCCCGCAGGCACCGGACGCCCCGGCGGCGCCGTCGGCTCCTGAGCCGCCGCAGCACGGCGGCCCGAACCCCTCCGCGGCACCCCAGCAGCAGTCGAACCCGTACGCGGCACCCCAGCAGCCCGACCCGTACGCGGCGCAGCAGCAGCACAACCCGTACGCGGCGCCCCAGCAGCAGCACCAGCAGAACCCGTACGCCGCGCCCCAACAGCAGTCGAACCCGTACGCGGCGCCGCAGCAGCCGTCGTACGGCCAGCCGCAGCAGGGTGCGCAGAACCCGTACGCGCAGCAGCAGAAGCAGCAGCACGGCGGCCAGGACCCGTACGCGGCACAGCAGCCGTACGGCGGCACGCAGTACGGCAGCACGCAGTACGGCGGAACCCAGTACGGCAGCACCCAGTACGGCGGAAATCAGTACGGCAGCACGCCCTACGGGGCGAACCCGTACGCCGCGAGCGGATACCAGCCGTACGCGCAGCGCCCGAAGACGAACACCCTCGCGATCCTGTCCATCGTCTTCGGCCTGGCGTCGATCCCGTTCTGGTTCATCGCGATCCTGCTCGGCCCCGCCGGCGCGATCCTCGGCCACGTCGCCCTCGGCAAGGTGAAGCAGAACGGCGAGACCGGCCGCGGTCTGGCGCTGACCGGCATCATCGCCGGCTGGGTGATGACCGGTGTCTGGATCCTCTGGATCGTCTTCGTCGTCATCCTGGCGACGTACGGCAACGGCTCGGGAACGCCCTACGACTACGACTACGACTCCGGGACCGGCGCCTTCGTCGGCTGACCCCGCCCGGGCAGCGTCGCACGAGCTCGACCCCGACCGACCGGCTGCGCACCGCCGACCGGCGGCGCACCGCGGGCTGGCTGCCTGACGCGGGCTGGCGGCGTACCGCGGGCCAGCAGCGCACCGCCGGCTGGCGGCGTACCGCGGGCCAGCAGCGCACCGCCGGCTGGCGGCGTACCGCGGGCCAGCAGCGCACCGCCGGCTGGCGGCGCACCGCGATCAGGCGGCGGCCTCGCCGAGCCGCTCGCACAGGACGGCGGTGTGCCGGCCCTCCAGCCGGGTGAGCACGAGCGTCACGCGACCGGTCCCGCGCAGCCGCAGCCGCTTGCGGAACTGCGCGGGGTCGACGTCGACGCCGCGCTTCTTGATCTCGACCGTGCCGATGCCGTCGGCCGCGAGCCGGGCCGACAGGCGCTTGACGTCGAGCGGCATCGTGTCGATCACCCGGAAGCCCTGGGCGAAGGGCGTCGTCACGGCCCGGTCCGAGGTCACGTAGGCGATGCCGTCGGAGAGCATGTGCCCGTCGAGCTCGCGGGCGAGGTCGCCGATCAGCCGCGCGCGGATGACGGCGCCGTCCGGCTCGTACAGGTAGGCGCCGAGCGGACCGACCTCGGCGTCCTCGGCGTCGGCTGGCCCGGTCATCTCGGCGACGCCGTGCGCGCCGACGACCGTGGCCGCCCGGCGGACGTCCGGTCTCGCCAGGGGGCCGAACCACAGGGCGAGCTCGACGACCTCGCGGTCGACGGAGGTCCACTGCGCCTCGGCCGTGTCCGGGATGAGGTCCCGGTCGATCCCCGGGCCGAGCTTCACGCCCGTGGGGGTCGTCGTGGCGGCGGCGAACACGGTGTCGAGCGACGGCGACCAGTCGTCCGGGTCGGCGAGCCGCCGGGTGTCCGAGTGGCCGCTGGTGCGGCGGGCGGGGTCCATCCAGACGCCGTCGACCGACGACACGTCGAACGTGGCGGCGTCGCCGAGCTGCACGCGGGCGTTCGGCCACGGCGCGAGGTTGTGCGTCGCGACGGCCGCGGTGACCTCGTCGCGGTCGACGGCCGTCACGTCGAGGTCGAGGGCCGCCATCGCGAGCGCGTCGCCGCCGATGCCGCAGCCCAGGTCCGCGACGCGGGTCAGGCCGGCGGCGGCGAAGCGTCCGGCGTGCTGCGCGGCGACCTGCAGCCGGGTCGCCTGCTCGAGTCCGGCCTCGGTGAACAGCATGCGTCCGGCGAAGTCGCCGAACTTGCCGCGGGCCTTCTGCCGCAGCTTCGCCTGGGTCAGGACCGCTGCGACGAGTCGCGGGTCGTGTCCCTCGGCCCGGAGCCGCGAGACCACCCGGACGATCTCGCCGCCGTCGGACACCGCGGGGGTACGGTCGAGCAGGGCCATCCCGTCGGGGGTCAGCAGTGCGGTGAGTTCGGCGGCGTCCATCCCCCGATCCTCCCAGGTGCTGGGTGTTCTCCCGACGTGCTGGCACTCGGATTGACCGAGTGCCAGACGGCCCCTAGAGTTGGCGTTGGCACTCTCCTGTGCGTAGTGCCAACCCGGTTTTCATCTGTACCGAGTCCGTACCGAGAAAGAAGAGGTCACCGTGGCCGTCAGCATCAAGCCGCTCGAGGATCGCATCGTCATCCGCCAGGTCGAGGCGGAGCAGACCACCGCTTCCGGTCTGGTCATCCCCGACACCGCGAAGGAGAAGCCCCAGGAGGGCGAGGTCGTCGCCGTGGGTCCGGGTCGCATCGACGACAACGGCAACCGCGTGCCGCTCGACGTCGCCGTGGGCGACAAGGTCATCTACTCCAAGTACGGCGGCACCGAGGTCAAGTACTCGGGCGAGGACCTGCTGGTCCTGTCGGCCCGCGACGTCCTCGCGGTCGTCGTCAGCTGAGTCCAGTACTCCTCGAGAACGCCCCGTTCGGCTCCGGTCGGCGGGGCGTTCTCGCGTCCGGCGCGTGGTCGCGCGGTCGGACGGGAGGCCCGGTGCCCGCCCGGTGCGTCGGTGGCGGTTCCTAGGATGATTCCGTGAGTGAACCGAGTCCGGTGCGTCCGGCCCGCGACCAGGCGACCGTCGGCGTGGTGCAGGCAGTGGTCGCGTACGGCCTGTGGGGCCTGATGCCCCTGCTCTTCGCGGCGATGGCTCCCGCCGGCGCGTTCGAGATCGTCGCCTGGCGCATCGTCTTCGGGCTCGTCTTCTGCGCCGTCGCGATCGCCGTGACCCGGTCCTGGCGACGGACCCGCTGGCTCGTCGCGCAGCGTCGGGTGATGCTCGTGATGGGGCTCGCAGCCGTGCTCATCCTGGTCAACTGGACGGTCTACGTGCTGGCGACCACGACCGGGCACACCGTCGAGGCAGCGCTCGGCTACTTCATCAACCCGCTCGTCACGATCGCCCTCGGGGTCGTCGTCCTGCGCGAACGCCTGCGGCCGGCACAGTGGGCGGCGGTCGGGATCAGCGTCGTCGCCGTGGTGGTCATCGCGATCGGCTACGGCCGGATGCCGTGGATCTCGCTCGTGCTGGCCGCGTCGTTCGGCACGTACGCGCTCGTGAAGAAGCGCGTCGGCGGCTCGGTCGACGCGCTGAGCGGGCTGACGATCGAGACGCTCTGGCTGCTGCCGCTCGCGGTCGGCGCGCTCGTCGTGCTCGGGGCCACCGGGCTGGGTGGTGGACTGACCATGGGCAGCGCCGGGTGGGGGCACGTGCTCGTCACGGTGCTGACCGGTCCGGCGACGGCGATCCCGCTGCTGCTCTTCGCGTCGTCGGCACGGCGGGTGAGCCTGTCGACCCTCGGGCTGACGCAGTACCTCGCGCCGGTCCTGCAGCTGCTCGTCGGCGTGCTCGTGCAGCACGAGCCGATGCCGCCAGCGCGGTGGGCCGGGTTCGCGATCGTGTGGCTCGCACTGGTGGTGCTCACCGTGGACTCCTTCACGGCGTCCCGGGCGTCGCGGCGCCGTGCGCTCGCAGCGGCCCCGGCCGGAACGGCCTGACGGTCGCACGCCGGGCCTCCCGGCCTCCCGTCCGTCCCGACACGAAAGCGACAGTTCCCCGCGGATGATCCGCGGGGAACTGTCGCTTCGGTGAGTGGAGCGGGTCCTACTTCTCGACCGCGCCCTGGATGGCGCTCTGGTAGACGGGCTTGTTGTCGCCGTCGAACTTGTAGATGCCGATGTAGGCGCTCGACGGGTCGTTGTTCTCGTCGAACGGACCGATGCCGGACGGGCCGGTGTAGTGGATGTCCTTGCCGTCGTCCAGGAGCGTCTTGCACTCCTTGAACGTGGCGCACTCGGTGCCGCCGTCGGCTCCGGACACCGCGGCAATGTTGGCCTGGATGGTGCCCGAGTCCGTGCCCTTGCCCTTCACCGCGGCGAGGGCGGCGAGGACGGTGGCGTCGTAGGACTCCGCCGCGTACGAGTAGTCGGCGAGCGTCTTGCCCGAGGACTCCTTGTAGAAGTCGGCGAGCTGCTTCTTGAAGTCGTCCTTCGGCGAGGCGCCGGGGATGGTGCCCTGGGCACCGTCGAGGGTGCCCTTGTCGAAGTCCTTCGAGTAGTCCGCCGTGTTGCCGTCGGACATGTAGATCTTCGCCGTGTTCCCCTGCGAGACGAGCTCGGGGATGATCGACTTCGTCTCGTCGAAGGCCAGGACGACGATCGCGTCGGGCTTGGCTGCGAGTGCAGCGGTCACCTCGGACGAGAACGTGGTCTGGCCGGGCGGGAACTCCTGGCCCTTGCCCTTGCCGCCGTAGACGACCTGGCCACCGGAGGCCTCGACCGCAGCCTGCACGGAGTTGCGGAGGCCCGTGCCGTAGGTGTCGTTGAAGACGAGGAACGCGACCTTGGCGTTGCCGTCACCGGTGACGAGCTGGCCGAGCGCCGAACCCTGCACCGAGTCCGGCGGAGCGGTCCGGTAGTAGTACGACGAGTAGCCGGAGAGGTCGGTCGCGGTGTTCGCGGGCGAGATCTCGACGATGCAGTTGCTGGTGAGCTGGTCGATCACGTTGAGCGTGACCGACGAGGACTCGGCGCCGATCGCGACCGGGACCTTCGCGTTGACGAGCTTCGTCGCGGCGGAGCTCGAGACCGTCATGTCGTTGCTGTCACCGGAGTCGGTGGCGGGCGAGATCGTGACGTCCTCGTCCAGGACCCCACCGGCCGCGTTGATGTCCTGGACGGCGAGGCCGACGCCGGACTCGGCGGGCGGGTTCAGGTAGGCCAGCGAACCGGTCAGCGGCAGGATCGTGCCGATCTTCAGCGGGTCGGTGCTCGGCGAGTCGGGTGCCTTGCAGCTGGCGGCCGGGTCCTTCTTCGCCCCGCCCGACGCCGAACTCGACGGCGATTCGCCGGCGCTGGTGGTGGAACAGGCGGCGAGGAGGACGGCTGCTGCGCCCGCCAAGGCCAGTGCCGTGGTGGCACGGGTGGTTCTGATCATCCGTGGAGCCCTTTCTCTGCGCGGAGGGCCTTTTCGTACCGGGTCGAACACGATGCCCTCTGCGTGGGATGCGAGAAAACTAGAGCGGATGTGTTTCGCCCGTGTGTCCGGGCTCCGACCCTGCGTGTTTCGTTACGCACCCGTGACAATCCTTCGAGGACGCACGGGAACCCCTGGTCAGGGAACCGTCCGGACGGTCCTGTCCCCGGAACGAAGCGAGCGGCAGGCCCCCACGACCGGATCGTGGTGGCCTGCCGCTCGCACGGGGACCTGCGGACTAGCCGCGGTAGTTCGGTGCCTCGACGACCATCTTCACGTCGTGCGGGTGCGACTCCTTGAGCCCGGCGGCGGTGATGCGGACGAACTTGCCTCGGGCCTTGAGCTCCGGCACGGTGCGGCCGCCGACGTAGAACATCGACTGCCGCAGACCGCCGACGAGCTGGTAGACCGCGTTCGCGACCGAGCCGCGGTAGGGCACCTGCCCCTCGATGCCCTCGGGGATGAGCTTCTCGTCAGAGGGCACGTCGGCCTGGAAGTAGCGGTCCTTCGAGTACGAGGTCTTCTCGCCGCGGGTCTGCAGCGCGCCGAGCGACCCCATGCCGCGGTAGGCCTTGTACTGCTTGCCGCCGACGAACACCAGGTCGCCAGGGGACTCGTCGGTGCCGGCCAGGAGCGAGCCGAGCATCACGGTGTCGGCACCGGCCACCAGGGCCTTCGCGATGTCGCCGGAGTACTGCAGGCCGCCGTCGGCGATGACCGGGACGCCGGCCTCGCGCGCGGCGAGCGACGCCTCGTACACGGCGGTCACCTGCGGCACGCCGACACCGGCGACGACGCGCGTGGTGCAGATCGAGCCGGGGCCCACGCCGACCTTGACCGCGTCGACGCCGGCGTCGATGAGCGCCTGCGCGCCCTGACGCGTCGCGACGTTGCCGCCGATGACGTCGACGCCCGCGAAGCGCTCGTCGGCCTTGAGGCGGCGCACCATGTCGAGCACGCCCTCGCTCTCGCCGTTGGCGGTGTCGACGACCAGGACGTCCACCCCGGCCTCGAGCAGTGCCTCGGCACGCTGCCAGGCGTCGCCGAAGAAGCCGATCGCGGCGCCCACGCGCAGGCGGCCCTCGTCGTCCTTGGTGGCGTCCGGGTACTTCTCGCTCTTGTCGAAGTCCTTGACGGTGATGAGCCCGCGGAGCTTGCCGTCGGCGTCGACCAGGGGGAGCTTCTCGATCTTGTGCTGCGCGAAGATCGCCACGGCCTCTTCCGGGTCGATGCCCTCGAGCGCGGTGATGAGCGGTGCCTTCGTCATGACGTCGCGGACGAGCGTGGTCGCCATCTCGAAGGGGGCGACGAAGCGCATGTCGCGGTTCGTGATGATCCCGACGAGGGTGCCGTCCGGCTCGACGACCGGCAGGCCGGAGACCCGGAACTGCCCGCAGAGCGCGTCGACGTCGGCGACGGTGGCGTCCGGGGTGGTCGTCACGGGGTTCGTGATCATGCCCGACTCGGAGCGCTTGACCTTGTCGACGTACGCTGCCTGGTCCTCGATGGACATGTTGCGGTGCAGGATGCCGATGCCGCCCTGCCGCGCCATGGCGATGGCCATGCGCGCCTCGGTGACGGTGTCCATCGCGGCGGAGAGCAGCGGGACGTGCACCTCGATGCGCTTGGTGAGCCGGGACGTCGTGGACGCCTCGCTCGGGATGACGTCGGTGTGCCCGGGCAGGAGCATGACGTCGTCGTACGTGAGTCCGATGAATCCGAACGGATCCGGCTGGTCCATGAGTCCCCTTCGTGGGCTGGGTGCCGCGGGGCACCTGAAGTGGTTGCAGACACCGGGAACACGGCTGCGGGCTCCGGATGGACCATGGTAACGCGCGCGTGTCCCCGCCCATTCCGGCGGGGGCCTCCGTGGGGCGCTGTACCGGCCGGACGGGCGGATTCATGCGGATCGCGCAGCCCCTGGTCACGAATGCGCCACGATTCCTGCGCGAGACACGCTGGAAACACGGGGGACACAAAAAATGCCTAGGGTCCTCGACTATCCGAACGAGAGGCTCATCCGTGGGTTCCATCACTCCGCCGGGGTCAGCGCTGCACCGCCGACTCCGCCGCGGGGCTCCAGGCCGCAACCGCCTGGTCCTCGCCGCCGTGCTCTTCCTCGCCTTCCTCGCCACCTTCGCGGTCGACTGGGCACTGACGCCCACGGCCGACGCGGCGACCAGCAGTCCGTCCTCGTCCAGCGCACCGTCCAGCACCCAGCCCTGCACCGTCAGCCCGACCAACGGCTGCATCCAGGGCACCATCACCGACTCCGAGCGGAAGCCGGCCGAGGGCGTCGCGGTCGACGTCGCCGGTCCCGGCGGCTTCGCCGAGACCGCCACGACGAACACCGACGGCCGCTGGTCGGTCCGGGTCGACGAGGCCGGCAAGTACACGGTGAGCGTCGACCAGGACACGCTGCCGAAGGGGCAGTACCTGACGAACGCCGCCGACGCCGAGCGCACGGTCCAGGCCACGCTGAACGCCAACGTGGGACAGATCTTCCAGCTGTCCGACCAGCAGGGCGCGACGACGTCGACCGACACCTCGAGCGTCACACCGGAACGGGCCTGGCAGCAGCTGGTGTCCGGCCTCCGGCTCGGGCTGCTCATCGCGCTGGCGTCGATCGGCCTCTCGCTCATCTACGGCACCACGGGCCTGTCGAGCTTCTCGCACGGCGAGCAGGTCACCCTCGGCGGGCTGCTGGCCTACGTCTTCGCGAACCAGCTCGGGTGGAACATCTGGCTCACCGGCATCGTCGTCACCCTGCTGTGCGCCGCGACCGGGTACCTGCAGGACGCCGCGATCTGGAAGCCCCTGCGCCGCAAGCGGATCAGCCTGACGCAGCTCATGATCGTGACGATCGGTCTGTCGATCGCCGCCCAGTACGCGTTCCAGTACTTCTTCGGCGCCTCGACGGTCCGCATCCAGCAGGGCAACCCCGAGACCATCCGGTTCGCCGGGGTCACGCTCACCGTGCAGTCCTACGTCGCGATGGGCATCGCGCTCGTGGTGCTCGTCGCGACCGGGCTCTTCCTGGCGAAGACCCGCTTCGGCCGTGCCACCCGCGCCGTCTCGGACAACCCGGCGCTCGCCGCGGCGTCCGGCATCGACGTCGACCGGGTGATCCGCTTCGTGTGGACGCTCGCCGCGGGCCTCGCCGGTCTGTCCGGCGTGATGCTCGGCCTCGTGCTGAACGGCGTGAACTGGCAGACGGGCCTCCAGCTGCTGCTGCTCATGTTCGCCTCGGTCACGCTCGGCGGTCTCGGCACGGCCTACGGCGCACTCGTCGGGTCGATGATCATCGGCATCGTCGTCGAGCTCACGAACCTGGTGCTCCCCGGTGACTTCAAGTACGCCACCGCCCTCGTCATCCTCATCCTCATCCTGCTGTTCCGACCGCAGGGCATCTTCGGCCGCGCCGAGCGGATCGGCTAAGGGAGCACGCGCATGGACTACATCCTCAACCTGCTGTCCTCGCTCACACAGGAGGCACTCGCCCCGACCACGGCGGCGTTCGCACTGGCCGCGATCGGCCTGAACGTGCACTTCGGCCTCACCGGGCTCGTGAACATGGGCCAGGCGGCGTTCCTGCTGCTCGGGGCCTACGGATTCGCGATCTCGATCACGAACGGGCTGCCGTTCGTCATGGCGGTGCTCGTCGCCCTGCTCGTCGCCATCGTGTTCGCGATCATCCTCGGCATCCCGACCCTGCGGTTGCGCGGCGACTACCTGGCGATCGTCACGATCTCCGGCGCCGAGATCATCCGCATGGTGGGCCGCTCGAGCCTGCTCACCACGACCACCGGCGGCTCGAACGGCATCACCGGCTCGAGCTACCGCGACCCGTTCACCGCGCTCAGCCCGCTGCCCGACGGCACCACCACGATCCTGTGGTTCACGTACGCGAACAACGGCGTCAACGGCTGGTGGATCCGCATCGCCGCCTGGGCGATGGTCGCCCTGTTCACCCTGGTGCTCTTCCTGCTCATGCGCAGCCCGTGGGGCCGCGTGGTGAAGGCCATCCGCGAGGACGAGGACGCCGTCCGCTCGCTCGGCAAGAACGTCTACTCGTACAAGATGCAGGCGCTCGTGTTCGGCGGTGCGCTCGGCGCGATCGCGGGCATCATCTACGTCCTGCCGAGTTCCGTGCAACCGGACGCCATGGGCCGCTCGATGACGTTCTTCATCTGGACGGCGCTCATCCTCGGCGGCGCGGCGACGGTGTTCGGACCGGTGCTCGGCGCGGTGCTGTTCTTCGTCGTCCGGCTCTTCATCCGCACCCTCGCCGGCGACTTCATCCCCGACTCGATCATGAACGCGCAGCAGGCCGAGCAGTTCTCGTACGTGCTCGTCGGCGTCGCGCTCATGCTGCTCATCGTGTTCCGTCCACAGGGCCTGCTCGGCAACAAGAAGGAGCTGACGTTCAGTGTCTGAGACCTACGACCACCCCAAGGCCGACCCCATCCTGACCGTCGACGGCGTCACCCGGCACTTCGGCGGCATGACCGCGGTCGACGTCGACCACCTCGAGGTCCAGCGCGGGTCCATCACGGCGCTCATCGGCCCGAACGGCGCCGGCAAGACGACGTTCTTCAACCTGCTCACCGGCTTCGACAAGCCGAGCGCCGGCGCGAAGACGCGGTTCGACGGCGCCACGCTGCAGAAGACGAGCGCGACGCACATCGCGAACAAGGGCATGGTCCGCACCTTCCAGCTGACGAAGGCGCTGTCCCGGCTCACCGTGATGCAGAACATGCTGCTCGGTGCCCGCGACCAGCCCGGTGAGAACTTCTTCGCCGCCCTGGTCAAGCCGGTGTGGGCGAAGCGCGAGCGCGAGATCACCGCGAAGGCCGAGGACCTGCTCGCCCGCTTCAAGCTCGACACGAAGAAGGACGACTACGCCGGCTCGCTGTCCGGCGGGCAGCGCAAGCTGCTCGAGATGGCCCGCGCGCTCATGTCCGACCCGACGATGATCATGCTCGACGAGCCGATGGCCGGCGTGAACCCCGCGCTCACCCAGTCGCTGCTCGGGCACATCCAGTCCCTGCGCGACGACGGCATGACCGTGCTGTTCGTCGAGCACGACATGCACATGGTCCGGCACATCTCGGACTGGGTGGTCGTGATGGCCGAGGGCAAGGTCGTCGCCGAGGGCCCGGCGGACACGGTGATGGACGACCAGGCCGTCATCGACGCGTACCTGGGCGCCCACCACGACACCGACCTGGGCGACGACTCGCTCCTCACCGAGGAGACCTTCGAGGAGCTGGCCGA
Organism: Curtobacterium sp. MCLR17_036; assembly: GCF_003234445.2. Classification (NCBI taxonomy): domain Bacteria; kingdom Bacillati; phylum Actinomycetota; class Actinomycetes; order Micrococcales; family Microbacteriaceae; genus Curtobacterium; species Curtobacterium sp. MCLR17_036. The sequence continues at coordinate 3,303,151 of NZ_CP126269.1, read as the reverse complement.
GGAAGTCAAGGAAGAAGACGAGCAGGAGGCGACCCGATGACGGACGCAACGGACCCCACGAACGCGAGCAGTGCCTCCAGTCCGACCGCCGCCCCGGCGGCCACGCTGGACCGCGAGCCGGTGCTGCGCGCGGAGAACCTCGTCGCCGGCTACCTGCCGGGGGCGAACATCCTGAACGGCTGCGACCTGGAGTGCTACCCGGGCGAGCTCATCGGCATCATCGGGCCGAACGGCGCCGGCAAGTCGACGCTGCTCAAGGCGCTGTTCGGGCTCGTGTCCATCCGCGAGGGCTCGGTGACCCTGCAGGGTGAGGACATCACGAACCTCAAGGCGAACAAGCTCGTCCAGGCCGGTGTCGGCTTCGTGCCGCAGACGAACAACGTCTTCCCCTCGCTCTCCATCGAGGAGAACCTGCAGATGGGGCTGTACCTGCGACCGGGGAAGTTCGCCGAACGGCTCGAGGTGATCTACGACCTGTTCCCGGTCCTCGCGCAGCGGCGGAACCAGCGGGCCGGTTCGCTCTCGGGCGGTGAGCGGCAGTCGGTCGCGATGGCCCGTGCGCTCATGATGGACCCGAAGGTGCTGCTGCTCGACGAGCCGAGCGCCGGACTGTCCCCGGTGCGCCAGGACGAGACGTTCCTGCGGACCCGCCGGATCAACAAGGCCGGTGTGTCGATCATCATGGTGGAGCAGAACGCGCGACGCTGTCTGCAGATCTGCGATCGTGGGTACGTGCTCGACCAGGGGAAGAACGCGTACTCGGGCACCGGGAAGGAGCTCGCCGACGACCCGAAGGTCATCGAGCTCTACCTGGGGACGCTCGCCAAGGACGTCGACGCGGCGCGCTAGCGCGCCCCGTGTCGACTGCGGGTACCGCTGTGGGGGTGGTATCCGTGACGGGTGGGGCCGTGCGTGGTCGCTTCGCGCCGCACGGCCCCGCTCCTCGACGTGTCCCGGGCCCGCGGACGCCCGTGGCCCGCGCGTCCGGTGGCCCGGCGCGTCTGGTCCGTCCGGTGCTCCCGGTACGTCCGGCGCGTCCGGCGCTCCCGGTCGGGAGGCCCGGGTCGGCCCCGCCGGGTCGGTATCGTGCCGCAGGTGCGTACCCCCGGATCCCTCGTGCTCGACGCCCTGGTGTGGCTGGTCTTCGCCGCGCTGTTCGTCGGTGCCGCGCTCCTGGTGAAGGTGGCGGCCGCGCTCCTGGTGGTCCTGGTGGTGCTCGCGCTCCTGCTCGGCCTCGTCCTGCGGATGCTGAGGAAGCGTCGGTCGCAGGGCTGACCCGGCTTCGTCCCGGCGGGTGAAGGCGGTCACCCGCTGCCCCGATCCGCCCGCGGTGCGCCGCCGCCACGCTGGGGACATGACCCTCCTCGGCAGCCACCCGCGAGCCTCCACCGTGCCGGTGCCGGTGCCGGTGCCGCAGTCCCGCGTCGCAGCGCCGGCCGCGCACGCCGGTCCGCTCCGCACGGTCCACACGGCGGCGATCGCCGCGAACGTCCGCCGCGTCACCGCGCGCGGCCACGACCTCGTCGCGGTCGTGAAGGCCGACGGCTACGGGCACGGCAGCGCGACCGTCGCCCGCACGGCCCTCGCCGCCGGCGCCGGGTCGCTCGGCACCGCGACGCTGGCCGAGGCCCTCGCGCTCCGGGCCGCGGGCATCGAGGCCCGGCTGCTGTGCTGGCTGCACATGCCCGGGACGGACTTCGCGGCGGCCGCCCGCGCACGCGTCGAGGTCGCGGTCGGCGACCTCGCCACCCTGACCACCGTCGCCGTAGCCGGCCGCCGTGGCGGACACCCGGTCACCGTGCACCTGCACGTCGACACCGGGATGGCCCGCGAGGGCGCGGAGCCCCACAGGTGGCAGGCGCTCCTCGCCGCCGCCGCGGACGCCGACCGCGCCGGACACGTCCGCGTGACGGCCGTGATGGGACACGTGCCGAACGCCGACCTCGCCTCGACCACCCGGGCCGTCACCCTGCTGCGACTCGCGGGACTCGCCACCGACCACGCCGTCGGAAGGCCCGTCGCCCTGCACCTGGGCGGGACCCCGGCCGCGTTCGTCGGCGCGGACCTCGGCGGGGTCGCCGTCCGCGTCGGTGCGGCGCTCGTCGGCATCGGCCCCGCCACGGCCGGACTCGTCGGCGCGATGACGGTCACCGCGCCCGTCGTCGCCGTGCGGTCCGTCCGGGCCGGGACACCCGTGGGCTACGACGGCACGTGGACGGCCCCGGCGGACGCCGAGCTGGCGGTCCTGCCGCTCGGGTACGCGGACGGCATCCCGCGCGCGGCCTCGGGGTCCGCGCAGGTCCGGCTGCGCGACCGTCTCGTGCCGGTCGTCGGCCGGGTCAACATGGACCAGCTCGTCGTCGACGTGACCGGGTCCTCCGTCGTGCCGGGCGAACTCGCCACCGTCATGGGCGGTCCCGGGCCGACCGCCGTCGACTGGGCACGGTGGGCGGGCACGAACGCGCACGAGATCGTCACCGGGTTCGGCGCGCGCGTGCCACGGACCGTCGACACCACCACCACCGCCAGCACCACCAGGAGCGCATCATGAGCAGCACCGAGTCCGTCCGCGTCGTCGTCATCGGCGGCGGGGCCAACAGCGAGCACGAGGTCGGGCTCGCCAGCGCCGCCGCCGTCGCCGCCGCGCTCGACCCGACCCGGTACGAGGTCCTGGCGCTCACCGTCGACCGGGCCGGCGGCTGGCGGTCGGGGGACGCCCCGTGCTCGTTCCCCGGGGCCGCGGCGGTCGTCGCCGGCGCCGACGTGGTGTTCCCGCTCGTGCACGGCCCCGGCGGCGAGGACGGCTCGCTGGCGGCCCTGGCGGCGCTCGCCGGGGTGCCCGTGGTGGGGTCGCCCGTCGGCGCCGGTGCGATCGCGATGGACAAGTGGGCGACGAAGCTCGTCGCCGAGGCCTCCGGCGTGGCGGTGGCACCGGGCGCCCTGCTCGACCGCGGGGCGCGCGTCGACGTCGAGGCGCTGCGGCGCGCCGTCGGCCCGCTGCCCTGGATCGTCAAGCCCGTCGCCGGCGGGTCGAGCTTCGGCGTGAGCCGCGTGGACGACCCCGATCGGCTCGACGCGGCGCTCGCCGAGGCGTTCGCGCACGACGCCCGGGTCCTGGTGGAGCGCATGGTCGTCGGGCGTGAGGTCGACGTCGCCGTCCTCGAGCGCGCCCCGGGCGAGCTCGTCGTCGGACCGCCCCTCGAGGTCCTCAACGACGCCGACGGGTTCTTCGACGCCGACACGAAGTACGACGGCAGCGCCCGGTTCGTCCTGCCCGCGCCGCTCGACGCCGTCGTCGCCGCACGGCTCGACGTCGTCGCCCGCACGGTGTTCGCCCGACTCGGGTGCGCCGGCATCGCCCGGGTCGACTGCTTCGTGACGCCGGACGGCGAGGTCGTGCTCAACGAGGTGAACACGATGCCGGGGATGACGGCGCAGTCGCAGGTGCCGAAGATGTTCGCAGCGGTCGGCGTGGACCACCCGGAGCTGCTCGCGACGCTCGTCGAGACGGCACGGGCCACCGCTGACGGCCGGGCCGGTCGGGCTCCGCGTCACCCGGGGGACACGACCGCTAGGCTTGCCGGGTGAGCGAAGTCGAGATCGGTGCAGGCAAGCGCGGACGTCGGGCGTACGCGTTCGACGACATCGCGGTGGTCCCCTCGCGACGGACGCGCGATCCGCGCGACGTCAGCGTGCAGTGGTCGATCGACGCGTTCACGTTCGCGTCCCCGATCCTGTCGGCGCCGATGGACTCGGTGTCCTCGCCGGCGACGGTCATCCAGATGGGCAAGCTCGGCATCCTCGGTGTGCTCGACCTCGAGGGCCTGTGGACCCGCTACGAGGACCCGACCCCGTACTACGACGAGATCAGGTCGCTCACCGACGGCAACGTCACGAAGCGCATGCAGGAGATCTACTCCGAGCCGATCAAGGCCGAGCTGATCACCGCCCGCCTGGCCGAGATCCGCGCAGCCGGGGTCCCGGTCGCCGGGTCGCTCAGCCCGCAGCGCACGCAGGAGTTCTCCGCCACGGTGGTCGACGCCGGCGTCGACCTGTTCGTGATCCGGGGCACGACGGTCTCGGCCGAGCACGTGTCCCAGACCGAGGAACCCCTCAACCTCAAGAAGTTCATCTACGAGCTCGACGTCCCCGTCATCGTCGGCGGTGCCTCGACGTACACGTCGGCGCTGCACCTCATGCGCACGGGCGCCGCCGGTGTCCTCGTCGGCTTCGGCGGCGGCGCCGCGTCGACCACCCGCGCCGCGCTCGGCATCCACGCGCCGATGGCCACCGCGGTCGCCGACGTCGCCGGTGCCCGTCGCGACTACCTCGACGAGTCCGGCGGCCGCTACGTGCACGTCATCGCCGACGGCGGGCTCGACACCGCGGGCGACATCGTCAAGGCCATCGCGGTCGGAGCCGACGCCGTCATGCTCGGCACGGCGCTCGCCCGTGCGACCGAGGCACCCGGCGGCGGCTTCCACTGGGGCGCCGAGGCGCACCACCCGGAGCTGCCGCGCGGCCGCCGCGTCGAGGTGGGCACGATCGCCCCGCTCGAGAACGTCCTGAACGGCCCCACGCCGACCTTCGACGGCCGCGCCAACCTCGTCGGTGCGCTCCGCCGGTCGATGGCGACGACCGGGTACTCCGACGTCAAGGAGTTCCAGCGAGTAGAAGTGGTCGTGGCGCCGTACCACCAGCAGTGACGGTGGTACCCGTGCAGTGTCACGGGTGACACCTCGGCGCCGACCGTGACACGGAGGCGACGATGGCGAAGACGACCAGCACCACCCCGACCGAGCCGGCCGGCAGCGCCGCTCCCGGCGTCGGGTTCGACCCGCGGGCGAAGCTCGGCCCCGACGAACGCGCGGCCGCGATCGAGACGTTCAAGACGACCGAGCTCGACGTCCTGGTCGTCGGCGGCGGCATCGTCGGCGCCGGCAGCGCGCTCGACGCCGTCACCCGCGGCCTGAGCGTCGGCATCGTCGAGGCACGCGACTGGGGATCGGGCACGTCGAGCCGCTCCTCGAAGCTCGTGCACGGCGGCATCCGCTACCTCGAGCAGCTCAACTTCGCGCTCGTGCGCGAGGCCCTCATCGAGCGCGGGTTGCTCCTGCAGCGGATCGCCCCGCACCTGGTGAAGCCGGTGCGCTTCCTCTACCCGCTCAACCACCGCGTCTGGGAGCGGTTCTACATCGGCATCGGCATGGCGATGTACGACGTCTTCAGCTGGTCCGGCGGCCGGCCGCCCGGAGTCCCGCACCACCGGCACCTCAGCCGGGGCCAGGTCCTCAAGAACATGCCCGGCCTGAAGAAGGACGCGTTCGTCGGCGGCATGACCTACTACGACGCCCAGGTCGACGACGCCCGGTACGTCGCCTCGCTCGTGCGCACCGCGGCGTCCTACGGGGCGCACGCCGCCAGCCGCATCCGCATCGAGGGGTTCATCAAGGTCGGCGAGCGGGTGGTCGGCGCCCAGGCGCACGACATCCAGACCGGCGAGACGTTCGAGATCCGGGCCAAGCAGGTCGTCAACGCGACGGGCGTCTGGACCGACGACACCCAGGCGATGGTCGGCACGCGCGGCCAGTTCAAGGTGCGGGCGTCGAAGGGCGTGCACCTCGTCATCCCGCGCGACCGCTTCCAGTCGAACACGGGCATGATCCTCCGCACCGAGAAGAGCGTGCTCTTCGTGATCCCGTGGGGCCGGCACTGGCTCGTCGGCACCACCGACACCGACTGGTACCTCGACAAGGCGCACCCGGCGGCGACCGCGGCGGACATCGACTACATCCTCGAGCACGTCAACCGCGTGCTCCGGGTCCCGCTCACCCGCGAGGACGTCGAGGGCGTCTACGCAGGCCTCCGGCCGCTGCTCGCGGGCGAGTCCGACCAGACGTCGAAGCTCAGCCGCGAGCACGTCGTCGCGCACACCGCGCCCGGCCTTGTGGTCGTCGCCGGCGGCAAGTGGACGACGTACCGGGTGATGGGCAAGGACGCCATCGACGAGGCGGTCGCCGCGATGGACGGCAAGATCCCCGCCTCGACGACCGAGGACATCCCGCTGCTCGGTGCCGAGGGCTACCCGGCGGCGTGGAACGGTCGCGGACGCACGGCCCGACGGTTCGGCGTGCACAAGGTCCGGATCGAGCACCTGCTCAACCGCTACGGCACGCTCGCGACCGACGTCCTGCAGCTCGTCGAGCAGGACCCCTCGCTGGCCGACCCGCTCCCCGGCGCCGACGACTACATCGGTGCCGAGGTCGTGTACGCGGCCTCGCACGAGGGAGCCCTGCACCTGGAGGACGTCCTGGCCCGCCGCACCCGCATCTCGATCGAGGCCTGGGACCGCGGCGAGTCCGCCGCGCCGGTCGCGGCGAGGCTCATGGCCGACGTGCTCGGCTGGGACCAGGAGACCACGGAGCACGAGGTCGCGAACTACCTGAAGCGCGTCGCCGCCGAGCGCGAGTCGCAGCTGCAGCCCGACGACGAGAGCGCCGACCGCGTGCGGCTCGAGGCACCGGACATCGCCTTCGGCTTCGACGAGGACGACGTCGTGGTGGGCGGTGGCCGCTCGGACGGCGCCGAGGGTGCGAAGGCGTCCGACGAGCAGGTCGTCGGCGAGAAGACGAGCGAACCCCGGTAGCGACCGGTGTGACGGGCCCGCCACGGGCCTCCCTGCCGGCGCACCGGACGGGAGGCCCGGGGCGCGACCGTCAGGCGGCGTGCGTCCGCAGGGCGGTCCGGCGCACGTGCGCCGCCTGGCCGACCACGAGCACGACCGGGATCCCGACGAGCGCGACGAGGCTCGTCACGTACAGCACGCCCGCCCAGATCGTGTGGTCGCCGCCGCCGACCCCGAAGGCATCGGCCACGTCCATGCCCATGGCGATCGCCGCGACGTACGACGCCGGCGTGCCCATCACGACCACGGCGAGCAGCACGGCGGCGATGACGTGCGCCGGCGCCCGCGTGACGAGCAGCAGCACCGAGAGCACCGCGGCGAGCAGGACGCCGATGAGCGCGACCACGACGACGGCCACCGTGTCGCCCCGCACCGAGAAGCCCTGGCGGGTGAGCTCGGCGTGGATCTGCGCGAGCGACTGCCCGGGCACCGCGGCGAGCGGGTCGAGCACGAGCGCGTTCACCGCCAGCAGTGCGGCGTAGGCCGCGACGACCAGTGTCCCGACGACCCCGACGACGATCCGCGTTCTCCCCATGGACGCCAACAGTAGCGGGCGGAATGGACCGGACGACCCGACGGTTATCATCTTGGTACTCGAAGAGGGAGCCATCATGGTCGACGTCCATCGCGTCAAACTCCCCGGAGTCGGCGTGCTGCACAGCTTCTACACCGACGACGGTGGCAAGTGCGGTGTCATCACGCACCGGTCGGGGCACTCCGACCTCATCTCGTTCGCCGACGTCTCCGACGGCGCCGACAAGTCCGAGAAGGTCTCGCTGCGCCTCAGCGAGGACGAGGCGCACACCCTCGCCGAACTCCTCGGCGGCACCCGGATCACCGAGGGCCTCGACAAGCTCGACGAGATCCCCGGCCTGTCGATCGACTGGTTCTCGGTCGACTACGACGACGCCATCGCGGGCAAGCCCCTCGGCGACCTGCACGACTCCGGCTTCATCGGCCTGACCGTCGTCGCCGTCGTGCGCGGCGACAGCGCGAACCCCGCCCCCTCGCCCGACTTCGTCGTGTTCCCCGGCGACACCATCGTGGTGGCCGGGTCCCCGGAGAAGGTCGCGAAGGCGTTCTCCTTCTACCGCAGCGGAGAGCTTGCGGCCGCCTCGGCCGAGGCCCCGCGGAAGAGCTAGCGCATGCACCTGGGTGGTGAGCTGCTCACCATCGGTGTGCTCTTCGTCATCGCCTACGTCCTGGGGCGGCTCGGCAAGACCATCGGGCTGCCGGCGATCCCGGTCTACATGGTGGTGGGACTCATCGCGAGCCCGCACACCCCGTGGATCGGGCTGAACGTCGAGTCCCACACCATCGAGCTCATCGCGACATTCGGGCTCATCCTGCTGCTGTTCAACCTCGGGTTGGAGTTCGACCAAGAGGAGTTCTACGGCAACGCCGGCAAGCTCCTGGTGTCCGGTGGCACGTACGTCGCCATCAACATGGGCGTCGGGTTCGCCTTCGGGTTCTCGCTCGGCTGGGGCACCCGCGAAGCCCTGATCATCGCGGGCATGACCGCGACGTCGTCGAGCGCGATCGTGACGAAGCTCCTCATCGAGCTGCGACGCCTGGCGAACGACGAGACCCCGATGATCCTCGGCGTCACGGTCATCGAGGACGTCTTCATCGCCATCTACCTGGCGATCGTCTCCGTCGTGCTGTCCGGCGACACGAACGCCTGGGCCGTGGTCGGCAAGCTCGCGCTCGCGTTCGGGTTCCTCATCGTGATGTTCACGCTCGCGCGCTTCGCGGGCAAGTGGGTCTCGAAGATCTTCGCGACGCGCGACGACGAGCTGTTCACGGTCCTGTTCTTCGGGCTCGCCGTGATGTTCGGCGGCATCGGCGACCTGCTCGGCGTGACCGACGCCATCGGCGCCTTCGTCATCGGCCTGCTCTGCGGTGCCACCCGGTACCGCGACCGCATCGAGCAGCTCGCCCTGCCGATGCGCGACGTGTTCGCCGCGTTCTTCTTCGTGAACTTCGGCCTCGGCCTCGACCTGTCGACCTTCGGCGAGGTGCTCTGGCCGGTCCTCGGCGCCATCGGGATGACGGTCGTCCTGAACGCCGTCGCCGGCCAGCTGGTCGCGCGGATGAACGGCTTCGACGTGCAGCAGGGCATCAACACCGCGGTCATCCTGGTGAACCGCGGCGAGTTCGCGCTCATCCTCGCGACGCTGTCGGCGGCCGCCGGACTCGAGTCCCGGATCACCGCGTTCGCCGGCCTCTACGTCCTCGTCATGGCGATCCTCGGGCCGCTGCTCGCGGTGAACTCGGACCGGATCGGCCGGCTCGTCGTGCGACCGGCGCGCGTCGCGCGGCTCCGTACAAGGCTGCGCGACCGCCTCGGCCGCCGCACGAGCCCCGCGCTCGACGACGCCGTCGACGCCGCAGCGGTCGCCGGGGTCGCCGACCAGGACGCCGCCGCGGCCGCCCGCCGGGCCGAACGCGACCGCCAGTTCGCCGAGGAGTTCGCCCTCGTGGAGGCCGCTGGCAGGGACGAGCGCGAGAATGAGACGCCCGATGCGACGTCCGACCCCGTGACGTCGCCGGTCGAGATCCCCGCCGAGCGCCCCGAACGCCCGGTCCGCCAGCGCGATCCGGAGTACTGATACAGATGTGGGCCGTTGCCCGACGACCGAAGTGGATCGCGCTGCTGCTGCTGGCGCTCGTGCTGGCGGCGGTCTTCGCCGGACTCGGCAAGTGGCAGCTCGAACGGAGCATCGCCAACGGCAAGCCCCTGCCGGCGACCACCGAGACGCGCAAGACCCTCGACGCCGTCACCACCCCGGAGAAGCCGGTCAGCGAGACCCTCGCCGGGCAGAAGGTGACGGTCTCCGGCACGTTCGTCGCCGGGGACACGACCGTCCTGACGGGCCGCACCGGGGGTGGGACGTACCAGACCGTCGGACACCTGGTGGACTCGGACGGTGGGGCGAGCCTCCCGGTCGTCATCGGGTGGTCCGACCGACGGGCGGACGCCGTCGCCGGCGGTGACCGTCTGGCGGACGGGCAGACGCTGACGATCCAGGGCCGGTACTACCCGGCCGAGTCGCCCGACCAGGACACCTACAAGCGCGCCGAGTACTCGGCGGTCGCCCCGGCACGGTTCGTGAACACCTGGCAGGCCTTCGACGACCGGATGTACCTCGGGTACGTCGTCGCCGACGGCGCGACCGCGCAGGCCGCCGACCTCGGCACCATCGCGGACCGCGCCCCGTCGCGCGAGGTCCAGTTCGACTGGCTCAACCTGTTCTACGCGATCGAGTGGGTGGTCTTCGCCGGCTTCGCGGTGTTCCTCTGGTACCGGTTCGTGAAGGACGCGTGGGAGCGCGAGCAGGAGGACGAGCGCGACGAGGCCCTGGCCGCCGAAGCCGCCGCGCTCCGACGGTAGGATCGACGACATGGCACTGACCGTCCGGACCCGCGACGTCCCGAAGATCCCGGGTGCGGTGAAGTGGTACCGCGTCTCCGCCTACATCACCGGTGTGCTGCTCCTGGCCCTCGTGATCGAGGTCGTCATCAAGTACACGCCGCTGCAGCTCGAGATGCAGCTCGGCAAGGGGCCGTTCTTCGTGCCCAACGGCACCGCCGGCGAAGCACCCGGCACGTTCAACCTGTCGATCGCGATCCTCATCGCGCACGGCTGGCTGTACGTCCTCTACCTCTTCACCGACTTCCGTCTGTGGAGCATCATGCGCTGGAGGCCGTCGCGCTTCCTGCTCATCGCCCTCGGGGGCATCATCCCGTTCATGTCCTTCGTGGTCGAACACCGCATGCAGCAGAAGGCCATGGACACCTACCACGACCTGATCGCTGCCCAGCAGCGTGAGAAGGAGGCCGCTCGGTGAGCGAGACCGAACAGCGTCCCGTCCTCGTCGTCGACTTCGGGGCCCAGTACGCGCAGCTCATCGCGCGTCGGGTCCGTGAAGCGAACGTCTACAGCGAGATCGTCCCGCACTCGATGACCGCGGAGGAGATCCGCGCGAAGGACCCGGCGGCCATCGTGCTGTCCGGTGGCCCGTCGTCCGTGTACGAGGACGGCGCCCCGTCCCTCGACGGCGAGATCCTCGAGCTCGGCGTCCCCGTGCTCGGCATCTGCTACGGCTTCCAGGCGATGGCGACCGCCCTCGGCGGCGAGGTCGCGAACACCGGCCTGCGCGAGTACGGCGCCACCGACGTCGACGTCACCGGCACGGACAGCGTCCTGCTCGGCGACCAGCCGGCGTCGCAGGTCACCTGGATGTCGCACGGCGACTCCGTGGCCAAGGCGCCGGAGGGCTTCGAGGTCCTGGCGTCGAGCGCCTCGACGCCCGTCGCGGCCTTCGCGTCCGACGAGCGCAAGCTCTACGGCGTGCAGTGGCACCCCGAGGTGAAGCACTCCGCGCACGGCCAGGCCGTCCTCGAGAACTTCCTGCACCGTGCCGCCGGGCTGCCCGGCGACTGGAACTCGAGCAACGTCATCGAGGAGCAGGTCGCGCGCATCCGCGAGCAGGTCGGTTCCGCACGGGTGATCGCCGGGCTCTCCGGCGGTGTCGACTCCGCCGTCGCCGCGGCCCTGGTGCACAAGGCCGTCGGTGACCAGTTGACCTGCGTCTTCGTCGACCACGGGCTCCTCCGCGCCGACGAGCGCAAGCAGGTGGAGGAGGACTACGTCGCCTCCACCGGTGTCCGGCTCGTCACAGTGGACGCCGAGGAGCAGTTCCTCGACGCCCTCGCCGGCGTGAGCGACCCGGAGCAGAAGCGCAAGATCATCGGGCGTGAGTTCATCCGCACCTTCGAGGGTGCCGCCGAGGCGCTCGTGCTCGAGGCGAAGGCCTCGGACACCGACGCCGAGGTCAAGTTCCTCGTGCAGGGCACGCTCTACCCCGACGTCGTCGAGTCCGGCGGCGGAGCGGGCACCGCGAACATCAAGTCGCACCACAACGTGGGCGGCCTGCCCGAGGACATGACGTTCGAGCTCGTCGAGCCGCTGCGCACCCTGTTCAAGGACGAGGTCCGTGCCGTCGGCCGCGAGCTCGGCCTGCCCGAGGTCATCGTCGGCCGTCAGCCGTTCCCCGGCCCGGGCCTCGGCATCCGCATCGTCGGCGAGGTCACGAAGGACCGCCTCGAACTGCTCCGCGCGGCCGACAAGATCGCCCGCGAGGAACTCACCGCGGCCGGCCTCGACGAGGAGATCTGGCAGTGCCCGGTCGTGCTGCTCGCCGACGTCCGATCCGTGGGCGTGCAGGGCGACGGCCGGACCTACGGGCACCCGATCGTGCTCCGTCCGGTCTCGTCCGAGGACGCCATGACCGCCGACTGGACGCGTCTGCCGTACGACACCCTGGCGAAGATCTCGAACCGGATCACGAACGAGGTCCCCGACGTCAACCGCGTCGTGCTCGACGTCACGTCGAAGCCGCCGGGGACGATCGAGTGGGAGTAGTCCTCCCCTGACCGTCCGGAGGCCCGGCACGCCCTGCGTGCCGGGCCTCCGTGCGTCCGGGGTCCGGCCGGCCGGCGGGCGCCGGGCGGGCGCCGAGGTCGCACGAACTGCCGCCTGCCGGGTCGTCGAGCGGCGGTTCGTGCGACCTCGACGACGCACGTGCGGCACGTCGCGCGACCTCGGCGGCCCCCCGACCTCGGCCGACCCCACGGGAACGACGGAGGGCCCCGGCGTGTGCCGGGGCCCTCCGTGTGGTGCGGGGTGGATCAGTTGCGCGAGCTGCTCGCCACGATCGCGAGGATGCGCAGGATCTCGAGGTACAGCCAGACGAGCGTCACGATGAGGCCGAACGCCGCCGTCCAGGCGTAGACGCGCGGCGCGCCGCGCTCGACGCCGGTCTTGATCTGGTCGAAGTCGAGGATGAGCGAGTACGCCGCCATGACGACGACGAAGATGCCGATGAGCACACCGAGGGGGATGCCGAACAGGGTCACGCCGAGCAGGCCGAACGCGCTCTGCGTCACACCGGTGATCATCAGGACGACGTTGACCAGCGAGAACGCCATGTAGCCGACGATCGCGATGAGGAAGAAGCGCGTGGCCTTCGGCGTCGCGCGGACCTTGCCGGATCGGAACAGCAGCAGCGTCACGAAGAACACACCGAGCGTGCCGAACACGGCCTGCGGCACGATGCCGTCGAACGCGGTGTCGTAGTACCCGGAGATCCCGCCGACGAACAGCCCCTCGAAGAACGCGTACGCCAGGACGAGGCCCGCCGACGGCTTCTTCTTGAAGGTGTTGACGAGCGCGAGCACGAAGCCCACGATCGCGCCGACGATCCACACCGCGGGCGGCAGGTTCCAGCCGGCGACCGCACCGACGATGAGCACGCCGAAGGCGAGCAGCGTCTTGACGATGGTGTCCTCGTACGACATGCGGTCCGTGTCGACCGTGGAGGCCGCCGGGCGGTCGTACATGTACTGCAGCTGGTCGGGGGTCATCCCGCCCTTCGCCTGCTGCGGGGTCTGTCCCCAGCCGGCCTGCTGCTGACCGGCCGCGCCGCCCCAGGCGTTGCGTCCCTGGTCGTTGAAGGCGGGGGACTGGTCGAAACCGGGCTTGAAGGCCATGGTGTCCTCTTCCTTGGAGATTCGAGTCCTCTCAGCCTAAGTGCGCTCGACCGCGGAAGGCTGAGGATTCGCGGCGAGCGGACGCGGGCCGGTGAGGCCCTGACGCGAGCAGCCTATGGGGATGCGCTGCACGCGTGCCGCGAACTGCTCGGGAGTCCGCTGCGGGGTGGAGTCAGCGGGGTGGAGCCAGGTGACGAGGGCGATCGAGATCGTCATGAGCAGGAACCACGCGACGATCTTCGTCGGCGCCACGGGCTGCCATGCCGCCGCCTGCGCCGGGTAGGTCCAGGCGCCTGCCCAGGTCGCGACGTCCTCGGCGGCCCAGACGAACAGGGCGACGAGACCCATCGCCAGGAGCACGGGCATCCGCAGCGTCGCCCGGTGCACCCGCACGTGCATGGTCGTGCGGGCGAAGAGCAGCAGCACGAGCACGAGCAGGACGTACCGGGCGTCGGCCACGAAGTGGTGGCCGAAGAAGTTCAGGTAGACGGCCCCCGCGACGACCGCGAGCGCCCACTGCCGGGGGTACCGGTCGAAGCGCAGGTCGAACAGGCGGTGCACGCGCACCAGGTACGACCCGACCGCGCCGTACATGAAGCCGGAGAACAGCGGTACCCCGGCGACGACGAGCAGGCCGCCGGAGCCGTACGACCACGACCCCATGTGGGTCTTGAAGACCTCCATGACGGTGCCGACGACGTGGAAGAGCAGCACCACGCGGAGCTCCCGCACGGTCTCGAGCCCGAACACGAGCATGCCGACCTGCAGCAGCACGGCGGCGACGGTCAGCACGTCGTTCCGCACCGCCGCCGGCACGGTGAGGTGCACGACGGCCATCGTCGCGAGCAGGAGGGCACCGAAGGTGCACGCCCAGGCCTGCTTCGCGCCGAACACCAGGAACTCGGTGACGAACCGGCGGGCGGGTCGGCGCGGCTGGTGCCCGGCGTCGAGCAGGCGGCGGGCGGCGCGGTCGATCCGTGCCTCGACGGCGGTGGACAGCGATCGGACGGTCATGCGGCGATGCTCGGTCGGCGGGCTGGGAACGGCGGCCCCCGGCGGCTCGCGTGTGTCCCGTGACCCACGCCGTCCCCACGGTCACCCGCGGCCAGTAGGGTCGCGCCATGACCCTCGTCATCGCCCACCGCGGCGCGTCCGGCTACCGCCCCGAGCACTCGCGGAGCGCCTACGAGCTCGCGATCGAGCTCGGCGCCGACGCGATCGAGCCGGACCTCGTGCCGACGAAGGACGGCGTGCTCGTGCTCCGCCACGAGAACGAGGTGTCCGGCACCACCGACGTCGCCGACCGCCCGGAGTTCCGGCACCTGCGCACGACGAAGACGGTCGACGGGCAGACGCTGACGGGCTGGTTCACCGAGGACTTCACGTGGGCGGAGCTGCAGACGCTCCGCACCCGGGAGCGCCTGCCCGCGCTGCGGCCCGGGTCGGCCGAGCACGACGGCGAGGAACCGGTCCTGCGCCTCGAGGACCTGCTCGCGATCCTCGACGCCGCGCCCCGTCCCGTCGGCCTCGTCGCCGAGGTCAAGCACGCGGCCTTCTTCGACCGCGCGGGCTTCCCGATGGGCGAGCTCGTCGACCGCGCGCTCGGCGACGCCGGGTGGCGCCGCGACGAGCGGCTCACGGTCGAGAGCTTCGAGAAGGGCGTGCTCCGCGACCTGCGCGAGCGGCGCACGGGCGGTCGGCTGGTGTACCTGCAGGAGGCCCGTGGCAGCGCCCCCGACGAGGTCGCGTCCCACGGGTCGCTGGCTCCCACCTACGCCGCGGAGCGTTCCGAGGACGCGCTCGCGTCCTCCGCGACGGAGTTCCACGGCATCAGCGTCGACCTCGGCACGCTCATGGCCGGGGTGGACAGCGTCGCGCTCGAGGACCCGACGCCGGTGCGGAGCGCGATCGTCGACCGCGCCCACGCCGCCGGGCTCGCGGTCTACACGTGGACCCTCCGACCGGAGAACCGGTTCCTGCCGGGTCCGCTGCGTCGGGGCGGCGAGGTCGCGGCCTTCGGTGACTGGGAGCGCTGGTACACCTCGGTGGTCCGGACCGGGGTCGACGGTGTCTTCGCCGACCACACCGACCTGGCCGTCCTGGCACGGTCTGCTGTCGGGGGTCGCGCCTAGACTGTCCCGGACATGACGATCGTGCTCGACCCCTTCGAATCGACGCCCGAGCCGGGCGCCGGTGCCCGTGCGTACGAGGACCCGTTCACCGCGGGTCTGAACCCCCAGCAGAAGGAAGCCGTCGAGTACCGCGGCGAGTCCCTGCTGATCGTGGCCGGAGCCGGTTCCGGCAAGACGAGCGTGCTCACGCGGCGCATCGCGCTGCTGCTCGCCAACCGCGAGGCCTGGCCGTCGCAGATCCTGGCGATCACGTTCACGAACAAGGCCGCCGCCGAGATGCGCGAGCGCGTCCGTGCGCTGGTCGGCGGCGAGGCCGAGGGGATGTGGATCTCGACGTTCCACTCGGCCTGCGTGCGGATCCTCCGCCGCGAGGCCGAGCGCTTCGGGTTCCCGCAGTCGTTCACGATCTACGACTCCGCCGACTCGCGGGCCCTGCTCAAGCGGATCATCAAGGAGCTCGAGGCCGACTCGCTCGGGCTGACCGTCGGCGCCGCGGCGTCGAAGATCTCGAAGCTCAAGAACGAGCTGCAGGACATCGACACGTACGCGCGCAACATCAACGCGAACGACCCGCAAGAGGTCATGTTCACCGAGGTGTTCCGGCGCTACACGAACGAGCTCCGTCGGGCGAACGCGTTCGACTTCGACGACCTCATCGGCCAGACGGTGTTCCTGTTCCGCGCCTTCCCGGACGTCGCCGCCCTGTACCAGCGCCGCTTCCGGTTCATCCTGGTCGACGAGTACCAGGACACGAACCACGCGCAGTACGCCCTGATCCGCGAACTCACGCGGCCGGTGCCGGTCGAGCAGGTCGACAAGCTCGAGGACGCCGGCCAGCACGTCGCCCGCATGCGCGAGACCGACGGCTCGATCGCCCCCGCCTCCTTGACGGTGGTCGGCGACTCGGACCAGTCGATCTACGCGTTCCGTGGGGCCGACATCCGGAACATCGTCGAGTTCGAGCGGGACTTCCCGAACTCGAAGACGATCCTGCTCGAGCAGAACTACCGCTCGACGCAGAACATCCTCGACGCCGCGAACGCCGTCATCGCGAACAACTTCGACCGGCAGGCGAAGAGCCTGTTCACCGACGTCGGCGCGGGCGAGAAGATCGTCGGCTTCACCGGGTACACCGGGCACGACGAGGCCCAGTTCGTCGCCGACGAGATCCAGCGCCTGCGCGAGGACGGCATGGACTACCGCGACATGGCGGTGTTCTACCGGACGAACTCGCAGACCCGTGCGCTCGAGGAGATCTTCATCCGTGCGGCGATCCCGTACCGGGTGCTCGGCGGCACGAAGTTCTACGAGCGCGCCGAGATCAAGGACGCCATGGCGTACCTGATCACGGTCGCGAACCCCGCCGACCCGATGGCGTTGCGGCGCATCCTCAACGTGCCGAAGCGGGGCATCGGTGCCGTCACCGAGACGACCCTGCAGCGCTACGCCGACGAGCACGAGACGACGATGCGCGACGCGCTGCGGCACGCCGGCGAACTCGGCTTCGGCCCGAAGGTGCGGAACGCCATCACGGAGTTCGCGGGGCTGCTCGACACCGTCTCCGAGAAGGCGCCGACGCAGCCGGTCGTCGACACGCTGACGCAGCTCCTCGACGGCTCCGGCCTGCTCGAGAACCTGCGGAAGTCGCCCGACGCGCAGGACGCCGCCCGCGCCGACAACATCGACGAACTCGTCGCCGTCACGCGCGAGTTCCAGAAGAACAACCCCGAGGGCACCCTCTCCGACTTCCTGACCGAGGTCTCGCTCGTCGCCGCGGCGGACGAGCTCGACGACTCGTCGGGGACGGTCTCGCTGATGACCCTGCACACGGCGAAGGGCCTGGAGTACGACGCGGTGTTCCTGACCGGTGTCGAGGAAGACCTGCTGCCGCACCGGATGTCCGCCGCCGAGCCGGGCGGCCCGTCCGAGGAACGCCGGCTGTTCTACGTCGGGATCACGCGCGCGAAGAAGGTCCTGTTCCTGTCCCTCGCGATGACCCGCGCGCAGTTCGGCGACGTCAACGTGGCCATGCCGTCGCGCTTCCTGCAGGAGATCCCCGAGGGGCTCATCGAGTGGAAGCAGTCGCCGGGCATGGCGAACAGCCGTGGCGGCACGCAGCCCCGGGCGCTGAACGCCAAGCGTGACGGCGGCTCGGGCGGCGGCGGTGGTGGCTACCGCGGCGGTGGCGGTTGGGGCGGCGGCTCGTACGACCGTGCCGCCGCGGCGTCGAAGACCCGTCCGAAGACCGAGTGGGCGAACCGGGTCTCCGGTCAGGTCCGGGACAACGGCGACATGGAGTTGGCAGCCGGTGACCGCATCTCGCACGTCGACTTCGGCGAGGGGACCGTCTCGGCGGTGACCGGCCAGGGCGCCAAGCGGATCGCCGAGATCGCCTTCGATTCCGCCGGCCGCAAGAAGCTGCTCATCAAGATCGCTCCGATCGAGAAGCTCTAGCCCGAGGTCGCCGACGGACGACTGAACGTCCGTTCACCCGCTGCTCGCCCGTCGGGGCGCCTTCGTCGCGCCCGGACGGCAGTGCGGCACGCCCGAGACCTGGGAGTCCACCCCTGTTCGGGTGGCAGCGGAGTAGCGGTGAGGTTAGCCTTACCTAACGTGACACCCATCGAACTGCTGACCTCCGCCACCGCCGAGCGGTACCGCTCCAGCGTCACGTCGACGGTCGACCGCCTGGCCGACCGCTTCGCCGCCGCTGACCGCCCGACGACCGACACCGCTCCGCAGGTCCTCCGGGCCCGGGTGCAGGCGGTCGACCTCGACGCCGAACCCCTCGGGACGGACCGCGCGCTCGCCGAACTCGACGACCTGTTCGTCCGCGAAGCGGTCTGGTTCCACGACCCGGCGTACCTCGCGCACCTGAACTGCCCGGTGGCGCTGCCCGCGGTCGCTGCCGAGGCCGTGCTCGCCGCCGTGAACCCCTCGGTCGACACCTGGGACCAGTCCCGGATCGGCACCGAGATCGAGCGGCACGTCGTCGCCTGGCTCGCCGGTCGGATCGGGTTCGCCGCGGGTGACGGCATCTTCACCTCGGGCGGCTCGCAGTCGAACCTGCAGGCCCTGCTGCTGGCACGAGAGGCCCTCGGGGCCAGCGGCACCGTGTTCACCACGGCGGAGACCCACTTCAGCATCGCGAAGTCCGCGCGGCTGCTCGGGCTCGAGGCCGTCGTCGCGGTCGCCACCGACGACGCCGGCCGGATGGTGCCCGCCGCCCTCGCCGAGGCGATCGCCGCCGCCCGCTCGGCCGGGCAGACGCCGATGGCCGTCGTCGCCACCGCCGGCACCACCGACCGCGGGGTGATCGACCCGGTCGAGCCGATCGCCGACGTGTGCGATCTCGAGGGCGTCTGGCTCCACGTCGACGCCGCGTACGGCTGCGGGCTGCTCGTGTCCCCGACCCGTCGACACCTGCTCGCGGGCATCGAGCGGGCGCGGAGCGTGACGACCGACCTGCACAAGTCGTTCTTCCAGCCGGTGTCCTCGAGCGCCCTGCTCGTGCAGCACCCGGAGGACCTGCGCCGCACCGCCTGGTACGCCGACTACCTCAACCCCGAGGACGCCGCCGAGCCGAACCAGGTCGACAAGTCGCTGCAGACCACCCGCCGGTTCGACGCCCTGAAGCTCTGGGCCACCCTGCGTGCGTCCGGGGCCGACGCCATCGGAGCGGCGTTCGACGCCGTCATCGACCTCGCCGCGGACACCCACCGGATCGTCGAGGAGCACCCCGACCTGGTGCTCGTCGCGCCGACGCAGCTCAGCACGGTCCTGTTCCGCTGGCAGCCCGCCGGGGTCACCGACGACCAGGCCGACGCGCTCGTCGCCCCGATCCGCGCGGCCCTGCTCGCCGAGGGCCGGGTGCTCATCGCGAAGACGGTCATCGACGGCCGCCCGTGCAACAAGCTCACCCTGCTCAACCCCGAGACGACCCCGGCGCAGATGCGCGCCGCGCTCGACCACGTCGCCGCGACGGCAGCACGCGTCCGCGCGACCACCACCGCCCCGGAAGGAGCAACGCGATGACCGCCGCTGACGACCGCCGGGCCGCCGACCGCCCCGTGCACGACGTCGTCGGCATCGGGATCGGGCCGTTCAACCTCGGTCTCGCCTGCCTGACCGACCCGTTGGACGACCTCGACGCGGTGTTCCTCGACGCCGCCGACGGCTTCGCCTGGCACCACGGCATGATGCTCGACGACGCCACGATCCAGGTGCCGTTCCTGGCCGACCTGGTGACGATGGCCGACCCGACCTCGCCGTTCTCGTTCCTCGCCTGGCTCAAGGAGACCGGGCGCCTGTACCCGTTCTACATCCGCGAGGACTTCCACCCCCTGCGCAGCGAGTACGACGCCTACTGCCGCTGGGCCGCCGACCGGCTCGACACCCTGCGGTGGGGCCGCCGGGTGACCGCCGTCGAGCACGACCCCGTCACCGACACGTTCACGGTGCACGCCGAGACCGACCAGGGCGCCGAGACGTACCGCGCACGGCACGTCGTCGTGGGCATCGGCACCGAGCCGTCCGTCCCCGCCCCCTTGCGCGGCATCGACGGCCCGGCGATCCACTCGGCCGACTTCCTGCCGAACCGCGACGCGCTCCGCGGTGCCGGCTCGATCGCGGTGATCGGCAGTGGGCAGTCCGCCGCCGAGGTCTACCGCGACCTGCTCGAGGACATCCGGCAGGACGGCTACCGCCTCGACTGGCTCACGCGCTCGCCCCGGTTCTTCCCGATGGAGGACACCAAGCTCACCCTCGAGATGACGAGCCCGGAGTACACGGACCACTTCCACGGGCTGCCCGAAGGCGTCCGCGACCGTCTCGGTCGGGAGCAGCGTGGCCTGTACAAGGGCATCAGCGCCGACCTGGTCGACGAGCTGTACGACCAGCTCTACCGGATCAGCGCACGAGGCCCCATCCCGACGAGCCTGCGCACCGAGACGAGCGTCGTCGACGCCGCCTGGCTCGCCGACCGCGGCACGTACCGGCTGACGCTCCGCCACGAGCAGCTCGACCAGACGTACGAGCACGAGGTCGAGCAGCTCGTGCTCGCCACCGGGTACACCCCGCGGGTCCCGCGGTTCCTCGACCCGGTCGAGCACCTCGTCGCCCGCGACTCCCGCGGTCGCCTGGCCGTCGCCCGCGACCACCACGTGGACACCCTGGGCGGGCGCATCTGGGTGCAGAACGCCGAGGAGCACACGCACGGCCTGACCGCGCCCGACCTCGGCATGGGTGCGTGGCGGAACGCGTCGATCATCCGGTCCGTCACGGGTCGCTCCGTGTACGGCCTGGAGGCCCGGATCGCCTTCCAGGAGTTCGGCCTGCCCGCCTCGGGGCAGCCGACAGCAGCGCCGTCGACGGCCCCACCCGCCAGCGCGCACAGCGCGCCGGCCGGGCACACGACCGAGCGTGCGGAGGTGTCCGCATGAGCGCCGTCGTCCACAGCACCGGTGCGGCGGGCGCCGGTGTGGTGGTGACCGGCGTCGAGGGCAACGGTGTCGAGGGCACTGCGACGGTGGACGCGCACGGATCGACCGCGCCTGTGGGAGCCGACGCGGGCCTCCTGACCGTCGAACCCGTGGACCCGGAACGCGACGCCGCCGTCGTGCAGTCGTGGCTCGCCCACCCGGCGTCGTCGTGGTGGCAGATGGGCGACCTCGACGTGGACGGCGTGCGCACCTACCTGGCCGGCGTGCAGGCGGACCCGGCGCAGGCAGCGTGGCTCGGCCGCCGGGACGGCGAACCGTGCTTCCTGGCCGAGACCTACGACCCCGCCGCCGTCCTGCTCGCCGACGTGTGGGTGGCGGAGCCGGGCGACGTCGGCATGCACCTGCTCGTCGCGCCGGCGCCCGCTGAGCGACGTGTGCACGGCCTGACGAGCGCGGTGATGCGGGCTGTCGTCGAGCACTGCCGGGACGCCCTCGGTGCGCGTCGGGTCGTCGTCGAACCGGACGTGCGGAACACCGCAGTGCAGGCGAAGAACGCCGAGGTCGGGTTCCGTGCGCTGCGACAGGTGGACGTCGACGGCAAGCGGGCCCTGTTGTCGGTGCTCGACACCGACCGCATCGGCGTCCCCGACGACGACGGGCCGGCCGCGCACCTGCGGCCCGAGCACCTGGAGCCCGCGGAACGGCACCTCGTCGCGAAGACGATCGCGGAATTCACCCACGAACGGCTGATCGCACCCGTGCCGGACGGGGACGGCTGGCGGCTCGACGCGGGGGAGTCGACCTACCGGTTCCGGGCGCGGCAGCACGTGCTCGAGCACTGGTCGATCGACGAGGCCTCGCTGACGCGGACCCGTGCGGGGGTGCCGGCGCCGCTCAGCGCGCAGGACCTCGTGCTGGAGCTGCGGGAGGTGCTCGGGATCCCCGAAGAGCTGCTGGGCACGTACCTGGAGGAGATCGCCTCGACCCTGGCGAGTGCTGCGGCGAAGCACCGGCAGGGTGGGCCGTCGGCGGCGCAGCTCGCGCGCGGGCGGTCCGGGGGATCCGTCGACGCCGCTGTCGCCTCCTTCCAGGACGTCGAGTCGGCCATGACCGAGGGGCACCCGGCCTTCGTCGCCGCGAACGGGCGGATCGGGTTCGGGCTCGACGAGTACCGGGCGTTCGCGCCCGAGTCCGGCGGGCGGTTCCGGTACCGGTGGCTCGCCGCCCGACGCGAGCACACGCACCTGGCGCTCGCGGCGGACCGCACCGAGCAGGCGCACTGGGAGGCGGAGCTGTCGGCGGACGTCGTGGCCGGCTTCCGGGGCACGCTGGAGCGTCGCGGGCTCGACCCCGACGACTACGTGTGGCTGCCCGTGCACCCGTGGCAGTGGCAGCACCGGATCGCCGTGACCTTCGCGCCCGACCTGGGCCGACAGGACCTGGTCGACCTGGGCGAGGTGTCCGACGAGTACCAGCCGCAGCAGTCCATCCGCACCGCGTTCAACCGCACCGAGCCGACACGCTCGTACGTGAAGACGGCGCTCGCGGTGCAGAACATGGGGTTCCTGCGGGGGATGTCGCCCGCGTACATGCGGAACACCCCGGCGGTGAACGACTGGGTCGCCGGGATCGTCGCCGGGGACACCACGCTCGCCGCTGCCGGCTTCTCGGTCCTGCGGGAGCACGCGTCCATCGGGTACACGGGGGACGCGTACCACCGGGTGGACGTATCCTCGCCGCAGCGGAAGATGCTCGCGGCGCTGTGGCGGGAGAGCCCGCTGCCGCGGGTGACGGACGGCGAACGACTGCTGACGATGGCGGCGCTGCTGCACCGGGACGCCGCGGGGAACGCCGTCGTCTCAGCGCTGATCGAGGCGTCGGAGCTGCCCGCCGACGAGTGGGTGCGGCGTTGGCTCGACGCGTACCTGCTGCCCGTCGTGCACTGCCTGACCGTGCACGACCTGGCCTTCATGCCCCACGGCGAGAACCTGGTGCTCGTCGTGCGGGACGGCGTCGTGGTCCGTGCCGTCATGAAGGACATCGGGGAGGAGGTCGTGGTGCTCGGGCGGCACGACGATCGCCCGGTCCCCGCCGACATCGAGCGGATCGTGCACCCGGTGTCCGACGACGAAGCGGCGCTCGCCGTGTTCACCGACGTGTTCGACGGGGTGCTGCGGTTCGTCGCCGCGATCCTGGACGACGACGGGGTGCTGCCGGAGGCCCGGTTCTGGCAGGTCGTCGGGGAGTGCATCGACGCGCACGCCGCCGCGCACCCGGACCGCCGTCGTCCCCTGGACCTGCGGGTGTCGACGTTCGAGCACTCGTGCCTGAACCGGTTGCAGCTGCGGAACACCCTGTCGATGGTCGACCTGGCGGACCAGGCGGCGTCGCTCATCCGGGCGGGGGCGATGCCGAACCCGATCGGGCGGTAGGGCGGTTCCGTTCCGCGCTCGCTCTGCGTCGGCGTCACGTCGGCCGGTTCCGCTCCCACTTGCACAACCGAAGTGCGCTCGCGCCGCGGAATCCCGCGGTTCGAGTGCACTTTGGTTCTGCGGCGGCGGCGCGGCGGTGCGGCGGTGCGGCGGTGCCGCGATGCGCGGGCGCACCGCACGACGCCGTCGTGGTGGCAGCGGGACCGACCGCGAGCGAACCCGCCTAGGGCTGCAGGCGCGTGGCCGACCAGGCGCCGTCGGCGAGCGCGTACTGCAGGCGGCGGTGCATCCGGTCGCGGCTGCCGTGCCAGAACTCGACGAGCTCGGGCTCGAGGCGCCAGGCGACCCACCCCGCGGGGCGCGGCACGTCGTCGTCGGACTCGTCGAGCAGCACGTTGGCGTCGTCGATGAGGTCCTGGAGCGTCCGCGGCTCGAGCACGGCGGACTGGTCGGCGATCGCCGTGGCGGCGCGCGACTTCGGCGACCGGTCGGCGAACAGCGCGTCGGACTCGTCGTCGGACAACTGCACGGCCCGGCCCTCGAACCGGAGCTGCTGCATGGTCTCGCGCCAGTAGACCTGCAACGCGGCGTGCGGGTTCTCGGCGAGCTGGCGGCCCTTCGGGCTGAGCGTCGAGGTGCCGAAGACGAGTCCCCGGTCGTCGAGCCGCTTCACGTCGACGGTGCGGGCGGACACCCGGCCGTCGGCGCCGGCGGTGGCGAGCGTCATCGACTTCGGCTCGGAGACGTCGCGCTCGTCCGCGGCGTCGAGCCACTGCTGGGCGAGGTCGAGCGGTGCGGCGGGGGGAGCGTCGAACTCGGGCAGGTGCAGGGAGTCGTCACCGGACAGCGAAGAGGACATGCCCCCACCCAACCGTGCTCAGACGGTCCACGTCCAGGCTGCCGGGGGACGCCCGCCGCGGGGACCGGCCGCCGGGGCCGCGTCGACCCGGGCGACGGCCGGGTTGGTGCGGAGCATCCGGTTGAGGTTGCCCGGATCCGGGGTGCTCCCGGTGAGCGCCGCGCGGAGGCGACCGGCGTCCGAGGTGGTGAAGCGCTCCCCGAGCAGCGCGCGCGTGAGCGGGACGTCCGACCACAGGCGCACGCGGGCGTGCTCGAGCGCCGCGTCGACGATGCGGTCGTGGTCGAACGGCAGGCCGAACGGGCGTTCGCCGACGTCGTGCCAGGTCGCGTCCGGGGCGGCCTGCGGGTCGACGACCGCCAGGAACGCGATGCTGATCGCGGTGCTCCGCGGGTCGCGGTCCGGCCCGTCGAACGCGCCGACCTGCGCCAGGTGGCGCACCGCCGCCGGGCCGATGCCCGCCTTCGTGCGCAGGGCGCGCAGCGCAGCGTCGGCCAGGATCTCGGAACCGTCCAGGAGCACGCCGGGAAGGGCCTCCCGTCCGGCGAACGGGTCGTACAGCCGACGGGCGGAGGCGACCCGCAGACCAGCCGCCCCCGCGAACGACGTCGGGACGACGTCGATCGCGATGAGCGGCTGGTCGCGGACCGCCGGGGCGGTCTCCGTCACGCCGAGGCGGCCCGGCGTGCGGTGCGGGCCGCACGCTCGTCGCGGAGCGTCTGCCGGACGTCGGCGAAGGACTGGAGGCGCGTGAAGCGTCCGTCGACCCAGACCGGCTGGAGCAGGCTGGTCGCCTCGTCCTCGGCCGTGGCCTGGTCCGTCTGCCAGATCTCGCCGGTCTCGTCACGGTGCAGGGCGATGCGGCCCTTCGCGCTCTTCTTGCCGCTGCCGGTCTTCGGGTCCTTCTGGATGTCGACGGGCTGGCCGTCGACGAGCGCCCAGGTGGCCTTGACCGCGCTGCCGAGGTTGTCGCGGGTCATGTACTGGTACGTGTACGAGCCGATGCCGAGCACGATGTTGTCGCTCGAGTACCCCTTGGCGGCGAGCCGCTCGTAGATGCGGCGGGCGCGGTCGAGCGTGATGCTGTCGCCGTAGATGACGCCGATGTGCTGGTCGAGGACCTTGTAGCCCTGCTCGTTCACGGTGTGGCCGAAGATCTCGTCGAGCAGTTCGACGACGCCCTTCTGCTCGTCGCTGCGGTCGGCGGCGAACAGTTCGGCCTCGTCGACGTCGTGCACGGTGCCGGTGACGATGTCGACCGGGTCGCCCGAGTCGGGGCGGATGACGAGCTTGCCGTCGCGGCCGGTGATGCGGTCCTTGAGCTGCGGCAGCGTCTCGGTGATGACCTTGAACAGGTCGAAGCCGTCGCTGACCGCGGAGACGATGCCCGTCGGGTAGACGTCGAGGATCTGCTGGAACGTCTCGAGCTCGCCGTCGGCGCCGCGGACGCACATGACGCTGTGCTCGGTGGCGGGCACGCTCGCGGCCACCCAGCCGTTGTCGCCCGGGTAGTAGCGGTCGATGAAGTCGAGCGACGGCATCGAGTCGGTGCCGAGGAACGAGAGCAGGTGCCCGGCGCCACCCGCTGCCGCCGACTCGATGCTCGACTGGCCGCGGAACGAGAAGTCGTGCGCGGCGAAGTCGATGCCCTCGGGGACGGCGCCGGTGCGGGCCGCCCAGTCCTCCATGAGGTCGCGGTACTCGAGCGCCTTCGTCGCGACGGTCGACGGGTGCCAGATCGAGGCGGACAGGGCGGTCTCGATGTAGTTCGGCAGCCAGTAGAACTCGTCGATGGTGTTCTCGACGGTCAGGGTCGCGACGCCGATCGGTGCGAGCGTGCCCTCGGGCAGCGCACGGATCTCGAGGGGCAAGTAGCCGAGGCGGTGCAGCGCCCGGACGTGGTCGGTGCCGATGTGGTTCGGGCCGAAGTAGCCCTGCAGGGCTTCGTCGAACAGGCGGACGACCTCGTCCTCGTCGGCGGCGAAGAACGGCGCCCAGGCCTCGACGAGCGAGCGCTGGACGAACGCCTGCAGACCGAAGACCACGGCGTGGGTCGACTCGGGCATGTGCGCGTTCGAGCGGTTCGTCCAGTTGATGAGGATCCGGGTGGTCCCGGCCGGGTAGACCTGCCGGTGCGAGTGCTTGTAGCCGTCGACGGCCAACAGGGGTGCGATCGGGCTCGCGGTGGTGATGCGGGGCTCGAGGCCCGTCGTGGTGGTGGTCATCGGATCTCCTTCGTGAGGTACGGGCTGAGCGGGACGGTGCGCAAGCCCGGCACGTCGTTCTGCGCCGGGTAGCTGTCGGTCGTGACGATCTCGCCGAAGTGCTCGGCGAGCTGCGGGGCCCGGCCGGAGAAGACGCCGTGCGAGACCCAGAGACCGAGGCGCTCCTTCGGCAGCCCGGTCGAGCTCGCGAGGCCCATGAAGGTGCCGCCGCCGTCGCAGATGTCGTCGACGACGAGGAACCGGCCGTCCGCGGGGAGGGGCTCGCACGAGAACCCGTCGAGCTTGCCGGTGTCGGGGTTGCGGTGCTTCTCGGCCCGGTACAGCGGCAGGCCGCACGACTCGGCGACCGCCGTGGCCCGGGCGACCGCGCCCTTGTCCGGCGCGATGATGCCGGTGTACGCGTCGCCCTCGACGTCGAGCACGGCGTCGCGGACGACCTGCTCGCTCGTGACCACCGTGAGGTGGTCGACCAGCCCGACGACCACGGGGGAGTGCGGGTCGAAGGCGATCACCTGGTCGATGCGGAACCCGTTGAGGACGTCCGCGTAGACCTTCGCCCCGAAGGGCAGGCCGCGGTCCTGCCGGGCGCCGGGCAGGTACGGGACGAGGGCGACGGACCGCGATCCGCGCTGCCGGACGGCGTCCGCCCACATGCCGAGCATGAGGAGGTCGTCGCCGTTCGTGCCGCGCAGGGTCGCGATCTCGGTGGTGCCCCCCGGCTCGGCGGTGTCGTTCGCCACCTTGACGTGCGCTTCACCGGCGGGGAACCGCATGGTGGAGAACGTCGGTGTCGTCTGGTTGCCCTGGGCGTCCCAGGTGCTGAGTTCGACTGCCATGACCCGACCGTACCACAGTAATTGTCATAGTGACAAGAATTCCGTCTCCCTGGTGATCCGGACGTGCCCGGCACCGCTCACGAGCACCGTGTACGTCGCGTGGCCAGCGAGACCGGAGAAGGTCGTGTTCGCCCCCTGGTCGTCGTCGCGCCCCGTCGGGACGCGGCCGCGGTCGAGCCGGAACATGGCGTCGACCGCTGGTGCCGGCACCAGGGCGAGGCCGTCGACGTACCGGTGCAACGCGTCGACCTGTCGTTGCGAGGAGAGCGCTGCCAGGTCGGTCGGTCGGAACTCCGTCGGCGGCTGCCCCTGTGCGCGGGTGTCGAGGAGCACCTCCACGTGCGCACGGGTCCGGCCGACGTACCGGCGACGGAAGCGTCGGACCCGCAGCGTGCCGGAGTCGTCGACTCCGATGTCGACCAGGTCGGACCACCGCACACCGTCCTCGTCCGCACCGATCGTCGTGACGAGCCGCACGTCGTCGGGGCCGTCGGACAGTGCCTCGGCCTCGTCCCACTCGCCCGGCTGCAGCGCGTTCCCGGCCATCGATCGCACGATCTGCCATCGCTCGTCGCCGTGGGGTCGGCCGCCGGACAGTGCTGCGCGGAGGCGGCCTCGCAGGCTCCGGTCGACGACGAGTTGCTCGCACGGTCCGGAGACCGAGACCACCTCGTCGACGTCGTCGTACGGTGCGGCAGCGCGGGGAGCGCGCAGCGCGGCTCCCGCAGCAGCCCGCTGCTCGGCGACCGTGGCGAGGCGCTCGGCAGTCGGAGCGAAGACGTCGACCAGGTCCGCCGACCCAGGGGAGCGTCCCTGTCGGAGTCGGTAGGCGCGGAGGCCCCCGCCCTGGTCGCGCGCCGCGCCACTCGGCCAGACGTCGATCCGCGCGCCCTCGACGCCGAGCAGCCAACCCTCGTGCTCGAGCTCCAGGCGTACCCTGCACAGCGCCTCGAAGGCATCGTGCTCGACAGCGACGTGCTCGACACCGTCGATGACGACCGTCACGGAGCAGCGGGACCGTCCGCCTGTGCCGGACCGTTCGACGTCCACCGTGAGCGTGACCGGGGTCGTCTCGCTCCCGCGGTGCGCCGTGTGTGCCCACTCGGTCATCCGGGTGTCGGTCCCAGCAGGTGGCGGGCGGCCCTGCGCCAACGACGAGCGACGGCATCGGGGGAGTCGACGACGGCGATCTCGGGGTGCGGGCGCCGACCGAGGGCCTCGACCGCTCGCGTCCGCCAACCGTCCGGGTCCGTGTCGATGACGACGGAGCAGCTCGAACCGCCCGCGGATGCTTCGAAGAGCCTCCACGCCGAGTGCGGTCGAGCCAGCTTGCTGACGATGTCTCCCCAGATCCCGTCGGCGGCGGACAGCTCGAGGGCTCGGACGCCGGACGGTGCGAGCGGGACCAGACCTGGACGACGTGGCTGTTGCTCCGTGATCGGGACGCCGTCCCCGTGTCCCTCGGCGACGTCGACCTGCACGATGAAGCGGCCGCCCCGCTCGTCCTCGAGCAGGGACTGCCGCGTCACCTGTCGTGTCGTGACTCCCCGCGTCGCCGGACGGTCATCGGCGACCGAGTACGCGAACTCGACACGAAGACCCCGATCGTGCGGTTCGGTGGCGCGGCGACCATCGGACTCGATCGCCAGGTAGAGGTCGTTCGGAACCGGCACGGCCCGGACCGTCGTCTGACGGGTACTCGCGCGCCAGGTCACCATCAGGACACGTGGCTGTCGGGCCGCCCGAGCATCCACGCCTGCTCCGGTGAGGACCGGCGATCGGTCACGAAGACGGGCAGGGGCACGAGCGATGCGGCCTGGACCCGGACGCGTCCGAGTTCGTCGGCGTCGTCCGTGTCGACGACTACCACGATCCGCTCGGACGCCCGTTCGACGATGACACCGACCGTGCTGATCGCCGCCCCGTCGTACTGTTCGCGGAAGTCGGTCACCGCCGGGTACTGCTCCGGCTTCGGGGCACCGACGACGACGTCGAAACCCGCCGGGAACGGGCTCGCCGCTCGGATGAGTGCCGCCGTCGTCCATGCGTCGAGTTCGAGGGGCAGCGCCGGCCCCGCTGCCAGCGTCAACGGGACGCCGGATCGGCCGGCCTGGTCGAGGAGCACCCCCACGGGCAGACCATCCGGTTGCGCGCTGACGACTCCGTCCACGATCACCGCGGGGATCATCGACGTGATCGCCAGGTCGCGGGGTGAGAGCACCGGCGCGCGGTCCCGCGATCCACCGACGATCCGGTCGATGTCCTCGGGCAGCAGGACCTCCTCGTCGGGCTGGCCTGGCTGGAGCAGGAGAGCCACGTCGGCCGGGGTCGCGCGGAGTGCCGACCACAGCGTCGTGTGCAGGAGGACCGCGTCGTCCGGAGCCGCGGCCTGAGCCTGTTGCTGGTCGAGGAACGCGAGCGCGACGGCCTGGGGCGACTCGTCAGCCGGGGCGATGACCGCCGGGACGCCGTCCTCCGTCGCCAGCATCCACAGGTCCGTGTCGACCGCCCGTCGCCAGGCCGTGAGCTCGGCCGGCTCGCTCAGGTCCACGGGCCCTCGAGTTCCCGTTGCGCGGGAGTGGCCTTCTTCCGCCAGCCATCGACGATCTTCGTCCATCGGTGCAGTGCCTTGGTGGTCTGCTTCGAGGGCGATGCAGCATTGTCGGTCTCGAAGGAGAGGACCTGGTCGAAGTACCCGGTGTCGCCGTAGCGCGTGAGTGCGGCTCCGGGGCCGATCTGCGAGACGACTTCGGCGCCGCGGGGGAAGGTGAAGAGCCCTTGTGCCATCAAGGGTTCGTTGCGGACATCCACGAGTCGGCCGAGGTCACTCGACCGGATCACAGTGGTCGTCAGCGAGCCGTACGCGAGCAGGCGCGGTGGAGTCCCACCGGCGCGGGTGTCGACGCGCCCGTCGATGTGGTCGTTGAGCAGGAACTGGTGACGTGCGCCGACTCGGACGTCGACTTCGGGGTCGAGCGCGTCGAGGAGCAGCGCCAGGAGTTTCGCCCGTGCGACGAGATCCGGGAGTGTTGCGTCAGGGGACCACCGAGGCGCCGTGCCGTAATCGATGACCAGCCGGCCGTCATCGGAGAA
Organism: Curtobacterium sp. MCLR17_036; assembly: GCF_003234445.2. Classification (NCBI taxonomy): domain Bacteria; kingdom Bacillati; phylum Actinomycetota; class Actinomycetes; order Micrococcales; family Microbacteriaceae; genus Curtobacterium; species Curtobacterium sp. MCLR17_036. Next base: position 3,272,893 of record NZ_CP126269.1, on the reverse strand, counting down.
CGACCGATCGGCGACCGGTCCCACGACGAGGACGTCCGGGAAGCCCTCGTGGATCATTCGTCGGCCCCGACGAGCGGCTGCGTGTAGGCCACCGCGCGCCACGGTGCGTGCAGGGCTCCGCGCATACCGACCGACTCGGTGATCGACCGAACGCTCGGGTCCATGCCGGAAGGCCCGCCTGCCGGGAACGGCGATGGGCTGTCGGTCGCCATGCCGGAGTGGAAGTACTGCGTTCCACCGCCGGCGCCGAACTGCGGGTTGGCCTGCGCCGTGCCGACGGCGTACGGCTGGTCCGCTCCGATGTGTGCGACTGAGACGTCTTCACGGTACGGGGTCGGGTAGTCGAAGTTCGCGCCGACCTGGGCCGATTCGTGGAACGCGGCGGAGTCGCCGCTCGGGGCGTTCGGGACGGCGTAGCTCGCCGATGGGCTCTGCATGCCGGACGGCGTCGAGGCGAACGCGTCGATCTGCGCATGCGGGCCGGTCACGTTGGTCATCGAGTCGACACCGTAGTAGCCGTCGCCGCCCTGCCACAGCTGGCTGGCCCGGGCCGGATCCGTCCGAGCGATGTCGGACACGTGGGCGTTGTAGGCGCCGCTGACGGTGCGGTTGAAGGCGCGGTCACTCGCGGTGAAAGCGTCGGTGAGGCGCTCGACGATCGACTTGCCCTGCGACCCCACGAAGCCGGTGTGCAGTCCCTTCGCCGCATCGACGGCGCTGTGCACCATGTTCGCTGGGGTCAGGTAGCGCACCTGCAGTGCCATGCGCTCGAGTCTTCGCGTCGGGTTCGACGCGAACTGCTTCACCGCCAGTGGAAGCTCCTTGAGCGCCATCACGCCGTAGCGGCCAGCTCCGCTGAGGGTCCGGGCGGCGAGCGAGCCGAGCGATCCGGTCGAGCGGGCGAGCGAGAACGCCTTGCGTGCGTCGCCGGCTGCGGACAGGAGCCGTCCGGCGGTGGTGATGCCCTTCATCCCCGGGATGCAGTCGAGCAGGGCGAAGGCGAGGTCCCACCCGTCGGCGGTGCCCTTCGACATCTTGTACAGGGTGTCGGCGAGCACGAGCAGGGCTGCGCCGAGCACGATCCAGGCGAGTGGGCCGCCGATGATCATGACGATGATGCCGCCCACGGCGACGACGACCTTCGCGATGGAGACGATGGTCTCCCACGCCTCGGACCCGAAGATCTTGTCCCACGTCGACTGCTTCCCCAGCCCCGCATCGGCGGCTTCGCCGATCTTCGTCGCGGTACGCCGTTCCCCGTCCTCCCAGTCGCCCTTCGCGTCGGCGACGAGCCGCTTCGCCGCGTCGATCCGGGACTGCGCCGCAGCGATGTCGCCCTGCGCACTCGACACGGACCCCTGCGCGACGGAGGCGTTGTCGGACGCCGCCCGCAACTGCGCCGGCGACGGCACGTCCACCCCGTCCGGCACGTCGGAGCCCGCCGGGTACTTCTCAGCGACCTTCGACAGGTCCTTCGACGCCGACTCGTAGTGCGACAGGGTCGACTGCGCGTCGGCGAGCCGGGTCTGCGCCGCGGCGAGGTCACCGGAGGCATCCTTCGCGTCCGCCAACGCACCGTCAGCCCGGTACTGGGTGTCGTCGACGACGTCGGCCCACCCCGACAACGCGGACGCTGCGGCCTCGTAGGACGCGACGAGCTTGGTCAGGTCCGACGGGGTGTCCTCGATCGCGTCGACGAACACGTCCGCCGCTTCACCCTGCCAGTCGGTGAGCCACCCGGACCCCTGCACCGACTTCAGGCGCGTGGACGCGTCGGACGCGGCGTCGGAGATGCGCTGGTACTCCCGCGACATCATCCGCACCGACGACGGATCCCCCTTGACCGGGTCGTCCCCCTGGTCGACGACGTCCCACCCCGACGGCCGCGCCACGACTACTGCGCCTTCGAGGCGGCGGGGCCACCGCCACCGTTGTCGTCGTTGACCTGGAGTGCCTGCGCGAGCTGCTCGTCGGTCTCGGTGTACGTCTCGATCGACGAGTCGAGCATGTCCGCGAGGGCCTTCGCCGAGTCGCTGATCTTCTGCCGCTTGTCACCCCAGCGGTGGTCGAAGTCGTGCAGCGCATCCTGCACGGTGCCGGACCCGATCTCGTCGTCGGACGCGTCGACGCGCTTGTGCGCCTGCTCGAGCGTGCCGTGCACGGTCGTCAGGTCGCTCTGGAGCTCCCCGAGCCCCATCAGGTCGACCAGCAGCTTGTCTGCCACGGAACTGTCCCTCCCCGATCACGAACCGTGGGGTCGGTCCCGGACCGCCCCCCAGTGGAACCGCGACGACCCCGTGCCCCGCGCGATCGCGGGACACGGGGTCGACGACGGTGTCAGCCCTTGAGGCCGGAAGCCAGCGACTCGTCCGTTTCGGACAGGGTCTGCGAGGCCTTGGAGAGGAAGGTCGACAGGCCGTCGAGGCCCTGGACGGTCTGGCTCACGCCACGGTTGAACTCGTCGTAGGACTCGCCGAACGCGACCGACGACTTGTCGGTGACGTAGCCGTCGGAGACGAGCTGCTGGATCTTCCGCTGCAGTGCGGAGAGACGGTCCTCGATGTCGGCCTGGCCGGCCTTGAGGTCGGAGGCCGCAGCCTCGAGGTCTGCGTACGAGACGTTGATGTTCGCCACGGTGTGACTCCCTTTCCCCGGAGTTTCGTTCTGTCCCCCCAACGGGGCGTGTGCGGCAGACACTACCATCGTGCTCCTACGTGTAGTCAACGCTACGGGGGAACCTGCCATGACCTTCACCTTCACGATGGTCGACCGGGAGAGCGGCCAGACGGCCAACGTCTACGTGGACGGGGACGAGACGCGAGCGGTGCGCGAGGTCGTGGCCGAGGCCGAGCGGCTCATCGCCACGGACGTCGTCGCCTCGGGCCGGACGCCGGCGTACTTCGTGGGGGAACGGCCGCTCGACCTGTCGGCGACGGTGGCCGGGTCGGGGGTGCGGGCCGGGGTGGTCGTCAGCCGCAGCCTCGAGCAGGTGCCGCCCCCGCCGCTGCGTCCGCTCGGCGACGCCGAGATCCGCATCGTGTCCGGTCTGCACGCCGGGCGGATCGTCCGGGTGGGGACCGGCACCGTGGTGGTCGGGACGGCGCCGGGCGCCCACGTGCGGATCCCGGTCAGCGCCACCGAGGCGGTCGAGGCCGAGGCCTCGGGCACGGCGACGGTGCCGGACGTCGCCCTGCTCGTCACGGTCACGGCGGACGGGGCGACGGTGCGCCCGGCGAACGGCTTCGCCGGGGCCGTGCTGGACGGCGAACCCGTCACCGGGTCCACCGACTGGCCGGAGACCGCGCAGCTCGCCGTCGGCGGGGTGCTGCTCGGCTTCGGGCGTGCCCCGGACCGCGGCGCGCACCTGTCCCTGGCCGACGACGGCATGGCCCTGGAGTACAACCGGCCGCCGCGGATCCTGCCGCCGGACGAGCACACGCGCTACCAGCTGCCGGCGCCGCCGACCGAGCCGCCGACGCGGGCGCTGCCCGTCCTCATGGCGCTCGCGCCGATGGGCATGGCCGTGATGTTCGTGTCGACCACGGGGCGGTGGATCTACCTGCTCGTCGCCCTGCTGTCGCCGATCCTCATGATCATCACGGGCCTCCAGGGTCGCCGCCAGGGCAAGAAGACGTACCGCCAGCGGGTCGTGGAGTACGAGGAGACCAAGGCGAGGATCGAGGCGGACGCGACCGAGAGCCTCCAGTCCGAACGCGCACGCTGGATCGCGAGCGCGCCCGACCCCGCCGCCGTCTACGAGACCGCGGTCACGCCGCTGCCACGCCTGTGGGAGCGACGGCGGACCGACCCCGACCACCTGCTCGTCCGCGTCGGCACCGCGACGCAGCGCTCCGAGGTGACCATCGAGGACCCGGAGCAGCTCTCCCACAAGCGCACCGTCGCGTGGGACGCCACCGACGTGCCGGTGCGCATCCGGCTCGCCGAACGCGGCGTGATCGGCATCGCCGGGCCGGACGACGACGCCCGTCGACTCGCCAACTGGGTCGTCGCGCAGCTCGCGACGCTCCAGAGCCCGAAGGACGTGCGCTTCACGCTGCTCACCGACACGACCCGCACCTCGCTGTGGGAGTGGATGTCCTGGCTGCCGCACGTCCGTCGCGACGGAGCCGACCAGCCGATGACGAGCATCGCCTCGAGCGCCGCGACGACGGCCCGCGCCATCGCCGAGCTCGCCGCGGTGATCGACGCGCGCAAGGAGGCGGGCATCGGGAAGAAGACGCCCCCGGCCGACGAGATCGTCGTCGTGATGGACGGCGCGCGCCGCCTGCGGGCGATGCCGTCGCTCGTGCAGGTCCTCAAGGAGGGGCCGGCGGTCGGGGTGTTCAGCATCTGCCTCGACCTGGACGAGCGGCTGCTGCCCGAGGAGTGCGACGCCGTGGTCGTCGTCCGCGACGACCGGGTGCGCGTCACCCAGCAGCGGACCGAGCGGATCGACGACGCCCGTCCGGACCTCGTCGACCAGGACTGGCTCGAGTGGGTGGCCCGATCGCTGTCGCCCGTCGTCGACGCCAGCCCGGACGCCGAGGACGGTGCGATCCCGTCGTCGGCGCGCCTGCTCGACGTGCTGCAGCTCGAGCCGCCGACCTCCGAGGCGGTGCAGGCCCGCTGGTTGCTCGGCGGACGCAGCACGACCGCCGTCGTCGGCGCGTCGATCGACGGCCCGTTCGCGATCGACCTGCGCAACGACGGGCCGCACGGCCTGGTCGCCGGCACCACCGGGTCCGGCAAGTCCGAGCTGCTGCAGACGATCGTCGCCTCGCTCGCCGTCGCGAACCGGCCCGACGAGATGAACTTCGTGCTCGTCGACTACAAGGGCGGCGCGGCGTTCAAGGACTGCGTGCTCCTGCCGCACACCGTCGGCATGGTCACCGACCTCGACACCCACCAGGTCGAGCGCGCGCTCGAGTCGCTCGGCGCCGAGCTGCGCACCCGCGAACACGCGCTCGCCGCGGTCGGCGCGAAGGACCTCGAGGACTACCAGGACCTGCAGGCCAAGCGCGCCGCCGCCGGTGGCGAGACCATCGCCAGCATGCCGCGGCTGCTCATCGTCATCGACGAGTTCGCCTCGCTCGCCCGTGAGCTGCCCGACTTCGTCAAGGGGCTCGTGAACATCGCACAGCGCGGGCGCTCGCTCGGCATCCACCTGATCCTCGCCACCCAGCGCCCCGGTGGGGTCGTCTCGCCCGAGATCCGGGCGAACACGAACCTGCGGATCGCGCTGCGGGTCACCGACCAGTCCGAGAGCCAGGACGTGATCGGTGCGAACGACGCCGCGCGGATCGCCAAGACCACACCGGGGCGCGCCTACGTGCGGCTCGGCGCCGCCTCGCTGCTGCCCTTCCAGTCCGGTCGCGTGGGCGGGCGACGGCCCGGCACGGACGACCAGGAGGCCCGGCCCGCGCTGGTGCGCGAGCTCACCTTCGCCTCGTACAGCGACCCGGCCCCGCGACCTGCCGCCGTCGAGGCGGCGGCCAGCGACGTGGAGGTCACCGACCTGAGCGTCCTGGTCGGATCAATCTGCGACGCGACCCGCGCGCTCGGCACACCCGCGCAGCGGCAGCCGTGGCTGCCGCCGCTCGGCACGGTCGTCGGGCTCGACGACGTCGAGGCGGCCGGCGACGGCGACCTGCCGGAGCTCGCCGTGGCGTGGGGCGTCGAGGACCACCCGTCCGAGCAGCAGCAGCGGCAGACCGTGTTCGACCTCGACGTGGACGGCCACCTGTTCGTCATCGGGTCCCCACGCTCCGGACGCAGCCAGGCCCTGCGGACACTGGCCGGCGCGATGGCGCTGCGCCTTGGGGTGGGCGACGTGCACCTGTACGGCATCGACTGCGGCAACGGCGCGCTGCTCGCCCTCGCCGGCCTGCCGCACTGCGGCGCCGTCGTGCAGCGGCACGAACCGGACCGGGTCTCGCGCCTGCTCGGCATCCTGCTGCGCACCGTGCAGGACCGGCAGGCGGCGTTCGCGAGCGGCGGGTACTCGTCGATCGCCGAGCAGCGCTCCGACCCCGGCACGACGCCGCTGCCGCACATCGTCGTCCTGCTGGACCAGTGGGAGAGCTTCATGGCGACCCTGGCCGACGCCGAGAACGGCGCGCTGCACGACGCCGTCCAGACGCTCCTGCGCGAGGGCGTCGGCGTCGGCGTGCACCTGGTCGTCTCCGGCGACCGCACCCTGACCTCCGGCCGGATGTCGAGCCAGGTCGAACGGAAGCTGCTGCTCGCCCTCGCCGACCGCGGCGACTACAACTACGAGGGCATCAACGGCAAGAAGCTGCCCGAGTCGATCCCGCCCGGCCGCGGCTTCCGCAACGGCACCGCGACGGAGACACAGGTCGCGGTGCTGCCCGGCGGACTCGGCGGCCGCGACCAGGCCGCAGCGCTCCGCGGCATCGGCGACGAGGTCCGCACCCACGTGCCGGACGACGCGCCGAAGCCGTTCCGGATCGACGTGCTGCCCCGCTCCGTCACCCTCGACGACGCGCTGCGCCACCTGCCGGCGTCCGACGCGGTACCGGGCCGGGTCGCCCTCGGTGTCGGCGGCGACGAGCTCCGACTGTTCACGCACGACTTCGTGCAGGACACCCCCGTGTTCATCGTCGGCGGCAGCCCGCGCTCGGGCAAGAGCACCGCGCTCCTCGCGATGGCGCGGCACGTGCTCGGCGCGGGCGGGTGCGTCGTCGCGGTCACGCCCCGCGAGTCGGTGCTCCGCGGCCTGGACGGCACGCCCGGTGCGACGGTGGTCACCGACGCCGGCATCGGCGCAGAGGGGCTGACCGCCGCGGTCGACGCCGGCGCCGGTCGCTTCACGCTCGTGCTCGTCGACGACGCCGAGGTGCTCAAGGAGACCGCGGCGGAACCCGTGTTCCGCGCGATCCTGGAGTCCGACCGCGGCCGCTCGGTGGGCCTGGTGCTCGGCGGCGACGTCGAGGGCGTCGCGAGCGGGTTCCGCGGCTGGCAGGTCGAGGCGAAGAAGGCCCGGCGGGGCATGCTGCTCGCGCCGCTCAGCACCGTCGACGGCGACCTGATCGGCACGAAGCTCTCGAAGAGCCTGGTCACGCAGGACCGCGTCGCCGGGCGGGCGCTGCTCAACGACGCCGACCAGGCGCTGCGGCTCGTGCAGGTGCCGCTCGGCTAGGGTCCGACGCGCTGGACGTACTGCGGTGGGACGGCCAGCGCCAGCGTGACCCGGTCGTGGCCCTCGGCGAACTCGACACCGTCGGCAGCCGCCCGCGCGGCGTCGATGCGGAGCAGGACCGGGTGCGGGGCCTTGCGTCGACCGGCCTGGAGCGCGAGGTCACGGTCGGTCGTCAGGTGCGCGTACTGCCGGCCCATCGGCAGGAGTCCCTGCTCGAGGATGCGTGCGGCGGCCTCGGGTGATGTCGCGTGCCAGAGCTCGGCAGCGGGTTCGACGCTGCGCTGCACGATGCGCTGGTCGGTCGAGTGCCCGTACTGCGCGCGGATGCGGTCGTCGTCGATGGCGAAGCGTTGCTTGTCGGACTCCGCGACGACCCGTCGGACGTCGTCCACGGTGACGTCGACACCGGCGCCCTGCAGACCGGCGACCAGCGCGGACAGCGGCACGCTGCCGTCCGGAGCGAGGTCGAGGCCGTAGGCGGCGGGCTCGTGGCGGAGGGCGTGCGACATCGCCTTGCTGATCGTGGTGTCCCGTCGGGTCATCGTGGGTCCTCGTCCTCGTCCTCGTGCTCGTGCTCGTGCTCGGCGAGCCAGGCTGCTCGGTGATCCTCCATCTCCTCCCACCAGACGTCGAACGACGTCCACTGGCCGCGGTACTCCGTTCCCGGCGAGGCGAACGTGTGGATGACGAGCACGGGAGGGTTCCCCGAGCGATCACCACCGTCGAAGCAGAACACGTCGTCGGTGTCCTGGTGCTTCGCGAGCGGTACGAGCGTCCGCGCTGGGAACTGCTCGGCGACGATCGCCGTCCAGGCCGCCGTCTGCCCCCGGTACTCGGAGGTCCACATGAACGGGTCGATCTCCGCCAGGGTCGTCCGACCGATTTCCGCCCGGAACCGATCGGGGAACACGAAGTCCGCCGGCGCGGACTGCAGAGCGTCGATCAACCGCTCGTCCGCGCTCGTCAGGAATCGCTCACGCATCGCGTTCCTCCTGCGGTCGGGGTGCTCGGTGCGCCCGCCCGGACTCGTTCTGTCCCATCGCGCACGAGATGGGAAGACGATCCGCGCGTCGGAAGCCGGAAGAACCTGCTGACCACGCGCGAAACGGCCCACCACGCGCGGAACGACCTCCCACGCGCGGAACTGCCCCACCGCCCCGGGACCGCACGTCAGCCGAGCGGCCCCTCGTCGACCAGGCCGACGGCGGGCTCCGCGCGCAGGGTGTGGCCGCCGAAGACGACGGTGTCGCCGGGCTGCACGGTCGTGCGCTGCGACGGCACGAGCGTCGCCGCCTGGTGACCCGGGCGGTGGAGTTCGACCCCGTTCGCGGACGCCGCGTCGAGCACCCAGAACGACCCCTCGGCACCGAAGCCGAACTCCAGGTGCGTGCGGCTGAGCAGGCGTTCGGGGTCCTCGAGCGCGATGACGTGCGCGTACCCGCCGTCGGGGTGGGCGCTCGCCGGGTCGCGGCCGACGAGCCCGCCGCCCGAGACGGTCACGCGCTGCTCGTCGTCGAGCACGAGCACGGCGGCTGCGCGCTGCCGCGCGGGGGCGGCCTGGGTCGCGACACCGGAGCCGCCGAGCGGGCGCCCGGGCAGCTGCGCGACGGTGGAGCGGACGCGGTCGGCCGAGGCGCGTGGCGCCGGTGGCGGCGTGACCACGGCCCGGGCCAGTTCGCCCTGGTGCGCCATGCGGGCGAGGTCGTCCGCGGTGACCCGTTCGACCACGGGCTCGACGGGCTTCCGCCGCCGCCGGAACGGCCAGAGGCGCATCAGTCGTCCCCGGGGCCGACGGCCGCCGAGTCGACGAGCTCGAAGGTGTCGGTGACGGTCTCGAACAGCTCCCAGAGCGGTTCGGCCAGGTCGGTCGCGGGCGAGGAGACGCTCACGAGCGCGACCTGCTCGCCGGCCGGCACGAACGTCTGCATGAGCACGACGTCGAACGAGCCGCGCCCGTCCGGGGCCTGCACGGTGGAGACGCCCCAGACCCGCGGGACCCGGCCCACCCGCGGGACCTCGTGCACGTCGACGTGCATGCCGTCCTCGTCGCCGCCGAGGGCTGCGACGTGGTCGGTGAGCGCCGCGAGCGGGTCGCCGCCGGCCTCGGGAGCGGGCAGGACCGTGACCGTGAGGGCGCCGGAGACGATGCCGTCCTCGCTCGGCTCGGCGAACGCGGCGCAGTACCGGGCACCGCTGTCCCAGGCGGACCGCGCGAAACGGCGGAGCACCCGGACGATCTCGGTGCGGTGGTCCCAGAGCTCGCGGTGGTCCTCGATGCGCTCCTGCACGAGGGCCGAGATCCGGTCGTCGCGCCGTTCCGGGTCCACCGGCAGCTCGAACCAGGACCGGGGGACCGTGATGGCGAAGTGGTCGACCGACATGCCCGCTACCGTACCGCGGCGTGTCGACGGGTCGTCCGACGCAGCCCACGGAGCAGCAGCGCGGCGGGCAGCCGCAGCAGGGGCCGGGGGACGACGGCGCGCACCGCCGCGACGAGGCGGACCGTGCGGTCGAACCGGCGCTGCTCCCGCGGCCCCCACGCGAAGCCGTACGCGGCGCGGATCCGCTCCGGCAGCATGCCGACGGTGACGATCCGCACGAGCGGAATCGCGGCACGCACCCAGCGCGGGGCGAACCGGGGGTGCAGCAGGTCCCGCACCACGCCGCGGGCGTCGTCGGTGACCCGGAGCCCGTCGAGCGCGCCCTGCCAGTAGCGGTCGAACGCCGCCACCGAGGCCGGCCAGCGGTCGTCGGGCACCCGGAGCGCGGTGGCGAGCGGCGCGTAGGCGGCGAGGACCTGCTCCGCTCGGGCCGCGGAGAACGGCGTGCCGAACAGGTCGTGTGCCCGTCGGGCCGAGTCGAACAGGGTCGCCGCGACCCAGAGCTGCCGGTCGACGTCGTCCGCGCCGGCGACCGGGCGGTGGGCGCGGTCGACGAAGCCGACCGCGGTCGCCGAGTCGGACGCCGTCCCGATGACGACGGCGTAGACGAACATCAGCGTGTGCACGAGCCGCTGCTGCGGCCGCCGTGCGAAGTCGGAGTGCCGTCGGACGCCGGCGGCGACGACGGGGTCGGCGATCTGCAGCAGGATGGCGCGGCCGCCCGCGGCCACGGGCGTGCTGTCGGCGATGCAGCGCCGCAGGTCCGGGTCCTGGACGCGGCCGTGCCGGTGACGGGAGGCTCGGCGCGGGTCCGGCACGGTGCCTGCCGCCCGTCGCGGGGTCACCGTTCCACCCGTCGGTGGCGGGAGCGCAGCACCGGCACGACGTCCGCGGCGAGGGCCGCGACGAGCGCGACCGCGCCGACAGCGAGGGCGGTGGCGGTCGTGCCGGGGTCCACTGCCGAGCCGCGGATCACCGCGAGCACGGTGGCGACGAGCCAGATCGCCGGCAGCGGCCAGCGGTGTCGCGGTGCTCCGGTGACGAGCGCTCCGACGACCGCGACCACGAGCAGGGGCAGCCACCGACCGACGGGTTCCGGCTGTGCGGCGAGGTGCGCGGCGGCCGCGACGAGCAGGAGCGCCGCGATCGCGACGAGCCGAGCCACCGCGGGCCAGCGGTGCAGACCTTCCCGGACGCGACGGAGCACGGCCCGATCGTACCGAGCCGTGCTCCGGGGGTGCCGCGTCAGAGCGGCTTCGTACCGAGGTCGTTGCCGAGGTCCGGACGGTCCTCGTCGCCGTCGTGCTCCCACAGGTCGGGGGAGCCCTCGCGCGGGGCGCCGCCGGTCGGGCCGTCGTCGGAGCCGTCGCCGGGCTGCGGCTCGACGGTCTCGCCGGCGACCGCGTCGTTCGTCACGGTCTCCAGGGACTCCTCGGACTCGTCCACCTCGTACGGGCCGACGTGCTCGCGGTCGATGTCGTCGTCGCGTCGCTGCTGGGCGTCGAGGTCGTCGACGGGGCTGATGCCGGGATCGCTCATGGTGGTTCCTCTCCGTTTGCTGGCTTCCTGCCTACCCGTCGGCGCCTGGTGGCCGTCCGGTTTCGTGTCGTGTTCACCCCGGCGTCACCTGGCGGTCACGCCGCCGGGGCAACATCGCGGATGCTCGGGGGAGTGGAGCGCGGTCGCCGACGGGTGGTCGAGCGACCGCGCCTTCCCCCAGCGCTGCCGGGTCCGACGGGACCGTCAGACCCGCTCGAGCAGCCCGCGTTCCTCGACGTCCGCGATCGCGAGCGTGCGGTAGCCCGCCGACTCGAAGAACACCGTGATGCGGTCCTCCTCGGTGCTCATGACCACACCGGTGCCCCACTCGGCGTGCTCCACGTGGGAGTCCGGCGGCCAGGCGGCGTCGTTCGAGCCGTCCGCCACGTGGGCCGCGGCCTCGTGCGCCGAACCGGAGGAGCAGGTGTCGCAGTTGCCGCAGGGCTCCGGCAGTTCGTCGCCGAAGTACCCGAGCAGGAACTGTCGACGGCAGCCGGTGGTCTCGGCCAGCTGGCGCATCATCGCGATCCGGGACTCCTCGACCCGCTCGCGTTCTGCCGCACGGTCCGCCGTGGCACGCGCGGCGCGGTCCGCCGTGTCCGGGCCGTCCGGCACCCGGGCGACGCCGTCGACGTCGTCGCGGAGCGCTCCCGCGTCGAGCAGGGCGTTGAGCGCTCGTCCGGCGGTGCGGGCGGTCAGGCCCGAGGCCTCGGCGATCGCCGACCGGGGGATCGAGCCGGTCGCCGGCACGGCGTCGAAGACGGCGCGGACCGAGGCGGGCCGGGGCGAGCCGGACGCGAAGAACGTGCGCAGGCCGAAGTCCTCGGCCCGGTAGTGCAGGGTGGCGAGAGCGGGCTCGGCGTCCCGCCCGGCCCGGCCGATCTCCTGGTAGTAGGCGTCGACCGACTCCGGCACGTCGGCGTGCACGACGTACCGGACGTCCGGCTTGTCGATGCCCATGCCGAAGGCGCTCGTCGCGACCACGACGTCGACGTCGCCGTCCAGGAAGCCGGTGTGCACCGACTCCCGCTCCGCCACCCGCATGCCCGCGTGGTACGGCTGTGCGCGACGACCGCGGGCAGCCAGCGCGTCGGCGTACTCCGTCGTCTCGGCCCGGGTGGCGACGTAGACGACCGTCGCCCCGTCGAGGTCGGCGACCTGGTCGACCACGGCCGCCCGCTTGTCGGCGTCCTCGGCGTGCCGGACCACCTCGAGCCGGATGCCGGGGCGGTCGAAGCCCGAGGCGAGCACGAACGGGTCGCGCATGCGGAGCCGGTCCACCACGTCGTCGCGGACGGGCGCGGAGCCCGTCGCCGTCAACGCCAGGACCGGCGGGCGGCCGAGGCGCTCGACGACCTCGCCGAGCGCCAGGTAGTCGGGCCGGAAGTCGTGGCCCCAGGACGAGATGCAGTGCGCCTCGTCGACGGCGACCAGCGCGACACCGGCGTCGTGCAGCCGTTCGATCACGTCGTCCTTGACGAGCTGCTCCGGGGCCAGGAAGACGTACCCGACCTCGCCCGCGGCGACGGCGTCCCAGGCGTCGGCGACGTCGCGGGCCTTCCGCGTGGCGTTCATCGCGACGGCGCGGGGTGCGTGCTCGTGGTGCTCGAGTCCGACGACCTGGTCCTCCTGGAGCGCCACGAGGGGGGAGACCACGACGACGATGCCGTCGAGTTCGAGGCCGGCGACCTGGTAGATCGCGGACTTCCCCGAGCCGGTCGGCATCACGGCGAGGGCGTCTCGCCCGTCGAGCACCGCGTCGATGACGGATTCCTGGTCGGGGCGGAGGCGCCAGCCGAACACGTCGGTGGCGCGGGTACGGAGAGCTTCGTTCACCGATCCACACTGCCGGGCGCACGCTGGGGGACCGACCCGGGGGTGCGTCCAGCGGCTCTTGCGTGGCGGAGGCGACCCGTGCCTCCCGTCCGTCCACGGATCCCGCGACCCGCGCACCGGGCGTCCACCGACCAGCGCTAGGCTGCGTGGCGGCCGTTGTCTCGACATCGAGCGACCCTCGATGGTGAGTGTGGCGACCGGGTAACCGATGCCGATCGCACGGAACGTGCGGGAAGAAGAACAGCGTGGATCTTTTCGAGTACGAGGCCAGGGACCTCTTCGAGTCCTACGGCGTCCCCGTGTTGCAGGGGATCATCGCCGACACCCCGGACGAGGCGAGAGCGGCGGCCGAGCAGATCGGCGGCGTGGTCGTCGTCAAGGCGCAGGTGAAGGTCGGCGGTCGCGGCAAGGCCGGCGGCGTGAAGGTCGCGAAGACCCCCGACGAGGCGTACGAGCACGCACAGGCCATCCTCGGCCTCGACATCAAGGGCCACACCGTGCAGCGCGTCATGGTCGCCCAGGGTGCGGACATCGCCGAGGAGTTCTACTTCTCGGTCCTGCTCGACCGGGCCAACCGCTCCTACCTGTCGCTCACCAGCGTCGAGGGCGGCATGGAGATCGAGCAGCTCGCGGTCGAGAAGCCCGAGGCGCTCGCCCGCGTCGAGGTGAACCCGCTGACGGGCATCAACAAGGAGGCCGCGCTGGACATCGCGCGGCAGGCGAACTTCCCCTCCGAGCTCCAGGACCAGGTCGCCGACGTCTTCGTGAAGCTCTACGACGTGTTCGCCGGCGAGGATGCGACCCTGGTCGAGGTGAACCCCCTCGTCCGCACCGGCGACGGCCAGATCCTGGCACTCGACGGCAAGGTCTCGCTCGACGAGAACGCCGACTTCCGCCACGAGGGCCACGCGCAGCTCGAGGACACCGCCAGCGAGGACCCGCTCGAGGCCAAGGCGAAGGCCCACGGCCTCAACTACGTCAAGCTCGACGGCCAGGTCGGCGTCATCGGCAACGGCGCGGGTCTCGTCATGTCGACGCTCGACGTCGTCGCCTACGCCGGTGAGCGCCACGGCGGCGTGAAGCCCGCGAACTTCCTCGACATCGGCGGCGGCGCCTCGGCCGAGGTCATGGCCAACGGACTCGACGTCATCCTCGGCGACCCGCAGGTGAAGAGCGTCTTCGTGAACGTCTTCGGTGGGATCACCGCCTGCGACGCCGTCGCGAACGGCATCGTCGCCGCGCTCGGCATCCTGGGCGACGCGGCCACCAAGCCGCTCGTCGTGCGCCTCGACGGCAACAACGTGGAAGAGGGTCGTCGGATCCTGGCGGAGGCAGCGCACCCGCTCGTCACCGTCGCCGCGACCATGGACGATGCGGCCGAGCAGGCCGCCGAACTCGCCGCCGCAGCGGCCTGAAGGGACTGACCATGTCGATCTTCCTCAACAAGGACTCCAAGGTCATCGTCCAGGGCATCACCGGTGGCGAGGGCACGAAGCACACCGCCCTGATGCTCAAGGCCGGCACGCAGGTGGTCGGTGGCGTCAACGCCCGCAAGGCCGGCACCACCGTCACCCACGGAGACGTCGAGCTGCCCGTCTTCGGCTCGGTGCGCGAGGCCATCGACACCACCGGTGCCGACGTCTCCATCGTCTTCGTGCCGCCGGCGTTCGCGAAGGACGCCGTGATGGAGGCCATCGACGCCGAGATCCCGCTCGTCGTCGTCATCACCGAGGGCATCCCGGTGCAGGACTCCGCCGCGTTCTGGGCGCACGCCAAGGCCTTGGGCGGGAAGACCCGGATCATCGGCCCGAACTGCCCCGGCATCATCACCCCCGGGGAGTCGCTCGTCGGCATCACCCCGGCGTCGATCACCGGCAAGGGCCCGATCGGCCTCGTGTCGAAGTCGGGCACCCTGACCTACCAGATGATGTACGAGCTGCGTGACCTGGGCTTCTCGACCGCCATCGGCATCGGCGGCGACCCGGTCATCGGCACGACGCACATCGACGCGCTCGCCGCGTTCGAGGCGGACCCCGAGACCGAGGCGATCGTGATGATCGGCGAGATCGGCGGCGACGCCGAGGAACGCGCCGCCGACTACATCAAGGCGCACGTCACCAAGCCGGTCGTCGGCTACGTCGCGGGCTTCACCGCGCCGGAGGGCAAGACGATGGGCCACGCCGGGGCGATCGTGTCCGGCTCGGCCGGCACCGCCGAGGCGAAGAAGCAGGCGCTCGAGGCCGCCGGGGTCAAGGTCGGCAAGACGCCGTCCGAGACCGCCGCGCTGTTGCGCGAGGTGGTCGCCGCGCGCTGAGCGGCGCTCGTCTCGACACGGCTGCCGGGAGGCTCGGCGCGGGTTCGCGCCGAGCCTCCCGTCGTTCCTGCGGCTCGGCACGTATCCTCGCTGCGATGAACCGCCTGGGAACCGCTCTGCTCGCCGCGATCGAGGCGGTCGTGACGGTCGGCGTCGGCGTCGGCATCGCCCTCGTCCCGCTCACGCTCCTGTGGGGCTTCGAGTACGGGCTGCAGGTCGACTGGGACGTGTTCTGGAAGGCCACCGGCAGCGTCTGGCTCGTCGGCCACGGCGTCGACGTGACGTTCCTGCTCGGTGCCGCCGCTGCGAAGAGCACCGGGATCCCCGGCGCCGGCGACCCCGTCCACGTGACGATCGCCGCGCTCGGCTTCGCGGTCGTCACCGCGTGGCTCGGCGGCCGCGCCGGACGGCGCTTCGCGGAGACCGAGCACCGCACCACCGGGCTGCTCGTCGGCACCGCCGCCGTCGCCCTGCTCGGCCTCGCCGTCGCGGCGACCTCGACCTCGGCGGCCACCCGCCCGACGCTCTGGCAGGCGGTGGTGCTGCCGGCGCTCTGGTTCGGCATCCCGGCGCTCTGGACCTCCGAGGTCTGTCGCCGCCGACGCGGGCTGCCCGCCGACGCCGGTACCCAGCGGCTGCTCGACCTGCTCGACCGGGTCCCCGCCGTGTGGCGCGCCGTGATCGGCTTCGGACTGCGCGCGGGCACCGCCGCCACCGCGGTCGTCGTCGCGGTCGCCGGGCTCGTCGTCGGCCTGCTGCTGTTCACCTCGTTCGCCGAGGTCATCACCCTGTACGAGCAGTCCCACGCCGGCGTCGTCGGCGGCGTGGCCATCACGGTCGGACAGCTCGCCTTCCTGCCGGACCTGGTCGGTTGGGCCACGTCGTGGCTCGTCGGACCGGGCTTCGCCATCGGCACGGGGTCGAGCGTCTCGCCGATCGCGACGACGCTCGGGCCGATCCCGGGGCTGCCGGTGTTCGGCGCGCTGCCGACCTCCGGCCACACCTTCGGGCTGGTCTGGGTGCTCGTGCCCGTCGTCGCCGGGTTCGCCGTCGGCGGGGCGATGCGGCCGCGGCTCGTCCGGGCCCTCGGCGCCGCCGACTCGGCGCTGCACCGTGCCCTGGGCGGCGTCGTCACGGGGCTCGTCGCCGGCGTCGCGACCGGCCTCGTCGCCTGGCTGTCGTCGGGGTCCCTCGGCCCCGGCCGGCTGGCCGGCGTCGGTCCGCACGCCCTCACCGTCGGCGCGTTCGCCGCGCTCGAGGTCGGGGTGCCGGCGATCCTCGCGCTCGCCACCGGCAGCGACCTGGTGCGGTTCCCGGAGCGGGGCCGCGAGCGCTGGACCGAGGCCGACCACGACGACGAGCACGCCGCTGCGGCCGACGCCCACGCCGGCTCGCTGCTGGCAGCCCTCGACCGGGCGGGTGCCGGACGGACCACCGACGTGCACCGCTTCGTGGTCGAGGAGTCGCACGACGGCGCCACCGTCGCGGCAGCGGACCGGGCGGGCGCGGCCCTGCCGACCGAGCCCGTGTCCGACGAGCGCGTCGCCCGCGACACCGACCACGACGTCGAACTGCCGGCGTGGGCGGCGACCGACACCGTCGCCGCCGACCGCGTCACCGAGGCACCCTCGGACGGACGGCGGAACGGCGGCGGCGCCGGCCTGGCCGGCCTGCGCGACCGGCTGTCCGACGCCGCCGGCTCGGTCCGGCAGCGCGCCGGCGGCCTGCGCGGGCGTGCTGCCGGACTGCGCGACCGCGTGGCCGGGCAGCGGAGCGACGCCGGGCACGCGGCGGCCGAGCGGCCGGCGGCCACACCGGAGCGGGACCGCACCGACGCGCAGCCCGCGTTCCCCTGGAGCACCGAGGAGTTCGTCGCCGGACGGGACGACGTCGACGACGCGGAACCGGCCGTGGAGGTGCACGGCGACCGGCCGGGGCGGGGCGCGCAGTCGGCGACGGACCCGACGCGGCTCGCAGACACGGCCCGCCCGACGGCCTGGGACGCCACCGATCAGATCCCCGAGGACGAGCTGCCCTGGTGGCGGCAGCCGAAGGGCGACCGTTAGCGCCGGCCACCGGTCCGAGCACGCCGACGGCGCAGGGCGGCCGCCGTGCACATGGCCGCGGTGAACACACTCGTGCCCGTCGCAGCCGGACGGATCCACGAGCCCGCCGTCCAGGCGGCGCTCGCGACCGCCGCGCCGACGACGAGGAGCGCGAGGCTCAGCAGCACGGCGAACGTCACGCTGCCGAGGACATCGCGCACGTGATCCATCGTCGTCGTCCACCCTTCCGATTAGTAATGTCTGAAATGCTAGCGGTCTCCGAGGGTGTGACCTCCAACGCGGGTCCCGCTAGGGTTGGTGCCGTGCTCGAACTGGTCGTCCTGATCTCCGGTACCGGGTCGAACCTCCGAGCCCTGCTCGAAGCGACCTTCGACGCCGAGTACCCCGCCCGTGTCGTCGCCATCGGGGCCGACCGCGACGCCGAGGGCCTCGGGCTGGGCGAGGAGTTCTCGATCCCGACGTTCACGGTGCCGTTCTCCCGCTACGCGACCCGTGCCGAGTGGGGCGAGGCGCTCGCGGAGCAGATCCGCCCGTGGTCGCCGGACCTGCTCGTCCTGTCCGGCCTCATGCGACTGCTGCCGCCCGCGGTGGTGTCCGAGTTCGCCCCGGCGATCATCAACACGCACCCCGCGTACCTGCCCGAGTTCCCCGGCGCCCACGGCGTCCGCGACGCGCTGGCGGCGGGCGTCACCGAGACCGGCGCGAGCGTCATCACCGTCGACGACGGGGTCGACAGCGGCCCGATCCTCGCGCAGGAACGCGTCCCGGTGCTGCCGGGCGACACCGAGTCGACGCTGCACGACCGCATCAAGCCGGTCGAGCGTCGCCTGCTCATCCAGACCATCCTCGACATCGCCAACGGCACCACCGACCTGAAGGACACCCCGAGCGCATGAGCGTGCACGCAGCCGACCCCAGCCTCTACCGCGACCGCGACGTCGTCCCGGTGCGCCGGGCCCTCATCTCGGTGAGCGACAAGTCCGGCCTGCTCGAGCTCGCCGGCGCCCTGGCCGAGTCCGGCGTCGAGATCGTGTCGACGGGCTCCACCGCCCAGGCCATCCGCGACGCCGGGTTCCCGGTCACCGGGGTCGAGGACGTCACCGGCTTCCCGGAGTCGCTCGACGGGCGCGTCAAGACCCTGCACCCCTCGGTGCACGCGGGCCTGCTCGCCGACCTGCGGCTCGCGTCGCACGAGCAGCAGCTCGCGGACCTCGGCATCGCGCCCTTCGAGCTCGTCGTCGTGAACCTCTACCCGTTCGTCGAGACGGTCGCCTCGGGCGCCGACTCCGCCACGGTCGTCGAGAACGTCGACATCGGCGGCCCGGCGATGGTCCGTGCGTCGGCGAAGAACCACCCGAACGTCGCGATCGTCGTGTCCCCGGCGTCCTACGCCGAGGTCGTCGAGGCCGTCCGTGCCGGCGGCACCCCGCTCGAGCTCCGCAAGCGCCTCGCCGCCCAGGCCTTCGCGCACACCGCGGCCTACGACACCGCCGTCGCGGGCTACTTCGCGAGCGACGTCGTCGCGGCGGCGGCCGCCCCGACGACCGGCACCGACCTCGAGACGCCGGGCATCTTCGACGAGCAGCTGTCGCTCACGGCCGAACTGTCCGCCACGCTCCGCTACGGCGAGAACGCCCACCAGGCAGCCGCGCTGTACACGCTGCCCGACGGCACCGGCATCGCGCAGGCGACGCAGCTGCACGGCAAGGAGATGTCGTACAACAACTACGTCGACGCCGACGCCGCCGTGCGGGCCGCGTTCGACTTCGACGAGCCGGCGGTGGCGATCATCAAGCACGCCAACCCGTGCGGCATCGCGATCGCCCCGGCCGACGCCGCCGACCCGATCGCCTCCGCGCACGCGGCCGCGCACGCCTGCGACCCGCTGTCGGCGTTCGGCGGGGTCATCGCCGCGAACCGCACCGTGACGAAGCAGATGGCCGAGACGGTGCAGGACATCTTCACCGAGGTCGTCGTCGCCCCGGCGTTCGACCCCGAGGCCCTCGAGATCCTGTCGCGGAAGAAGAACATCCGCCTGCTCACGCTGCCGTCGGACTTCGCGCTCGCCGACCGCGAGGTCAAGCAGGTCTCCGGCGGCTTCCTCGTGCAGGACGCCGACCGATTCGCCGGGTTCGACCAGTCCACGTGGACCCTGGTCGCCGGTGAGCCGGCCGACGAGCAGACCCTCGTCGACCTGGCGTTCGCGTGGAAGGCGAGCCGCTCGGTGAAGTCGAACGCGATCCTGCTGGCGAACCAGGGCGCGAGCGTCGGTGTCGGCATGGGCCAGGTCAACCGCGTCGACTCCTGCCACCTCGCGGTGGACCGTGCGGGGGACCGTGCGGCCGGCAGCGTCGCGGCGTCGGACGCGTTCTTCCCGTTCGCCGACGGCCTGCAGGTCCTGCTCGACGCCGGCGTGCGCGCGGTCGCCCAGCCCGGTGGCAGCGTCCGTGACGACGAGGTCGTCGCCGCGGCGCAGGCCGCCGGCGTGACGATGTACTTCACGGGCGAGCGGCACTTCTTCCACTGAGCGGCACTTCTTCCACTGAGCTGCACTTCTTCCACTGCTCTGACGAATTCGTGGCGCACCATTGCGCACGACGTCCTCCTGTGAATAGTCTGTAAGGCTCCGCGGCAGGCAGTCGACGGTCCCTCGGGATCGGCGGCACCGCGGACACCACGGAGACGAAGACGACGACTGGAGTGACGATGGACGACACGACCGGAACAGTGGCGATGGCTGCCCGTGCGGGTCTGGAGTCCGTCGTGGGGACCGCTCCCGCACGACGATCCCTGATCGCCCCGCGACCCCGCGTCGCGGCCGCCGCCTAGTCGGGCCGTTCCCACGGCCTCGCGGCACCGGTCGACGGCGTCGCGGACCACCCGCCTGAACCCGGGGGACGACCATCCCCCGGTGCCCTCCGGCCCGGCCGACGTCACGGACGTGACGGCGGCGGCGTGACACGCGCCCGGCCGATGATCACCACGCAACGCCACACCGAGCCTCCAGGTCGAGGCTGCGCACACGACGCACGCGAGCAACACGCGAGCACCGCACCCGCAGCGCGACCCGGGGACCCGGCAGACGCATGAGGACGCAACCCATGTCCAAGTCGCCCACCACGGCGCGCCCGTCCACCTCCCGCCCGACGACCCTGCGTGCGATCGCGCGGATCCTCCCCTACGTGCGGCCCCACCAGGGCCGCCTCATCGCCGGCATGGCCGCGGCGATGGGTGCCTCCCTGGTGGCGCTCGCCATCCCCTACGTGCTGCAGTGGCTCGTCGACGGTCCGCTGTCGTCGCGCGACTCGGCGCAGATCTGGCCGGCCGGCCTCGCGGTGCTCGCGCTCGGCCTGCTCGAGGCGTTCTTCATCGCCTCGCGTCGCCGCCTGGTGATGCGGCCGTCGACGCGCATCGAGTCGAGCATGCGCAACGCCCTGTACGCGAAGCTGCAGGACCTGCCCGTGTCCTTCCACGACCGGTGGGAGTCGGGGCAGCTGCTGTCCCGTTCGGTGTCGGACCTGTCGCTGATCCGCCGCTGGCTGGCGTTCGGCGTCGTCCTGCTCGTGGTGAACATCATCACGATCGCCGTGGGCTTCGTCGTGCTGTTCACCTTCGGGTGGCTGCTCGCCCTGATCTTCCTGGTCGCGTCGATCCCCTTGTGGATCAACGGGCTGCTGTTCGAGCGCCGGTACTCGGTCGTGGCGCGCCGCAGCCAGGACCAGGTCGGTGACCTCGCCACGAGCGTGGAGCAGTCGGTGCACGGCATCCGCGTGCTCAAGGCGTTCGGCCGCGGCGGCGCGAAGCTCGACGAGTTCAGCGAGCAGGCCGAGGCGCTCCGCGGCACCGAGATCAAGAAGGCGAAGGCCATCGCGAGCATCTGGCTGTGGCTGCTGCTCGTGCCGGACGTCGCATTCGCGCTCTGCCTGCTGGCCGGCATCTGGCTGGCGTCTCAGGGCGAGATGACCGTCGGGCAGCTCTTCGCGTTCTTCGCGACCGCCACGGTGCTGCGGTTCCCGATCGAGTCGATCGGCTTCTTCCTGTCGATGACGTTCGACACCAGGACCGCGGTCGACCGCTTCTTCGAGGTCATGGACTCCGAGAACACCATCACCGACCCGGCCGAGCCGAAGACGATCCCCGAGCCGCACGGCGCGCTCGCGTTCAACGCGGTGCACTTCCGCTACCAGGACTCCGCACCGCAGTACCCGGACCTGGTGAACGGCGTCGAGCTGCGGCTGGAGCCGGGCGAGACGATGGCGCTCGTCGGGCTCACCGGGTCCGGCAAGACGACGCTGCTCGCGCTCGTCCCGCGCCTGTACGACGTCACCGGCGGGTCCGTGACGATCGACGGCGTCGACGTCCGCGACCTCACCCGAGCGGAGCTGCGTCGCCACGTCGCGGTCGCCTTCGAGGACGCCACCCTGTTCTCGACGACGGTGCGTGAGAACGTGCTGCTCGGCCGTCCGGACGTCACGGGCGACGAGGCCGAGGCGCTCATGCGCGAGGCCCTCGACATCGCCCAGGCGTCCTTCGTGGACGACCTGCCCGACGGCGTCGACACCCGCGTCGGCGAAGAGGGGCTCTCGCTCTCCGGCGGACAGCGACAGCGCCTGGCGTTGGCGCGGGCGATCGCGGCGCGGCCGTCGGTGCTCGTGCTCGACGACCCGCTGTCGGCGCTCGACGTCGACACCGAGGCACGGGTCGAAGCCGGCCTGCGCCGGGTGCTGGCCGACACGACGTCGCTCATCGTGGCGCACCGACCGTCGACCGTCACCCTGGCCGACCGCGTCGCGCTCATGGAGAACGGCACGGTCACCGCCGTCGGCACCCACTCGGAGCTGATGGCCACCAACGAGCACTACCGGTACGTCATCTCGTCGCTCGACGACGATGACGCAGACGCCCGCGAGGAGGCGATGGCATGAGTCAGCAGGAACAGAACCTGCCGGTCGGGACGTCGGCCGGCTCGGGAGGCGCGGATCCGGTCATCGACGACGTCGCCGACGCGCAGGCTGCCGCACCCATCACCGCCTCGATCACCACCCTGGGGGTGCGCGGCGAGGAGCGTGGCGACTTCACCAAGGCGGAGAGCAAGCGCCTGCGGCGCCGCTCCCTCGCCCTGCTCGGGTCGCTCGCGGCGCCGCTGAAGGCGCGGCTCGTGCTGCTCGGCGTCGTCGTGGTCGTCTCGACCGCCGGCACCGTCGCCGGGCCGGCACTCATCGCGTGGGGCATCGACGAGGCGCTGCCGCGGGTGATCGACCAGGACGACTGGGCACCGGCGTTCGGTGTCGTGTCGGCGTACGTCGTCATCGCGGTGCTCGGTGCGGTCCTCGCTGCCTGGTACACGGTGCTCGCGGCCCGGATCAGCCAGGCGATCCTCATCGACCTGCGCAAGCGGGTGTTCCTGCACACGCAGCGGCTGTCGCTCGAGTTCCACGAGACGTACACGTCGGGCCGGATCATCTCGCGCCAGACGAGCGACCTCGACTCGATCCGCGAGCTGCTCGACTCCGGGCTGAACCAGCTCATCCAGGGCGTGCTCTACATGGTGTTCACCGCCGTGGCGCTCGTCCTGCTCGACCCGGTCTCCGGCCTCGTGCTGGCGATCTCGCTCGTGCCGCTCTGGTTCCTCATCCGCTGGTTCCAGACGAACTCGCAGACGCTGTTCCGGTCCACCCGCACCACCTCGGCGCGGGTCATCGTGCACTTCGTCGAGACGATGACGGGCATCCGCGCGGTGCAGGCGTTCCGCAAGGAGTCCCGCAACCGCGACGAGTACGGGGGCTTCGTCGAGGCGTACCGGGTGGCGAACACGAAGGTGTTCAACCTGTTCGGCACGTTCGACCCGATCCTCGTGCTCATCGGCAACGTCACGCTCGCCGCAGTCGTCATCGTCGGCGGCTTCCGCATCGTCGGCGGCTCGCTCGAGGTCGGCGTCCTGCTCGCCGTCGCCCTGTACGCCAAGCGGTTCTTCGACCCGGCGCAGGAGCTCGCGATGTTCTACAACGGGTACCAGTCGGCCTCGGCCGCGATGGAGAAGATCTCCGGCGTGCTCGAGGAACGGCCGAGCGTGCCCGACCCGGTGCAGCCCGTCCGGCTGCCGGACGCGCACGGCAAGATGGACTTCGACGGCGTCGAGTTCGCGTACAACGCGGGCAAGGTCGTGCTGCCGGAGTTCGACCTGCACATCCCGGCCGGGCAGACCATCGCGCTCGTCGGCTCGACCGGCGCCGGCAAGTCGACGCTCGCCAAGCTCATGGCGCGCTTCTACGACCCGTCCCGCGGCTCGGTGCAGCTCGACGGCGTCGACCTGCGCGACCTCGAGCCGAAGGACATGCGCCGCGCCATCGTCATGGTGACGCAGGAGGCGTACCTGTTCTCCGGCACCGTCGCGGACAACATCGCGCTCGGCAAGCCCGGGGCCACCCGGGCCGAGATCGAGGCGTCGGCGAAGGCCGTCGGCGCGCACGAGTTCATCACGGCGCTGCCCGACGGGTACGACACCGACGTGAACAAGCGCGGTGGCCGTGTCTCGGCGGGTCAGCGGCAGCTGCTCTCGTTCGCCCGCGCGTTCATCGCCGACCCGAAGGTGCTCATCCTCGACGAGGCGACCGCGTCGCTCGACATCCCGTCGGAGCGGCTCGTGCAGGAGGGGTTGGAGACCCTGCTCGCCGACCGCACCGCGGTGATCATCGCGCACCGGTTGTCGACCGTCGCGATCGCGCACCGCGTGCTCGTCATGGAGCACGGCCGCGTCGTCGAGGACGGCACCCCCGCCGACCTCATCGCCGGCACCGGGCGCTTCGCCCAGCTGCACGCCGCCTGGCGCGACTCGCTCGTGTGAGCCGCGCCCGCTGACGGCCGACGCGCCCCGGTGAGCCGGGGCGCGTCGACCGTTCCGGGGCGCGTCGTGCCGGACGGGGGACACGGTCGCTCGGGGACGACGTGGTTGGCTGGACCGATGAGCACTGGACCGACGAACAACCAGAGCGTGCAGCCCGGCGGGGTCGCCCTGAGCGAGCCGTTCGTCGGCGCTCCCTTCGCCGAGGCCGTCCGTCGGTTCTGGCGCAAGTACACCGTGTTCACCGGCCGGGCCTCGCGCTCCGAGTTCTGGTGGTGGTGGCTGACGTCGCTCGCGATCGGTCTCGTGCTGCAGCTCGCCCCGCAGGCCTTCACGCCGGACACCCCGCTGCTCGAGAACCCGGTCGGCTCGTACCTGTTCGTGCTCTGGGGGCTGGTGACGCTGATCGGCTCCCTCGCCCTCGGCGCCCGCCGCCTGCACGACGCGGACCGGTCCGGGTTCTGGCAGTTCCTGCACGTGCTGCCCGGCATCGGCTCGCTCGTGCTCCTCGTGCTGTTCCTGCTGCCGTCGAACCCGAAGGGCGTGCGCTTCGAGCGCTGAGCGCAGCACACGCACCGGTTCCTCCGGCAGGATGGACCGCAGCAGCGCGGTACGACGCCGCCGACGACACCACCTGGGGGAGCACATGTTCGGGTTCGGCAAGAAGACCACCACGCCGGCGCAGGAGTCGGCCGCGACCACTGCGCCGCAGCAGCCGGCCGAGGCGCCCGCGCCGGCGTCCGACCTCGGCCTGGCGAAGGGGCGCATCAACCTCGAGAAGCGACAGGTCGTCTCGCTCACCAAGACGCAGACGATCACCGCGACGATCTCGTGGCCGAACGCCACCGACTACGACGTCTACGCCCTCGTGCAGTACCGCGACGGGCACGTCGAGACCGTCGCGCAGTTCGGCACGAAGGCCGAGCGCTCCTTCAGCCCCCGCACCGCCGACGGCGCCGTCGTGCACCGCGGTGACGAGCGACGCGGCACCGGCCAGACGACCATGGCGCAGGAGACCGTGGCGATCACGCTGAACCCCGAGATCGCCCGGATCGTGCCCGTCGTGTACTCCGCGCAGTCGAACGGCACCGGGTCCTTCCGCAAGTACCAGGTCGGCATGGCGATCGACAACGGTGCCGGCGACGTCGTCGAGATCGACGCGCGGGACGCCGACACGAACAACAAGGTCTACACGTGCGTGCCCGGCGTCATCACGAACGGCGACCAGGTCCGCATCGAGAAGCTCGAGTTCTACTCGGCACCGCGCTCCGAGAAGCGGCCCGTCATCGCGGACGACGGCTCCGTGGTGATGGACGCGGGCGCGGTCAACGCGTTCAAGTAGGCCGACGTCGTCGGCGCCCGTTCAGAACGGGTCGTCCGCGTCCGTGGTCGGCGACCAGCGCGCCCGACGCATGTCGAGCCTCCAGGTCGACGCCCCCTGCCGGACGGGCGTGCCCTCGGCGCGGTAGTGGCCGAGCGCCCGCTCCTCGTGGTGGAGCGGCGGGAGCCCGCCCGCGCGGACGACCCGCCACCACGGCAGGTCGGCGCCCTCGTGCGCCATGACCTTGCCGACGGCGCGGGACGCCCGTGAACCGAGCACGGCGGCGACGTCGCCGTAGGTCATGACGTGGCCGGGCGGGATGCTCCGGACGACCTCGGCGACGGCGGCGCCGAAGTCCTCGTGCGCCCCGGTGGCGGCAGGCACTACAGCGGCAGGACCGCGAAGTGGTCGCCGTACCGGGTCTCGCGCACGACCTCGAAGCCGAGGGCGCGGAAGAACGCCTCGGGGCTGTCGTCGCCGCCGGGCTCGTACACCACGGTCAGCCGCTCGAACCCACGGCTGCGGGCCTCGTCCGCCAGGCCGTGCACGGCGAAGCGGCCGACGCCGCGACCCTGCGCGCTCGCCGCGACGTTGACGCGCCAGATGCAGCTGCGGAGTTCCTCGTGCGTGCTGTCGGGGTCGAACGAGCCGATGATGATCCCGAGGACCTCGTCGCCGTCGAGGACCACGCGCGTCCACGCCGAACTCGGCTTGACGTCGGACTCGGCGACGCCGTACGTGGTCGGCTGCACGAACTGTTCCTGGCCCGGCTTGAGCGTCAGGGAGTTCGCCGCCGCAGCGGTCTTCGCGGAGAGTTCTTCGAGACGCAGGTCGGACATGCGGCCAGGGTAGTGGTGCGACCCGTCCGGGGGCCAGCGCCCGCGGCGGACCGAGACCGCACCGTTGCACCGCGGTATGGTCGCGGGATGGCAGAGCATCGGCGCGGGGCGAACCTGCCGTCGATCGGTGGGTTCAACCGGACGGTCGTGCTCGACGCGGTCCGCCGCTCACCGGACGGCCTGAGCCGGGTCGAGCTCGCGTCACGCACGGGCCTCAGCGCGCAGACCGTGTCGAACGTCACCCGGTTCCTCATCGAGGCCGGCATGATCGTCGAGTCCGGCACCGTCGTCTCCGGCCGCGGCAAGCCCCGCACCATCCTGCGGCTGGAACCCGGCAGCCGCTACGCCGTCGGCGTGCACGTCGACCCCGCCGTCGTCACCTACGTGTTGCTCGACCTGGCCGGGGCGGTGGTGGCGTCGACCACCACGTCCACCCCGACCGCGGACGACCCGTCCGAGGTGGTGCGCACCATCGCCTCGGCGGTGCGCGGCCTGGTCGCCGAGGCCGGCGTCGACGTCGACGCCGTGCTCGGCATCGGCATCGCGAGCCCGGGCCCGATCGACGTCGACGCCGGCATCGTGGTCGACCCGCCCTTCCTGCCGCGGTGGCGGGACGTGCCGCTGCGCGAGGCACTGGCCGAGGCCACCGGTCACCCGGTGCTGCTCGAGAAGGACGTGACCGCGGCGGCCGTCGGCGAGATGTTCCTGGCGGGGGAGTCCGCGGCGCGGAACTTCGCCTTCGTGTACTTCGGCACCGGGTTCGGTGTCGGACTCGTGCTCGACCACGAGCCGGTGCGCGGGGTCGGGTCGAACGCGGGCGACGCCGGGCACATCATGGTCGACCAGGGCGCCCTCGCCGGCACCCCGGACAGCGCGGGCACGCGGGGCGAGGTCGGCGCGGCCGTCGCGCCCGACCGACTCGTGCGGATCGCGCGGGAGCGCGGCGTGCGGTTCACCGGCGGTACGGCAGACGACACCGCCCCCGTCGCGGCCGACGCGGTGAACGCGGCGTGGGACGAACTCGCCGCCGCCATCGACGACGGGGACGCCGCCGCCGTGACGCTCGCCGCGCAGACCGGTGCCGTGATGGGGCAGGCCGTCGTGCTCATCGTGAACCTGCTCGACGTCGACCGGGTGGTCTTCGGCGGCCCGTTCTGGTCGCGGATCGCGAGCGCGGCGCTGCCGGCCGCCCGAGCGGCGATCGTCGACTCGCCGTTGCTCGTGCCGAAGCACCCGGTCGCCGTCGTCGAGAGCGACCGGGGCGCCGACGTCGCCGCGGTCGGTGCCGCGTGCCTGGTGCTCGACGCGGCCCTGTCGCCCCGGGCCAGCGCCCTGCTCATCGGGCGCTGACCCGGCGGTCGCCGCTACGCTTGCGGACCGACGCACCCGCCGGCGGTGCGGGGGACCTGGGGGAACCATGACGGACACGCTGGACGACGGCACGATCGACCCGCGGTGGGCCCGGGTCCGCCCGCTCGTGTTCCGCACGATCATCGGCGCGGTCGTCGCCGCCGGGCTCGTCGGCATCGTGGCGGTGCTGCTCGGGGACTTCGGCCGGGTCGCGGTGCAGCTGCTCCTGACGATCGTCGTGGTCGTCGTCTTCGCCCTGCTGTCCTGGTACGACGCCGACGTCTCCTCGCAGCGGTCGGGGACCTTCGCGTTCGCGAGCGTCCTGACGTCGCTGTACCTGCTCGTCGCCGGGCTGGTGAAGGTCTGGATCGTCCCGATCGACCCGTACGGCGGCGACGGGATCTGGATCGTCGGCGAGCGGTTCTGGCAGTGGATCGGGCTCGTCGCCGTCGCGCGCGTGGCCCTGCTGCACGTGCACCTGCTGCTCGTCATCCACCGACGGTTCCCGACGCCGGTGCTGCAGGTCGTCGCCAAGTCGACCGTCGGGGTCATCGCGTTGCTCGCGCTGCTCGTGTCGATCCCGTTGCTCGCCCCCGGCCTCGACCTGCGTCCGGGGTACTGGCGACTCGTCTGGGTGGTCGTCATCCTCGACCTGCTCGGCACCGTCGTGGTGCCGCTGAGCAACGCGCTCTTCCGCCCACGGGAGCACCACGACGCGTCGGTGGGGTCGTGGGGGCCGTTGCCGTTCGCCGAACCCTCGCCCGGGCCGGGACCCGCGGCGTCTGCGTGGGGTGCGACGCCGGTCTCCGGCACGGTGTCGGCGTCCGCACCGCCGACGGCCTGGGGGCCGAGCACGGCGCAGGCGTCGGCGGCTGGGGGCCCGAGCACGGCGCAGGTGCCAGCGCCCTGGGGTCCGAGCACGCCGCAGCCGCCGGTGGCCACGCCCGCTGCCCCGACTCCCGCTGCCCCGACTCCCGCTGCCGCGGTGCCGGTCGCGTCACCGGACACCGACACGGTGACCGGTCCGGACGGGTTCCGGTACGCGACCCGACCGACGGCGTCACGCGCGCTCGCCTGGCCGCGGTACGTCGACGGGTCACCGCTGCCGGCGCTCGCCGACGGGTCGCCGGACTTCTCCGGGGTCGCCCGGGGCTGACCGGCGACGGGGTCGGGGTCGCCCCCGGGGCGGTTGCGACCACGGTCCGCGACACCCGTCGTTCATCCGACGGCCACCGGCAGGACGCCCGGATGCTGAACAGTCGTGCAGGTCTCCCCCGACCTCCCCGAGAAGGACCCTGCATGCGCGTTCCTGCCCTGCGCCCGCCGACCATGCGCCCGTCGACGCTGCGCCCGTCGACCCTGCGCGCCACCGCGGCACTCGTGGCCGCGCTCATCGCCGCCGCCGGCATCGGCGTTGCCAGCCCCGCCGTCGCGGCCGTCGGTGCGGACGACCCCTCGGTCGGCGCCGCCGCCGCGAACGGCCTGGTGGTCAACGAGGTCGAGTCCAACGGCGACGACACCGACTGGGTCGAGCTGGCGAACACCTCCGCCGCGGCGATCGACCTGTCCGGCTACGCGTTCCTCGACGACGACGGCAAGCACGAGGCGTACGTCCTGCCGAGCGGGTCGACCATCGCGGCCGGCGGGTACTTCGTCATCGACGGGCTGTCGGCCACCGCGCCGGGGTTCGACTTCGGCCTGGGCGGCAAGGACACCGTCCGCGTGTACGACACCGCCGGCGACCTGGTGCTCCGGTACTCCTGGACCGCGCACGCCGCCGTCACCTGGGGGCGCTGCCCGGACGGCACCGGGCCGCTCGTCGACACGACGGCCTCGACGAAGGGTGCGCCGAACGACTGCTCGTCGCCGGTCCGCATCAACGAGGTCGAGTCGCAGGGCGGCACCCCGGGCGACTGGGTGGAGCTGACGAACGTCGGCACCACGACCGTCGACCTCGGCGGGTACGTGCTGCGTGACAGCGAGGACGACCACACCTACGCGATCCCCGCCGGCACGACGGTCGCGCCGGGCGGGTTCACGGTGCTCGACGAGGCCGACTTCGTGTTCGGCCTCGGCAAGGCGGACGCGGTGCGGCTCGCCGACCCCGCGGGGGCGATCGCCGACGAGTACCGCTGGTCGGAGCACGCCGCGACGACGTACGGCCGCAACCCGGACGGCACCGGCGAGTTCGCCGTCACCGCCGAGCCGACGAAGGGCGCGGCGAACCGGTTCGCCGGCGTCGTCACCGCCGAGGCCTGGCCCGGCGGCCCGGACGAGACGGTGCTCGACGACGAGGACACGTTCTCGGGTGACCTGAGCGGTCTCGACTGGACGACCTCGAGCACCTCGGGCGACGGGCAGCTCTGGGCCGTGCAGAACGGCGACGGGCTGCTCTACCACCTGGCCTCGGATGGCGAGGGCGGCTGGGCACCGACCAACACGGCGGGTACCGACCTGCGCTACGCCGACGGCACCGGGACCCCGGACGCCGAGGGCGTCACGGTCACCGCCGACGACCCGGGTGCCGTGTACGTCTCGACCGAGCGCGACAACGACGTGTCGTCGACGAGCCGACCGGCCGTGCTCCGCTACGCCACGACGGACGGCGCCGAGACCGTGCTGCGCGCCACCGACGAGTGGGACCTGGCTGCGGACTTCCCGGGGCTCGGCGCGAACGCCGGCCTGGAGGGCGTGACCTGGGTCCCGGACGCGTGGCTGACCGAGCACGCGTTCACCGACGAGCACACCGGCGCGGCCTACGCCCCGGCGACCTACCCGGGACACGGCGAGGGGCTCTTCTTCGTCGGGGTCGAGGGGACGGCGAGCGTGTACGCCTACGCCCTGATGGAGGACGGCGCCTTCCAACGCGTGGCCACGATCGCGACGCCGTTCGCGGTGGTCGCGGACGTGCAGTTCGACCCGACGGTCGACGCCCTGTGGGTGGTCTGCGACGAGGTCTGCTCCGGCCGCACGGCACTGTTCGCGGTGACCGACGGCGCCTTCGCCGCGACCACCCTGTACGAGGCCCCGGCGGACGCGGACCGGACGCTCGCGAACGAGGGCTTCGCGATCTCGGGGGTCTGCACGGACCGCGGTCGGGCGACGTTCTACGCCGACGACAACGACACGGACGGCTTCTCGCTCCGCACCGGGACGTACCCGTGCGAGGGCGGCACGGAGCCGACGCCGGAGCCCACGCCGGACCCGACGCCCGGCCCGGGCACGGACCCGACGCCCGGCCCGGGTACGGACCCGACGCCCGGCCCGGGTACGGACCCGACGCCCGGCCCGGGTACGGACCCGACGCCTGTGCCGACGCCGGAGCCCACGCCTGGCCCTGGTGTCGACCCGACCCCTGGTCCGGGTGTGGACCCGACCCCTGCTCCGACGCCGGTGCCGCCGGTGGACGGGATCACGCCGCCGGTGGTGCCGGTGGCGCCGTCGGAGTCGTCGTTGACGGGTGCGAACCGTGGTGGTGTGTCCGCGCCGGCGGCGGCTCGTGCGGGGGAGACGATCACGGTGACGGTCGGCGCGCAGGACGCCGGTTCGACGGTGCGGGTGTGGTTGTACTCGACGCCGACGGTGATCGGCACGGTCGTGGTCGCGGCGGACGGCACGGTGCGGGTGACGATCCCGGCGGACACCGCGCCGGGGGCGCACCGGCTCGCGGTGACGGCGGCGGACGGCAGCCTGGTCGGGTGGACGACGATCACGATCACCGGTGACGGCCAGCTCGCGTTCACCGGTGCCGACGGCCTCGGCGCGGGTGCGCTCATCGCGTTCCTGCTCCTCGCCGCGGGCGGAGTGCTCATCGTCCGTCGCCGCCGCACGGCCGCGGAGTAGTTCCCGCGCCCCACGGGGGTGCTTCGTGAGCAGGAACGGTCGGGTCGCCGTGCGCGACCCGACCATTCCTGCTCACCATGCGAGGTGCGAGGTGCGAGGTGCGGGGTGCGAGGCGCGGGGCGCGAGGCGCGAGGTGCGAGGCACGAGGTGCCGGCGCGCAGCCCCGGGTCAGTCCTGCGTGCGGAGCGTCTGGCCGTCGTCGCCCGGGACGGCCTCCTTCGTCGTCCAGCCGTACCAGTGCTCGCCGATCTCGGCGACCGCGCGCCCGTCGCCGCAGGTCACCAGGCCCGTGGTCGGCAGGTCCTCCGGCAGGAAGTCCGCGGTCATCGCCGGTCCGCCGTACGAGCCGTCGAGCTCCGTGCAGTCGTCGAGGTCCACGCCGCGCGCCGAGTCGAACCGGATGACGTAGCCCGGCTGCGAGGCGTGCAGGCGGACGTCGATGTCCTCTGCGTCGGCCGGCACCCACGCCGGCATGAAGAACGCGACGTCCTCCGACTCGCCGGACCGCGGAGCGTCGGCGTACGAGGCGAAGTGCTTCTGCGGGGTCTTGTTCGGGACGATGTCCTGCAGGACGCTGCACCCGGTCGCGAGCAGGAGCGCCGACACTGCGACGGTCGTGGCGAGGGCGATCCGGAGCGTCCGGCGGGCGGTGGTGGGGCGGGTGTCGATGCTCATGGTTCCAGTCTCTGCCGCGACCGGCCGGTGACACATCACGTGCGCACCCGGATCGACCCGGGGGTTTTCCCCACCATCGGGTGCTCGGACCCGGTCCGCGCGGCACGGCGGTACCGTCGTCGGATGGGCATCGAGATCCTCCGGTACACCGCGTTCGCCGCCGAGCCGGGCGGCGGCAACCCGGCCGGTCTCGTGCTCGACGCGGCCGCGCTGTCCGACGACGAGATGCTCGCGATCGCCCGGCAGGTCGGCTACCCCGAGACCGCGTTCGTCGTCGGTGCCACCGCCACCGGCCCGCGCGTCCGCTACTTCTCGCCGGGCGCCGAGGTGCCGTTCTGCGGCCACGCCACCGTCGCGCTCGGGGTCGCGATCGCCGAGCGCGAGGGCGTCCGCACCCGGGTCTTCACCACCGCGGCCGGTCCGGTGTCGCTCGACGCCACGACCGGGGCGGACGGCACGGTGCAGGTGGCGATGACGAGCGTCGAGCCGGACTCCCGGGCCGTCGACCCCGGCCGGCTGACCCGACTGCTCGACCTGCTCGGACTCGTACCCGGCGACGTCGCCGAGGGGTTCCCGGTGCTCGAGTCGTTCGCGGGCAACTGGCACCCGGTGGTGGTGCTGCACGACCGCGAGCTGTTCCACCAGTTCCGGTTCGACCCGGCCCCGCTCGCCGCGCTCAAGCAGGAGAGCGGCTGGCACGGCACGGTGACCGTGCTGCACCGGACCGGCGAGCGCGAGTACGAGGCGCGGAACCTGTTCCCGGTCGGGCGCATCACCGAGGACCCCGCGACCGGTTCCGCCGCAGCGGCGACGGGCGCGTACCTGCGCGAGGTCGGCGCCGTCGCGGCGGGGGACCGCGTCACCATCCGGCAGGGCCGGCACGTCGGGCGCCCGAGCGTGCTGCTCGTCGACGTCCCGGCGTCCGGCGGCATCACGGTCACGGGCACGGCGACGCCGATCGAGTGAGCAGAAGACGTCGGGTCGAGCGCGCCGACCCGACATCTTCTGCTCACCGAGTGCACCAGCGGCGGACAACGCCGCCCCGCGGCCCGCGCCCGCGCCCCGCGCCGCCGCGGCGCGGCCGCGGCGAGAAACTCCTTGACACGGATAAGTCCATCCGCTGGACTAATCCTGCGCGCGGGCCGAGGAGCCCGCGGACATCCCGTGCAAAGGAGCACCGATGAAACGCCGCACCCGAATCCTCGCCGGCCTCGCCGCCGTGGCAGTCGCCGCAGCCGGCCTGGCAGGCTGCTCGAGCTCGGGGTCCGCCTCGAGCAACACCATCAAGATCGCCTACCAGAAGTTCGGCGCCTTCCAGCAGCTCGACGCCCAGATGCAGGTCGTCAAGAAGCAGTACGAGAAGGACAACCCGGGCAAGAAGGTCGAACTCGTGCCGATCCAGGCACAGGAGAACGACTACTACACGAAGCTCGCGCTCATGAACAAGGCACCGGCGACCGCGCCGGACGTCATGTACGAGGACACCTTCCTGGTGAAGGCCGACGCCGAGGCCGGGTACCTGCTGCCGCTCGACCAGTACACGGCCAAGTGGGACGAGTGGGACCAGTTCTACGACAACGCCAAGCAGGCCGGCCAGGGTGACGACGGCAAGGTCTACGGGATCCCGATGGGCACCGACACCCGAGCGCTCTGGTACAACAAGGACATCTTCGCCAAGGCCGGGCTCCCCGTGCCGTGGAAGCCGAAGACCTGGGACGACGTCCTGTCCGCGGCGAAGACCATCAAGGAGCAGCAGCCGGACGTCATCCCGTTCAACATCTACTCGGGCAAGCCGCAGGGCGAGGCCTCGACGATGCAGGGCTTCGAGATGCTGCTCTACGGGGCCGACGGCGAGGGGAACACGCTCTACAAGGACAAGAAGTGGGTCACGGGCTCGAAGCAGTTCCAGGACTCGCTGCAGTTCATCGAGGACGTCTACCAGGGCGGCCTCGGCCCGACACCGCAGCAGGCCCTCGACACGAACATCGGCACCACGATCACGCAGACGTGGCTGCCGAAGGGCAAGCTCGCGATCGACCTCGACGGGTCGTGGCAGTCCGGCACGTGGTTGAAGTCCGGCACCGCCCCGTGGGCTGACTGGGACGAGGTCATGGGCCAGGCGCCGATGCCGACGCAGAACGGCCAGGCCCCCGGGTACAACAGCATGTCCGGTGGCTGGACCCTGGCCGTCGGCAAGAACTCGAAGAACCCGCAGGCCGCGTTCGACTTCATCACGACCTTCCTCAACAAGGAGGGCTCGCTCAAGTACGACATCGAGAACAGCCAGATCGCGGTCCGCAAGGACGTCGCCGAGGACCCGTCGTACGACGCGTCGAACCCGACGTTCAAGTTCTTCTCCGGGCTCGTGGAGAACACGAACTTCCGCCCGGCGACGAGTGACTACTCGCAGGTCTCCAACGCGATCCAGGTCGCGATGGAGTCCGTGATGACCGGGCAGCAGTCGCCGGCACAGGCGGCGAAGGCCTACGACGACGCGGTCGTCGGCGTGGTCGGCAAGGAGAACACGGTCTCCGGGTAGGGACCGGACCACCTGACGGACGGGAGGCGCGCCCCGCGTCGTGCGCCGCGCCTCCCGTCCGCCTCCTCCCACCTCAGCCAGCCCCAGCCGCACCCGGAAGGCAGCCACCGTGTCCACCACCCCACTCGCGCCGACACTGTCGGCGCCCGGTGCGCCGAAACGCACCGACCCGACGGCCCCGCGCAGGCGGCGGCCGCTGCGGGCCGCCAGCCGCGCGGTCCCCCTCCTGCCGGCGATGGTCCTGCTCGTCGTGTTCCTGCTCGGCCCCGTCATCTCGTCGTTCTACGGGTCGTTCACGAACTCGGCGCTCACCGGCGCCGGCGCCGCCGACCAGCAGTTCGTCGGCCTGCAGAACTACCTCGAGCTGTTCCGCGACCCGGACTTCCCGAAGTCCGTCGTCCTCACCGTCGTGTTCCTGCTCGCCTCGGCCGTCGTCGGTCAGAACGTGCTCGGCCTCGGGCTCGCGCTCCTCATGCGCACCGCGAACCGGGCGGTCCGTGCGATCGTCGGCACGTTCGTCGTCGCCGCTTGGGTGCTGCCGGAGATCGTCGCCTCGTTCGCCGCCTACGCGTTCTTCAACGACGAGGGGACGCTCAACGCGTTCCTCGCGTCGATCGGCATCTCCGGCCCGAACTGGCTGTACACGTACCCGATGCTCGCGGTGATCCTGGCGAACATCTGGCGCGGCACCGCGTTCTCGATGCTCGTGTACTCCGCCGCCGTGCAGGAGGTCCCCGAGGAGATCACCGAGTCCGCCGAGGTGGACGGCGCCACCGGGTGGCAACGGCTCGTCTACATCACGCTGCCCGTCATCCGCCGGAGCATCTCGACCAACCTCATGCTGACGACGCTGCAGACGTTGTCGGTGTTCACCCTCATCTACGTGATGACGGCCGGCGGCCCCGGCACGAACTCGTCGACCCTGCCGATCCTGGCGTACCAGGAGGCGTTCAAGTTCTCGCAGCTCGGCTTCGGGACCGCGATCGCGACCATCCTGCTCGTGGTGGGGGCGGTCTTCTCGATCGTCTACATCCGGGCGCTCAAGCCGGAGGTGGACTGATGGCGATCACCGCCGACCGTCCCGTACCCAACGCCACGCGGTCGGTGACCGCACCGGGCTCGCTGCACATGACCTCGCCGCGGGGTCGGACCATGCGGTGGGTGTCGAACGTCGTGCTGCTCGTCATCGCGGTGTGCTTCGCGGTGCCGTTGCTCTGGCTCGTCCTGGCCGCCTTCGACTCCGCGGCCTCGCTGTCGGTGAAGCTGCCCGCGTCGTTCACCCTCGACAACTTCACGAAGGTGCTCACGCCGGAGCTGTCGTTCATCCCGCTCGCGAACAGCCTGCTGCTCTCCGGCGGCACGGCGGTCGTGACGGTGGTGGTCGCGCTCCTCGCCGCCTACCCGCTGTCCCGCTACAAGATGCGCGTCAACAAGCCGTTCCTGTACGGGATCCTGTTCGGCACCGGGCTGCCGATCACCGCGATGATGGTGCCGGTCTACAGCCTGTTCGTGTCGCTCAACCTCATCGACAACGTGTGGGGCTGCATCTTCTTCCTCGCCGCGACCAGCCTGCCGATGGCGATCTGGATGGCGAAGAACTTCATGGACTCGGTGCCGATCTCGCTCGAGGAAGCAGCGTGGACCGACGGCGCCTCGATGATGACGACCCTGACCCGCATCGTCATCCCGCTCATGCGGCCGGGCATCGCGGTGGTGTTCATCTTCGTGTTCATCCAGGCCTGGGGGAACTTCTTCGTCCCCTTCGTCCTGCTGCTCTCGCCCGACAAGGTGCCCGCCGCGGTGAGCATCTTCAACTTCTTCGGGCAGTACGGCGCCGTCGCCTACGGGCAGCTCGCGGCGTTCTCGATCATCTACTCCGTGCCCGTCATCGCCCTCTACGTGATCGTGTCCAGGGGCCTCGGCGGCGGCAACGCGCTCGCCGGCGGCATCAAGGGCTGATCCGTCGGCGACCAGGGCCGATCCGTCGGCCCCGCCGGCTCTCTCGAAAGGAAGCACATGCACAAGGACGAACCGCTCGTCGAGGCCCGCATCGCCCGCCTCGTCCGCGACCGCGTCGACCCCGCCGTCCTGCGGCGCTCGGCACCGGTGACGATCGAGGCCTGGGAGGTGCCGGGCGAACCGGTGCCGTTCACGGCCGCGGTGCGCGAGACGTACACGCCGTTCACGGTGGGGAGCGCCTGGGGCGGCCGCCCGTGGGGGACCACCTGGTTCCGGGTCACCGGCACCGTGCCCGAGGACTTCGGCACCGCACCCGGCACCACCGCCGAACTGCGCGTCGACCTCGGCTTCACGAAGCGCCACCCGGGGTTCCAGGCCGAGGGGCTCGCCTACCGCCCGGACGGCTCCACGATCAAGGGCATCGAGCCGCGCAACGACACCGTGCCCCTCGAAGTCGGCCCCGGCGGGTCGTTCGAGCTCTACGTCGAGGCCGGTGCGAACCCGGACATCGGCGGCGACTCGTTCCAGGGGCGGACCCCGCTCGGCTCCCGGTCCACCGCCGGCGACCGGCCGATCTACCGGGTGCGCGCGCTCGAGGTCGTCGAGCGCGACGACACCGTGTGGGAACTGCAGCAGGACCTCTGGGTCCTCCGCGGGCTGATGGCGGAGCTTCCGACCGACGGGACCCGCGGCGCGGACGTCCTGCACGCGCTCGAGCTCGCCGCCGACGCCCTCGACCCGGACGACGTCGCCGGCACCGCGGCCGACGCCCGCGCGGTCCTCGCACCCGTGCTCGCCGTGCCCGCGAGCGCCGCCGCACACCGCGCGATCGCCGTCGGCCACGCACACATCGACTCCGCCTGGCTCTGGCCGGTGCGCGAGACGGTGCGCAAGTGCGCGCGCACCTTCTCGAACGTGCTCGACCTGATGGACCGCGACCCGGACTTCACCTTCGCGTGCTCGTCGGCGCAGCAGTACGCCTGGATCCGTGACGGGTACCCGTCCATCTGGGCACGCATCAAGCAGCGGGTGGCCGAGGGCCGGTGGATCCCGGTCGGCGGCATGTGGGTCGAGTCCGACACGAACCTGCCCGGTGGCGAGGCCCTCGCCCGGCAGTTCGTCGCCGGCAAGCGGTTCTTCCTCGAGGAGTTCGGCATCGACACCCCGGAGGCCTGGCTGCCCGACTCGTTCGGCTACTCGGGCGCCCTGCCGCAGATCGTCCGCGCCGCCGGCTCGAAGTGGTTCGTCACCCAGAAGCCGTCGTGGAACGAGACGAACGTCATCCCGCACACGTCCTTCCACTGGGAGGGCATCGACGGCTCGCGCATCCTGACGCACCTGCCGCCGGCGGACACCTACAACTCGGACGTCTCCGCCGCCGACCTGCACCGCGGCGAGCGGAACAACAAGGAGCGCGGCGTCGCGAACACCTCGATGCTGCTCTACGGCTTCGGCGACGGCGGCGGCGGCCCCACCCGCGAGATGGTCGCGGCCGCCCGACGCCAGCACGACCTGGACGGCTCGCCCCGCGTCCAGCTCGGCACGCCGGCCCAGGTCTTCGAGGAGCTCGAGCGCGTGCTGCCGGAACCCGGCGTGTGGTCGGGGGAGATGTACCTCGAGTTCCACCGCGGCACCTACACGTCGCAGATCCGCACGAAGCAGGGCAACCGCCGCTCCGAGCACCTGCTGCGCGAGGCCGAGCTCTGGGCGGCGACCGCGGCCGTGCGACTCGGCGCGGAGTACCCGTACGAGGAACTCGAGGCGGCCTGGCACACCGTCCTGCTGCAGCAGTTCCACGACATCCTGCCGGGGTCCTCGATCGCCTGGGTCTACGAGAACGCCGAGGAGAACTACGCACGGATCGCCGAGGTCCTCGAGGGGCTGATCGGCGACGCGACGACCGCGCTCGCGAACGGCGGGGCCACGGCGCTCGCCGGCGTGGGTGCGTCGTCGTCGACGGCCGCAGGCGGGAGCGGTGGCAGCGGGTTGCTCGACGCGCCGTCCGGCGCCGACGCCGTCGGCGGCACCGGCTCGTCCGGGAACGTCGTGCGCTTCAACGCCTCGCCGGTCGCGGCGGGGGGCGCAACCGCCCTGGGAGGTTCGCTCGGCGAGGAGCCGCGACCCGTGCCTCCCGTCCGGAACGGCGACCACTTCGTCTTCGACACCGGCGTCGTGACGGCGACCGTCGACGCGGCCGGCCACGTCGTGTCGCTCGTCGACCGCGCCAGCGGTCGCGACGCGATCGCACCGGGCGCGGCCGGAGCCGAGTACACGGTGTTCCGCGACACCCCGAACCAGTGGGAGGCGTGGGACATCGACCGCGCCTACCAGCGCAACGGCACCGTGCTGGCGGCCTCGTCGGTCGCGATCGAGGGCTCCGCGCTCGTGGTCGAACGGTCCTTCGGGTCGTCGACGCTCACGACCCGGTACTCCGCCGTCGAGGGCCAGCCCGAGCTGACCGTCGAGACCGAGGTCGACTGGCACGAGCACCAGAAGCTGCTGAAGCTCGCGTTCCCCGTCGACGTCCGGGCGTCGTCGGCCTCGAGCGAGATCCAGTTCGGGCACATCGACCGGCCGACCCACCAGAACACCTCGTGGGACCACGCCCGCTTCGAGACCTCGGCGCACCGCTGGGTGCACGTCGCCGAGCCGGGGTTCGGCGTCGCGGTGGCGAACGACTCGACCTACGGCCACGACGTCACCCGCTCCACGCGGCCCGACGGCGGGACCACGACGCTCGTGCGCGAGTCGCTGCTGCGCGGGCCGACGTTCCCGGACCCGGACGCCGACCAGGGGCACCACGTGTTCCGCACGGTGCTGCGCGTCGGGGCGTCCGTGCTCGACGCGGCGGACTCGGGCTACCGGCTCAACCTGCCGGTGCGGACCGTGTCCGGCTCCACACCCGTCGAGCCGCTCGTCACGGTGTCGTCGCCGCAGGTGCTCGTCGAGGCCGTCAAGCTCGCCGAGGACCGCTCGGGCGACGTGGTCGTGCGCCTGTACGAGGCCTCGGGCGGCCGGGCGACCGACGTCGGGGTGTCGTTCGGGTTCGACGCGGCCTCGGTGACCGCGGTGGACCTGCTCGAGCGGACGCTCGGCGACTCGTGGGACGCCGGCGAGCCGGTCGTGCTGACGCTCCGCCCGTTCGAGATCGTGACGCTGCGGGTGCGCCGGGGCTGAGGGAGCGGGTGCGGCGCCGGGCGGGTGCTGTTGCGGGCGCCGGGTGCTGTTTCGCGCGTAGGGGGCTGAATCGCGCGTAGGAGGTCGAATCGCGCGTAGGTGCCAGTTTCTTCTGGTCACCTACGCGCGATTCGCCTTTCCATCGCGGGCGCATTGGGAAGGAACGTTCGTCCTCCACAGGATGTTCTGCCGGGAGGCCCGTCCACAGATCCACACGCTCGGCACCTCTCGGGGTGGTCGGCCCTCCACCGTGGAGGGCATGGAACAGCCACTCGCCATCTACCGCGCCAGCTCCTTGCGCGACGCCGGCCGCTCCGGCGCGGCCATGCGTCGCCGCGCCGCCGGGGACGGCCCCGACCGGCTCGTCCGCGTCGGACCGAACGCATTCGTCCGTGGGGTCGACTGGGACGCGGCCGGCCCCCGGCAGCAGTACGTCACCCGGGTCTTCGCCCGCCTCGGACGTCGGAGCACCGCGGCCGCGGGGTCGCACGTCTCGGCGGTCGCGGCGCACGGCCTGCCCTGGCTGGCCGGCTGGCCGGAGGACGTCCACATCACGGTGCCGAAATCGCAGTACGGCGCTCGGACGAAGTCGCTCGTCCTGCACACCCGGCCGCTCGGGTCGAAGGACCTCGTGCACCACGGCGGGGTGCGGTTCACGACGGTCGCTCGCACCGTGGCCGACATCGCGCTCCTCGGCGACGTCCGGGCGACCGTCGTCGTCGCCGACGCCGCGATCCGGAGCGGTGTCCCGAAACAGGCGTGCACCGCAGCGCTCGGCGGGACGCTGCACGATCGCGGCCGCCGACTCGCCGTGCTCGCGCTCGACATCGCCGACGGGCGCTCGGGGTCGCCCGCGGAGTCACTGGCGCGGGTCGTGTTCCGCGAGCTCGGCCTGCCCGTTCCGGTCCTGCAGCAGCGCTTCGTGGTCGAGGGGCGTCGGTACGAGGTCGACTTCTGGTTCCCGGAGCAGGGCGTGGTCGTCGAGATGGACGGGCACGCCAAGTACACGCAGGAGCGGTACCGCAACGGGCGCGACACCACGCAGGTGTTCATCGACGAGAAGCGCCGACACGAGCAGCTGCTCACCGTGCCGGGGGTGCGGGTGATCCTCCGCCTGGAGTGGCGCGACCTGTGGGACCTCGACCGACTCACCCGGAGGCTCCGCGCGGCCGGACTACCGTGCGCCGTCCGACCGGTCCGCAGCGCCCGCGACGTCGCCCGCTGACGCTTCCGGGGCCGCGACGGAGAACGGGTCCAGCGGCAGCCGTCTACGGTCTCGGGCATGGCTGTCACCGAGATCTGGCTCGTCCGACACGGGGAATCCCTCGCCAACGTCGCCGCCGAGCGTGCCGAGCGCGCGGGCGCCGACGTGATCGAGGTCGAGTACCGCGACGCCGACGTCCCGCTCAGCCCGCTCGGGGAGCAGCAGTCCCGGGCACTCGGCCGCGAACTCGCCGACCGCGGCGTGGACGACGTGGCCGCAGCGCTGTGGGTCTCGCCGTACCTCCGCGCGCAGCAGACCATCGGGATCGCGCTCGCCGCCGGCGGCGTCGCCGAACCGACGAAGCGGGTGGACGAGCGACTGCGTGACCGGGAACTCGGCGTCCTCGACCTGCTCACCCTGACCGGGGTGCGGAACCGCCACCCCGACGAGGAACGCCGGCGACAGTGGCTCGGCAAGTACTACCACCGGCCAGCGGGCGGTGAGTCGTGGGTCGACGTGATGGCACGGTTGCGGAGCCTGCTCGTCGACGTCGACCGGCTCGACGGAGCCGACCGGCTGGTCCTCGCCGCTCACGACGCCGTGGTCATGCTCATGGTCGCGGTCTGCCTCGACCTCGACGAACCGGCCCTCATGGACTTCGCCGGCGACCACACCGTGGCGAACGCCTCGCTCACCCGGCTGCGGCGCGACGGTGTCGGGCAGCCCTGGACGCTCGAGGAGTTCTCGGCCGTCGAGCACCTCGACGAGACCGAGGTCACCGAGCACAGCGGCCGGAAGGACGACGTCCGTGTCCGCTGAACAGATCACCCCGAACCTGCTGCGCGAGTGGCCGCTGCCCGAACCCGGCGCGGGCAAGTACGGCCGTGGCCAGGTGCTCGTCATCGGCGGCGCCGCTCGCACGCCGGGGGCCGCGATGCTGTCGGCGCTCGCCGCGCTCCGGGTCGGCGCCGGACGGCTCACGCTCGCCGTCGCGCGGAGCGTCGCAGCCGAGGTCGCCGTCGCCGTGCCGGAGTCCGGCGTCGAACCGCTCGACCAGGACGACGCCGGGCACATCGCGGTGGGGGCACTCGCGGCGATCGCGGACGACGTCGGCAGTGCCGACGCCGTGCTGCTCGGACCGGGGCTGGACGAACCGGATGGTGCGCGTGACCTCGTCGCCTCCATCGCGGACGCCGTCGGCGACGACACGCTGGTCGTGCTGGACGCCTTCGCCCTCGGCGTCGCGGCCGACGTCGCGGAGCGGCTCGAACCGTTGCGCGGTCGACTCGTGATGACGCCGAACAGCGGCGAGGCCGAACGGCTGCTCGGCCGTGAGTGCGGCGGGGACGACGAAGCCGACGCCCTCGCGATCGCGGAGCGGTACGGCGCGGTCGTGGCCCTGTCCGACGTGATCGCGAGCCCCGACGGCCGGACCTGGATCAAGGGCACCGGTGCCGGCGGCCTCGGGACGAGCGGCAGCGGCGACGTGCTGTCCGGCGTCGTCGTCGGGCTGCTCGCCCGTGGCGCCGACCCGGCGCAGGCGGCCACGTGGGCGAGTTCCGTGCACGCCACCGCCGGGGACCGCCTGGCCGTGCAGGTGGGACCGCTCGGCTACCTGGCGAGCGAGTTGCTCATCGAGATCCCACGGGTGCTGGTGGAACTCGGCCGCTGACCGCGGTGGTCGTTCCGTCGAACTGTCCCACTGCTCGTGCGATGGGAAGCAGTTCCGCGCGTGGGCAGACGGAAGGAACGGCTTCCTACGCGCGGAACTGCTCCCCACGCGCGGAACGACCTCCGACGCGCGAAACTGCACCGAAGCCGCCGCGTGAAGCTACACCGCGCCACCGCGCCACCGCGCCACCGCGCCACCGCGCCACCGCAGCACCGCGCCACCGCGCCACCGCGCCACCGCGCCACCGCGCCACCGCGCCACCGCGCCACCGCAGCACCGCGCCACCGCGCCACCGCGGCCCGCAGCGCCGCGGCCCGCGGCCCGCGGCGGCCCCGCTCAGGACCGCAGCGCGTCGACGGCCTTCTCGATGCGACGGGCGCGGGTCTCGGGGGCCTTCGCCTGGGCCACCGGGTCGGCGAGGGCCCGCTGCCGCGAGTTCGAGAGCGTGTCGAAGGCCGCGCGGACCCCTGCTTGGTGCAGTGCCGCCGCGAGGTCCTCGGGGAGGTCGACGACGCGGGGCAGGGTGTCGACCTCGAGGGACACCTCGACCGAGTCGCCCGCGGCCACCCCGGCGGCCTCCCGGTGCTCGGCGGACAGCGGCACGAGGAACTGCTCGTTCAT
The DNA here is from genome assembly GCF_003234445.2 of Curtobacterium sp. MCLR17_036. Classification (NCBI taxonomy): domain Bacteria; kingdom Bacillati; phylum Actinomycetota; class Actinomycetes; order Micrococcales; family Microbacteriaceae; genus Curtobacterium; species Curtobacterium sp. MCLR17_036. The sequence continues at coordinate 3,229,557 of NZ_CP126269.1, read as the reverse complement.
GACCCCGACGGTGGACCGGTAGGTGTGGCCGCCGTTGATCGTGACGACCACGGCGGGGCGCTTCCCGGAGCCGAGTGCCTCGATGACGGACGGCGGGACCGGCAGCCCGGTGGCCGTCTTCCGCGCCTGCAGGACCGTCGTCGTGAACCGCATGCGTGCCTCCAGTCCGTGCGCGGCGACCGTCGCCGTGCCAGCACCGTACCGGCGGCCCCGCCGTCCCGACAAGGGACGCCGACGAACCGTCGAACGACCGCCCGTCGAACGAATGCCCCGCCGTCAGCGCTGGAAGCGCGCGGCGTGCTCGTCGGACAGGGCGGCCTCGACGCGGGCGCGCATGTTCGGCTGCATCGCGGGCAAGGCGTCGAGCCGGGCCCAGAACGCCTCGGTGTTCTCGCCGTCGGCGGGTGCCGGCGTGCCGGAGACCCAGCGGCAGGCGAACACGAGGTCGAGGTACTGCGCTCGGTCGCCGTTCGGGTACGTCATCTCCGGCAGGACCTGCACCCAGGCCAGGCGCTCGGCGACGGCGACGACGTCGGCCTCTTCCAGGACCTCGCGTTCGGCGGCGACCGCGGGCTCCTCGCCCGGGTCGACGATGCCGGTGACCGGGGTGTACGCCCCGGTGTCGGCACGGCGCACCACGAGCAGCTTCCGGTCGGACCCGGAGCCACGGGTGACCACGGCGGTGACCCCGGTCAGCCAGAGCGGCTCGGTGCCGATCCGCGATCGCAGGGACAGGACGAAGTCGGGGGTCGGCATGCGCCCACGCTACCGATCCCGCCCTGTCGCAGACTGGTCATGACCAGTAGCATCGCGGTGTGGAGATCATCATCCTGCCCACGCCGGACGAGGTCGGTCGCGTCGCCGCGGCCAAGATCGCGTCCGTCGTCGCCAAGAAGCCGTCCGCCGTCATCGGTCTCGCCACCGGATCCAGCCCGCAGGGCATCTACGCCGACCTGCAGCGCCGGGTCCGCGCGGGCGAGATCACCTTCGCCGAGGCCCGCGGGTTCGCCCTCGACGAGTACGTCGGCATCCCGCTCGAGCACCCGGAGTCGTACGCCAGTGTCATCGCGCGCGACGTCGTCGGTCCGCTCGGCTTCGACCCGAGCCGGGTGCGGGTGCCGGACGGTCGTGCCACCGACCTGGAGTTCGCGGCGAAGGAGTACGACGCCGCGATCCGGGCCGCCGGCGGGATCGACGTGCAGATCCTCGGCATCGGGGCGAACGGGCACATCGGGTTCAACGAGCCGACGTCGTCGTTCGCGTCGCGCACCCGCATCAAGACCCTCGCGCCGTCCACCCGCGACGCGAACGCCCGGTTCTTCGACTCGCCCGACCAGGTCCCGACCCACTGCATGACCCAGGGGCTCGGCACGATCCTCGAGGCCCGCGAGCTCGTCCTCGTGGCGCAGGGGTCGTCGAAGGCCGACGCGGTCGCCGCCGCGGTGGAGGGGCCGCTCAGCTCCTTCGTCCCGGGCTCGGCGCTGCAGCTGCACGAGCACGCGACCGTCGTGGTCGACGAGGAAGCGGCCGCCGGCCTGCAGCTCGCCGACTACTACCGCTACACGTACGCGAACAAGCCGGCCTGGCAGCGGTTCGAGTAGGCCGGTGGCTCAGCCGTCCGCACGCTGCCGGTACGCGGCGTGCAGACGGTCGAGTCCCTCGTCGAGGGTCTCCGCCGAGCACCCGAAGTTCAGGCGTGCGAACCCGGCGCCCTGTCGACCGAACGCCGGGCCCGAGGCGAGGGCCACCTTCGCCTCGTCCACGAGCAGTGCCGCGGGGTCGTCGCCCCACGGCAGCGCGCGCAGGTCGAGCCACGCCAGGTAGGACGCCTGCGGCTGCCGGTAGCCGGCGCCGGGCAGCACCTCGCCGATCCGCTCGGCCAGGGTGCGGCGGTTCGCGGCGAGTTCGGTGAGCAGCGACGCGAGCCAGGGGCCGCCCTCGCTGAAGGCGGCGATGCTCGCGGTGTAGCCGAGGATGCCGGTGCGCTCGACCACCTCGGTCGGCAGGGCGTCGAACCAGCCGCGGGCGCGTTCCGAGGCGCCGACGATGAGCGCGCACTTGGTGCCGGCCAGGTTCCACGCCTTGCTCGCACTCGTCAGGGCGACGCCGAGCGACGCGGCCTCGGGGCAGGACTCCAGGAACGGCGTGAAGACCCCGTCGGCGTGCACGAGCGGCGCGTGGATCTCGTCCGAGACGACCACGGCGTCCCACTCGGCGGCGAGCTTCGCGAGCGCGGCGAGCGAGGCGCGGTCGTGCACGAGCCCGAGGGGGTTGTGCGGGTTGCAGAGCAGCACCGTGCGGGCGCCGTCGGCGAAGGCGCGGGCGATGCCGTCCAGGTCCATCCGCCAACCCGCCGTGGTGTCGTAGGGGTCCGCCGGGTCGGCGGGGGCGAGCAGCGGGACCTCGGTCACGGTGCCGCCGGCCTCGGTGACGTAGTCCCAGAACGGCGGGTACACGGGCGGCATGACGACGACCTGGTCGCCGGGTGCGATGACCCGGCGGAGCATCTCGACCGCCGCGACCGAGACGTCGGTGGTGGTCCGGACGAGGTCGGGGTCCACCTGCCACGCCCACCGGTCCTCGGCGAAGTCGACGAAGGCCTCGGGCAGGGCGCGGCCGTGCCCGACGTAGCCGGTGTCCCCGTCGGTGACCGCGCGGAGCAGGGCCTCGCGCACCGGCTCGGCGAGCATCGAGTCCATCTCGGCGACGAACATCGGCAGGACGTCCGGGGGGAAGGCCGTGTACTTCTCGCTGGTGCGGCTGCGGCGTGCATCGAACAGGGAGACCATGACGCTCATGCGCCCATCCTGACAGGGGGTGCGACCCCGCGGCAGGATGGGTGTGTGGAACACCGCGTGCGCACCCTGCTCCGCGCAGCCGTCGACGCGGCACTCGTGGTGGCGGGAGCGTCGCGATCGGGGTGGTCGTCGTGACCGGCGGTCTGGCGTGGCTCGACGACGTGCCGTACCGCGGAGCGGCGACCGAGGCCGGCTACGCCGCCGTCGCCGTGGCGGCGCTCGCCGTCTGCGGGTCCGGGGCGCTGGTCGGCCTCCGCGTGCTCACGACGGCGGTCCGTGCACCGGACGCCAGCCACGGACGGCCTCCGCGTGCTCACGACGGCGGTCCGTGCACCGGACGGCAGCCACGGTGAACAGCAGGAGACCGCTCGGTGACGGATCGCGCGTCCCCCGTTCGAGGGGGCTAGCGTCGCCCGTGTGAACCGATCCCGCGTGCACCGTCGCCCGCTCCTCCGTCCGCTGCCGCTCGCCGCGGTGGCCACGATCGCCGCCCTGCTCGGGACGGGGGTCGTCGCATCACCGGCCGTCGCGTCGCAGGCGTCGCACGCGGGTCGGCCCGTGTCCGACCCCGCCAGGTACGTCGACCCGTTCATCGGCACGAGCGGTGACGGCAACACCTGGCCCGGCGCCACCGCCCCGTTCGGGATGCTGCAGTGGAGCCCCACGGGCACCGCGGGCGACCAGACCTCGACCCCGGTCGCGAACGGGTACTCGTACGACGTGGACCGGCTGCGCGGCTTCAGCCTGACGCACCTGAACGGTGCCGGGTGTGCGCCGGGTGCGGCCGGGGACGTCCCGATCATGCCGGTCACCACCCCGGTCACGACCTCGCCGTCCGCCGACTCGAAGGACGCCGTCTACGCCGCCGGCTACTCGCACGACGACGAGTCCGCGAGCCCCGGCAGGTACAGCGTCGCGCTCGACAACGGCGTCCGCACCGACCTCGCGGTCACCACGCGGGCCGGCGTCGGCGAGTTCGCGTTCCCGGCCGGGAAGGACGCGAACCTGCTCTTCCGCACGTCGAACTCGATCAACGGCAGCGAGGCCGCCACCACCCGCGTCGACGCCCGCACCCGCACGGTCAGCGGCAGCGTCCTGACCGGCGGCTTCTGCAGCCGCCGCGCGAACGGCGGCGGCGCCACCAACCCGGACCGCCGCAGCTACTACCGCCTGTACTTCACGGCCACCTTCGACACGGCGTTCACGAGCACCGGCACCTGGCAGGACGGCACGGTCCAGCCGGGAGGCACGGCCTCCTCCGGCGGGGAGGGCTACCTGACCGGCGCCGACCGTGCCGGACGCGGCTCCGGCGCGTGGGTCGGCTTCGACGCGCGTCGCGGTGCGACGGTGCACGCCAGGATCGGCATCTCGTACGTCAGCGCCGCAGGCGCCGTCGCGAACCGCGACGGCGAGGTGACGAAGCGCTCGACCGTCGCCGGCGTGGCGGCCGGTACACGGGCCTCCTGGAACCGCGAACTGTCGCGCCTGCGCGTCGGGGGCGGCACGGCGGACCGGACCACCCAGCTGTACACGTCCGTCTACCACGCGCTCATGCAGCCGAACACGCTGAACGACCGCGACGGCCGGTACCTCGGGCCGGACCAGCGGGTGCACCGGATGGACCGCGGACACCGGGCCGTCTACGGCACGTACTCCGGGTGGGACCAGTACCGGGCGCAGATCCAGCTGCTCGCACTGCTGCGGCCGGACGTCGCCGGGGACATGGCGCAGTCGATGCTGCGGTTCGCCGAGCAGAACGGCGGCGTGTGGGACCGGTGGCTGCACCTCGGCGCGCCGACGCACGTGATGACCGGCGACCCCTCGGCCGCGACGCTCGCCACCTGGTACGCCATGGGCGTCCGGAACTTCGACGTCCGGGCCGCCTACGCCTCCCTGAAGCACCAGGCGACGGTCGAGAACACCGACGCCGAGAGCGACATCGGGTGCCCGGGGCAGTGCCTGGCGCAGCGGCCCGCACTCGACGAGTACCTGGAGCGGCACTACGCGGCGAACGACGACTGCTCCTGCTGGGGCGGCGCCGCCGAGACCCTCGAGGACTCGATCGCCGACAGCGCGCTCGGGTACTGGGCCTCCTCGCTCGGTCTGCGCTCCGACGCCCGGATGTTCGCGGAGCGTGGGTCCTACTGGGAGAACACCTTCAACGCGGCCGTCGGGTACCAGGCGGCACGGCAGGCCGACGGCTCGTGGACGCCCAGCTGGTCGCCCTCGACCGGCACCGGGTTCGCGCAGGGCACCAGCGCGCAGTACACGTGGCTCGTGCCGCAGGACGTCCACGGGCTGTCGAACGCGCTCGGCGGCGATGACGCCGCGATCGCCCGGCTCGACGCCTTCTTCCACGACGCCTCGGGCAACTGGGCCGTGACCGGTGGCGACGCCACGAAGTTCGACCCGACGAACGAACCCGACATCCACACGCCGTGGATGTACAACGCGCTCGGAGCACCCTGGAAGACGCAGGAGACCGTGCGCCGCGTCGTCGACGACGCCTACTCGACCGGGCCCGACGGCCTGCCGGGCAACGACGACCTCGGCACGATGAGCGCCTGGTACGTCTTCGCGTCGATCGGGCTGTTCCCGCAGACGCCGGGTCGTGCGGACATGCTCGTCGGCAGCCCGACCTTCAGCACCGTGGACATCCGGCGGTCGAGCGGGGAGCGGATCGTCATCCGGTCCTCCGGCACCGCGCCGTACGTCCACGGTGCACGGTTGGACGGTCGGACCCTCGAGCGGTCGTGGGTGCCGGCGTCGTTCGTGACCCGTGGCGGGACGCTGTCGCTCCGGGTCGGGGACACCGCGGACACGCGCTGGGCGAGCGGACAGCGGGGGCGTCCGGTCGACCGGTGAACGGGTGGGCGGCTGGACGAGTGGGCCGCTGAGCGAGTGGGCCGCTGAGCGAGTGGGCGGCTGCGCGAGTGGGGTCCGATCAGGCGATCAGGCGATCAGGCGATCAGGCGATCAGCTGCTCGCTCACCGTCCACAGACGGCGGGCGTCGTCCGGGTCGAGCATCGCGGTGTTCGCGTCCGAGGGGATGTGGTCGGCGGTGAGCGGGCGGACCTCGTCGTCGAGCACGGCGACGTCGCTGTCCTTCAGGTAGACCCCGCCGACGCCGTCGAGCAGGGGGCTCGCCGCACCGAACACGAGCGTCGCCGCCCCCTGTTCGATCGTCTTCTTGCCCACGGGCGGGTCGATCACCGTCGCGCCGTCGTCGTCGACCAGGCCCTGCTCCCGGAACGAGGCGAGCCGGTCGGCGTCGTGCGGTCCGGGGCCGATGGCGACGCCGGGGTGGGCTGCGAAGGCCCGGATGCCCTGGTCGGCGTACCGGCGGTCGAGCTCGACGGTGAACAGGACGTTGGCCCGCTTCGACTGCCCGTAGGCCGCGCCCGGGTCGTACCCGCCCGCGAACGCGAGGTCGTCCCAGTGGATCTGCCCGAACCTCGCCGCGCCGGACGTGACGGTGAGGACCCGCGCGCCACGGGCCTCCCGGAGGGCGGGGAGCAGCGCGGTCGTGAGCCGGAAGTGGCCGAGGTGGGACGTCGAGAACGCGAGCTCGTTGCCGCGGGCGTCGAGGCGGCGTTCCGGGGAGAAGAGCACGGCGGCGTTGTTCACGAGCGCGTGCAGGGGGTGCCCGGACGTCGTCCAACGGGCCGCGAACGCGTCGATCGAGTCCGGGTCGGCGAGGTCCAGCTCCTCGACGCGGACGCCGGGGATGCCGGCGACCGCGGCCGCGGCGCGAGCGGTGTCGCGGGAGGCCACGGTGACCTGCGCCCCGGCTGCGGCGAGGGCGCGGGTGGCCTCCCGACCGAGGCGTCCGTGCCCGCCGGTGACGACGACGTGGCGGCCGTCGAGGTCGACGCCGTCCAGGACGTCGGCAGCGGTGGAGGCCGCGGTGAAGGGGGTGGGGATCGGGTGCTGGTTCGTCGTCACGGCGTGCAGCTCTCTCTCGTCCGAGGTTTTCCGGAACAGGTTTCCGGATCGGCAGCGACGATACGGAACATTGTTCCGTTTCGCAAGGCTGCGCGGACGCTGCCGGCCGCCACGACCCGGGTGGCAGGGTGGACCCGTGCACATCACCCTGGACGCAGCGACCGACGTCGTCACCGGTATCCGATTCCCCGAGGGCAACCGCTGGCGGGCCGGCCGGCTCTGGTACTCGGACATGCACACCGGCGAGGTCTTCTCGGTCGACCCGTCGGCCGACGCCGCCCCTTGGCGCGAGGCCCGGGTCGACGGGCAGTCCTCCGGCCTCGGCTGGCTCGCCGACGGTCGGCTCGTCGTCAGCGCGATGGAGTCCCGCACGATCGTCGCGGTCGAGTCCGACGGGTCGACGTCGGTCTTCGCCGACCTGTCGTCGGTCGAGTCGTCGCTCGTCAACGACCTGGTCGTCGACGACGCCACCGGCCGAACCTACATCGGCGCGTTCGGCTACGACCTGTACGGCGGCGAGGAGCTCCGCCCCGGACCGCTCTGGGTGGTCGAGCCCGACGGGTCCGCCCGGCTGGCCGCGGACGGACTCGTCTTCCCGAACAGCGCGAACGTGCTGCCGGGCACCAGGACCCTGGTCGTCAGCGAGACCTGGGGTGGACGGCTGACCGCGTTCGACATCGAGGCGGACGGCTCGCTCACCGGGCGGCGGACCTGGGCGAGCCTGCCGGAGGGGGTCACGCCCGACGGCAGCACGGTCGACGCCGAGGGGGCGATCTGGGTCTGCTCGGTGGACACGGGCGAGTTCCTGCGGGTCGTCGAGGGCGGCGAGGTCACGGACCGGATCGACGCTCCCGGTCGGTGCGCCGTCGACTGCGCCCTCGGCGGGGACGACGGCCGCACGCTGTACCTCGCCACCGCGGACAGCTACGACCCGGCGACGACGGCCCGCACGCACGACGGGCGGATCAGCGCGGTCCGCGTGGCGGTGCCCGGCTCCTGACCGCCGCGCGTGTGGGACTGGTTGACACAGAACCGGTTCTGTACCAATGTGATGCCACAACACCTGACGAGGGAGTGGGGTCACGATGGACGGTGCAGCAGGCTGGATCCTCGGCGCGATCGCGCTCTCGCTGGTCCTCGTCGCCGTGAGCGCCCGGTCCCGCTCGGTGCAGGCGTGGCAGGTCGAACGCCTCGCCGCCCGCGTCGGACTCCCGGTGCCGCCGGCGCTCGAGGCCGACCTGCGGGCCCGGACCGCCGCCCGACTGCTCGGGAGCGCCTCCGGCGGCCTGGCAGGGCTCGCCCTCGCCCTCGGGGGGACGTTCGCCACCGGCTCGCAGCACGACCGGGTCGGCCTCTACGCCTGCGCGGCCGTCGCCGTCGCCGGGTACGGCGCCGGACTCGTCTGGGCGTCCTTCCTGGGTGCCTTCCGGCACGACGACCGCCCGCGGGTCGCCCGCCTCGACACCGTGACGCTCTCGGCCTACGTGCCGAGCCTGCTCCGACTGCTCGCGTGGGTGCTCTGGCTCGCCACGATCGCCCTGGTCGCCGTCGAGCTCGGTGGCCGGGACCTGCGGCTCGCCGTGGTCGTCGCCCCGCTCCTCGCGGTGTCCACCCTGAGCCTCGTCGCCCTCGAGGTCCTCGGCCGCCGCCTCGTGCTCCGCGGACAGCCCGCGGCCACCACCGAGGAGCTCATGTGGGACGACGCCCTCCGTTCGTCGGCGCTCAACGGGGTGGCGACCGGCATCCGGCAGGTCCTGCTCATCACGCTGATCGGCAGCACCCTGCTCGTGACGGACACCGCGTCGGCGTGGCTGCTGCTCCCCGCGTTCGTCATCACGGCCGGCAGCGTCGTGCTCGTCAAGATGAGCCGGATCGCCGACACGTGGTACCTCGAGCAGCTCTGGCCCGGCACACCCGCCGGCGTCGCCGCGCAGCGCGGGCACTGAGACCCCCGGCGCCCCGATGATCCAGATCGACGCCGCATCGCGGCTCCCGCCGTTCGAGCAGCTCCGGCAGCAGCTCGTGCAGCAGATCCACGGCGGAGCCCTGCGCCCCGGCCAGCGGCTGCCCACCGTCCGCAAGCTCGCCGCCGACCTCGGCCTCGCCCCGAACACCGTCGCCCGGGCGTACCGCGAGCTCGAGTCCGACGGCCTGGTCGAGACCCGCGGGCGGAACGGCACGGTCGTGCGCCTGCACGACGACGACACCGAACGTGCCGCGGTCGCCGCCGCGCGGTCCTACGTCGAGACGGTGCGACGGCTCGGGGTGCCCGACGAGCACGCCGAGCGGCTGGTCGCCGCCGCGCTCGTCGCGGCCGCGCAGCGGCCGCCGGGCGACTGAGCGCTCAGCCCAGCTCGCGCCCGCCCGCCCATACCCGCTGCACCTCGAGCGCCGGTGACAGCGCCACGAGGTCCGCGGCGTACCCCGGCGCGAGCCGGCCCAGCCGGTCGCCGAGCCCCAGCGCCGCGGCCGGCACGCTCGTCAGGGCGGCGACGGCCTCGGGCAGCGTCCGCCCGGCGAGCGCGACGGCGTTGCGGAGCGCCACGTCCTGCGTGAGCGTCGAGCCGGCGATCGTCTCGGTCCCCGCCACCAGGGCGACACCGTCCGTGACCGTCACGTCGAGCGACCCGAGCCGGTAGGACCCGTCGGCCGCGCCGGCGGCGCCCATCGCGTCGGTGATCAGCGCGACCCGGTCGGGTGCGGCACGGAACAGCGTGTCCGCGACGACCGGGTGCACGTGCACGCCGTCCAGGATGAGCTCGAGGGTCACCCGTTCGTCGGCGATCGCGGCGCCGATCGGGCCGGGGGCCCGGTGGTGGATGCCCGGCACGGCGTTGAACGCGTGGGTGAGCACGGTCGCACCGGCGTCGAAGGCCGCGCGTGCGTGGTCGAGGGTACCGACGGTGTGGCCGACCGCCACGACGACGCCCGCGTCGACGAAGCGGCGGACGGCGTCGAGCGCGCCCGGCAGCTCCGGGGCGACGGTGACCTGGCGGAGCACGCCGTCGCCGGCCTCGAGCAGCGCCTCGACGGCCGCCGGTGTCGGGTCGACCAGGAACGACTCGTTGTGCGCGCCCTTGTTGTGCGGGGACAGGAACGGCCCCTCCAGGTGCACGCCGAGCACGAGCGGGTCGGCCGTCCGCACGGCCCGGATCCGTTCGAGCGACGCGACGAGGGCGTCGACGGGGTTCGCGACGAGCGACAGGACCGAGCGGGTCGTGCCGTGCGACCGGTGCATCGCGAGCGCCGCGTCGACGGTGTCGTCCTCGTACGCCTGGGTCGCCCCGCCGTGACCGTGCAGGTCGACGAAGCCGGGCGTCAGGACCGCGTCGCCCAGGTCGACGACCCGGTCCGCCGCGGGGGCGTCGGGGCCGGCGCCGACCGCGTGCACCGCGTCACCGACGACGAGGACCCAGCCGTCCGTCGTGGTGCCGGCCGCGTCGACGACGCGGGCTGCGCGCACCAGGGTGCGCTGGGCCTCCCGGCCGGTCTGGAGGCCCGTGGCACTCATGCGGTCTCCCTGCGGAACGCGACGACACCGCTCAGGGCGGCGACCACGACGAAGACCAGGCCGACCACCGGTCGCCCGATCGCGAGCCAGGCGCCGCCTGCGGCGACGACCAGGGCGACCTCGACGATGGTCTTGCCGACGATGTCGGTCTCGATCGGGGAGCGCGGCGAGCGGAAGAAGTACCAGACCACGGCGGCGAACAGCGGTGCGCCGATCATGAACAGGACACCCGGGAACGGGAACGGCCACGCGAGGTAGCCCCAGTACGCCAGGGACAGCAGGCCGAACACGCACACGACGACCCGCAGGACCTGCCAGCCGTCCAGGCGTCGTCGGGAGCCGGCTGCCGGTGTCGGTGCCGGGACACCGTCCCAGTCGACGGGGGACTGCGGGGCGTTGGTCATGGTGCTGCCTACTTGAAGATGATGGTGCGGGCGCCGTCGAGCAGGACGCGGTCCTCTGCGATCCAGCGCACCGCCTGGGTGAGCGTCCGGGATTCCTCGTCCTGGCCGATGGAGACCAGCTCGTTCGGGTCCTTCGTGTGGTCGACGCGGACGACGTTCTGCTCGATGATCGGTCCCTCGTCGAGGTCGCTCGTCACGTAGTGCGCGGTCGCACCGATGAGCTTCACGCCGCGGGCGTGCGCCTGCCGGTACGGGTTCGCGCCCTTGAACCCGGGCAGGAACGAGTGGTGGATGTTCACGGCGCGGCCCTCGAGCGCGGCGCACAGCTCCGGCGACAGGATCTGCATGTAGCGGGCGAGGACGACGAGCTCGATGTCGTGCTCCTCCACCGCCTGCAGCACGCGGCGTTCCATCTCCTGCTTGCTCGCCGCGTCCGTGACCGGGCGGTGTTCGAAGGGCACCGAGTAGAACGCGGCGAGCTCGGACAGGTCCGCGTGGTTCGACAGGACGAGGGGGATCTCGATGGGCAGCTGCCCGCGGCGCTGCCGGTAGAGCAGGTCGTTCATGCAGTGCCCGGCCTTGGACACGAGCACCAGCGTGCGGGTCGGCCGGCCGACGACGTCGAGCTGGACGCGGGCGTCGTACCGGGCGGCGACGGGGGCGAGTGCCGCCTCGAACGTCGCGCGGTCCACCGGCGCCATGACCTGCAGCCGCATGAAGAACGTGTTCGTGTCGGCGCTGGAGAACTGCTGCGACTCGGTGATGTTGCCCTCGGCGGCGACGACCGCTCCGGAGACGGCGTGCACGATCCCGGGCTGGTCGTCGCAGACGAGCGTCAGGGTCCAGTGCGTGGGGGTCGCGTCGGTCACCGGATCAGGGTACCGGCCGCACGGTCGTGGGCGCGGGCGGGTGTCGGCGGCGGGGCCTCGCGGGGGCGCCGCTGGGCTCGGCGCGGCTCGGCGCGGCTCCGTGCGGCTCGGCGTGGCTCCGCCGGGTCGGATGGTGAGCAGGAATGGTCGAGTGCGGGGTCGCGTCCCGACACTTTCTGCTCACGAAGTCGCCGGGGCGGGGCGGGGCGGGGCGGGGCGGGGCGGGGCGCGGCGCGGCGCGCGGCCGGGCGCCGGCCGTCAGCGTCGGTGCGCGAGCAGGCGGCGGACGAAGTAGACCTCCATGCAGAGGGCCAGGACCGTCGCCGCGATGCCGATGCCGACGTACGCGGAGCCCCGGTCGGCGTTGACGATCGCCGCGATCGGGATCCCGACGCACAGGATGCCGCAGATCACCACGTTCCAGATCGCGCCCGCCCTGGTGTCGCTGCTGAACCCGCCGCCGTTCGCCATGCCGGCGACGCTACCGGGGAACAGCGGCGTCCGACCGGATCGTGAGCAGGAACGGTCGAGTGCGCCGGTCACGATCCGACACTTCCTGCTCACGAAACCGCGGTCTCCGCGCCGGGGGGGGGGCTCCTGGTGGGTGTCGAGTGAGCAGAAGACGTCGGGTGCGGGGGTACGACCCGTCGTCTTCTGCTCACTCGGCGTCAGACCCAGACCCAGGCGCGGCGGCGGTGGCGCGCCCGGCGTCCGCGGCCCGCAGGCGACGGTCGGCCAGGGTCAGCACGGTCAGGAGCACCGCGACGCCGAGGATCACCCACGCCAGCACGTGCAGGTCCGGCGTGGTCGGGGCCTGGCCGAACACACCGCCGATGAGCGAGGACGCCGCGATCGCGCCGATGTACACCGCGGTGCGGGACAGCCCGGCGGCGGTGCCGATGTACGCGGCGGGGACGAGCCGGTACAGGGCCGCCTGGTTCGAGACCGACGCCAGGGCCTGCGGCACCCCGAACAGCGCCGGGGTCAGGGCGAGCAGGACGACGGGCGACCCGGTGTGCAGGAAGAGCAGGAGCACCCCGCCGACGATCGGCACCAGCGCGGCGACGACGAGCGGCCCGCGGATCGCGGTCTTGCGTGCGACCACGAACGAGGCCACGCCGGCGACGATCGCGGCCGGCAGCTGGATGTACCCGGCGACGTCGCTCGGGTAGCCCGCGACGTCCTGCACCCACTGCGAGAACCCGTAGGTCATCGTGTAGGCGAGCAGGTACGTCAGGAACAGGCGGCCGTACGTGCGGGACAACGCGCCGTTCCGGGCGAGCAGTCGCACGTCGACGAACGGTCGCACGGCCCGCAGCTCCCACGCCACCAGGGCGACGAGCAGCACGACGGCCACCGCGAGCAGCCACCACAGCCCGGCGGACAGGTCGAGCAGGAAGACGAGCAGTGCCGAGACGGTCCCGGTCATGAGCACCATGCCGAGCGGGTCGAGCGCCTGCAGGACCGGCAGTTCGTCGGCCTCGCGCGGGCGCAGCCGGTCGGACGGCAGCCAGAGCGTCGCGACGACGATGCCGAAGACCGCGAGCGGCACGTTCACCAGGAAGATCGCGTGCCAGCCGAAGGCCGCGATGAGCGCCCCGCCGAGCGGCGGCCCGGCCGCTGCGGACACGAGCGACGTGATGGACAGCGCGCCGAGGACGAGCGGGGGCGTCGGCTTCCCGATCCGGGCGGAGTGCTGGCGGAGCGTGGTGAGCGCCGCCGGGTACGCCGACGACGTCCCGATGCCGATGAGCACCCGGGCGGTCACCGCGCCGCCGAACCCGGTCAGGACCTCGGGCACGACCCCGGCGATCCCGACGATGACGAGCCCGGTCAGGAACACCTTCTTCGGGCCGAACCGGTCGGCGAGCTTGCCCATCGTCGGCTGCGCGATCGCACTCGCCAGGTACAGGGCGGCGACGAGCCAGATCGCCTGCGCCGCACCGATCCCGAGGTCGCGGGAGATCGGGGTGAGGGCGACCGACACCATCGTGGTGTTGATCGGGTTGAGCAGGGGCCCGACGAGCACCGGGACGAGGAGCTTCGGGCCGAAGCCGCTGCCCCTGGACGTGTCGGGGGTCGTGGTGGTGGTGGACGTGAGGACGCTTCTTCCGGGTTGCGGGACGGGACGAGGGGTACGCGGGTCAGGGGTCGACGACCGGCCCGAGCACGTCCATCGCCCGCGCGACGACCTGGCGGTCCGCCTCGGGCAGGGTCGCGAGCCGCTCGGCGAGTTCGCGGTTCCGCGCTGCCCAGGCGGCCTGGCGGGCGTCCCGACCGGCGGCCGTCGCACTGACGATCGACCGCCGACCGTCCGTCGGGTCGGGCTCTCGCTCGGCCAGGCCGAGGTCGACCAGGGCCTGGATGGTCGCACCCATCGACTGCGGCCGGACGCCCTCGGCGCGTGCCAGGTCGGCGACGGTGGCTGGACCGTGCCGCAGCAGGCGGCCGAGTGCGGCGGTCTGCGACGCGGTGACCTCGTCGGCCTTCGAGGCGAGCAGCGACCGTCGGAGCCGGCCGTGCATCGTGAGGACGGCGTCGGCCAGTTCGGTCGCGTCGAGCACGGTCGCATCGGGCACGGGGGTGTCGGGCACGGGAGTGTCGGTCACGCTCGGACGCTACGCCTCGACAGGGCAACTTGCAAGCCCGCCTTTCGACCCCTCTCCGGTCACGACCAGGGTGAGCGTTCGAACACGATCCGGCGCTTCGTCACCACGAAGCCGGCACGCTCGAACGCCCGGCGCATCGGGGTGTTCGCCGCGTCCGTCGTGCCGACCACCCGCGGCTCCCCGGCCTCGGCGTGGACCCGCAGCCCCTCGGCGAGCAGGCCGTCGACGACCCCGCGGCCCCGGTGCTGGGGCAGCACGCCGATGAAGCTGATCGCCGCGTCGTACGCCGTGCGCGTCGCCAGCACGAACCCGACCACGACCCCCTCGGCGTCGAGTGCGACCCGCCAGTCGTCCCGCGACCCGGGCAGGGAACGGTAGAAGGCGAGGTCGTCGGCAGCGGCGCCCCTCGCACCGAGCTCCTCGACGGACGCCCGGGTGTGGGCGTCGAGGCTCCCGACGGCGACACGGGCGAACAGGTCGCCGAACTCGTCGTCCTCGCCGGCCCGGAAGCGCAGCGAGGACGACGCCGGGACGCCGCGGTCCGGCGTCCACGCGACGCTCACCCGTTCCGTCGACCGGCCGAGTCCCGCCGACCGGGCGGCCGCCGTCCGCCACGACAGCGCCGCGACGGCCTCGGGGTCGTCGTGCCAGTCCACCGCGACGTCGACGATCCACTCCGGCAGCACCCCGAACGCGGACCCGCCGGCCGCGATCAACCCGGCGGCGATCGCGACGCGCTCGTCGTCCGCCACGTCGGGCGCGACCAGCAGGTCGTCGAGCGTCGACGGTGCCGCCGCGTCCGCGCCGCCCCACCAGATGGCCCGTGCCACCGGGCGCCCGTCGCGGACCGCCAACCACGACCACTCCGGGCGGTGGTTGCGTGTGACGGCCTCCGCGCGGTACCGGTCCGCACCGGTCCACGCGACCGGTTCCCGCGTCGAGAACGCGAGCAGGGCCTCCCGGTCGTCCTCGGTGGTCGCGCGGAAGGCGACCGTCACCGCGGGGCGGTCATCGTCGTGACCAGGTGCTCCTGCACGTACCCGAGCCAGTCGTAGACGTCGCGCAGGCCGACGCCCGCATCGGCCTCGACCGAGCGTTCCTCGTCGTCGGCGTCCTCGATGCCGAGCCGGGTCGCGATCGTCAGCCGCAGGTCCGTCAGGGTGCGGAGCCACGCCTGCTCGTCCTCGCCGGCGAGGGCGCCGTCGCGGGTGCCCGTCAGCCAGTCGTGCACGATCGAGGCGTTCGTCGTCTTCAGGGTCAACAGGTCCGAGCGGGTGTACTGCCGGAACTCCGCGCTCGCCGCGTCGTCGTCCGGGTAGGCGTCCGGGAACATCCGCTCGGCGACCGGGTCCGCCGACAGGTCGCCGTCGAGCACCTGCCGGAGCTGCTCGGTCAGGGACGCGAGCAGGTCCCGCTCGCCGGAGGACAGGCCGAGGTGCAGGCCGTCGGCTCGGCGGACGAACGGGATCACGCTTCGGGGGCCTTGTCGACGGTCGCCTGCAGGCCGTAGCCGTGCATGGACTGCACGTGGGCCTCCATCGACTCGCGCGGGCCGGACGCCACGATCGCCCGACCGTCGTCGTTCACCTGGTGCATGAGCCGCTCGGCCTGCTCGCGCGAGAACCCGAAGTGCTGCTGGAAGACGTACGTCACGTAGGACATGAGGTTCACCGGGTCGTCCCAGACCACGGTGACCCACGGGGTGTCGGCACGGACGCTCGTCCGTTCGTCCACGTCCGGCGAGAGCAGCGTCATGCCACCAGGGTGACACAGCGCGGGCCGCTCGGTACGATCGTCACGTCGCGACTGGCGTTGGATGGGTCACCATCAGGGAGCGACAAAGACACGGTGCGCGGCCGTACGCCTGGGCTGCACCGACCGACCGTCCGAGTGCGACCAGCTGGTCGTCCGCACACCGTAGGAGTCCCGTGTCCATCACCGATCTGCCCCCGTTCGTGTCCGAGTCGGCAGAGGGCGCAGCCGGCGGCGTCGACCAGGCCGCCGCCCGCGCCGCGTTCAACGCCCCGCTCAGCGAGGTCGACCCCGAGATCGCCGCCGTCCTGCAGCAGGAGCTCGGCCGCCAGCGCGACACCCTCGAGATGATCGCGTCCGAGAACTTCGTGCCGCGCGCCGTCCTCGAGTCGCAGGGCTCCGTGCTCACCAACAAGTACGCCGAGGGCTACCCGGGCAAGCGCTACTACGGCGGCTGCGAGTTCGTCGACGTCGCCGAGCAGCTCGCCATCGACCGGGCGAAGGCCCTGTTCGGTGCCGCGTACGCGAACGTCCAGCCGCACTCCGGCGCCAGCGCGAACGCCGCGGTCCTGCACGCCATCGCCTCGGCCGGCGACACCATCCTCGGCCTCGAGCTCGCCCACGGCGGGCACCTGACCCACGGCATGAAGCTCAACTTCTCCGGCCGGATCTACAACGCCGTGGCGTACGGCGTCGACCCGGAGACCTTCGAGGTCGACTACGACGACATCCGCGCGAAGGCGATCGAGCACCAGCCGAAGGTCCTCATCGCCGGTTGGTCGGCGTACCCCCGTCAGCTCGACTTCGCGAAGTTCCGCGAGATCGCGGACGAGGTCGGCGCGACGCTCTGGGTCGACATGGCGCACTTCGCCGGGCTCGTCGCCGCGGGCCTGCACCCGTCGCCGCTGCCGTACGCCCACGTCGTGTCGTCGACGGTGCACAAGACCCTCGCCGGTCCGCGCTCGGGCATCATCCTGTCCAACGAGGAGTCGCTCTTCAAGAAGCTGAACTCCGCGGTGTTCCCGGGCCAGCAGGGTGGCCCGCTCATGCACGTGATCGCCGCGAAGGCCACCGCGTTCCTGCTCGCCGGCCAGCCGGAGTTCAAGGACCGCCAGGAGCGCACGCTCCGTGGTGCGAAGGCGCTGGCCGACCGGCTCACGCAGGACGACGCGAAGGCCGCCGGCATCGACGTGCTCACCGGTGGTACCGACGTGCACCTGGTGCTCGTCGACCTGCGCGAGTCCGAGGTCGACGGCAAGCAGGCCGAGGACCTGCTGCACGAGGTCGGCATCACCGTGAACCGCAACTCCGTGCCGTTCGACCCGCGCCCGCCGATGGTCACCTCGGGTGTCCGCATCGGCACCTCGGCGCTGGCCACCCGCGGTTTCGGCGACGCCGAGTTCGCCGAGGTGGCGGACATTATCGCGCTGACGCTCATGCCGAACCCCGACATCGACGCGCTCTCGGCCCGGGTCACGGCCCTGACCGACGCCTTCCCGCTGTACGCGTGAGCGCCACGTCCTCGCTCGCGCCGATGCCGCGTGCGCGCTGGGCTGGTGAGGGCAGTGCCGTCCGCATCGACGGCACCGCCCTCGCCGCCCGCACGCTCGACGAGCTCCGCGTCCGCATCGACCGGCTGCACGAGCACGGCGTCCGCCCCGGCCTCGGCACGATCATGGTCGGCTCGAACCCCGGCTCGGTGTCGTACGTCGCCGGCAAGCACAAGGACTCGGCGCAGATCGGGCTCGACTCGGTCCGCATCGACCTGCCCGAGACCGCGAGTGCGGCGGACATCCGGGCAGCGATCCTGCAGATGAACGACGACCCGCGGGTCACCGCGTTCATCGTGCAGCTCCCGCTGCCGCAGGGCATCGACCCGATCCCGATGCTCGAGCTGATGGACCCGGCGAAGGACGCCGACGGCCTGCACCCGACGAACCTCGGTGAGCTCGTGCTCGCCGTGCCCGGTGGTGCCGGCACGATCGACGCACCCCTGCCCTGCACGCCGCGGGGCATCGTCGCGATGCTCGAGGCGTACGACATCCCGATCCGGGGTGCCCACGTCACGATCATCGGCCAGGGGCTGACGGTCGGCCGTCCGCTCGGGCTGCTGCTCACCCGCCTCGAGGCGACCGCCACCCTGACGCACTCGTTGACCGCCGACGTCGCCGCGGAGTGCCGCCGGGCCGACATCATCGTCGCCGCCGCCGGGGTCGCCGGGCTCGTCGAGCCGGACTGGGTGCAGCCCGGAGCGGCCGTGATCGACGTCGGCATCACCCGCGTGGTGAACGAGGAGACCGGCAAGGCGAAGCTGCACGGTGACGTCGACCCCGCGGTCGCATCGGTGGCGGGCTTCCTGTCGCCGACCCCCGGCGGCGTCGGGCCGATGACCCGCGCGATGCTCATGAAGAACGTGGTCGAGGCCGCGGAGCGCCGCCTGCAGTAGGCGCGGTGCGGGCGCGGGCGCGGGAGCGGGTGTTCGCCCCGCTTCGTGAGCAGGAATGGTCGGGTCCCGGCGCATGACTCGACCGTTCCTGCTCACGAAGTGCGGCCGGGAGGCCCGCCCCGCCCCCGTCCCGCCGGCTCGGTCGCGGGGGCGGCCGGGTCAGCGACCGCCCCTCGGACGGGCGGTTCTGCTGCGGGCCGCGCCGCGCTACGGTTCGAGCATGACGACGACCGCCGCCGAGCCACAGGGTCGCGAGACGCTGTTCACGAAGGACACCCGGAAGCTCGTCTGGATCACCCTGCTCTGCCTCTTCCTGCAGGTGCTCGGGCAGAACTGGTCGGCCGGCCCGCTGCTGCCCGGGAGCACGGCGGACGTCTCCCTCGGGTCCGTCGAGTTCCAGGCCCGGCCGTGGATCGGCTGGGTCGTGCTCACGATCGGCTTCGCCGTCGCCGGCTTCGTCGTCGGGGTCGCTCGCCGTGGTGCCGCGCGCTGGGACCAGGACCGCGTGCTCGCCCTCGGTCTGGCCGGGGTCGTCGGCGTCACCGTGCTGGTGTGGGTGCTGTTCATCGTGCAGTACGAGTGGGTGTACTGGGCGGTCGCGCACGGCAACCTGCACCCGTTCACGATCGGCGACGTCTCGTCGTCGGTCGAGCGTGCCGGGTACGCCCCCTGAGCGCACCGGTCGACACCGGAGGAGCCCTCGCGGCGTTCTCGACCGTGCGGGCCGCGTCGTCGTCGGTCTGCTCGTCGACACGGGTGCTCGTCGACACGGGTGCTCGTGGACACGGGTGCTCGTCGACACGGGTGCTCGTCGACACGGTGCGGCAGGGTCACGTCGTGACGGACCGGGCCCTGCGCCCACACGGGTCCCCGTTGGTCGGCGCCCCGGTCACGACGGGACGCACGGCCCGCTGACCGCTCGTCCCCTGGTCAGTCGCGGCGGGCGCCCTGCGCGGCGTGCACCGTGAAGACGTTCGGCTCGCGGTACCCGGCGTCGGCGAAGGCGGCGGTGACGGCCGCGGTGATCGCACCACGGGCCTCCCGGTCGACCAACGCGATCGCCGCTCCGCCGAAGCCGCCACCGGTCATGCGGGCGCCGACGGCGCCGTGCGCGACAGCGGTCGCGACCGCCAGGTCGAGCTCCGGCACGGAGATCTCGAAGTCGTCGCGCATCGACTCGTGCGAGGCGACGAGCAGCGGCCCGATCGCCCGCGGGCCCTGCTCGCGGAGCGTCCGGACGGTGTCGAGGACGCGCTGGTCCTCGGTGACGATGTGGCGCACGCGGCGGAAGGTCTCGTCGTCCAGGAGCTCCTGTGCACGCGGCAGGTCGTCGACGCCCACGTCGCGCAGCGCCTCGACACCGAGGACCTGCGCGCCGCGCTCGCACGAGTCGCGGCGGGCCTTATAGCCGCCGGTCGCGTGGGCGTGCTCGACGCGGGTGTCGATGACCAGGACCTCGAGGCCGTTCGACTCGAGCGCCAGGTCGACGACAGCGGTGTCGAGCGTGCGGCAGTCGAGGAACACGACGGCGTCCTGCTCGCCGAGCAGCGACGCGGACTGGTCCATGATGCCGGTCGGTGCGCCGACGGCGTGGTTCTCGGAGTACTGGCCGACGCGGGCCAGGGTCTTGCGGTCGAGGCCGAGCTCCCACAGGTCGTTGAAGGCCAGGGCGACGCCGCACTCGATCGCGGCGCTCGACGACAGCCCCGCGCCGACCGGGACGTCCGAGTCGATGAAGACGTCGAAGCCGGTGCGGTCGGCGAGGTCGACACCGGCGTGCTCGCGGAGCGCCCAGGCGATGCCGAACACGTACGACGACCACCCGTCCATCGCGTCCGGCGACAGATCGTCGAGTCCGAGCGACACCGCGCCGCCCGCTGCGTCGAAGGCGGAGGCGACCCGGATGACCCGGTCGTCGCGGCGGGCGATCGACGCGGTGGTGCGGCGGTCGATCGCGAACGGCAGGACGTACCCGTCGTTGTAGTCGGTGTGCTCGCCGATCAGGTTGACCCGACCCGGAGCGGAGTACCGCACGGACGGCTCGTACCCGTAGACCTGCTGGAACGTCATGCGCGCTCGATCCCTCCTCGGATGAACTCGGCGGCCTGCTCGGGCACGAGGTCCCCGATCCAGGCGCCCATGGCGGCTTCGCTGCCGGCCAGGTACTTGAGCTTGGTCGCCGCCCGACGCGGCGAGGTGATCTGCAGCATGAGCCGCACGGTGTCCCGGCCGACGTGCACGGGGGCCTGGTGCCACGCGGCGATGTACGGCGTCGGGTCCTCGTAGAGCTCGTCCATGCCGCGGGTCAGGCGCAGGTGCATGTGCGCGAGCTCGTCCTTCTCGGCGTCGGTCAGTCCGGCGAAGTCGGGGACGTGGCGGTGCGGCAGCATGTGGACCTCGATCGGCCAGCGCGCGGCGAACGGCACGAACGCCGTGAAGTGCTCACCCCGGAGCACGACCCGCTCGGAGGCCTGCTCGTTCGCCAGGTGCTGCGCGAACAGGTCCGGACCGAAGCGGTCGATGGAGTCGAGGAGCCGCTGCGTGCGCGGCGTGACGTACGGGTACGAGTAGATCTGCCCGTGCGGGTGGTGCAGCGTGACGCCGATCGCCTCGCCCCGGTTCTCGAACGGGAAGACCTGCTGGATGCCGGGCATCGCGGAGAGCGCGGCGGTGCGGTCCGCCCAGGCCTCGACCACGGTGCGGGCGCGCGACTCGGTGATCGACGCGAACGAGCCCTCGGTCGCGGGGGAGAAGCACACCACCTCGCACCGCCCGACGCTGCGGAGCTGCCGGTTCAGACCGACCTCGGCCAGGGACGCCAGCGACTCCGGGGCGTCGTCCGCCTCGAGCAGTGGGCCGAAGGACGGCGACCGGTTCTCGAAGACCGCGACGTCGTAGGTGCTCGGGATCTCGGAGGGGTTCGACGGTGTCTGCGGCGCGAGCGGGTCCTGGTCGGCGGGGGGCAGGAACGCGCGGTTCTGCCGGCTCGCCGCGATGGAGACCCACTCGCCCGTCAGGACGTCCTGCCGCATCCGGGCGGTCTCCGGTCGCGCGTCGAGTGCGCGGCCGTCGATCGCTCGCTCGGCGGGCAGCGTGGAGTCCGCGTCGTCGAAGTAGAAGAGGTCGCGGCCGTCCGCGAGCTTCGTCGCGCGCTTGGTGATCACCCGACCACCCTAGTACCCATCCGAAGCATTGCGAAAGGCAACGCAAGCAAGTGAAACTAGGGACATGACGGACGATGACCTCGCCTTCCTCGCCGGCGCGCTGCCCGCGCCGCTGCGGCAGGACCGCATCGTCGCCATCGTCGACGGAGCTCCCGGCCTGGTCCGGACCGCCGCCCTGGCCGCGGCGCTCGGCACTAGCGAGGTGACGGTCCGGCAGGACCTCGCGGTCCTCGACCAGGAGGCCCGGCTCCGGCGGGTGCACGGCGGTGCCGTCCGCCTCGGGGCCGGTCCCGGCGAACGCCCCTTCGAGGAGACCGCCGTCGAACACCAGGCGGCCAAGGCCGCGATCGGCCGGGCGGCGGCGTCCCTCGTGCGGTCCGGCGAGTGCGTCGTCCTCGACGTCGGCACCACCCCGGCCGCGGTCGCGGCGGCGCTCGTCGCCCGCACGGACCTCGTCGACGTCACCGTCGTGACGAACTCGCTCACCACCGCGCTCGCGCTCGAGCCGGCCGTGCCCCGGTTCACCGTCGTCGTGACCGGGGGCACGCTGCGGCCCCTGCAGCACTCCCTCGTGGCGCCCTTCAACGGCACCGTGCTGCCGATGATCGCGGCCGACGTCGTGTTCATCGGCGGCACCGGCGTCGACGTCGAGCACGGGCTGACGAACGTGAACCTGCCCGAGACCGAGGCGAAGCGGATGCTCGCGGCCTCGGCGCGGCGTACGGTCGTGGTCGCGGACGGGTCGAAGTTCGGCCGGGCCCACATCGGGGTCGTCCGCGCGCTCGAGGACATCGACGTCGTCGTCACCGCCGGGGCGTCGGCGGACGCGGTCGCCACGATCCGGTCGGCCGGGGTCCAGGTCCTCGTGGCCGACGGCGGCGACGACCGCACCGCACCCTCCGGAAGGAACCACACGCCATGACCGCAGCACCCACCGGTGGCCAGTACCACCTGCACCACGCCGGCCCCGACGGCGTCGTCGAAGCCGTCGTCACCGAGGTCGCGGCCGGCATCCGCGAACTCCGGGTCGCGGGCTTCGACCTGACCGAGCCGTTCCCGGTCACGGAGCAGCCGCCCGGCGCGAACGGCATCGTCCTCGCGCCCTGGCCGAACCGGGTCGCGGGCGGCGTCTGGCAGCTCGACGGCAGGGCGCAGCAGCTCGACGTCACCGAACCGAAGTACGGCAACGCCTCGCACGGACTCCTGCGCTTCGCGCCGTACCGCGTCGTGACCCAGACCGAGACCGGCATCGTGCAGCAGGCGACGATCCACCCGCAGCACGGCTGGCCCTTCACCCTCGAGACCCGGGTGCACCACGAACTCGTCGACGACGGCATCCGCGTGACCCACGAGGTCACGAACCGCTCCGGGGTGCGCGCGCCCTTCGCCGTCGGGGCCCACCCGTACCTGCGCGCCGGCGACACCCCCGCCGACGACCTCGTCGTCACGCTCGACGCGGCGACCGCGTTCACGGTCGACGACCAGAAGGTGCCGAACGGCACGGTGTCCGTCGACGGCACCGGGTTCGACCTGCGGCAGGGGCGTCGTGCCGGCGATTCGGACCTCGACACCGCCTACACCGACATCACGCCGGACGCCGACGGGGTGCGGCACACGACGCTGCACGGCCCGGAGGGCGACGGCGTCCAGCTCTGGCAGGACGCGTCGTTCCCCTACGTGCAGGTCTTCACGTCGCGGGAGTTCCCGCGCGGCGACGGCACGGGTCTGGCGGTGGCCGTCGAACCGATGACAGCACCCGCGAACGCGCTCAACTCGGGCGAGGGGCTGCGCTGGCTCGAACCCGACGAGACCTGGACGGGCAGCTGGGGCATCCGCCGCGTCTGGTCCTGAGCCGGGCCGCCCGGCCCGCTCACCGCGATCCGCCTCGCGAAAGCGACTCCGTCCCGCCGAAGGATCGCGGGAACGTGTCGCTCTGGCGGAGTCGTCGCGGGCGGGAAACGGCGATCTGTCGCTTCGACGGGGGAATCACCGCCCCGTTGGACGCAGGAACGTCGCCCCACTGAACGCACGAACGCCGCTCCGCTGCACGCACGAACGCCGCCCCGATGCGGGGCGGCGTTCGTCGTCTCGGAGCTGCGGGTCAGCCGCGGCGCATCCGCAGGGCCTCGACCGCAAGGGACTCGCTCGGGTAGCGGCCCACCTCGTGCGCCCAGGCGGGGTCGTCGCCGCGCAGGGCGACGAACTCCTTGCGCTGCTTGCAGACGTACCCGAGGACCGCGGTGGCCGAGGCGACCTCGACGAAGTCCGTGCGGATGTGGCGGGTGGTGACCTGGGCGTTCCGACGGAGCGTGTCGAGCAGGAGCTCGTTGCTCATCGTCGTGTTGGTCGCTGCTGCGAGCTCGACGAGGCGGCGCGCGTCACCGGTGGTGCTGGTCTGCGTGGCGTCGATGGGCTCGGACACGATGTGTACCCCGTTCGTTCGTGGTGGTGCGGTGCTGCAGGATCCGCTGATCGGATCCGGGAACGACACTATCGGCGTCGGGCCAGCAGATCGCTGGACGTCGACTGGGTTGTGCAGAGGAAACGCCATGAGGCCCCTGTGGGCGTCTTGTACCCCGAGGGCTCGTCAGTGCGTCAGGCGCACTGTTCGTCGCCGTCGGCAGGCCCTGCGAGCTCGTCGAGGGACTGCGCGACGCGGTCGGCGAGGTACTGGTACCCCGCGTCGTTGAGGTGCGCGCCGTCGGAGGCCTGGTAGCGCGGGCTGTTCGCCGCCGTGAACCACCCGCCGCCGAGCGCGTCGATGTACGGCACACCCGCTGCGGCCGCCCCCGCTGAGACGGACGCGGCGACCCCGGTGGTGGACTGTGCCCACGGCTGCGGTGCCGACGGGCCGACGGCCACGACGACCGCATCCGGCCAGGTCTGCTCGGCCGTCCGGAGCGTGCGCTCGACCCGCGCCTGCAGCATCTCGGCGTCGACGAGCCAGTCGTTCTGGCTGCCCTGCACGAGCACGAGCTGCGGGTCGAACGCCGCGTGCCGCTCGATGCGCGGGCCGTACGTGTAGTGCGACGACCCGGTCCGGCCGGTGTCGACGTAGCCGGTGCCCGGGTAGCCGTCGATCTTCGCGTTCCAGTGCCGGTCGGCGACGATGTCCTGCGCCCACCCGTGCAGGCCGGTCGTCGACCCACGCCCCGAGGTGTACGAGTCGCCGACGATGAGCACACGCGAACCGGGTGCGATCGCCGCTGCGACCTTCGAGGCCGAGGCTCCCGACGACGTCGTGACCGGCTGGCAGGCGCTCGACACACTCGGCAGGATCACGAGCAGACCGATGACCCCGAGGGCCATGGTGCCGAGGGCGATGCCCGGGAACACGCGGCGGCGTCGCCGGACCGCGGCAGGGCTGTCGGCGCCCGGCCGTCCGCGGTCAGATCGTCGTGCCATCGACTCCATCGTAGACAACGGTGTCGGCGCATCTGCCGAGCGACAGGCAGCTCGACGCCGGACATCGATCCGGCGTTCGGGAGGTGGTGGGCCCCGTGGGGCTCGAACCCACGACCCTCGGATTAAAAGTCCGGTGCTCTACCAACTGAGCTAGAGGCCCTCACCCGCAAGGCTAGCGGGTGAGGGCCTCCAGGAAGAACCGGTCGGAGCGGGGTCAGCCCCGACGTCCCGTGAGCGTGCGGACCACCCACAGGACGACCGCGATGACGAGCAGGACGATGCCCACCCAGAGCAGGAACTTCAAGCTCGCGGCGAAGCCGCCGACGAAGAGCAGGATGACCGCGATGACGGCCAGGATGATGAGCAGGGGGTTCACGAGGGGGTCCTCTCTTGCGCGTCCGGGAGGGGTGCCTCCCTGCCCGAGCAGAGTACGCGCGGCGGCACCGTTGCGTTCTGGGCGAACGAGGGGCGGGCGTGTCACCGGCCGTGCCTACACTGACGCGGTGCCTCGCGATCACCACCGTCCCGTCCACTTCACCGACGCCGAGTTCGCCGCCATCCAGGGTGGCGAGGACCCTGCACTCGTGAACCGTGTCGCCCACGAGACCGCGAACGCGCTGCTGCACCGGGTGCGCCAGGACCCGGACCCGGCGGTGGTCGAGCGACTGGTCACCTACACGGACGTGCACGGCATCGACGCGATCGCGGAGCTCTGGGCACGCGTGGGTGCGCACACGTTGCCGGGTGCCCTGTGGCGGGTGTACCTGGTGCGCACGGTGATCCGGCAGAACCCGGAGGAGATCGCCCACCTGTTCGAGCGGGGGACGGAGCAGATCGGCACGATCGACCAGGCCGTCGCCGGCGCCGAGCAGCCGACGGGTCCCGCCGAGATCCTGACCCTGGCCGACCGCATCCTGCACGGCCTGTACACGGGTGACTTCGCCACGGCGCTCGACCGCGGCGCGGCGTTCTGCCGTCTGACCGCGGCCGGTGCGACCGCGGTGGCGGACGAGTCCGACCTGACGGCGGCCGACCGGGCGAGCGAGCTGACCACGCGGGCGCTCCGTCTCACGGAGCTGGGGGCCGACCTCACCGAGGCGGCGGCGCTCTGGCGTCGCGACAGCCTGGACTAGCGAGCAGCGGGGCGGACCCGAACCGGGCCTCCCGTCCGAGCGCCGGACACCCCACGTCCGCGCACATGGTGAGCACACGATGTCGGGTCGCGTCGCGCCACCCGACAGTTCCTGCTCACCAAGCGGAACAACCGTTCCTCCACCAAGCGGAACGACCACGACCCCGACGCCGACGCCGAACAGACGCAGACCGACCGTGACCCGCGTCCGGGCAGAGAAGAACCGGGCCGCAGAAGCGCCTCTCGGCGCGAGGCCGCTCGAAGCGGCGAATTTTGGAGCCCGGGGCTTGCTGCGGCCCGGCAGGAACGAGTCTACGAGACGTCGGCTGAGCGCACGACCCGTGTTCACTCTCGGTGGACACATCGGTCGCCGGGCGTGCCCCTGAGGACTCCCCAGGATCTGTTCCAATCCGCCTCGGGCACCGTGCCGAATCATCAGTGTGACGGGGTTCCTGACCGGCACGACGACGAGGGTCCGGTGTGACCCGGGCCGGCGCCAGCCGGTCAATTCCCTGTGGGTCACACCGGTCTCCCGTCACCAGAACGGAGCCTCGCGCCGAACTCGACGCAGACTCCCACCGACACCGATGCACCGAGAGGAGGGAAACCTGCAATGCTTGCCCTCGTGGATAGCGACACCGAACGCTGGAGCTCCGAGCCAGCACAGGCATCGCCGGACGACCTCCTCGCCCGGGTCGCGAACGGTGATCAAGCTGCATTCTCCGATCTCTACGACCTCGTCTCCGGGCGGGTCCTCGGACTCGTGACGCGGCTCCTCCGGGACCGCGCCCAGTCGGAGGAGGTCACGCAAGAGGTCTTCCTCGAGGTCTGGCAGCAAGCCACCCGCTTCGACCGCAAGCGCGGCACCGCAGCGAGCTGGATCCTCACCATGGCGCACCGCCGGGCGGTGGACCGGGTCCGGGCCTCCCAGAGCTCGCACGACCGGGACACGAAGATCGGCATCCGCGACCTCGAGGCCGGGTACGACCAGGTCTCCGAATCGGTCGAGATCCGCATCGAGCACGAACGGGTCAGCCGCGCCCTCGGCAAGCTGACCGAGTTCCAGCGCCAGGCGGTGCAGCTCGCGTACTACGGCGGCTACTCGCACAGCGAGATGGCCGAACACCTCGGTGTCCCCATCGGCACCGTCAAGACCCGTCTCCGTGACGGGATGATCCGACTCCGAGACGAGATGGGGGTGACCTCATGACCGAACGACACGACGACCCCGCCCTGCTGACGGGCGCCTACGCACTCGACGCGCTGTCCGATGACGAGCGCGCACTCCTCGAGGACGTCCTCACGACGTCACCCGAGCTGCAGGCCGAGACCGATTCACTGCGCGAGACCGCGCTCCAGCTTGCCTACGCGGTCGCTCCGATCGAGGCACCCGCGTCGCTCAAGACGTCGTTGCTGGCACAGATCGCGACGACCCCCCAGGCAGCGCCGGTCGCCTCGACCGCACACACCGCACCCGCCCAGGAGGCCCGTCCCGCGCCCGCAGCGCAGGTCACCTCCATCGACGCCGGCCCCGCCGCCGGTGGTCGGGCGTCCTCCGAGGCCCGCCGCCGCTGGTTCCAGCGCCCGGCGGTCATGCTGACCGCCGCCGCGGCCGTCGCCGCGGTGTTCTTCGGCGGACTCGGGGTCGGCTCCGTGTTCGACCCGTCGAACAGCTCCGGCCCGGGCACCACGCAGGCTTCGAGCGGCCTCGACCGCATCTACGCCGCGTCGGACTTCCAGCGCACCACGACCAAGGTCGAAGGCGGCGGGTCCGCGACGGTCGTGTGGTCGAACGACCTCGGCAAGTCCGCGGTGATCCTCGACGGCGTGCAGCAGGCGCCGAAGGGCAAGACGTACGAGCTCTGGTACATCGGCGGCGAGGCCGAGGGCGGCGCCATCACGGCCGCGGGCCTGGTCGACGGTGCCGCGGACGGCGTGCACTCCGCCGTGCTGAAGGGCTCGATGTCCGACGGCGCGACGATCGGCATGACGGTCGAGCCCGCCGGCGGCTCGGACCAGCCCACGACGACCCCGATCATGGCGGTCCCCACCACCACGGCCTGAGGCCGTCGGGGCTGAGGCCGTCGGGGCTGAGCCCCTGCTTGCGTCGGGCTCCGAGTCCGACCCCGAACGACGAAACCGCTGTCGCACGACAGCGGTTTCGTCGTTTCCGCACGCCTGCACGCCTGCAACCTGCACGCCCGCCCACCTGCAACACGGGGCGCTCACGGGGAGCGAGGGGGTCGACGTCGTCCGACAGCGGGCCCCGCGCCCCCTGCACCGGGGAGCGCTCGCGGGGAGCGACGAGGTCGACGTCGTCCGACCGCGGGCCCTGCGCCCCTGCCCCGGGGAGCGCTCGCGGGAGGCGACGAGGTCGACGTCGTCCGACCGCAGTCTCGTCGTGGGTGAAGACGTGGCCGTGGCCGTGGCAGTGCACGTGGCTGTGCCCGTGGTCGATGCACGAGCATCGCGCGACGGAGCACGTGTCGTTCGACCGGTGCTCCGTCGGAACATGCGCTCGCACCGGATGCACGTGCATCCTGCGACGACCCACGAGTCGATCGACGGGTGTTCCGTCGGAACACGTGCACGCATCGGCCGTCCGGGCGCCCAACGCGGTACCCAGCGCAACCACGAGAGGCCCGGTGCGCGTCCGTGACGGACGTGCACTGGGCCTCCCGGCTGTCCGTCAGGGTGACGGACGGACGGCGATCAACCGAAGCGACCCGAGACGTAGTCCTCGGTGGCCTGCACGGACGGGTTCGAGAACATCGTGGCGGTGTCGTCGAACTCGATGAGCTTGCCCGGGGCGCCGGTGCCGGCGATGTTGAAGAACGCGGTCTTGTCGCTGACGCGCGAGGCCTGCTGCATGTTGTGGGTCACGATCACGATCGTGAACTCCTTCTTGAGGTCCTCGATCAGGTCCTCGATGGCGAGGGTCGAGATCGGGTCGAGCGCCGAGCAGGGCTCGTCCATGAGGAGCACGTCGGGCTGCACGGCGATGGCGCGGGCGATGCAGAGACGCTGCTGCTGGCCGCCGGACAGGCCCATGCCGGGCTTGTCGAGGCGGTCCTTGACCTCGTTCCACAGGTTCGCGCCCTGCAGGGAGCGCTCGACGATGTCGTCGGCCTCGGACTTCGAGATGCGCTTGTTGTTGAGCTTCACGCCCGCGAGCACGTTGTCCTTGATCGACATCGTGGGGAAGGGGTTCGGACGCTGGAAGACCATGCCGACCTGACGGCGGACGAGCACCGGGTCGACACCGGGGCCGTAGAGGTCGTCGCCGTCGATCTTGACCGAGCCCTCGACCCAGGCGCCGGGGATGACCTCGTGCATGCGGTTGAGCGTGCGGAGGAACGTGGACTTGCCGCAGCCGGACGGGCCGATGAACGCGGTGACGGTGCGGGGTTCGATGGTGATGTCGACCCCCTCGACCGCCTTGAACTTCGAGTAGTAGACGTTGAGGCCGTCGACCTCGATGCGCTTGGACACGTGGATCCTTCTGGTGGGTGGGGAAGTGGGTTCGCTAGCGCGAGAGCTTGGGGGCGAAGAGGCGGGTGATGAACCGGGCCAGCAGGTTGAGCAGCATCACGATGAGGATGAGCACGAGTGCGGCGGTCCAGGCCCGGTCGACGAACGGCACCGGGTTGGCGCCCTGCTGCGAGTACTGCGTGTACGCGTACACGGGCAGCGTCATCATCGGGTCCTTGAACAGGTCGTAGTTCATGCTCGCGGTGAAGCCGGCCGTGACGAGCAGCGGGGCGGTCTCGCCGATGACGCGGGCGATCGAGAGCATGACGCCGGTGGTGATGCCGGCGAGGCTCGTCGGGAGCACGACCTTGAGGATGGTGAGGTACTTCGGCACGCCGAGCGCGTACGAGGCCTCGCGGAGCTCCATCGGCACGATCTTCAGCACCTCTTCGGTGGAGCGCACGACGATCGGGATCATCAGGACGCTCAGGGCGACGGAGCCGACCAGGCCGAAGCGGGCGCCCGGGCCGAGGAAGAGCGCGAACAGCGAGTAGGCGAACAGACCCGCGACGATCGACGGGATGCCCGTCATGACGTCGACGAAGAACGTGATGCCCTTCGCGAGTGCGCCGCGGCCGTACTCGACCAGGTAGATCGAGGTGAGCAGCCCGATCGGCACTGAGATGAGCGCCGCGAACAGCGTGATCTCGAGCGTGCCGACGAGGGCGTGGACGGCGCCGCCGCCCTCGGAGATGACGCCGCGCATCGAGTACGAGAAGAAGTTGGCGTCGAAGCGGGCGAGGCCGTCGGCGAGGACGGTCCACAGGAGCGACACGAGCGGCAGCAGAGCGATGACGAACGCCGTGACGACGAGGGAGGTGACGAGGCGGTCGACCGCCTGCCGGCCGCCCTCGACGATGCGGGAGACCACGACGATGAGGACGTCGAACAGCACGGTGCCGAGGAAGAGCGCGGCGACGACGTTGAAGTCGCCGACCGAGCCGCCGGCGTTGAGCAGGGCGAAGACCGCGACGAGCGCGACCCAGCTGCCGACGAGGAGCAGCCACGGCACGGACTTGTGCAGCTTGCCGTTGGCGTAGACGTTGCCGGCCGTGCCGGTCTGACGGAGCGCGAGGGACATCGGGTGCGACCTCTCAGCTGACCCGCGAGCGGACGATGTACCGCGCGAGCATGTTGATGACCAGGGTGATGACGAACAGGATCAGACCCGAGGCGATGAGGGCGTTCAGGGCAGTGCCGGAGGCCTCGGCGAACTGCAGGGCGATGTTCGCCGCGATCGTCGAGGGGTTCTGCGACGTCAGCATCTGGAAGGTGATGTTGGTCGACACGGAGAGCACGAGGGCGATCGCCATCGTCTCGCCGAGCGCGCGGCCGAGGCCGAGCATGATCGCGGACACGATGCCGGACTTCGCGAACGGCAGGACCGACAGGCGGATCATCTCCCAGCGGGTCGCGCCGAGGGCCAGGGCGGCTTCCTCGTTGAGGGTCGGCGCCTGCAGGAAGATCTCGCGCATGACCGCGGTCATGATCGGGATCGCCATCACGGCGAGGACGATCGACGCCGTCAGGATGGTGCGGCCGGTGCCGGAGACCTGGCCGGAGAACAGCGGGAACCAGCCGAGGTACTCGTTCAGGAAGGCGTAGAAGGGCTTCACGAACGGGGCGAGCACGACGATGCCCCAGAGGCCGTAGACGACCGACGGCACCGCTGCCAGCAGGTCGATCACGTAGCCGAGCACCGGGGCGAGGCGCCGCGGTGCGAAGTGCGAGATGAAGAGGGCGATCCCGAGGGCGAGCGGCACGGCGATCACGAGCGCGATGAGCGCGGACCAGACGGTGCCGAAGACGAGCGGACCGACGTACTGCCAGAAGCTCGTCGCGTTGTTCGGGAGCTCACCGGCCTTCGCGGCGAACGCGGGGATGCTCTGCCAGACCAGGAAGGCGGCGACGAGCACGAGCACGAAGAGGATGACGCCGCCGGCGATGACCGACGCGGCGGAGAAGACCCGGTCACCGACGCGGACGACGGCCTTCGGCTTGGTGGGGGTGACGGTGGCCCCTGGCTGGGCCGGTGCGGTCGTCATGGGACTCCTGTCGGAGGAACGCCGGGGGAGGCGACGGTTCGGGGGTGTGGGGCTGGACGCCCGGTGGACGGGCGAAGTGCCCGGACGCCGGTCAGGTGGGTGGGACCGGCGTCCGGGCACTCAGGGTGCTACTTGATCGAGTCGACCGCGGCCTTGGCCTTCTCGGCGAGGTCGTCCGACAGCGGAGCCGACTTGGCCTCCTTGGCGGCGGCGTCCTGCGCCTCGCTGCTGACGACGTAGTCGAGGTAGCCCTTCACCAGCGCGGCCTTGTCGGCGTCCTTGTACTCCTGGCACGCGATGGCGTAGGAGACGAGGACGAGCGGCCAGGCGCCGTCGGCGGTGTCCTTGCGGTCGATGGAGATCGCAAGGTCGTTGTCCTCACGGCCCGACACGAGGTCGGAGTCGGCGACGACCTGGGCAGCGCCCTCGGCCGAGAGCTCGGTGGCCTTGTCGCCGACCATGAGCTTCGCCTTGTCGAGCGAACCGGCGCCCGAGTCGTCGATGTAGGTGATCGCGTTCGAGGCGCTGCCCATGGCCGAGGCGACACCCGAGGTGCCCTTGGCCGCGTCGCCGACCGAGTACGGGAAGGTCTGGCTCGGCTCTTCGGTCCAGACGTCGCCGGCGTTCGCCGAGACGTACTCGGAGAAGTTCTGCGTGGTGCCCGAGTCGTCGGAGCGGTGCACGACCGTGATGTCCGCGTCCGGCAGGTCGACGCCGTCGTTCAGGTCGGCGATCTGCGAGTCGTCCCACTTGGTGATCTTGCCCGAGAAGATGCCCGCGATGGTCTTCGCGTCGAGGGTCAGGTCGCTGACACCGTCCACCTTGTAGGCGATGGCGATCGGGGAGATGTAGACCGGGATGTCGATGCCCTTGGAGTCCGCGGCGCACGCCTCGAACGTGCCCGAGAGCTCCTCGTCCTTCAGCGCGGCGTCCGAGCCGGCGAAGTCCGATGCGCCCGACATGAAGTTCTCGCGCCCGGCGCCGGAGCCGTCCGGCGAGTAGTTGACCGTCACGCCGGAGGCCATGTCCTGGAAGCCGGCGGCCCAGGTCGCCTGCGCGGTGCCCTGCGCCGACGAGCCGGAAGCGGTCAGGGTGCCGGTGAGGTCGGAGCTGGTGCCCGAGCCGGAGGAGGCGCCGTTGCCAGCGTCCTCGTTCGCCGCGCAGGAGGAGAGCACGACTGCGCCGGCGATCGCGATTGCTGCGATCGAACCGATTCGCTTGATGTTCACAGGGGTCCCTTCGGGAATGTCATTGCAGGTGGGACCGCTGCTGGTCCCGTGGGCCGGTGCTGACCCGGGAGCGACTGTAGGGACGCGAGGTGACGGGACCCACCCGCGTTGGTGAACGGCAGGTGAACGAGGGGTTGTCCCGGACCGGGCGGCGTGCGCCGCACCCGCGCGGGGAGCAGGATCGGGAGCACTGTGCGCGTGTTCGGAACATGCAGACGCATGATCGCGGGCGGGCGCGACGGGCGCGGGCGCGCGGGCACGACGGGTGCGGGCGCGACGGGCGCACGGGCGCGCGGCACGGCGCCGGCGCGCGCTACGCCGGGACGGTGTTGCGGTGCGTCTCGACGGCGACGAGGGTGCCGTCGGCGATGTGCATCACGGAGAAGTCGCCGACCGAGAGCATCGCGGCCCGGCGCAGGTCGAACCGGCCGGAGTCGTCCGCGGTCGCGGTGGCGATCCGTGCGATGAGGTCGGGCAGCACGGGCCCGTGCGAGCAGAGCACGACGGTCTTGCCCTTGTCGAGGCGGCGGCGCACGACGCCCTTGACGTCGGCCGCGCCGCGGTCGTGGGCGTCCTGGCTGATGTCCGCGGTGCTCGCGACCCCGACCTTCGTCGTCGCCGACAGCGGCTCGACGGTGGCCAGGCAGCGGGCGGCGGTGCTCGACACGATCTTCTTCGGGCCGAACGCCGCGACCGCGGGGGCGGCGGCCTTCGCCTGGGACCGTCCCACCGGCAGGAGCGGGCGGGTCGCGTCCGGGCCGTTCCACTCCGAGCCGGGCACGGTCTTCGCGTGCCGCAGGGCGATGAGCGCGAACGTGCGGTGCTGACCCGCGGCGGCGCGCTCGGCGAACCGGTCGAGGATCGCGACGTCGCGCTCGTACGTCAGGCGGTTCCGGGCGTCGTCGATCGTGACCCACTCGAGCGCGGCGACCTCGTGGTTCGGCGTGAACGCGCCGGCCCGGGCGTACTCCTTCGCGGACACCCGCGCGGCCCAGTAGTGCACGACCTTGTCGCGGCCGTTCGGCAGGACGTACTCGGCGGTGCCGAGCGGCGCGCCGAGGTGCACGCGGTACCCGGTCTCCTCGGCGATCTCGCGCACCGCGGTGGTCGGTACGGCCTCGCCTGGGTCGACCTTGCCCTTGGGCAGTGAGACGTCCTTGTGGTGGTCGCGGTGGATGAGCAGCACGAGGGGCGTGCCTTCCTCCTCGCGCCAGACGACGGCGCCCCCGGCCACGACCGGGCCCGCGGAACCGCCGCTCACCGAGTGGAGCGCTTCCGCGCCGAGATCTTCCGCATGGTCACATTCTGCACGTCCTCGAGCGGGCGGCCGGCATCGTCCGTGGAGTGCCGGGTCCACTCGCCGTCGGACTCGAGGTGCCACGAGCTCGCGGTGTCCGCCATCGCGAGGTCGAAGAGCTCCTGCACCTCGGCGATGTGGTCCGGCGCGGTGAGCCGTACCAGGGCCTCGACGCGGCGGTCCAGGTTGCGGTGCATCATGTCTGCGCTGCCGATGAACACCGCCGGGTCGCCGTCGTTGTGGAACGCGAAGGCACGGGAGTGCTCGAGGTAGCGGCCGACGATGCTCCGCACCCGGATGGTGTCGCTGACGCCCTCCATGCCGGGCTTGAGCGAGCAGATGCCGCGGACCCAGACGTCGACGGGGACCCCGGCCTGGCTGGCCAGGTAGAGCGCGTCGATGATCTGCTCGTCGACCATCGAGTTCACCTTGATGCGGATGCCCGACGGCTTGCCGGCGCGGGCGTTCGCGGCCTCGGTCTGGATGCGCTTCAGCAGGCCCTTCCGCAGGTGCAGCGGGGCCACGAGCAGCCGCTTGAACTTCTTCTCGATGGCGTAGCCGGACAACTCGTTGAACAGCCGCGTGAGGTCCTTGCCGACGGTGTCGTCCGCGGTGAACAGGCCCATGTCCTCGTAGATGCGCGAGGTCTTCGGGTTGTAGTTGCCCGTGCCGATGTGGCTGTAGTGCTTGAGCGTGCCGCCCTCCTGCCGGATGACGAGCACGAGCTTCGAGTGCGTCTTCAGCCCGACCAGGCCGTAGACCACGTGCACGCCGGCCTTCTCGAGCTTGCGGGCCCAGGTGATGTTGTTCTGCTCGTCGAAGCGCGCCTTGATCTCGACGAGCGCCAGGACCTGCTTGCCGGCGGCGGCCGCGTCGATGAGGGCCTCGACGATGGGGCTGTCGCCCGACGTGCGGTACAGCGTCTGCTTGATCGCGAGCACGTTCGGGTCGGCGGCGGCCTGCTCGAGGAACGCCTGCACGCTCGTCGCGAAGGACTCGTACGGGTGGTGCACGAGGACGTCCTTCGCCGCGATGGCGCGGAACAGGTCCGGCTTGGTGTTCGGTTCGCCCGGCTGGAACTGCACGGGCGTCGTCGGCACGTGCTTCGGGTAGTGCAGGTCGGGGCGGTTGATCTTCGCGATCTCGAACAGTCCGCCGAGGTCGAGCGGCGACGGCAGGCGGAAGACCTCTTGTTCGGTGATGTCGAGCTCGCGCACGAGCAGGTCGAGCGTCACCGGGTCCATGTCCTCGGTGATCTCGAGGCGGATCGGCGGCCCGAACCGGCGGCGCAGGAGCTCGCGCTCGAGGGCCTGGATGAGGTTCTCGGCCTCGTCCTCCTCGATCTCGACGTCCTCGTTGCGGGTGACCCGGAACACGTGGTGCTCGAGGACCTCCATCCCCGGGAACAGGTCGTCGAGGTGGTTCGCGATGAGGTCCTCGAGGGGGATGAAGCGCATCCGGCCGGAGTTGTCGTCCGGCAGCTTGATGAAGCGGGAGAAGTTCTGCGGCACCTTGAGGCGCGCGAACTCCTGGCGCTGCGACTTCGGGTTGCGCACCCGCACGGCCAGGTTGAGCGAGAGCCCGGAGATGTAGGGGAAGGGGTGCGCCGGGTCGACCGCCAGGGGCATGAGCACCGGGAAGATCTGCTCGTTGAAGTACTCGCGCATGCGCTGCCGGTCGGCCTCGTCGAGGTCGGACCAGTGCTCGACGTGGATGCCCGCGGCGTCCAGGTCGGGCTTGAGCGACCCGATGAAGGCCTGCGCGTGCCGGTCCTGCAGTTCGTGCGCCTTCGTGGCGATGTCGCGCAGGACGTCGCTCGGGGCACGGCCGACGTTGGTCGGCACCGCGATGCCGGTGTCGATGCGGCGCTTCAGGCCGGCGACCCGCACCATGAAGAACTCGTCGAGGTTGGACGCGAAGATCGCCAGGAAGTTCGCCCGTTCGAGCAGGGGCTGCGTGCGGTCCTCGCCCAGTTCGAGCACGCGCTGGTTGAACCGGAGCCAGCTCAGCTCGCGGTCGAAGTAGCGGTCCGAGGGCAGCGACTCGTGCTCGATCTCGACGACCTCGTCGAAGTCGTCGAGGTCGGGTGCGACGGATTCGCCGTCGAGCTGCGGTTCGGTGTCCATCCCCACATCCTGCCACCCGACCACCGCCGTCGGACCGGCTCCGGTGGCCGCTGTGGGAACGCGCGGTGAACGGCGGTCAGCGTGTGGTGGACCGGACGAACTCGCCCCACGGTCCCGGTGCCCGCAGGTCGAGCCACGCGCACAGGTACGGGTAGGCGGCGTCTGTCGCGAGCACCGTGATCGTGCCCGGGTACCCCTTCGCCTGCATGTCGAGACCACCGAAGCGGTTCGTCGTCGGGCGAATGCGCGAGATCGCCCCGGGACCGACCTCCTGCGTCGCGCGGAACATCGGCGTGACGACGAGCCGGTCGTCGTGGCCCTCGATGCGGCGACGCGCGATCCCGTTGCCGAGCAGCAGGAACAGGACGCCGAACAGGCCGACGGCGGTGCCGAACAGCAGGGGACCCGCGGCCTCGGGGTCGCCGCTCATGGCGAGGCTGAGCAGCATGAGGAGCGCACCGAGCACCAGGAACACGATGCCGAACACGCGCAGCAGCACCGGGTGCCACCGGCGGGCGCGGACCGTGAAGAGCGCCCCGGGTGCCTCGTCGCCGACGAGCGTGCTCGGCGGTCGCCGGCGGTCGCCCCGATGCACGAGCGCGGTGACGGCGGCCGGGATCGCGACCATCGCCGCCATGGCGATCGCGACCGACGGGATCGTCGTGTTCACCGTCCCGCCCCCGTGGCTCGGCGTGCGGCGTGCGGTCGCTGACGGTCCCCCTGGTCCATGCGCCGCACGCTACCAGCAGGCCAGCAGGCCAGCAGGTCAGCAGGTCAGCAGGTCAGCAGGTCAGCAGGTCAGCAGGTCAGCAGGCCAGCAGGTCAGGCGGCGGACGGCGCCGCGTACTGCACGTCGATCGCGTGCTGCGCGAAGCCGGCGCGGCGGTAGAGCGCCAGGGCCGGTTCGTTGTCGCCCTCGACGTAGAGCGCCGCCGCGGTCAGCCCGCGACCGGTCAGCCGCGCGGTGCCGGCCCGCATGAGCACGCCGCCGAGCCGCTGCCCCTGCAGGTCCGGCCGGACGGCGACGGCGTAGAACTCGCCGATGCCGTCCTCGACCTTGAGCCAGCACGAGCCGGCCAGCCGCCCGGCGGCGTCACGGAGCAGCAGCAGGTCGTCGCCGTCGAACCAGGCGTCGGCCTCGCGCGCGTGCAGGTCGTCCAGGGTCATCCGCCCCTGTTCCGGGTGGTGCGCGAACGCGGCGGCGTTCAGGGCGAGCCAGTCGGCCTCGTCGGCGGGGTCGCCGGCCCGGAACGCGGCGAGGGAGTAGCCGTCCGGCACGGCCGGGTCCGGCGCGTCGGACGCGATCGGTGCGCGGAGCTGCAGGAGTGTGCGGACCGCCGTCCAGCCGGACCGCGCCGCGAGCGCCCGGGCCGCGGGGTGGTCCCCGTGCGCCCACGCGAGCCGGGGCGCAGCGGCCCCGCCGCCCAGGGCGAGCGCCTGCTCGACGAGGGCGGTGCCGAGGCCGCGGCCCCGGGCCTCCCGGGCGACCACGAGTTCCAGCTCGCCGTCGCGCACGACCGCGACCCCGCGCTCGTCGCCGAGCACCGTCGCGCGCCCCGCGCGCACGTCGACCAGGGTCTGGTCGGAGAACGGGGGTGCCTCGTCGGGGACGACGAAGCGGTCGAGGTCGGGGAGCACTACTGGCCCGCCAGGCGCTCGGCCTCGTCGTCGTAGACGTTGAAGCGGTAGCCGACGTTGCGGACGGTGCCGATGAGCGACTCGAGGTCGCCGAGCTTCGCGCGGAGTCGCCGGACGTGCACGTCGACCGTGCGGGTGCCGCCGAAGTAGTCGTAGCCCCAGACCTCGCTGAGCAGCTGCTCGCGGGTGAACACGCGGGACGGGTGGGTGGCGAAGAAGCGCAGGAGCTCGAACTCCTTGAAGGTCAGGTCGAGCGGCCGGCCGCGCACCTTCGCCGAGTAGCTGGCCTCGTCGATGACGACACCGGACGCCTGGATCTTCGAGCTGGACTGCCCCTTCGACGCGCGGCCGGACGACAGCCGGATGCGGGCGTCGATCTCGGCCGGGCCGGCGGTCTCGAGCACCACGTCGTCGACGTTCCAGTCGCTCGTGACCGCGGTCAGGCCGCCCTCGGTGACGACGAGCACGATCGGCGTCGTCGACCCGGACGAGGCGAGGATCTTGCACAGGGCCTTCGCGCTGACCAGGTCGGTCCGGGCGTCCACGAACATCAGGTCGCTCTGCGGGGCGTTCACCAGCTGCGAGGCCTCGGCCGGCACGTGGCGGATCCGGTGGCTCAGGAGTCCCAGGCTCGGCAGGACGTCGCCGGGCGCGGTCGAGGTGAGTACCAGGAGCTGTGCCACAGGACCTCCGCGGGGTGGATGACGTCGTGGACACATCCTAGTGATGGTCGGGAACCCCGCACCCGGCCGGACGGTCCGCGACGCACGCGACCGTCTGGTCGGGAACCCCGCACCCGGCCGGACGGTCCGCGGCGCACGCGACCGTCTGGTCGGGAACCCCGCACCCGGCCGGACGGTCCGCGGCGCACGAGCGACCGTACTGCCATGATGGAGCGCGTGACCGAGCCCGTGCAGCCCCTCGACCAGCGTCGCCTCCGTCTGACGTCCGTGCTGCCGGTCTGGGTGCTGGCCGTCGTCGGCGCCGTGCTCGTGCTCACGCTGACCGAGCGCGACGCGTTCGCCTGGCTGCTGCTCGTCTTCGTCGCCTGCGTGATGGTCAGCTTCGTGCTGCAGCTCATCACGGCCACGAAGGACGGTCTGGTCGAACGCATCAGCATCGCGTCGTCCGGCGCCTTCGTCGTGGTGCTCGCCACCGCGGTGGTGCTCCTGGCGCGTTGAGCCGCTCCGCGTAGACTCGGGGCATGGATTCGCTGCTTGCGCTCGAGCTGTTCTACGTCGGCCTCCTCGGCCTGGCGTCGCTCGCGATCGCGTTCATCTCGGTGACCGTGATCGTGAAGCTGTTCAAGGGTCAGCGTTGATCGAGCTGCCCGAAGGGCTCGCCCCCGAACTGGTCCCGCTGTCGTGGCTCGTCGGCGTCTGGGAGGGCACCGGCGTCGTGGAGTACCCCGTCGGTGACGACGAGGACGTCCGCAAGTACGAGTTCGGCCAGCGCGTCAGCTTCAGCCACGACGGCCTGCCGTACCTGAACTACTCGTCCACGACCTGGCTGCTCGACGACGACCACACCCCGCTCGCCGCCGAGATGGGCTACTGGCGGATCGACCGGCCGACCGAGCCCGGCGACCGCGGCCCGGCGATGCTCCTCGGCGAGGGGCCGACGCCGTTCAGCACGGTCGAGAGCGTCGAGGCGCTCCGCAACACCACCGACGGCTTCGACGTCGAGGCCGCGATCATCCACCCGACGGGCGTCAACGAGCTCTACGTCGGCCGCGTGCTGAAGGGCCGGATCGACCTGTCGACCGACGCCGTGATGCGCTCGCCGAACGCGAAGGACTACTCCGCCGCCACCCGCCTGTACGGGCTGGTCGAGGGCAAGCTCTTCTGGGCGTGGGACATCGCCGCGCTCGGCCGTGAACTCACCTCGCACGCCTCGGGGCAGCTCGCGAAGGTCGACTGATGTCGGCGTTCGCGGCGCGTGACGGGTTCGTCTCGGCCTCGGCCGCCGCGTCGGACGACGCGTCGGGCACCGGGGCGGTCGCCGCGCACTTCGGCAACCCGATCGGTGAGCAGCGCCTGCTCGCCCGGGGCCGCGCCGTGGTCGAGCTGGGGACCGGCGTCGTCACGGTGACCGGGCCGGACCGCCTGTCCTGGCTCAACTCGATCACCTCGCAGCAGCTCACCGGTCTGCCGGCGGGCGTCAGCACCGAGACCCTCGTGCTCGACCAGGCCGGCCGCGTCGAGCACGCCGCCCGCGTCGTCGACGACGGGTCGACGGTCTGGCTGCTCACCGAGCGCGCCGACGCGGCGCCGCTCGCCGGCTGGCTCGACTCGATGCGCTTCATGCTCCGGGTCGAGGTCGCCGACCGCTCCGACGCGTTCGCGACCATCGGCTGGTTCGGCGAGGCCGCCCCCTTCGCATCCGTGGACCTGCCGGAACCGCCCGTCGCCGAGTGGGTCGACCCCTGGGCCGCCGTCACGCCCGGTGGGTGGGGCTACGCCGCCCAGGAGGCCCACCCCGGCTCCGACTGGACCCTCCGCATCGCCGTGGTCACCCCCGGCACCGCGGATGCGATCGCTGCATCGGACGTCCCCGTCGCGGGGCTGCTCGCGCACGAGGCCCTGCGGATCGCCGCCTGGCGCCCGACCCTGTCCGACACCGACGACCGCACCATCCCGCACGAACTCGACTGGCTGCGCTCCGCGGTGCACCTGACGAAGGGCTGCTACCGCGGCCAGGAGACCGTCGCGAAGGTCCACAACCTCGGGCACCCGCCGCGTCGGGTCGTGCAGCTGCACCTCGACGGCTCCGACGCGGTGCTGCCCGCGCCGGGCACGCCCGTGCTGCTCGACGACCAGCAGGTCGGGCGGCTCGCCGCCTCGGCCGTGCACCACGAGCTCGGGCCGATCGGCCTCGCCGTGGTGAAGCGCTCCCTCGACCCGACGGCGACGCTGACGCTCGAGGCCGACGGCGTCGTCGTGACCGCGGCGCAGGAGACGATCGTCCCGCCCGGGGCCGGTGCGACGGCGAACGTCCCGCGGCTGCCGAGGCTCGGCGCGGTGAAGCGCTCCTAGCCGACCGCCGGACTGCCGCCGCGGCGAACCGGCCGGCGGACGCTGCGCACGACCGAAGTGAGCCCGAACCGCGCGGTCCCACGGTTCGTGTCCGCTTCGGGCGCGCGGGACGGACGGCCGCCCGGCCGCGACCCGGACCGCGCCCGGGTCAGGTGGGCACGACCGCGCCCACGTCAGGCGGGCTCGACCGCCGCCCACGGCACGGACAGCTCGCCGAGCCGCCACCGCGCCACCCCGTGCAGCACCGGCCACCCGCGGTCCCGCATCCCGCGCACGGTGGCGATCCACCGCTGCCGGGGCCCGTACGTGCCGAGCGGCGCGGCGACCGCCCACGACAGGTCGAGGTCGCCGAGGAACGCGTGCACCCGTTCGCCGGGCACGTTGCGGTGGATGAGGGCCTTCGGCAGCCGTTCCGCCACGATGCTCGGCACGTCGAGCCCGGCGAGCCGCAGCGACACCGTGAAGGTCCGCGGCGCGACGTCGTCGAGCGTCACCCACGAGGCCACCCGCCCCACCTCGTTGCACGTGCCCTCGACGAGCGCCCCGCCGGGTTGCAGCCGGTCCTGCATGATCCGCCACGAGCCGACCACCGCCGACTCGTCGTACTGCCGCAGCACGTTGAACGCCCGGATCACGGCCGGTCGGCGCTGCCCGGGCGTGGGGGTCTCGAAGCCGCCGAGCCGGAAGGTCACGCCGTCGCGGGTGCCCGCGTTCGCGAACGCCACGCGAGCCGGTTCGATCTCGATCCCGGTGACCTCGACGTCCGGCCGGACGAGCGCCAGCCGGTCGCGGAGCTCGAGCGTCGTCGTCGGCGAGGCCCCGTACCCGACGTCCGCGACGAGCGGGTCGTCGCTCCGTCGCAGGGCCGGCAGCGAGGCGATCCACCG
Source organism: Curtobacterium sp. MCLR17_036 (assembly GCF_003234445.2). Classification (NCBI taxonomy): domain Bacteria; kingdom Bacillati; phylum Actinomycetota; class Actinomycetes; order Micrococcales; family Microbacteriaceae; genus Curtobacterium; species Curtobacterium sp. MCLR17_036. The sequence continues at coordinate 3,187,733 of NZ_CP126269.1, read as the reverse complement.
GTCGACGCGGCGGAGCCGGTTGTACCCGGTGGTGCCGCGCGTGACGTTCCCGATGGGCATGTGGACAAGGGTACGGGGCCGGTGCTGCTCGGTAGACTCGGGGGCATGACCTCCACGCTCGTCCTGCTCCGTCACGGCAACAGTGACTGGAACCAGAAGAACCTGTTCACCGGTTGGGTCGACGTCCGGCTCAGCGAGCTGGGCGAGAAGGAGGCGAAGCGGGCCGGCGACCTCATCGCCGAGTCCGGCATCGTCCCCGACGTCCTCTACACCTCGCTCCTCACCCGCGCGATCCAGACGGCCGACATCGCGCTGCTCCAGGCCGACCTGGCGTGGCTGCCGGTGAAGCGCGACTGGCGCCTCAACGAGCGCCACTACGGCGACCTGCAGGGCAAGGACAAGGCCCAGACGCTCGAGCAGTACGGCGAGCAGCAGTTCATGGAGTGGCGCCGTTCGTTCGACGTCCCGCCGCCCCCCATCGCCGACGACGCCGAGTGGTCGCAGGCCGGTGACCGCCGCTACGCCGACCTCGGCGACCAGCTGCCCCGCACCGAGTCGCTCAAGCTCGTGATCGACCGCCTGCTGCCGTACTGGGAGTCCGACATCACGAAGGACCTGGGCGAGGGCAAGACGGTGCTGGTCACCGCGCACGGCAACTCGCTCCGCGCGCTCGTGAAGCACCTCGACGGCATCTCCGACGACGACATCGCCGGGCTGAACATCCCGACGGGCATCCCGCTGGTGTACGAGCTCGACGACGACTTCCGTCCGACGAAGCCGGCCTACTACCTCGACCCCGAGGCCGCAGCCGCCGGCGCCGCCGCCGTGGCTGCCCAGGGCGCCAAGAAGTAGCAGCACACGAGAACGCCCCGTCCGGAGTCCGGACGGGGCGTTCGTGCGAGCCCCGGAGCCGGCTCCGGTGCGATCCCTGCCGCGCGAGCAGCTCGCACGCGGACCTTCGCGAAAGCGACAGTGTGCAGCGGGTGTTCCGCCGACTCCTGTCGCTCTGCCGGGAGGAACGGATCACCGCTCCCAGGACCTGTCGCGCCCGCAGCACGGTCGGTTCCACCGCTGTGGTCGGCCGCACGAGCCGTGCGCGTTCAGACGAAGTGCGACGCGATCTCCTGCACCAGGGCGCCGACGTCGTACGGCGCGGTGGTGTCGACGCGGACCACCGGGACGCCGGGCAGCCCGACCGGTCCGGCGGTCCCCCCGTGCTCGTCCCAGAAGCCGAGCACGGACGCCAGGTCCCCGTGCACCTCGTGCCGCACCGGCACGGTGCCCGGGTCGTACCGGTCGCGCAGCCGCTCCTCGGCGGTCGCGCGGTCGGTGTCGCACCACACCTCGACGGCGCGGGGCGACCCGGCGGAGGCGAGCTGCGCCTCCAGCAGGTCCCGGTCACGTGACGGCAGCCAGACGGCGTCGAGGACGACCCCGTTCTCGACGGCCCGCGCCATGGCCCACATCGTGTCCATCGCGATGCCGCCGAGGGGGCGGGACGCGATCATCGGGCCGACGACGTCGGCCAGGGGCTCCTTGATGCGGTCCTTCGACAGGAACGGGCAGCCGAGCACCTCGGCCAGCGCCGTTCCGATCGTGCTCTTGCCGGAACCGGGCATGCCGTTGACGATGATCGCGACCTGTGCCATGCCTCGATCCTCGCAGAACGCAGCGAGCCGGACGGACCGTGGGGTCCGTCCGGCTCGGTGACGTCGGGGCGTCGGGTCAGGCGGGGGAGGCCGTCACCGACGAGGCGCCGGTCCAGTCGCCCGTCGCCAGGTACTCGACCTTCTTCGCGATCGAGACCGCGTGGTCGGCGAAGCGCTCGTGGTAGCGCGAGGCCAGGGTGGCGTCGACCGTGTCGATCGGGTTGCCCTTCCAGGTCTCACCGAGCACGAAGTCGAAGACGCTGGCGTGCAGCTCGTCCACCGCGTCGTCCTCGTCGCGGATCTCGGCGGACAGTGCGATGTCCTCGGTCGCGAGCAGACGCGTGAGCTTCTGCGCCATCGCGACGTCGTGCTTGCCCATCTCCTTGAAGGTGGGGCGGAGGCCCTTCGGCACGACCTTCTCGGGGAAGCGCTGCCGGGCGAGCTGGGCGATGTGCTCGGCCATGTCGCCCATCCGCTCGAGCGAGGAGCTCACGCGCAGGGCGGTCACGACGACGCGCAGGTCGCGGGCGACGGGTGCCTGGCGGGCGAGGATGTCGATCGCGATCTCGTCGAGGCTGTTGGCCGCCTCGTCGATCTTCGCGTCGTCGGCGATCACCTCGTCGGCGAGGGCGACGTCCGAGTCGGAGAACGCCTGCGTGGCTCGGGTGATGGCGGACTCGACGAGTCCGGCGATCTCGGTCAGTCGCTCCTGGACGTCCTGGAGTTCCTGTTGGAAGACTTCGCGCATGGGGGAGTGCCTCTCTGATGCGTACCGGACGAGTGTCGTCAGCCCAGGTGAACGAACGGTGACGTCCGGCTGAACGCTTCGCGCTCGTGGCCCGGAACCACCGCGAGCACGGGTGAACGGGGTCCGAACCCCGTGTGACGACTCCTACACTGGCGGCATGGACAACGCGTGGCTCGTGCCACTGTCGATGCTCCTCGGCGGGATCTTCGGCGCGGGCGTCGTGGTGCTGATCATCACCGCCGAGCGCACGGCACGTGCAGCCGACGTGGCGGAGCGATCGCTGCCGGACGGCGTCGCGGCCGTGATCGCCACCATGCACAACCCGGCGGTCGTCGTCGACCCGTCGAACACCGTCGTGGCGGCGTCGCCGCAGGCGCTCACCGCCGGGCTCGTCGTGCGCCGCCGACTCGTGCACCGCGAGCTGCTCGACGTCGTCGACCGGGTGCGGAAGAGCGGCGAGATGGCCTCGGAGGACCTCGAGCTCCCGCGCGGGCACCACGGGGAGCTCATCGGCTACCTGAGCTTCCGCGCCGCGCAGCTCGGCAACCGGTACGTGCTGCTCACGGCGGACGACCTGACCGAGAGCCGCCGCATCGACGAGGTGCGCCGCGACTTCGTCGCCAACATCTCGCACGAGCTGAAGACGCCCATCGGCGCGATCGGCCTGCTCGCCGAGACCCTCGTGGTCGCCGCCGACGAGCCCGAGCACGTGCGGAAGTTCGCCGCGCAGCTCATCAGCGAGTCCGAGCGGCTCGGTGCCCTGACGAAGGACATCATCGAGCTGTCCCGCCTGCAGTCGGTCGACGCGCTGCAGAACAGCGAGGACACCGGCATCGACAAGATCGTGCAGGCCGCCGTCGACGCGAACGAGGTCGTCGCCCGCGCGCGCCAGATCGAGCTCGTCCGGGCGAAGAAGACGAAGCTCCGCGTCATGGGCGACCCCGGCCTGCTGCAGGTCGCCGTGTCGAACCTCATCGCGAACGCCGTGAAGTACTCGCCGGACCGCACCCGGGTCGGGGTGGGCGTCCGGTCGTCGAAGGGCTTCGTCGAGATCGCGGTCACCGACCAGGGCGTCGGGATCCCCGAGGCCGACCTCGACCGGGTCTTCGAGCGGTTCTACCGCGTCGACCCCGCGCGGTCGCGGGCGACCGGGGGCACCGGCCTGGGGCTCGCGATCGTCAAGCACGTCGTCGGCAACCACGGCGGCGACGTGCGCGTCTGGTCGCAGCCCGGCAAGGGCTCGACCTTCACCATCCGCCTGCCCGAGGCGGACCCCGAACTGACCACAGCACTCGAAGAGCAACTGGAAGAGCAGCCATCGTGACCAAGATCCTCATCGTCGACGACGAGCCGGCCCTGAGCGAGCCCCTGGAGTTCCTGCTGCAGCGCGAGGGGTACGACACCTCCGTCGCGGCCGACGGCGTGACCGCGCTGTCGAAGTTCGACTCCGAGAACCCCGACCTCGTCCTCCTCGACCTCATGCTGCCGGGGCTCAGCGGCACCGAGGTGTGCCGGCAGATCCGCACCCGGTCGAACGCGCCGATCATCATGCTCACCGCGAAGGACTCCGAGGTGGACATCGTCGTCGGACTCGAGCTCGGTGCGGACGACTACGTGACGAAGCCGTACTCGACCCGGGAGCTCCTGGCCCGGATCCGCGCGGTCCTGCGCCGCCGCACCGAGGACGACCCGGCGGACAGCGGGATCCTGCAGGTCGGCGGCATCCGGATGGACGTCGAGCGGCACACCGTGTCGGTGGACGGCTCGGAGACGCCGATGCCGCTCAAGGAGTTCGAGCTGCTCGAGCTGCTGCTCCGGAACGCCGGGCGGGTGCTCACCCGCGGGCAGCTCATCGACCGTGTCTGGGGCTCGGACTACTTCGGGGACACGAAGACCCTCGACGTGCACATCAAGCGGATCCGCTCGAAGATCGAGCGCGTGCCGTCCACCCCGGAGGTCCTGGTGACCGTCCGCGGGCTCGGCTACCGCATCGAGGCCTGAGACGCACGGACAGGAGGCCCGGTGCGAGTCCCAGGGACTCGCACCGGGCCTCCTGTCCGAGCGGTGCGCAGCGACGCCGAGGCGACGCGCTCGGCGTCAGTCGCCGGAGGGCTCGTCCGTCGGCGTGGCCGACGGGGTCTCGACCGGCAGCGTGACCTGGCCGGTGGGCGTCGAGGTGGGGGCGAGGGTCGCGTACTCCTCCTGCGAGGAGGTCAGGACGGGGACGTTCGCCGAGACGCCCTCGGTGTCGGGGTAGGAGAAGTACACCTTCGCCAGCGAGCCCGGCTCGGCGTCGGCGCTGTCGAAGTCGAGCGTCGCGTGCTGCGAGTCGTTCGCCAGGTCGACGTGCGCGTTCGCCGGCACGAGGACGGTCTCGGTGTCGCCACCGATCTCCACCGAGACGGTGATCGCGTCGCGCTCGTCGTTGTTCACGAGCGTGCCGACGAAGCGCGCCGCGGTGCCGTCGTCCGAGATGAGGAGGGCGTTGCGCACGTCCACCTTGCCGGTCGAGACGTTGACGCCGTCCGTGATCTGCTTGATGTCGACGGTGTGCGCGGGCGACATGAACTCGCAGCCGGTGGCGCCGAGCGCGATGGTTGCCGCAACGGCGACGGACACGAGTACCCGAGCTCGCAAGAGATTCCTCCGTAAGTCACGATGAGGACCGGACGGTCCCGCACCATCCTACCGATCGACGGGTGGGCGTCGTGCTGAGGGTCCCCTTACCCGAAACGCCCTTGTGGTAAACTGGAAGTCTGGGAACGGAGCCTGATACATGCAATTCGAGGTCGGCGAGACCGTCGTCTACCCCCACCACGGGGCGGCAACCATCTCTGAAGTCAAGACGCGCGTCATCAAGGGCGAGGAAAAGGTCTACCTGAAACTGCGCGTCACGCAGGGTGACCTGACGATCGAGGTCCCGGCGGACAACGTCGACCTGGTCGGCGTCCGCGACGTGATCGGCAAGGAAGGACTCGACAAGGTGTTCGAGGTCCTCCGGGCGCCGTTCACCGAGGAACCCACCAACTGGTCACGCCGGTACAAGGCGAACCTCGAGAAGCTCGCTTCCGGTGACGTCATCAAGGTGTCCGAGGTCGTCCGCGACCTCTGGCGACGCGACCAGGACCGCGGGCTCTCCGCGGGCGAGAAGCGGATGCTGGCGAAGGCCCGGCAGATCCTGATCTCCGAGCTCGCGCTGGCCGAGAAGACCGACGAGGACAAGGCATCGACCGTCCTCGACGAGGTCCTGGCCTCCTGAGCCACTGAACGCGACAGCACGGACGACGACCGCACGGTTCCCCGCAGGGGTGGACCGGGCGGTCGTCGTCGTCGCGGCGGGGTCCGGCACCCGGCTCGGCATCGGCACCGCGAAGGCGTTCGTCCCCGTCGCCGGCACGCTCATGCTCGCGCGGGCGATCGAGCCCCTCTTCACCCTGGCGGCGCCGACGCTCGTCGTCGTGGTCGCGCCGGCGGCACTGCTCGACGACTGCCGTCGGCTGGTCGCCGCGGTCGCGGGTGCTGCCGAGGCGTACACGGCGGTGGTCGCCGGGGGTGCCGACCGGCACGACTCGGTGCAGGCCGGCCTCGCCGTGCTGCCCGACGCCGTCGAGACGGTCCTCGTGCACGACGCGGCCCGCTGCCTGACCCCCGCCAGCCAGTTCGACCGGGTGTTCGACGCGGTCGCCGGTTCCGTGCACGACGGCTCCGGTGCCGGGTTCGTCCCCGCACTGCCGGTCGTCGACACCGTCAAGCGCGTCGACGGGGACCTCGTCGTCGAGACCGTCGACCGGTCCGCGCTCGTCGCCGTGCAGACGCCGCAGGGGTTCCCGCTCGGTGCGCTCCGGCAGGCCTACGCCGTGTCCGAGCAGTCCGAGACCGACGACGCCGGCGTGTTCCGGGCCGCAGGTCGCACGGTCCGGTCCGTCCAGGGCGACGCCGACGCCTTCAAGATCACCACGCCCTGGGACCTCGGCCGTGCCGAGTCCATCGTGCGGTCCCGCTCTGCGGCTCCCACCGACACCCGGGTCGGCCTGGGCGTCGACGTGCACGCGTTCGACGCCGCGTCGCCGTGCCGGGTCGGCCTGCTCGACTTCCCCGGCGAACCCGGGCTCTCCGGGCACAGCGACGGCGACGCCGTGGCGCACGCGGTGTGCGACGCGCTGCTGTCGGCCGGCGGCCTCGGCGACATCGGCGGGACCTTCGGCACGTCGGACCCGCAGTACGCCGGTGCGGCGGGCGACGTCTTCGTCCGCGGTGCGGTCGCGATGCTGGCGTCCGCGGACCTGATCCCCGTGTCCGTCACCGTGCAGGTGATCGGGAACCGCCCGCGCATCGGTGCACGACGGACCGAGATGCAGGACGCCCTGTCGGCCGTGGTCGGTGCGCCGGTCGCGGTGTCCGGCACGACGACCGACGGCCTCGGCTTCACCGGCCGGGGCGAGGGGCTCGCCGCGATCGCCACGGCCGTCATCCGTCCGGCCTGACGTCCTAGGCTGGGATCGTGACCGTTCGCCTCTACGACTCCCGCGCCGCAGCCGTGGTCGACCTCGTCCCGCTGGTCGACGGACGGGTGAGCATGTACGTCTGCGGTCCGACGGTGCAGTCGTCGCCGCACATCGGGCACCTGCGCTCGGCACTGGTCTACGACATCTGGCGCCGCTGGCTGACGTACCGCGGCCACCGCGTGACCCTGGTGCGCAACGTCACCGACATCGACGACAAGGTCCTCGACCTGGCCGCCGGCACCGACGAGGAGTGGTTCGCCCGCGCCTACCGCGTCGAGCTCGAGTTCACGGCGGCGTACACCGCCCTCGGCATCCTGCCGCCGACGTACGAGCCGCGCGCGACCGCGAGCGTCCCGCAGATGCACGACATCATCGAGCGTCTGATCGAGCGCGGGCACGCCTACGTGGCGGCCGACGGGTCCGGCGACGTCTACTTCGACACCGGCAGCTGGGCCGACTACGGAGCGCTCACCCGACAGCGCCGCGAGGACATGGTCGACGCCGCCGACGCCGACCCCCGCGGCAAGCGCGACGCCCGCGACTTCGCGCTCTGGAAGGGCGCGAAGCCCGGTGAGCCGGCGACCGCGTCGTGGGACTCGCCCTGGGGGCCCGGCCGTCCCGGCTGGCACATCGAGTGCTCCGCCATGTCCCGCCGCTACCTCGGCCCGGCGTTCGACATCCACGGCGGCGGACTCGACCTGCGCTTCCCGCACCACGAGAACGAGCTCGCGCAGTCGACCGCGGCGGGCGACCCGTTCGCCTCGTACTGGTTGCACAACGGGCTGGTGACCGTCGACGGGCAGAAGATGTCGAAGTCGCTCGGCAACTCGATCTTCGCCGCGGACTTCCTGGCGGCGGCACGGCCCGCGGTCGTGCGGTACTTCCTCGGCGCCGCGCACTACCGCTCGTCGATCGACCACCACGAGGGGTCCCTCGCCGAGGCCGAGGCGGCGTACGACCGCATCGACGGGTTCCTGTCCCGCGCCGAACCCCGGCTCGAGGGCGTGCACCTCGCCGACGCCCCGGCCGTGCCGGACGCCTTCGCGGCGGCGATGGACGACGACCTGGCGGTCCCGCAGGCACTCGCCGTGCTGCACGAGACGGTCCGCGCCGGCAACGCCGCCCTGGACTCCGGCGATGCGGAATCCCTCGGGGTCGCGTACCATCAGGTGGCCGCGATGGTCGAGGTCCTCGGCATCGACCCGCGGGCCGCCCACTGGTCGGGCACCGGCCAGGACGCCTCGGCCGGCCCGCTCGCCGCCCTCGTCGAACGCCTCGTGCAGGAGCGCGCGGACGCCAGGGCAGCACGGGACTTCACCGCGGCCGACCGAGTCCGCGACGACCTCGCGGCCGCGGGCATCACGATCGAGGACACACCGTCCGGAACACGCTGGAGCATCGCCTGAACACGGCAGTGCCGAACAGGAGCTACGCATGAAGAACGTCTCGGGCAACAAGAAGGGCCGGCCCGGCGCCGTCCGTTCCGGCCGCAAGGGCAACAAGCAGGTCGGCTCCGGCGGCCAGGGCGCGCAGGCGCTCGAGGGTCGGAAGCCGACCCCCAAGGCCGAGGACCGGCCGTACCACCCCGCCGGCAAGCGCAAGGCCGCGAAGGACCGGTTCGAGGCAGCGAAGGGGCGTCACGGCGCCTCGTCGACGCCGCAGAGCCGCACCCGCCCGCCGGCGCGGAAGACCGACGACTCCGAGCTCGTGACCGGCCGCAACTCCGTGCTCGAGGCGCTCCGCACGAAGACCCCGTCGACGACGCTCTACATCGCGTCCCGCATCGAGGTCGACGACCGCGTCAAGGAGATCCTCGCGCTCGCCAACCACCGCGGCGTGGCGATCATGGAGATCATGCGCCCGGAGCTCGACCGCATCACCGGGCACGACAGCGTGCACCAGGGCGTCGCGCTCAAGGTGCCGGCGTACCAGTACGCGGTCGCCGAGGACATCGCCGAGCAGGCGTTCGCCCGCGACCAGGTCCCGCTCATGGTGGCGCTCGACGGCATCACCGACCCGCGCAACCTCGGTGCCATCATCCGCTCGACCGCGGCCTTCGGCGGGCACGGCGTCATCGTGCCGCAGCGCCGCTCGGTCGGCGTGACGGCGTCGGCGTGGAAGACCTCGGCCGGTGCCGCCGCCCGCACGCCCGTCGCGATGGCTCCGAACCTGACGCAGACCCTCAAGTCGCTCAAGTCCATGGGCCTGTTCGTCCTCGGCCTGGACGGCGACGGCGACGTCGAGCTCGACGCCCTCGAGCTCGCCGACCGCCCGATCGTCATCGTCGTCGGCTCCGAGGGCAAGGGCCTGTCGCGCCTGGTCACCGACACCTGCGACGCGATCGTGTCGATCCCGATCTCGAGCGCGACCGAGTCCCTCAACGCCGGCATCGCCGCGAGCGTGACCCTGTGGGAGGTCGCGCGGCGCCGTCGCTCCGCGTAGCCGCAGCACTTCGTGAGCAGGAATGGTCGCCTCCCCGAGCGGGAGGCGACCATTCCTGCTCACGGTGTGGTGCGGGCTGGGCGTGACGGTCTGGAGGGCCGGCGCCGGTCTCCGGGACGTGGGCCGGGCCTCCAGGCGGTCGCGTTCTCGACCCCCGAACGGTCAGGACACGTCGGATGGTGCCCGCCGTGTGGTCACGAGTCGTCGCTGCGCGACGCCCCTGGCGACGGTCTGCGACCAGTCGGCGTCCCCCGGCGGGGTGTCGTGACCGACCGGCGACCGTCTCAGACGGTCGCGCGCCAGTCGTCGACGTCGTCGGAGTCGTCGGTGTCGGTCTGGATGTCGGTCTGGGTGTCGTTCTGTGCGTCGTCGACGAGCGGGATCGGCAGCGTCATCGACGAGGTCGGAGGGTTGATGAGCAGGCGCTCGTCACGGCGGTGTCGCAGGACGTCGTTGATGTAGGCGGTCGTGGCCTCGGGCAGGGAGACCGAGCGTTCCTCCTGCTGGGACATGAACCAGCGGTGCTCGAGCAGCTCGTGGAAGACCTCCGCCGGCTCGAGGCGCCCGCGCAGGTCGCGGGGGATCGAGCGGACGACGGGCTCGAAGACCCGGGACACCCACTCGTGCGCCACCATCTCCTCGTCGAGCTCGTCCCGGCCGTTGCGGGCACGGTACGAGTCGAGGTCGTTGAGCAGACGGCGTGCCTGGTTCTCGCCCGCGTCGAGGCCGGTCAGGCGCAGCAGACGGCGCTGGTGGTGGCCGGCGTCGACGACCTTCGGCTGGATCCGCACCTGCGAACCGCCCTCGGTCGTGTGGATCGAGAGCTCCTCGATGTCGAAACCGAGCTCGTTGAGCCGTTCGACGCGGTCGTTGATGCGCCACCGCTCCTTGATGTCGAACTGCTCGGTGCCGGTGAGTTCCTTCCACAGGGTCCGGTACTGGGCGACGATCCGGTTCGACACGTCGACCGGGTCGGCGTTCTCGTCGAGGCGCCCGCCGGCCTCGAGGTCGAGCAGCTCGCCGGCGATGTTCACCCGGGCGACCTCGAGGTCGTTCTCGCGCTGCCCGTTGGACAGGCCGCCGGGGTAGAGCTTGCCGGTCTCGGCGTCCACCAGGTACGCGGCGAACGAGCCGGCGTCGCGGCGGAACAGCGTGTTCGACAGCGAGACGTCGCCCCAGTAGAAGCCGATGATGTGCAGCCGGACGAGCAGCAGCGCGAGCGCGTCGACCAGGCGGGTGGCGGTCTCCGGGCGGAGCGTCTGCGAGTACAGCGCCCGGTACGGCAGCGAGAACCGCAGGTGCCGCGTGACGAGCACCGGGTGGAGCGGCTGGCCCTCGGCGTCGGCGCGGTTCGTGATGACGGCCACCGGGTCGACGCACGGCACGTCCATGCGCTGCAGGGTCCGGAGCATGTCGTACTCGGCACGGGCGACCTCCTCGCCCGTCTCCTTCACGGCGGCGACGTAGCCGCCCAGGTGCACGAAGCGCACGAGGTGCCGCGAGATGCCCTTCGGCAGCGCGACGATCGTCTCGTCCGGCCAGTCCGCGAGCGGCAGGTCCCAGGGCAGGTCGAGCAGTCCGGGGTCGACGGTGGCGGCGGTGATGGACATCGACTCGGGCACGGTTGGTTCCTGTTCGGTGCGGGGCGACGGACGGGAGGCGCGGTGCCGTCCGGCACCGCGCCTCCTGTTGGGGCGTTCCAGCGTCAGGCGCTGACGACGGCCTTGTCGTCGAGGCGGTCGCCCGACTCGGTGTCGAAGGCGTGCACGTGGCCCTGCTTCGGCGTGACGACGATCGTGTCACCGATCGAGGGGTGCGAACGACCGTCGACGCGGGCGACGATGTCGACGCGCGAGCCGTTGACGTCGGCGTGACCGTAGAGGTAGCCGTCGGCGCCGAGCTCCTCGACCACGTCGACGGTGACGGGCAGGCCCTCGCCGGAGGACGACACCTGGACGTCCTCGGGGCGGATGCCGACCGTGATGTTCCCGGCGCGGGCGTTCGACAGCGTGTCGCGGTCGATCGGGTGGTTGAGCGTGCCGAACTTGATGCCGCCCTCGACCACGTCGGCCGGCAGCAGGTTCATGGCCGGCGAACCGATGAAGCCGGCGACGAAGACGTTGTTCGGCTTCTCGTACAGGTCGCGCGGCGAGCCGACCTGCTGCAGGATGCCGTCCTTGAGCACCGCGATGCGGTCGCCCATCGTCAGGGCCTCGGTCTGGTCGTGCGTGACGTACACCGTGGTGACGCCGAGACGACGCTGCAGCGACGCGATCTGGGTGCGGGTCTGCACGCGGAGCTTGGCGTCGAGGTTCGACAGCGGCTCGTCCATGAGGAACACCTGCGGCTGACGGACGATCGCGCGGCCCATGGCGACGCGCTGACGCTGACCACCGGAGAGGGCCTTCGGCTTGCGGCCGAGGTACTGCTCGAGGTCGAGGAGCTTCGCGGCCTCCTGCACGCGGGTGGCGCGCTCTTCCTTGCCGACGCCGGCGATCTTGAGCGCGAAGCCCATGTTCTCGGCGACGGTCATGTGCGGGTACAGCGCGTAGTTCTGGAACACCATCGCGATGTCGCGGTCCTTCGGCGGGACGTCCGTGACGTCGCGGTCGCCGATGCGGATCTGGCCGGAGTTGACCTCTTCGAGGCCGGCCAGCATGCGGAGCGAGGTGGACTTGCCGCAGCCCGACGGGCCGACGAGGACGAGGAACTCGCCGTCGGCGACGTCCAGGTCGAGGGAGTCGACCGCGGGACGGTTGCCCCCGGGGTAGAGACGGGTTGCCTTGTCATAGGTGACGGACGCCATGAGCGTTCGATCCTTCCTTCACCGGCAGGTACGTGCCGGACGATCCGAGTGAAGCGGTTGCCCGTGCGGGCCCCGGACGGTCGCCGTCGACCATCGGAGTTCATACAACACGAGTTCACCGGGGTGCGCCAGTGTTTCCCGGCTGGTTGGGTGGTTCCCAGAGCGGCCCACTACAATCGCCGGGTCCGTCCGCCGAGCGGGGGTGAGCCGTGCGGACGCCGATCAGGAGGACGACGCACCGATGACCAACCGCCCCGAGGGTGATGCCCGCGCCGCGCGGAACGAACGCCGCGAAGCCGCCCGACAGCGGGCCCAGCGTGCCCGCACCCAGCAGAAGCGTCGCCAGCGCGGCGTCCGGCTCGGACTGCAGATCGGCATCGGTGTGGTGCTGCTCGCCGCCGCGACGATCGTCACGCTCGTCCTCGTCGACTCGGTGAAGCCCGCCGGCCCCGGCCCGTCGACGATGTCGCAGGGCGGCATCACGATCGGGCAGGACATGAAGGCCGTGTCCGGGTCGGCTCCGGCCTCGCCGAGCGCCACCGCGTCGGACGGCGCCGGCACGGTCCGCATCACGCTCTACGTCGACTACCTCTGCCCGACCTGCGGCCAGTTCGAGGAGGCCAACGGCGACTACATCGAGAGCCTCGTCGACTCCGGCGCCGCGACGGTCGACATCCACCCGGTCGCGATCCTGGCGAACCGGTCGCAGGGCACGAAGTACTCGCTCCGCGCCGCGAACGCCGCGGCCTGCGTGGCCGAGCACTCGCCGGACCGGTTCTACGCCGTGAACAAGGCGCTCTTCGCGAACCAGCCGGAAGAGGGCACCGCCGGACTCACCGACGCCGAGCTCACGAAGGTGGTCACCGGGGTGAGCGGGCTGCAGGACCGACGCGCGATCGAGCGCTGCATCGCCGACCAGGACTACAGCAAGTGGGTCGACGAGCGCACGAACGCGGTGGCCGGCGGCGACATCCCCGGATCGTCGATCACCGAGTTCCCGGGGACGCCCCTGGTGCTGGTCAACGGGCAGCAGTACGAGCTCACCTCGCCGATCACGAACGACGACTTCCGCACCTTCGTGGTGACGGCGGCCGGCGCCTCGGAGCCCACCGCGACGCCGACGGCGACCGCGACGCCGACGCCGACTGCGTCGAGGACGCCGTCCCCCTCACCGACCAAGCGCTGACCGCGCGGACGCGAGTCCGTGACGGACGGGAGGCCCGGTGCCAGCTGGCACCGGGCCTCCCGTCCGTCTGTGCGGACGTCGCGTGCGCGTTCCTTCCCATCGCACCCGGAGTGGGAAGCTGAATCGCGCGTGGGAGGTCGGAACTTCTCGCCTCCTACGCGCGAAAGGGCTCTCCACGCGCGGAACGGCCACCGACGCGCGGAACTGCCCCCCGGCCCCGGGGGGAGGGCGCTACAGGGACGAGCCGGGGACGCTGAAGGTGTCGCAGGCCGTGGCGCCCCGCTGGTAGCCCTGCACGAACCACTCCTGGCGCTGCGCACTCGAGCCGTGCGTGAAGGAGTCCGGGTCGACGCGGCCCGAGGACCGCTCCTGGATGCTGTCGTCGCCGACGGCGCTCGCGGCGGACAGGGCGTCGTCGATCTGCGCGCGGGTGATCGGCTCGAAGAAGGTGTTGCCGTCGGCGTCCTCGGTGTTCGCGGCGTCGCCGACCCAGGCGCCCGCGTAGCAGTCGGCCTGCAGCTCGACGCGCACGCTGCCGGAGGACGCCCCCGTGCCCGAGCGGTCGGTGTTCGCGAAGGACCCCTGGAGCTGCTGGATGTGGTGGCCCCACTCGTGCGCGACGACGTACATCTGTGCCAGCGGGCCGCCGGACGAGCCGTACTGCGACTGCAGGTCGTCGTAGAACGCGGTGTCGAGGTAGATCGAGCGGTCCGGCGGGCAGTAGAACGGTCCCGTCGCGGCCGACGCCTGACCGCACGAGGTGCTCGTGGAGTCGGTGAACAGGACGAAGCCCGGCGTCGAGTAGGTGATCCCGAGGTCGCGCGCCTCGGCGGTCCAGAAGGCGTCGAGCGACTCGGCGGCACCCTCCATGCGGCACTCCACCTGCAGGTTGGCGTCGCGCCCGGTGCGGCACTCGGCGGCGGCGTCGACCGACTGGTCCGGCTGCTGGATCTGCGTCGTGCCGCCGCCGTCGACGAGACCGGTGAGGTCGACACCGGTGAACTGGGCGATGAGGAACACGATGATCGCGCCGACGCCCACAGCGCCGCCGCCGATCGCAGCCCCTCGGCCGCGTCGTGTGACCTTGCCACCGGACAGCCGGGAGTCGTCGTTGAACGTCATGCTCCCGAATGTACGGGTCACCCGGTGCCCGCGTACCGTCTGAGGTGTCGGCGACCCCGACACCTGTCGTACAACCGGAAGGAACCACACCATGGCCACTCCCATCAGCACCGTGATGAGCCCCGCCCGCTACGTCCAGGGCAAGGACGCGATCACCCGGGTCGGCGAGTTCGTCGCCCCGATCGGCGGGCGCCCCCTGATCGTCGCGGACGACGTCGTCTGGGGCATCGTCGAGGCCGCGGTCACCGAGAGCTTCCAGGCCGCCGACCTGCGCGTCGAGCGCGTCGGCTTCGGCCGGTTCGCCACCCCCGAGGCGGTCGACGCGCTCGTCGCGCAGATCCGCGACACCGAGGCCGACGTCATCGTCGGGCTGGGCGGCGGGTCCGCGATCGACGCCGCGAAGGCATCCGGGCACCTCGCCGGCATCCGGTGGGCTAGCGTCCCGACCGCCGCCTCGACCGACGCCCCGACCTCGGCGCTCGCCGTCATCTACTCGGAGGAGGGCGAGTTCCTCGAGTACCGCTTCTTCCCGCACAACCCCGACCTCGTGCTCATCGACACGAAGCTCGTCGCGAACGCCCCCGTGCAGTTCCTCGTCGCGGGCATCGGCGACGCCCTGGCGACCTGGGTCGAGGCCCGCGCTGCGAAGCGCGCCAACGCCGACACCATGGCCGGCGGGCTGCAGACCGAGACGGGCGTGGCCCTCGCCGAGCTGTCCTGGAAGCTGCTGCACGAGAACGCCCTGCAGGCCATCGAGGCCGTGAAGGCGAAGGTCGTCACGCCCGCGCTCGAGAAGGTCGTCGAGGCGAACACGCTGCTCTCCGGGCTCGGCTTCGAGTCCGGCGGGCTCGCCGCCGCGCACGCCATCCACAACGGACTGACCGCGGCGCCGCAGACCCACGGCCTCGCGCACGGGCAGAAGGTCAACATCGGCACGCTCGCTCAGCTCGTCCTCGAGGGCGCCGACGCCGCCGAGATCGAGGACTTCGTCGTCTTCACCACGAAGGTCGGGCTGCCGAACACCCTCACCGAGATCGGCCTGACCGTCGACGACACGACGGAGCTCCGGGCCGTCGCCGACGCCGCGACCGTCGCGGACGAGACGATCCACAACATGCCGTTCCCGGTCACGCCCGAGATGGTCGTCGACGCGCTCGTCGCGATCGAGGGCATCGCGCGCAGCATCCGCGCCGCGCACGGACTGCCGGAGCCGGAGCTGTACCGCGCCCACTAGGACGCCGTCGAGGGGGTGCGGAGCACGATGGGGACATGCCCGTTCTCGACGAATCCCACCCCCTCTTCCTGCTCGCCATGGACCAGCGCTCGTCGCTGCTCGAGCACACCTACGGCTCCGACACCGGTGAGGCCGCCGACGAGTCCGAGGCCGAGCGGGTCCGCGCCGGCAAGCAGCTGGTCTACCGGGGGCTGCTCGGCGCCCTGGCCGCCGGGGCGTCGCGCGACCGCACGGGCGTGCTCGTCGACGAGCGCTACGGCGCCGACGTCGCCCGGCTCGCGAAGGAGGCCGGCCTGCAGCTCGCGATGCCGATCGAGCGCTCGGGTCGCGACTGGTTCGAACTCGAGTACGGCGACGACTGGCTCGCCCACGTCGAGGCCTTCGACCCCGACTGGGTGAAGGTGCTCGTCCGCGACAACCTCGACTTCGACGCCGACCGCCGCGCGGACCAGGCCGACCGGCTCGCCGCGGTCGCCACCGCCCTGCGGGACGCCGGTCGGCCGTTCCTGGTCGAGCTGCTCGTGCCCGGAACCGACGAGCAGCAGGCGTCGGTCGACGACTACGACCGGGACCTGCGCCCCGAGCTCGTCGTCCGGGTCCTCGAGTACCTGCAGGACCGCGGGGTCGAGGCCGACGTCTGGAAGCTCGAGGGCCTCGACCGCCGCGAGGACGCCGAGCGCGTCGTGGCCACCGCCCGCCGCGACGGCCGCGACGCCGTGCAGTGCATCGTCCTCGGCCGCGATGCCCCGCAGGACCAGCTCGACCACTGGCTCCGCACCGCGGCGCCCGTCGACGGCTTCGTCGGGTTCGCGATCGGTCGGAGCAACTGGGAGTCGGCGCTCGACGACGTCGTGCAGCACGGCCTGGACACGGGCGCGGCCGAGCAGCGCATCGCCGCGAACTACCGCCACTTCGTGGACACCTGGCTCGAGGCGCGCCCCGGCGTCGAGCACGGGGTGGACGCCGGCGGCCACTGACCGCGGTCGGCGCGGGATCAGGTGCGGACGAGCGGCTCCACCGCCGCCAGGTCCGCACCGATCCCGACGTCGACGAGCTCGATGCGCCCGGCCAGCGTCGCCGCCGGACCCCTGAGCAACCCGGCCTTCACCCCGCCGAACGTGACGGTGACGTCGGCGTGCAGGACGTGCTCGTCGGCGATCCCGCCGGTGTCCACGTCGATGCCGCTCGGCACGTCCACCGCGACGACGAACGGCGCCCGCTGGTCGCGGGCGAGCTCGCGGATCGCGTCGACGACCTCGCGGGCGGGGGAGCGCAGGGCCGCCGGACCCCGCACCCCGATGCCGAGCACCGCGTCGAGCACGAGGTCGGCCTCGAGGGCCGCGTCCGTCACGACCGCCTCGGGGCCGGCGGGGTCGTCCAGGAGGCGCGCCCCGGCGTCCAGCGCGGCTGCCAGGCCCGCCTCGTGGACACGTGAGCCGACGCGCAGGACCGCCACGTGCCTCCCGTCCGCCGCGAGCCGCGCACCCGCGAACAGGGCGTCACCGCCGTTGTCGCCGCTGCCGACCAGCAGGAGCACCGACCCCGGGCCGTCGCCCGGCCGGACGGCCGGGTCGTCGAGCAGGTCACCGACGACGCGGGCGAGCCCGTCGGCAGCGCGCTGCATGAGGGGTTCCCCCGCCTCGAGGTGCGGGCGTTCCGCCGCGCGGATCTGATCGGCTCCGTACCCGTCCATGGCCTCCACAGTGCCCCGGTAGCCTGGAGGGGACATGTCACTCGTCCCCGCAGCGCCCGCTCCCCGCATCGTGATGTCCCCCGACGGGCTCCGGCTCGCCACGTACGACTTCGGCGACCCCGACGCACCCGCGGTCGTCGCGGTGCACGGCTTCGCGTCGGGCGCGCTGCTCAACTGGCACGCCTCGGGCTGGACCCGCGACCTCGTGCGCGCCGGACACCGCGTGGTCGCGCTCGACCAGCGCGGGCACGGGGCGAGCGCGAAGCCGCACGACCCCGACGCGTACTCGATGGACCTGCTCGTCGCGGACGTCACGACCGTCATCGACACGTACCTGCTCGACGACGTCGCGTTCCTCGGGTACTCGCTCGGCGCGCGCGTCGGCTGGCACGCGGCCGACCGGCTCCCCGACCGCATCACCCGCGCGGTGCTCGGCGGCATCCCCGACGCCGACCCGATGCGCCGCGTCGCCGTCGACCAGGCGAAGGCGTACATCGCCGACGGCACCCCCGTCGAGGACCGCGTGACGAACGGCTACCTGACGATGGCGGCCGGGGTCGAGGGCAACGACCTCCGCGCCCTCGTGGCCATGGTCGAGGGCATGCGCAACAGCGTCGAGCCGACGCCGGAGAACGCCCCCGCGCAGCCGATCCTGCTGGCGGCCGGCAGCGAGGACGGCATCCGGGACAGCGCCGTGCGGCTGGCCGCGGCGGCACCGCACGCCTCGTTCTCCGAGATCCCCGGACGCAACCACTTCAACGCACCCACCTCGCGGGTGTTCCGGGACGCCGCCGTGGCGTTCCTCGGGCCGGTCGGCTGACGGGTACTGGCAGGTCCTCGCTGTCGCAGGGCACCGCGCGTAGCGTCCCCGCCATGGACTACAGACTCCTCGGCAACAGCGGGACATCGGTGTCGACGCTGACCCTCGGCACGATGACGTTCGGCAGCGAAGCCGACGAACCCACCTCACACGCGATCCTCGACGCCTTCGTGGCGGCCGGCGGCACCCTCGTCGACACGGCCGACGTCTACTCGGGCAACGAGTCCGAGCGGATCATCGGCCGCTGGCTCGCCGCGCACCCCACCGAGGCGGCGCAGGTCGTCCTCGCCACCAAGGGGCGGTTCCCGCAGGGTGACGGCCCGAACGACGTCGGGCTCTCCCGGCGACACCTGCGGCTCGCCCTCGACGCCTCGCTCGAGCGGCTCGGCGTCGACCACATCGACCTGTACCAGATGCACGCGTGGGACGCCCTCACGCCGATCGAGGAGACCCTGCGGTTCCTCGACGACGCCGTCTCGGCGGGGAAGATCGGCACGTACGGCTTCTCGAACTACCTCGGCTACCAGGTCACGAAGGCCGTGTACGAGGCGAAGGCGCACGGGTGGGCGCCCCCGGTGACGCTGCAGCCGCAGTACAACCTGCTCGTCCGCGACATCGAGCACGAGGTCGTCCCCGCCTGCCTCGACGCCGGCATCGGACTGCTGCCCTGGTCGCCCCTGGCCGGCGGCTGGCTGTCCGGCAAGTACCAGCGCGACGAGGCCCCGACCGGGGCGACGCGCCTCGGCGAGAACCCGCAGCGCGGCATGGAGGCATGGGAGGCCCGCAACGGCGACGAGCGCACCTGGGCCGTCCTCGACGCGGTGTCCGCGGTCGCCGACGCCCACGGCGCCTCGCGGTCGCAGGTCGCCCTCGCCTGGCTGCTCGCCCGGCCGGCGGTGACGAGCGTCATCCTGGGCGTCCGGAACCTGTCCCAGCTCGAGGACAACCTCGGCGCGGCCGACCTCGTGCTCACCGAGGACGAGCTCACGCGGCTCACCGAGGCCAGCGCACCCCGGGTCGACGACTACCCCTACGGCACCGCGGGCGTGGCGCAGCGCGAGCGGAAGATCACCGGGGGCCGCTGACCGGATCGTGCGGTTTCCCGCCGATGACCGGACCGGGTGTGGACCCGGACGGCCCGGCGGGGGATCCTCGTTGCACGACCGGCTGGTTACCGGTTCCAGCGAGCGGGACGTCCCCCTGAACCGCGTCCCGTACGCCGATGCCCCGGGCGAACTGTCGCCCGGGGCATCGTCTCGTCCGCGGACCATCACCACGGCCGATCCGCGTACGGCAGTATTCCAGCATGCTCCTCTGCTTCGTCGACGAGTCGTTCAAGCCGGACCTCTACGGGTTCGGCGCCGTGATGGCGGACGCGGCCCAGACGCGCTGGCTGACGCAGCGCATGCACGAGATCGTCGCGGGGCTGCACGAGTACGGCGTGAAGCCAGGGGCCGAGGTGCACGCACACCCGATCTTCCACGGGAAGGGCGCGTGGAGCGCGGTTCCCCCGCGCGTGCGCGTCAAGGTGTTCATCGACGTCGTCGACGCCGTGGTGACGTCCGGCGCGACCGTGTTGCTCCGGGGATCCGGACCCGAGCGACTCCGTCGTCACCAGGACACGCATGGCTACCGAGACCGTCACACACCTGAACAGGTGGCGTTCCAGCACCTGCTGCAGCGTGTCGACAAGCGGGCGAACGAGCTCGATCTGCACGCCCTGGTCATCGCGGACGAGCGGTCTGATCGTGACCGGCACCGAGAGCGCTTCGCGGTCTACCAGGCGTACGGGACGCCGGGGACCTACATGCAGACCCGTCTCGAGCGCCTCCTCGACACCGTGCACTTCGCGCCGAGCCACTACTCGCGGATGCTGCAGGTGGCGGACGTCGTGGCCTTCGCGTGGGTACGGTCGCAGACCGTGCAGGAGCGGGATCCGCGGCAGGCGCGTGTCCTCGCTGCGCTCGTCGCAGACATCGAACGGTGTGCGTACCGGGCCGGAGTCTGGCCCTGACCTCGATGTGCGCCCCGGACGCACGACAGCCCCGCTCGCGGCGGGGCTGAAGGCGGTGCGGGCGGCGAACGGATCGCGGCCTGCAGATCCCATCCTAGTGGGCCGGCAGCGGGACTCGAACCCGCAACCCCCGTATTACAAGTACGGTGCGCTACCAATTGCGCCATGCCGGCTGACGCCGCTCATCCTACCGGTGAGGGCGTCGGGGCCTCACTCGGCGGTCGCCGCCTCGGTCTTCTCCGAGAAGTTCAGCGAGATCGAGTTCATGCAGTACCGGTCACCGGTGGGGGTGCCGAACCCGTCGGGGAACACGTGGCCCAGGTGCGAACCGCAGTTCGCGCAGCGGACCTCGGTGCGGACCATGCCGAGGGACTTGTCCTCGATGAGCTGCACGGCGTCCGGGTCGACGGACTCGTAGAACGACGGCCAGCCGCAGCCGGAGTCGAACTTCGTGCCGCTCTTGAACAGCTCCGCCCCGCAGGCCGCACAGGTGTAGACGCCGGCACGCTCCTCGTCGAGGAGCTCACCCGTCCACGGCCGCTCGGTCCCCGCCTGACGGAGGACGGCGTACTGGTCCGGCGAGAGCTCCTCGCGCCACTGGGCGTCGGACTTGTCGACGTTGTATGCCATTGCTTCCTCCTGCTTCCGGTCGGGTTCCACTGGGCACGCCCGACCACTCCAGTAAACTCGCCGCGATGTCCGAGCATTCCGTGCGCCGCGCCCGCTGGACCCGTCTGACGACGGACGAACTGTACGGCATCGTCGTGCTCCGGAACCGCGTCTTCGCGCTCGAGCAGCGGGTGACCGCCGAGGACTTCGACGGCCGCGACCGCGAACCCGACACCGAGCACTGGTGGTTCGGCACGGACACCGAAGCGGTTGGGTACCTGCGACTGATCCGTCCGGCGGCGGACGAGGTCCACCCGCCCGGCACGGCGCCCCCGGCCTGGGTGATCGGCCGGGTCGCGACGGCCCCGGGACACCGCGGCCGGGGGATCGCGGGCCGGCTCGTCGCCGCCGTCCTGGCGGAGCACGGGGGCGACGCGGTCGTCCTGCACGCCCAGGAGTACGTCGCCGCCCTGTACGAGCGGCACGGCTTCGTCCGGTTCGGCGAGCCCTACGACGAGGCCGGCATCCGCCACGTCGGCATGCACCGCCCGTGACCACGCGCGACCGGTACGCCGCCTACGCGGACCGCATCGAGGCGGTGTCCCCGTCGTACGCCGCGTGGGCCCGGTCGCTCGACGACGCGCTCGTCGCGCTCCTGGCCGAGGTCCCCGAGCAGCAGCGCCAGCCGGAGCTGTTCTTCGCGGTCGCGCGGCGGCTGGGTGCGGATCCGTCGGACCCCGGAGCGCTGCGCGCCGTCGGCCGGGAGGCCCGCCCCGCCCTGGTCGCGGCCCTCGCCTCCGCCACGGTGCAGGCCAACGACCCGCGGCGGCTCGCGCCCGTCGTCCCGCTCTTCGCGGCGCTCGCCGCGGCCACCGAGCGGCCGCTCGGACTGGTCGACGCCGGCGCCGCGGCGGGGCTGTGCTCGATCCCGGACCGGGTGACGCTCGACCACCGGACGTCGGGGTCTCCGCTGCCGGCGGACCGCGCCCCGGTGCCGTCGTCGCGCCCCGACCCCTCGGGGCGCGACGGCCGTGGCGGGGTGCGCACCGAGGTCGTGCGGATGCACACGGCGGTCGACGGACCCGCGGTCCGTCTCATGGCGGAGGTCCGTGGCGCCGTCCCGGCCCCGGCGAGCAGGCCGATCCGGATCGGCGCGCGGATCGCCCTCGACCCGAGCCCGATCGACCTCGCCGCACCTGGCGCGTTCGACCGGTTGGTCGAGGCCGTCCCGCCCGAGGCGACGGACCGGATCGCCCTGATGCGCGAGGCGGCGCGCGCGACGCTCGCCGTGCCTCCCGTGCGGATGCGGGGCACGCTGCCCGGCGACCTCGACCGCGCGCTGGACGCCCTGCCGGACGACGTCGAACCGGTCGTGCTGACGACCGGCACCCTGGTGTACGTGCCGGGCGCGGACCGGCAGCGGTTCGTGGACCGGGTCCGCGAGCGGGGCGTGCACTGGATCGCGCTCGAGCGCACCGGGATCCTGGCGGGCGTGGCGGCGACGCTGCCTCCGGACGTCGACCCTGCCGACCCGGAGGCGTTCGCCACCGCCTCGCTCGACGGGGTGGCCGTCGCGGTGTCCGACCCGTTCGGCACGCGCGTGCGGTGGTTGCGGGCGCCGAACCTGTGACCGGGGTTCGCGACAGTCCAGCGGCGTGCCAGGGAGCGGGTGCACTCCACCCCTACGATGTGCTCGACCCGCCCGCCGACTCGTGATCGGAAACGCAGTGACCGCCAGTCCCACCGACGAGCACGGGGTCGACCAGCACAGCGCTGGTCGGTCCGACGCTGATGGACTCAGCGAGCTCGCCAAGCACGTGCTCTCGTTCGAGCACGAGCGGGTGCGTCACGACCGCACGAAGGAAGCGGACATCCGGGTCGAGTTCGAGATGTCGGCGGCGCGCTACTACCAGGTGCTCAACCGTGTGATCGACTCGCCCGCGGCGCTCGCGTACGACCCGCAGCTCGTCACCCGGCTGCAGCGGCTCCGTCACGCGCGCACCGGCGCCCGGGCCGCGCGGAGCTTCGTCGCACCAGGAGCCGCTCCAGAAGGACGTGAAGAGGAACGATGAGCACCAGATTCCCCCGAGACCGGTTCGACGACGTCGTGGACGGCCCCCGGGTCGGCGCGCACCGCGGCGTCCAGCGTCGCGGCCGCGGCTGGGTCGTGTTCGCCTGGGCCGCCCTGGCCACCGGCGTGCTCGTGGGGATCGGCGTGCTCGTGCTCGCGCTCGTCAACGACAGCTACTCGTTCCCCGGCTCGGACGCCCCGAGCACGAGCGCCTCGGCGACCGCGAAGCCGTCCGCCTCGTCGAAGCCGTCCGCGTCGGCGTCCTCCGGTTCCGGTTCGTCCGGCTCCGGGTCGTCCTCGAGTGGCGCGGCGGCCGCGACGCCGGCCCAGCAGGGCACCACGACCGTCGTCGTCCTCAACGGCACGACGACGAGCGGACTCGCCGCACGGGCGAGCACGGCGCTGACGGGTGCCGGGTGGCAGGTCGCCTCGACCGGCGACGCGGGCACCACCGGTTCGACCGCGACGATCGTCTACTACCAGCAGGCCGCACAGGCAGCGGTCGCGCAGGGCGTCGCGAAGCAGCTCGGGGTCACCGCCGTGCAGCAGTCGTCGGCCTTCCCGAACGCCGACGTGAGCGTCGTCCTCGGGGCCGACTACGCGGGCTGAGGCGCGCTTTCCGCTCGGTTGTGTGACGGGCGTGTTTCGAACTCGTTGATTTCTGCGGGAAACGAGGTGAAACAACGTCACACCTCTTGCCTGATCGGCTCGCGTCGGTCAGAGTCCCATCAGGCGGCGAACACGTCGTCCGCACTGCAGTACCAGGGAGCAAGAGATCATGGCCAACGGAACCGTGAAGTGGTTCAACGCTGAAAAGGGCTTCGGCTTCATCACCGTCGATGGAGGAGGTCAGGACGTGTTCGTGCACTACTCGGCCATCGACATGTCGGGCTACAAGGTCCTCGAGGAGGGCCAGGCGGTCGTCTTCGACGTCGGCACCGGGTCCAAGGGCCCGCAGGCCGAGTCGGTCCGACCGGCCTGAACCACCGGCAGCAGCACCACCGCGAACGCGTCGTCCCCTCGGGGGCGGCGCGTTCGTCGTGTGCGGCCCGTGGCCGGGACCGGCCGCTCGCGGGCCCGGGCCGGCGGCCCGCGCCGTTCCGGGGACCCGCTCCTGCCGCACGGTGTCCTGGGAACTCGACACAGGCCTGCCGATCGTGTTGCACTCGCACCCCGCGAGTGCCAGAATCGGCGTTGGCACTCGCTCACGCTGAGTGCCAGCACGACCCCCAAGACGACGTCCGGGAGGGACGAAAAACCACATGGCTAAGATCATTGCTTTCGACGAGGAGGCCCGCCGTGGCCTCGAGCGCGGCCTGAACCAGCTGGCCGACGCCGTGAAGGTGACGCTCGGCCCGCGCGGCCGCAACGTCGTCCTCGAGAAGAAGTGGGGCGCCCCCACGATCACGAACGACGGTGTCTCCATCGCCAAGGAGATCGAGCTCGACGACCCGTACGAGAAGATCGGCGCGGAACTCGTCAAGGAGGTCGCCAAGAAGACCGACGACGTCGCCGGTGACGGTACGACCACCGCGACCGTCCTCGCCCAGGCGCTCGTCCGCGAGGGCCTCCGCAACGTCGCCGCCGGTGCCGACCCCGTGTCGCTCAAGCGCGGCATCGAGAAGGCCGTCGCCGCCGTCTCCGACCAGCTCCTCGCCAACGCGAAGGACATCGAGACCAAGGACCAGATCGCCGCCACCGCGTCGATCTCGGCTGCCGACCCGACCATCGGTGCGCTCATCGCCGAGGCCATCGACAAGGTGGGCAAGGAAGGCGTCGTCACCGTCGAGGAGTCGAACACCTTCGGCACCGAGCTCGAGCTCACCGAGGGCATGCGCTTCGACAAGGGCTACCTGTCGCAGTACTTCGTCACCGACCCCGAGCGTCAGGAAGCCGTCTTCGAGGACGCCTACATCCTGATCGTCAACTCGAAGATCTCGAACATCAAGGACCTCCTGCCGGTCGTCGACAAGGTGATCCAGGCGGGCAAGCAGCTCCTGATCATCGCCGAGGACGTCGACGGCGAGGCCCTGGCCACGCTCGTCGTGAACAAGATCCGCGGCATCTTCAAGTCCGTCGCCGTCAAGGCCCCGGGCTTCGGCGACCGTCGCAAGGCCATGCTGCAGGACATCGCGATCCTCACCGGCGGCCAGGTCATCTCGGAAGAGGTCGGCCTCAAGCTCGAGAACGCCACGCTCGACCTGCTCGGCAAGGCACGCAAGGTCATCATCACCAAGGACGAGACGACCATCGTCGAGGGTTCCGGTGACGAGGAGCAGATCGCCGGCCGCGTCCGTCAGATCCGCTCCGAGATCGAGGCGACCGACTCCGACTACGACCGCGAGAAGCTCCAGGAGCGCCTCGCGAAGCTCGCCGGTGGCGTGGCCGTCATCAAGGCGGGTGCCGCGACCGAGGTCGAGCTCAAGGAGCGCAAGCACCGCATCGAGGACGCCGTCCGCAACGCGAAGGCAGCCGTCGAAGAGGGCATCGTCGCCGGTGGTGGCGTCGCCCTCATCCAGGCCGGTGCCGTCGCGCTCGAGTCCCTCGACCTCGAGGGTGACGAGGCGACCGGTGCGAACATCGTCCGCGTCGCCATCGACGCGCCGCTCAAGCAGATCGCGCTGAACGCCGGTCTCGAGCCGGGTGTCGTCGCCGCCAAGGTGCGCGAGCTCGAGTCGGGCTGGGGCCTCAACGCCGCGACCGGTGAGTACGTCGACCTCGTGGCCGCCGGCATCATCGACCCGGCCAAGGTCACGCGCTCGGCGCTGCAGAACGCCGCGTCGATCGCCGGTCTGTTCCTGACCACCGAGGCCGTCGTCGCCGACAAGCCGGAGAAGACCCCGGCCATGCCGGCCGGCGACCCCACGGGTGGCATGGACTTCTAGGCAGTCCCACCGGAAGGGCCCCGCACGCTGACGCGTGCGGGGCCCTTCCGCGTCTGCGGGCGGCGGGCCGGGCGGGGCGGAGGCCGACTGGCCCGACGCTCCGCTCAGTTCCGTCGAGTGGTCACGAATTGTCGGCAGACTTCGACTCTGCCGACGCCTGGCCCCCGGTCGCCAGGGCTCGTGCGGCGATTCGTGCCCACTCGGTATTCGCCCCTTCCGCGCGGCGCTGACAGCGATCCCCTCACAGGAGGAGCGGTTCGGCTCCTCGTCCACAGGCCGATCCGACAGACGGTCGCGATCCGAGCCCACGCTCGATGCTTGCGAGATGCCACGTCCTCGCCCGCTGCCGCCGGACCTCATCACCCGCTCGTTCTCCGTGTCCGAGGCGTTCGCGAAGGGAGTCCACCCGGAGCGTCTTCGTCGCCGCGACCTGGTGGCTCCGGTGCGCGGCGTCCGTGCTGCAGCGGACGACGCAGACTTCGTTGCCGCAGTGGCACTCGTCATGCGCCCGGACCAGTACTTCAGCCACACCACCGCTGCAGCGCTCTGGGGAGCACCGCTCCCTCCTTGCTTCCGCGACGACCCGATGGTCCACGTGACAACCGTCGGCGAGGACGGACGGATGCGGCGTCCGGGAGTGATCGCGCATCGTCGGTCCGGTGTCGAGGTCGTCGAGCACGCGGGGTACCGGGTGAGTTCACCCGCGGGGATGTGGTTCGAGTGCTCGGCATGTCTCGATGTGGGTGCCCTCGTGGCGGTCGGGGACCACCTGGTCGGACGGTCGGGTCTGGCGACGATCGACGACCTCCGCGCGGCAGTGGTCGCAGGCAGCAGGTACGTGCGGGTCGCTCGGGCTGCCCTGCACCGCGTCCGTGTAGGAGCCGAATCCGCGATGGAGACGTGGCTGCGCCTGGCCGTCGAGGATGCAGGGTTCCCGGAACCAGAGCTCAACGTCGACGTGCACGATGCGGACGGACTATTCCTCGGCCGTGTCGACCTCGCCTGGCCGGAGTACCGGATCGCGCTTGAGTACGACGGCGATCACCATCGGGAGCGCGACGTCTTCCGACACGACCAGCGACGAGACAACGGCTTCGTGGTCAACGACTGGTTGGTGATACACGCGACCGCGGCGGACGCCATTCGCCCCTCGGTGCTCCTCGAACGACTGCGGCAGGCGTTCGCGGCTCGCACGGCCGCGTGATGCCTACCGGACATGAACCGCTGTCGCTCGGCCGTGGACTGGTCACGCGCCGTCGATGAGCTTGCCGTCAGTCGACAGGAGGTGACCGGTCGGCGGGTGGAGCGGGGTGTTGTGTCCGGTCGGCCGGGAAGGCCGCCCGCGCCCGCGCCCGCGCGTCAGACCGCGTCGCGCGGCAGCAGGGGGAGCCAGACGCGGAAGGTCGCGCCGCCGCCCTCGGTGTCGAAGACCTCGACGGAGCCGTTGTGCGCGGCGACGATGCCGGACACGATGGCCAGGCCGAGGCCCGAGCCGCCGGTGTCCCGCGCGCGTGAGGTGTCGGCACGCCAGAAGCGCTGGAAGATCTTGTCGCGGAGTTGTGCGGGGATGCCCTCGCCGTGGTCGATGACGTCGAGGTGCGCCATGCCGCGCTCGTCGTCCACGCCGATGCCGATCTCGATCGGGTCGTCGTGCGCCGTGAACCGCATGGCGTTGCCCATCAGGTTCGTGACGATCTGGCGGATCTTGTTCTCCTCCGCCAGGACGATCGGCGGGCGCTTCGGCAGGACGACCGTGGGCAGCGGCGTGGTCTCGTCGGTCGGCGCGGCCCCGGCGTCGATGTTCATCGCCCGGGTGCGGCGGGCGCGGAGGCGCGCGATGGTCTGGCGCGAGAACGCGATCGGCCCGGTGGTGTTCGCCGAGGTGGGCGACGCCGGGGCGACCTCGCCCGTGTCGGCCGGCGAGTCCGACGAACCGGACGACAGTGACGACGGCGGGCGGACGGCCTGGGGCACGCTCTCGCCGGTCAGGGCGTCCTCGACGAGGACCTGGATCTCGCGGTCGGGGTTGGACGCCATCGTGTCGAGGGCGGAGTCGCGGGCGATGGCGACGAGGTCGACCGGGCCGAGCTCGAGCGGCTTCGACTCGTCGATGCGGGCGAGTTGGAGCAGGTCCTGCACGAGGAGGCCCATCCGCTGCGCTTCCTTCTCGATGCGCTCCATCGCCTGGGCGACGTCCTCTTCCTTGCGCAGGGCGCCCATGCGGTACAGCTCGGCGTACCCGCGCAGCGAGACGAGCGGCGTGCGGAGCTCGTGCGAGGCGTCGCCGACGAACCGACGCATCTGGGCGATCGTGCGCTCGCGGTCCTCGAACGCCGAGTCGATCCGTTCGAGCATCACGTTGAGGGAGCGGTTGAGTCGACCGACCTCGGTGTTCGGGGTGTCGGCCTCCAGGCGCTGGTTGAAGTCGCCCGCGGCGAAGCGGGCGGCGGTGTCCTCGACGTCGCGCAGCGGGTCGAAGGTCGCGGTGACGAGCAGCCGGGTGAGCATGGCGCCGAGCAGGATCACCGAGGCGCCGAACCCGAGGAAGATCGCGGTGAACTTGCCGATCGTCTCGTCGGTGCCGGCGCTGGAGACCGCGATGAGCACGTAGCCGGTCTCGGTCGTGCCGTCGGACTGGTTCTGCAGCGAGGCGGGGATGACCTGCGCGCGCCACTCGTGGTTGTGCTGGCTGTCGTAGAGCGAGACGCGCTGGTTGGCCTGCGCGGCCGACACGAGCGTCGCCTGGCGGATGTCCGGGCGGCTCGGGGCCTTGGTCTCGCAGATCTGGTCGCCGTCGGCGTCGTAGGCTGCCACGTAGGCGCTCTGGGAGAGCACGATCGACAGCCGGCAGTACTGCTTGCCGTCGCTGATGTTCTGGCCCTCGAGCTGCTCGGTGGTCTGCTTCACCGTGTTGTCGAGCTGCTGCATGAGGTACGTGGACAGCACCGTCATGGTGCCGAGGCCGGCGACGAGCAGGCCGAGCGCGACGAGCAGCACCGTGATCCCGGTGATCTTGGTGCGCAGGGAGATCCCGTCCCACCAGTGGCTCATTCGCGTGTGCATGCTGCCCCAACGATAGACAGCGGGCGCCCGGTGAAACCGGACGCCCGCCGTGAAGACCTGACGGTGCTACGAGGCCTTCGATGCCTTCAGCATGTAGCCGAAGCCGCGCTTCGTCTGGATGATCGGCTCGGCCGAGTACTGGTCGAGCTTGCGGCGCAGGTACGAGATGTAGCTCTCGACGATGCCGGCGTCGCCGTTGAAGTCGTACTCCCACACGTGGTCGAGGATCTGCGCCTTCGACAGCACGCGGTTCGGGTTGAGCATGAGGTAGCGGAGCAGCTTGAACTCGGTGGGCGAGAGCTCGATCTGCGCGTCGCCGATGGTGACCTCGTGCGTGTCCTGGTCCATCGTGAGCTCGCCGGCGCGAATGATCGCGTCCTCTTCGTCGTTCATGGTGCGACGGAGGATGGCCTTGATGCGGGCGACGATCTCGTCGAGCGAGAAGGGCTTGGTGACGTAGTCGTCGCCGCCGACGGTGAGGCCGGTGATCTTGTCCTCGGTGTCGTCCTTCGCGGTGAGGAACAGGATCGGTGAGGTGTAGCCCGAGGACCGCAGGCGCTTGGTGACGCCGAAGCCGTTCATGTCGGGCAGCATGACGTCGAGGATGATGAGGTCCGGCTCTTCCTCGAGCACGGCGGAGATCGCCTGTGCCCCGTTGCCCACCGCGCGCACGGCGAAGCCGGCGAAGCGCAGCGAGGTCGTCAGGAGGTCGCGGATGTTCGGCTCGTCGTCGACGATCAGGATCTTGGGGCCATCGCTCATGGTCCTATCTTCTGACCGTTCCCTCGAGGTTTCCTGGGAGCGGTGCGAGCGTCAGCCAACCGGGGTCTGGACCTGGTCCGCGTCGAGGATCGTGTACGAGTAGCCCTGCTCCGCCAGGAACCGCTGCCGGTTCTGGGCGAAGTCCTGGTCGACGGTGTCCCGGGCGACGAGCGTGTAGAACGACGCGGGCAGGCCGTCCTTGTTCGGTCGCAGCAACCGGCCGAGGCGCTGGGCCTCTTCCTGTCGTGATCCGAAGGAGCCGGAGACCTGGATGGCGACGGTCGCGTCGGGCAGGTCGATCGAGAAGTTCG
The DNA here is from genome assembly GCF_003234445.2 of Curtobacterium sp. MCLR17_036. Lineage (NCBI taxonomy): Bacteria > Bacillati > Actinomycetota > Actinomycetes > Micrococcales > Microbacteriaceae > Curtobacterium > Curtobacterium sp. MCLR17_036. Next base: position 3,157,813 of record NZ_CP126269.1, on the reverse strand, counting down.
CGACCTTCGACACGACGAGCACGTCGACCTCGCCGGACCGGAACGCGTCGTACAGCCGCTCGCGTTCGTCGACGGGTGTCGCGCCGGTGATCTCGGCGGCGTCGAGCGACGCGGCGAGTTCGTCGAGCTGGTCGATGTACTGCCCGATGACGAGGATCTGCTCGCCGCGGTGCTTCTCGATGAGCTCGCGCACCACGGGGGTCTTCGCCGGCGAGGTCGCCGCGAGCCGGTAGCGCTCGTCGTCGCCGGACGCCGCGTACTCGAGCCGGTCCTCGTGGGGCAGGTCGACGCGGACCTCGTAGCACTCCGCGGGGGAGATGTAGCCCTGGGCCTCGATCTCCTTCCACGGGGCGTCGTAGCGCTTCGGGCCGATGAGCGAGAACACGTCGCTCTCGCGGCCGTCCTCGCGCACGAGGGTCGCCGTCAGCCCGAGCCGACGACGGGCCTGCAGGTCCGCGGTGAGCTTGAACACCGGCGCCGGCAGCAGGTGCACCTCGTCGTAGACGATGAGGCCCCAGTCGAGGGCGTCGAGCAGCGACAGGTGCGTGTACTCGCCCTTCCGGCGCGCGGTGAGGATCTGGTAGGTCGCGATGGTGACCGGCCGGATCTCCTTGACGGTGCCGGAGTACTCCCCGATGTCCTCGGGGGCCAGGGTGGTGCGCTTGAGCAGCTCGTTGCGCCACTGCCGCGCCGAGACGGTGTTCGTGACGAGGATGAGCGTGGTCGCCTTCACCGTCGCCATCGCGCCGGCGCCGACCAGGGTCTTGCCGGCGCCGCAGGGCAGCACGACGACACCGGAGCCCTGGGCGAAGAACGTGTCGACCGCCTGCTCCTGGTACGGCCGCATGTGCCACTCGGCGGTGTCGAGGTCGATCGGGTGCGGCTGGCCCGGCGTGTAGCCCGCCAGGTCCTCGGCCGGCCAACCGAGCTTCACGAGCTCCTGCTTGACCTGCCCGCGCGCCCACGGCTGCAGCTCGACCTCGGAGGGGGAGCGCATGTCACCGAGCAGCGGCTTGATGCGCTTCGACCGGATCACCTCGGCCAGGACGGCCGGGTCCTCGGCGGTGAGCAGCAGCACGGGGAGCCGCTCGAGTTCCTCGGCGGGGGAGTTCGCGATGACGGGCGCGTCCGCACGCTCCTCGCGCCGGATCACGAGCCGCCCGTAGCGCGACACCGTGTCGCGGATGTCGACGGTGACGCTCTGCGGGACGGGGAACTTCGCGAAGCGTTCGAGCGTGTCGATCATCGCCTCGGCGTCGTGTCCGGCGGCGCGCGCGTTCCACAGGCCGAGGCGGGTGATGCGGTACGTGTGCACGTGCTCGGGGGCACGTTCGAGTTCGGCGAAGGCCGCGAGCTCGTGGCGTGCGTCCTCGGCGTCGGGGTGTGCGACCTCGAGGAGCACGGTGCGGTCGCTCTGCACGATCAGCGGTCCGTTCATGACCTGCCAGCCTAGCCGTCGCGACCTGCGTGCGGGTGTCGGTCCGGCTCAGGCGTCGCTCTCGACCGCCACGACGAGCGACAGGGGGAGCGTGCGCTCCACGTCGACGGCCGTGTCGCGCCCGCGGACGCGCCCCGCCGCGACCGAGGTCGGCATGATCGAGAACGACCGCTCGGCGCCGTCCGGCATGCGGACGGTCAGCCGGATCGGTGTGCGTCCGCGCACGGCGAGGTCGATCTGCCGTCCGAGCCACTCCTGCTCCGGCTCGGCGTCGCCGCGCTGCGTCGTCAGCCGGAGCCGTTCGACGAGTGCGTGCGCCGCCTGCTCCGGCGAGCGTCCGGCATGGCTGCGCCGGACGGGAGGCCCGTGGTGCCGCACCGGGCGGGCTGCGGTCGCCAGGACGGCCGGGTAGCGCTGGTCCTCGAGCGCGGAGTGCACGACGTGCGGCGGGTAGCGGGTGACGAGGGTCGTCAGGTCGCTGCGCTCCCACGCCATCTGGCGCAGCTCCGCGTCGACGCCGACCAGGTCGAGCTGGTCCGGCGTGCCGCGCACGACGGCGCCGAGACCGTCGTCGCCCCGGTCGACGACGATGCTGCCGTCGCGGCCGGCCACCTGGTCGACCAGGTAGGCCAGGGGCTGGGGGATCCCGGTGGACGACAGACGTCCGAGCAGTTCGAGCACGTCCTCGCGGGATCGTCCGGCGCGGAACGCCGCCCGCAGGGTGTCCTCGGAGATCCGGTACCGCGCGGCCAGGCCGGGTGCCTCGAGCACGGCGACGCTGCGGAGTGCGTCGTCGTCGACGGGGGCGAGCGGCCCGGGGGCGATCACGGTCAGGTCGTGCTGCAGGTAGACCTGCTCCACCGTCCCCGGCAGGTCGTCGGCAGCGGGGGCGGCGTCACCGGCGAGCAGTGCCCGGCCCGTGCTCGTGAGCAGTCCGTCGACCGCCAGCCCGAGGGAGCCGGCATCGCCGACGGCCTCGAGCAGCGCGGCGTCGAGCCAACGTGCGCCGGCGGGGTAGGCCCACCGCCCGAGCGGGACCGGGTCGCGCAGGTCGCCGTCGGCCAGGGCGAACACCTGGTGCACGGCGTCGCCGAGGGTGGCCGACCAGGCGGCGACGAGGGTCGCCCAACGCTCCGGCCAGGGGGCGAGGAGCCAGGAGCGACCGGCCTCGGTCACCGTCCAGTCGCCGGCGCCGGGCTCGGCGAAGCCGATCCGCTCGAGGAGCGCGAGACGCCCGGCGACGAGCTCGGCGTCCGTGCCGATGCGTTCCGCCAGGGTCCGCGAGAGCGGGGCGCCGATGCCGCCCTTGACGAGCTCGTGCACGGCGCCGGCGTCGACGGCGCGCAGGAGTTCGGCGAGCACGGTCATCGTCGAGAACGCCTGCTCCGCGCCGGTCGTGCGGGCTCGCTCCGGGGCCGCCGCGTCGTCGACGTCGGCGGCGGAGCGGGGGTGATCCGGGCCTCCCGGCCGCTCGTCGAGCGCGGTGAGGTCGGGGTGGGCGGCCACGCGTGCGGCGACCGCGTCGTCGACGGTACCGTCCTGGTCGGCGAGGCCGAGCGCGATCGCCGGGCCGAGTGCGTCGGGGTCCCCGCCGTCGCGCAGCGCGAGGATCGTCGCACGGGGTAGGTGCTCGACGGCGGCGTCGACCGCGTCGTCGGCGCGGAGTGCCTCGGCCAGGTCGAAGAAGTCGGTGATCCGCTGCGGGCCGGTCTCGGCGAGTGCGGCGGCGGGCAGTCGCCGGGCGGCGACCAGTCGCTCGAGGGCGTCGTCCGGCATCGCCCGGAGTCGGGCGGCCAGGTCGGCGGTGGTCGTCATCGTCCGGTGCCAGCGTCCGGGGCGGACGTCAGCGCGCCGTCCGGTTGGCTCGTGCCCGACGGGTCCAGGTGATGCCGAGGAGCGTGAACACCAGGAGCATGGCGATCGGGAAGCCGACGAGCGGGATCGCCATGACGACCGGCCACGGCATCGACCCCTGGGCGCTCGAGTCGGTCAACCACATGATGATCATCGCGATGAAGCAGAGCACGCCGAGGATGATGATCCCACCGATCATGAACGCCAGAGCGCGTTCGGTACGATTGAACGTCACCGGGGGTTCAGCGGAATCCTGCGGGTTCCCGGTCGATCGGGTCGGCTTGGCCATCGACCCAGGATATCCGACGCACCACGGCCGTACCACGACCTCGAGGAGTCCACGCATGCCCACCGGCAAGGTCAAGTTCTACGACGACGACAAGGGCTTCGGTTTCATCACCGGAGACGACGGCGACCAGGTGTTCCTGCACGCGTCGTCGCTGCCCGACGGCGTCACGACCGTCAAGGCGGGTTCGCGGCTCGAGTACGGCGTGGTGCAGGGCAAGAAGGGCTCCCAGGCCCTGTCCGTCCGTCTGCTCGAACCGCAGCCGTCGCTGTCCCGCATGTCCCGCCGCTCCGCGGACGACATGGCCGTGATCGTCGAGGACCTGGTGAAGGAACTCGACCGCATCAGTGGCGACCTGCGCCACGGGCGCTACCCGAAGAACGGCGACCGGATCGCCGCGATCCTGCGGCACGTCGCAGACCAGCTGGAGGCGTGACGCCATGACCGAGAACGACGCAGTACTTCCCGATTACGCGGACTTGGCGCGGACCGCGCTGCTCGAGGTGACCCCAGAGTCGAGCGTCGGTGCCGTCGTCGACACCGTGGACGAGGGCGACGGCGTCGTCTCCGTCCTGTTCGCGAACCGCATGCCGGGGTACCCCGGGTGGCGCTGGACCGTCAGCATCGCGAAGGTCGGCGACGACGACCCGACCGTGCTCGAGGTCGAGCTCATGCCGGGCGACGGCTCCCTCGTCGCGCCGGAGTGGGTGCCGTGGTCCGAGCGACTGGCCGAGTACCGCGCCGCGCAGGAGCACGAGACCGGCGACGCGGACGACGAGTCGGACGACGACGATGACGACGCGGACGAGGACGACGACCTCGACGACGACGCGGACGACGACGCGGACGACGACGCGGAGTACGACGACGACGCGGACGAGTCGGACGACGACGAGGACGACGACGAAGACGATGACGACGAGTTCGACGCGGACGAGGACGACCTCGCCGAGTCCGACGACGACGACATCGAGGGGGTCGACGTCGACGCCCTCGACGACAGCGACAGCGACGAGGACGAGGTCGAGGAGGCGCCCGCTCCGTCCCGCGGTGCACGCCGTCGGTCGCGTCGTGTCCGCCCGGTCGACCCGGACGACGACCTCGACACGGCCCGGCTCGACCCGGCCGAGGTCGACCCCGAGCACCACCGGGACTGACCGGCACCGCCTGCGACGACGAACGCCCCACGGGATCCGTGGGGCGTTCGTCGTCGGGCTCGCGTGGTGCAGGCGTCCGGGTGCCGGGCGTCAGCCGAGTGCGTCGACGGTGAAGTCGATCGCGCGGACGAGCTTCGCGACGTCGTCGGGGTCGATCGCGGTGAAGGTGGCGACCCGGAGCTGGTTCCGGCCGAGCTTGCGGTAGGGCTCGGTGTCGACGATGCCGTTCGCCCGCAGGGTCGCGGCGACGGCCTTCGCGTCGATCGACTCGTCGAGGTCGATCGTGGCGACGACCTGCGACCGTGCGGCCGGGTCGGCCACGAACGGCGTCGCGTGGTCGGAGGCCTCGGCCCAGTCGTAGATCGTCGACGACGATGCCTTCGTGCGGGTGTCGGCCCACTGCAGGCCGCCGGACTCGTTGATCCACCGGACCTGGTCGTCGAGCATGAGCAGGGTGGCCAGCGCCGGCGTGTTCAGCGTCTGGTTCAGCCGCGAGTTGTCGACGGCGTTCTGCAGGGACAGGAACTCGGGGACGTAGCGGTCCGAGGCGGCGATCCGCTCGACCCGCTCGAGCGCCGCCGGCGAGAACAGCGCGAGCCACAGGCCGCCGTCCGAGGCGAAGTTCTTCTGCGGCGCGAAGTAGTAGACGTCGGTGGCGGACACGTCGAACGCGACACCGCCGGCCGCGCTCGTCGCGTCGACGACGGTCAGGGCGCCGGCGTCGCCCTCGGCGCGGACCACGGGGGCCATCACGCCGGTGGAGGTCTCGTTGTGCGGGTACGCGTAGACGTCGACGCCCTCGACGGTCTCGAGCGCGGCGAGCGAGCCACCGGGGGCCTCGACGACGTGGGGTGCCTCGAGCCACGGTGCGGCGACGGCCTTCGCGAACTTCGACCCGAACTCGCCGAAGGACAGGTTCTCGGCGCGGCGCTCGACGAGCCCGAAGGCCGCGGCGTCCCAGAAGGCGGTCGAGCCGCCGTTGCCGAGCACGACCTCGTAGCCGTCCGGCAGCGAGAACAGGTCGGCGAGCCCGGAGCGGACGCTGCCGACCAGGTCCTTGACGGGCTCCTGCCGGTGCGACGTGCCGAGGATCGTCGCCCCGCGCGTCACGAGGGACTCGAGCTGCGCGCCGCGGATCTTGGACGGTCCGCAGCCGAAGCGGCCGTCGGTCGGGAGGAGTTCGGCGGGGATGACGATGTCTGCCATGCACCGATCCTAGCCAGCCCGATCCGCGTCGCGACGCCCCTGCACCGGCCGGACGGGGTGGCTGTGGAGCGGTCCAGGCGGACGCTGCGCGGACGGTCGGCCCCGCGTGCAGCGGCCGTCGTTCGGTGCCCGTCGGGTCGAACAAGTAGGGTGGTGGCCGCTGGGCCCAGACATGAGAGGCGGACCGTGACCGATCTCGTCGACACCACGGAGATGTACCTGCGCACGATCCTCGACCTCGAGGAAGAAGCGATCGTGCCGCTGCGTGCGCGCATCTCCGAGCGCCTCGGCCACTCGGGTCCGACGGTCTCCCAGACCATCGCCCGCATGGAGCGCGACGGCCTGGTCGTCGTGTCCGGCGACCGGCACCTCGAGCTCACCGACGAGGGGCGCTCGCGGGCGACCCACGTCATGCGCAAGCACCGCCTCGCCGAGCGCCTGCTCGCCGACGTCATCGGCCTCGACTGGGCCTTCGTCCACGACGAGGCCTGTCGGTGGGAGCACGTGATGAGCGAGCAGGTCGAGGTCCGCCTGCTCGAGATGCTTGGCAACCCGACCGAGTCGCCGTACGGCAACCCGATCCCGGGCCTGGCGGAGATCGGCGGGCCGGCCGCCGCCGGGTTCCTCGACGGCGTGCAGCACATCGTCGCGGCGACCGATGGCACGGACGCAGTCGCCACCGGGGTGATCCGCCGACTCGGCGAGCCCGTGCAGTTCGAGCCGGAGCTCCTCCACCAGCTCCGCACCGCCGGCGTGATGCCCGGCCGGCTCGCCCGCGTGCAGCGCGCCGGGGCCTACGTCGCGGTGCGCGTCGACGGCGAGGACGCCGGCATCGAGCTCCCGGTCGAGGTCGCCCAGCACGTGTACATCGAGCGGGACTGATCCTCCGGCCCTGACCAGGGCTTCTTTACCGGATCGTTACAAACGGGCGTTTTGGTCTCGACAAGGTAACGACGCCTGCGTACACTCGTCCGAGTCCCCGCGCTGCGCCTGGCGTGGAGACCCGTGGCAGGACGTCTCGAACCCGTCTCCTGCCTCGATCGGAAACGATGACGAACGGATGGGGTTGCACGTCGCCGGGTACCCACGGCCGCGTGATGACGAGACGCCGGAGACCCACCCTTGACGCAGACCGGTTCCGCCGCGGACGCCCCGACGCCCGCGAACCCGACGAACGCCGCGACCCTGACGAACACCGCGAACCTGACGAACACCGAGAACGCCACCGACGCACCGCTCACCCGGCGGTCCCTGCGTCAGGCCGACGGCCGACCGACCCGCACCGTCGTGCCCGTCCGCAACGCGCCGCTCCCCGGCGGACGCCGCGCCGCGCAGGCCGCGGCCGACGCGACCGCCGCCAAGGCGAGCGCCTCGTCGCGCAAGCGCCGGTTCCTCGCGCCGGTCGTGCTGACCGTCGCCGTCGGCATGTTCGGCACCGTCGCGGTCGCCCCGGCGTTCGCCGCCTCGCAGCCGACCACCGGCACCGACGCCGCCGCCGCCCAGCGCGAGGCCCGTGCGACCCAGAGCCAGGAGCTCTCCGTCTCCGACGCCGTCGCCCTGGCCGACACGAGCCGCGACGGCTACGGCGCCACCTCGACCGCCACGCTCGACGCTCGCGCAGAGGCCCGCCGGGCAGCGGCGCAGCAGGCCGCCGACGAGGCCGCAGCTGCCGAGGCCGCCGAGCAGCAGGAGCAGTCGGCCGCGACGTCCGACGCCCGTGCGCAGACCGCCCAGCAGTACGCGTCGTACTCCGGCCCGTCCGCCGCCGACTACGTGGCCAGCTCGACCGCGGCGGACACGCCGTTCTCGCTGCCGGCCGTCGTCGCAACCGCCAAGCAGTACATCGGCACCCCGTACGTCTTCGGCGGCGCCGACCCGTCCGGCTTCGACTGCTCGGGCTACGTGATGTTCGTCTACGCCCAGCACGGCATCAACCTGGCGCACTCAGTCCCGCTGCAGGACCAGGCCGGCACCACGATCCCCGAGTCCGAGGCCCAGCCCGGCGACGTCGTCATCTTCAACAACGAGGCGCACGACGGCTTCTACATGGGCAACGGCATGATCATGGACGCGCCGAAGCCCGGCGGCTCCGTCTCGATCCGTCCGATCTGGACGAGCGACTACCACATCGTCCGCTTCGGGATCTAGCGACCAGCGTCCCTCCGGCGTGTGAACTCCACCCGAACCGGTCCGTGCACCCTCGTGCCGGGCCGGTTTCTGGGTTAACCTGGCGCTGCACCGGTCCGTACCGGCGCGGACAGGGAGACCTGATGTCGATGTTCCGCACGACCCGCACCATGGGTCGGCGCGCGCGCGTCGACATACGGTCGACCACAGCCTGCGTGCACGAGCACGCCCCTGCATGACGAGAGCACTGCCCATCCGGGTGGTGCTCTTCGTGGTTCCGGGGAGTGTGAGCAGGTCGGGGTCACCCGTTCGTCGTCGACGGTCCGACGCACCCGCAGCGCCTGGAAGCCGTCCAGGCACGTCGGAAGGGAACCCATGCGCACTCTCGTCCTCAACGCCGGTTACGAGCCCCTCGCGGTGATCTCGTTCCGACGAGCCCTCGTGCTGGTCATGAACCAGAAGGCCGCCATCGTCGCCGCGGACCTCGACCACCCGGTCACCGGGTCCACCGCGGTCTACGACCGACCGTCCGTCATCATCCTCACCCGCTACGTCCGCATCCCGCACTCGCGGCTCGTCCCGGTGTCCCGCCGCGGGGTCCTGCGCCGTGACGGCAACCGCTGCGCCTACTGCGACCGGCAGGCGACGACCATCGACCACGTGCAGCCGAAGTCGCGCGGCGGCCAGGACTCGTGGGAGAACCTCGTGGCGTGCTGCCTCGCCTGCAACAACACGAAGGGCGACCGCACGCCCCAGGAGATGGGGTGGCACCTGCGGTTCCGCCCGAAGGTGCCGCACGGGGCGTCGTGGGTGGTCCGCGGCATCGAGCGCCCGCAGTCCGAGTGGGACGAGTACCTCGTGGCCGCGTAGCGGCCCCACCCGCTCGGTGAGCAGCAACGGTCGGGTCGCGTCCGTCGACCCGACCGTTGCTGCTCACCACCCGGCGGACGGGAGGCCCGTGGCGGCGCCGCCACGGGCCTCCCGTCCGCCTGTCGGTCGCGCTGGCTAGCGTCACCGCCATGGGCGAGACACCGCACATCGACGACGCGACCATCGACGACCTGCGCGCGCGGTTGCGGGCGACTCGCTGGCCCGATGCGCCGGCCGGGACCGGCTGGTCGCTCGGCGTGGACCTCGACGTCCTGCGCCCGCTCGTCGAGTACTGGGCCGACGGGTTCGACTTCGACGCGCACCGCGCCGAGCTCGCCGCACTGCCCTCGCGCCGTGTCGTCGTGGACGGCATCGGCATCCACGTCCTGCACGCCCGTGCTGCGCAGCCGGACGCCCTGCCCGTCCTGCTCGCGCACGGCTGGCCGGACTCCGGGTGGCGGTACCGCAAGGTGCTGCCGATGCTCGTCGACGCCGGGTACGACGTCGTCGTGCCGGACATGCCGGGGTACGGGTTCTCGGACGCACCGCCGCAGGTGCTCGACGCCCGGCAGGTGGCCGGGATGTGGGCGACGCTGATGACGGAGCTCGGCCACGAGCGGTTCGCGGTGTCCGGCGGCGACATCGGCACGCACGTCGCCCGGTACCTGGCGCTCGACCACCCCGACCGGGTCGTCGCCGTGCACCGCATCGACGGCGGGCTCGCCTGGCCGGGCCTCGACCCGGCGACGCTGTCCGGGCCCGAGCGGGAGTTCGTCGCCGCGACCGCCCGGTGGCGCACCGCCGAGGGCGCCTACGCGATGCTGCACCGGACCAAGCCGCAGACCGTGGCGGTCGGGCTGAACGACTCACCTGCGGGGCTGGCCGCCTGGATCGTCGAGAAGCTCCGTGCGTGGAGCGACTGCGACGGGGACCTGTGGTCGGTGTACACACGCGACGAGGTCCTGGCGCTGCTCACCGAGTACTGGGCCACCGCCACCATCGGCTCGGCGATGCGGATGTACCACGCGAACGCGGCGATCCCGGCCGGGCAGCTCGAACGGAGGGTCGAGGTGCCGTCCGGGTTCTCGATCTTCCCGGGCGACATCGTGCGAGCACCGCGGGAGTGGCTCGAGCGCACCACGAACCTCGTGTTCCACCACGAACTCGACCGTGGCGGCCACTTCGCGCCGTTCGAGCAGCCCGACCTGTTCGTCGACGAGCTGCACGCGTTCCTGGGGCCGTTCCGCCGCTAGAGTGGACGGGCCAGCCTCTGTAGCTCAATGGAAGAGCAGTTCCGTCCTAAGGAAACGGTTGGGGGTTCGAGTCCCTCCAGGGGCACCACAGGTCCAGCAGGGTTCGAGTCCCTGCAACTCCTCCGGCGGCACCACAGGTCCAGCAGGGTTCGAGTCCCTGCAACTCCTCCGGTGGCACCACGGGTCACCGCAGGGTTCGAGTCCCTGCAGCTCCTCCGGTGGCACTACAGGTCCAGCAGGGTTCGAGTCCCTGCAGCGCCTCCGGGGGCACCGCAGGTCGCCGCAGGGTTCGAGTCCTTGCGGCGATCCCCGCGATCAGCCGGCCTCGTCCGGGATCGGGTGCTCGCCCTGCCAGATCGCGTCGACCTGTTCGAACTCGCGCGGCGCGCACTGCGTGTCGAGGACGTCGAGGGCTTCCATCGGCGTCGACCAGATGTACCACGGGCCGGCGCCGGGGCCCGTGCTCGACCACGAGCCGTCGGCGTACCACGACGGTGCCACGTCGCCGATCGGGTGCCCCGCCTGCGCCATGCAGGCCGTGAGCCGGTCGAACGCGGCGGTGTACTCGGCCAGGGTGACCGTCCCGTCGGCGACCGCGGCCTGCTGCTGGGTCGAGGGCTGCGCGATCCGTGCCGACCGGGCCCACGACGCCCACACGGCGTAGCGGGCGCCGCCGCCACCGGAGACCGACACGGCGGCCGCTCCGGACCCGGACAGCGGGGAGAGGCTCCATCGCGGCACGGACCCCGGTGTGCACGCGACGGCGTCGGCGACGGTCGTCCCACCGACCTCGACCGTGAAGGTGCCGGGGTCGAGGCACTCCCACGTGAGCGTCACCCGGTCCGCACGCTCCGGCCGCGAGCCGAGGGAGAACGAGGCGTCGCCGTGGGTGACGGCGAACACGGGGGAGCCGAGCATCGATGCGTGGTTGACCGCGACCGTCCCGTAGCGGGTCGTCGTCGCGAGCAGGTCCTCGCGGGCGGCGTCCGCGGTGGCGCCGGGGAGCGCCGCGGCCGTGATCCCCCCGGTGAGCCCGGCACCGACGGTGAAGGCCGCCACGACCGCGGCAACCGTGCCGCGGGTGGGGCGTCGTCGCCGCGGACGTGCGGGGTGGGCCGTCGCGTCGACGTCGGCGACGAGCGCGTCACGCATCGAGGCGAGTCGGGGGGAGATCTGGTCGTGGTTCACGGTGTGCCTCCGAGGGGTGCTGCGGTGGTCGAGTACTGCTGCTGGAGTCGGGCCTTCGCCCGGTGGAGTCGGGACTTGACGGTCCCGGGGGCGACCCCGAGGGCCGCCGCCGCTTCGCGTTCGCCGAGGCCCTCGAGCACGCAGAGGGTCAGGACCCGCTGGTCGGCGAGGGAGAGTCCGCGGAGGGCCGCGACCGCCTCGGCGTCGGTGTACGCCTCGGCCGGGTCCGGTGCGGGGTCGTCCACCGGGAACCTGCCGAGGAAGGCCCGGTGACGCCGTGTGGCGCGCGTCGTGTTGTGCGCGGTGTTCGTCGCCGTGACGAGCAGCCAGGGCAGCATGGAGTCGTCGACGAACCGCACCCGGTCGCGCTTCCGCCAGGCCTCCAGGAAGACGATCGCCACGACGTCGTCGGCGTCGGTCGGTGTGGGGACGAGTCCGGCGACGTGCCGGCGGAGCCGCGGTGCGTGCCGGTCGAAGACCCTGCCGACCGCGCGCCCGTCCCCGGCGACGGCCAGGGCCCAGTCGGCCCGGTCCCCCGTGATCTGGTTCATGCTCCGTATTGTCCGGTGGCCCCGGATCGGTTCCCGCGGCCGGCCCCGCGTTCTCCACAACCGTCGCGCCGGACGGTTCCGCGCTCCGCGCGCCCCGTACGATTGACCCCGTGTCCAAGGTCCTGAGCAGTCTCCCCGTCGGCGAACGAGTCGGCATCGCGTTCTCCGGAGGTCTCGACACCTCCTGTGCCGTTGCCTGGATGCGTGAGAAGGGGGCGATCCCCTGCACGTACACCGCCGACATCGGCCAGTACGACGAGCCCGACATCGACGCGGTGCCCGGCCGTGCGCACGAGTACGGTGCCGAGATCGCCCGACTCGTCGACGCGAAGAGCGCCCTGGTCGAAGAGGGCCTGGTCGCCCTGCAGACCGGCGCGTTCCACATCCGCTCCGGCGGCAAGACGTACTTCAACACGACGCCCCTCGGCCGCGCGGTGACCGGCACCATGCTCGTCCGCGCCATGAAGGACGACGGCGTCGACATCTGGGGCGACGGCTCCACCTACAAGGGCAACGACATCGAGCGGTTCTACCGCTACGGCCTCCTGGCCAACCCGCGCCTGCGCGTCTACAAGCCGTGGCTCGACTCCGAGTTCGTCCAGGAGCTCGGCGGCCGCAAGGAGATGAGCGAGTGGCTCGTCGAGCGCGGCTTCCCGTACCGCGACTCCACCGAGAAGGCGTACTCGACCGACGCGAACATCTGGGGTGCGACGCACGAGGCGAAGAGCCTCGAGGAGCTCTCGAGCGGGCTCGACCTCGTCGAGCCGATCATGGGCGTCGCCGCCTGGCGAGACGACGTCGAGGTCGCGACCGAGGTCGTCTCCGTGCGCTTCGAGGCCGGTCGCCCGGTCGCGATCAACGGTGTCGAGTACCCCGACGCGGTCGCCCTGGTCTACGAGGCGAACGCCATCGGCGGCCGCCACGGCCTCGGTGCGTCCGACCAGATCGAGAACCGCATCATCGAGGCGAAGAGCCGCGGCATCTACGAAGCGCCCGGCATGGCCCTGCTGCACATCGCCTACGAGCGCCTGCTCAACGCGATCCACAACGAGGACACCGTCGCGTCGTACCACAACGAGGGTCGCCGACTCGGTCGCCTGATGTACGAGGGGCGCTGGCTCGACCCGCAGTCGCTCATGCTGCGCGAGTCGCTGCAGCGCTGGGTCGCGTCGGCCGTCACCGGCGAGGTCACGCTGCGTCTGCGTCGCGGCGACGACTACACGATCCTCGACACGACGGGTCCGGCGCTGTCGTACCACCCGGACAAGCTGTCGATGGAGCGCGTCGGCGACGCGGCCTTCGGCCCGGACGACCGCATCGGCCAGCTCACCATGCGGAACCTCGACATCGCCGACTCGCGGTCGCGGCTCGAGCAGTACGCGGCCGCCGGGCTCATCGGCGGTGCGACGGGCGACCTCGTCGGCACGCTCGAGTCGGGCGAGGCCGAGGAGATCCTCGGCGGTGCGGTGCAGTCCTCCGACGCCGAGCTCGCGCGTGACCGCGCGACGGATGCCGCGTCCGAGGGCGCGGCCTTCGACTCCGGGACCGACTGACCCGAGCGGTCACGCGGCCCCGACGCCGCGACCAGCGCCGGACCGGAAGCTGCCCACCGGGCACGGCCGGTCCGGCGCTGGCGCGTCAGCCCGGAACCTGCCCACCGGGCACGGCCGGTCCGGCGCTGGCGCGTCGGCCCGGGACCGGCCGGGGTGGGCGCAGGTGCCAGCGGGCACCGCGCCTCCCGTCCCATCCGGAACACGCGTCGGAGCGGCCACGAAACGCACCGCGTTCGACGCCGGGCGGGCGCCACCCTACGGTGGAGGTACCGGGTCGGTATCAGGGATCCGTCGTCACGATGCTCCCCACGTCCTGTGGGGTCTGGCACAGCGGGTCGACCCGGACGGATCCGGGATGCGCATCATCCCGACGAAGGGCTGGTCATCATGGCCGCCAGGATGCCCCACGATTGGCACCGCCACGGTCTGCGGTCGCCGGAAGACCTCGCCGCGCTCGTGGCGGAACGACTCGAGGGGACGGGCGTCGTCTCCGCCGCCTCGGCCGACCTCAACCACGAGCCGTCGTACGCCGACTTCCTCGGCGAGCAGCTCTGACAGCGGACCGTCGGGGGAGCGCGCCCCAGTAGCATCTGGGCATGCGCACCGGTGGAACCAGAGCAGCGGCCCTCGCGATCGTCATCGGCGGGTTCCTCGCCCTCGTCGGCGCCCAGCCCGCCTCGGCGCACGCCGGGCTGACGAGCAGTGACCCGGCGGACGGCTCGGTGGTCACCGAGCCCCTCGACCGCGTGGCCCTGACCTTCACCGAGGCGCCGCTCGCCGGCCTCGACGCCGGCCTGCGCATCGAGGTCACCGGGGCGGACGGCACGTCCGCGTCGCGCGGCGACGTCACCGTCGACGGGACGACCATGAGCACGGCGGTCGACCTCGAGGACGGTGCGTACACGGTGCTCTGGCGGTACCTGTCGCCGGACGGGCACCCGATCGACGGCTCGTTCGGGTTCGAGTACCGGGCGCCGACGACGGTGGCCACGGCCGAGCCGACGTCCCCGGTGTCCACCGCCCCGGCGAGCACCCCGCCGAGCGTGCCGACGAGCGTGTCGTCCGCCTCGGCGGTCGCCGTCGCGGACGGGGCACCGGCAGCGTCGGAGGGGATCGCTCCCGGTGTGTGGATCGCGCTCGGTGCGGGCGTCGTGCTCGTGCTGGCCGCCCTCGTCGTGCTCGTGGCGCGCCGCGGCCGGGGTGCGGGACCGACCGCCGTCGAGTGAACGGGACCGCTCGGGTCGCCACCGGTCGCCATCGAGCCCGAGCCCGAGCCCGAGCCCGAGCACGAGCACGAACACGAGCACGAACACGAACACGGAACCGGTCCGCACCGCGCCGCCCGCGCGCCTGACCCCGCAACGGGGGTATCGCCAGGGAGTGCCCGCGCGGCAGTAGATTGACCCCGACGGCGTCTCACCACCGCCGTCGTCGCCCGGTGCCGACGCCGGGTGCCCGATGGGATCAGGGATGGCACGACGACCGAGGACGCGAGCACACTCGATGCGCCCGATCGCGTCCGTCGCCCGCCCGCGTGCCGCCTGCTCCGTCGCCCGCCCGTCGCTCCGCGCCGCCTGCTCGGCTGGCTGCCGGACGCGCAGCGCCGCGGCCTCACCGCCGCGGCGTCAACGGAGCGACCCCGCCGGCCGGGTGAGCGTGCGGCCCGCGACCAGGACCTGACCCGCGGCCATCCCGCCTCCCCACCTCCAGCACCACCTGCGCCACGACTCCAGAGGACCGCCGTGCACGACCACGACACCCACCCGCTCGACCGCCACGTCGGCCCGCCGCACGTCGAGCGCTTCCGCCTGACCAGCAGCGACGAGATGCTCAGCGTCGTCTGCACGTGCGCGATCGGCGCTGACCACGACAACACCATCCGACCGGTCGGGATCCTGCCGGTCAGTTGAGGCCGATCGGCGCGATACTGGGAGCGTGCGTGAACTCCAAGCCGCCATCGCAGCGGACCTCAACGTCCAGCCGACCATCGACCCGGAGCAGGAGGTCGCCCGACGCGTCGGGTTCCTCCGCGACTACCTGCTCACGACCGGTGCGAAGGGGTACCTCCTCGCGATCAGCGGCGGGCAGGACTCCACGCTCGCCGGCCGCCTGACCCAGCTCGCCGTCGAGTCCCTGCGCGCCGAGGGGCACCCCGCCGAGTTCACCACGGTCCGCATGCCCTACCGCGTGCAGGCCGACGAGGACGACGCGCAGCTCGCCCTGCAGTTCATCGCGGCTGACCCGGGCATCACCGTGAACATCGAGCACGGGGTCGACGGGGTCATGGAGGACACCGCGGCATCGGGCGTCGAGCTGAGCGACTTCGTGAAGGGCAACGTCAAGGCGCGCATGCGCATGGTCGCCCAGTACGCGGTCGCCGGGCAGCGCGGCCTGCTGGTGGTCGGCACGGACCACGCGGCCGAGGCCGTCACGGGCTTCTTCACGAAGTACGGCGACGGCGGCGTCGACCTCACCCCGCTCACGGGGCTGTCGAAGAGCCAGGGGCGGCAGCTGCTCGAGCACCTCGGTGCACCGGCCCGCCTGTACGAGAAGGCGCCCACCGCTGACCTGCTCGACGAGCTGCCCGGGCAGACCGACGAGGCGAACCTCGGCCTCACCTACGCCGAGATCGACGCCTACCTGCAGGGGCACGACGTGCCGGTCGAGGTCGCCGAGGCGATCGAGTCGCGCTACCGCGCGACCGAGCACAAGCGCCAGGTGCCGGCGACGCCCTTCGACGACTGGTGGCGTGCCGGGGCGTAGGCGCTGACGCGCGGACGGACAGGAGGCGCGGTGTGGGTCCGACCCGCACCGCGCCTCCTGTCCGTCGGTCGCGTCGCAACCGACGCGTGCCTGCTCAGGCCTGGTCGCGTCCCTGCTCGTCGCGGTGGTCGCGCTGCTGACCGCCGGCGTCCTCGCGGTCCCGGGCCGGCCCTGCGTCGGCGCCGTCCCGCTCGTTCGCGAGGCGCTGCTGCCAGACGACGCTGCGGGCGGCGCCCTCGAGCACGTCGTCCACGCTCCGACCGGTCTGTGCTGCCAGGGCGCCGCTGAGCCCAGCGGTGAGCGTGCCCCCGGCGGCGGCCAGCCGCTCGAGCACTTCTTCCTGGCGTTGGGTCAGGGGCTCGTCGACCAGTTCGTCGACGGTGTCCCGGATGTTCTGCTCGCTCGCGTCCAGCGCCGCCTCGTCGCCGGAGTGCAAGGCCGCCGCTTCCCCGACGACGACGAGACCGAGGCGTGCGGCATCGTCTTCCGGACGAGGTGTGCTCTGCTCATCAGTCATGGAGTGGACCGTACGCTCCGGCACGCCGCGCTTGCTGGACAGCGGCGTCCCCCGGACGGGTCGCACGCGCTCAGGCGGAGCGGGCGGCCCATCGGCGGAGCAGCCACTCGGCCGCGGCGATGCCCTCGCGGCGCTGGAAGTCGCGGATCGTCGGCATGTTCGGCGGTGCCGGCGGCAGGGCGTGCTCGAAGAACAGCGCGGCGAGCCCTGCCAGCACGGCGTCGACCGCGTCGTCGGACACCCCGGCGAACACCGGGTGCGTGGCGAGGTGGTGCTCGACGTCGACGTCCTCGCCGCGGACGAGCGCGTCGAGCAGGTACGTCAGCGGGTCCAGCCAGTGCGCGCCGATGCCCGCCCACGGCCAGTCCACGACCCAGACCCGCCCGGCGGGGTCGACGAGCAGGTTGTCGGCACGGCAGTCCGCGTGCACGAGGTGCGCGCCGTCGACCATCGCGGCGGCGCGGGTCGCGGCGCGGGCCATCGCCGGACCGGCCTGCAGGACGTGCGCGGGGACGACCTCGGCGGCCCGTCGCGCGTGGGGACCGTCGCCGAGCATCCGGTCCCATGCGGCGAACTCGGGGCCCAGGTCCTCGGCCATGCGCGGCAGGTGCGCCAACGCACCGGTGGCGAGGGGGAGCGTGTCGAGGGCGTCGAGGACCGCCGTGACGTCCGAGCCGTCGCCCGCAGCGCCGGGGTGCGCGCCGTCGACGTCCTCGAGCACGAGGGCGATCCAGTCGTCACCGTCGACCGTGTTGGTCAGGGCGTCGAGCAGGCGGGGTGCCCGCACCGTCGCCGGCAGCTGTGCCACCACCTGGGCCTCGCGGCCGTGCATGGTGAAGGCGTCCGCGTTGCGGGAGCGCGAGACCGTCTTCACGAAGGCCCGACGGCCGTCCGCCGTCGTGACCCGGTCGGCGCTGCCCGGCGACCACCCGTTCGCCTGCGACCGCGCGCTGACCACCGGCCCGCCGAGGACCCGTCCCACCCGTTCCCGCAGTCCCACCGGCACGTCGGTCCATGCTGTCCGCCCCATGCCGGACGACACTACTGGTCGGCCCACACCTGAGCGGCACCACCCGGGAACGACGAACGCGCCCCGTTTCGGACGGGGCGCGTTCGGTGGTGCAGGGGTGCCGACTAGCGGGTCTTCGCGCCCCGACCGGCGAAACGGGTCCAGATCAGCAGCACGATGATCGCACCGATGATCGAGCCGATGATGCCGGCCGGCTGGAAGAAGCCGTCCATCGGGTCGTGCTGGAAGATCAGGAACCCGAGGAACCCGCCCACGAACGAGCCGATGATGCCGAGCAGGATGGTCATGGGGATCGAGATGTGCTGCTTGCCGGGGACGATGAGCCGCGCGAGCGCGCCGGCGATGAGTCCGATGATGATCAGGCTGATGATGAGACCGAGCACGGTTTCCTCCTCGTGGATGCGGTTGCCGCGGCATGGATTGCCGGAGTCAGGGCCGACGCCCGACTCAACTCCGAGTTCCCTGGGAAGCCTCTCGGTTTCATTGACGACCGGCCCGGAGACCGACACGGGAAAGACGACGGTCAGACCAGTCCGGCGGCCTCGAGCGCCGTCCGGAGCTCCTGGTCGGACGGCTCGACGAAGTGCCGACCGTCCGGCAGCACGACGACGGGGATGTTCTTCCGCCCGCTGATCTCCTCGGCACGTGCGGCCGCGGTCGGGTCCGCCTCGACGTCCACGTAGTCGTGGTCGACCCCGAGGGTGTCGAGCAGCGCCTTCGACCGTCGGCAGTCGCGGCACCAGTCCGCACCGAACATGGTCACCGTCGGGGTCGTCGCATCGCTCATGCCCAGAGGGTACGTCAGACGGGGTCGGCGCATTCCCTACGATTGCACCATGGCACCCGACCCCGAGACGCTGTCGTGGGCATCGGCCGCCGTCCGGCGCTTCGCCGCGGCGACGAACCTGCTCGTCGCCGCTCGGCGGTTCCGCATCGTCGGCGGCGACCGGAGGGACGTCGCGGCACTGCACGCCCTGCTGACCGGCCTCGGCGCCCGTGCCGCCGACCCGCAGGAGACCGTCGACCAGCTCTGGTGCCTCGGCACGCCCGAGGACTCGACGCCCGCGATCGAGCAGGCCGCCGACCGCCCGCGCGGCACCACACTGATCGTCGTCGACGCCGGTCGCCACCTGCCCGCCGTCGACGAGGACGCCTTCGGCCCCGTCGCACCCGCCCGCCCCGGCGTGCTCGCCGTCCCGGTGCTCTCCGACGACGTCTTCCTGGTGTCGACCGGCCGCGACCCCGAGGACGACCCCGCCGCCGACGCCCGCCTGCGCTGGGCGCGACGGTCGATGCCGGTCGCCCGCTCGGTCGCCGCGGAGCTCCGCGACGGCGGACTCCTGCGCGGCACGCGCGTCGGCGTCGCGATGGTCCTCGAGCCGAAGACGGCCGTGCTGAGCCTGCTGCTCCGCGATGCCGGTGCCGAGGTCGTCGTCTACGCGCACGCCGACGAGACCGACGACGCCGTCGCCGACGCGCTGCGGTCCGCCGGGCTGACGGTCTTCGCGAGCAGCACGGCGACGCTCCCCGAGCAGGAGCAGCTGGCCCTCGCGATGCTCGACACCGCCCCGCACGTCCTGCTCGACGACGGTTCGCACGTCATCCGGCTCGCCCACCAGCGACGCCCGGAGCTGCTGCCGACGATGCTCGGTGCCGCCGAGGAGACCACGAGCGGCCTGCGGCCCCTGCGGATGCTCGCGGCGCGCGGCGAGCTCGGCATCCCGGTCATCGCGGTGAACGACGCGCGCACCAAGACGTCCTTCGACAACCGGTACGGCACCGGGCAGTCGACGGTGTTCGCGGTGCTCGACCTGGTCGACGGGCTCGCGTCCGGCGCGCACCGGGTCCGGCCGGGAGGCACGGCGGTCGTCGCCGGGTTCGGCCCCGTCGGCGAGGGGGTCGCCATGGTGCTCACCGCCCTCGGGTTCCGGGTGACGGTCGCCGAGACCGACCCGGTCCGCGCCCTGCAGGCGCGGTTCGCCGGTCACGCCGTGGCACCCCTCGTCGAGGCGGTGCCCGGCGCCGACCTCGTGGTCAGCGCCACCGGGGTGCCGGACACCATCGACCTCGACGTCCTCCGCGCCTGCGCCGACGGCGCCGTGGTCGCCGTGGCCGGCGGGGTCGACCAGGAGATCGCCGTCGACGACGCCCTCGCCGCCGGGGCGCGGCGCCGGCACGTGGGGCCGAAGGCCGAGCGGTTCGTGTTCCCCGGGGCCGACGGCGGGCCGATCGTGCTCGACGACGGCGGCTGCATCAACACCACCGCCGCCGAGGGCAACCCGGTCGAGATCATGGACCTGTCCTTCGCCGTGCAGCTCGGCGCCGTCCGCATGCTCCTCGAGCGGGGCGACGAGCTGGAACGCGCCGTCGTGCCGATCGACCCCGCGGTCGACGACGCGACCGCCCGCGCGGCGCTCGCCGCGTTCGGGAGCCGAGCCGTTCCTCCCGTCCGCCTTCCTGAGCAGCCGGCGGACCGCGAGCCGGACGTCCGGACGCACCGCTTCGGGGACCCGACGTGAACGCGGGACAGCGGCCGGTCACCGTGCACTCGGCGCGCGTCGTCGTCCCGATGACCGCGCCGCCGATCGCCGACGGCGCGGTCGCCGTGCAGGACGGCCGCATCCTGCACGTCGGCGACCGCTCGTGGGTCGTCGACCAGCTCGACGGGACACCGTTCACCGAGCGCCGGTGGCGCGGCGCGCTCCTGCCCGGACTCGTGAACGCCCACTCGCACCTGCAGTACACCGGCATGTCCGGGGTCGGGCAGCGGCAGTACGACGGGTTCGAGGACTGGGCCGCAGCGTTCAACGTCGACTACGCCGAACCGCACGACTGGCGGGCCGAGGCGGCGGACGGGGCGCGGGCATCGATCCTGGCCGGCGTGACGAGCATCGCGGACATCGTCACCGACATCGAGGCCTCGACCGCCCTGCAGGACGCCGGACTCGGCGGCATCGCGTACTGGGAGGTCATGGACTGGGAGAACGACGCCTGGCAGTCGCACGGTCGCGACCAGGTGCTCGATGAGCTCGACCGCATCCCGACGGCACCCGGCGCCGGCCTCTCGCCACACGCGCCGTACTCGCTCGACGTCGCGCCGCTCCTCGAACTCCCCGACATCGTCCGGCAGCGCGGACTGCGCCTGCACCTGCACCTCGGCGAGGCCGCCTTCGAGGGCGAGCGCACCGCCCTCGGTCCCGTCCCGGGGCTCGAGGGCGTGGACGGCGTCGGGCACGGCAGCGACTGGCACCTGGCGAACGCCCCGTCCTTCCGCGCCATGCGCGCGCTCGGGTTCGGGGCGAGCGCGACCGCCTTCGTCGACCGCCTCGGCGTGCTCGGTCCGGACTGCCACATCGCCCACGGCGTGTACGTGACCGCCGCCGACCGGGCGCTGCTGCGCGCCCGCGGCACCGCGGTGGCGCTCTGCCCCCGGTCGAACGCCGTCATCGGCCTCGACCCGCCGCCCGTCGCCGACTACCTGCGCGAGGGCAGCCCCGTCGCGATCGGCACCGACTCGCTGTCGTCGTCGCCGTCCCTCGACCTGATGGCCGACGTCACCGCCCTGCACCGGATCGCCCGCGCCCAGGGCTACGGCCACCGCGACCTGCACGAGCGGCTCCTGGCAGCGGCGACCCTCGGCGGCGCGCACGCCATGGGGCTGGCCGTCGGGCCGGACCGCATCGGCCACCTCGCCGTGGGCGCGCGCGCCGACCTGGCCGTCTTCGACGTCGACGCCCGGACCGTGCCCGATGCGCTCGCCGAACTCGTCGAGGACGGCGCGGGGCGCGCAGCCGCCACGGTGATCCGCGGCGAGGTCCGCGCCGTCGACCACGCACCCACCCCTGTCCCACCCGTCCGTCCCGTGGAGGAACGATGAACGAGACCGCACCCCGCCCCGGCACGGCCGCACGCCGAACCGTCACCGGAGAGCTGATCGAGTGGCTCGACGTGCCGAAGCGCGCGATCGCCCTCGGCATGGAACCGCACCCCGAGGGTGGCTGGTACGTCCGCACCTGGACCTCGCCGGCGACGGTCACCACCCCCGCGGGGGACCGTCCGGCCGCCACCCTGATCCACTTCCTGCTGCCCCCGGGCGAGGCCTCGGCCTGGCACCGGGTGACGAGCGACGAGATCTGGATGTGGCACGGGCCGGACACCGTCGAGCTGCAGCTCGGCGGCGACGGCGACGCTCCCGAGCCCGGCGCGACGATCACCCTCGGCCCGGACGCCGGCCGTGACCGGGTGAACGACGCCCAGGCGTTCGTGCGCGGCGGCGTGTGGCAGCGGACGCTCCCGGGCGACGGCGAGGTGCTGCTGAGCTGCCTCGTGTCGCCGGGCTTCTCGTTCGAGGACTTCACGATGGCGGACGACGCGGCCACCGCTGCCGAGTAGCGCCGCGACACCGTTTCGCCGTGGTATCCCACCGCGAAGTACACTTCGACCTGCCCCCACCCCCTCGCACGAAGGCCCGACCGTGACCCGTTCCCTCCGTCTCACCCTCGCCGTCGCCACCGCCGCGGTCGCCGCCCTCGCCCTGTCGGCGTGCTCGGGCAGCAGCAACAGTGGCTCGAACGCCGACGGCACCGTCACCGACGGCAAGCTCACGATCGCGACCGGTGAGCCGGCGTACTCGCCGTGGATCGACGACAACGACCCGGAGTCCGGCAAGGGCTTCGAGTCCGCCGTGGCCTACGCCGTCGCGAAGGAGCTGGGGTACAGCAAGTCCGACGTGGTGTGGAAGCGCAGCACCTTCGACAGTGCCATCGCCCCGGGGCCGAAGGACTGGGACCTCAACGTCCAGCAGTTCTCGATCGACGCCAAGCGCAAGAAGGCCGTCGACATGTCGAGCGCGTACTACACGACGACGCAGGCCGTGGTGACGACGAGCACCTCGAAGGCCGCCGACGCCACCACCGTCGACGCGCTCAAGCAGGACACGATCGGCGTGGCCACCGGTTCGACCTCGATCGCGAGCGTGAAGAGCGTCCTCGGGGTCACCCCGCAGGTCTTCAACTCGAACGACGACGCCGTGCTCGCGCTCAAGTCGGGCCAGATCGACGCGATCGTCACCGACCTGCCGACGGCGTTCTACATGGCGGCCGCGCAGCTCGACGACGGCACGGTCTCGGCGCAGTTCCCGTCGGACGGCAAGGGCGACCAGTTCGGCTTCGTCCTGCCGAAGGGCTCGGAACTGACGAGCAAGGTCGACGAGGCGCTCGAGTCGCTGAAGGACGACGGCACCCTCGACGACCTGCAGACCAAGTGGCTCTCCTCGGAGACCAACACCCCGGTCCTGAAGTAGCTCCGTGACCGTGCCAGCAGGCGCCGGGACCCCGGTCGCCGCTCCCGCGCCGAGCCAGGTCGAGCTCGAGCGCCGGCTGTACCGTCGGCAGCGCGGACGCCGCTCGATCGTGGTGTCGGTGGTGTCGACGCTGGTCGTCATCGCGATCGCCTGGTTCGGCGTCGTGAACACCCCCGGCTGGGCTGCGGTGCAGCAGTCGTTCTTCGACCCGCAGACCGCGGTCGACACGTTCCCCTCGATCCTGCGAGGCCTGTGGCTGAACGTCCGGATCCTGTTCTTCGCGGCGATCGGCGTCGCGGTGTTCGGCACCCTGCTCGCGGTGGTCCGGGGCCTGCGGAGCCCGGTGTTCTTCCCGCTGCGCATGCTCGCGACCGGCTACACGGACCTGTTCCGCGGCCTGCCGCTCATCATCGTGCTGTACCTGGTCGGGTACGGGATCCCGGGCCTCGGGGTGTTCCCGCGGCTGCCCGCCGAGGTGTGGGGCACCGTCGCGATCATCCTGACCTACTCGTCGTACATCGCCGAGGTGCTGCGCGCCGGCATGGAAGCCGTGCACCCCTCGCAGCGCCTGGCCGCCCGGTCGCTCGGGCTCTCGCACGTCAAGACGCTGCGGCTCGTGGTGCTGCCGCAGGCGATCCGCAAGGTCACGCCGGCGCTCATGAACGACTTCGTGTCGATGCAGAAGGACGTCGGCCTCGTGTCGATCCTCGGTGCCGTCGACGCGGTCCGGTCCGCGCAGATCGCGCAGGCCGAGACCTACAACTTCACGCCGTACTTCGTCGCGGGCCTGCTCTTCGTCGTGATCAGCCTGCCGCTGATCCGCGTCACGGACGCGATCGCGCGTCGGCAGCAGCGGCGCGAGCAGATCGGAGGGACCGTGTGAGCGAGCGATCCGAGGCGGGCGCGGGCCGCGCCTCCAGGACGGATGCCGGTCAGCAGGAGCGGGGCGGGTCGCCGACGTCGGTTCCCGTCCTGGAACTGCGCGGGGTGCGCAAGGCCTTCGGCGACCACGAGGTCCTGCGCGGGATCGACCTGACCGTGCACCGTCACGAGGTCATCTGCGTCATCGGGGCGTCAGGCTCGGGCAAGTCCACCCTGCTCAAGACGGTGAACCTGCTCGAGGGCATCGACGACGGCGAGATCCTGCTCCAGGGCACCGACGTGGCCGACCCGCGGATCGCCGTGGACGCCGTGCGAGCGCGGATCGGCGTGGTCTTCCAGCAGTTCAACCTGTTCCCGCACATGAGCGTCTTGGACAACGTGACGCTCGCGTCTCGCCAGGTGCACGGCGTCGGACGGGTCGAGGCCGAGGCGACCGCGCGTCGGCTGCTCGACCGCATCGGCCTCGCCGAGTTGGCCGGTGCGTACCCGGACCGGCTCTCCGGCGGGCAGCAGCAGCGCGTGGCCATCGTGCGGGCGATCGCCTCCGACCCGGAACTGCTCCTGCTCGACGAGGTCACGAGCGCGCTCGACCCGATGCTCGTCGGCGAGGTGCTCGACCTGGTCACCGATCTGCAGCGCCAGGGCTCGACGATCCTCATGACCACGCACGAGATGCACTTCGCGCGGAACGTGGCCGACCGGATCGTGTTCCTGCACCGGGGCGAGGTCGTCGAGCAGGGCACCCCGGCCGAGGTCCTCGACGCGCCGACCCACCCCGCGCTCGTCGAGTTCCTCGCCCGCGTGCACGCCTGACCGCGACCGCGGTGGTGCTGCCGCGGGGCGGTGGTGCTGCCGCGGGGCGGTGGTGGTGTGCGTCACCGGGCGGCCGAGGACCGGCCCACCCGGCCCGACTCCGGCCTAGAGCGTCAGCAGGACCTTGCCGACGACCTCGCCGTCGCGCACCCGGCGGTGCGCCTCGTCCGCCTCGGCGAGGGGCAACACCGAGTCGATCACCGGTCGGATGCGACCGGCGGCGACGAGCGGCCAGACGTTGTAGCGCACGGCCCGGACGATCGCGGCCTTCTCGTCGAGGGGACGGGCACGCAGGGTGGTGCCGCTGACCGTCGCACGCTTGCGCATGAGGGCGCCGAAGTCGAGCTCCGCCGTGGTGCCGCTGCCCGACGCGATCACCGCGATGTGCCCGTTCGGGGCGAGCGCCTGCAGGTTGCGGTCCAGGTAGGACGGGCCGACGACGTCGAGCACCACGTCGACCCCGCGTCCGTCGGTCTCCGCCAGGACCCGCTCGACGAAGTCCTCGGTGCGGTGGTCGATGACCACGTCGGCACCGAGGTCCTTCGACGCCTGCACCTTCCGGGTGCCGCCGCTCGTGGCGATCACCGTCGCGCCGAGGGCCTTCGCCCACAGCACCGCGTGCGATCCCATGCCGCCGGTGCCGCCGTGCACGAGGAGCGTCTGACCGGGGCGGAGCCCGGCGAGCATGCCGATGTTCGAGTAGACCGTGCAGGCGGCCTCCGGCAGGCCGGCCGCCTCGACCAGGTCGACGCCGTCGGGGACCGGGAGCACCTGGGCGGCCGGGGCGACCACGAGCGAGGCGTACCCGCCACCCGAGAGCAGGGCGCAGACCCGGTCGCCGACGGCCACCGTCGTCACGCCCGCACCGAGCGCCCGCACGGTGCCGGAGACCTCGAGCCCGAGGATCTCGGATGCACCGGGAGGCGGCGGGTAGTTCCCGGCACGCTGCTGCAGGTCGGCGTTGTTCACACCGGCCGCGGCGACCTCGATGAGGACCTCGCCGGCACCAGGCACCGGGTCGGGCAGGTCGGTCACGGAAAGACCGGCGTCGTCGGACGTGATGGCTCGCATGCCCTCGACGGTACGCGCGGTGCCGAGCGCTCCGACCGGTCGGAACCCGACAAGCAGCCGGACGAACCTGTGGATGTTCCATGTACGCTCGGCGACGCATCCGCACCTCAACCGGGGGCGTGCGGACCGATCGAGGGGGACACTCCACCATGCCCAAGAAGTTCATCGCACTCGCCACCGCCGGCCTCGCGCTCACGCTGCTCGCGGGCTGTGCCTCCGGCCCGTCGAAGGCCGAGCAGTGCGACACGTTCGAGAAGACCGTGAAGAGCGCGGCCCAGGGCGTGCAGCAGGAGGCCACCAAGCTGCAGTCCGACCCCGACGCCGCCGTGAAGAAGCTCAAGGAGCTCGACGACACGATCTCCGACGGCGTCGACGACCTGTCCGACGACGACCTCCAGCAGAAGGGCGAGGCGTTCGAGGACGCGTACGGCGACCTCGTCGACCAGATCGAGGACGTCGCCGACGACCCGAAGTCGGCCGACGTGCAGGCGCTCACGAAGTCGAGCACCAAGGTGCAGGAGACCGGCAACGCCTTCGAGAAGGCGTGCAACTCCTGATGCGCCGCCCGGTCATGGCGCTCGCCGCCGCGGGTCTCGGCCTCGCCCTGCTGACGGGCTGCTCGTCCGGCGGCGGGTCCTCGGACGCCTCCGGCGGCCCGAGCAGCGCTGCGTCGAAGCCCGCCTCGAGCGCGCCGAGCACCGCCGCGGCCGCTCCGGCGCAGTCGCGTGAGCAGGCGTGCTCGGTCGTCGAGGACGAGTTCAAGTCGTTCATCGCCGCCCAGTCGTCGTCGACCGCGCCCGCCGACGCCGCCGGACGCGCCGAGCTCGTGCAGGGGATCGCCGACCGGATGGACGAGATCCTGCCGAAGGTCGGCAACGACGACGTGCGCTCGGCCTTCGAGGACTTCTCCGACTCCGCGCGGGACTACGCCGATGCACTCGAGGACAGCGGCTCCGCCACCTCGACCGAGGCGACCGAGGCGCAGACCGACGTGCAGTCGACGCTCGCCCAGGTGTCGAAGGTCTGCCCGAACGGCTGACCCGGACACGACGACGCCCCGCTGCCCGGACCGGACAGCGGGGCGTCGTGCGTCGCGGCGTCCGCGGCGGCGTCGCTGGTCAGTTCGTGGCGGTGCCGGCGGCGTCGAGGCGAGCGACGTCCTCCGGACGGAGCTTCACCGTCGGCGCCGTGACCGAGTCGAGGATCGACTGCGGGCGGGACGCCCCGGGGATCGGCACGACCACGTCGCTCTTCTGCAGCTCCCAGGCGAGCGCGATCACCTGCGGGGTGACCCCGCGGTCGCGGGCGATGTACGCGAAGTCCTCGAACGCGGTGCCGAGGTCGGCCGCGCCGGTGATCCCGCCGAGCGGGCTCCACGGCAGGAACGCGATGCCGAGCTCGTCGCAGAGCTCGAGTTCCGGCTCGCTCGACCGGAATCCCGGCGAGAACTGGTTCTGCACCGACGCCAGCCGTCCGCCGAGCACGTCGTTCGCGGTGCGGATCTGGTCGGGGTCGGCGTTCGAGATGCCCGCCATCCGGATGACGCCCTCGTCGAGCAGCTCGGCGAGTGCGCCGACCGACTCGGCGTAGGGGACCGCCGGGTCCGGGCGGTGGAACTGGTACAGCCCGATCGCCTCGACGCCGAGGCGCTTCGCCGACGCCTTGGCGGCCTCCTTGAGGTACTCCGGGTGCCCGTTCTGCGCCCAGGCACCGGCCTCGGGTCGGAGGTGGCCGCCCTTCGTCGCGATGAGGACCTCGTCGGTCTGCCCGTGGAACTCACGGACCGCACGCGCGATGAGCTCCTCGTTGTGCCCGACCTCGTCGTGGGCCGCCAGGTGGTAGGCGTCCGCGGTGTCGATGAGGGTGACCCCGGCCTCGAGCGCGGCGTGGATGGTGGCGATCGACCGGCTCTCGTCGGGTCGGCCTTCGATGGACATGGGCATGCCGCCCAGACCGATGGCGCTGACGGACACGTCTCCGATGACTCGTTGCTTCATGCGCCCAGCATGCGCCGCGCGGTGTCTGCGGCGCCCAGCTGTCGCCCCACGCGGCGGGCTGCGGTGGTGCGATCCGCCGCTGTTACCGTGTCCTGCAGGGGTACGTGGTGGGCGAGGGGGAATCGCATGTTCGACGACGACGGTCACGCGCCACCGGACGGCGGCCGGTCGAGCGGGCCCTGGATCGCGGGCAGCATCGTCGCGCTGCTGACCGGCTGGTTCCTCGCCTTCGTGACGGTGCTGTCCACGGCGATGCCGTACGACCAGTGGCCGGACGACGGCAGGCTGGTGTTGCTCGTGATCGCGTTCGTGATCGGCGCCGGTGTCCCGTTCGTGGGCATCCTCGTGTTGCGTCGGGACCGGCCGGGGGAGCCGGAGGACGGCTCCCCCGGCCTCGTGGCCTGCGTGCTCGCCTTCGGCCTCGGCGCGTTGACACTCGGTCCGTTGCTACTGGTGCAGGGCGCGGCGATCGCGGGAGCAGCGGTGGAGCGGGCGCAGCCGCCGACCGACGTGGAGTCGAGCCGGACGGTGTCGCAGGCGCAGGACGAACTCCGCGTCCTGGGGGACCGCGTGGTCGCGTCGATGGGACGGGACAGCACCGCACCGCCCGCCGAGGTCGAGACGGACTCCTGCGGCCTCGACAACCACAGTCCGGGCACCATGGTGCGGTACTGGTGGCGGCTGTCCGACGCCGGCACTCCGGTGCCGTCCGCGAGTTCGACGCCCGCCATCGACGACGCCGGCGAGCCCGCGTTGCGACTGCTCCGAGCCGAGGGGTACCACCTCGAGCAGCGCTTCAGCACGGGCGGTGGGCGGCTGTACGACGAGGACAGTTGGGTCGGCGCCGCGACGATCGACGGTGGGGGCACGTCCGTGCTGTTGGAGTCGCAGTGTCTCGTCGACCCCGACGCCTCATCCGCGGACTGAGGTCGCGCCGTTCGGTACGGATCGCGGACGGCGCGGTGCACCTGACCACCGACGGCTCCTTCCGCGCTCAGGCCGCGGCTGCGCCGATTGCTCGACGAGACAGCCAGCGGCAGGCGGGCTCGGGAGACGACGGGGCGAACGGGCATGGTCGGGAGGTCGTGACGACGCCGCATGCTCGTCCGCCGACCAGATGGCGAAGCCTCGTGGGCGTTCGCAGCGTGCCCGGCCTGCGCACGTGCACGCGCGAGCGCGCCGTGACCGGCGAGCGGTGCCGTCGACGGGTCGGGCGTCCGTCGACGCCGATGTGCGGACGCGGTGGCACCGAGCCCGGTTCACCGGTCCGGCAGCTCGACGATCCTGGTGGCCCGCTCGGCGAACGCGTCGTCCGAGGACGTGACCACCGCGGTGAGTCCGTCGCGCTCGACGAGCCGGGCGATGAGGTCGACGATGCCTGCCGAGGTCACGCTGTCGAGCTGTGCGGTCGGTTCGTCGGCGAGCAGCAGGCCCGGTCGGCCCACGACGGCGCGCGCGACCCCGACACGCTGTTGCTGCCCGCCGGAGAGCTGGTCGGGGCGCTGCGCGGCGTGGTCGGCCAGCCCGACGTCGGCGAGGACGGCGCGGACCCGGTCGTCGCGCTCGGCCGGGTCCGTGCGCGCGATGCGGAGCGGCACCTCGATGTTCTCGGCGGCGGTGAGTTCGGGCAGCAGCCGGAAGTCCTGGAACACGAAGGCGACGCGGTCCCGTCGCAGGGCGAGCAGCTCGGCCTCGGAGCTCCGCGCGAGGTGGACACCGTCGACCAGGAC
Organism: Curtobacterium sp. MCLR17_036; assembly: GCF_003234445.2. Taxonomy (NCBI): domain Bacteria; kingdom Bacillati; phylum Actinomycetota; class Actinomycetes; order Micrococcales; family Microbacteriaceae; genus Curtobacterium; species Curtobacterium sp. MCLR17_036. The sequence continues at coordinate 3,128,225 of NZ_CP126269.1, read as the reverse complement.
CGACCCGCGACTCGGTCGGACCAGGCCGCCGAGCACCTGGAGCAGCGTCGACTTGCCCGAGCCGGACGTGCCGTGCACGACGACGAGTTCGCCGCGGTCGGCGACGAGGTCGACGCCGTCGAGCGCGCGGACCGGGCCGGCGGGGCTGCGGTGGTCGTGGCCGACGCCGGAGGCGACCAGGAACGGTGTGGTGCTCACGCGTCGGCCCCCGGTCGGATCGCGACGTGGTCGTCGTGCAGGCTGAGGCGGACACGATCGTGCAGGCCGAGTGCGCGCTGGAACGACTCCGGCAGCTGGAGGCGTCCGGCGGCGTCCACGACGGCGTACTCCGCACCGGGACCGGCGCCGAGGTCGTCGCGGATGGTCTCCGTCGAAGTCCGGCCGTCCCGGATGCGGACGGTGCGCCGGATCTGCGACGCCACCTGCTCGTCGTGGGTGACCACGAGCATCGTCACCCCGGCCGCTTCGTTCACGGCCCGCATCGTGGCGAGGACGGCGCGGGCGCTCGCGCGGTCGAGGGCCCCGGTCGGTTCGTCGGCGAGCAGCACCCGCGGGCTGTTCGCCAGGGCGACGCCGATCGCGGCGAGCTGCTGCAGGCCGCCGGTCAGGTCCTCGGGCAGGGCCTGTGCGTGGTCGGTCATGCCGACCAACGCGAGCACCTCGTCGGTGCGATTCGAGCGCGCGCGGCCCCGGACACCGGCGACGGCGAGCACCGCGGCGATGTTCTGCGCCACCGTCAGGTAGGGGATGAGGTTGCGGGCGGTCTGCTGCCAGACGAACCCGACGGCGTGCCGGTGGAAGGCCGTCCGGCCCTTCGTCGAGAGGCCGGTCAGGTCGGTCCCCGCCACCACGGCGGTGCCGGCGGAGGGCTCGTCGAGCGCCGAGAGGATGCCGAGCAGCGTCGACTTGCCGCTGCCGGACTCGCCGACGACCGCGACCATCTCGCCGCGTCGCACGGTCAGGGTGAGTCCTTGCAACGCCTGCACCTCGACGTCCTGCGAGCGGTAGATCCGCACGAGGTCACGGCAGACGATGTCGTCGGTCTCGCTCATGGACGGTCCCTCTTCCCTGGTCGGTTCGCTGTCGGTCGTGCGCGGTGGCGGCCGCGCGTCGGGTCGTCCCGGTCTGCGGCCCGTCGTCGCGGCGCGGGGCCGGACGCCCCCGGTGGGCGACCGTGCCGCGCGGAGCGAACGGGTCGCCGCCCGCCACCGCGGACGGTCCCGGCGGCGACCTCGACCCCGAGGACCGCGAACAGCGCCCCGATGACGACGGCGACGGTCCCGGCGAGCAGCAGCGGGTCGACGGCGACCGGCGGTCGCACGGGGCTCCCGGTGAAGGACCGGAGGTCCGCCGCGGGCAGCGTCACCGCCACGACCAGGGCTGCGGCGACCAGCGCGGTGGCGAACGCGGCGACGAGCGTCGGCGCGGCCTCGGTGGCGACCACCCGCCGGTCCTCGCGGCTCCCGAGCCCGAGGACCCGGAGCAGCCGACCGCGCTCGCGCCGTCCGGGACCGGCCAGGACGCCGGCGAGCGCGAGCGCCCCGGCCCCGACGAGGGCGCCGAGCCCGGCGGCGACGAGTGCGATCGCCCGGACGCCCGGCACACGGGGATCGGTGGTGAGCTGCCGGGCGACGCTCGCCGTCGTCCGCACGGCGACCCCGTCGTCGACCCCGGCGCGCTCGAGTGCCGCCGCGACCCGGTCGGCCTCGGCACCGGGCCGGAGCCGGGCGAGGACACGGTCCACGCTGCCGGTCGAGGTGATCGCGTCGGCGTACCGGTCGTCGACGAAGGCCCACCGCTTGGTCAGGGTGAACGCGGACGTGTCCGGCACCGTCCCGACGACCCGCACGGTCGTCCCCCCGACCTCGGAGACCCGGGGGAGTTCGGCGGCCAGCGTCTCCGACACCAGGATCGGCACGCCGCGGGCGTCCGACCCGCGCAGCGCCCGCGGCACGGGGACGGCGCCGGGCACCCCGCGCTGCACCGTCGCCAGGCGCGCGGAGTCCGCGACGACGAGGGACGCCGTGACGCGGCCGGTCGGCGTCGTCAGGTCGATCGAGCCCGAGGTCGAGAGTCCCACGGCCGGCCCGACGCCGGGGACGCTGGACAACGCGGTCACGCGCTCGGCGTCCAGCGCCGTCGACTCGACGGAGACGTCCGCGCCGACGGAGCGCCGCGCGGCCTGGTCGAGCCCGTCCTCCAGCGTGCTGCCGACGACGCTGCCGAACAGGGCGACCGCGAACCCGGCGACCGCGACGGCGAGCGCGACCGTCCTCGTGCCGTGGGTCCGCGCGGCGGTGACGGCGCCGAGGAAACCGGGCAGCGTGGCCCGCGCGCGCCGGCGCCGGACGACCGCACCGAGGACCGTCGGCAGGACCCGGACCGCGACGACGGTGACGGTGGCGGCCAGCAGCACGGGCAGGACCGCCGCGAGCGGGTCGACGCCGCCACCCGGGGTGGCCGTGGCGATCCCGGACCGGAGCGTGACGACGAGGGCGACGACGGTGAGCACGACGACCGTGCCCTCGAGGAGTCCGCGCAGGCGCAGGGTCCCGACGCGTCGGTCCCGGCCGGGCACGACCAGCGCGGCGAGCGCGCAGGGCAGCAGGGCGCAGACGGCTGCGGTCGCTGCCGCGGTGGTCGCGGCGGCCGCCGTGTCCTGGGGGAGCACGTGGGTCAGGGTCGCGACCGACCAGGCCGTCGCCGCCCCGAGCACCGCGGCGGGCACGGCGGCCGCTCCGACGAGCCCGGCGGCCAGCGTCGAGCGGAGGCGTCGGTCCGCGCCGCGCGCCGCGAGCAGTCGCCACCGCTCGCGGTCGCGGTCGACGTTGATCCGGGCGAGCAGGACCAGCACCCCGACCACGGCGACGAGCGGACCGGACCCGAGTGCCGCGGCCAGCGTCCCGACGCTCGCGTCCCGCGCGGCGGAGGCGTCGAGGAGGTCGGGCAGTCCGGTGGTGATCCGCGCCGCGGTGGTCACGGTCGACGGCAGGGGGGTGGTGCCGGCGAGGACCTGCCGCACCTGGGTGGCGATCTCCCTGCGGTCGCCGGCGGAGACCGCGTCCGTCCGCAGCGGGAACCAGCCGCGACCGGTCGTCACGCGCGTCCGGGCGACGGCGGCGAACGAGTCGGTGGCGATGTAGGCGACACCGGACGCGGCCGTGCCCCCCGGACCGAACGGCACGGCAGCGGGGCGCAGGGTGGCCGGTGTCTGCTCCCAGGCGTCGGCCCCGGGGTCGTCCGCCGCGTAGAGGCCGACGAGCACGAGCTCGACGGCGACGCCGGTGTCCGTGACGGTGCGGGACGTGCCCACCCGCCACCCGATCGCCTCGGCGACCGCCGGTGACACGACGACCTCGATGCGGCGTTCGCTGTCGGCGGCGCGCGGTGCCCGTCCGGAGGTGACGTGGGTCCGACCCGCGAACCCGGGGTCGGCGGTCAGCGACACGAACGCCGGTGGCGCGGACGGCTCCGCGTCGAGCTGCAGCGGGTCGGTCTGGGCGTAGTACTCGCCGGGCCCGGTCACGGACCGCAGCAGGGCGGGCATGACGGCGCGGGCGTCGGCGAGGGAGTCGCCGACACCGGTGAGCGCACCCTGGGGGTCGGGGCCGTACGGTTCGGTCGCCGTGTAGCGGACCTGCAGGTCCCGCTCGGCAGCCGTGGCCCGTCCGAGGTCGTGCTGGGTGCCCGCCGTCCCGAGCGCCGCGAGCACGGGCACGACGAGCACGCCGAGCAGGGTCGCCGCGAACGTCACCGCGGCGACGGCGGCGAGCGGTCCCCGGTGTGCCCGGCCCACCCGACCGACGGCGGCTCGTCGGCTCGCCGGTCGTACCCGCGCCGTCCGCCGGGGCCGGACGCCGTCCCCGCTCACGGGCGTCCCTCCGCCCGGCGTCCGCGCACGAGCACCGAGGCGGCGACCACGAGGACCGCGAGCACGAGCAGCGCCGGGGTCGTCCACGTCGTCGCCGACGCGACCACGGGCGCGGTGTCGACCAGACCGTCGGCGGTCGGGACCGCCGCGAGCGCGAAGGGCGTGACGGTGAGGGCGACGGCGACGAGCCCGGTGAGCGTGCCCCCGACCACCCCGAGTCCGGTGGTCAGGGCGAGCGCGGTGGCCCGGGCGAGGGCGGAGGCGCTCGCCGCCACGCCGGCGGCGCGGAGCGCGGACCGGGACCGGTCGGGCCCGGCGACGGCCATCGAGGTGACGAGCACGAGGAGGAGCCCGCCGAGCAGGGCCACCGCCGCGAGCCCGAGGACGGCGGTGCCGACGACGGGGGCGGCGCGCACGGCGGACGGCGTCGTCACCGTGGAGTCGCCGGGCAGCTGTCCGCGCAGGTCCCGCGCGACCGCCGCCGGGTCCGAGGTCTCGATCCACCGCTCGTCGGCCCGGGGGACGGGCGACCCGGCGTCGACCGCGCCGCCGTCGATCGAGTTCGCGACCACGGCGCCGAGGTCGAGCGCGAGTGCGGACCGGCTCGCGGCGCCGGGCACCGACGGCACCACGGCGACGACGGTGGTGCGGAGTGTGCTGCTCGTCGCGGCGGGGGTGACGTCGAGGTCGGCACCGGTCCGGACGTCCAGTTCGTCGGCGAGGGTCCGGGTGAGGACGACGGGCAGGCGCTCCTGGTCCGGAGCCTGCCCGAGCACGACCCGGTTCGGCGGTGCGAGGTCCTGCACGGTGACCCGGCCGGACTCGCCGTCGCCGCCGCCGACCGCGGCGGTGACCTCGACCTCGAGGCGTGGGGCCGGCTCGGTGTCGGTCCCCGTGACGATCTCGGTGTCGGCCGGTCGCGAGGAGAACGACAGCGTGGGTTCGACCGCGAGCAGGCGCCAGGCCGACCCGCCCGCCGGCAGCCGCCCGCGCAGCTCCCCGGACGAACCGACGGGGACGGCGTCGTCGCCCGACGGCGCGGACAGCGGGACGAGCGCCGGCGTGCCCTCGCCGTCGACCACCCATGCGTCGAACCGCACCGAGCCGATGGCATCGGGCCGGGTGGTGCCGGCGAACGTCGCCGGCGCCGTCCGCACACGGACCGAGACGGAGTCGCCCGCCACGGGGACACCGGACGCCGTGGTCGACCGTGCCCGCTCGAGCGCCGCACCGGCCGTCCCCGGCAGGACGGCGGCGGCGCGCGCACCGGGGACGGCGACGACCTGCGCGTCACCCGCACCGAGGTCCGCCGTGTCGGTCCACACCGGCGTCACCGCGGTGGGGCGGACCCCGGGCACCCGGAGGTCCGGCAGCACGCTCCGTGCACCGACCTGCGCGTCCCCGTCGACGCGCACCCGGACGTCCGTGCCGACGACCGCCCGCACGGTGGCGCCGTCCACGGCCGCCACCGTCGCGGCGAAGCCGGCGACGAACACGCCCGTGCCGGCGACGACCGCGGCGGTGAGCACGACCGGCGCCGTCGCGCTCCACGAGCGCGCGGTCCGGCGGGCCGTGAACGCCGGCAGGAGTCCCCGGGTCGTGCGGACGGCGCGGGCGACCGCACGGGCGGCGACCGCACCGACGAGCACGACCACGGCCGCACCGGCGAGCACCCAGACGACGGGGGCCACCACGGCGACGGGGTCGACCGCGACCGCGGTCCCGTCGACGGTGATCGGCGGGCCGCCCGCCAGCAGGCGCCACGTCGAGAAGGCGGCCGCGGCCACCAGGACGGCGGCCGTGACGACCTGACCGGCGACCCCGGGCCGGTTGTCCCGCGCGCGTGTGGCGAGCACGGCGGACACGAGCGCGTTCCCGAGGACCGCCACGGCGACGACGGCGACCGCGGTGAGCACGACGACGTCGGGCTGCGCGGAACGGGCCGTACCGACGGCGGTACCCCGCACCCGCTCGACCAGGACGACGGCGAGCACGGTGCCGACGGCGACCCCGGCGACGGACCCGACGGCGCCGACGAGCGCGCCCTCGGCCGCACCCCACCGGCCGAGCTGGCCACGGGTGGCGCCGCGGGCGGTCCACAGCAGGTCCTCCACCCCGCGGTGCTCGCCCACCCGGCGCGCGACGACGACCAGGGCCACCGCGGCGAGCACCACGACGACCGCCACGGCCAGGCCGTCGAGGGCGGTCGCGACGGTCACCGCGGCACGGGCGGCGACGGGGTCCGTCACCGCGGCCGCGCGCGCCGCCGCTGCGGCGGGCCCGAGCACGACGAGCAGCACGACCGACGCGGACGCGGCCGCGGTGACCGCGGCGCCCAGGGCGAGCAGGCCGGCGCGCTCCCGAGCTCGGCCCGACCAGGGGTGCCGTGTGGCGGTACGAGGTCCCACGGGGTCGAACCTAGGGCAGCGCCGACACCGATCCCGGCGACGTGCCGTCAACGTCGTCGACGGCGTGCGCGAAGACGACCCCGCCCACGGTGACGATCGCGATGGCGAGCACGAAGCCGATCGCCGCGATCCACCACGACGTGCGGCGTCGCACCCACGCCGCGATCGCGAGCACGACGGTCGCGACGCCGACGACGAAGGAGCCGCCCACGGCGATGCCCGCGCCCGTGAAGTACCCGCCCGGCGTGCAGCCCGCCGCGGCGTCGCACGAGGCCGTCGCCGACGCGACCGCGACGATGGCGACCACCGCGGCGACGGCCGTGAGGACGGCACCGGCGGCGAGCAGCAGCACCGTCGAGATGCGGTCGGCGAGCTTGCCGGCCGGGAACAGCGTGCTGCCGCCGCGCTCCCACGCGGCGCGCTCGGCGTCCGTCGGGCCGGCGGGGCCGGGGGTGGGACCCGGGGGCGGGCCGGGGACGTTCGACCAGGTCATGGGAGCAGTCCTACCGTGCCTCGACGCCGAACGCCCGTGCGAGGCGCTGGATCTTCTGCGCACGGCCCAGGCGCGGCAGGTCGGAACCGTCGCGGACGACCTTGCCGCGGGCCTCGAAGTCGTCCAGGAAGTCCTGCGCCCAGGCGACGTCGGTGGGTGTGGGGGAGATGACCTCGTTGATGACGGGGAGCTGCTCCGTGTCCAGGCACAGCTTGCCGGTCAGGCCGAGGGAGACGGCGACCTGCGACTGCTCGCGCAGGATCGGGTGCGACGACCCGACGGTCGGTCCGTCGATCGGACCGGGCAGGTCGCCGACGCGCGAGGCGACGACGAGCCGCGACCGCGGGTAGGCCATGGCGAGCGTGTCCGCGCTCGTCCCGGTGTCGCGGCGGTAGTCGCCGGAGCCGAAGGCCAACCGGAACGCGCCCTGCGCCCGTGCGATGGACACCGACTCCTCGATGCCGAGCGCCGACTCGACGAGCGCGATGACCGGGGTGTGCCCGCCGAGGCGGTGCCAGGTGTCGGTGACCTGCGCGGGGGACTCGGTCTTCGCGAGCATGACGCCCTGCAGGCCGGGCAGGCCGCGGAGCTCCTCGACGTCGTCCTCCCAGAAGTCGGTGGTGACGTCGTTGATGCGGACCCAGGCCTCGCCGCCGCCGGCCAGCCAGGCGGCCACCCCCTGACGCGCGGACGGCTTGGCTGCGGGGTCGACGGCGTCCTCGATGTCCAGGATGATCTGGTCGGCGCGGGACCGCTGCGACTTCTCGAAGCGGTCGGTCGCCGTGCCCGAGACGAGCAGCCACGAGCGGGAGATCTCGGCGGGGACGGATCGACGCCGGTCTGGCGTGGGGGCGGGCGGGGCGGAGCGGTCGTCGATGGCCATGCCCCGTTGGTACCACACCGTGACCTCGGCCCCGCGTGTCGGACCGCCGAATCCGGAAACCCTCCGGTTCATTGCAGGAGCGCGGCTCCGACTCCGCCTACAGTGTCGGATGTGTGGCGAGACAGGGTGACCGACGGTGGGGACGACGTGAACGACGACGTCCCCGTCGAGGGCGCCCCCGCGCGCCCGGAGACCGGCGACGACGGACAGCGCGAGCAGCGCAACGGGGTCGGACGCGACGGACAGCGCGAGCAGCGCAACGAGACCGGCAACGACGACCAGCGCGAGCAGCCCGACCGGGACCGCGCCGACGAGCCGGACCGGACCCTGCGCCCGGAACTGCAGGTGACGAGTCCGCACGCGATCAGCCTGGGTGACCCGCGCCTCCAGGCCGGCAACGCTGCCGAGCCCACCTGGGACGGCTGGCGCACCCAGCTCACCGGTGTCGGCGGCACCAGCCCGCTCACCCACTTCGGCGACCACCCGCGCGCCCGCATCGAGCTGTCCACGACGCACCCCGGCGGCCTCGCGCAGTTCATCACCGGCAAGACCACCCTGCTCTCGAGCCTGATCCGCGACGAGGTGGCCCTGCGCGCCGCGCGCATCGCCGCCGGGCACGTCGAGGCGAAGGGCACCGAGCTGGCGACCGTGCGCGGCATCGACGCCGTGAAGCTCGGCATCGGCATGGCCGACTGGCAGCACGGCGACGAGCACTTCCGGGGTCCGGTGCTCCTGCGCCCGCTGGCGATCCGTCGGCACGGCCGCGATTTCGAGGTCCGGCTGCTCGGCGAGCCCGTGCTCAACCCCGGCCTCGCCGACGCGCTGCACGAGCAGTTCGGGGTCATCCTCGACGCGCAGTCCTTCGTGGCGCTCGCGCAGCAGGACGGCTCGTTCACGCCCAACCCCGTCATCGACCGCCTGCGCGGGCTGACCGCGCACATCCCCGGCTTCTCGGTGCACGCGCGACTCGTCGTGTCCACCTTCGCCGAGGTCGCGACCGGCATGGTCGAGGACACCGGCGACCTGTCCCACCCGGTGCTCGACGCCCTCGCCGGCAACCCGAGCGCGAAGTGGCAGGTCGAGCAGTCGTACCACCCGGTCGAGCAGACGCCGTCCGACGAGCGCAGCCCGGAGACGGACACGCTGCTGCTCGACGCCGACGACGAGCAGGAGAACGTGATCGCGCAGATCGCGGCCGGCAACTCGATCGTCGTGAAGACCCTGCCCGGCACCGGCAGCACCCAGACGATCGTCAACGCGCTCGGCGGCCTCGTCGCCGCGAACAAGCGCGTCCTCGTGGTGAGCCCCCGCCGGGCGACGCTGCGCGGGATCGCCGCACGCTTCGGCGAGGTCCAGCTGCCCGGGGTCGCGGTCACGCCGTCGACCCTGCGCCGCGACGTCGTCCGTGCCATCGCCCGCAACGAGAAGGCGGCACGACCGAACCTGCGCGAGGTCGACGACGCCCTGGTCCGCCTGCGCAAGGTGCTCACCGACTACCGCGGGTCCCTGACGCGCAAGGACAGCGCCTTCGGCGTCTCGGTGCTCGACTGCCTGGTCGAGCTGTCCCGCCTGTCGCTGCTGCCGGTCCCGCCGTCCACGACGGCACGCCTGTCGAAGACCTCGGTGGCGAGCATGGTCGAGGGGCGCCCGCGCGTCGCCGAGACGATGGTGAGCGCCGCCAACCTCGGCGAGTTCCGCTACGGCCCCGACGACTCGCCCTGGTACGGCGCGAAGTTCGGGTCGAGCGACGGCGCCCAGCGCGCGCACCGCATCGCGAAGGACCTCGACACCGACGGCCTGCCGACCCTGCTCCGCCGTGCGCACGACCTCGTCGCCACGACGCACATGCGCCAGTTCACGACGATCAACGAGCTCGGCATCTACCTGCGCCTGCTCACCGAGATCCGGGACACGCTCGACCGCTTCCTGCCCGTCGTCTTCGACCGTTCGGTGTCCGAACTCGTCGCCGCCACCGCCCCGCGCGGCGAGGGCGCCCCGATGTCGAGCACGAACCGCCGTCGACTGAAGAAGCTCGCCCGCGAGTACGTCCGTCCGGGGGTGCACGTCTCCGACCTGCACGAGGCCCTGACCCGCGTGCAGCAGCAGCGCGTGCTCTGGCAGCGCTACGTCGCGGCCGGGGTGAACCCCGAGGTCCCGACCGGCATCGCCGACGTGCAGGTGCTGTTCTCGAACGTCGTCGAGGACCTCGCGCGTCTCGACGAGCCGCTCGGCCGCACCGAGCGCGACCGTCAGCTCGCGAACACCCCCGTCGACCAGCTCGTGCCGACGATCGCCGAACTCGCCGCCGAGTCCGACGTCCTGCACAACCTGCAGGAGCGCACCGAGCTCATGCAGACCCTGCGCGACCTGCAGCTCGAGCCGCTCATCACCGACCTGGCGAACCGCCACGTGCCGGACACCCAGGTGCCCGCCGAGCTCGAGCTCGCCTGGTGGCAGTCCGCCCTCGAGACGATGCTCGAATCGGACCGCGCCCTGCTCGGCGCGAACACCGACATGCTCGACCGGGTCGAGGCCGACTTCCGCCTCGTCGACGACGCGCACGCCGCCGGCGTCTCCCAGGGCCTGGCGTGGCAGCTCGCCGAGAACTGGAAGGTCGGGCTCGTCGACTGGCCGGACGAGGCCGCTGCGCTGAAGACCCAGCTGCGCGAGGGCGCGATCACCTCGCGCCTGCTGCAGGACTCCGCGCCGCACCTGTCCCGCTCGATCGCGCCCGTCTGGCTCGCGAGCCCGTACGAGGTGTCGCAGATCGCCGACACGATGCCGTTCGACACCGTGATCCTGGTGGACGCCGGTGCCGTGACGATCGCCGAGACCGTCGGCGCCGTCCGTCGCGCCCGGCAGACCGTCGTGTTCGGCGACCCCGTCACGCAGACCCCGTCGCCGTTCCGGATCGCCGTCGACCCCGAGCACCGCGCGATGCAGGTCGACGAGGGCACCCTCGACGCCTTCCACGCCGACTCGGCGCTCGCGAAGCTCTCCACCCTGCTGCCGACGCTCTCGCTCTCGCGCTCGTACCGCGCCGGTGGCGAGGACCTCGCCGAACTCGTCAACCGCCGTTTCTACGGCGGCAAGATCGAGTCGCTGCCGTGGGCCGGTTCGTTCCTCGGGCACGGGTCGATCGCGCTCGACTACGTCAGCGACGGCAAGGCCGTGCCGGACCCCGAGTCCGGCGCCGTCGAGAGCGTCGACGCCGAGGTGGACCGCGTGGTCCGGCTCGTCATCGACCACGCCCGCACCCGTCCGACCGAGTCGCTCATGGTCATCACCGCGTCGGCGAAGCACGCCGTCCGGGTCGAGCAGGCCGTGCTCACCGCCGCGCAGGGCCACAAGGACCTGACCGAGTTCGTCATCGGCGACCGCGCCGAGCCCTTCATCGTGGCGACGCTCGAGCAGTCCGTGGCGCAGAGCCGCGACCGGGTCGTCTTCTCCATCGGCTACGGCCGCACCCCGCACGGCCGCGTGCTGCGCGACTTCGGTCCGCTCGGCAAGCCCGGCGGCGAGCGGCTGCTCGCGGTCGCGATGACCCGTGCGCGCCGGTCGATGGTCATCGTGACGTGCTTCCAGCCGTCCGACATCGAGGCCGAGCGGATGGGTCACGGCACCATCGCCCTGGCCGAGATCCTCGCCGAGGTCCGTGCCCGCACCACCGCCGAGTACGTGCCGGACGACTCCGACCCGCTGCTCGTCGACCTGGCCCGCCGCCTCGAGATGCGCGGCATCCCGGTCGCGCTCGGCCACCGCGGCAAGCTCGGCCTGGTGGCCGCGCACGGCGGCGTCTGCGTGACGATCGAGACCGACGCGTCGCTCGTCCAGGGCTCGCTGCGCGAGTCGCTGCGCCTGCGCCCCGAGGTCCTGCGTCGCCTGGGCTGGCACTACGTCCGCGTGCACGCGTTCCAGCTGTTCTCCGACCCGGACCGCGTCGCCGACACCGTCGCCGCCGTGCTCGGGGTCGACCGCGGCGTCACGCAGGAGATCTCCATCCCGCCGATCCCCGCACGTCGGTGACCCCCCGGCCGAGTCGGCGGGCCTCCCGGCCCGCCGGTCCGGTCACGCCGGAGACGGACCAGCTGGTGGGCACGTGGACGCGGGCCGACGACGCGTCGGCGGTCGCGCCTCCCGGTCCGACAGCGTCGTCCGGACGCGAGACGGTGGACCAGCCGGGAGGCCCGGTGCGGCGCCGCAGACGCGTCACCACCCAGCCGGTGCCGGGCTACGCCCCCGACGCGCCCCCGGAACCGGCCCGTCACCGCGACGGGGAGAACGACGACCAGCTCCGGCGCGACGTCCCGCCGCACTGGTAGCGGGTAGCCTTGCCTGCGATGAGCGACTCCGTACGGCAGCGACCCGACTGGCAGACCTGGCCGAACCTGATCTCGCTGGTCCGGCTCCTGCTGATCCCGGTGTTCGTGTGGCTCGTCGTCGCCGGGCACCCCGGCTGGGCCCTCGTGACGCTCGTCGTCATCGGCGTGAGCGACTGGGCGGACGGCTTCATCGCGCGGCGGTTCGACCAGGGCTCGAAGCTCGGCAAGGCCATCGACCCCGTCGCCGACCGGCTCGCGATCATCGCGATCGTGCTGTCCCTCGTGCTGACCGGGCTGCTGCCGCTGTTCGTCGTCATCGTCGTCGTGGCGGTCGACCTCGTGCTCGCGGTGCTCTCGAGCGTGCTGTTCCGCGGCAACCCCGACCTCGACGTCACCTGGACCGGCAAGGTCCGCTCGGCGCTGCTGTTCGTCGGGCTGCCGGTCCTGCTGTTCTCGGCCGTGCACACCGTCGACGAGAACGCCCCGTGGGTGCGTGTCGTCGCCCTCGTGTTCGTCTACCTCGGCACCGCCGGCCACGTGCTCGCCGGAGCGCAGTACGCCGTGGCGATGGTCCGCAAGCGCCGCCGCGTCACCGCCGCCTGACGCGCCCCCTGCCGCACCTCGACGCCGGCTGCGGCCGGTAGCGCACGATCGCGCCCCCGAACGGGCATCGCGCCCCGAAGAGTCGGGGCGCGATGGCCGTGGAGGGGCGCGATCGGGGCGCCGTCGGCGGGGATGCCCCTGCTAGAGCTTCGTCGAGCCGGCGATGCCCGGGCCCTCGGGAGCGGTGCTCGGCGCGACGTGCGCGCCGCCGCCGGTGCTCGGGGTGCCGCCGTTCTGGGTGCGGAGCAGGTCGCGGATCTCGAGCAGCACCTCGACGTCGGTCGGGGGCACGTCCTGCGGGGTCTGCTGCTCGTCGTTCTTGACGCGTTCGAACGCCACCTTCTTGAGGTGGTTCACCGGCACGACGAGCGCGAAGTACACGACGGCGGCGACGATGAGGAAGTTGAGGGCAGCACCGATGATCGCGCCGAACAGGATCTGGGCGTTGCCGCCGGAGACCGTCGGGATGTCCACGATGAGCGCCTTGTCGAGCGACGAAGCGTTGAAGACGGCACCGATCAACGGGTTGATCAGCGAGTTCACGATCGCCGTGACGATCGCGGTGAACGCGGCACCGATGACGACGGCGACCGCCAGGTCGATCACGTTGCCGCGGAGCAGGAACTCCTTGAAGCCCTTCACGGGACTCCTTCCGGGTCGAGGACGGCCGCCGGTCGGCGGACCGCCCCAACCTACAGACGGAGCAGCGTCGTGGTCAGGACGCGGCGGGCTTCGCCGTGCTCGGCTTCGACTCGGTCTTGGCGGGCGCGGACTTCGCCGGCTCGGACTTCGCCGGGGTGCTGCTCGAGCCCTCCGACTTCGGAGCCGGGCGCGAGTCGGTGCGGTAGAAGCCGCCGCCGTTGAAGGTCACGCCGACCGGCGAGAACACCTTGCGGAGCGCACCGCCGCACACCGGGCACTCGGTGAGCGTGGCGTCGGAGAACGACTGCTTGATGTCGAAGGCGTTGTCGCACTCCGTGCAGCGGTACGAGTAGGTGGGCACGTCAGCTCCGGAACGTGAGGATGCGCGACGGCGTGATGATGCCGTCCACGGGTTCGTCGTGGGGTTCGCGCGGGACCTCGTCGAGGTACTCCGCGTCGAAGATCACAGCATAGACGGGCGGGCGGTTCGCCATGGACCCGAGGGTCTTGTCGTAGTAGCCGCGGCCCCAGCCCATCCGGACCCCGTCGTGCCCGACCGCGGCGGCCGGCGCCAGGATCGCGTCGACGTCGTTGATCGCCAGGGGGGAGAGGACCTCGCCGACGACCTCCGGAACGCCGGCGATCCCCTCGGTCTCGCGCTCGCCGTCGCGCACCGCCCAGTCGAGCAGGCCGTCCTCGCGGGTGATCGGCAGCAGGACCCGGACCCCCTGCTCGCACGCCCAGTCCAGGAACGGGCGGACGTCCGGCTCGTCCGGCGCCGACAGGTAGAGGGCGAGCGAGGTGACCTGACGCTCCTCGACGAAGCGCTGCAGCGTCGCGGTGAGGGCCGTGCTCTCGGTGGCGCGTTCGGTGGTGGTCCGGGTGCGCCGCCGCTGCCGGAGGTCGGCTCGCAGGGCGCGCTTCTCGTTCCCGAGATCGGCGGTCATGCCGAGGAGTCTACCGAGCGCGGGCTTGCGGCAACCCGCCGCGAAGCGCGCAGGAGCGCTGTCCCCAAGAGCGACGACATGCTCTCCGAAGGGCGATCGGATAGGTTTCGGGCATGGGCTTCCAGATTTCCAAGGCGGTGATCCCAGCGGCAGGGCTGGGCACCCGCTTCCTCCCCGCGACCAAGGCGATGCCGAAGGAGATGCTCCCCGTCGTCGACAAGCCAGCCATCCAGTACGTGGTGGAAGAGGCCGTCGACGCCGGCCTCCACGACGTCCTGATGATCACCGGCCGCAACAAGAACGCCCTCGAGAACCACTTCGACCACGTGTCGGAGCTCGAGGAGACCCTCAAGAAGAAGGGTGACCACGACAAGCTGCAGAAGGTCAACCAGTCGACGGACCTCGCCGACATGCACTACGTGCGGCAGGGCGACCCGCTCGGCCTCGGGCACGCGGTGCTCCGCGCGAAGATGCACGTCGGCCGCGAGCCGTTCGCCGTGCTCCTCGGCGACGACATCATCGACGCCCGCGACCCGCTGCTCAAGCGCATGATCGAGGTCCAGGGCGAGAAGAACGCCACCATCGTGGCGCTCCTCGAGGTCCCCGAGTCGCAGACCCACCTGTACGGCATCGCGACCGTCGAGCAGACGGACACCGACGACGTCGTGAAGATCACCGGTCTCGTCGAGAAGCCCGCACAGGGCGAGGCCCCCTCGAACCTGGCGATCATCGGCCGCTACGTCATCCGGCCCGAGGTCTTCGACGTCCTCGAGAAGCAGGAGCCCGGCAAGGGCGGCGAGATCCAGCTGACCGACGCGCTCATGAAGATGGCGAGCGCCGAGGAGTGGACCGGCGGCGTGTACGGCGTCGTCTTCCGTGGACGCCGCTACGACACCGGTGACAAACTCGACTACATCAAGGCGATCGTGCAGCTCGCCTCGGACCGCGATGACCTCGGCCCCGACCTCAAGTCGTGGCTCAAGGAGTTCAACGCGGGCGAATGAGTCGGCCCATCCCGCTCGGACCCGGAACGCCCCGGGTCCGAGCGGGACACCCGTCCCGCACAGCAGCGGGGCACCGGAGGAACCTGAGCGATGACGACGATCCCGACCCTGTCCCACGGGCGGGTCACCATCCGGCCGCTCCGGCTCCGTGACACCCGCGACCTCGACGTCGCGCTGGCCACCAACCGGTCGTGGCTCCGCACCTGGGAGGCCACGAACCCCTCCGGCCAGGTCTCCACCGACGTCCGCGGCAGCATCCGCGCGCTGCAGGCCAACGCCCGCGCCGGCCTCGGACTGCCGTTCGCGATGGAGCTCGACGGCCGGTTCGTCGGACAGCTCAACGTCTCCGGCATCACCTACGGCTCGCTCGCGAGCGCGTCGATCGGCTACTGGGTCGTCGAGGGCGCCGCCGGCCACAACGTCACGCCGATCTCGGTCGCCCTCGCCGTCGACCACTGCTTCCGGTCCGTCGGGGTGCACCGCATCGAGATCTGCATCCGCCCCGAGAACGCGCCGAGCCTCCGCGTCGTCGAGAAGCTCGGCTTCCGGTACGAGGGGCTCCGACGCCGGTACATCCACATCAACGGGGACTGGCGCGACCACTTCTGCTTCGCGCTCGTCGCAGAGGAGGTCCGCGAGGGCGTCCTCGAGCGCTGGGTCCGCGGGCAGGTGCCGCCCGGCGTCGGCAGCGTGCCGCTCGCCGCCCGCGACGAGGCCGCGCTGCCGCTGCACACGACGCCGCACCTCTGACGGGAGGCCCGTGGCGCGTCCCACGGATTCCGTCGCGACACGCGCAACACGCGTCCGGCAATCACGTGGCGGGGTCATCCGCGCCCCTACCGTGTTCGCATGGCAGGTATCGGCTCGTGGGGCGGGGGCATCGTGCTGCTCGTCGCGGCCGTGCTCTGGCTCGTCTACCTCATGCCGTCGTGGGCCGCCCGACGGCAGTACCTCGCGACCGAGCGGAACGCGATCCGGTTGCAGCAGACCCTGCGTATCCTCGCGCAGACCGCCGAGCTGCCGGACGAGGTCCGCGTCGAGATGAACGCGAAGTCCCTCGCCGAGGCGCAGCGCGTCGCCCGCTCCGAGGAAGCGAAGCGCACCGCCATCGTCCGCGCCCACGAGGCCGCGCGGCAGCGTGAGATCACCCGCCGGCTCGCCGAGCAGGCCCCCGTCCTCGAGCGCGCGGCGTCGGTGCCGGCCCTGACCGCGATGCGCATGCGTCGATCGCGGCTCGGCGCGACCCTGCTCGGCACGGTCGGCCTCGTCGTCGCCGTCGTCGTCCTGGTCGCGGCACCGTCGCTCTGGCTCGTCGCCGTCGCCGGGCTCGTCGCCGCGGGCGGGTCCGCAGCGGTCCTCGCCCAGCTGCACCAGGTGGCCACCGCACGGAAGCAGCGGATCGCGACGGCCGAGGCGGGCGCGAGCCGTGCCTCCCGGCCGGCGACCGCGTGGACGGACCCGGCACCGCCGCTGTCCACCGAGCAGCCCGCGGAACCCGCGCAGGACCGGAGCTGGACGCCGAACCACGTCCCGAAGCCGCTGTACGTCGAACGGCCGGCCGCCCCCGCGCCGTCACCGGAGTCGTCGGCGGAACTCGCCGCGCGACTCAAGGAGCGCGTCGCCGCGGCCAAGGCGGAGGCCGAGGCCGAGGCCGCCGCGATCCGCGCGGGCGACGCCGACCCGTCGCTCGCCCGGGTGTCGCGCATGCGGCCCGAGCTCGAGGACGCTGCCGCGTCGCTGTCCGCGCACGACCAGGGACGACTGGCCGAGCGTCTGGGGCTGCGGGCGCCGGCCGTGCCCGAGCTCGTCGCCGAGGAGCCGTCCGCCCCGACCGTCCCCCCGGCGCCGCCCAGCAAGTGGGCGGGCATGGGCGTCATCGACGACGACGCGTACCAGCAGGCGGACCTCGACGCGATCATGCGTCGCCGCCGCGCGGTCTGACCGACGGCTCGCCCGGACCGCGTCCGACGATTTCGGATCGGCGGACCGAGGGTGCTATTGTGGTCGAGCACTCGGGGCTATGGCGCAGTTGGTAGCGCGTCTCGTTCGCA
Source organism: Curtobacterium sp. MCLR17_036 (assembly GCF_003234445.2). Lineage (NCBI taxonomy): Bacteria > Bacillati > Actinomycetota > Actinomycetes > Micrococcales > Microbacteriaceae > Curtobacterium > Curtobacterium sp. MCLR17_036. Next base: position 3,111,001 of record NZ_CP126269.1, on the reverse strand, counting down.
ATGAGAAGGTCAGGGGTTCGAATCCCCTTAGCTCCACCAGGTGGCACCACGAGGACGGCCCGGAACCGATCGGTTCCGGGCCGTTCCGCGTTCCGTGGCTGCCCGGTGGGCCGATCGGTGCATCGTCGGACCGTGGTGGTGTGTCGTCCGGCGCACCGCTCTAGACTCCCGGTGCGCCGCAAGGGCGCGTGAACGGGGGAGCACGTGCGCATCAGGACCGCCATCGCATCGATCGGGACGGTGCTCGCCGTCACCGCCGGACTGCTCGTCGCCACACCGGCCGCGCCGGCGTCGGCCGCGGCACCGACGACCGGACGGTTCACGCCCGTGGCACCCGCACGGGCATGGTCCGGCACCACCACGAAGACGGCGACGACCGTCACCCTCGGCGGGCGGAACGGGATCCCGGCGACCGCCACCGCCGTGGTGCTCACGGCGACGGTGACCGCTCCGACCGCGGCCGGGTACGTCAGCGTCGCGCCGGCGGGCAGCACCGCGAGCCCCGCGATCCAGAACTTCGCGAAGGCGCAGCCGATCTCCGGCACGACCACCGTCGGGCTCACCTCGGGCAAGGCCCAGGTGCGGGTCTCGGCCGGCAAGGCCACCGTCGCGCTCGACGTCGCCGGCTGGTACGGCACGAGCGCCTCCGGGTCGACCTACACGCCGCTCGCCCCGTCGAAGGTGCTCGACGGCACCGTGCGGACCAGCGCGACCCGAGTGGTCGTCGCGGGCCGGGCCGGGGTGCCCACCAACGCCACCGCGGTCGTGCTGCAGGCCGACGTGTCGCGTCCGGCGACGAGCGGCCGCCTGCGGATCACCCCGAGCGGCAACGACGCCGGCGTCGTGTCCGTCATGTACTCGAAGGGCGTCACCGTCGCGAACACCACGACCGTCCGGCTCTCCGGCGGTGCGGTGCAGGCGCGGGTGTCCTCCGGGTCCGCGCGCGTCCTCGCCGACGTCGTCGGGTACTACGCCCCGGTCAGCACCGGCTCGGTGTTCGTGTCCACCCACCCCGTCCGCGCGGCCACCGTGGCCGCCGGCACGACCGCGAAGACGATCACCGTCGCCGGCACCGCCGGGGTCCCCCGGAACGCCACCGCCGCCGTGATCAACGCGAAGGTGGGCAAGGGGACCGTCGGCGGCTCGCTCCGTGTCGTCGGTGCCGGTCTGGCGTCGAGCGTCCCGACGCAGGTCTACGCGAAGGGCCAGACCATCGGCAACGCCCTCATCGCGCCGCTCGCGTCCGGGGGCCGGGTGCAGGCCAAGGTGTCGGCCGGCTCGGCGACCGTGTACGTCGACGTCGTGGGGTACTTCCTGGACGGGTCGAGCGGTTCGGGCACCGGGGTCGACGTGTCGTACCCGCAGTGCGGCAAGAGCGTGCCGACGGACCAGTCGTTCGGCATCGTCGGGGTGAACGCCGACCTCGCGAACACGACGAACCCGTGCCTGTCGCGGGAACTGTCCTGGGCGGCCTCCTCGGCCGGGGGCACGGCGCAGCCGAAGGTGCAGGTCTACTCGCTGTTCACGAACCCCGGGGCCGACAAGGCATCGGTCTGGCCGTCGTCGAACGTCGCGCCGAGCGGCGCCACCGTCGTGTCGAAGGACTACGGCACGTGCACGGCGCAGGCGGCCGGTACCCCGAAGGCCAAGTGGGTCACGACGCGGGCCTGCTCCTACATGTACGGCTACACCCGCGCGTACGAGGCGGCGAACTCCCGCGGTGTGTCGGATCCCGCGCAGTACCGCTGGTGGCTCGACGTCGAGACCGGCCTGTCGCACGTGGCCGACACCACGCAGAACCGCGCCGCTCTCGAGGGCATGGTCGCCGCGCTGAAAGACGCACGCGTGACGTCCATCGGCGTCTACTCGACGTCGTACCAGTTCCGCACGATCATGGGTCCCGTGCCGACCACGAGCCCGCTGCGTCCGCTGCCGAGCTGGATCGCCATCGGGGACGGACGGCTCGACCAGGCCCAGGCCGCGTGCGCCGGGACGCCGCTGCTCGGGGGCCGCATCGCCATGACGCAGTACGTCACCCCGTTCGGTTCGTCGAAGATCGACCGTGACTGGTCCTGCTCCTGACCAGGGCGCGGCGTGACGGCCGCTACAGGGCGGTGACGCCGTCGTGACCCCGCCACGCGGACCGGTGACGGCACACATCAGCGTGCCGGACACCACCGCGCCCTCGCCGTCCGAGCAGGACCGGGACCGCTCGTCCCGGGCGCGCTTCGCCCCGCTCGCCAACCAGACCGTCATCGCCGGGATCACCGTCGTCGCCGCGGTGAGCAGCGTCCTGCTGCCCTGGCTCGAGGTCACGAACGGCCCGGCCATGTGGAGCGGCGTCGTGCTCGCGCTCCTCGGTCTGGCAGCCACCGCCCTGATCGTGTGCCGCCCGGCGCTGCTCACCGTGGAACTGCTCGTCCCCGCGCTCGACTTCGTCGCGATCGGTCTGCTCCGCTTCGGCACCGGTGACGCACGGTCGGTGTTCCTCGCCGCGATCCTGCTGCCGCTCATCTGGATCGCCGCACGACCGGGGCGGCGGCACATCGTGTACCCGCTCGCGGGCACGGCGGTGACGTTCCTGCTGCCGATCGTCCTCGATCCGGGCGACATCCTGGCGAGCGAACTCGTCCGCCTGGTCTTCGTGCTGCTGGTCTTCGCCGCGGTCGCCGGCGTGACGAACGAGCTCGCCCGCCAGGCCGCCCTGCGCCTCAGGACCGCGCAGCAGCTGCGCCGCATCGCCGAGAGCGAGATCGGTCAGGCAGCACGCGTGCAACGGGCACTCCTGCCCGGGTCGGACGTGGGCATCCCCGCCGAGTTCACCGTGCGGGGCGTCTGCCTGCCGGCGCGGTCGGTCGGCGGCGACTTCTACGACTGGTTCCCGACCGCCGACGGCGCGGCCTTCACGCTCGGCGACGTGATGGGCAAGGGCGCCGGTGCCGGCATGATCGCCGCGGTGGTCCGGTCCGTGATGCGCACGAGCGTCGACGCGGCCGATCCCGCGGAGTCGGTGGCGGCGGCATCGGGCGCGCTCAGCACCGACACCGGTGACGCGTCGACCGACCAGTTCACGACGTGCTTCCACCTCCGGGTGGGCGCAGACGGCACCGCGCGCTGGGCCGACGCCGGGCACGGCCTCAACCTGCTGCTCCGGCGGGCGGGCGGCAGCGAGTGGCTGCGGTCCGGGGACCTGCCGATCGGCGTCGACACCGCCTGGACCTCGACGCGCACGGCGCTCCTGCCCGGTGACGTCGTCGTGAGCGTCAGCGACGGGGTGCTCGACCTGTTCGGCGGCGACGTCGACGCGCTCGAGGCCTTCCGCGCCTTCGCGACCGCGCACCCCGAGCCGGACGACCTCGTCACCGGGATCGGCGCGCTCGGCGACGACGTCGAGCACGACGACGACGTCACCGTGCTCGCGGTCCGCTACGACGGACGCTGACCGTCGGGCCAGCGGAGACCGACCGCGGTCAGCTCGCGAAGCTGTCCGTCAGGACCCCGGCCTGCATGAAGGTCGCGTGGATCGCGTTGGCGGCCTGCTCGAACGCGCGGTTGCCGCGGGAGATCCCGAGCGCGCCGCCCTTCAGCGCCGACTTGCCGGACCCGCGGAGCAGGCGGGCGACGGTCCGGCCGTCCGCCGCCACCATGATCTGCACGTCGAGGCGGGTGTGGAAGGTGCGGTCGTTCGCCATGCCGCCGATGAGCAGCGTCAGCCCCATGCTGCCGCGGGTCGCGCGGAGTGCGCCCTGCTCGCCGTCGTCGACGGTGTAACCCTCGTTCGTGAGGGCGGTGCGCACCTGCGCCCGAGCGGTCTCGGGGTCGGTGGCGACGAAGAAGTCGTGGCTCTCGGGCATGTGTGGTGGTCCTTCCGGAGGCTGCGGGCCGCACGCGGAGGACACGTGCCCCCCGCACACGATCATGCACTGTCCGGGCGTCGGGTGCGTCGCCTACGCTGGACGGGTCATGACTGCCTCGATGAACCGCCGCGCCCTCTTCTCCCTCGCCGGCGTCGCCGGGATCGGACTCGCGGTCGCCGCGTGCTCGTCGGGCGGTGACGGCGACGACACGGGCGGCGGACGGAGCTCCGGCGGGTCGGAGCGCCCGACGAAGGCGCCCTCGCCGACGGCGAAGGCCCTCAGCCCGGCCCAGGTGCCACTGGCCGGCGGCGTCACCGTCACGGTCACGGGATCCGGCCTCGCGGCCGTCAAGGGCGTCACGGTCGGCGGTGTCGCGGCGCGCGACGTGCAGGCATCGGCGACGACGGTGACCTTCACCGCCCCCCACCAGGCCATGTACACGGCAGGGGACGCCGACGTCGCCCTGTTCGCCGACACGATCGAGCCGAGTCCCTCGGCGAACCGCTCCTCGGACGGCAACGGCAGCGCGGCCAACGACGGCCAGACGGGAGCGACGCAGGACGGCGCCACCGCCACCCCGACACCGACCACCGCACCGGTCCCGGACGCATCGGACGCCGTCGCCACCACGTCACTGGCGTACGCGGCGCTGACCGACGTCGACCGGCAGCTCGCCTACGCGATGCGGTACTGGGCGGACTACAACCTCACCGAGTACGGCACGATGAACCCGATCGGCGGCGACTGCGCGAACTACGTCAGCCAGACCCTCATCGCCCGCGGCTGGGAACAGCGGTCGGACTGGTACAACCGGGCCGCCGGGGCCGAGCACTCGGCCACCTGGACCTACTGCCCGACTATGGACCCGTGGCTCTCGGCCAACGCCGCCGAGTTCGGACTGACGCGCCGCTCGCTGGACGAGCGCGACAAGGTCAAGGTCGGCGACATCGTGTTCTACGACTGGAACGACAACGACTCGCCGGACCACACGACGATCGTGTCCGAGGTCTTCACCGAGCCCGACGGCACCATCCGCATCAAGTCGGCGAGCCACAACCAGGACGGCCCGTACCGCGACCTCGACGAGATGATCACCGTGCAGCACCCCGGCGGCACGGCCTGGTTCCACACGTTCGACGCGTAGGGCGGGGCGGTCGGCGCGGTCGGCGCGGCAGCCGGGGTCGACGCGGTACGCGCGGTCGGCGTTCCGGCGCACAACCGAAGTGCATCGGCACCGCGCGGATCAGCGGCGCGAGCACACGTCGGTTGTGCGCAGCGCCGGTTGCGCCTCCGCAGCGTCGGCCACGCCGCGGCCGCGCGGGCCGCGTCGCGGCCGCCGAATCATCGCGGCCCCGCCGCGTCTCTCACGGGTACCCGAGGAACCACAGCAGCACGATCGCCACGGGCTGCAGGCACACCCCCACGACCAGCCACGTCACCGCCCGCCGCCGCGTCCGGACGAACACGTCCGACCCGAGCAGCGGCGCCGTCGGCATGAGCAGCCGCGGCAGCGACTGCTGCGGCAGGAACACGGCGAACAGGTACAGCACGTAGGACGCGGTGAACGCGAGCACGTCGACGCCGAGCGCCCGGACGTCCCGACGCCGGAAGAACCACACCGCCCCGACCACCACCGCCAGGACGAGCACGACCCCGAGCGGACCGAGCCACGTCATCGCCATCGTGAACCACGGCGTCAGTGGGGCGAAGTGCTGCCGGCCGACGAAGCCCACCCACCACGACAGCTCGGTCTCGAGGTACGCCTCCGGCCTCCCGGTCACCGCCGACGCGACGAACGGCCACGCGAGCCCCGCCGCCGCCACGACCAGCCCCGAGGCCACGATCACCAACCGCTCCCGCCACGGGAACGCCGCCGCCGCCCGCCCGGAGCGATGCGCCTCGACCCACCGGACCACCAGGTGCACGGCGAGGGCCACCGCGAGCGCGAGGACCCCCGGCTTCGTGAAGGCGGCCACCACGCCGAGCGGTGCGACGAGCCAGTACCGTCGCCGCACGAGCGCCAGCAGCGCCCCGAAGAGCAGCACGAGCAGCAGGCTCTCGGCGTAGGCCACCTGCAGCAGGAATCCCGTCGGCCCGAACGCGAAAAGCGCCGTCGCCCACCGCGCCCGCCGCTCGTCGCCGACCGCGAGCACCAGGCGGTAGAGCAGCACGCACGCCCCGGCCCCCGCTGCCGTGGCGACGAGGACGCCGACCACCCAGAACGACCCGCCGGTCACCGTCATCAGCGCACGCACGACCGCCGGGAACACCGGCAGGAACGCCCAGGCATTCGGCGCCACGTGCCCGGCTCCGTCGAGGGGCAGCGTCGCGGGGTACCCGTGTTCCGCGATGGTCCGGTAGAAGGACGCGTCCCACGACCCGGAGAACGTGAAGAACGAGGGGTCCCGCCGGTACGAGGCGAACGGCCAGCCGTTCGCGGTCGCGAGCAGGTAGACCGTCGCGAGCAGCGTGGTGCTCACCACCCGCGAGCCCAGCCACAGCAGCAGCGGTGCCCGCCACGCGTGGTGGCGTCCGGTCAGCAGGCGGTGCACCCCCGGCCGGGAGGCCCGGCTCGTCTCCGCCACGCTCGTCACCCGTCCGATCCTCCCAGACCACGGCAGCCGACCGTGCACGCGGGGGCACGCGCGGTCGAGCGCCGGGTCGGGCACGGGACCGTGCGTGACCCTGCCCGCGCGGTCGAGTGCCGGGCTGGGCACGGGACCGTGCGTGACCCTGCCCGCGCGGTCGAGTGCCGGGCTGGGCACGGGACCGTGCGTGACCCTGCCCGCGCGGTCGAGTGCTGAGCCGGACGCCGGACCGTGCGTCGACCTGTTCGGCTCGGGAGCGGTGGTGGACGCGTCCGTCTGCCGGACGCGACCACCGCTGCGTACCGGGGGCGGGCCTCCCGGCTAGCGCCCCGTGACTGCGCGACGGATCTGCTCGATCGGCACCTTCGGGGTGCGGTCCGCGTTCAGCAGGCCGTTCGTCTCCTGCATGGTGTCGGTGAGCTGCGTGTAGCAGGAGCCGGCGAGGAACGAGCTGGCCCGGATCGCGTCGTAGAGCGCGGTGATGCGGGCGATCCAGTCGTCGCCGTCGCTCGCCGAGGTGTAGCCCCAGCCGTCCTCGCGCTGGACGCCGGGCTGGTAGTTCACCCCGCCGAACTCGGTGAGCATGACGGGTTGACCCTCGTCGCGTGCTCCGCCGACGAGGACCCAGCGGTCCGCCGGACCGAAGCGCGAGAAGAGCCGCTCACGGGCGGCGTCGTCCGCGTAGGTCCGTGCGAGCGCCGCACCGTCCCCCTCGTAGTCGTGGATCGTCACGATGTCGGAGTTGGTGTGCTCCCACCCGTCGTTCGAGATCACGGGTCGGGTCGGGTCGATCGCTCGGGTGACGTCCGCGAGGGACCGGGCGTACGCCTGCTGCGCCGGGTCGGTCGCGATGTGCTGCACGCCCCAGCTCTCGTTCGCGGGCACCCAGGTGACGATCGACGGGTGCGACGCGTCGCGCTCGACGGCGTCCATCCACTCCCGCATGAGGCGCTGGACGGCGCGCGGGGAGAACGCGTAGGCGCCGGGGGCCTCGCCCCAGACCAGCAGGCCGAGCCGGTCCGCCCAGTACAGGAAGCGCGGGTCCTCGATCTTCTGGTGGTTGCGGGCGGCGTTGAAGCCGAGCTCCTTGATGAGCTCGACCTCGCGGCGGAGGGCCTGTCGCGACGGCGCAGCGATGTGCGACTCGGGCCAGTAGCCCTGGTTGAGGACGCTGCGGACGTCGTAGCTGCGTCCGTGCAGCAGGAAGGTCCCTGCGTCGACACCGACCGTGCGCATGCCGAAGTAGCTCGAGACCGCGTCGATCGGCGAGCCGTCCGCGGCGAGCAGCGCGACCGTGGCGTCGATCAGGCGCGGGTGCTCGGGCGTCCAGTGCAGTTCGTCCTCGGCCTGGCCGTTCGTCTGGCGGGCGACCGGCAGGACGACCTCGAACTCGGTCGCGGTGTCGCCGATGGTGGACTCGACCGTCGCGAGGTGCTCGCCGCGCTCGTCCCACCACGCCTCGACGCGCAGGCGCTCGCCGCCGGACCGTCTGCCGTGCAGCCGGACCGTGAGGCGCATCGTGGCGTGGTCGACGTTCGTCCAGCGCAGGTACCCGATCGACGCGGTCGGCACGGCCTCGAGCCAGACCGTCTGCCAGATGCCGGTGGTGCGGCGGTACCAGATCGCGTGCGGGTCCTCGTGCCAGTCCTGCTTGCCGCGCGGCTGGGTCAGGTCGTGCGGGTCGTCCTCGGCGCGGACCACCAGCGTGTGCACGGCGTCCGGGGTGCTCGCGGTGAGCAGCTCGGTGACGTCGAAGGAGAACGGGGTGTGCCCGCCCTCGTGATCGCCGACGAACTGCCCGTCGATCCAGACACGGGCGCGGTGGTCGACGGCCCCGAAGTGCAGCACGAGACGGTCCGCGTGCTCGTCGTGCCCTGCTGCCAGCAGGTCCTCGTGGGTGATCGGCCGCGAGTACCAGACGACCGGGTGGAACCCGGGCTCGTCGATGCCCGACGCCGAGGACTCCGGCGGGAACGGCACGAGGATGTCGCGGGCGTCCGGGAAGCCGTTCCGCCACGAGGACTCGTCGCCCTCGTTCCGGAACGACCACGTGCCGTCGAGGTCGGCCCAGGCCGCGCGGAGCATCTGCGGCCGGGGGTACGTGCCGTCCTGCCGTGAGGCCAGGGGGAGGGTCGGTGCAGGCGAGGTGTCAGGTGCGGCGACGGTGCCGTCGAGCGTGCTCATGGGTCAATGCTCCCGTGGTTGTACATCGTTGTAAAGGGTGCGGCAACGATTGCCGTCCGAGTGCCGGAACACGCGCCGGACCTCCGCAGGGCGCGGGCCGCTGCGCTGCGCGGGCGCGCTGTCCGGGCCTGCCGTCCGGGCGCGTGCCGGAGCGCCGACAGCCGCACGCCCTGGTCGACCACGACGGCGCGCCGTGGACGCGATCGCCGACGACGACGGCGTCCGCCGTCAGGCGATCGCCGCGTCCCGCGTCAGGACCATCACGTCCATGCGCCCCTGCTGCACGACGACCCCGTGCTGGTTCCGCAGCGTGACGGTCCGCTCCACGATCCCGGTCTTCCCGGAACTCGTCGGCCGCGTCGACAGGATCTCGACCTCGCAGGTCACCGTGTCCCCGATGAACACCGGCTCGGCGAAGCGCCACTGGTCGATCCCGAGCAGTGCCACGGCGGACCCCTCGAACACGCCGGTCCGGGCGATGAGCCCGAGGCAGAGCGAGGTCCCGAGCAGCCCGTGCACGATCCGCTGGCCGTACCGGGTCCGTCCGGCGAACTCGACGTCGGTGTGCACCTGGTTGTTGTCGTTCGTCCACGAGGCGAACGACACCACGTCCGCCTCGGTGATCGTGCGTCCCGGCGTCGTGAAGGTCTGACCGGCTGCGAGGTCCTCGAGGTAGTGCGGCATCCCCCGATCCTTGCAGAACCGCGTGCGGGGCCCTCGGGGCACGTCGCACCCGGGATCGGACCACGACCGCCCCGAGCCACCGTGCCCACCCCGTCCACCACGTCTGCTCGCTCCGCGATCCGTTCACCGCTGCCGCGCTCCGGTCGCGTCCGACGGCGGCGTGCTCGCCGGGGGAGTCCCGGCGGCGTCCGTCAGGAGCGCCTCGACCCTGCGTTCGAGTCCGTCGCCGCGGCGGGCGTCGTCACGGTGGTCGTCGGCGAGTGTCCACCACCTGCCGTGGGGCGGTTCGGCACCGGTCTCCCCGAAGGCCGACGTCCAGCCCGCGACGTCCATCCGCACGTCCCCGACCTCGACCCCGAGGTCCCCGTCGTCGGCGTACACCGCCACGAGCACCGTCCTGACCCGCCGGACCCACAGCGGCTCGATCGACCGCCCGCACAGGACGTCCTCGACTGCCGCACGCGGCGGCTCGTCCTGGTCGCCGCCGACCCGCTCGGGCCCCTCGCCGCGGTCGACGGTCCACACGCCGCCGTCGTCGTCCGAGCTGGCGAACTCGATGCCCGCGCTCGCGAGCACCTTGTCGGGGCTGTCCCACACGACGTCGTACAGGACGGACACGTCGTGCCGGGTCACACGCCTGCCGGCGTCGTCGAACGTGGGGAGTTCGCGGTCGTCGTCGATGCACCAGAGCAGACGCGGCGCGGTGCACGGAGGGTCGTTCGTCTCGGTTCGGCTCGTCATGCGGCAAGTGTGGTCCGGGGGCGTGCGGCCCTCGCCTCCGCGAGAGCCTCCTGTGGACGGTGTCCCGGGGTCGCCGGCTTGTGGAGGAGCACCACGGGCGCGGACTCGGCACCTCGACAGCCCTCGGCGCGTACCTTCCGCTGCATGAGCGACGGAGCCCGAGACCCACTCGACAACGCCCCCGGAACCCCTTCGACCCCAGCCGTCATCGACGCGCCGGACGACCGCGCCCTCGAGGCCTGGATCGCCGACCGCCGCTGGTACGCGTCGAAGGGAGCGGTGCCGCGCCTCCGCACGATCTCCACGGACGACGGCACCCGACTCGTCCTCGACGAGGCCCCGGCCGCGCCGGCAGCCCCGGTGCTCTACCAGTCGCCGGTCACGAGCGGTCCCGAGGGGACGATCACCGACGCCACGACCGACACCGCGTGGGTCGCCGCACTCGCGAGCCGCATCGACGCCGACCCCGACAGCCTGCGCCCCATCGGCCAGGTGACCGCCGCACGCGTGCTGACCGGGGAGCAGTCGAACACCTCGGTGATCTGCGACACCGCATCGGGCGAGCGCGTCATCATCAAGGTCTTCCGCGTGCTGCACCACGGCGACAACCCGGACGTCACCACGCAGCTCGCCCTGTCCGCCGCCGGCAGCTCCCGCGTTCCGCAGGTCTACGGCGCCCTCCGCGGCAGCTGGCCCGACGCCGGACGCCCGGACGGCACCGCGACCGGCCACCTGGCCTTCGCGCAGGAGTTCCTGCCCGGACTCGAGGACGCCTGGCGCGTCGCCCTCGACGACGCACGGGGGCAGAACCCCTTCGGCGACCGGGCGGAGCAGCTCGGCGCAGCGCTCGCCGAGGTGCACCGCACCCTCGCCACCGCGTTGCCGACCGTGCCCGCCGACCCCGACCGACGAGACACTGCCGTCGCGACGATGCACGAACGCCTCGACACGGCAGCTCGCGAGGTCCCGGCCGTCGCCGAACACGCAGCTGCCATCCGTGCCGTCTACGCCCGCGCGGCCACGGTGCCGTGGCCCGAGCTGCAGCGCATCCACGGCGACCTGCACCTCGGCCAGGTCCTAGCGGCTCCCGGGTCTCGCGGGTGGGTGTTCCTCGACTTCGAGGGCGAGCCCCTCCGCCCCCTCGCCGAGCGCTCCGTGCCCGACGTCACCCTGCGCGACGTCGCCGGCATGCTCCGGTCGTTCGACTACGTGGCGGGCGCACTGGCACACGACCCGGAACCGGTCGACGCGGGGGAGTGGGCGGCGGACGCACGCTCCCGCTTCCTCGCCGGCTACGAGCACGGGATCGGCGCGGAACTCACGGCACACTGCGAGCTCCTCGACGCCTTCGAGCTCGACAAGGCCGTCTACGAGGTCGTCTACGAGTCCCGGAACCGACCCGACTGGGTCGGTATCCCGCTCGCCGCCGTCACGCGCCTGGTCGCGCGCAGCGGCTCCTGACCGACCCGGCCCGGCACCGGACGGGAGGCCCGTGGCGACGCCGCCCCGGGCCTCCCGTCCTTCCTGCGCGCACGTCCGCCGCCCGCCCGGGGCAGCAGTTCCGCGCGTCGGAGGTCAGAACTCGCGCGCGGACGCTCCCCGCACACGCGGAACGCCGGACCACGCGCGAACCGTCCCATCACGCCCGCGATGGAAAGGTCTTTCGCGCGGAGGAGGCAGGAACACCTGCCCTCCGACGCGCAGAAGACCTGCCCGAGCACGGAAGAACCCACCACGCGCGAACTGCCGGACCATGCGCAGAACGTCTCATCGCGCTCGCAGTGGAAAGCAGGATCGCGCGTAGGTAGCCGGAAGAACCGACCTCCTACGCGCGAAACATCTCCCCACGCGCGAAACGACCACCTACGCGCGGAACGACCTCCGACGCACGGAACGACCCCCCACGCACGAAACGACCCCCCGCGCGCGGGACAGCCCCCGCGCCTAGTTGACCGGACCCGTGTACTTCTCGCCCGGGCCCGCGCCCGGGGCGTCCGGGATCGCCGAGGCCTCACGGAAGGCGAGCTGCACCGAGCGCAGCCCGTCGCGCAGCGGCCGGGCGTGGTGGTCGCCGATCTCGGTCGCCGCGGCGGTGACCAGTCCGGCGAGCACGGTGATGAGCTTCCGCGCCTCGTCCAGGTCGGTCTGCTGCTGCGGGTCGTCGGCCAGGCCGACCTTGACGGCCGCCGCGCTCAGCAGGTGCACCGCGACGGTGTTGATGAGCTCGACGGCGGGCACCTCCGAGATGTCGCGTGCGGCGTCGATGCCGCTGCCCTCGTCGTCGATCGGGGTGTCGGTCACGGTGCTCCTCTGCTAGACTCGCTCGCGGCAGATGCTGTCCGTGTGCCATCAGGTCTTCCTGAAGCGCTCGGACGGTGTCACGAAAGAGGAGTCTCTCCCACCCGCGGCCGCGTTCCACCAGGCTACCGGGTCACCACCGCTCCGCGGGTGCACGGCAACTGGGTGCACACGTCGGTCGGGTCCACGGACCCGATGCAGGGCGGCTGCCGAACGGGTTCCGATCCGTGCGTCAGATCTCCTCTCTCGTGCTGTCGTCCAGGGCAAACGCTCCGGACGGCCACCACCTGATTGAAGGAGCTCCGCATCACCGATCCCCGTACCAACGACCGAATCCGCGTTCCCGAAGTCCGACTCGTCGGTCCGCAGGGTGAGCAGGTCGGCGTTGTCCCGATCGCCATGGCCCTGCGTCTCGCGCAGGAAGCCGAACTGGATCTGGTCGAGGTCGCGCCGAACTCGAAGCCGCCCGTGGCGAAGATCATGGACTACGGCAAGTTCAAGTACGAGGCCGCTCAGAAGGCCAAGGAAGCGCGTCGCAACCAGGTGAACACGGACCTGAAAGAGGTCCGTTTCCGCCTGAAGATCGACGTGCACGACTACGAGACGAAGCGCAAGCGCGCCGAGGGCTTCCTCCTCGGCGGCGACAAGGTGAAGGCGATGATCCTCTTCCGTGGCCGCGAGCAGTCGCGTCCGGAGCAGGGTGTCCGTCTCCTCCAGAAGTTCGCGGAGGAGATCGCCGAGTTCGGTGTCGTCGAGTCGCGTCCGACCCAGGACGGCCGCAACATGACGATGATCATCGCCCCGCTCAAGAACAAGTCCGACGTCAAGGGCGAGCAGAACGCGAAGCGTGCTGCCCAGAAGGCCGAGCGTCGTGCGTCGGAGCACGCTGCGAAGGGCAAGGAGACCGCGGACGCGGCCGCCGGCTCCGAGCAGACCGACGCTCCCGCCGAGTAGGTCCCACCGACCGATCCCGCAACGACGCGGCCCCCATCCATCCCACGGAAAGGCACCCCCATGCCCAAGCAGAAGACCCACTCCGGGTCGAAGAAGCGCTTCAAGGTCACCGGCACCGGCAAGATCATGAAGCAGCAGGCCGGTATGCGTCACAACCTCGAGGTCAAGAGCGCCAAGCGCAAGGCCCGCCTGAACGAGGACCAGGTCCTCTCCAAGGCTGACGCGAAGAACGTCAAGAAGCTCCTCGGCCACTGAGCCCCCGGATCGTAAAGGAATAGTGCAATGGCACGAGTAAAGAGAGCGGTCAACGCCGCCAAGAAGCGCCGCGTCATCCTCGAGCGCGCCGAGGGCTACCGCGGCCAGCGTTCGCGCCTGTACCGCAAGGCCAAGGAGCAGGTCACCCACTCCCTCGTCTACGCGTACCGCGACCGTCACGCGAAGAAGGGCGAGTTCCGTCGCCTCTGGATCCAGCGCATCAACGCTGCGTCCCGCGCCAACGGGCTGACCTACAACCGCCTCATCCAGGGTCTCAACCTGGCCGGCGTCGAGGTCGACCGTCGCATCCTCGCCGACCTCGCGGTGAACAACCCCGAGACCTTCACCGCGCTCGTCGAGACCGCGAAGAAGGCCCTCCCGGCCGACACCTCGGCCCCGAAGGCTGCGTAGTCAGTTCTTCTGCTCGCGAAACCCCCGCCGCACGGCGGGGGTTTCGTCGTTCCTAGACTTGACCCGTGAGCGATCTCCTCGAGAACCCCCGTGCCGGACGCGTCAAGGCCGTCGCGGCCCTGGCCAAGAAGGACGTCCGGGCCGAGACCGGCCTGTTCCTGCTGGAGGGTCCGCAGGCCGTCCGCGAAGCCCTCGAGTACGGCCCGGAACTGCTGCGCGAGCTGTACGTGACGCCGACCGCGGCGGCGCGCTACGGTCTCGACGACGCTCCGGTCGACACCTGGTTCGTGACGGAGCAGGTGCTCGAGGCGATGGCCGACACGGTCACGCCGCAGGGCGTCGTGGCCGTGTGCCAGCAGTTCCCGACGTCCGTGAAGGACGTCTTCCCGGACCGTCGCGCGGATGCCGACGCCGGCCTGGAGGCCCGTGGTGCGTCCGACGAGTCCGACGCGTTGCCGGGACTGGTCGCCATCCTCGAGGAGGTGCGGGACCCGGGGAACGCCGGCACGATCATCCGCGCCGCCGACTCCGCCGGCGCCGACGCGGTGGTCCTGACCGGGCGCTCGGTCGACCCGTACAACCCGAAGGTCGTCCGGTCGACCACGGGCTCGCTCTTCCACGTACCGGTCTCGGTCGGCGTGACCCTGGCCGACACGATCGCGCGGGCCAAGGCGCTCGGGTACACGGTGCTCGCGGCGGACGTCTCGGGCGACGACCTGCCGGTCGTCCGTGCCGAGGGCATGCTCGACGGACCGACGGCGTGGGTGTTCGGCAACGAGGCCCGCGGCCTCACCGCCGAGGACCTCGCCCTCGTCGACCGCGCGGTGAAGGTGCCGATCTACGGGCAGGCCGAGTCGATGAACCTCGCCACCGCGGCGTCGGTCTGCCTGTACGAGTCGGCGTTCGCGCTCCGGAGCTGACACTCCTCGACAGGCCGCTCGTCGGCACCGACCATCCACAGTCCGCTCGGTGCAGATGGGTGGTATCCCGTCGGCCGGTAGGCTTGGGTCTCGTGTCAGAACCTCTCGAGATCAGCGAATCGGCCGTCGCCGACGCGGTGGACCAGGCCCTCGCGGCCGTCCGTGCCACGACGACGGTCGCCGAGCTGAAGCAGGCCAGGGCCGAGCACACCGGCGAGCAGTCGCCGTTGGCTCGGATGAACGCGTCGATGCGCAGCGTGCCGCCGGAGCAGAAGGCCGCGGCCGGCAAGCTCGTCGGGCAGGCGCGCGGGCGGCTCAACGCGGCGATCGCCGAGCAGGAGTCGGTCCTCGCCGAAGCCGAGGAGCGCGCCCGGCTCGAGGCCGAGCGCGTCGACGTCACCGCGCTGCCGACGCACCGCCAGACCGGCTCGCGCCACCCGCTCTCGCTCCTCAACGAAGCCGTCGCGGACATCTTCGTCGGCATGGGGTGGGAAGTGGCGGAGGGCCCCGAGCTCGAGCACGAGTGGTTCAACTTCGACGCCCTGAACTTCGACCAGGACCACCCTGCCCGGGCGATGGCCGACACGATCTTCGTCGAGCCCGTCGACCGGCACCTGGTCATGCGCACCCACACCTCGCCGGTGCAGGTGCGGTCGCTGTTGTCCCGCGACCTGCCGCTCTACGTCATCGCCCCGGGTCGCGTGTACCGCGCCGACGAGCTCGACGCCACGCATCTGCCGGTCTTCACCCAGGTCGAGGGCATCGCGATCGACAAGGGCCTGACGATGGCGCACCTGCGCGGCACGCTCGAGCACTTCGCCCGGCAGATGTTCGGTGCCGAGGCGCAGATCCGCCTCCGCCCGAACTACTTCCCGTTCACCGAGCCGAGTGCCGAGATGGACGTCTGGCAGCCGAACGCCAAGGGCGGCGCGCGGTGGGTCGAGTGGGGTGGCTGCGGCATGGTCAACCCCAACGTCCTGCGTGCCGCCGGCATCGACCCGGACGAGTACCAGGGCTTCGCGTTCGGCATGGGCATCGAGCGGACGCTGCAGTTCCGCAACGGCCTGAACGACATGCGTGACTTCCTCGAGGGCGACATCCGCTTCTCGCAGCAGTTCGGAACGGTGGTCTGATGCGCGTCCCAATCCGTTGGCTCGGCGAGTCCGTGGACCTGCCCGACGACGTCACCCTCGAGCACGTCCACGCGGCGCTCGTGTCGGTCGGCTTCGAGGAAGAGGACGTCCACACCTTCGACCTGACCGGCCCCGTCGTCGTCGGCCGGGTGCTCGAGCGCGTGCCCGAGCCGCAGAAGAACGGCAAGACCATCAACTGGTGCCAGGTGGACGTCGGCGAACCCGAGCCCCGCGGCATCGTCTGCGGTGCGCACAACTTCGACGTCGGCGACCTCGTCGTCGTCACGCTCCCCGGTGCCGTGCTGCCCGGCCCGTTCCCGATCGCGGCCCGCAAGACCTACGGGCACGTGTCCGACGGCATGATCGCCTCGGCCCGCGAACTCGGCCTCGGCGACGAGCACGACGGCATCCTGCGCTTCGCCGACCTCGGCATGGAGCCCCCCGTCGGCGCAGACGCGATCGCGCTCCTCGGCCTCGACGACGCAGCGGTCGAGATCAACGTGACGCCCGACCGCGGCTACGTCATGAGCATGCGCGGCGTCGCCCGCGAGTACGCCCACGCCACGGGCGCCGGCTTCCACGACCCGGTCGGCCGCGTCGCACCCCGCACCGGCGAGGGCTTCCCGGTGACGATCGACGACCAGGCACCCATCCGTGGCCGGGTCGGCGCGAGCACCTTCGTCACGCGGGTCGTCCGCGGCATCGACCCCACCGCGAAGACACCGTCCTGGATGGTCTCGCGTCTCGCACTGGCGGGCGTGCGGTCGATCTCCCTGCCGGTCGACATCACGAACTACGTCATGTTCGAACTCGGGCAGCCCCTGCACGGCTACGACCTCGCGACGGTGAACGGTGGGCTCGGGGTCCGTCGTGCCACGGTCGGCGAGACCCTCGAGACGCTCGACGGCGTCGTCCGCAAGCTCGACCCCGAGGACCTCGTCATCACCGACCACGCCGGCCCCGTCGGGCTCGCCGGTGTCATGGGCGGTGCACGGACCGAGATCTCGGCCACGACGACCGACGTCCTCATCGAGGCCGCCGGCTTCGACCAGGTCTCGATCGCCCGCACCGCTCGACGGCACAAGCTGCCGAGCGAGGCGTCCCGGCGCTTCGAGCGCGGGGTCGACCCGCTCGTGGCCGAGGCCGCGGCGAACCGGGCCGTCGAACTCCTCGTCGACCTGGCCGGCGGCACCGCCGACGCACTCGGGTCGACCCTCGTCGACACCACCCCGCGCCCGACCGTGTCGATGCGACTCGCTCGTCCGTCCGAACTCATCGGTGTCGCGTACACCGACGCCGAGGTCGTCGACACGCTCCGCGCGCTCGGCGCCACGGTCGACGTCGACGGTGACCTGCTCACGGTGACGCCGCCCACCTGGCGCCCCGACCTGACCGACGACACCACCCTGGTCGAAGAGGTCGCACGCATCGTCGGGTACGACCGGATCCCGAGCGTCCTGCCGGTCGCGCCGCCCGGACGCGGGCTCACCGCGCACCAGCAGGCCCGCCGTCGCGTGGCGTCGGCCCTCGCCGCCGCCGGGCTCGTCGAGGTCGTCACCGCACCCTTCGTGTCCGCGCCGACGCAGGCCGCGTACCCGGGCATCGACGCAGCGGGCGGCCCGAGCGTCGTCCTCGCGAACGCGCTCGACAGCGAGCAGGACCTGCTCCGCCGCAGCGGGGTCCCCGCGCTGGTCGACGCCGCCCGACGCAACGTGTCGCGCGGCCTCGTCGACGTCGCACTCTACGAGACCTCGCGCGTCTTCCTGCCCGCCGCCGGCGTGACGCTCGGCACCGACGACGTGCCGGCCGGTGGGGCGCTGCCCGACCGCGCGACGCTCGAGGCACTCGACGCCTCGCTGCCCGCGCAGCCCTTCCACGTCACCGCGCTCCTCACCGGCAACCGCGTCGTGAAGCAGCCCGGTGTGCCGGCCGAGCCGTACGGCATCGCGGACGCGATCGACGCGGCACGCCAGGTCGCGTGGGCGGTCGGTGTCGAGCTGACCGTCGCCCAGACGACCCACCCGTCGCTGCACCCCGGCCGTGCGGCGTCGCTGCTCGTCGACGGAGCGGTCGTCGGTGTCGCCGGCGAGCTCCTGCCCGAACTGTCCGAGGCGGCCGTGCTGCCCCGGGTGGTGGCGGTCGTCGAACTCGACCTCGACGCCCTGGTCGCCGCGGCGCCGGAACTCGTGGCGGTGGCACCGATCGTGTCGTACCCGGCGGCCACGCAGGACCTCTCCCTGGTCGTCGCGACGGACGTCCCCGCCGGAGACGTGCTCGATGCGGTGCGCTCTGGCGCGGGAGAGCTGCTGGAGTATGCTCGGCTCGTGGACGACTACCGGGGCACGGGTGTGGACGAGGGACAGAAGTCCCTGACGTTCGCCCTGCGGTTCCGCGCCACGGACCGCACGCTGACCGCTGCCGAGGCCACCGAGGCCCGCGACGGCGCAGTCCGACGTGCCGGCGAGCGATTCGGGGCGACCCTGCGCGACTGACCCACGACGGGATCAGCACCGCCCGGGGTCGCCGCCTCCGACTCCTCGACGACCAGTCCGACCAAAGGTGGAATCCCATGTCCGTATCCGTCGCCGTGGCGGGAGCCTCCGGCTACGCGGGCGGTGAGCTCCTGCGCGTGCTCTCCGCCCACCCCGAGTTCGACGTCAGGACGGTGACCGCGTTCTCGAACGCCGGTCAGCCCCTGATCGCGACGCAGCCGCACCTGCGGTCGCTGTCGCACCTGACCCTCGTGGAGACGACGGCCGAGAACCTCCGCGGGCACGACGTGGTGTTCCTGGCGCTGCCGCACGGCCAGTCGGGTGCGATCACCGCCGAACTCGGTGACGACGCCCTCGTCGTCGACTGCGGCGCGGACCACCGGCTGACGGACCCGGCGGCGTGGGAGCGGTTCTACGGCGGCGAGTACTTCGGCGCCTGGACCTACGGGCTGCCCGAGCTGTTGCTCGCGGCGCCCACCCCCGGCTCCGCCGACGAGTGGCGGGACGTCGACGACATCGCCGCCCAGGGCAAGCAGCGGTCCGGTCTCGTCGGTGCGAAGCGGATCGCGGTCCCCGGGTGCAACGTGACCGCGGTCACGCTCGGCATCCAGCCGGGGATCCAGGCCGGGCTCGTCGAGTCCGACGACATCGTCGCGGTGCTGAGCGTCGGCCCGAGCGGTGCCGGCAAGAAGCTCGCGAACACCTACCTGGCGTCCGAGATCATGGGGTCCGCCAGCGCCTACGCCGTCGGCGGCACCCACCGGCACGTCCCCGAGATCCAGCAGAACCTGCAGGTCGCCGGCGCGTCCGACGTGACGATCTCGTTCACGCCGGTCCTCGTGCCGATGTCCAGGGGCATCCTCGCCACCACGACCGCGAAGCTCTCGCCCGGCGTCAGCGCGCGCGACGTCCGGCTCGCCTGGGAGCAGGCGTACGCCGACGAGCCGTTCGTGCACCTGCTGCCGGAGGGCGAGTTCCCCCGCGTCGCCGACACCATCGGCGCGAACACCGCGCTCGTCGGCATCGCCGTCGACGAGTCCGCGGGGCGCGTCGTCGCGGTGAGCGCCCTCGACAACCTCGCCAAGGGGACGGCGGGCGCAGCCGTCCAGTCGGCGAACATCGCCCTCGGTCTCCCCGAGACCACGGGCCTCAGCGTGGACGGAGTCGCACCGTGACCGACGCAGGCACGACCACCCAGACCGAGCCGGGCCTCCAGGGCGTCACCGCGGCAGCGGGCTTCCGCGCCGCCGGCGTGACCGCCGGTCTCAAGGCGAGCGGCAAGCCGGACGTGGCGCTCGTCGTCAACGACGGGCCCGACGCGGCCGCGGCCGCGGTCTTCACCAGCAACCGCGCCCAAGCGCACCCCGTCATCTGGTCCCGCCAGGTGGTGGGGGACGGCGTCGCCCGCGCCGTCGTCCTCAACTCGGGCGGCGCGAACTGCTTCACCGGCCCGTTCGGCTTCCAGACCACGCACCTGACGGCCGAGGCCGTGGGTGACGCCCTCGGCATCGGGGCCGGCGACGTCGTCGTCTGCTCCACCGGGCTCATCGGCGTGGGCGACCAGACCTTCCGCGACAACGTGCTCCGCGGGGTCGACCTGGCGAGCGTGGCGCTCAGCAGCGACGGCGGGCCGGATGCCGCGACGGCCATCATGACGACGGACACCAAGGCCAAGCAGTCGGTCGTGACCGAGGACGGCTGGACCGTCGGCGGCATGGCGAAGGGCGCCGGCATGCTCGCGCCGGGGCTCGCCACGATGCTCGTCGTCATCACGACCGACGCCGTGCAGACGCCGGACCAACTCGACCAGGCGCTCCGCGCCGCCACCCGCACCACGTTCGACCGGGTGGACTCGGACGGCTGCATGTCGACGAACGACACCGTCGTGCTGCTGTCGTCGGGTGCGAGCGGCGTGACGCCCGAGGTCGGCGACTTCCAGGAAGCGCTGACCGCCGTGTGCGCCGACCTCGCCCGCCAGCTGCAGCAGGACGCCGAGGGCGCGGCCCACGACATCACCATCGAGGTCGTGCATGCCGCGTCCGAGGACGACGCCGTCACCGTCGGTCGGAGCGTCGCCCGCAACAACCTGTTCAAGGCGGCCGTCTTCGGCAACGACCCGAACTGGGGCCGGGTGCTCGCGGCGATCGGCACGACCGAGGCCGAGTTCGACCCGTACCAGGTGGACGTCAGCATGAACGGCGTGCGGGTGTGCCACGCCGGCGCTCCGGACGAGCCGAGCGACACCGTCGACCTCACCCCGCGCGACACCCACGTGCGCATCGACCTCGGGGTCGGCACGCACGCGGCGACGATCCTCACCAACGACCTCACGCACGACTACGTGCACGAGAACAGCGCGTACTCCAGCTGATGGGCGACCTCAACAAGCAGGAAGAGCACGAGCTCGCCGCGGTCAAGGCGGCGACGCTCATCGAGTCGCTGCCCTGGCTGAAGCGGTTCTCGGGCAAGATCGTCGTCGTCAAGTTCGGCGGGAACGCCATGGTGAACGAGGACCTCAAGCGCGCCTTCGCCGAGGACATGGTCTACCTGCGCTACGCGGGGCTGCACCCCGTCGTCGTGCACGGTGGCGGGCCGCAGATCTCCGCGGCGCTCAAGGAGCAGGGCATCGAGTCCGAGTTCCGCGGCGGGTACCGCGTCACGACGACCGAGGCGATCACCGTCGTCCGCGACGTCCTGGCCGGCGAGGTCAACCGCGAGATCGTCGACCTGGTGAACGAGCACGGCGAGGGCCTGGCCGTCGGCGTGTTCGGCGACGGCGGCTCGCTCTTCACCGGCGAGAAGAAGGGCGTGGTCGTCGACGGGCAGGAGTTCGACCTCGGGCACGTCGGGGACATCACCCACGTCGACCCGTCCGGCGTGCTCGCCGCGATCGAGGCCGGCCGGATCCCGGTGGTCTCGAGCATCGCGATCGACGACGCCCACCCGGACCAGGCCCTCAACGTGAACGCCGACGCGGCGGCCGGTGCGCTCGCGATCGCGCTCCGCGCCTCGAAGCTCATGATGCTCACGGACGTCCCCGGGCTGTACCGCAACTGGCCCGACCGTGACTCGATCGTCGACCTCATCGCGGTCGAGGAGCTCCGCGAGCTGCTGCCGACGCTCGAGTCGGGGATGATCCCGAAGATGACCGCGTGCCTCGACGCCGTGGTCGGGGGTGTCGGCGGTGCGACCATCATCGACGGCCGGATCCCGCACTCGATCCTGCTCGAGGTCTTCACCCTGCGGGGTGCGGGCACCGAGGTGATCCCGGACCCGAGCCGACGCACCGAGAACCAGATGACCCACGCCGAGATCGGCCGCCGCGTGGCGTCGCCGTCGATCGACAGCAGCACCGGCCAACACGTGGCTGGCGCGACCGAGAAGGGACAGCAGCCGTGAGCACCGAGACGCAGACCCAGGCCTGGAACGACCGGTTCGGGGCGTCGCTCATGCGATCCCTGACCCCGCCGAAGATCATGCTCGAGCGCGGCGAGGGCTGCCGCGTGTGGGACGTCGACGGCAACGAGTACCTCGACTTCCTCGCGGGCATCGCCGTGAACTCGCTCGGACACGCGCACCCGGCGCTCGTCGGGGCCATCGCCGACCAGGCGGCCAAGCTCGTGCACGTGTCGAACTACTTCGCCACGCCGCCCCAGCTCGAGCTCGCCGAGCGCCTCAAGCGCATCAGCGGCGCCGGCGACGCCGGTCGGGTGTACTTCGGCAACTCCGGCGCAGAGGCGAACGAGGCCGCCTTCAAGCTGGCCCGCCTGAACAAGGGCGCCGACGGCCGGAAGACCCGCATCCTCGCGCTCAAGCAGGGCTTCCACGGCCGGACGATGGGCGCCCTCGCGCTCACCGGCAAGCCCGCCCTGCAGGAGGACTTCCTGCCGATGGTGCCGGGGGTCGAGCACGTCGACACCTCGATCGAGGCCCTCGAAGCGGCGATCGACGACACCGTCGCCGCCCTGGTGCTCGAGCCGATCAAGGGCGAGGCCGGCGTCGTCGACCTGCCCGAGGGGTTCCTGCTCGCCGCACGTCGGCTCACCGAGGAGCACGGCGCGCTGCTGGTCCTCGACGAGATCCAGACGGGCGTCGGCCGCACCGGCAACTGGTTCGCGTTCCAGGGCCACGGCATCACGCCCGACGCGATCACGGTCGCGAAGGGCATCGCCGGCGGGTTCCCGATCGGTGCCCTCGTCACGTTCGGGTGGGCGTCCGACCTGTTCTCCGCCGGGCAGCACGGCTCGACCTTCGGCGGGAACCCGCTCGGCACCCGGGTCGCGAACGCCGTGCTCGAGGAGATCGAGCGCGCCGACCTCGTCGCCGGTGCCGTCACCAAGGGCGAGCGGATCCGCGCCGGCATCCGCGCGATCGGCTCCCCGCTCGTCGAGGAGGTCCGCGGGACCGGGCTGCTCATCGGCGTCGGGCTGACCGGCCCGATCGGGGCCGCCGTCAACGCCGCTGCGCTCGAGCGTGGCCTCATCATCAACGCCCCCAACGAATCGAGCCTGCGCATCGCGCCGCCGCTCATCGTGTCCGACGCCGAGATCGACGCGTTCCTGTCGATCCTCGAGCAGAGCCTGGCCGCAGTCGCCGCCGAGCAGGGCACCACCAGCCAGGAGACCTCCGCATGACCCGCCACTTCCTCCGGGACGACGACCTCAGCCAGGCCGAGCAGTCCGCGATCCTCGACATCGCCGACCGCATGAAGGCCGATCGCTGGGCCGAGAAGCCCCTCGCCGGTCCGCAGAGCGTCGCGGTGATCTTCGACAAGTCGTCGACCCGCACCCGGGTGTCCTTCCACGTCGGGATCTCCGACCTCGGCGGCAGCCCGCTCATCATCTCGACGGCGAACAGCCAGCTCGGCGGCAAGGAGACCCCGTCGGACACCGCCCGCGTGCTCGAGCGCATGGTGTCGGCGATCGTCTGGCGCACCTACGGCCAGGCCGGTCTCGAGGAGATGGCGGCCGACACGACGGTCCCCGTGGTGAACGCGCTGTCGGACGACTTCCACCCGTGCCAGCTCCTCGCCGACCTGCTCACCATCCGTGAGCACCGCGGCACCCTGGCCGGCCAGACCGTCGCCTTCATCGGCGACGGCGCGAGCAACATGGCGCAGTCGTACCTGCTCGCCGGTGCGACGGCCGGCATGCACGTGCGGGTGGCCGCACCGGACGCCTTCGCCCCCGCGGCGCAGGTCGTCACCGACGCCGAGGAGCGCGCGGCCGTCACCGGCGGGTCCGTCCTCGTCGTCACCGACCCGGTGGCCGCGGTCGCCGGCGCGGACGTCGTCGTGACGGACACCTGGGTCTCGATGGGCAAGGAGTCCGAGAAGCAGTCGCGCCTCGACACCTTCGCCGGGTACCGCGTCGACGACGAGCTCATGGCGCACGCTGCGGACGACGCCGTGTTCATGCACTGCCTGCCGGCGGACCGCGGCTACGAGGTCACCGCCGAGGTCATCGACGGGCCGCGCAGCATCATCTGGGACGAGGCGGAGAACCGCCTGCACGCTCAGAAGGCGCTGCTCGCCTGGCTCCTCGCCGCGAACACGACGGGCAGCGCGGGCACCGCGAACACGACGGGCATCGCGACCAGCGCGACCAGCGCGACCAGCGCGGGCGCCGCGAGCACCACCGCGACCAGCGCGGGCGCCGCGGCCACCGCGAGCACCGCGGCGTAGGGACGCACCGCATGGCAGACCGCGTCGTCCTCGCGTACTCCGGTGACCTCGGTACCTCGGTCGGGGTCGGCTGGCTGCGCGACACCACCGGCAAGGACGTGGTGGCGCTCGCGGTCGACGTCGGCCAGGGCGGCGAGGACCTCGACGCGGTCCGCGCGCGGGCACTGGAGTGCGGCGCGGTCGAGTCGGTCGTGGTGGACGCCCGCGACGAGTTCGCCGACGAGTACGTGGTGCCGGCCCTCAAGGCCAACGCGCTCTCACTCCGACGGTCGTCGCTGGTGGCGGCGCTGAGCCGTCCCCTGGTGGCCAAGCACCTCGCGCTCACCGCGACCCAGCTCGGCGCGGACACCGTGGCCCACGGGTGCAGCGGGACGGGTGACGACCCGGTCCGCTTCGAGGCGGCGGTGGCGGCGATCGCCCCCGACCTGCGGTGCATCGCACCGGTCCGGGACCTCGCGCTGACCCCGGACAGCACCGTCGCCTACGCGGCCGAGCACCGGCTGCCGGTCCCGGGCGGCGAGCGTGCGTACTCGGTCGACCAGAACCTCTGGGGTCGGGCCGTCGAGACCGGGTTCCTCGAGGACCCGTGGTCCGCGCCCGACGAGGACCTGTACGCCTGCACGCAGGACCCGGCGACCGCCCGCGAGCCGGACGAGGTCACCGTGACCTTCGAGCGCGGGGTGCCGGTGGCGATCGACGGGCAGCGGTTCAGCGTGCTGCGCGTCGTCCAGGAGCTCAACGCCGTGGCGGGCAAGCACGGCGTCGGGCGGCTCGACGTCGTCGAGGACCGGCTCGTCGGCATCAAGACCCGTCAGATCGCCGAGGCCCCCGGTGCGACGGCGCTCATCGCGGCGCACGAGGACCTGGAACGGCTGACCCTGGAGCGCGACGTCATCCGCTACAAGCGCGGCGTCGAGTCGGAGTGGGCCGACCTGGTGTCCGACGGCCTCTGGTTCGGCAGCCTGAAGCGCAGTCTCGACGCCTTCGTGGACCACACCCAGCAGCACGTGTCCGGCGACGTCCGACTGCGGTTGCACGGCGGTCTCGTCACGGTGACGGGTCGCCGCTCGGAGCAGAGCCTCTACGACTTCGACCTCGCCTCGGACGGCGACGACGCGTTCGACCACTCCCTGTCGAAGGGCTTCTCCGAGCTCTGGTCGTTGCCGAGCCGGATCGCCGCACGACGCGACCGGGCGAACTGACCACCGACCCGTCCGGACGCACCGACGCGACGCGGCCGGCCGGGCCCGACCAGCCCGACCCGACGTGGCACCCACCCCGATCGACCGCCCCACCCCGACCGACAGCCCCACCCCGACCGACAGCCCCACCCCGACCAGGACGACGCAGGACGACATGACCGACGAGAAGACCGACGCCACCAACACCGGTGCCCTCTGGGGCGGCCGCTTCGCCGACGGCCCGAGCGAGGCCCTCGCCGCCCTGTCGAAGTCCACGCACTTCGACTGGCAGCTCGCGCCGTACGACATCGCGGGGTCCCGCGCGCACGCCCGCGCGCTGCACACGGCCGGGTACCTCACCGCGGACGAGCTCGAGCGCATGCTCGCCGGCCTCGACCGGCTCGGAGCGGCGCACGCCGACGGCACGCTGCAGCCCGACGACTCCGACGAGGACGTCCACGGGGCGCTCGAACGCCTGCTCATCGCGGACCTCGGCCCCGAGCTCGGCGGCAAGCTCCGCGCCGGCCGCAGCCGCAACGACCAGATCGCGACGCTCGGCCGCATGCACATGCTCGACCACGGCCGGCGCATCGGGCGGCTCGTGATCGACCTGGTCGACGCGATCACGCAGCAGGCGACCGAGCACCTCGACGCGATCATGCCAGGGCGCACGCACCTGCAGCACGCCCAGCCCGTGCTCCTGGCCCACCACCTGCTCGCGCACGCCTGGCCGCTGGTCCGCGACCTCGAGCGCCTGCGAGACTGGGCCGGCCGGGCGAGCGTCAGCCCGTACGGCGCCGGTGCGCTGGCCGGCAGCTCGCTCGGGCTCGATCCCGCCGCCATCGCCGCGGAGCTCGGCTTCGACCGCCCGGCGGACAACTCGATCGACGCGACCGCCGCCCGCGACGTCGTCGCCGAGTTCGCGTTCGTCCTCGCGCAGATCGGCATCGACCTCTCACGGCTGTCGGAAGAGGTCATCCTCTGGAACACGAAGGAGTTCGGCTTCGTCCGGCTCCACGACGCGTTCTCGACCGGCTCGAGCATCATGCCGCAGAAGAAGAACCCGGACATCGCCGAGCTCGCACGGGGCAAGTCGGGGCGCCTGATCGGCAACCTGACCGGGCTCCTCGCGACCCTCAAGGGACTGCCACTGGCCTACAACCGCGACCTGCAGGAGGACAAGGAGCCCGTCTTCGACTCGGTCGCCACGCTCGAGGTGCTGCTGCCGGCCTTCACCGGCATGATCGCGACGCTGACCTTCGACACCGACCGGATGGCCGAGCTCGCCCCGCAGGGCTTCTCGCTCGCGACCGACGTCGCCGAGTGGCTCGTGCGCCAGGGCGTGCCCTTCCGCGACGCGCACGAGGTCTCCGGCGCGCTGGTCCGGTACTGCGAGGAGCGCGGCATCGAGCTCGACGAGCCGTCTGACGACGAGTACCGCACCGTCTCCGAGCACCTCACGCCCGAGGTCCGCACGGTGCTCACGATCGAGGGCAGCGTCGCGTCCCGTGCCGGCGTCGGTGGCACGGCCCCGGACCGCGTCGCCGAGCAGCTCGCCGCGGTCACGCGTCGGGTCCACGACATCGCGGCGGGCGCTCCCTTCTCGCGATGACCGCCGGCCTCCTCGCCCTGCTCGCCGAGCCCGCACCGACGATCGCGCCGGCCCTGCTCGGCGCGACCGTGACGGGGCGAGGGGTGACCATCCGGATCACCGAGGTCGAGGCCTACTCCGGCCCCACCGACCCCGGTTCGCACGGGCACCGCGGGCCGACCGAACGCAACCGCCACCTGTTCGGGTCGCCGGGCACCCTGTACGCGTACCGCTCGTACGGCATCCACACGTGCGTCAACGTGGTGAGCGCGCCCGTGGGCACGTCGTCGGGGTCGCTCCTGCGCGGGGCCCGGGTCGTGGACGGTCTCGACGTCGCCCGTGCACGCCGCGGGCCGTCCGTCACCGAGGTCGCGTTGGCTCGCGGCCCCGGCAACCTCGGCAGCGCCCTCGGGGCGGTCCTCGGGCAGGACGACGGCACCTCGCTGCTCGACGGGTCCGGTCCGTTCGTGCTCGCCCTGGCACCCGGTCTGGAGGCCCGGATCGCCTCCGTCGGACCGGCTCGCCTCGTCGAGGACCTCCTGTCCGAGACCCTCCCCGGTCCGGCGACGGGTGGTCCGGTCGCGCGGATCTCGCGCGGACCCCGCACCGGCGTCGCCGGCATCGCCGGCGGGGTGCGCTACCCCTGGCGGTTCTGGCTGACGGGTGACCCGACGGTGTCGACGTACCGACGGCACAAGGGCGCCCTCGACTCGTGAACGTGACCACGGGCCTCCCGGTCGACGGCGCTGGCGGTGGCGCGCCGCCGGTACGATGGCGGGGTGTCCAGTGATACCGCCCAAGACGTCCTGACGCGCCAGCAGAACGACCCCACCTTCGACTCGGTGTGGGACGAACTGCGGTGGCGCGGTCTGGTGCAGGTCTCGACCGACGAGACCGCGCTGCAAGAGGCCCTCGACGGTGACCCGATCACGTACTACTGCGGCTTCGACCCGACCGCGCCGTCGTTGCACTGCGGCAACCTCCTGCAGCTGCTGACGATGCGCCGGCTGCAGTTGGCGGGGCACAAGCCGCTCGCGCTCGTCGGGGGGTCGACCGGGCTCATCGGCGATCCGCGTCCGACCGCCGAACGGACCCTGAACACCCCCGAGACGGTCGCCGAGTGGGTCGCTCGTCTGCAGGAGCAGGTCTCACGGTTCCTCAGCCCGGACGGTGACAACGGCGTGCGGCTGGTGAACAACCTCGACTGGACGGCGCCGATGTCGGCCATCGACTTCCTGCGCGACGTCGGCAAGTACTTCCGCGTGAACTCGATGCTCAAGAAGGACGCGGTGGCCGCGCGGTTGAACTCCGACGCGGGCATCAGCTACACCGAGTTCAGCTACCAGATCCTGCAGGGGCTCGACTACCGCGAGCTCTTCCGGCAGTACGGGTGCACGCTGCAGACCGGCGGGTCCGACCAGTGGGGCAACCTGACCTCGGGGACGGAGCTCATCCGGCGAGCCGAGGGCGCCACGGTGCACGCCCTCGGGACCCCGCTCATCACGAACGCCGACGGCACGAAGTTCGGCAAGAGCGAGGGCAACGCGATCTGGCTCGACGCCGAGATGACCTCGCCCTACGCGCTGTACCAGTTCTGGCTCAACACGGCCGACGCCGACGTGGTCGCCCGACTGCGCGAGTTCACGTTCCTGACCCGCGCCGAGGTCGAACGCCTCGAGCAGGCGGTGGCCGACGAACCCTTCCGCCGCGAGGCCCAGCGCACCCTGGCCTTCGAGGTGACCTCGCTCGTCCACGGTGTCGAGGCAACCCAGGCGGCGATCGACGCCGCGGCGGCGCTGTTCGGCAACGGCGAGCTCGGTGCCCTCGACCCGGACACCCTGCGATCGGCGATCGCCGAACTGCCCGGATCGGTGACGCTCGACCCCGGTGCGGACGTCGCCCGTGCGTTGGTCGAGACCGAACTCGTGAAGTCCCTCGGCGAAGCGCGCCGCGCGATCGACCAGGGCGGGGTGTACGTGAACAACGCCCGAGCCGAGGACCCGGCCGCGGTGCTGTCCGACCTCGCCCTGCCCGGGGGAGTCCTCGTGCTCCGCCGAGGCAAGAAGACCCTCGCCGGTGTGACGCTCGCCTGACGTCCGACGCTCGACGATGCCCGGTTCCCCGCGTGGGACCGGGCATCGCTGCGTTCGGGCGCCGAGTGTTGCACAAGGCGACACGCCCGGGATGGGAGCTGGCTTGGCGCACTCGCTCAGGGCTGCGTATAGTTCTTACTCGTCACCCCAAAGGTGCGGCGGAGCGGCTGGAGCGAAAGCCCAGAGCACGCCGGCCCTCAAGCGGGACCATCCTCCACTGAAGTTCAGATCAGGCCTTGCGCCGGATCGCTTCGACGCTTAGGATGACAAGCCCACCGGTTCTCTCCCCTCGGGATGAGCCACTGGACCTCTTGGTCCGACGAACGACCGGTGGCAAGCCAAGTACACAAGCCTTGTGGCTGAAGCTCGAACTCGAGCCGAGGAGCAAGTGCGTCTGGTCCTTGAGAACTCAACAGCGTGCACATTGTCAATGCCAATTTATTGATTGACCTCGTGCCTGGTCGGATTGCTGACCGGGTCATGATGCAATTCCTTTTGGATTGAAGATTGTCAGTAGACAGTCAACAGTCAGAATCAACTCGCTGACGCTTTCGGGTGTTGGTTGTAATTTTTTACGGAGAGTTTGATCCTGGCTCAGGACGAACGCTGGCGGCGTGCTTAACACATGCAAGTCGAACGATGATCAGGAGCTTGCTCCTGTGATTAGTGGCGAACGGGTGAGTAACACGTGAGTAACCTGCCCCTGACTCTGGGATAAGCGTTGGAAACGACGTCTAATACTGGATACGATCACCGGCCGCATGGTCTGGTGGTGGAAAGATTTTTTGGTTGGGGATGGACTCGCGGCCTATCAGCTTGTTGGTGAGGTAATGGCTCACCAAGGCGACGACGGGTAGCCGGCCTGAGAGGGTGACCGGCCACACTGGGACTGAGACACGGCCCAGACTCCTACGGGAGGCAGCAGTGGGGAATATTGCACAATGGGCGAAAGCCTGATGCAGCAACGCCGCGTGAGGGATGACGGCCTTCGGGTTGTAAACCTCTTTTAGTAGGGAAGAAGCGAAAGTGACGGTACCTGCAGAAAAAGCACCGGCTAACTACGTGCCAGCAGCCGCGGTAATACGTAGGGTGCAAGCGTTGTCCGGAATTATTGGGCGTAAAGAGCTCGTAGGCGGTTTGTCGCGTCTGCTGTGAAATCCCGAGGCTCAACCTCGGGCTTGCAGTGGGTACGGGCAGACTAGAGTGCGGTAGGGGAGATTGGAATTCCTGGTGTAGCGGTGGAATGCGCAGATATCAGGAGGAACACCGATGGCGAAGGCAGATCTCTGGGCCGTAACTGACGCTGAGGAGCGAAAGCATGGGGAGCGAACAGGATTAGATACCCTGGTAGTCCATGCCGTAAACGTTGGGCGCTAGATGTAGGGACCTTTCCACGGTTTCTGTGTCGTAGCTAACGCATTAAGCGCCCCGCCTGGGGAGTACGGCCGCAAGGCTAAAACTCAAAGGAATTGACGGGGGCCCGCACAAGCGGCGGAGCATGCGGATTAATTCGATGCAACGCGAAGAACCTTACCAAGGCTTGACATACACCGGAAACGGCCAGAGATGGTCGCCCCCTTGTGGTCGGTGTACAGGTGGTGCATGGTTGTCGTCAGCTCGTGTCGTGAGATGTTGGGTTAAGTCCCGCAACGAGCGCAACCCTCGTTCTATGTTGCCAGCGGGTTATGCCGGGGACTCATAGGAGACTGCCGGGGTCAACTCGGAGGAAGGTGGGGATGACGTCAAATCATCATGCCCCTTATGTCTTGGGCTTCACGCATGCTACAATGGCCGGTACAAAGGGCTGCGATACCGTAAGGTGGAGCGAATCCCAAAAAGCCGGTCTCAGTTCGGATTGAGGTCTGCAACTCGACCTCATGAAGTCGGAGTCGCTAGTAATCGCAGATCAGCAACGCTGCGGTGAATACGTTCCCGGGCCTTGTACACACCGCCCGTCAAGTCATGAAAGTCGGTAACACCCGAAGCCGGTGGCCTAACCCTTGTGGAAGGAGCCGTCGAAGGTGGGATCGGTGATTAGGACTAAGTCGTAACAAGGTAGCCGTACCGGAAGGTGCGGCTGGATCACCTCCTTTCTAAGGAGCATCTGGCACCTCTTGGGGTGTCCAGGCGCCCGATTCGGACCGAACGTGTCCGACGGGTAGCTCATGGGTGGAACATTGACAGTGCAGTCGGGAGTGATGCTTCCGGTCTTAGTACACCTTGCTTGCAGGGTGGGAACGGGTCGGGGTGGAGCTGCTGGCTGGTGCACGTTGTTGGGTCCTGAGGGACCAGGCTTCCCGGCCGAGTGTGGTCGGGGGTTGAGCCGTGACTGGTGGCGAGGTTCTCGCTTGCTGGTTGCTGGTTCTTCGTCGGGCCAGGATGAGTCCACCGTAGGGTGGGGGAGTGCTGGTGCCGATCGTATGTTGAGAACTACACAGTGGACGCGAGCATCTTAGATCGCTCGTGACGATGATGAAGCCTTCGGGTGGAGTTGTTGTTCGAGTCGATCGCAATTTTAATCTTTGTGGTCAAGTTTCTAAGAGCAAACGGTGGATGCCTTGGCATCTGGAGCCGAAGAAGGACGTAGAAATCTGCGATAAGCCTCGGGGAGCTGATAATCGAGCTGTGAGCCGAGGATTTCCGAATGGGGAAACCCCGCCAGGCGCTTTTGTGACCTGGTGACTCCCGCCTGAATATATAGGGCGGGTAGAGGGAACGTGGGGAAGTGAAACATCTCAGTACCCACAGGAAGAGAAAACAACATGTGATTCCGTGAGTAGTGGCGAGCGAAAGCGGATGAGGCTAAACCGATCATGTGTGATAGCCGGCGGGCGTTGCATGGTCGGGGTTGTGGGACACGTCGCTCAGTTCTGCCGGACTGGGGCGGTTACAGCGCATCATAGTCGAACCGGTTTGAAAGCCGGGCCGTAGTGGGTGCCAGCCCCGTAGACGAAATGGTGTTATGGCCGGATGTGTATCCCAAGTAGCACGGGGCCCGAGAAATCCCGTGTGAATCTGTCAGGACCACCTGATAAGCCTAAATACTCCC
The DNA here is from genome assembly GCF_003234445.2 of Curtobacterium sp. MCLR17_036. Lineage (NCBI taxonomy): Bacteria > Bacillati > Actinomycetota > Actinomycetes > Micrococcales > Microbacteriaceae > Curtobacterium > Curtobacterium sp. MCLR17_036. Next base: position 3,078,887 of record NZ_CP126269.1, on the reverse strand, counting down.
AGATGACCGATAGCGGACAAGTACCGTGAGGGAAAGGTGAAAAGTACCCCGGGAGGGGAGTGAAATAGTACCTGAAACCGTTTGCTTACAAACCGTCGGAGCCTCCTTGTAGGGGTGACGGCGTGCCTTTTGAAGAATGAGCCTGCGAGTTAGTGATATGTGGCGAGGTTAACCCGTGAGGGGCAGCCGTAGCGAAAGCGAGTCTGAATAGGGCGTTTGAGTCGCATGTTCTAGACCCGAAGCGAAGTGATCTATCCATGGCCAGGTTGAAGCGACGGTAAGACGTCGTGGAGGACCGAACCCACTTCAGTTGAAAATGGAGGGGATGAGCTGTGGATAGGGGTGAAAGGCCAATCAAACTTCGTGATAGCTGGTTCTCTCCGAAATGCATTTAGGTGCAGCGTTGCGTGTTTCTCGCCGGAGGTAGAGCTACTGGATGGCCGATGGGCCTCAACAGGTTACTGACGTCAGCCAAACTCCGAATGCCGGTGAGTGAGAGCGCAGCAGTGAGACGGTGGGGGATAAGCTTCATCGTCGAGAGGGAAACAACCCAGACTACCAACTAAGGTCCCTAAGCGTGTGCTAAGTGGGAAAGGATGTGGAGTTGCATAGACAACCAGGAGGTTGGCTTAGAAGCAGCCACCCTTGAAAGAGTGCGTAATAGCTCACTGGTCAAGTGATTCCGCGCCGACAATGTAACGGGGCTCAAGCACACCACCGAAGTTGTAGATTTCGCACTATAGACAAGCCTTCGTGGTTCAGTCGTGCGGAGTGGTAGGAGAGCGTCGTGTGGCGAGTGAAGCGGCGGAGTGATCCAGCCGTGGACGCTACACGAGTGAGAATGCAGGCATGAGTAGCGAAAGACGGGTGAGAAACCCGTCCTCCGAAAGACCAAGGGTTCCAGGGCCAGGTTAATCCGCCCTGGGTAAGTCGGGACCTAAGGCGAGGCCGACAGGCGTAGTCGATGGACAACGGGTTGATATTCCCGTACCGGCGAACAACCGCCCAAGCTAATCCAGTGGTGCTAAGAGTCCTAACCCGGTGCATCCGGATCCCTTCGGGGTGATGGTGTCCGGTCTAACGCTCGACCCCATGCTGGTGCGGTTAGCGTATGAACAGGTGTGACGCAGGAAGGTAGCTGAGCCAGGCGATGGTATCCGTAAGGTGAACCTGGTGTAAGGATGTAGGGCTGACGATAGGCAAATCCGTCGTCTGTATGCCTGAGATCCGACGCGTACCCGTAAGGGGAAATCAGTGATCCTATGCTGCCGAGAAAAGCATCGACGCGAGGTTGCAGCCGCCCGTACCCGAAACCGACTCAGGTGGTCAGGTAGAGAATACCAAGGAGATCGAGAGAATCGTGGTTAAGGAACTCGGCAAAATGCCCCCGTAACTTCGGGAGAAGGGGGGCCGGACGCGTGACCGGATTTACTCCGTGAGCGTTGAAGGCCGCAGAGACCAGTGGGAAGCGACTGTTTACTAAAAACACAGGTCCGTGCGAAGTCGCAAGACGATGTATACGGACTGACGCCTGCCCGGTGCTGGAAGGTTAAGAGGAAGGGTTAGCCTCACGGCGAAGCTCTGAATTTAAGCCCCAGTAAACGGCGGTGGTAACTATAACCATCCTAAGGTAGCGAAATTCCTTGTCGGGTAAGTTCCGACCTGCACGAATGGCGTAACGACTTCCCAGCTGTCTCAACCGCGAACTCGGCGAAATTGCACTACGAGTAAAGATGCTCGTTACGCGCAGCAGGACGGAAAGACCCCGTGACCTTTACTACAGTTTGGTATTGGTGTTCGGAGTGGCTTGTGTAGGATAGGTGGGAGACTGTGAAGCGGGCACGCTAGTGTTCGTGGAGTCATTGTTGAAATACCACTCTGGTCACTTTGGATGTCTAACGTAGGACCCTGATCGGGTTCATGGACAGTGCCTGATGGGTAGTTTAACTGGGGCGGTTGCCTCCCAAAGAGTAACGGAGGCGCCCAAAGGTTCCCTCAACCTGGTTGGCAATCAGGTGGCGAGTGTAAGTGCACAAGGGAGCTTGACTGTGAGACTGACAGGTCGAGCAGGGACGAAAGTCGGGACTAGTGATCCGGCAGTGGCTTGTGGAAGCGCTGTCGCTCAACGGATAAAAGGTACCTCGGGGATAACAGGCTGATCTTGCCCAAGAGTCCATATCGACGGCATGGTTTGGCACCTCGATGTCGGCTCGTCGCATCCTGGGGCTGGAGTAGGTCCCAAGGGTTGGGCTGTTCGCCCATTAAAGCGGTACGCGAGCTGGGTTTAGAACGTCGTGAGACAGTTCGGTCCCTATCCGCTGCGCGCGTTGGAAATTTGAGAAGATCTATCCCTAGTACGAGAGGACCGGGATGGACGAACCTCTGGTGTGTCAGTTGTTCTGCCAAGGGCACCGCTGATTAGCTACGTTCGGACCGGATAACCGCTGAAAGCATCTAAGCGGGAAGCCGTCTTCGAGATGAGATTTCCATGCACCTTGAGTGTGAGAGGCTCCCAGCAGACTACTGGGTTGATAGGCCGGATGTGGAAGCGGGGACTAACGACCCGTGGAGCTGACCGGTACTAATAAGCCGAAGACTTGACAACACAATTATTTCCCACACCTTCGGGTGTGGGGCTCGCGTCCACTTTGTGGTTCCCGACAGACGATCGGGAATCGAAACTGAATACACCGCTCTGTCACCTTCGGGTGACGGCAGTCGGGACAGCTTTGAGACCAAGTATGATCTGGTCGAAGGTGTTCCGGTGGTCATAGCGAGAGGGAAACGCCCGGTCACATTCCGAACCCGGAAGCTAAGCCTCTCAGCGCCGATGGTACTGCAAGGGGGACCTTGTGGGAGAGTAGGACGCCGCCGGACTCAACGTAAGAAAGATGTGGCCATCGGCCCTCCATCGAGAACTCGCAGGGGAGACCCTCGTTCTCGGTCGAGGCCGGTGGCCATTTCTGTTTCTGCCCCCGTCCGCTCGACGCCGGCACTGGTTCGTGATGGACTGGAGCCGGGTGCCGGGCGGATGCAGCGGCACCCAACACAACGACACAGCGGACGAACGCCCTGGTTCTGACTCGGGCACGCGATGAGGAGCAACGGTGGCGAACGACGACGACCAGCGACGGAACGACGGCGATCGGGGAGACCGACCCCGACGGGACGGTGACCGGTTCCCTCGCCGTGACGGCGCTCCGCGTCGCGACGGCGACCGTGGCGGCCGTTGGTCGTCCAGTCCCCGTGAGTTCGAGCGCCGCGAGGGCGATCGTCGTCCCGAGCGCGGTGACCGACCGTTCCGAGACGGTGCTGCTCGTCGCGACGGTGCTCCGAGTCGGGACGGCGACCGTCCGTTCCGTGAGGGCGACCGGAACGACCGGCCTTCGTGGCGGAGCGACCGTGCGGACTCCGGCCGTCCGCCGCGCGGTGACGGCCCCCGCGGGGCAGACCGTCCGCGTCGCGACGGTGACCGTCCTCCGTACCGTGGCGGGTCGTCCGACCGTCCGGCTCGTGACGGTGATCGTCCGTCGTACCGCGGTGGCTCCTCTGACCGTCCGCGTCGTGACGGTGATCGTCCGTCGTACGGCGGTGGGTCCTCCGACCGCCCGCGTCGTGACGGTGATCGTCCGTCGTACCGCGGTGGCTCCTCTGACCGTCCGTCTCGCGACGGTGACCGTCCGCGACGTGACGGCGATCGTCCGTCGTACCGTGGCGGGTCCTCGGACCGTCCGCGTCGTGACGGTGATCGTCCGTCGTACCGCGGTGGCTCCTCTGACCGTCCGGCTCGTGACGGTGACCGTCCGTCCTACCGTGGTGGCTCGTCCGATCGTCCGGCTCGTGACGGTGACCGGCCGTCGTACCGTGGCGGGTCCTCCGATCGTCCGCGTCGTGACGGTGACCGGCCGTCCTACGGCGGTGGCTCGTCCGACCGCCCGCGCCGCGACGGCGGTGAGGATCGTCGCCGCTTCGGCGACGGCACCCGCCATGCCGGTGCCCGCTTCGGCGAGGCTGCGCGGGACGACTGGGAGGACCGCGACCCGTACGGCACGAAGTCGATCCGCCCGCGCCACGACGACCCGGAGATCCCCGAGGAGATCCAGGCGCGCGACCTCGACCCGGCAGCCCGCATGGAGCTGAAGACCCTGAGCAAGGACAACGCGGACTGGGTCGCCCGCCACCTCGTGGCCGCGGCGATGTTCGTCGACGACGACCCCGAGACGGCGAACCAGCACGCCCTCAGTGCAGCGCGCCGTGCCGGCCGCGTCGGTGTGGTCCGTGAGACCGCAGCGATCACCGCGTACCGCTTGGGCGACTTCGCCACGGCGCTCCGCGAGCTCCGGACGTACCGACGGATCTCGGGCCGCAACGACCAGCTGCCGATGATGGTGGACTGCGAGCGCGGCCTCGGGCGTCCGGAGCGTGCGCTCGAGCTCGGTCGGTCCGTCGAACGGTCGGCGCTCGAGACGCCGGTGCAGGTCGAACTCGCGATCGCGATGTCCGGCGCCCGGTTGGACCTCGGGAATCCCACAGCCGCCCTCGGCGAGCTGGAGATTCCACAGCTCGATCCGTCGACGGCCTACACCTGGTCGCCGGCGCTCTACAGTGCTTACGCGGCCACGCTCGAGGAGCTCGGTCGCCAGGACGAGGCCGACGAGTGGTGGGCGCGGGTCGATCGCGCCGCCCAGGCCCTGTCCGAGATCGCCGACGAGAACGCATGGGAGACTGTTGATGTGGTCGAGGAAACGATCGAGGTCGAAGAGCCCCGGGACGACGGGCCCGGAGCGGACGCCGAGCGCGTCGACGAGCCCGCAGCCGGTGCCGGCGGCCTCGACGACACCGACCAGCTCGACGACGTCGACGAGCCCGACGACGACCTCGGCGAGATCGACGACGACAACCCCCGCGACGTCGACGGCTCCGCAGCCGGCTGACACCCCGAGGCCGCCGACGGACGGTGTGGACGTCGTCCTCACCGACCTCGACGGTGTCGTGTACCGCGGGCGGAACGCGATCCCGCACGCGGTCGAGGCCTTGACCCGCGCGTCGTCGACCGCTCGCGTCGGGTACATCACGAACAACGCTTCGCGGCGTCCGGTCGACGTCGCCGAGCACCTGGAGCGCTACGGGCTCGAGGTGTCCGAGGACGACGTCGTCACGTCGTCGCAGGCGGGGGTCCAACTGCTCTCGACGCTCGTGCCGGCCGGGTCGACCGTGCTCGTCACGGGCGGCATCGGGCTGTCGAGCATCGTCGAGGCGGCCGGGTTCACCGTGACCTCGAGCGCCGAGGACGCCCCCGCTGCGGTCATCCAGGGCTTCTCGCCGGATCTCGGCTGGAAGGAACTGGCCGAGGCGTCCTTCGCCCTGGCCGACCCGGACGTGCCGTGGGTCGCCACGAACATGGACTGGTCGATCCCGGTCGAGCGCGGCATCGCACCGGGCAACGGCACGCTCGTGTCCGCCGTGCACCAGGCCGTGGGGCGGATGCCCGTCGTGGCCGGCAAGCCGGAACGACCGATCTTCGACGCCGCCGTGCAGCGCTTCGGTGGCGGCCGGACGATCTTCATCGGCGACCGCCTGGACACCGACATCAAGGGTGCGAACGACGCGGGGATCCCCAGCGTCCTCGTGCTCACGGGCATCGACCAGGCCAAGCAGATGCTCGCGGCCGACCAGCGGTCGCGTCCGACGTTCGTCCTGCAGGACCTGCGTGGTCTGTCGGTGCCGTACCCGGTGACCGTCCGCCGCGAGGACGAGGACGGCACGCGGTACGTGACGATGGGCAGCGCCACCGTGGCCATGCGCGGGCACGTGGTGCGGGTCCTCGACGCGGGGACGGCGATCGACCGCCTCCGCGCCGGGGCGACCCTGATCTGGGAGTCCGGCCTGGCGATCTACGGCCTCGACGTCGACCCGCAGCTGTACGGCGGCGAGTAGCGTGTCGGACGTGCCGAACCCCGAGCAGTCGTCCACGAACGAGCACGTCGAGCACGTCGAGCACGTCGAGCACGTCGAGCACGACGACTTCGCCGCTCAGACCGCGACGGCCGAGTCGCTGCCGCTCGAGGAGCGCGCCGACGCGTTCTCGGCCCTGCACGACGAACTCCGGACCCGGCTCGAGACCGGTGGCACCGCGCGTGCCTGAGCCGGACGGCGGCGTGCCCGACGCGACCCCGGTCCGCCTCGACGCACTGCTCGCGGTGCGCGGGCTCGCCCGCAGTCGGACGGCTGCGACGAAGCTCGTCCAGGACGGCCGTGTCACCGTCGACGGTCAGCCCGTCGTGAAGGCCTCGACCCCGGTGATGCCGGACGCCGAACTGGTCGTCGACGTCGTGGACGAGTGGGTGTCCCGTGCGGCGCGGAAGCTCGTCGGCGCGCTCGACGCCTTCGCGGTCGACCCGTCGGGTCGCGTGGTGCTCGACGTCGGCGCGAGCACGGGCGGCTTCACCCAGGTGCTGCTGGCACGAGGGGCCCGTCGGGTCATCGCGCTCGACGTCGGGCACGGGCAGCTGCACCCCTCGGTGGCGCTCGACGAGCGGGTCGTCGTGGTCGAGGGCACGAACGCCCGGAACCTCACCGCGGCGGACTACGCGGCGCTCGACGCCGCGGCGGCCGAGACCTCGCTGGTCGTCGGTGACCTCTCCTTCATCTCGCTCCGGCTCGTGCTGCCCGCCCTCGTCGAGGCGGTCCCGGCGGACGAGTTCGTCCTGCTCGTGAAGCCGCAGTTCGAGGTCGGACGCACCGGTGTCCGCGAGGGCATCGTGCACGACCCCGGCCTGCGGCACGACGCGCTGATGAACGTGCTCTGGGCGGCGTGGGACCTCGGGTTCGGCACGTCCGGCCTGGCGGCGTCGCCCATCATCGGCACGCACGGCAACCACGAGTACCTCGCGCACTTCCAGCGCGGTGTCGGGGGCAATCCGACAGAATGGATCCTCCGAGCGACCGAACTGACAGAGGGGACCGCATGACCGAGGACCGGCACATCCTGCTCGTGAGCCACACGGGCCGCCGTGACTCGATCGACGCTGCTGTCGAGGTCTGCGACCTCCTGCACGCAGCCGGCCTCAAACCCGTCATGCCCTTCGACGAGTACGCCGACATCCGGCGTGCCGAGGCCTCGGTCGGCCAGGTCGACATCCTCGGCGTCGACGTGCAGACGGACCAGCTCGAGATCGTCATCGTGCTCGGCGGCGACGGCACGATCCTGCGCGCTGCAGAACTCGTGCGGGACACCCGTCCGCCCCTCGTCGGGGTCAACCTCGGCCACGTCGGCTTCCTGGCCGAGAGCGAGCGGGACGCCCTCGCCGAGACCGTCGAACGCGCGCTCTCCGGCGAGTACCACGTCGAGGAACGCGTCACGCTCCAGGTCGACGTCGTCGTCGGCAACCAGGTCGTCTACTCGAGCTGGGCCCTCAACGAGGCGACCATCGAGAAGGCCTCGCGCGAGCGCATGCTCGAGGTCGTCACCGAGGTCGACGGCCGCCCGCTGTCCTCGTTCGGCTGCGACGGCGTGGTGGTCTCGACGCCGACCGGTTCGACGGCGTACTCGTTCTCCGGCGGCGGTCCGATCGTCTGGCCGGACGTCGACGCCCTGCTCATGGTCCCCCTCAGCGCGCACGCCCTGTTCGCCCGACCCATCGTGGTCGGCCCGGACTGCACCCTCGCCATCGAGGTGCTCCGTCGCACCAGCGGCGTCGGTGTCCTGTGGTGCGACGGGCGCCGCACGCACGACCTGCCCCCGGGTGCACGGGTCGAGGTCCGACGGTCGCCGGACCCCGTCCGGGTCGCACGCCTGAAGGACGCCCCGTTCACCGACCGGCTGGTCGCCAAGTTCCAGTTGCCGGTCGCCGGGTGGCGCGGGCCACAGTCCGACGACGAGGACGGTGACCTCCTGTGACCCCTGTGGGACGCCCTGTCACCGCATCCGCGACGACCGACCAGGAGGACCGATGATCGAGGAGATCGCGATCCGCGACCTCGGGGTCATCGGTGAGACGACGCTCGAACTCGGCCCCGGGTTCACGGTCGTCACCGGTGAGACCGGCGCGGGCAAGACCATGATCGTCACGGCGCTCGGGCTGCTGCTCGGTTCCCGCGCCGATGCCGCCTCCGTGCGGCGCGGTGCGTCGAGCGCGGTCGTCGAGGGCCGGTGGAACGTCCCCGACCACGCCGCCGTCGCCGAGCGTGTCGAGGACGCCGGCGGCGCCGTCGAGGACGGCGAGCTCATCCTCACCCGCACGGTGTCGGCCGAGGGCCGCAGCCGGGCGACGGTCGGGGGCCGGAGCGCTCCCGTCGCGGTGCTCGGTGAGCTCGCCGACCAGCTCGTGACCGTGCACGGCCAGTCCGACCAGATCCGGTTGACCTCCGCCACCGCGCAGCGTGCTGCGCTCGACGGTTTCGGGGGTGCGTCCCTCGAGAAGGCCCTGCGGCGCTACGTCGTCGCCTACGACGCCTGGCAGGCACACGCCGCCGAGCTCGAGACCCTGACGCGTGACCGCGACGACCGGGTGGCGGAGGCCGAGCGCATCCGTGCCGCCTCGGACGAGATCGAGGCGGTCGACCCCCAGCCCGGCGAGGACGTCGAGCTCGGCGAACGAGCCGACCGGCTCGGGAACCTCGAGGAGCTCCGCCTGTCCGCGGCGCTCGCGCACGAGGCCCTGTCGAGCGAGTCGCTCGACGGCGTCTCGGACGTCATCGGCCTGGTCGAGTCCGCACGACGGGCGGTGGAGCGCGTGGTCGCATCGGACGCCGCGCTGCAGCCCGTGCTCGAGCAACTGACCGAACTCGGCATCCAGGCGTCGGAGACCTCGGCGAGCATCTCGAGCTACCTCGGGTCGCTGGAACCCGACGCCGGACACGACCTCGAGGTCATCAACGAGCGGCGGGCGCTGCTCGCGGGGCTCACCCGCAAGTACGGCGAGACCATCGACGACGTGATCGCGTACGGACAGCGGGCGAGCGACCGGCTGCTCGAGCTCGACGGCGACGACGACCGCATCGCGGCACTGCAGGGTGCGGTGGAGCAGGACGAGCAGGCGCTCGCCGATGCTGCCGGTGCGCTCACCACGGCGCGGACGAAGGCCGCCACGGACCTGGCGAAGCGCGTCACGACCGAGCTGAAGACGCTGGCGATGGCAGGGGCGACGCTGGTCGTCGAGGTCACCGACGCCGGCGAGTACCGCCGCCACGGCCGCGATCAGGTGTCGATCCTGCTCCAGCCGCACTCCGGCACAGACCCGCGTCCGATCGGCAAGGGGGCCTCCGGTGGTGAGCTGTCGCGGGTGATGCTCGCGATCGAGGTCGTCATGGCCGGCAGCACGACGGTGCCGACGTTCGTCTTCGACGAGGTCGACGCCGGCGTCGGTGGAGCGGCAGCGATCGAGATCGGGCGACGGCTGGCGAAGCTCGCCGAGCGCACCCAGGTCATCGTCGTCACGCACCTGGCCCAGGTCGCGGCGTTCGCGAACAACCACCTCAACGTCGTGAAGGACGCCAGCGGTGCGGTGACCTCGTCGAGCGTGCGGCGACTCGAGGGCGAGGACCGGCTGCAGGAGATGGCCCGGTTGCTCTCGGGACTCGGGGACAGCGCGAGCGGCATCGAGCACGCCCGCGAACTGCTCGACGTGGCCGGCCAGCGCGCCTGACCGGCAGGGGACCGGTCTGGAGGCGCGGGTCGTCCCCGCCTCGCACGTCCGGGCCGCTGTCCGGCGAGTCCACCGCCCGCCCGTGCGCACGCCCCGTGCAACGGCGGCGCTCACCCTGCGTCGTGCCTGCTCGCCTCGCGCGACGCCTGGCTCGCCTCGCGCGACGCGTGCTTGCTCCACGCAAGGTGCGCACGCCCCGTGCAACGGCGGCGCTCACCCTGCGTCGTGCCTGCTCGCCTCGCGCGACGCGTGCTTGCTCCACGCAACGCGTCTGGCTCGCCCGCGTCGTGGCCGCTCGCCCAGCGCCGCGCCGAGCCGTGCCGTGCCCGCTCAGCCCGCACAGTGCCCGCACAACCCGCGCACGCTGCGCGCACCCGCCGACCGGAGCACCCGCCTTGGACCCGGCCACCCGTCCGCGCAACGCCCACTGCGAACGGAGGTCGCGCCTCCCGGCAGTTCTGACGTACGATGGAATCCCGTGGCGGACACTCTCAGCGGCGGTACCAATTCTTCGAACGCGACCCCGAAGGTGACGAAGCAGATCTTCGTGACCGGCGGGGTCGTCTCGTCTCTCGGCAAGGGCCTGACGGCAGCCAGCCTCGGCAACCTCCTCACTGCGCGCGGCCTCAAGGTCGTCATGCAGAAGCTCGACCCGTACCTCAACGTGGACCCGGGCACCATGAACCCGTTCCAGCACGGCGAGGTCTTCGTGACCGACGACGGTGCGGAGACGGACCTCGACATCGGGCACTACGAGCGCTTCCTCGACATCAACCTGTCGCAGTCGGCGAACGTCACGACCGGCCAGGTGTACTCGACGGTGATCGCCAAGGAGCGTCGCGGCGAGTACCTCGGCGACACGGTGCAGGTCATCCCGCACATCACCGACGAGATCAAGCGTCGGATGCGCGAGCAGGCACAGAACGACCCGCAGCCCGACGTCATCATCACCGAGGTCGGTGGCACGGTGGGCGACATCGAGTCGCAGCCCTTCATCGAGTCCGCGCGCCAGGTGCGGCACGAACTCGGCCGCAACAACGTGTTCTTCGTGCACGTCTCGCTCGTGCCGTTCATGAACGCCTCAGGTGAGCAGAAGACCAAGCCGACGCAGCACTCCGTCGCGGCGCTGCGCTCCATCGGCATCCAGCCCGACGCGCTCGTGCTGCGCAGCGACCGCCCGGTGTCGGACTCGAACAAGCGCAAGATCGCGCTCATGTGCGACGTCGACGAGGACGCCGTGGTGAACGCGGTGGATGTCCCGTCGATCTACGACCTGCCGACGCTGCTGAACAACCAGGGCCTCGACCAGGTCATCGTCGACGCGCTCGGGCTCGACGCCGGTCCGGTCGACTGGACCGCGTGGACCCCGGTGCTCCGTGCCGTGCACGAGCCGAAGAAGGACGTCACGATCGCCCTGGTCGGCAAGTACATCGACCTGCCGGACGCCTACCTGTCGGTGACCGAGGCGCTCCGTGCGGGCGGCTTCGCGCACGACGCGAAGGTCACGCTGAAGTGGGTCGTGTCCGACGACTGCACCACGCCCGAGGGCGCGGCGAAGCAGCTCGGCGACGTCGACGGCATCTGCGTCCCCGGCGGGTTCGGCGTGCGCGGCATCGAGGGCAAGCTCGGCGCGCTGCAGTTCGCCCGCGAGCAGGGCATCCCGACGCTCGGCCTGTGCCTCGGCCTGCAGTGCATGGTCATCGAGTACGCCCGGCACGAGGCCGGCCTGACCGACGCGTCGAGCACCGAGTTCGACCCGGAGACGTCGACGCCGGTCATCGCGACGATGGCCGAGCAGGTCGACATCATCGCGGGCGGCGACATGGGCGGCACGATGCGCCTCGGCCTCTACCCGGCGTCGTTCACCGAAGGGTCGCTCGCGGCGGAGCTGTACGGTGCGCCGGAGGCCTCCGAGCGCCACCGCCACCGCTACGAGGTGAGCAACAAGTACCGCGACCAGATCGCCGAGGCCGGCCTCGTGTTCTCGGGGACGTCGCCGGACGGCACCCTGGTCGAGTACGTGGAGCTCCCGCGCGACGTGCACCCGTTCTACATCGCGACGCAGGCGCACCCGGAGCTCCGCTCGCGCCCGACCGACGCGCACCCGCTGTTCGCGGGACTCGTCGCGGCCGCGATCGAGCGTCACGAGGCGTCCAGCCTGTTCGACCCGGAGACCGAAGCGCAGGTCGCGTAACGCGAGTGGTCTCGGACGGGAGGCGCGGTGCCAGCTGGCACCGCGCCTCCCGTCCATCGCTGGTCGCGACCACGGCACCTGGTTCCGGACACGGAACCGCGGAACGACGCGGTGCTGTGTCCGGAACCTGGTTCCGCGAGGGGCGCGTGCTTGGATGGTTGCGTGACTGACGCACCCATCGCTGACGAGCCGGCCTCCTTCGAGGTCACCGAATCCTCCGTCGTGTACGAGGGCGCCGTGTGGGACGTCCGGCGCGACACGATCGCGTACCACGACGACTCGATGGTGCGGGAGTACGTCGACCACACCGGTGCCGTCGCGGTCTACGCAGAGGACGACGAGGGGCGCGTGCTCGTCATCCAGCAGTACCGTCACCCCGTGCGGGTGCGGGACTGGGAGCTGCCCGCCGGGCTGCTCGACATGGAGGGCGAGGAGCACCTGACCGCCGCGCAGCGCGAGCTGGCGGAGGAAGCCGACCTCGAGGCGGACGAGTGGGAGCCGCTGGTCCGGTACAACACCTCGTCGGGCGGCAGCAACGAGTTCCTGCAGGTGTACCGCGCGCGGGGTGTCCGGCCCACGGCGACCGCGTTCGAGCGCGAGGCCGAGGAGGCCGACATCGTGAAGCGGTGGGTGCCCCGGGCCGAGCTCGTGGCGGCGATCCTCGACGGGCGGCTGCACAACTCCGGTCTGGTCGTGGCCGTGCTGGCGGTGGACGCGCTCGAACGGCGCGCCGGATGACCCTCGCTGCGCTGGTCGACCAGGGGCGGTGGACGAACGAGCCGGCTGCGGTGACGCTCGACGGCGACGTCCTGCGCGTGACCGCCGTCGAGGGCAGCGACGCCTGGCGGACCACCTCGTACGGGTTCGTGCACGACTCCGAGCACGCGCTGCTGCAGGCGGTCGACGGCCCGTTCTCGGCCGAGGCGTCGTTCGTCCTCGACTACACGGAGCAGTTCGACCAGGCGGGGCTGTTCCTGCGGGTCGACGGACAGCACTGGATCAAGGCCGGGGTCGAGGTCTCGGACGGGACGCCGCAGCTCGGTGCCGTCGTCACGCGGGGGACCTCGGACTGGTCGGTGGCTCCGGTGCCGGAGTGGGTCGGACGGACCGTGACGGTGCGGATCAGCCGCGACGGCGACGCCGTGACCGTGCGGGCCTGGGCAGCGGGGGAGTCTGCGCGGCTGGTCCGGGTCGCGTACCTCGACCCGGGGGCCGACGTGACGGTGGGCCTGCTCTGCGCGGCGCCGACGCGTGCCGGCCTGACCGTGACGTTCACCGGGTTCCGGGTGGGCGCACCCGACGCAGCGCTGCATTGACCGCCGCCGGGGCATCAACGGGGGCGACGCCCCTCGACCGCGCCGTGGAGACGTACCTGCGGCACGTCGCCATCGAACGGGGACTCTCGCAGCACACCCTGTCGGCGTACCGGCGGGACCTCGAGGTGTTCGCCTCGTGGCTGGCGACCGCGCCGGTCGTGGCGTCCGACGGGGCGGACCGGGCCGGCGGAGCCTCCGCGGTCGAGGACGTCGCCCGGCTCGCGCGCGCGGACGTCTCGGCGTTCGTGACGCACCTGGCGACCCGACCGTCGGGGCCGCTCGCACCGCGGTCGATCGCCCGCATGCTCAGCTCGGTCCGGTCGTTCACGGCGTTCGCCGCGGGGGAGGGCTGGCTGCCGCTCGACCCCGGTACCGCGGTCCGACCGCCGAAGGCCCCGATGCGGCTGCCGAAGGCGATCTCGGTCGAGGACATGGAACGGCTGCTCGGTGCCGTCTCGGCGGATGCCGACGACCCGGTGCAGCTGCGGGACAAGGCCCTGCTCGAACTGCTCTACGCCACCGGCGCGCGGATCTCCGAGGCGGTCGGACTGTCCGTCGACGACGTCACGACCCTGTCGGACGCCGGCGGCGAGCTCTCCGTCGTCAAGGTCACCGGCAAGGGCAACAAGCAGCGCGTCGTGCCGCTCGGCAGCTTCGCCCGGGCGGCGGTCGACGCTTACCTGGTGCGGGCGCGACCGGTGTTCGCGGCACGCGGGGCCTCGACGCCGGCGCTGTTCCTCGGCGCGCGCGGCGCCCGGCTGTCGCGGCAGAGCGCGTGGCTCGTGATCCAGGCGGCCGCGGCCGCGGCGGACCTCGAGGCGCACGTGTCCCCGCACACCTTCCGGCACTCGTTCGCGACGCACCTGCTCGAGGGCGGCGCGGACGTGCGCGTCGTGCAGGAACTGCTCGGCCACGCGAGCGTCGCGACGACGCAGATCTACACGATGGTCACCGCCGACATGCTGCGGGACGTGTACCAGACGGCGCACCCGCGGGCGCGGCGGTAGGGCGGGGTCGTCCTGCCGAGCGTTCGGGGCCGTCCGGCCGGTCGGTCGGGGTCGTCCTGCCGGGCGTTCGCTCGGGGTCGTCCTGCCGGGCGTTCGTTCGGGGTCGTCCTGCCGGGCGTTCGCTCGGTGAGCAGGAATGGTCGGGTTCGCGTGGCGGACGCGACCATTCCTGCTCACGAAGTCGCTCGGTGGCGGTACCCGCGGGTCAGAAGAGGTGCAGCTGCGTCGAGGCGGCGACCGCTGCGGTGGCCACGGCGACGACGAGGGCGCTCGCCGCGATGCTCCTGGCCAGCACCCGCCAGGGGCCGGTCGCGCCGGGGCGCACGATCCCGACGACCCCGGACACGAGCGCGAGCACACTGCTCGCACCGATCGGGTTCACGCGGACGGACAGCAGGGCGAAGAACACCGCGACGATCGTGAACACGCAGAAGCGGCGGTCCTGCACGCCGGACGCCCACGCGCGGACCCCGAACGACCCCGTGTGCACCGAGAACGACGGCCCGGCCGCGGCGACGACGACCGGAGCGACGGGCTCCGGCTGGTTCGGCAGCACCCGCGTGGCGTCACCCCAGGTGTGACCGTCCCACCAACGCAGGCGGCTGGCGTCCTGCGGGTCCGGGAACCAGCCTGCGGCCGGAAGGGTCACGGGTCCTCCTCGTGGTGCGGGGGAAGTCGATGCCCCACGAGGCTACGAGGACGAGCGCGCGCTCCCCAGTCCCAGCGCGGGTGTCAGCACAACGGAGGACAGACCGCCTGCACTATCGTCGGGGTATGACCACGACACCCCTCGACGAGTTCTGGGCCCGCCGACGTGACCAGGTGACGGGCCTGCCGACTGCCGTTCCCGAGGCCTGGGCGTTCGGGGCGACGCCGGAACAGGCTGACGACCTGCTCGCACTGGTGCTCGACGGCGTGAAGGACGGCACGGCGTCGTCGCTCTGGGACTACGAGGCCGCCGACGAGGCGCTGCCGGCGGTCGGGGACCTCGCCGTCGTCCTCGATGGTGCCGGGGCCCCGCGCGCGGTCATCGCGGTCACCGACGTGCGGGTGGTCCCGTTCGACGAGGTCGACGAGGACCACGCCCGCGCCGAGGGCGAAGGGGACCGCACCCTGGCGTGGTGGCGGCGGGAGCACGAGGCCTACTGGCGGGCGCACTCCGAGAACCCGCGCGGCTTCGAGCCGGACATGCCGGTCGTGTGCGAACGGTTCCGGCTCGTGTGGCCGACGGCGACGCGCACCGCCTGACGCCGTCAGGCGGGGACGGGCACCGCGTCCACCTCGTTCATGACGTCCTTCACCGCGGCGAGCAGCCGGGCGTTGAAGTCGACGCCGAGCTGGTTCGGCACCGTGACGAGCACTGTGTCCGCCTCGCGGACCGCCCGGTCCGCGGCGAGCTCGGCGACGAGCTGCTCGGGCTCGCCGATGTAGGAGCGACCGAAGCGGGCGAGCCCGCCGTCGAGGTGCCCGACCTGGTCCTGCCCCTCGACCTGCGCGCGGACGCCGAAGTAGTGCCGCGACTCGTCGTCGGTGATCGGGATGATGCTGCGCGACACGGAGACCCGCGGCGCGCGCTCCCACCCCATGTCCGCCCAGGTGCTGCGGAAGCGGGCGATCTGCTCGGCCTGCAGCTCGTCGAACGGCACGCCGGTGTCCTCGGTCAGCAGGGTCGAGGACATCAGGTTCATGCCCTGCTCGGCCGTCCACTCGGCCGTCGCGCGGGTGCCGGCGCCCCACCAGATGCGGTCGCCGAGCGAGTCGGAGAGCGGGGAGATGGGCAGTGACCCGGCCATGCCGGTCATCTGCGGGTTCGCGTTCGCCATCGGCTCGCCGGCGATCGCACGTCGGAAGACGCTCGTGTGCGACCGGGCGAGGTCGCCACCGTTCGTGTCCGACGCGTCCGGCACGTACCCGAACTGCTCGTAGCCGGCGAGGGCGGTCTCGGGTGACCCCCGGGAGACGCCGAGCTGCAGGCGACCGCCGGAGATGAGGTCGGTGGCCGCGGCTTCCTCCGCCATGTACAGCGGGTTCTCGTACCGCATGTCGATGACGCCGGTGCCGATCTCGATGCGGCTCGTCCTCGCGGCGATGGCGGACAGGAGCGGGAACGGCGCCGCCTGCTGCGGTGCGAAGTGGTGCACGCGGAAGTACGCGCCGTCGACGCCGGACTCCTCGGCGGCGACCGCGAGGTCGATCGCCTGCACGAGGGCCTCGCGGCCGCTGCGCACCCTGGAGCCCGGGACGTCGCGCCAGTGGCCGAACGACAGGAACCCGATCTTCGTCATGTCGATGCGAACGCATCCGCGGCGCGGACCATTCCGCACCGCGTCGCCTGCCGGCCGGCCCGTCGGCGACTACGGTGTGCGACATGGAGGACCCCCGCGCCGCCCTGACCGCCGAGCGCTCCCGGAACGAGCGCCTGCTCGCCGACGTCGAGCGGAGCATGCGGGACGTCAGCGACGCCCGGCAGGACGCGAACTCCGACGACGAGCACGATCCCGAGGGTGCGACGCTCGCCTGGGAGCGCGGGTCGCTCGGCGCCGTGCGTGACGACGCCCGTGAACGCATCCGCCTGGTGGACGCCGCACTCGTCCGACTCGACGCGGGGACCTACGGGCGGTGCATCGTCGGCGGGGAACCGATACCAGAGGCTCGCTTGGCGGCCGTGCCGTGGGCGGCGACCTGCGTGGCGCACGCGTGACCGTCCGCCGTTCTGCTCACAGGTGAGATTTCTACAGCATTTCTCCACAGACGGCGCGTTGCGTCCCTCCGAGGCGCTCGCACCCCGACATCATGGCGCCATGACGCAGACCACCATCTACCGCACGGAGCCGATGGCGACCCGTGCCCTCGGTGCCGAGATCCGCCACGACCACGAGCGCTTCGTCCAGCTCCTCGAGCGGGTGAGCGGCAAGCAGTTCGGGACGTTCCAGAAGGTCGAGTGCGAGGTGCCGCACAAGGACGTCGAGACGGAACGGGGCACGGTCCGGCTCGACGTCGAGCTGACCTTCGAGCACGGCACGGTCGGGATCGAGGCGAAGCTCGACCACGAGCTGACCGGCCGGCAGGTTGCCGAGCAGCTGGAGGCCCTCGGCGGGACCGGCACGCTGTTCGTCCTCGTGCCGCGCAAGGAGTCGCTCGGCGAATCGGTCACCGACGACGAGCGCGTCCACGTGATCGACTGGGACGAGGCGCTCGCGTGCTTCGACTCGCCGCGACTCGTGAAGGACGACATCGAGGGCGAGGGGCGGCTGCTCAAGACGACCGTCGAGGCTCGGCTCCAGGCGCTCGGACTCCGGCAGCGGATGCCCGACTGGGACGTCCGCGTGCAGCGCGGCGACGGCGGGATGCCGTCCATCGTCTTCGAGCGCGCGCTGCACGACGGCGAGGACGCGAAGTGGATCCGCGGACAGATCCAGGTGACCGGGCGGGGCATGCCGCCGCACCTCGACGACACGGAGTTCGAAGGGTTCGTCGGCATCTCGGTGAGCCACCTGTCCGAGGCCGACTTCCCGGATCCGGAGCACACCGGTGACGCCCCGTCGTGGATCCGCGCGCTCGAGGTGCTGGACGACGAGGTCCTGACGAAGAACCCGGGCCGGGTCGCGGTGAGCCTCGGATCGGCGGGCAACGGCAGGAAGGGGCTCGGCAAGCACAAGCTCCGGCTCGCGAAGCGCCACCTGACCGGGCGCACCCACCTGGCCAGGGGCTACGCCGACTGGTCGATCGGTCCGAAGACCGAACCCGTCGGCCTCGACGACCTCGACGCGCTCGTCGAGACGATGATCCCTTGGAGCAACGCCTGGTACCAGGCGCTGCAGGGGACCGCGCTCGCTCCCACGGCGCAGTAGCGGCGACCACCTGCCGGTCGGGAGGCACGATGCGGCCCCGCCCCGCGCCTCCCGGCCGGCGCATCATCCGTCCACCGGGCGCGCCGCGGATTCCCAGCCGCGCGCCCTACCGTTTCCGCATGGACGCCGACCCCAACGCCGGACCTGCCGAGGCGCAGGGCGACGGTGCGCAGCGCCAGCGGTTCCAGTGGTTCCACGACATGCGGACCTGGATCCACGCGCGGCCGCACGTGCACCTGTTCTACAAGGTGCTGGTCGGCATCGTCGGTGGGCTCGTGGTGGTCATCGGGCTGATCCTCGTGCCGCTGCCGGGCCCGGGTTGGCTCGTGGTGTTCATCGGGCTGACGATCCTGGCGAGCGAGTTCCACTTCTTCCACCGGATCATCACGTGGCTCCGTGCCCAGCTGCACCGGTTCTGGGACTGGGCGAAGCGACACGGACCGAAGCGGCTGCGGGACGCGGCCGACCGCGGCAAGGCCGACGTCGACGCCGCGCACACCGGTGCCGCGCGCACCGTGGGCGTGCCGCGTCGGGGCGCGAAGCCGGCCCGCCCCGGGCACTGACACCCGACGCGACGGTCGGCCGCTGCTGACCCGCTACTCGGCGGCGACCCGGACGGACCCGGTCGCGGTGCGCTCAACGGCCTCGGCCGCCTGTTCCTCGACCGCGGCGGTGTCCTTCGACACGAGCTGCAGCACGAGGGCGACGACCGCGGCGAGCACGATGAAGCCGCCGTAGCCGGCGATCACCGGGACGAGTCCGACGGCGGGCTCGAGCAGGCCGCCGACGACGGCCGGCACGCCGAACGCCAGGTAGCTCACGACGTAGATCGTGGAGAGCAGGCCGGCGCGGTGGGTCGGCGCCGCGGTGGCGAGCAGCATCCGCAGTGGCGCCTGGAACCCGGCGCCGAAGCCGACGCCGGCGATCGCGCTGCCGACGACGAGCCCGGGCAGGGAGTGTGCCGCGACGAACGCGACGGTGACGATCGGGCCGAGGACCAGGGCGACGAGGCCGAGGAGCACCGCGCGTCGGGTGTCCATGCGCTGGATCGCGAGCCCGGTGAGGGCACCGGTGCCGGTGACGACGGCGATGAGCGCGCCGGCGGCGAAGTGGTTCGTGATGCCGAACACCGCTCCGAGTGCGGAGGGGACGAGCGACAGGAACATGCCGCCGAGGGCCCAGCTCGCGACGAGCGATCCGGCGACGCCGCGGAACAGCCGGCGGGACGACCGCGGCACGCTGATCGTCGGGCGGAGGGAGCGCAGGGCCCCCGGGCGGCGCTCGACGCGCTCGGGGACGACGACGAGGGCGACGACGAGCAGGACCAGGAGCGCGCCGAACACCAGGTAGACGAGCTGCTCCGGCGCGGGGCCCCACTCGACCAGGGCGCCGCTCGCCATCGCTCCGGTGGCCAGGGCGACGGGCGGGACGACGCCGTTGAGCACGCCGGCCAGGGCGGGGTGCCGCTCGAGCGAGTTGTCGATGAGGGCGGCACCGAGCGCGCCGATGAGCAGCCCGACGGAGACGCCCTGCACGATGCGGTCGACGACCAGGGCGAGGACGCCGTCGGCGATGGCGAAGAGCCCGAGCGACAGGGCGACGCCGAGACCGCCGACGACGAGCACCGGCTTGCGGCCGACGTGGTCGGACAGGCGACCGGCGACGAGCAGGCTCGCCAGCAGCCCGGCGACGTAGACGGCGAAGACACCGGTGAGCATGAGCGGCGTCAGGTGCCACTCGGCGGCGTAGACGGGGTAGATCGGCGAGGGGACGGCCGACGAGGCGACCGACGCCAGGAGCATGGCGGCCAGGATCCAGAACCCGGCGACCGATCGAGCTGACTGCTGCTGCACGAGCATCCCTTCGTCCACGTGTTGTACGACTGCATTCGTACCGCAGGTGAACTGTACGACGCAAGTCGTACTGCGAGGCGGTCGGTGGTAGCGTCCCGTCCATGCCCGCGCACGTCGACGCCCCCGAGCGACTGCCCCAACCGTCCGTGGCCGAGCTGGACCTGCCGGTCGTGATGGACGCCCTGAGCGACCCGATCCGGCTCGCCATCCTGCACCGCTACCTGGTGGACGCCGCAGGCGGCGTGCGCAGCTGCGGGTGGGTCGGCGTCGACCGACCGAAGTCCACGCTCACCCACCACTTCCGCGTCCTGCGCGAGGCCGGGCTGCTCGAACAGCACCAGGACGGGCTCACCCGCTCCAGTCGGGTGCGCGCCGAGGACGTGCAGGCACGGTTCCCCGGGCTGCTCGACCTGGTGTCCGCGTGGAGCGTGCCCGCCGCCCTGATGCGCGACGGGATCGAGTCGTGAGCCGGACTGTGCACGCGCTGCCCGAGGTCGGTGCCGCGCCGAACATGACGTCGGCGCTCGCCGCGGACCTCGACGCCGCCGGCTTCACCGTCGAACGGGTCGACGCGCTGTGGGGCGCCGAGGCCGCAGCGTCGCTGCACCGCGGCTCGCGGGTGGCCGCGCTCCGGGCCCTCGCGGCGCGGCCGTCGTCGCCGCTCGGCACGCTCGCGACCCTGTTCGTGCTCGGTCTGCCGGTCCCGCACGAGGATGCCGCGGCAGCGTTCCCGACCGCCGGCCTCGACGCCGTCGTCGCCGCCGGCCTGCTCCGGGTCGATGGCGCCGACGGCACCGACGGTACCGACGGCGCCGAGGTCCTGCCGACCGTCGACCTGCGCCCCTACGCCTTCGTCGACGACCTCGGTGCCGGTAGTTGGTGGATCGTCTCCGACCTCGGCGAGCTCGCGCTCGGCCACGCGATCAGCGAGGAGCACGTGCTCGGCATCGGCGGGGCGACCACCACGCTGAGCGGCCTGCAGGTGCCGGTGCCCGTCCGCACGGTGCTCGACCTCGGCACCGGGTGCGGCATCCAGGCGATGCACGCCCGACGCTTCGCCGACCAGGTGGTCGCCACGGACATCTCCCGCCGCGCCCTCGACATCGCGCGCTTCAACGCGCAGCTCAACGGGATCGACGGGATCGACTTCCGGTACGGCTCGCTCTTCGAGCCCGTCGCGGGGGAGCGGTTCGACCGCATCGTCTCGAACCCGCCGTTCGTCATCACGCCCCGCCGACCGGGCGTGCCCTCGTACGAGTACCGCGACGGCGGCATGGTCGGCGACGCCCTGGTCGAGACCGTGCTCCGCGGCCTGGCCGACCACCTGGAGCCCGGCGGGACCGCGCAGCTGCTCGGCAACTGGGAGTACCACTGGGGCGTCGACGGCCTCGACCGCGTGCGCGGCTGGTTCGCGGACACCGACCTCGACGCGTGGGTCGTCGAGCGCGAGCGCCAGGACCCGACGTCCTACGCCGAGACCTGGATCCGCGACGGCGGCACGAAGCCCGGCACGACCGAGTTCGACACGCTGGTGGGCGCCTGGCTCGACGACTTCGCGGAGCGCCGCGTCACCGGCGTCGGCTTCGGGTACGTCGTGGTGCGTCGACCCCTGCCGGGAGGCCCGTCCGGCCTCCGCCGGTTCGAGCGCGTCCCCGAGACACTCGGGTCCAACCCCGCGGGGCTCGGTGCCACGGTGGCGCGCGTCCTCGACGCGGCGGCCTGGCTCGCCGGGCACGACGACGCCGCGCTCGCCGCCGCGCACCTGTCCGTCGCCGGCGACGTGACCGAGGAGCGCTACTACTGGCCGGGCAACGACGACCCGACGGTGATGACGCTCGTGCAGGGCGGGGGACTCGGCCGCCGGGTCGACGCGGACACCGCGCTCGCCGCGTTCGTCGGAGCCTGTGACGGCGACCTGTCCGTGGCCGCGATCGTCGGCGCGCTCGCGCAGATCACCGGGGTGGACGAGCAGGCGCTCGCCGCCGACCTGCTGCCGGCGGCGCGCGACCTGGTGCTCGACGGGCTGCTCGTCCCCGCTGCCTGACGCGCTCGGGATCCGAGCGGCCCCGCCCGGGCTCAGGCGCGGTGGTCGCGCCAGCTGTGCTCCGGCGCGTAGCCGAGCAGTTCGCGGGCCTTCTCCGACGACAGCAGCGAGCTGACCCCGTCGATGTCCGCGCGGCGCTCGATGTCCGGCACGAAGCGCTCGACGAGTTCGATGGTCGGCGTGTCCATCACGGTGTCCGGGCTCGCGATGACGAACGCCTCGAACCCGGTGAGGTCGGCCTCGAGGGACTTCCGGACCGCCTGGGCACCGTCGCGCGAGTCGATGTACGACCACAGGTTGAAGGTCTTCGCCTCCGGGGTGGCGTCCCACGGGAAGGCCGGGTAGTCGGTCTCGTCCATGACGTTCGAGAACCGCAGCCCGATCATCTTCAGCTCCGGGTCCCAGCGGGTGAAGTGGCGCGCCATCTCCTCCTCGACGGCCTTGCCGAGCGAGTACGACGACTGCGGCCGGACCGCGAACTCCTCGTCGACGGGCAGGTAGGGCGGGTGGTGCTCACCCATCGGGATCCCGAGCAGGGTCTCGCTCGACGCCCACACCACGTTCTTGATCCCGGCCGCTCGGGCCGCGTGGAAGACGTTGATCGACGACGTGACGTTGTTCGTGATCAGCGCGACGTCGGGGACCTGTCCGGGTGCCGGCACGGCCGCGAGGTGCACGACGGCGTCGACGTGGTCGTAGCGGTCGTCGATGCCCATGAAGGCGTTCAGCACCTGTCCGTGGTCGGTCAGGTCGATCCGCAGGAAGGGCACCCGCTCGGGCTTGTCCGGCGAGGGCACGCGGTCGAGCAGGACCACGTCGTACCCGTGCGCGTCGAGGTCGCGCACCACCGCCCGTCCGAGCTTGCCACTGCCACCGGTCACCAACACACGCGTCATCGCGTCTCTCCACATCGTCGTCGGGGTGCACCCCGGAGGGTCCGGTCCATCCTGCCCCGGGCGGCCGGGGGCGGGCCAGGCCCTGTCCGTACCCCGCTCCGCCGCGCGAACCAGGTTCCGGACACGACACCACGGAATCGCGCGGTGCTGTGTCCGGAACCTGGTTCCGGCGAGGAGCGACCGGCGGGGAGCGACCGGCGGGGAGCGACCGGGGGCAGCGTCAGACGGCGGGCGCCGCCTGGGCGATCGCGAGCCGGGTGACGAGCTCGACGTGCCGGGCCATGTCGCGCGAGGGGTCGAACAGCCACTGGATCTGCATGCCGTCGGAGACCGCGAGCAGGACGCTCGTCAGTTCCTCGGCGTCGACGTCGGTGCGGAGCCGGCCGTCCTGCTGCATCGCCCGGAAGTCCGCGGACAGGTCGCGGCGGGTGCGGTCGTAGCGTTCCTGGAAGTACGCGTGCGCGGGGTGGTCCGGGTCGGTCGCCGCGGCGGCGGACAGGTTGACGAACATCTGCACGAGGCCGGGCACCGAGACGTTGTGCCGCACGATGGCGGCGAGCAGCTCGCCCGGGTCGGCGGCGTCCCAGTTCGTGGCGGCGTCGGAGTCGTCGCGGCGGCGCAGGACCTCGACCCAGAGGTCGTCCTTCGAGTCGAAGTAGTGCAGCAGGCCGGCCTGGGTCAGGCCGACGGCGTCGGCGATGTCCTTGATGCTCGTCCGGCGGAACCCCTGTGAGGCGACGAGTTCGAGGGCGACCGTCAGGATCTCCTCGCGCTTCGCGATCCCCTTCGCGTACGAACCCCGTTGTGCCATGGCAGGACTGTACCGCCAGGGTCGGCAGCAGAAAACCTACTACTGCTTGGTTTTGGTGGTACCGTGGCCCCTAGCCGCCGACGGAGGCGAGCGAGTCACCGACGACGGTGGCGCACCCCATGGAGGTTGCAGTGGCCAACGACGCCCTGTCCGTTTCCGACACCCCGACCGCGGTCGCCCCGACCCAGGGCCGCGGTGCGCCCCTCATGTACTCGCTCGGCATGCCGATCGCGATGTTCGGGCTCTTCATCGCCCTGCTGCCGCCGGTGCTCGTCGCGATGGCGCTCAAGGTCGCCGAGATCGCGCCGGACAACCAGGCCGGCGTGCTCGGCCTGGCGCTCGGCATCGGCGCGTTCGCCGCGATGGTCGCCAACCCGCTGGCGGGTCGCTTCAGCGACCGGACGGCCGGAAGGCTCGGCATGCGTCGTCCGTGGATCATCGGTGGCACCGTGGTCGGGTTCGCGGCCCTCGTGGTCGTCGCGACGACGTCCTCCGTGGTCGTGCTGGTGATCGGCTGGGGCGTCGCGCAGATCGCCTACAACGCGACGATCGCGGCGCTCACCGCCGTGCTGCCCGACCACGTCACGCGCTCGCAGCGCGGCCGGGTCGCGGCGCTCCTCGGCCTCGCGCAGAACCTGGCGCTCGTCGGCGGTACGTTCCTGGTGCAGCTCTTCTCGACCTCGGCCACGCAGATGATCGTGCCGGGGGCGATCGGCTCCGCGGTCGTCGTCCTCTACGCGCTGGTGTTCCGCGACCGCGTGCTCGCGCAGCGCCCGACCTCGAGGCTCGGCATCGGGCAGCTCTTCGGCTCGTTCGTGTTCAACCCCGTGAAGCACCCCGACCTCGGCTGGGCCTGGCTCACCCGCTTCATGATGGTCGCCGCGCAGTACACCGCGGTGAGCTACCTGACGTACTTCCTGCGCGACGACATCGGCGTCGACGAGTCGAACCTGGCGAACGCCGTGTTCCAGGGCACGCTGTGGAACGTCGTCGGCATCGTGCTGACGTCGCTGGTGGCCGGCTGGCTGTCGGACAAGCTCGGGCGTCGCAAGCTCTTCGTCGCGGTCGCCGGCGTCGTCGGCGTCGTCGGGCTCGTCATCATCGCGCTCGCGCCGTCCCTGGGCGTGGTCCTGGTGGGCGAGTTCGTGATGGGTGCCGGCATGGGCGTCTTCTACGCGGTCGACCTGGCGCTCATCACCGACGTGCTGCCGTCAGACCAGGACAACGCGAAGGACCTCGGCGTCGTGAACATCGCCCAGGCGCTGCCGCAGTCCCTCGTGCCCGCCGCCGCTCCCGGCGTCATCGCCCTGACCGGCGGGTACAGCGGCTTCTTCATCACCGGCGCCGTCGTCGGACTGCTCGGCATCGCCTCGGTGTCCCGCATCCGCGGCGTGCGCTGACCACCTGCCCCGGCTCTGAACGAAAGGACCGATCACCGTGACTGACCTGCAGACCGCGAGCGCCGCCTCCAGCCCGCTGGCGGAGCGCATCGACGCGCTCGTCGACCAGCTGACCACCGAGGAGAAGGTGCAGCTGCTGACGGGACGTGACTTCTGGACGACCTGGCCGATCGAGAAGATCGGGCTGCGCCGCATCCTCATGTCCGACGGGCCCTCCGGGGTCCGCGGCGAGGTGTGGGACGAGCGCGACCCGTCCCTCAACCTGCCCTCGGCCACCGCGCTGAGCGCGTCGTGGGACGCGGGCGTCGCGAAGCGCTACGGCGCGGCCGCCGCCGTCGAGGCCCGGCGCAAGGGCGTCGACGTCGTGCTCGGCCCGACCATCAACCTGCACCGGTCGCCGCTCGGTGGCCGCCACTTCGAGGCGTTCAGCGAGGACCCGGTGCTGACCGGCGACCTCGCAGCGGCGTACGTGGCGGGCGTGCAGGAGAACGGCGTCGCCGCGACGCCGAAGCACTACATCGCGAACGACTACGAGACGGACCGCTTCACCGCCTCGACCGAGGTCTCGGACCGGGCGCTCCGCGAGCTGTACCTGCTCGCGTTCGAGAAGGCCGTCACCGAGGCGCACGCCTGGGCGATCATGTCGTCGTACAACTCGGTCAACGGCGTCACGGCGTCGGAGCACGAGCTGCTCGAGACGCCGCTCAACGCGGAGTGGGGCTTCGACGGCATCGTCGTGTCCGACTGGACCGGGGTGCGCTCGGTCGACTCGGCGAAGGCGTCGCAGGACGTCGCGATGCCCGGACCGAACCCGTGGTGGAGCGAGGGGCCGCTGCTCGCCGCGGTCGAGTCGGGCGAGGTGCCGACGGATGCGATCGACCGCAAGGTCCGGCGCATCCTGACGCTGGCCGCCCGGGTCGGCGCGCTCGAGGGCTTCGAGCCCGTCGCCGCGACTCCCGTGCACGTCGAGGACGGCACCGCGTTCGTCCGCGAGGCCGAGGCCGAGGGCACCGTGCTCGTCCGCAACACCGGCGTGCTGCCGCTCGACGCACCCGCGGTGTCGCGCATCGCCGTCATCGGCCACAACGCCGACCAGGCCCGCACGCAGGGCGGCGGCTCGGCGACGGTCGTGCCGTCCTCGGTCGTGTCGCCGCTCGACGGCATCCGTGCCGCGTTCCCGGGTGCGACGGTCGAGCACGCCATCGGCGCGGTCGTGCAGGAGGGCATCGCGGAGTTCCCGCTCGACACCATCACCAACCCGGCGACCGGGGAGCCCGGCGCCCGTGTCGCGTTCGTGCGCGACGGGGACGAGCTGTACGTCGAGGACCGCCGGGCCACCGCGCTGTTCTGGTTCGGCGGTGACGCCCCCACCCGTGAGGCCGACCGGCTCGACATCACCACGACGTACACCGCGCCGTCCACCGGAACGGTCCGGATCGGCATCGGTGCCGCCGGCCGCTCGCGGATGTGGATCGACGACGAGCTCGTGCTCGACGAGGACGTGCCGTACGAGGGCGACCAGCTCGGCGCCGCGTTCCTCAACCCGCCGGCCCGGTCGGTGCCGGTGTCGGTGACCGCCGGGCAGCAGGTCGCGATCCGCATCGAGCACGACGTGGTGCAGGACGAGACCCTCGGCGGGGTGCTCGCCTACCAGTTCGGCACCGAGCCGAGCGACGAGGACCCGTCGGTGCTCATCGACGCCGCGGTGGCCACCGCGAAGGACGCGGACGTCGCGGTCGTCGTCGTCGGCACGAACTCGAAGGTCGAGTCCGAGGGCTACGACCGGTCGTCGCTCGCCCTGCCCGGGCACCAGGACGACCTGGTGCGCGCGGTCGCCGCCGCCAACCCGAACACGGTCGTCGTCGTCAACGCGGGATCCCCGGTCGAGATGCCCTGGCGGGACGACGTCGCCGCGGTGCTGCTCACCTGGTTCGGCGGTCAGGAGTACGGCAACGCGGTGGCCGACGTGCTCACCGGCGCGCAGGAACCCGGCGGCCGCCTGCCCACCACCTGGCCGGCCGCGATGGCCGACGTGCCGGTGCTCGACGTCACCCCGGTCGACGGCCTGGTGCGCTACGACGAGGGCGTGCACATCGGGTACCGCGCCTGGCTCCGCGCGGGCACCGAGCCGGCGTACCCGTTCGGCCACGGCCTCGGGTACACCACCTGGACGATCGAGGGCGTGGCGGCGACGCCCACCGTCGGCGAGGGCGGGACGGCCGTCGTGACGGCCACCGTGGCGAACACCGGCGACCGGGCCGGCAAGCACGTCGTGCAGGTCTACGCCTCGCGTGGGGCCTCCGTGGTCGACCGGCCGGTGCGGTGGCTCGTGGGGTTCGCCCCCGTGCGCCTCGACGCCGGGGAGTCCACCGAGGTGTCGATCGAGGTCCCGGCGCGGGCGTTCGCGCACTGGCAGGACGGTGCCTGGCGGTACGAGCCCGGCGCCTTCACGCTGCACGTCGGCGCCTCGGTGACCGACGAGGCCGGGACGGCGGCCCTCGAACTGGAGTGACCCGGGTCGTCCGGTTTCCGAACGGTTCGCGGTGTCCAGCGAGTACCATCGTCATGCGTCAGTCGGCTGGTTACCGGCGGCGCACGCACCGTTCACGGGGTCGCCGGACGAGCGACTCGGTCTCCTGATCCGGCCGAGGGAGCCCTGGCACCCCGGTGCGTCCCGAATGCGTCCCCGCGTCCGCGCGGGGGCGCATTCCTCGTCCGGGCGGCGATCGGCGCCGTGCCCGTCGACACGGCTTCGTGCGATCCCGACAAATCCCATGACGATCGGTCAAGTATTTCCGTCCGCAGGGCGCAAACGGATGTGACAAAGCACTTGCTGGGTGGAACGATGGCCACATCATCCCGTGCGGATCAGGGACGGGATGGTCACCCGGCAGGGCTCTCGGGACTCACCACCCCGATCTGAGCCCCGCCGGGTGCTCCGGAGGTGTCAGGCCCGCAGCGCCGGCGCGATCTCCTCGGCCACGATGCGCAGGATGCGCTCGTGCGACGCCGCGTCCCCGTTCGCCGGCAGGGTGACCACGAGTTCGTCGGCAGCGGTCACGGCCGGGTCGGCGAGCAGGGCGTCGACGATGGCGGCCGGTTCGCCGGACAGCACCGAGCTGAAGCGGAAGGGCGGGCCGGACAGCGGACGGCCCTCGTCGTCCATCCCGGCGGCGTACCCGGTCAGGAACTCCTCGTGCACGGCACGGTCGTGCTCGTCGAGCAGCGGGACGACGATGCGCCCGACGGCGACCTTGGGGGTGCGCTCCGGGTGCAGCTCGGCGAAGCGCTCCCGGTACGCGGCGACCTGGTCGGCCTGCGCCTCGGCGAAGGGAGCGCCGGTGTCCTCGGTGTTCAGCGTCGAGCAGTGCAGCAGCAGGCCCTTCTCCGCCGTGCGGACCGCCGTGGCCATGCTGCCGCCGCCCCTCCAGACGCGCTCGCGCAGGCCGGCGCTCAGCGGCTGCAGCGTCAGGTCCGCTCCGGCCGGGATGCTCTCGTAGCCCTTGCCGGCGCTGCCGAGCGGCTCGCCCTGCAGGACCTCGAGCAGGCGGCCGGCGCGGGCCTCGGCCTCGTCGCGGAAGGACCGGTCGACGCTGCCGAACACCGGGTCGAGGATCGGGCCGTACCCGGCGATGCCCGTGCTGATGCCGAGCTGCACGCGACCGCCGCTCAACAGGTCGACGGTGCTGGCGTCCTCGGCGAGCCGGACCGGGTCCTCGTAGCGCATGCCGAGCACCGCGGTGCCGAACCCGATCGTGCTCGTGCGCTGCGCGGCGGCCGCGAAGAACGTCATCGGGCTGGTGAGGAACGGCTCGAAGTGCCGGCCGCGCACCCAGCCGGTGCCGTACCCGAACCGCTCGGCGGTCTCGAACAGGCGCAGGCCGTCCTCCAGGGCGGCCGCGGCACCGTCGGTACCGCCGTGGTTCGGGACGAAGGAGAGGAAGCCGAGTTCGCGCATGTCGTGAGTCTATGCGCACGTATGGAGCGCGGCCCTGGTCCGCACCTGTCGGACGGGAGGCGCGCGGCGGCCCGGTGCCGCGCCTCCCGTCCGCCGTCTGCGCTCTCTGCAGCCTGCAGCCTGCTGTCTGGTGTCTGCGCTGTGCCGTCCGCACCCCGCTGCCCGTTCCCGCTGGCCGCGACGGCCGTACCTGGGAGGATGGGTGCATGACCGACGTCACCACCGTGCCCCCGCTCGTCGCCGCGATCCCGGCGGCGGTGGACGGCGTCGTCGACCCCGACGAGGTCTACGAGGCCTTCGCGGCCTGGGCCGCCGAGGGCGGCCGGCCCCTGTACCCGGCGCAGGACGAAGCGGTGATCGAGCTCGTGTCCGGTGCCAACGTCGTCCTCAGCACCCCGACCGGCACCGGGAAGTCCCTCGTCGCCGCCGGCGCGCACTTCGCCGCGCTCGCCGAGGGGAAGCGCAGCTACTACACGGCCCCGATCAAGGCGCTCGTGTCCGAGAAGTTCTTCCAGCTCGTCGAGCTGTTCGGCGCGCAGAACGTCGGCATGGTGACCGGGGACTCGAGCGTCAACGCCGACGCTCCCATCGTGTGCTGCACCGCCGAGATCCTGGCGAACCTGGCGCTGCGCCAGGGTCCGGAGGCCGACGTCGACGTCGTCGTGATGGACGAGTTCCACTTCTACGGCGACGCCGACCGCGGGTGGGCGTGGCAGGTGCCGCTCCTCGTGCTCGAGCGCGCGCAGTTCCTGCTCATGTCGGCGACCCTCGGCGACGTCACCACCATCGCCGACGACCTGTCCCGCCGGACCGGTCGACCCACCGCCCGGGTGACCGGCGTCTCGCGGCCCGTGCCGCTCGAGTACGAGTACGTGATGACGCCCGTGCAGGAGACGGTGGAACGGCTGCTGGAGGAGGGCAAAGCCCCGATCTACATCGTGCACTTCGCCCAGGCGGCGGCCCTGGAACGCGCGCAGTCGCTGCTGTCCGCCCGGGTCGCCTCGCGTGAGCGACGGGACGAGATCGCGGCCGCCGTCGCGGGCTTCCGGTTCAGCGCCGGCTTCGGCCAGACGCTGTCCAAGCTCATCCGTGCCGGCATCGGCGTGCACCACGCCGGCATGCTGCCGAAGTACCGGCGCCTGGTCGAGCAGCTCGCGCAGCGCGGCCTGCTGCCCGTCATCTGCGGCACCGACACCCTGGGCGTCGGCATCAACGTGCCGATCCGCGCCGTGCTGTTCACCGGCCTGACGAAGTTCGACGGCACGAAGATGCGCCAGCTGTCCGCCCGCGAGTTCCACCAGATCGCCGGTCGTGCCGGACGCGCCGGGTACGACACCGAGGGCGACGTCGTCGCCGAGGCGCCCGAGCACGACATCGAGAACGCCCGCGCGGTCGCGAAGGCCGGCGACGACCCCAAGAAGAAGAACAAGATCAAGCGGAAGAAGGCCCCGGAGGGCTTCGTCTCGTGGGGGCAGCCGTCGTTCGAGCGGCTCATCGGCGCCGAACCCGAGCCGATGGTGTCGCGGATGCGGATCACCCACGCGATGGTGCTGTCCGTCGTCGCGCGCGGCGGCGACGCCTTCGAGGACGTCCGGTCACTCGTGTTCGACAACCACGAACCGCGTGCGCGCCAGCTCGCGATGGCCCGGCGGGCGCTCGTCATCGCGCGGACGCTCGTCAACGCACGGGTGATCGAGAAGGTCGACGGCGCCTACCGCCTCACCGTCGACATCGCGCCGAACTTCGCGCTCAACCAGCCGCTCTCGCCGTTCGCGCTCGCCGCCTTCGAACTGCTCGACCCCGAGTCGCCCACCTACGCGCTCGACATGGTCTCCGTCGTCGAGGCCACCCTCGACGACCCGCGCGCGATCCTGTCCCAGCAGCAGTTCAAGGAGCGCGGCGAAGCCGTCGCCCGCATGAAGCAGGAGGGCATCGAGTACGACGAGCGGATGGAGCTGCTCGAGGAGGTCACCTGGCCTCGCCCGCTGGCCGAGCTGTTGGAGGCGGCGTACGAGGCGTACGCGGCCGAGCAGCCGTGGGTGCTCGACTTCGCGCTCTCGCCCAAGGCCGTCGTCCGCGACATGTACGAACGCGCGATGACCTTCGGTGACTTCGTGCGCTTCTACCAGCTCACCCGGTCCGAGGGGCTCGTGCTCCGCTACCTGTCCGACGCCTACCGCACCATGCGGCAGACCATCGCCGACGAGCAACGGACCCAGGAACTCGACGACCTGATCGAGTGGCTCGGCGAGGTCGTCAAGCAGACCGACTCCTCGCTCGTCGACGAGTGGGAGGCGCTCGTCAACGGCGACGTCCTGCTCGCGGCCGAGGAGCACGATGAGATCACGCCGCCGCAACCCGCCCGCCTCACCGGCAACCCGCGGGCGTTCCGCGTGCTCGTGCGCAACGCCCTGTTCCAGCGGGTGCTGCTCGCCGCCGCCGACGACGTCGACGGGCTCGGCGCGCTCGACGCGGCCGCCGGGTTCGACGCCGACGCCTGGGACGCGGTGCTCGAGGAGTACTACGAGTCGCACGACGAGGTCCGGACCGATGCCGACGCCCGCTCGATGCAGTACCTGGTGCTCGACGAGAACGCGGCGGCCGGGTCGGGTGGCGCCCGTGTCTGGCGGGCTCGCCAGATCTTCGCCGACCCGTCCGGCGACAAGGACTTCGGGTTCTCGGCGACGATCGACCTCGACGCGTCCGACGAGACCGGCGAGGCGGTCGTGCGGGTCACCGAGATCGGCCGTTTCGACGGCTGGGCCGAGGTGGACGTCGACTGATGCCCGGGCCGTGCTGCGGCGGCTGCTCGATCGCGCTGTGGGAACGGCGACTCTGACGAGCGGGTACGTTCGGCGCCAGCCCTGCGCCGATCGGCTCGGGGTCACGAACGAGAGGACCCCATCGTGCGCATCGGATCGAGCATCGCCCTGATCGTCATCGGCGCCATCGTGGCGTTCGCCGTGGACGTGCAGCTCGCCGGGATCGACCTCCGGCTCATCGGCTACATCCTCATGGCGGCCGGCGTCGTCCTGCTCATCATCAGCCTGGCCGTCGCCTTCGGTGGCCGCCGGACCACGACCACCACGCGCTCCGGCGTCGACCCGGCGTCTGGGGAGCAGATCACCCAGCAGGAACGGCGCGACGGGACGTACTGAGGCTGTTCGCGTCCGGCTGGGTGCCGTCGGCGGTCAGGATTCCGGCAGGTACTCGTGCCGGAACTGCGCGACGGCGTCGGCGATGTGCTCGTAGTCACGGTCTGAACTGAGC
Source organism: Curtobacterium sp. MCLR17_036 (assembly GCF_003234445.2). Classification (NCBI taxonomy): domain Bacteria; kingdom Bacillati; phylum Actinomycetota; class Actinomycetes; order Micrococcales; family Microbacteriaceae; genus Curtobacterium; species Curtobacterium sp. MCLR17_036. Next base: position 3,046,640 of record NZ_CP126269.1, on the reverse strand, counting down.
ACCGTCGCGCTGTTCTGCAGTGCGTACGCAGCGATGTGCACATCGACCGGGCCCGCACCGCGGACGCGGCCGCTGTGCCACAGGGCGTTCTGGACTCGGGCGACCGCTGCGACATCGGGGTGAGCGGGCGCTTCGAGGTACACCGCCATGTCGTCGCGGTGGTCGTCGTGGTCCGGCCCGGAGCGTGCCGAGTGGCAGTACTCGAGCACCTGCGGCGGGCACGTCAGGATGACGTCACGCGTGGCGACCTCGCGGAGGCGACGGGCGATCTCCGGCGACCGGTGGGCCTTCCACCACACCGAGTTGTCCACGATGTACGCCGTCATCGGGAGTGCGGTTCCTCGGACGTCGACGAGTGGAACCCGTGATCCCGCGCGATGATCCGCTCCACGGCCGCAGGCTGACGTCGGACCGCGACGAGCGTCTCGAGAGCGCGCTGGACGACCTCGCGGTCGGAGCGGGCACCGGTGAGCCGCTTGGCGTCGTCGAGGATCCGCTGGTCGAGATCGATCGTCATCACTGGCATGGCCGCCTCCTTGGTCGTACGAGGCACTGTACAAGTGACCGGTTCGACCCCGGGGCGGGTTCCCGGCTCCTGTGGATGACGAGGACTCAGAACAGCGTCGCAGGCGGGGTCGCCTCGGGCAGCGGCGACGGCTTGCTGACCTCGGCACCCGGCCAGCCCGGACCCTCGGGCACTTCGGTGCCGTTCTGGTAGGCGGTGGCCGCACCACGGGCGCGGACGTCCGCCGCCTCGTTCATCTCGTGCCCGACGTGGCCGCGGACCCACTCGAACGTGACCTTGCGGCCCTGCAGCTCGGCGTCGAGCTCCTTGATGATCTCGACGTTGAGCACCGGCTTGCCGTCGGCCTTGCGCCAGCCCTTGCGCTTCCACCCGGCGAGCCACTCCGTGCACGCCTTGATGGCGTACTGGCTGTCGCACAGGATGTGCAGCGGCTCGCCGGCGTCCTTCGTCGCCCGGAGCAGCTGCAGGACGGCGGTGAGCTCGCCGATGTTGTTCGTCGCGCGCGGCCACCCGCCCGCAGCCCACCGGTCGTCGTCGACGTACCAGGCCCAGCCGGCAGGGCCGGGGTTGCCGAGGGCTGAGCCGTCTGCTGCGGCGACGATCGTCACGAGGGGACCTCCTGGTCGGTGCTGGTGCCCGTCGAGCGTAACGGACGCCCGGCTGCCCCCTGCCCGTCCGAGGTGCCCCGCCACGGCGCCTGACCGCTGCCTCAGCGGTCGACGGCCTGTTCCAGGGCGAAGGCGAGTCCGTCGCCGTCGGTGACGTCGTAGAAGGCGAAGTCACGCCGCATCCCGAGGATCCCGTCGAGTCCCGTGTTCGCGTACTGGCGGACTGCGCTGCTGCCACCGAGGAAGAGCGTGTCGAGGTCGCCGGTCTCGTTCCACTCGATCGACAGGTGGTCGCCGGAGTCGTCGACCATGCGGTCCGTGCGTCGGACGTCGACGTCGCGGGTGTGTCGCCCGTCGGTGACGAGGGCGCGGCGGTCCGTCACGGCGTACACCTCGGTGCGCTTGCGGTGCCGCTTCACCAGGAAGCGTCCGACCATGCCGTGCGCTCCGATGAGCAGGAACACGAGCAGCACGACCGCCGCGAGCAGAGGGATCCCCTCGACGGCCCCACGGACGAGCACGGCGACCACGAAGCCGGTGAACAGGATGCTCAACGGGATGAGCCAGCGGTCGTGGGAGCCGAACATCTTCCGGGGATCGCTGTACCCGACCCAGAGCAGCTGCTCGTCGGGTGCCAGCAGCGGCTCGACGAGAGCACGTCGGTCGTCGTCGGACCGCGGTCGTGCCCGTCGTGTCCGCTCGGCGGTCGGTTCACCCACGACGGCGAGCGTAGCGGCCGGCCGGCCGGGCGGCCGGCCGGCCGGCCGGGCGGCCGGCCGGGGCGACCTGGTCGTCAGCCGGCGGCCTCGAGCGCGGCCTCAGCCCGCTCCGGGCTGCCCGCGGCGAGCCCCGCGTCGATCCGGCGGCGCGACGCCGTCCAGATGACGAGTCCGGCGAGGAACACCAGCACCTCGGTGACGGTCAGCGCCCAGATGATGCCCGCGAGGCCGAACCACAGGTTGCCGAGCAGCACGATCGGGATGAACAGCACGCCCTGCGCGAGGGACATCGCGATCGCCGGCGTGACCAGTCCGGCGGCCTGGAACAGGGACGTGAACAGGCCGGTGAAGCCGTTCACCACGGTCGCGACGAGCTGGGCGACCAGGATCGTCAGACCGATCGCGAGCACGGAGTGGTCGGACGAGAAGATCGTGAAGACCTGCTCGCGGAACACGAACACCGTCCCCGAGAAGACCAGCACGATGGCGCCGACGGTCAGTGCCGACGCTCGCAGCGCGGCGTGCAGCCGGGCACGGTCGCCCTTGCCGTAGGCGTAGGCCAGCAACGGCAGCACCCCGATGGTGACGCCCATCACGAGGAACTCGGGCACCTGTGCGATGCGCACGGCCACGCCCATGGCGGCGAGGGGGTCGTCGCCGTACCGGGCCGCGAGGTTGTTGAGGACGAGCGTCGTGACGATGAGGAACCCGGCCTGCAGCAATTCGCTCGCCCCGATGCCGAACACGGGTCCGAGCACCGACCGCCGGAGCGTGAACCACCGGAGCGACAGCGACACGTTCTCGCTGTGCCGCCCGAGCCAGCGCACCCAGTAGACGATGCTCACGACGTTGGCGAGGCCGACGGCGAGGGCTGCTCCGGCGACGCCCCAGTGCAGCACCAGGATGAAGAGCACGTCGAAGACCAGGTTCCCGATCGTCGACAGGACCAGGCCGACCATGGCCTGCCGGGCGGCGCCCTCGGCGCGGACCATCTGCTCGAGGCAGAAGGCGGCAGCGAGCACCGGCACGAAGGCCAGCATCACGGCGACGTAGGCACTGGTCGCGGGTACCGCGGCGGCGTCCGCCCCGAGCACGCCGACGAGCGGCCGGAGCAGGAGCAGCCCCGCGCCGCCGAGGACGACGCCGGTGATGACGGAACCCCACACCGCGAAGGACGCGACGTGCTTGATCTCACCCGCCTTCTCCGGGTCGTTCTCGGACGCGCCGAGCAACCGGGACATCAGCGAGCTGCCGCCGACGCCGAAGACACCGCCGATCGCCATGATGAGGCCGAGCAGCGGGGTGCCGAACGTGATCGCGGCGAGGAGCGACGTGTCGTGCTGCGCGCCGATGAAGCCTGCGTTGATGACGTTGTACAGGGCGCTGACGACCATCGCCGCGGCCATCGGGACGCAGAGGTGGACGAGTGCCCTGGCGATCGGGGCAGTGGAGAGGTACCAGCGGTTGGTGGCCGCTGCGGTCGTGGTGTCGGTGCTCATGTGTCGGCCCCTTCCGGGCAGGACGGATCGCGCGTCCGGCGGTGGCCGTCGCGTGCGTGTGGGTGGTGCCTCCGGCGGACGGCCGGGAGGCACGGGTGCGGTTACCGGGTCGGTTCCGGCAGCTCTGCGGTCACCTTGAGCAGGAGTTCGCGGAGCGTGGCGCGCTCAGCTGGGCTGAGCGGCGCGAGCAGGGTGTCGTCGAGGGCGAGCATCGCGTCCTCGAAGCCGGCGATGAGCTCGACACCGGCGGGTGTGGCGTGGACGAGCTTCGTGCGGCCGTTCGCGGCGTCGGGCCGTCGTTCGACCAGACCACGCTTCTCGAGTCCCTGCAGCAGGCTCGAGACGCTGGCCGGTGTGGTGCGGGTCATCGTGGCGATGTCCCGTTGGATGGCACCGGGGTTCTGCTGCAGGTACCCCAGCACGAAGCTCTGCTCGTGCGTGAGGTCGCGTTCACGGACCCAGTCGTCCGCGGCCTTGCGTTGCGCCCAGCCGATCCACCGCATGAGCTGGAGCGGGGTGTCGAAGTGGGGTGCCTGCATGATCAGAACTCTAACCGTTCGATATCAAACAGTCAATGCGCGGCCATGGTGGGGCGATCGTCGACTGGCCGTGGGCGGAGATCCGGCTCGCCGAGAGGAAGGGTGTCGGCGCGGGCGCTGGGGAGCACGACGATCGCGACGCCGATGACGACGCAGGAGACGGGCGTGATCGTGTCGGTCCCTGCGCGAGCACCGCGGTCCTGGAGGGCATCGTCGGACCGGCACTCGGGAGGCGCGGACTACCGTGCGGGCCATGAGCGACAGCATCCCGCAGGCCCCCGGCCCCGACTCCTCCGACGACCGCGCACGCAGCGACGCCCTCCGCGACGCCGCGCAACACGAGGGCGAGGGCGGTGTCGACGCGAGCGAACAGCGCGCCGCCGACACGGCGTACAGCCCCTCGAGCGAGCGGGAGACCGTCGCCTCGCAGGACGACCAGCGCTCGGACGCCGAGCTCGAGGCCGACGGCATCGACACGTCCAAGGTCATCGCAGCACCGGGGACGGGCGGCGCGGACGATGCCGGCGACGTCGAGCCCGCACCGGGCGACCTGCACCTGCCGTGGCAGTCGGAGGAGGACCGCCGCGGCTAGCGCGACGTCCGGTCGAGCGCGCGCACGAGCCCCTCGCCGTCGCTGACGTCCCAGAACGCCATCGGCTGGGGGCCGAAGAGGCCGTCGAGGCCGGTGTTGCCGTAGATCCTGGCGTTCATGCCGTTCGCGGCGAAGATCGAGCCGCCGCCGTCCGACCCCCACTCCACGGTGCAGTGGCTCCGGTCGCGGGTCCAGCTGACGGTGCGGTCGGTCCGGCCGATCGGCACGTCACGGGTGCCGCCCGGGGTGATCACGAGCGCCCGGCGGTCGGTGACGGCGTAGACCGTCGTGCGCTTGCGGTGCTGCTTGACGATGAACCGGCCGACCGTGATGTGGAGGCCGATCAGCACGAACACGGTCCCGAAGAGCAGGAAGAACGGTGGCGCTCCGCCGGTGATGGCCGAGACCATCCAGAACACCACGAACCCGAGCCAGAGCAGGCTGAACGGGACGAGGAAGCCGTCCCGCCCCGAGAAGCGCTTCGCGGGGTCGCTCGTGCCGGCCCAGTACAGCTGCTCGTCCGGACCGAGGTGGGCACGAGCCGTGGACTGCGGGTCGCCTGCTCCGCCGGACGCCTTCGTCACGAGACGGCGTCCGGGTGGGAGCCGGTGCGCTGCCCGGACTCCAGCGTGGCGATGGCTGCGAGCTCCTCGTCGGTCAGTACGAAGCCGTCGACGTCCAGGTTCGACCGGATGCGCGACGGCGTCACCGACTTCGGCAGCACCACGACGCCCTGCTGCACGTTCCACCGCACGAGCACCTGCGCCACGCTGACCCCGTGCGCGTCCGCGATGCCGGTGAGCACCGGCTCGTCGATGAGGCGCCCGCGCCCGAGCGGCGACCAGGCGCCGGTGGCGATGCCGTGCTGCTGGTGGAAGGCGATGAGCTCCCGCTGCGGCAGCCACGGGTGCCGCTCCACCTGGTTGAGCGCCGGGACCTCACCGGTCTCGTCGACGAGTCGCTGCAGGTGCTCCACCTGGAAGTTCGACACCCCGACGCTCCGCGCGCGGCCGGATTCGCGCAGCTCGACCAGGGTGCGCCAGGTCTCGACGTAGCGGTCCTTCGCCGCGGCCGGCCAGTGGATCAGGTAGAGGTCGACCGTGTCCAGGCCGAGCCGCGCGAGGCTGTCGTCGAATGCCCGCAGGGTCGCGTCGCGACCCTGGTGGTCGTTCCACACCTTGGTCGTCACGAAGACGTCGTCGCGGTCCAGCGAGGAGGCCCGGATCGCCTTGCCGACGCCGGTCTCGTTGCCGTACATCTCGGCCGTGTCGACGTGCCGGTAGCCGGCGTCGAGGGCGGTGCCGACGGCCGACTCGGCCTCGGTGTCGTCGACCTTGTAGACGCCGAAGCCGATCGCGGGGATCGATGCCCCGTCGCGGAGGGGGATGGAGGTGACCATGCACCCATCCTGCCGGTGCGCGCCGGGGGTGCGCCGGGCCTCCCGGCCGTCCGTGGAGGACGCGGGCCGACCGGCGGGCTGTGGAGGGGAGGTCGGGCGGCCGGCGCGACATGATCGCTGTCGCACGACGACGATGGTGTCGCGAGCCGCCTGCCGGACCGGGGGAGGGACGTCGGTCCGCGACGGGGCGACGAGGTCGCTGTCGTGCGACGTCGACGCGGCAGCGCGGCGCCGCGGACGGGCCGGCGGGCGACTCAGGTCGGCAGGACGACCGGTTCGGTGTCGGGCAGGGGGCTCGCGTCGCGGCCGCGCAGGTCGGGCAGCCAGCTGCGCATCGCCAGGGGGAGCAGCACGCCGACCCCGGCCATCACGGCGCCCACGGTGAAGCCGCCGATCGGGCCGTTGCTGTCGATGAGGAAGCCGGCGACGGCCGATCCGCCGGCGGCGCCGATGAGCTGGCCGGTGCCCATCCAGCCGTAGGCCTCGGCGGTGTCGGAGAACTTGACGGTCGCCGAGACCGACCCGAACATGACCGCGAGGGCCGGGGCGATGCCCACGCCGGCGATGACCAGTGCGAGGCAGAGCCACCAGAAGCCCGTGCCGCCCAGGGCCAGGGTGAGGCCGACGAAGACGACGGCCATGCGCGTCCACAGGGTGTTGCGCGAGATCGGGCGGTGGCCGAACGCCAGGCCGCCGAGCAGGGAGCCGACCGCGAAGACGGCGAGGACGATGCCCGCGTTCGGGCTGCCCTCGCCGAAGACGCTGGTGACGCTGGCCTCGACCGCGGAGCACGCGCCGATGAGCAGCAGACCGGTCAGGGTCGCCACCACGACCGAGGGGCGGCGGAGCACGACGCCGAACGCGCGCTTCGAGCGGGGGATGCGCACGCGGCCGAGCTCGGGGGAGGCGATGAACCACACGCCGCCGATCACCAGGAAGACCATGGCGACGACGATCGCCTGCACGGTGCCGACCTGTGTCGCGACGAAGGTGGTGATGACCGGGCCGGCGACCCAGATGAGCTCCTGGGCGCTGGCGTCGAGCGAGAACAGCGGGGTGAGCTGCGACGAGGTCACCATCTTCGGGTAGATGGTGCGCACCGCGGGCTGCACGGGCGGGACGGCGAGGCCGCCGAGGAACCCGACCACGACGTAGGCCCAGAGCGGCATGGTGGAGAAGGCGATCACGGCCATGCTCGCGAGCGCGACGATGCTCGTCAGGACGAGGACGGGGCGCATGCCCCAGCTGCCCATCCATCGGCTCGTCAGTGGACCCGCGATCGCCTGCCCGATGCTCGTCGTGGCGAGCACGAGGCCGGCGGCGCCGTAGGAGCCGAAGACGTGCTCGACGTGCAGCAGGTAGGCCAGCGACAGCATCCCGAAGGGGAAGCGCGCGGTGAGCTGTGCAGCGATGACACGACCCACGCCGGGGGTCTTGAGGAGGGGGCCGTACGTACTCACGACACGAGTGTACGGACCGGACGGAACGGGCTGTCCCCCGTCCTGGGGAGGGGGCCACCGCGACACGCCGACACGCTGATTCCACACATGTGGATCGAGGCTGTCCACGGGTGTGGGGAAGTGTCGGTGGTCGGGCGGAGACTGGCGGAACGACGGGCCTCGCAGGAATCCACAGCGTGTGGAGAGCGTTGTGGAGAACTACACGGCTGTAACACTTCCTCTTGTGGTCGTTCACCCGGCCAGCCACTAGATGTAGTGTGGAGCCATCGCAGCGGCCCCTTCCCGGACACGTCTGCGAACAGGCATCAGCACCACCTCACAGCACGCAGCGCCCACCGGCGCGAAGCGCCTTCGAAGACCAGTAGAAACCAGGGGAGACCATGGCAGTCACCGTGTACACCAAGCCGTCCTGCGTCCAGTGCACCGCGACGTACCGCGCGCTCGACAACAAGGGCATCCAGTACGAGGTGCACGACGTCTCCACCGACGAGGCCGCCCTCGAGCACGTCAAGAGCCTCGGCTACATGCAGGCCCCCGTCGTCGTCACGGACGACGACCACTGGTCGGGCTTCCGCCCCGACAAGATCGCGACGCTCAGCGCCGAACTGGGCTGATCGCCCCGGTGCTCCCGGCCCGTCCGCGGCCGGGAGCACCGACCCCCTGATCTGCTGTCCGCATCCCCCACCTGGGAGTGCACATGAGTCGCCTCGTCTACTTCTCGAGCGTGTCCGGCTACACCGCGCGCTTCGTCGAGAAGCTCGGCCGTGATGCGGACCGGATCCCTCTCTACCCGAGCGAACCGTTCCTGCACGTCGACGAGCCCTACGTCCTGGTCCTGCCCACCTACGGTGGCGGCAACGGCGAGGGCGCGGTCCCGAAGCAGGTCATCAAGTTCCTCAACGACGCCCACAACCGCTCGCTCATCCGCGGCGTGGTCGTCGGCGGCAACACGAACTTCGGCGAGGCGTACGGCCTGGCAGGGGACGTCGTCGCACGGAAGTGCAACGTCCCTCTTCTCTATCGATTCGAACTCTTCGGGACCCCTGACGACGTGTCGGCGGTCAACTCAGGATTGGATGCATTTTGGACGCAGCAGTTGCAGACGTCGATCTGACGTCGCCGCAGACGGGGATGGACTACCACTCCCTCAACGCGATGCTCAACCTCTACGACGCGGACGGGAACATCCAGTTCGACAAGGATCGTGAGGCCGCCAAGCAGTTCTTCCTGCAGCACGTCAACCAGAACACCGTCTTCTTCCACAACCTGAAGGAGCGGCTCGACTACCTGGTCGAGAACGAGTACTACGAAAAAGCCACGATTGACATGTACTCGCTGGACTTCATCCAGCAGCTCAACGACCTGGCGTACTCGAAGAAGTTCCGGTTCCAGACGTTCCTCGGCGCGTTCAAGTACTACACGAGCTACACGCTCAAGACGTTCGACGGCAAGCGGTACCTGGAGCGCTTCGAGGACCGCGTCGTCATGACCGCCCTCGGCCTGGCCCAGGGCAACGAGCAGCTCGCCATTGACCTGGTCGAAGAGATCGTCGCCGGCCGCTTCCAGCCCGCGACCCCCACGTTCCTCAACACGGCGAAGGCCCAGCGCGGCGAGCTCGTCTCCTGCTTCCTCCTCCGCATCGAGGACAACATGGAGTCGATCTCGCGCGGGATCAACTCGTCGCTGCAGCTCTCGAAGCGCGGCGGCGGCGTGGCCCTGCTGCTCTCCAACATCCGCGAGGCCGGCGCCCCGATCAAGCAGATCGAGAACCAGTCGTCGGGCATCATCCCCGTGATGAAGCTGCTGGAAGACTCCTTCTCGTACGCGAACCAGCTCGGTGCGCGTCAGGGTGCCGGCGCGGTGTACCTCAGCGCCCACCACCCGGACATCATGAAGTTCCTCGACACCAAGCGCGAGAACGCCGACGAGAAGATCCGCATCAAGACGCTGTCGCTCGGCGTCGTCGTGCCGGACATCACGTTCGAGCTCGCGAAGAACAACGAGGACATGTACCTGTTCTCGCCGTACGACGTCGAGAAGGTCTACGGCGTCCCCTTCGGCGACGTCCCGATCTCCGAGAACTACCGCGCGATGGTCGACGACTCGCGCATCAAGAAGACGAAGATCAAGGCGCGTGACTTCTTCACGACCATCGCCGAGATCCAGTTCGAGTCGGGCTACCCGTACATCGTGTTCGAGGACACGGTGAACAAGGCCAACCCGATCAAGGGTCGGATCAACATGTCCAACCTGTGCTCGGAGATCCTGCAGGTCAACACCCCGACGACCTTCAACGAGGACCTGTCCTACAAGGAGATCGGCAAGGACATCTCCTGCAACCTCGGCTCGCTGAACATCGCGCTGACGATGGACTCGCCGGACTTCGGCAAGACCATCGAGACGGCCATCCGCGGCCTGACCTCGGTCTCGCAGATGTCGCACATCACCTCGGTGCGTTCCGTCGAGGACGGCAACGACAAGTCGCACGCCATCGGCCTCGGCCAGATGAACCTGCACGGCTACCTGGCTCGTGAGCGCGTGTACTACGGCTCCGAAGAGGGCATCGACTTCACGAACATCTACTTCTACACGGTGCTGTTCCACGCCCTGCGCGCGTCGAACAAGATCGCGATCGAGACCGGCGAGACCTTCGACGGCTTCCGCGACTCGAAGTACGCGTCGGGTGAGTTCTTCGACAAGTACACCGACCAGGCCTGGACGCCGGCGACCCCCCGCGTGGCATCGCTGTTCGACAACGCGAACATCACGATCCCGACGCAGGACGACTGGAAGGCGCTGAAGGCGTCCATCCAGGAGCACGGCATCTACAACCAGAACCTGCAGGCCGTCCCGCCGACCGGTTCGATCTCGTACATCAACCACTCGACGTCGTCGATCCACCCGATCGCGTCGAAGATAGAGATTCGCAAGGAAGGCAAGCTCGGCCGCGTCTACTACCCGGCGCCGTTCATGACGAACGACAACCTGGACTACTACCAGGACGCGTACGAGATCGGCCCGGAGAAGATCATCGACACGTACGCCGCGGCGACGCAGCACGTGGACCAGGGCCTGTCCCTGACGCTGTTCTTCAAGGACACCGCCACCACGCGCGACATCAACAAGGCGCAGATCTACGCATGGCGCAAGGGCATCAAGACGATCTACTACATCCGTCTGCGCCAGCTCGCCCTCGAGGGCACCGAGGTCGAGGGCTGCGTCAGCTGCATGCTGTAGAGCTGCTGCTCTCTTCCTGGAGGCGCGGGGCGGGCCCCGCCCCGCGCCTCCAGTCCGTCATCAGATCACCATCCCGAATCCGGAAGACAATCCCATGACCCTCACCGACCCGGTCCACGCCACGGGCAAGTCCATCCCGCTGATCAGTGCGGTCAGTGCCATCAACTGGAACCGCATCCAGGACGACAAGGACGTCGAGGTCTGGAACCGGCTGGTCAACAACTTCTGGCTGCCCGAGAAGGTGCCGCTGTCGAACGACGTGCAGTCGTGGAACACGCTGACGCCGGCGGAGCAGCAGCTGACCATGCGGGTCTTCACCGGCCTGACGCTGCTCGACACCATCCAGGGCACCGTCGGCGCGATCAGCCTGATCCCCGACGCGATCACCCCGCACGAAGAGGCCGTCTACACGAACATCGCGTTCATGGAGTCGGTGCACGCGAAGAGCTACTCGTCGATCTTCTCGACGCTGGCCTCGACGCCCGAGATCGACGACGCCTTCCGCTGGTCCACCGAGAACGTGAACCTGCAGAAGAAGGCCCAGATCGTCCTCGACTACTACACCGGTGACGACCCCCTGAAGCGCAAGGTCGCCTCGACGCTGCTCGAGTCGTTCCTGTTCTACTCCGGCTTCTACCTGCCGATGTATTGGTCCTCGCGCGCGAAGCTCACCAACACCGCCGACCTGATCCGTCTGATCATCCGCGACGAAGCCGTCCACGGGTACTACATCGGGTACAAGTTCCAGAAGGGCCTGGAGGGCGCCTCGGAAGAGCGCAAGCAGGAGATCAAGGACTACACGTTCAACCTGCTGTTCGAGCTCTACGAGAACGAGGTGCAGTACACGCAGGACCTCTACGACGGCGTCGGGCTGACCGAGGACGTCAAGAAGTTCCTGCACTACAACGCCAACAAGGCGCTGATGAACCTGGGCTACGAGCCGATGTTCCCCAAGGAGACGACGGACGTGAACCCGGCGATCCTGTCGGCGCTGTCACCGAACGCGGACGAGAACCACGACTTCTTCTCGGGGTCAGGCTCGTCGTACGTCATCGGCAAGGCGGAGAAGACCGAGGACGAGGACTGGGACTTCTGAGTCTGCTTGATAAGGAAAGAGTGCCCCACTGGTTTCGCCAGCGGGGCACTCCTTTATCGTTGACGAATCATCGAGCCCGAGAACCTAAAAATTCAACTGGTGGTCAATCCGGACTTCCATTTTCCGTAATCGAGCAGGAAAGCGCGAAGCTCGGGATCCGCCAAGTCATTCCGAACGATGGACCCAGTCTGCACGGGAAGACTCATGACGTACTCATCTCCTGACCGCTCGAGCAACTGTCGATCGTTCAAGTAAGCGATGAATTCAGGGGAGACGCGCCGCTTCCCGACGAGCGCGTCGACGGCGCCCACGGGATAACGCAAACCCCCGCCGAACATGCTCGGTTTGGTGAACCACATGACTGCTCGGCGCACTTCCATCGCCAGGTCGTTCTCCACCGATTGCGAACTGGCAGCTCCCGGGGTGCTCGATGCAAACCGGAACCATGGGTGCGGGATGGAATTGCGGTTACCCTTGACCTGCAAAGAATCCGAGGGGATACAGTCCAGACGCTTAGTTGAGCCGCCGATGTTATTGACCAAAAGGGTCACGCCACCCGCCGTTCCGTTTGCGCGCACCCGGATGTCGGACACTAAGGAATCGAAAGAGTCGCAAGCAATAAAAACTGTGGGACCAATCAGGAAATCAGCGAAGCCGTCCCCAGCCCGGAGGTGAGACCCCTGAAGATCGATGATCGCGCGCGCCGTGCGCCGATACAGAGACGGACTCCTTTCGTCCGACCGCACCCATAGTGCCTTGCTGTCCTTCGCGCGTCCTTCAATCCGATAAATCGATATCCCCAATGAGCGTCCTTCGTCATCCAAGTCAGCAGACGAGATCAAGAACGGGGAACCGCCATCTTCGTTCTCAGCGGCGTGCGAGTCGTGGATGATTCCGAAGGCGGCGGGAGGGAGGCCGCGGCTGTAGTCAAATAGCCCCGCAAACAGGAGACCTGCAAGGATGGGAGTCGGGTTGAGCTCCGGACTCCGCCAGTAACCCTCAAGCAAAGCATGCGGCAGAAGAGCCTCGTTCTCGAGTACGCGTGCTAACGCGTAGTCACGGAAGGCAGCGTTCGCAAAGTTGTTGAACGGGTTTGGCCCCCTTGTGCCGACCTCGCTCTTGAGGAAAGGGTGTTCCTTGAGCTGTAGTTCGAGCTGATCCTCTAGCTCCGCGTACCAGTCGCTTTCTCCGTCCTCGGAGAAAGCGACTGCTTGCCGAACCGGGTTCGTGTCGAGGAGATACGTCAGCTGAGCCTCCGGAGTGAAGGCATCGAACCCAAACTGCCATTTGCGCCCGCTCGTTTCTCCGCTGAAATTTCGAGCAAACTTACCCTGCTCTCGCGTCAGCACCTCCTGCACGATTCGATGGAGGAGCTCCCAAACGTGCTGTCGGTCCCCCGCTCGTTTCACGGCCTCAAGGAACTTAATTGGGTTTATCTCGTCAGCATAGTAGGCGGCAAGCGCGTCTAGTACTGGCGCATAGCCGAGGAAGGCACGGGCGCCCTCGAAGGAGGTTGCGCCAAGCGCTTCGCCGACCGCGTGGAAGAAACCCCTCATGAACGGCGTGAATTCCTTGATGGCTGGGTTCCCGAGCTGCTCCGCTTTATATTTGACGAACGCGTACGATTGTTCTTCCGTGAAGTAGGAGACCGAATACATGTTCGTGGCGACGCCATGAGCGGAAAGGACGGCCGCGGTGTCGTCAATCGTGTCACTGCGACCGAGGATTATCACGCTCAGAGATGAGGACTCCGAGGTGATATCAGCCAGGTTGGTTATGGCAGCGACATAATTCTCGCGCCCGGCACGAACTAACGCTTCATCAGCGGCGTCAAGGACTAATAGGCGCTCGCCCGAGCGAAGTTCCTGGAGGAACGCTGGGTAACCCTCGGGCTGATAAGCCGCTACAGCGGTTCCAACAAAAAAGTTTGATCCGAGGCTGAAGGACGCCAGATCCCAATATAGAGCATTGTTGTCTGAGCTTAATTGGCGTGCAAGAAAGCTCTTACCTACTGCCGCGGGGGCAGAAATGAGTGCGATTCGAGCATCTTCATACTCGCGAACAATCTCAATATTAGGTTCTACAAATTGACTCTGACTTGGGCGTGGGCCTAGGAGTTCGCCTAAGTAGGCCGGTCGCGCCTCTGAGCGAGGCAAGCGGGTTCGGAACTCGGAATACGTCAGCTCAGTCAAAATTTCCTCCTATGGAAATATGTAAGAATGATCCCGCCTCCGATGGCAGCTAGGGCCAATCCGCCGATAAGGGTGATCAATAGCGCATTATTGCCTGGCACGGAGATGCCGAATATCGTAGGAGGGAGGACATTGGTTCCGAGAAACCCGAACCATAATCCTGGCAAAAGAAGTAAGGTGGCCCAGAGTGCTAGGAATCTGTCTCGCGAAGCTGACCTTCCCGCGGCCGCGGCTTCTCGCTTACGTGTTTCTGCTTCAGTCGCGTTCAGTATCGAAATTTGATGCATAAGGACAGTTGAGGCTAGTCCGTCGAGGATGTGTATCCATTCCGCCAGGGTGGACGTGCTTCTGCGATCACCAACCTCCACGCGGGTCGCGTGGAGGAACAGTTGTCCGTACCTCGCCCTCAACCGTTGCAGTTCGTTGACGTGGCGCGTCCGCTCAATTTGATCGACCGCGCCGGGGTCCTTCAAGATAGCTTCGCTTATATGCGAAACCTCAGCCGCAAACAATAGGGCATTCTGACGCTCGACCTCGTTCCACAACGCATCGACAATCCCCGGAGCATCGGGCCCTGCTTGCAATACCAATCCCTTGAGATCTTCCATGCTGATTCCGCGTATGGACCCGGCAGGGCTGTCCTGAGTTCCTGCGGGAGAAACCTCGAGAACACGCAAATTGTCGCTGCGCCACTCGCGGATAGTAAGTAGTGCGCTCGGGTCCGCGGACCGCAACGCAGGCACAAGCGCGGACCGGTGCTCCGTCAACGGGGGCTCTTTGTCAGCAGTTGGCGAAGCGTTTCGCGCCGGGCCTTCGGTGATGATCAGACGCCACTTCACGCTCATGCGGTCGCTCAATGCGATGGCAGTTTCCGCGTCGAAGGGCCCGTGGAGCTCTGCGGTCTCTGTCCACCAGTAAATCGCGTCCGTCACGTCCGCGACTTTAGCGGGAGTGGTGGCTGAGCGCTACGGCAGGAGGATGCTCGCCGCGAGAGGGATCCGCGGAACCATCCGGAGGTCGGCCTTGGATTGGGTCGTCGGGTCTTCGCTACACGGATGGTGGCTGAACTGTGGCGCGCAGGCGTCGCTTGCGCCGGCTCGGCTCGGAAGGGCGGCACCACTACCACTCCAAAGTGCCAAGTTGGCAAGCGTGTTGCTCATCCTTCGCTATGCTCTGGGTGCGGTGGGAGACCGGCGGACCATATGTGCGTGCGCGGCTTCGTCGGCTGCTCAACGCGGCCCTAGAGATCCGATTTCCCATTCATCTTGACTTCCCCTGCACCTCGGTCGCTGGCTCCCGTTCCGGCGTCGGCTGACGGTCAGCGTCTTCATCAACGGGAGGTCAAAGTTTCCGGTTCAACGCCGGGATGACCCTGCACGGTGCCGTAGGTGCCTCAGGGAAGTGATTTAGCCCTGCGCGTTCGTCAGTGCACTGATTGGGACCAAGGTTCTGACCTCGATGAACGTGATCGATTGTCCGGAGCTGACCACCGTCGGCGAAGCACCGGCCGGCGCGCCTCCAGAAGTTACGAAGTGGCTGACGATCGGTCTGGAGCTATTCCGGGTGCGGCGCTGTCGTGTGAGACGAGCACGGGCATGATGAGCTGGTTCGTGGCAAAGATCGCCGGGTTGGTGGAGTCCGGGTTCGACGGCACGTCCCTCGACGACCTGCTCGCGGCGACGGGACTCGGTCGGCAGAGCCTCTACGACACGTTCGGCGGCAAGAAGGAACTCTTCATGCGCGCGTTCCTCAGTGACACCGCCGAGGCCGTCGAGGTCGTGCAGGCGGTCCTGCGGAGTGCGGAGTCCCCGATCGCACGGATCCGGACGCGGTTGGCGTCCGTGGCCGTGGAGCACGGTGCAGCGCAGGGGGCACCCTCGTTGCTGCTCCGCGCAGCGCTGGAGCTGTCGGCCCGTGACCCAGAGGTCGCGGCGACCGTCACGGAGACTTTCGACACCATCCGCGCGGGCTACACGGCCTGCATCGCCGACGCGCAGGCGGCCGGCGAGGTCGAGGCCGATGCCGACGGGGAGGCGCTCGGCACCTACTTCTGCGCGGTGATCGAGGGGATGGGGGCGATCGGGCGCGTCGGGACCTCGCGAGCGGCGCTCCTGCAAGTGGGGATCGCGAGCCTCGCGGCCCTGCCGATCACGCCACTCGGCAGGGAGCACCTCGGGACCGTGGATGGTCCCTGGGACTGAACGTCGGCGCACGTCAGGGTGACGCCGCGGCGACGTGACCGGCGGGGCGGGGTGCCGCCGCGCCTCCTGTCCGGGTCTGGAGGCGCGCATCCAGCGGGCGCGAGGGCGCGGGTTCCAGAAGCGCTCACCCAGGTGGCGTCGTCCCCGCACCCTCGGTGTGGTCTGCGCCCGCCGGGCCGGTGCCGACCTGGTCGGGGTCCTCGTTCGTGTCGCCCACCTCCCGGCCGCTCCGCCGGTTGCAGCCAACCCGTTCCGCCGTGCGTGTCAGCGCGTCGGGTCGGGACGGTAGTGCCGCAGCCACTGCTCCGTCTGCGCGACGTGGCTCGCCGCCGCCGTGGCTGCCGCGACCGGATCGCGCTGCCGGATGGCCCGCGCGATGGCCCGGTGCGCCTGGTCGCTGGTGTGCTTGATGGTCTGCCCGTCCGGCATGTCGAACATCTGGTACGCGCGACTGCGGCTCCGGAACACGCCGAGCAGCGCGACCATGGTCGGGTTGCCTCCGGCCCGGGCGATCGCCTCGTGGAAGTCGGAGTCGAGCTGCGCGGACTCCTCGACGTCCGTGGTGGCCTCGAGCGCGTCGAGCACGCCGTCGAGCTCGTCGAGCAGGTCTGCGCTGGCGCGTGCGGCGGCCTGCGCCGCGGCGTGGCTCTCGAGCACCCGGCGCAACTCGTACACGTCGAGGAGGCCGGACAGTGGCAGCAGGCCGACGGTGAGGGCGAGGCTGCCGATGATGTCCTCGGGGCGGAGCGCCGACACGTAGACGCCGGATCCGTGGCGGGACTCGACGGCACCGAGGGCGGAGAGCATGCGGACAGCCTCGCGCAACGACCCACGCGAGACCCCGAGCTCCTGACAGAGGTCCGCCTCGGGCGGGAACCGCTGCCCGGCGCCGAGGCGCCCCGAGCTGATCATGTGACGCAGGCCGTGGAAGGCATCGTCGACCGCGGACATCGTGCCCCTCTCGTCGGGGCGAGCCTACCGGCACGAAGACGGGCCATCAACGCGCTTCGGCAGGCGACTCATCTGATGTCCTTGCAGGTGATCGGGCTTTTGACACGTTCGTAACGCAGTCGAAACCGGAGTCATCTGATGACTTCCTAGTGTTGCCGGCATGGCATTCGCGACGACCACCGACGCCGCTCGAACCGATCCCGCGGTCGGCCCCGGGCCGCTGACGCTCCACGACGGGCGGCCGGCGGCTGCTGCGTTCACGCTCGACCCGCACCTCGGCCATCTCAACCACGGCTCGTTCGGCGCTGTGCCCCGCGCCACGCAGGCCGAGCAGCAGCGCCTCCGTGACGTGATGGAAGCAGCCCCGGTCGCCTGGTTCCCGCCGTTGCCCGGGCTCGTCGCGCAGGCTCGCGGCCGCGTCGCCGAGTTCCTCGGCACCGACGTCCGGGACACGGCGTTCGTCGCGAACGCGAGTGCCGGCGCGAGCGTCGTCTACTCGAGCCTGCCGGTGGGCCGCCGGGTCGAGATCCTCGTCACCGACCACGGCTACGGAGCGGTCACGATGGGTGCCGAGCGACTCGCCCGGCGCTGGAACGGCCGTGTCCGCACCGTCTCGGTCCCGCTCGACGCCGACCACGACACGGCAGCCGGGATCATCACGGACAGCATCACCGACGCGACGTCCCTCGTCGTCATCGACCAGGTGACGTCCCCCACGGCGCGGCGCCTGCCGGTCGGGGCGGTGGCACGGCACGCCGCGCAGCTCGGAGTGCCCGTCCTCGTCGACGGTGCGCACGCGCCCGGACTGCTCGCCGATCCGCTCGCCGACCTCGAGTGCGACTTCTGGGTCGGCAACCTGCACAAGTTCACCTGTGCGCCCCGCGGGACCGGTGTCCTGGTCGCCCGCGGCCCGCTCGTCCAGGAGCTCAACCCGTCGATCGACTCCTGGGGTGCGACCGACCCCTTCCCGGAGCGCTTCGACACCCAGGGCACCCTCGACCTCACCGGTTGGCTCGCGGCATCGACGTCGCTCGACCTGATCGGCGACACGTGGGGGTGGGACACGGCTCGCCGGTACATGTCCGATCTGGCCGACCACGCCGTCGACGTCGTGGCGGGAGCCTTCTCGGCGATCACCGGCGACGACCACCGCGTCGACGTCGGCATGCCCGTCGGTGCGCTCCGCCTCGTGCGGCTGCCCGGAGTGCTCGCCGCCGGACACGGCGAGGGCAACGCGCTCCGCGACCGCGTCCTGGACGAGCTCGGCGTCGAGTGCGCGTTCACGGCCTTCGCGGGCGTGGGCTACCTGCGGCTGTCGACCCACGTCTACAACACCGCTGCCGACTACGAGTCGTTCGCCGAACGCTGCGTGCCCGTCCTCGCGGACTGGGCCCGCACCGCCTGAGGACCTCCGACCGCACCACCTGTCCGACCCTGACGACACGTGCTCCACCTGACACGAAGGACAACCGTGAAAAGCACCAAGATGATCGCGGCGCTCAGCCTGGGCCTCGCCACCGCGCTGCTGGCAGGAGGCTGCTCCGCCCCGAGCAGCAGCGACGGCACCGTCACCCTGCAGATGGTCGAGAGCCTGACGAACCCGACGCGCACGACGCTCCTCAAGGAGCTCCTCGCCGACTTCGAGGACGAGAACCCCGACATCCGGGTCGAGCTCATCTCGCCGCCGACCGACCAGGCCGACCAGAAGATCCAGCAGATGCTGCAGTCCGGCAACGGTGTCGACGTGCTCGAGGTCCGTGACACGACGGTCGGGCCCTTCAGCGCGAACGGCTGGATCAGCGACATGTCGACCGAACTCGACGACTGGTCCGGCTGGGACGACCTGACCGAGAACGCCGTCGACTACGCCAAGAACGACGACGGCACCGTCTACTACATCCCCTACGGCTTCTACGGATTGAGCCTGTTCTACCGCACGGACCTCACGAAGGACGCCGGGTTCGATGCCCCGCCCGCCTCGTGGGACGACCTGCTCGAGCAGGCCACGGCGGTGCAGGAGTCGGGCGACGGCGACTACGGCTACGCCTTCCGCGGTGGCATGAACGGCAACTCCAACCTCGTCACCGCCATCGAGGCCTACGTGGCCGACGACCTCGACACCGAGAACGCGTTCCGACTGGAGAACGGCGACACGATCTTCTCGGCACCGGAAGCCCAGGACGCCGCCGACATGTACTTCGACCTCTTCGAGAAGGCCTCGCCGCCGTCGAGCGTCGCGTGGGGCTACCCGGAGATGGTCGAGGGCTTCTCGAACGGCTCGACCGCGTTCCTGCTGCAGGACCCCGAGGTCATCAGCGCGATCGGGACCTCGACGGCCATCGAGGCCGACCAGTGGACCACGGCACCCCTGCTGACCGGGCCGACCGGGAAGGCCGCCCAGGCCGTCGCCACGTCGGGCTGGGGCACCGCTGAGTCGAGTGACCACAAGGCCGAGGCGGCGAAGCTGATCGAGTTCCTGTCGTCGGGCGACGCCTCCACGCGCTTCACCAAGGAGAACAGCCTCGTCCCGATCCTCACCAGCGCCACCGAGGACCCGTTCTACAGCGAGGGCGCCTGGGCGAGCTACGTCACGATGACCGACGCACCGGAGACCTACATCCCCGTCGTGCAGCCGCGCACCGTCGCCTGGTGGACCGAGTGGACCCAGAAGGCCGACTCTGAGCTGCAGCGGGTCCTCGTCGGCGACATGACGAGCAAGGAACTGCTCGCCAGCTGGGACGAGTACTGGACCGAGAAGGACGCGAAGTGACGGTCCAGGACGCGTCCACCGCGCCGTCCGCGGTGTCGGGGACCGGCGCCGGCACCACTCCTCCGACCCCGGGTGGTCGAAGCGGTGGCAACGACCCGAGGAGGCGCGGCTCCTCACCCACAGGTCGCCGCACCTTCACGAAGCGGAAGGGGCTCAGTCTCCTCGGGTTCATGGCACCCGCACTCGTCTTCGTGGCGGTGTTCGTCTACTACCCGTTGTTCGCGGGCGGCCAGATGGCGTTCCGCAACTGGAACCTCAACAACCTCAGCGACACGTCGTGGGTGGGACTCGGCAACTTCCGCGACATCCTCACCGACCCCGTCTTCTACACGGTGCTCCGGAACTCGGTCGTCTGGGTCGTCGCCTCGCTCGTGCCGCAGTTCGTGATCGGGTTCGCCCTCGCCCTGTGGCTGCGACGCAAGTTCCGGTTCCGCGGGTTGTACCAGGCGCTCGTGTTCTTCCCGTGGGCGGTGTCCGGGTTCCTCATCGGGATCCTGTTCCGCTGGATGTTCAACAGCGAGTTCGGCGTCGTCAACGACCTGCTCGCCAAGGTCGGACTGATCGACGAGCCGATCAACTGGCTCGCCGACCCGGCGACCGCCATGGTCGCCGTGCTCATCGCGAACATCTGGTACGGCGTCACGTTCTTCGCGATCATGATCCTCGCGGCGCTGCAGTCGGTTCCCGACGAGATGCTCGAAGCCGCCGCGCTCGACGGTGCCGGCAAGGTCCGCACGCTCTTCTCGATCGTGATCCCGTACATCCGCGTCACGCTCGCCCTCTCGGTGCTCCTGCGTGTCATCTGGATCTTCAACTTCCCCGACATCATCTACGGCATGACGGGCGGCGGCCCCGCCGACCGCACCCACATCATCACCACGTGGATGATCCAGACCACCCAGCGCGGCGACTACGGCCGGGCCTCGGCGCTCGGGCTCATCGTCATCGCCGTGCTGCTCGTGTTCTCCGTGTTCTACCTGCTCGCGATGCGGGAGAAGGGACCCAAGACCCGATGATCGACCACGAGACCCGCTCAGCCCGGTTCGTCCGTTTCGGATTCCTCGGGCTGTGGCTCCTCATCACGCTCTTCCCGCTGTACTGGATCACCATCACGTCCCTGAAGGCGCCCGGCTCGATCTTCAGCCGGCCCCTCACGTACTGGCCGACGGAGTTCTCGCTGCAGAACTACATCGGGTTGTTCGCCAAGTCGCAGTTCGGCGTCTACGTGGTCAACAGCCTGGTCGTCAGCCTGGCGGCTGCGGTCACCGCGACGGTGATCTCGTTGCTGTCCGGCTACGTGCTCTCCCGCTTCGAGTTCCGGACGAAGGGCGCGCTGCTGACGGCGTTCTTCGTGACCCAGATGATCCCGTCGTTCATCGCGCTGGGGCCGTTGTACCTGCTCATGACGCGCCTCGAGCTGGTCGACAACCGGGTCGGGCTCGTCCTCATCTACATCGCCGTGTGCATCCCGTTCAGCACGGTCATGCTCCGCGGGTTCTTCGCGAACGTCCCCGCCGCACTCGAGGAAGCGGCCATGATCGATGGCTGCTCGCGGTTCGGCGCGCTTTTCCGCGTGATCGTGCCCGTGATGAAGCCGGGGATCGTCGCGGCGTTCATCTTCAACTTCGTCAACTGCTGGAACGAGCTGTTCCTGTCGACGACCCTGATGAACAGCGACGCGAACAAGACCCTGCCGACCGCGATCAACGGCTTCATCAGCAGCTTCAACATCGACTGGGGACCCATGTCGGCGGCCGCGGTCCTGACCGTCATCCCGACCATGGTGCTGTTCGCGTTCGCGAGTCGGTGGATCGTGCAGGGGCTCACGGCGGGCGCGGTCAAGGGCTGACGCGGCGGGGCTCCTCGGCCCGTCGTCCACTCCGAGGTGCCCCGTCCATCGTGCGAGCGTCCGCGCTCCGCACGATCACGCCGGTGGGGTCGTCCCTGCACCCTCGGTGTCGTCCGCGCCTGCGGGGCCGGTGCCTGCTTGATCCAGGTTCTCGTGCGGATCGCCCATGTCGCCGGTGGCCTTGCCCGCGGGGGACAGCCCGAAGTGCTTGCGGACGGCGTTCGCCTCGGAAGGGGACAAGGTCTGTCCGACTCCGAGGGACGGCGCGCCCTTGATCGCGCTCTTCGTGTACCCGACGTGCAGGTCCGTGCCGTCGAAGGTGGCGTCCTCGACCGGGACGAGCGTGTGGTGACTCCCGAGCAGGCCGGTCGCGACGCTGACGAACGCGGCGCTGCCGTCCTCGTCGGAGGGGAACACCTGCGCGACCTTGCCGACCGACGCGCCGTCGCGGTCGCGGACGGTTGCGCTCTCGACCTCGTGGATCATGCTCTTGGTGATCATGGGCGTAGTCAACGCCCTTCCGCCTGGCGCTTCGCGGCGAAGCGCTCGCCGTGTCCCGGGGCGCCCTCGATCGGCATGGCGATCGGGCGCTGGAGTCCCACCGCGAGCTCACGTTCTCCGTGTCGCGCCCGGTCAGCCTTCGGATGTGCTGCGGCGCACAGCCCGGTGCGCCACCGGGATGGACAGGAGTGCACCACCGAGGAGCACCACCGAAGCCACGATCACGGAGAGCGGCGTGCGGAGCGGCGCAAGACCGATGCTCGTCGAACACCAGAGGACGGTGATCGCTCCCGCGATGATGGTCGGCCGCAGTGCCGCGCGGTGTCCGATGCGCCAGGCCGCCTCGCTGGACATCGTGATCCGGGTCCGGATGCCGGCCAAGCTGTTCCGAGCGAGGGATCCGTCGGCAGCCCTCCAGGTGAGCCAGGTCACGAGGACAGCGCTTGCGATCTCGATCGTCAACGCGAACACCATTGCTCCGGCCATGAGACCGACGCTACTGTTCCGATCAGCGAACGGCAAAGTATCACGTTGGAGCAGCTGGTTCGGCGGCGGGTGGCTGCAGGATGACGTACTGGACTCAGGGGGTCCGGACCCACGCCCCGTGCTCGTGCAGATCGTCGCAGTCGGAACTGCGACGCCGAATACGCTGACCAGATGAACAGTCCTCGCGTGCTCACCCTCGTCGGCGGCATCATCTCCGCCGTGGGCGGTCTCATCTGCGGCTCGGCGGTGATCGCGACGTTCGCCGTCGGGTTCGACGGCGGTGCGAACATCGGCGCCGGTGTCTTGCTGCTCCTCGGGGTCCCGCTCGCCGTCGTGGGTGGTGCGCTTCTGCTCGTCGGCGCAGTCGGGTTGATCGCTCGACGCTGATCGGGCTCGCCGGGACTCTGCCGAAGGCGCGGGCGAGCCAGGGGGCGGACGAGCTGATGCGTCTCTGGAAGGAGAAGCCAGATGGAACCACATCGACGGAAGGCCGGCAACCTCGCCCGGTCGACAGGGGCAGTGCTGCTCGCGGTCGCCGTTCTCACTGGTTGCAGCGAGGGGTCCGGCATGAACACGGAAGAAGCGAAGCAGTCGATCGTCACGTTCGTAGCAGGATCGACCAGCGTGGTCGGTGATGGGTGGAACGTTCGGGACGGTCCCGGACTCGGGAAGTGCGACCTCGGCCCTGGTGTCGGGGGTGTCCAGTACGTCTACGCCGAGGTCCGCGCTGCCAGCGACGACCCGAAGGCCGACGTCGAGGCGGTGGAACAGCACTGGAAGGAGCTGGGGGTCACGACCGAGCGGTACCAGACGGGCGGAAAGGACCCGATCCTCGGCGTCCGGGGCAGGGGTGGCCCGGTGAGCTCCTCCGACTTCCGTGCGGATCCGCGCGGGTACACGATCGACGGCAGCTCACAGTGCGTCGCGGGGGACTTCGAGAAGATGAGCCTCGACGGTCAGGAGTGACGACCGCGACCTGACTTCCGGAACCGAGCCGCGCCTCCAGGCCGGACCGAGACCCCGGCACCTGCGGGACGCGACACGCAGGACGGCTCGCCCCGTTGCCGAGGCGAGCCGTCCTGCGGAGCCGGTCCGCTAGCGCGCAGCCGTCGCCGCGACGGGGGCGAGCTCGGCCCGCACGATGTCCGCACCAGCGGACAGCGCGCTGAGCTTGCCCAGCGCTGCACCCCGTGCAAGGGGAGCCATCCCGCAGTTCGAACTCGGGATGAGCTTGTCCGCATCGACGAACTCGAGGGCCCGACGCAGGACCTCGGCGACCTCGTCCGCCGTTTCTACGGTCTCGGTGGCGACGTCGATCGCCCCGAGCATGACCTTCTTGCCGCGGATGAGCTCGACGAGCTCGAGCGGCACGTGCGAGTGGATGCACTCGAGCGAGACGATGTCGATCGACGACTGCTGCAGCAGCGGGAACGACTGCTCGTACTGCCGCCACTCGGCGCCGAGGGTCTCCTTCCACTTGTTGTTCGCCTCGATGCCGTAGCCGTAACAGATGTGCACGGCGGTCTCGGCGCGCAGGCCCTCGGTGGCGCGTTCGAGCGCGGCGACGCCCCAGTCCTGCACCTCGTCGTGGAAGACGGTGAAGGCGGGCTCGTCGAACTGGATGACGTCGACGCCGGCAGCTTCGAGCTCGCGGGCTTCTTCGTTCAGGATCGTGGCGAACTCCCACGCCAGCTTCTCGCGGCTCTTGTAGTGCTGGTCGGAGAGGGTGTCGATCATCGTCATCGGACCGGGGAGCGCCCACTTGATCGGTCGGTCGGTCTGTGCGCGGAGGAACCGGGCGTCGTCGACGAAGACCGGGGCGGGGCGGCTCACGGCGCCGACGACCGTGGGGACGGCAGCGTCGTACCGGTCCCGGATCCGGACGGTCTCCTTGCGCTCTTGGTCGATGCCGTCCAGGTGCTCGATGAACGTGGTGACGAAGTGCTGGCGGGTCTGCTCGCCGTCGCTGACGATGTCGATGCCGCGGCGTTCCTGCTCGTGCACGGCGGAGCGCAGGGCGTCCTGCTTGCCCTCGGTCAGGGCGGCGCCGTCGAGCTGCCAGGGGGACCAGAGTCGCTCGGGCTCGGCGAGCCAGGACGGCTTCGGCAGGCTGCCGACGATCGAGGTGGGGAGGAGAGAGCTCATGGGAGTGGCGGTCCAGACGGTCAGCGGGCGGGGACGGGTTCGGCGGCGAGACGGGACAGGAGCGCACCGTGCGGCGTCACGAGGTGTTCTTCGGTCCACCGGCCCTGGGTGACGCCGAGGCGACTGCGCTCCTCGCGGTCGTAGGTGACCGGGGTGGGTGTGAAGTCGGTGTGGTCGAGCGTCGGGCGGTAGGTGCTGCCGGCCGGGGTGTTCGCGGCGTAGATCTCCGGTCGGTAGATCTTCTGGAACGTCTCCATGGTGGCGATCGTGCCGATGAGCTGGAGGTCCGTGTGGTCGCCGGTCAGGTCGCCGCGCGTGTAGAACGCGAGCGGGGCCGCGGCGCCGGCGGGCTGGAAGTACCGGACCCGCATGCCCATCCGGCCGAAGTAGTCGTCGGTGAGCGAGGAGTGCTCGTGCTCGTACTCGGCGCCGAGCACCGGGTGGACGTACCCGTTCCGGCGGTAGGTCTGGCTCGTCGAGACGCTGATGCAGACCACGGGCTCCGTGTCGAAGTCGGCGTGGAACGCGGACGACTCCAGGAAGCGCTGGAAGAGCGCCCCGTGCAGCTGTCCGAAGTCGGACGGCAGCGACGGCGACGACGGCAGCAGCACCGAGAAGTCGTAGTCGCGCACGTACGACGAGAAGTTGTTGCCGAGGATCCCGCGGTGGTGCTCGCCGGTGTGCTGGTCGACGATCGTGACGTCGAGCATCTCGAGCAGCGGGAACTCCGCATCCGATCCACCGTCGGAGAACTGCAGCGCGACCGAGACGATGTCGAGCTGCAGCCGGTAGCGGTCGTGCGCCCCGGCGAGGTCGTTCGCGCGCCCGTCGATCATCGCCAGCGCAGCACGCAGGTTCTCCTGCCGGCGCTCGCCGCGCGCCAGGTTCGCGAAGTTCGTGGTCAGCCGGGAGCTGTCCGCGGGGGAGTAGTCCTCGTCGAACCGGGTCCGGGTGATGCTGAAGGTGGGGTCGTTCGCCATGGCCGGCAATCTGCTCGTCGAGCGCCCGGAGGCGCTGGGGAAGGGATTCCTCGATCATGGCCGGAAACGCGAGCCATCAGGTAATACCGAGACGCTATGTGGTCGTATAGCCTGCGCCTATGGCCCGGGTCTCGAACGACATCACGTTGCAGCAGCTCCGCTACTTCATCGAGGTCGCGACCGAGGGCTCGATCAGCGCAGCCGCCGACCTGCTCTACGTGTCCCAACCGACGATGTCCGCGGCCATGAAGGACCTCGAGACGCGGATCGGCCGCCCGCTCTTCACCCGGTCGGCCAGGGGCGTCGTGCTCACGGTCGACGGCGTCGAGTTCCTCGGGTACGCCCGGCAGGTCGTCGAGCAGGTCTCCCTGCTCGAGCAGCGCTACGTCGGGCGGCGGGCCTCGCGACGGCTGCTCGGGGTGTCCGCGCAGCACTACTCGTTCGCGGTCGAGGCCTTCGTCCGGATGGTCGACGCGGCGGCCGCCGACGAGTACGAGTTCTCGCTCCGCGAGACACGCACCTGGGACATCATCGAGGACGTCCGGACCCTGCGCAGTGAGGTGGGCATCCTGTACCGCAACGACTTCAACACGCAGGTGCTCGGCAAGCTGCTGCGCGACGCCGGTGTCGTGTTCACCCCGCTGTTCGTCGCCCAGCCCCACATCTTCGTCGCCAAGCGGAACCCGCTCGCGGCACGGGAACGCGCGACCCTCGAGGACCTCGCCGACCTGCCCCGACTCACCTTCGACCAGGGCGCGAACAACTCCTTCTACCTGGCCGAGGAGATCCTGTCGACGATGTCGAGCAAGCGGGAGATCCGCGTCTCGGACCGCGCGACGATCTTCAACCTCATGATCGGCCTCGGCGGGTACACGATCTCGACCGGGCTCATCAGCGACGACCTCGACCCCGAGATCGTCGCCATCCCCCTCGACGTCGACGAACGCATCGAGATCGGCTGGATCGCGCACGCCTCCGTGCCCCTCACCGTGCAGGCGCAGGCGTACCTGGACGAGCTGCGGGCGGTGGTCACCAGCTACGGCGTCGAGCCACTCGGGTAGACAGGCGCCGGTTCCGACCAGCGACCGGACAGGAGGCCCGACACGCGTCCGTCAGGACCCTGCGGTCTCGATCATCGCCCTCACGTGCGGCGCGCTCCAGCGCAGGAGCGCGGCCGACAGCGGACGGCGGAGGTCCTCTCCCCAGATCGCGACGGCTGCACCCGACATCGGGGCGGCGAGACGCCGCCCGGAGTCGCTGTCCCAGGTCCGGAGCGACCAGTGCGCGCGGAGATCGGCGACGGTGTACGCGCTGTCGGCCGGGTCGAGGTCGGTCGGCACCTCGTACAGGTAGTACGAGTTGTAGTTGAGCAGGTCGATGCCGGCCTTCGCCAGGTCGTTCGCGCTCGCCCGTCGCGCCCGGCGTTCCGAGCGTTCCGCTTCGTCCTCGGTGTCCCCGTCGAAGCTCCAGTACGTGACGCGGATGCGCGGGTCGAGCCGTTCCACCGCGGCCCGGTCGATCCCGTCGTTCCAGGCCCACACCTCGCGGTTGCCCAGCGCGGCTGCCATCGCGTTCAACCACTCGACGCGTCCGGTCGCGGAGACGTCGTCGCCCCATTCGTCACCGCCGATGTGCACGGCCCGGCTCGCGGGGAAGGTGCGCCGTACCTCCTGGTACAGGTCGGTCGCGAGCGCGACGCTCGCCGGCGCCGAGGTGTCGAGCTCGTTCTCGCCCGCGCGGACACGATCGACCCACTTCGTGCCGTGTCGTGCCTCGAGCAGGGCGAAGGCAGCGGCCATGTGGCCCGGGGTGTCGATCTCCGGCACGACCGCGACGCCCCGTCTCGTCGCGTAGTCGGCGATCGTGCGCGCCTGTGCGGCGCTGAGGAACGGGCGGTGCGTCACACGGCTCGTCCAGACACCGTGGTCGAGGTCTGCGTTCGCCGGGGTCTGGCCGAGCACCTTGCTCTCGATCCCGACGTTCTGGTCATCGGTGAGGTGCAGGTGCAGGAAGCGGCCGCCGTCGTCGGCGAGGAGGTCGACGTAGCGCTTGATCAACGCCACGGGGTAGTAGGCGCGAGCGACGTCGAGCATCACGCCCGTCTCCGGGCGTGCGCGCTTCGAGGGCTTGGTGGTGACGGTCGTGGTCGACGTCCGGCACTGCTGCGCGGAGTACGCGCCGGTGCAGGCGAGGACCGAGTACGTGCCGGCTCGCGCGCGCGACGGTGTCTTCTGGATCGCGCGGACCGTCGTGCTCGCCCCCGCGGCGAGGGCCTTCACGGTGACCGGGCCGAGCGTGTACTTCCGGCTGCCGGCGGACAGGGAGAGCCAAGCGGACGACGCCGGCTGCCCCACGGATGCGGTGTTCTTCACCCTGAGTGTGGTGCGCACGGCGGTGCCCGTCGACGTGACGGTGGTGGTCGCGACGACCTTGGTGACCGTGACGGCGGGGGGCTTCGGCGTCGCTGCGTCCGCTGATCGCCCGACGGCGTCGATGCCGATCGCGGCCACCGCCGACATCGTGATCGCCAGGGCGACCGCGACCGACCGTCTGACCTGCATCTTCATCCGACGCTCCACGCCGTGCTCCCCTCGGACGAACGCCTGCCTGCACCGCGTCGCCCTGCTCTCCCAGCTGGGCCGAGCGACCCACTGAACAGTACCGGGACCGCCTGCCCCGGATTGCTCCGACCGTTCTGTCGGGTCAGCGCCGAGCGACCGCGGCGGCGGCCTCGCTGATGGTCGTGCCCGGGTGTGCCTGCCGGTACCGGCGGACCTCGCGCGGGTCGGCGGCTGCGGTGGCCGTCGTCGGGGTCCCGACGACGCTCGGCCCGGACCAGGCGAACCACGTCGTCGCGAGCGCGGTCACCCCGGCTGCCACAGCGCCGAACAGGAAGAACGCGCCGACCGTGGCCGCCAGCCCGCCGAGGGTGATGAGTGCTCCGCACCACCGGGCCACGAAGCGCCTGGTGGTGGTGGTCGAGGTCGAGGTCGAGGTCGACTGCATCGGTGTGCCCTTCTCCGTCGGTGGTCGTGGAGGTGTCCGACAACCTACCGGTGCCGCATGGCACCGCAACGAGCTGGCGGCTGGGCTGTGGACAGATCGCCGTGCTCGGCTCGTGTGCACGGTAGACAGGGTGCGCCCCGTAGGGTCCTCGCATGGAGAGCGAACGGCATGCCGCCCTGATCGCGGAACTCGAGGCTGCTGGCTCCGATGAGTGGGGGCCGCGGGCGCTCCTGGCTTGTCTGCAGAAGCTCCGCGACGGCGGCCCGACCGAAGCCGCGCTCGTGGTCGTCCACGACGCCTGGAGCACGTCCGACGAGTTCCGGGTCGTCTACGACTCCCCGTGGGGTCCGCGCGTCGGGATCATCCGGGATCGCTGGACGACGATCGACCGGACGGACGCGTACACCACCGGCGAGGCGACGCCTGAGGAGTTCGGCCACGAGGTCGCCGACTACAACATCGGTGAACCACTCGGGCGGTACGTCGAAATCCTCGACATCGATGCCGACGGCCTGGGGTGGTGGGGTCACATCGCGCTCTGAGTCCGCGACGGCGTCATCGATCCGACGCTAGCGGCACGAGACCCGGGTGAGGACGGCGTCGCCTTCGAAGCTCTCGGTCCCGCTCGCCCATGCGGTGACGGGCGTGCCCTCGTGGAGCTCGAGGGGGACCACGAGGTCGTGCGGGTTCCCCAGACCGCCGTAGTCGTCGTACACGGCGAACTGCACGTCGGCCTGCGGGCAGTCGCGGCTCGGGAGCACGTCGAAGCCGATGCAGCCGAGCTCCCAGCACTCCTCGGGGGCGGCTTCGGGGTCGTCGGTCGCGAACCAGGTGGCGACGTGCTCGTCGACCGCCGGTTGCGATCGGCAGGCGGCGGACTCGATGCCGCTCCACAGCTCGTCGCCGACCGACGCGACGAAGACAGGCGTGCCCGGACGCACCCGCACCGACCGGAGTTCGGTGCGGGTGGTCGCGCCGTGCTGGGTGTCCGCGAAGCCGATGGTGACGTCGAGGTCGCACTCGCCCGACGCGACGACGGCCCAGGCCGAGCAGCCGGAGTCGCTGGACACCGCGCCGCAGACCGCCGACCATGCTTCCTCGTCGTCGACCTGTCCGATCTGGACGGTGCCGTCGGCGACGACGACGGGTCCGACGGGGGAGCCGTGCGCGCCCCGGGTCGGCACGGTCGTCGGCGTCGCGGTCGACAGCGATGCGGGTTCGTCGACCGCGGCGAGGGAGGCTCCGTCGACCCGAGCACCGGGAGCACCGAACCGGCAACGCCCGCCCCGAGCGCGAGGACCGAGAGCGCCGCGCCGAGGACCACCGCACTCCGGCGCGCGCTGCTGACCGCGGCGACGGACACGGTCGCACGGTCCTCCAGCTGCGGGCTCCGGACGGCCTGGTCGGCCTGGAACGACCGCGCAGTGTCGACGGCGAGGTCCCACCACCGCACGGACGAAACGGTGAACAGGGCGCCGCCGGTCACGATCGGGACGACGGCGAGCACGCCGACCACCCCGGTCCCGACGACGGACAGCAGCACACCAGCGACGACGAGTCCGAGGCCGATCCAGCGCCACGTCTCGTACCGCCGCCGCTGCGCGGGCATGAGCGCGGAGACGATGCGCACGGAGGTCCTCACGCCGTGAGGCTATTGACCGCACCCCGATCGCCGCAGGCCCCTGTTCGGGTTGGTCGTCGGTGCCCCTGGTGCCGACGCGCCGCCACGGCTACCGTGCACGCATGACTGTGACGGGCATCGGCGGGCTGTTCTTCCGGAGTCGTGATCCGCAAGGCCGGGCCGCCTGGTACCGGGACCACCTCGGGATCGACGCGGGCGCGGACGCCGTGTGGCAGCAGGAGCCGGGTGCGACCGTGTTCGCGCCGTTCCCGGCAGACAGCGAGTACTTCCCGGCCGCTCAGCCGTTCATGCTCAACCTCCGTGTGACGGCGCTCGACGAGCTCGTCGTCCGGCTCGGAGCGGCGGGGATCCCGGTCGAGCGTCGCCCCGAGTGGGAGACCGAGTACGGGCGTTTCGTCCGCATCACCGACCCGGAGGGGCTGCCGTTGGAGCTCTGGGAGCCCGTCGACTGACGACTCGCCTGGTCCCGGCTCATCGTGCACGGTTGCCCCGCGCGATCGGGTCGGAGGCCACCGGCGAGGCGGGCGCGGTGAGCGGTACGGACGCCGACGCCGGGGAGGCCGCGCGATCGGCCTCGGGTGCTGGCCGGCGTCGTACTGGCTGGCGATGCCGACCACGATCCGACAGAACCGTCACGACCGGGGTTGTCACCCTACCTACCGGTAGGTAGGGTGACACCGTGATCGACACCACTCACCGCAGCACCGGGACCCGACAGCGCGCCCAACAGGTGGCGCTCGCACTGTTCACGGAGCAGGGCTACGAGTCGACGTCGTTGCGGCAGATCGCGGACGAACTCGGCATCAACAAGGCTTCGCTGTACCACCACTTCGCCAGCAAGGAGGCGATCCTGCGATCGCTCTTCGAGGACCGCGGCACCGAGGTGGCGGACCTGCTGACCTGGCTCCGCGAGCAGCCGCGCGGACCGCGGCTGCTCGAGCAGACGGTGCTCCGGTGGGTGGACACCTTCACCACGGAGAAGCTCGCCGGGATCCGGTTCACGACCGCCAACCCGCTCGTGGTGCGCGGGCTCGCCGACGCCAGCGGCGACCGGGTCGGTGCGCCGCTGCAGGAACTCGCCGACGAGCTCGTCGCGCTCCTGCCCGACGGTGGGCAGGAACAGGTCGTGCTCGTGCGCATGGCGATCCTCAGCGTCAACGCCGCCGTGCAGGCCGCAGCCCAGGCCGACGTCTCCGACGCCGCGGTCGTCGCTGCGGCGCACCGGGCCGCGCGAGCGCTGGTCGGCGAGATCGGCGGCGCCCGGTGACCGTCCTGCTCGTCGTGCAGCTGGTGCTCGTGGGCTTGCTCGCGGGCGAGGAGTTCATCGTCCGCTGGGGCGTCCAGCCCGCCGTGGCGGCGCTGCCCGACGACGCGCACCTGCGCACCCGGATCGCCCTGGTGCGGTCGCTCAAGGTCGTCGTGCCCGCCCTGATGGTGCCGGCGGTCCTGGCCTCGGTCGCCGTGGTCGTGGTCGCCGGGGGAGCCGCCGGCCTCGGGTGGCGGATCGCCGCGCTCGGCGCGCTGGTGGTCTTCGTGCTGGCGTCGTTCCTCGGAACCGTGCCGATCAACATCGGCGTCAACGATTGGGACCCGACGGACCCGCCCGCCGACTGGCGACGCACCGTGGTGCGGTGGGAGCGCATCGACGTGCTCCGATCGACCGCCGCGGGTGTCGCGTTCGTGCTGTTCACCGTCGCCCTGGTCCAGCTGCTGCGCTGACGTCGGGGCGCGTCCTGCCGTCGAGGCGCGGACGGCGACGAGCGCGGCCCGATGGCCGACGAGCATCGAGCCGCACCCGTGCTCTGCCGCACCGGTCCTGCCCGGACGGACGCCCGTGTCAGGCGCGGGCGGCCTTGACGTAGGCGACGACGGCGTTCGCGTGTCCGTGTCCCAGGCCGTGCTCGGTCTTCAGCCAGGCCACGACCTGCATGTGCGTCTCGTCGTCGAGCCGCTCGTTCGCCAGGTCCAACCAGTCCTGCACCGGGCGCCCGTAGGTGCGCTCGATGCTCGGGAAGTACGAGGCGGGACCCTTCACGGTGGAGCCGTCGGTCGGCTGCGTCGGAGCGACCACACGGAACTCGGGCATGCGCCACAGGGTAGCCAACCGACGGCGCGCTGGGAACGTGTTCCGGTCGGCCGGACGGCCAGCGCGCGTCCCTGTCGGACGGGAGGCGCGGTACCAGCCCGCACCGTGCCTCCTGTCCGACGGCTGGTCGCGTCCGGAACCCGGTGCCGGTCCCGAGGTCTCAGTCGAGGTCGCGCAGCGAGTACGGCTCCGCGGCTCCGCCGAAGAACAGGATCTGCATGCCCGCTCCGACGTCGGCCTGCACGCGACCGGCGGTGCGCAGCCCGAGTGCTCGGGTCTCGGCGTCCCCGTAGGGCAGTCCGACACGCTCGGTGCGCGCTCGCCAGTGCACGATCGCCTTCGCGGTGGCCGGGTACGCACCGGCCTCCCTGGCGGTCCGGACGTCGCGGCGGCCGTCCCGCAGGAACTCGACGTCGGTGCCAGCCCGTGCAGCGGTCAGCACCACCGCACGACCGGACTCGGCGACCACGTCGATCCCTGCGCCGGCGCCGCACCAGACGTGCGTCCCGTCGCCGAGCTCGAGCTGCACGCGGGCGGCCAGTTCGAACGCGTCGGTGCGGTGGGCGGCGGCGGCCGCTGCGGACGGCCACTCGTCGGTCGATTCGAACACCTCGTTCCACTCGCGGAGCGCAACGCGCAGCTCTGCGCTCAGCGCGCGGTCGACCTCGTCGTCGTCCTCGTACGGATCGCGCCACCCGCGGAGCCACAGCGGTGCGTCGACGCCGTACTCGGCCATGACGAGCACGATCCTGTCCACCATGCCCCGATGGTAGGGCCGCCGGACCGTGGCGACGGCCACCGGTACCGTGCTGTCATGCTCCCTGCCCCCACCATGCGGCTCCGGTTCCGCGAGATGACGCCGGACGACCTCGACGACATGGCCGCGCTGCTCGGCGACCCGCAGGTGATGGCGTTCTACCCCGCGCCGAAGAGCCGCGAGGACGCCGCCCGGTGGATCGCCTGGAACCAGGAGAACTACGCCGAGCACGGCCACGGGCTGTGGATCGTCGAGACCCTCGACGGCGACTTCGTCGGGGACTGCGGCCTGACGTGGCAGCAGGTCAACGGGACGCCGGCGCTCGAGGTCGGCTACCACGTGCGGGCGGCGCTGCAGGGGCAGGGCTTCGCGACCGAGGCCGCGGCTGCCTGCCGGGACCTCGCCCGTGACGTCCTGCACGCGAGCGACCTCGTGGCGATCATCCACCCGGAGAACACCGCGTCGGAGCGGGTCGCGCGCAAGCTCGGGATGGAGCGACGGGAGGACGACCGGGGCGGGGCCATCGCGGTGCGGACGGTGCTCGGGATGTCGTTGTAGGGGCTCGAGCGGACCCCTCGAGCGGTGCGGTGGGCGCCGGTACGCTGCGGATATGCCCGATGCCTTCTCGATCCGGACCACGACCGAACGGGACTGGGAGCGGGTGCGGGCGCTCCGCGTCGAGAACGCGACGGACAACCCGATCTCGTACGGCGCGACGCGCGAGTACACGCTCCGGATGTCCGAGGACGAGTGGCGGCTGCGGGCCCGACGCGGCGAGGCGGCGGACGCGACGAGCCTGGCGGCGATCGACGCCACCGGGCGGTGGATCGGCATGATGAGCGGGCAGGTCGGGGACGCCCACGGGGCCGACCCGGTGCTCACCGGGGTCTACGTCACGCCCGAGTTCCGGGGGCGCAGCCACGGGGTGGCGGACGCACTGCTCGACCACGTCATCGCCTGGGCGCGTGGGCGTGGGGAGCAGCTCCGTCTCGAGGTGTACGACCAGGCGGTGCCGGCGGGGCGTTTCTACGCGCGCCGGGGCTTCACGGCGACCGGTCGGACGCGTGACCTCCACCTGCTCGGTGAGGTCCCCGGCGCGGAGCCACTCCGACTCGTCGAGCTCGCGCGGCCCGTCGCGTCCTGAGGGGGTGCAGTTCCGCGCGTGGGAGGTCGTTCCGCGTGTGGTGGGGGGTTCCGCGCATGGGAGGCCCGTTCTTCTGGCCTCTCGTGCGCGATCCTGCTTCCCATGCCAGGCGCTGTGGGAAGGAACGCGCGGGACATCGCCGACCGCGCTGTCCCGCCCCGGCCCGTCGGGCCCGGTGCTACCGTGGCGCGCACGTCGGGCCACCGGCGGACGATCCCGCCCGGCGAGCGCCCCGCGGGACGTCGACGCCGACGTCGGAGGACGAGCGATGCCGCACGAGACCACGACAACGACCGGGCCGGCACACCGACACGGAGCGGCCACGCTGACGATCGTCGACGCGAGCGGCGCTCCGCTGCGTGACACCGAGGTGACCGTCGAGCAGACCCGCCACGCCTTCACCTTCGGCAACATCGGCTTCGACTTCGTCGACCTCGCAGCAGACGCAGACGCAGACGCAGCCGCCGCGAACGCAGACGCCACCGCGCACCTCGCCGACCTGTTCGCGGACGTGTTCAACACCGCGACGCTCCCGTTCTACTGGGGTCGCTTCGAACCCGAGCGCGGTGCCCCCGACACCCGCCGCCTGCTCGCCGCGGCACGGTGGTTCGGGGAGCGGGGCATCGCCGTGAAGGGACACCCGCTCGTCTGGCACACCGTCCAGCCCGACTGGCTGCTCGGGCTGCCGACGGACGAGGTCGAGCAGCTGCTGCGTTCGCGCATCCGCCGCGAGGTCTCGGACGCCGCCGGCGTCATCGACACCTGGGACGCCATCAACGAGGTCGTCATCATGCCGGTGTTCGACAACGGCGACAACGCGATCACGCCGCTCGCCCGGGCACGGGGGCGCATCCCGATGATCCGGATGGCCTTCGACGAGGCCCGTGCCGCGAACCCGAACGCCACCCTGCTGCTCAACGACTTCGACCTGTCGAGCGCGTACGAGTGCCTGATCGAGGGCGTGCTCGAGGCCGGGGTGCAGATCGACGCCATCGGCCTGCAGACCCACATGCACCAGGGCTACTGGGGCGAGGAGACGATGCTCGCCATGGTCGACCGCTTCGCTCGGTACGGGCTGCCGCTGCACCTGACCGAGACCTCGCTCGTCTCGGGTGACCTCATGCCCGCGCACATCGTCGACCTGAACGACCACCAGGTGGACTCGTGGCCGTCGACGCCCGAGGGCGAGGCGCGACAGGCCGACGACGTCGAGCGGCACTACCGCAGCCTCGTCGGGCACCCCGCCGTCGAGGCGATCACCTACTGGGGCATCACCGACGCCGACGCCTGGCTCGGTGCGCCGATCGGTCTCGTGCGCGCCGACGGCACGCCGAAGCCGTCGTACGACGCACTCCGCCGCCTGGTCAAGCAGGAGTGGTGGCTCGGCCCGACGGTGCTGCGCACCGACGAACGCGGAGCGGTGCAGGTCCGCGGGTTCCGCGGCGACTACCGCGTCGACGTGCGGGGCACGACCGCGCCGTTCACGATCGCCGACGCGCCCGCTCGGGTCCACATCGTCGCCTGACCACCCGCGGAGCGCCGGGCCCCGGTCGCAGTTCCGCGCGTGGTGCGACGTTCCGCGCATGGGGAGCCTTTCCTTCCGACCTCCTGCGCGCGATCCTGCTTCCTGCGCGCGACTCTGCTTCCGACGTGCGACTCTGCTTCCGACGCGCGACTCTGCTTCCGACGCGCGATCCTGCTTCCGACGCGCGATCCTGCGAACCACGCGCGGTTCCGCACCCCGTGGCGGACGGGAGGCGCGGTGCCAGCTGACACCGCGCCTCCCGTCCGGCCGCGGTCGCGACCACCCCACGGCGCGACCCGCCCGGGCGCTCGGGTCGGTACGGTGGTCGGCATGGCCCGATTCACGCCGCCCGCCGCCGACGCCGTCCGGGCGCGACTCCTGCTCGCCGCGCGCGACGAGTTCGCGGCACTCGGGTGCAACGGTGCGAAGGTCGAGCGGATCGCAGCGGCGGCGTCGAGCAACAAGGCCCAGGTCTTCCACTACTTCGGCAGCAAGGAGGGCCTGTTCGACGCCCTCGTCGAGCAGACCGTCGCCGAGACCTTCGCCGAGGTCCCGGTCGACACCGACGACCTGCCCGCCTTCGCCGGACGGCTGCACGACTCGCTGGCCCGCCGTCCGTGGGCACCGCGGCTCGCGGCCTGGCACCGGTTGGAGCGCGGCGACGCCGAACCCCTCGAAGCCGTCGTCGCCCGCAACGCCGAAGCGGTGGCAGCCGTCGAGCACGCACAGCGTGCGGGGGTGCTGCCGCGGTCCTACCGGCCGGCGGTGCTGCTCGGTCTGGTGCTGCACCTCGCCGCGCTCTGGAGCGTGACCGCGCCGACGACCGCGCCGGAGTACGACGCGCTCGTGCACGCGGTCACCCCGGCGCGGCGGCGGCAGGTCGTCGTGGACGCCGTCGCCGCCATCGTCGGCTGACCCGGCTCCGATGATGACGGGCGACGTGCGGCGCGTGCTGGTCCTCGGCGGGACGGGGTGGCTCGGTCGCGAGGTCACCCGGGCTGCCGTCGAGTCCGGGGCCGAGGTCGTGTGCCTCGCCCGCGGCGAGTCCGGCGCGGTCGCGGACGGTGCCGAACTCGAGCGGGCGGACCGGGTGCAGCCGGGAGCCTACGACGCGGTGACGGGGGACTGGGACGAGGTCGTCGAGCTCGCGCACGCGCCGGACCTCGTCGGCCCCGCGCTCGCCGCGCTCGCCGATCGTGCGGCGCACTGGACCCTCGTCTCGACCGTGTCGGTGTACGCCGACGACGCCGAGCCGGACGCCGACGAGTCGGCAGCGCTCGTCGAGTCCGACGACCTGTCGGAGTACGGCGCCGCGAAGGTCGCCGCCGAACGGGCCAGCCGAGCGCGGCTCGGCGACCGGCTCGCGATCGTCCGCCCGGGTCTGATCGTCGGTCCGGGCGACCCGAGCGACCGGTTCGGGTACTGGCCGGCCCGACTGAGCCGGCCCGGCCCGGTGCTGGTCCCCGTCCTCGCCGAGCGGTCCGTCCAGGTCGTCGACGTGACGGACCTGGCGGCGTGGATCGTGCACGCCGGGACGACCGGCTTCGTCGGCACCGTCAACGCGGTCGGCGCGCCGCAGCCGCTCGGTGACGTCCTGCGCCAGGTCGCGGCGCTCGCCGGGTACACCGGCGGATTCGTCGAGGCGGACGACGACGCGCTGCTCGACCGAGACGTGCAGTACTGGGCGGGTCCGCGCTCGCTGCCGCTGTGGTTGCCGACGTCCGCCGCGGGGTTCGCCCGGCGATCGGGTGCGGCCTTCCGGGCTGCGGGCGGCCGCACGCGACCGCTGCAGGAGACCCTGCGTCGTGTGCTCGAGGACGAGCGGGCGCGCGGCGTCGAGCGGCCCCGGCGGTCCGGACTGTCGCCGGCCGACGAGCGTGCGGTGCTCGTGGCGCTCGGGGCGACCGGCGCCTGACGATCGGCGCGGCGGCCACCGGCAGCGATGCGCCGCCCCGCGCCAGCACCGCCCGCGCGCCGCGCCAGCTTCAGCGCCAGCACCGCCCGCGCCCTGCGCCAGCACGCCGCGGCCCGCGCGAGCGCCGACCCTGCGCCAGCGCCGACCCCGTGTCAGCGCCGGCGCCCGCGATCAGTCGAGCGGACCGATCGTCAGCGTGCACGAGGTGGCGGCGCCGTCCTCGATGTACGACGCGAAGCTCCCCACGTCGTCGAACGGGAACCCGTACGCCTTGCCGTCCGTGTGGACGTCGTGCAGGCCCGCCGCGTAGTGGTTCGTCCGCGGCTGACGGTAGAAGCCCGACGGGTCGGTGGTCGGTTGCGTCCCGACGTCGCGAAGCGTCGAGCGGTTCAGCGCCGCCCCGAGCACCGCGGCGATCGGCCCGACGACCCCGTCGTTCGGCGCCGCGAGGTTGCCGTCGCAGTAGAACACGTCCCGCGTCGACGGCAGCCGGAACTGCGCGACCTGGCCGCCGCCGACCCGCGTCGCGGTCATCACGTCGCCGCTCGTCCGCAGCGTGTACCGCGCGGCGTTCGCGTCGACGAGCAGGTCGCGCTGCGTGTACGCGTCCCAGCTCTCGCGGACGTACCCGTCCAGGTAGGTCCCGCTGAACCGGCCGACGTCGATGCCGTGCCCCGGCGCGATGACGCGGACGTCGTCGACGACCAGGTCGGCGAACCCCTCGGTACCGCGCATGCGGTCGAAGAACGCCGAGCGGCCGCCGTCGCGCACCACGCCGATGGTCTGGTTCCGAGCGCCCTGCAGCTGGATGGCGATCGGGATGCTGAACATGTCGACCTGGGTCGAGTTGCAGTACATCGAGCCGTTCTGCCACGTGAACTCGAAGTAGTCGTGGAACACCGAGAAGGTCGGGTCGCCGCTCACCCAGCCCACGGGCTGCACGACGCCGGCGCCACCGGCGGTGCCGACGACCCGGAACGGGATCTCCTGCCCGAGCGAGACGTAGATGCGGCCGGACATGCCACCGGCCGGCATGGTCACGGTCCGCGCGTCGCTGAGCCGGACGCCCCAGTGCGCGATCCCGTCTGCACCGTTGTCGCTCGTGCTGGCGGCGTGGAAGGTGCCCTGCGGCGTCACGTGTCCGAGCTGGCCGGTGCCGAGGTCTGTCCCGACGACGTGGATCCACACGTTCTCGTCGGCGTAGTTCCCGGTGCGGTTGACGATGCCGACCGGGAGCAGCGCCGCCGCGTTCGCCGCAGCGGGGCGGAGCAGGCCGAGTGACTCGCCGGTGACGGGGAACGCCGCGGCGGCGAGCCCGACGGCACCCGCTCCGAGGAACGCGCGGCGGCTGAGGGCCGAGGGCCCGGCGGTTCTGTGCACGTGATCTCCTTCGATCAGCCGCTCACGGACGGCGGCGGTGAGGCGCAGCCGACCGAGGACAGCGACCCCGTTGCCGCGCGCAAGCGACGGTAGACCGGTCGGTCGACGGCGACAATCAGCACAACGAGGGACAAGCGCGTCCCCCGGTCGTCCCCTCCCAGTGGCCGGGACGACGCAGGTCGGCCGGCAGCCGGGTGTCGTGGTCGCCTCGCGCGGCGTCGACCTGCGGTTGCGAGACGAACAGGGCGGTCGACAGGTCCGCCCGGTCGAGCCGGGCGTCCCGGAGGTCCGCGCCGAGCAGGTCGACGGACGCCAGGTCGGTACCGCGCAGGTCCGCCGCGATGAGCGACGCTCCACGCAGGTCGGCACCGGTCAGCCGCAGCGACCGGAGGTCACGACCGGCGAGGTCCGCGCCCGGCCGGAGCCCGGCCAGATCGGCCCCGTCGTCGGCGAGGAAGCCGCCGCGGACCTCCGCGCTGACCTCGACGAGCGTGTCCCGCACGGCGGCGTGCGTCCGCTGCACGTCGTGGTCGAGCACCTCGCCGACGTCCCCGTCGAGCACGGCCCGGACCTGCTGCTCGAGCGCGGCGGCCTGCGCCGCCGTCTCCGGCCCGACCGCCCGGGTCCGGGCCTCGGCGAGGTACCAGAGCAGCTCGTGCAGCTGCCGCGCGACGGCGAACGCTCGGAACATCCCGGAGCGGACCTCGGGGTGGTCCCGCCAGTTCCGTCCGCCGAACAGCTCCTGCGACACGTACTGCCCCGCACCGAAGCAGTCGAAGACGGTGCAGCCCCGGAACCCCCGGGGACGGAGCGAGTC
Organism: Curtobacterium sp. MCLR17_036; assembly: GCF_003234445.2. Classification (NCBI taxonomy): domain Bacteria; kingdom Bacillati; phylum Actinomycetota; class Actinomycetes; order Micrococcales; family Microbacteriaceae; genus Curtobacterium; species Curtobacterium sp. MCLR17_036. The sequence goes on along the minus strand of NZ_CP126269.1, from coordinate 3,006,618 downwards.
GTGGACCGAGCAGGAGAACCCGTCGGTCAGGTTCCGGCACGGGGTGCCGGCGGGCTTGTCGACGGGGAAGTCGGCGGAGCGCTGGAACCCGAAGGCGGTGCAGCACAGGGCAGCGCAGTTCGCGCAGTCGGCTCGCAGCGCGGAACGGTCAGCGGTGGGGTCGGTGGAACGGTCGATCGTCATGGTGACGGGCTCTCTCGGACGGTGTCGTGTGGGTGGCGGGGGAGCGGGGACTCCGATCGGAGTCCCGGTTCCGGGCACACGAGACCACCGCCCCTCGTCCGAGGAGCGAACGGGTGTCGCTGGGTGGGCCCTGGGTCACAGGGCGGTGAGAGCTGTCACTGCTGCGAGGGTACCGCCGCACGGCGGCGGACCGCAGCCCGCCCGTCGGGTCGCGCCGGTGTCGCGGTCGCGACCGGTGGCGGACGGGAGGCGCGGGTCGGCCCCGCCCCGCGCCTCCCGTCCGTCAGTCCTGCGGCAGTCTCGTGAGCCGCACGGCCGTGGCCTCGAACGGTCGGAGCGCGAGCCGCACGCCGTCGTCGAGGACCTCGACCGAGCCGGGTGCGTCGTCGCCGAGGTAGGTGCTGCGTGCCGCCGCACGGACGGCGGTGCCGACGCCGAGCGTGAGCGTGACCGGCTGGTCGGACACCGACTGCAGGCGGACGATCGACTGCCGGTCGTCGGGACCGGCGACCACGGACACCAGACGGACGCGGTCGTCGTCGAGGGTGAGGAGCTCGGCCGACGCGTCCGCGCCCGAGCCGGAACCGGCCGCGGGGACCGTCGCCATCGGACGGACCAGGTCTGCCGTCGTCTGCAGGGCGACGGCCTCGACGGACTGCCCGGCCTCGGCACGGACCCCGAGGGCGTACTCGAACGTCGCGGTGAAGCCCTGCTCGATCGGGAAGTTCGTGTCCCACACGTTGTTGTGCAGCCACGAGTAGACGGTCGCCGCTCGCGCCGGGGTCGTGCTCGCCGGGAACGGCGCGTAGGGCAACGAGATCGTGCCCGGGTGGACCAGCGGTGCGTCCTTCGTCACCCAGACCACGGCGTCGTCGCGGTCCTGCACGCTCACCCAGTTGCGGATCGCGCGCATGTGCTGCGGCGCACCCGGCACGTGCGCCAGGCCGTCACCGGTGACGCCGCCGGAGACCTCGTAGCGGACGACCGGCTCCGCCGCGGCGAAGGGGAACGCGAAGAACGCGCTCTCCTTCGTGCGGGTCACCGGCTTCTCGAGCCGGTTCGCGATCCGCAGCCGGGGCTCGCCGTGCCGCAGCCGCAGCGTCACCGTGACGGCGTCGACCCCGGCGGCGGCGAAGCGGTAGACCAGGCGCTCCTCGACGGCGTCGGAGACCCGCTCGACCAGGACCGCGGGGCCGCCGACCGTGCGCGAGGCGAGGAGTTCGAGCCGGTCGGAGCTCCACAGCTTGTTCGCCAGGTGGTTGACGCCCGCGCCGGACGACCCGTACTCGTCGTAGACGTAGCCGTTGAAGCCCGCCGGTGCGTCCTGCTCGACGATCTCGCGGCCGGTCGCGCGCTCGACGACGGACCGGATGGTCGACGTGCGCGGGTCGACGGCGACCCGCAGGTACGCGTTCTCGAGGGTGAAGAGCTCGGCGGCCGGCGTCGTGAGCGGGTCGTGGACGCGCGGCGGCTCGGGCTCCGCGGTGCCCGGCAACACGTCGACGCGGACGAAGCCGAACGCCGGCACGTCCGTCAGCTGCACCGAGACCCAGCGACCGGACTCGCGGTGCAGCGCGTTCGACTGCGGTTCGACGACGACGGGCAGCGCGTCGCCGGTCCGGCCGTCGCGGAGCGCGACCGGGGCGTCGAGCGGCACGGTGGACTCCTTGAGCAGGAACCGGACCGCGCCCGTGCGCGTCGCACCGGAGGCGTTCGCGACGACGATCGCGGCGAGGGCGTCGTCGGGTGCCGCCACCGTGTCGGCGAGGTAGACGAGGGCGTGCTCCTCGAGGTCGCGGCCCCGCTGGTGGGCGGTGATCGCCTGCCCCACCTTCCACTGCCACTGGCGCTCGCCGGAGTCGTAGCCCTCGTCACCGTGGGTCCACGAGTTGCTCGCGCCCCAGGTGTGCTCGTTGAACATCGAGATCGCGTCCCAGGCGGACCCCGCATCGGCGTGCTCGGTCGGGACGGCCTGACCGCCGAGCCAGGCGGCGGCCTGCGAGAAGGAGCGGGCGTCGCTCACCGTGGCCTGGGCCTCGCGGGCCAGGGCGAGCGGCACGGCGGCCGACCCGACGCCCTCGACCCACCAGTCGCCCCAGTCGCCCTCGACCGTGACGAGGTCGTCGCCGTGGCGAGCCTCGGCCTCGGCGAAGAAGTCCTCGTTCGTCGAGACCCGCAGCGTCGGTGACGTCCAGGTCTCGTTCCAGCGGCGGACCACCTCGGACAGGTGCAGCCGCGCGGGCCCGTTGTCGCCCATGAAGCCCTGCGTCCGCAGGTGCAGCACGTCCCACGGGTAGCCCGGCCGCCCCTCGGCCTGCTCGCCGTGCGCGCCGAACACCCCGGGCGGGAACGGGTAGCCGCGCGTCGCGAGCGCGGTGAGGTACGCGGGCAGGTACGCCTCGGCGACCTCGTACGACTCGGTCAGGCCGACCATGGGCCCCTCCATGTACGCCAGGCCGTGCGGGCTGTCGGTCATCCAGACCACGACGGAGTTGCCGGCCGGCGTGCGCCAGCGGAACATGCGCGGCAGGTCGAGTGCGCCGTTCTGGTGCGGCATCGAGCGTCCGGCCCAGTTGTGGGCGACGGCGAGGTACCGCACGCCGACGTCGTGCAGGGCGTCGGGCAGCCCGGCGACCTGCCCGGGGACGTCGGTCTGCATCGCGGTGGTGAAGTCGATGCCGTACCGGTCGCGGATCCGGCGGGCCTCGCGGAACAGCTCGTGCAGCTCCTCGGTCGAGCAGGTGTCCGTGTGCAGGTTGTACGGCATCGCGCTGAGGCCGATCGAGCCCTGGCGGACGAGCTCGACGAACTCGGCGACCTTCGCGGCGGGGCGGTGGCGTTCCCAGTCCGCGAACGCCCACAGCGCCTCGACGTTCCAGCGGAACCGGGCGGCGTCGGGCCAGTCCTCGGTCGCGTGGGCGAGCTCGACGGCGGAGTCCAGGTAGGACCGCTGCGACGAGATCACGGTCGTCTGCGGGTCGGTGTACCCGAAGTCGAAGTGCGAGTGGTGCACCACGTGCACGGACCACGCGCGCTGCGGGAGCAGCACGAACGAGACGGTCTCGTCGCCGAGTCCGGGCAGCGCCAGCGTGACCTCGGTCGGGGCGTCGACAGTGCGGACGAGCAGCCGGAACGACCCGGCGTCCGGGGACGGCGCGTGGGCGACGACCCGGTCGCCGCCCGGCCCGGTGAGGGTGGCGCCGATCGCCTTCGGCTCGGTGTCGGTGTCGGTGTCGGTGTCGGTGTGGGTCTCGGTCTCGCCGTCCTCGCCGAGCAGCACGCGCACGCTCTGCACGGGGACGCCGTCGCGCTCGGTGAGCAGCGGCTCCGGGATCACGCGCACGCGCGTCCCGCCGACGGTCGCGGCGGCCACGGTGGCACGGTCGAGGAGGCCGGCGCGGGCCTCCAGATGGGACCAGGGCTGGGCGGAGACGAGGGCGGTGTCGGTCATCGTCGGGGGAGTCCTTCGAGGTCGGGGTGGCCGGGCGGCCGGGGAGGCAGGCGGTCGGGCCGGAGGGGCCGGGCGGAGGGTGGTCGGGCTGAGGGCCTGAGGGGCGGCCGGCCGGGGTCAGGCGGTCGGGCTGGCGGTCGGCCGGTTGGGGTCACGCCGTCGGGCTGGCGGTCGGCCGGTTGGTCGGGGTCAGGCCGTCGGGCTGGCGGTCGGCCGGTCGGTCGGGGTCAGGCGGTCGGGTTCAGGCCGCGGGCGAAGAACCGCTGGAACGCGAAGAACACGATCACCGTGGGCAGCGACGCGACGAGTGCACCGGCCAACGCGACCGGTGGTCCGTACGTCGAGTAGTTGCCGGTCAGGTCGGCCAGGGTCGCCATCACCGGCCTGATGTTCGGACTCGACGAGAGCGTCAGGCCGAACAGCAGGTCGTTCCAGATCCAGGTGAACTGGAACACGAAGGCGGCGAGCAGTGCGCTGGTCGACAGCGGCAGGTGGACCTGGAAGAACATCCGCACCCACCCGGCGCCGTCCAGCGACGCGGCCTCGCGCACCTCGTTCGGCAGGCCGGTCATGTGCCCGCGCACGACGAAGAACGCGAAGGGGATCGTCAGTGCCACGTAGACGAGCAGCATGCCGTACTGGGTGTCGAACAGCGACGCGGCCGCGTACCCGGTGAAGAGCGGGGACAGGAACGCCTGCAGCGGCAGGATCGTGCCGATGTAGATCACCCAGAACCACAGCGTCGGGCGCCGCACCGGCATGATCGTCACCGCGAACGAGGCGAGCGCGGCGATGAACACCGCGGCACCGGCGCCGACGACCGAGTAGAGCAGGCTGTTGGCCATGCCCTGGCCGACGTTGGCGTTCCGGAACGCGATGCCGATGTTCTCGAACAGCGACCACGAGGTGGGCCACCACGACGGCGTGCCCGAGTAGTCGGCGCCGCGGGTGAACGCGTTGACGACGAGCAGGTACGACGGGATCAGCCAGATGAGGGACACGACGATCAGCACGACCGTCAGGATCCGGCGGGAGGTCTTGGTCATCTCGGGCTCCTGCTAGTCGGTGGGACGGAGTTGCCGGCGGAGGTAGGCGTACGAGGCGACCACCACGACCAGGGTGAGGAAGACGGCCACGGTGGCGCCGGAACCGTAGCGGGAGAGCGTGAACGTCTCGCGGTACATCGTCAGCGCCAGGGTCTCCGACGCGGTGCCGGGACCGCCGTTCGTGAGCAGCAGCACCTGGTCGAACACCTTCAGGCTGCCGACGATCGAGATGCCGACGACGACCACGGTCATCGGACGCAGCTGCGGGAAGGTCACGGACCAGAACAGCCGCCAGCCGGAGGCGCCGTCGATCTGCGCGGCCTCGAGCGTGTTCGGCGGGATGGACTGCAGGCCGACCAGGAACAGGATCACGCACGCCCCGGTCGCCTGCCACGTCGTCGCGATGATCATCATCACGGTGTTGAGCGGCCACTGCAGCAGCCACTGCGACACCAGGCCGTCGAGCCCGAACGTCCGCAGCAGGGTGTCGAGGCCGCCGTCGGTCGAGAGCATGAAGGTCCAGACGACGGCGGTCGCCGAGCCGGAGATCGCGTAGGGCAGCACGATCGCGAACCGTGCCAGTCCGCCGAGCTTCAGCTTCCACGTCCCGACCGCGATCGCGAGCCCGATCCCGACGGGCAGCAGCAGGGTGCCGACCACCCACAGGAACGTGTTGAGTACCGACTGGCCGAACGCGGGGTCCGCGAACATCGCCCGGTAGTTCTCGAGGCCGACCCAGCTGCGGGTGAAGCCGTTGTCGTCGAAGAAGCTGCGGTAGATGGTGAACAGGAAGGGGGCGACGAGGAGCACCACGACGAGCACGACGGCCGGCGCGAGGAACACCCCGCCGGTGAGCCGCGCGCGCAGCGGCACGCGCTGCTGCGCCGTCGGGCGTCGGGTGGGAGCGGTGCGGGCCGCGGGGTCGACGGCCGTCTCGGGGACGGGCGGCTGGGTGAGGGTCATGCTGCGTTCCAGATCTTCCACTCGGTCCGGGCCCGGTTCTCCATCGACCGCAGGGTCGCGACCCCGTTCGCCTTCGACGGGTTCACCATGAAGGCGCCGAGGTCCTGCACGTTGCCCTCGACGAGCGGGGTGGGGGAGGCCTCCCAGTACCGCGTCAGCTGGACGGGGCGGGTGGCGGCGATGTCCTTCGCCAGGTCCTGCACCAGGTCGGACTTCGGCAGCGCGTCGGGGTTCGGACTCGTGTCGCCGAGGAACCCGACCCAGGCGGTCTGCACGTCGGTCGCGAGCCAGTTCTTCGCGACGTCGACGGCGGCCGCGTGCCGGTGGGCCTTGACGGGCACGGAGAGCGACCCGCTCTCGACGACGACCGCCGCAGGGGCGTCGCCCCGCGGCGGGACGCGGAAGAAGCCGATGTCGTCGTCGGTCAGACCGGCTGCGAGCAGGGTGTTGGCGAACCAGGTGCCGTAGAGCATCATCCCGAACTTGCCCTTGCCGACCAGGCCGGGCAGGTCGTTCGAGGTGACGTCGGGGGCGGAGAAGAACCCGTCCGCGTACATGCCCGACCAGAGGTCCATCGCCTCGACCGCCTGGTCGGCGGTGTACTCCGCCTTGTCGGTCGTCACGGCCTGGTAGTAGTCCGGATCGGTCGAGGCGAGCAGCTGCATGAACCAGATCTCGGCCTCCCACGTGGTGGCGCCGGGCGACAGGAACGGAGTGATCCCGGCGTCCTTCAGCTTCTGCGCGGCGTCCATCACCTCGTCGAAGGTCGTCGGCACCTGGATGCCGTGCTCGGCGAACGCCTTCTTGCTGTAGAAGACCGCGTAGTAGCTCTTGTAGAGCGGGACGCCGTAGGCCTTGCCCCGGTAGCTGAAGGACTCGCGCTGCCCGGGGTCGACCCAGCCGCGCCGCTCGACGTCGTCCCACACGCTGTTCAGGTCGGTGAGGATGTCGGCCCGGGCGATGTCCTGCAGGCGGTAGCCGTTCGTCCACTTGATGAGGTCCGTGGTGCTGTCGGTCTGCGCCGTCATCCGGATGATCTGCCCGTAGTTCGCGACGCTCGCCACCGAGCGCGACGTGATGCGGTACCCCGTGCGCTTCGCGAGCACCGCCGAGGCGGCCGCGTAGCCGGGGCCCCACGTCGGGTTGTCGCTGTTGAGCGTTACGGTGCCGGGCGCGGACGGCTGGGTGTCCGAGCCGCGGGCGCACGCTGAGAGGGCGAGTGCGAGCAGGCCGCCGCCACCGACGGCGAGTGCGGAACGGCGGGTCACGGCGGGCCCTCGGGAGAGCGGGTTCGGCATCGGACGATCCATTCGACGGTGAATTGATAACGTTACCAAGTGGAGCATACACGGCCGACGAACGGCCGCAAGTGGGCCGTCCGGTATACAGGGACGCATGCAGGCAGCCGAGGGACCCGAGCCGGGCCGCAAGGCCACGATGACCGTGAAGGACATCGCGCGGGTCGCCGAGGTGAGCCCGATGACCGTGTCCCGCGTGCTCTCCGGCGGCAAGAACGTCCGCCCGGCGCTCCGCGAGCACGTCGAGCGCGTCATCGCCGAGGTCGGCTACCACCGCAACGAGAACGCACGCAGCCTGCGCCCCGGGCAGCGGTCCGGCCTCGTCGGCGTGCTCATCACGAACATCGGCAACCCCTACTACGCGGGCGTCGTGCAGGGCATCGAGCAGGTCGTCGCCGCCACCGGCCGCCGCATCCTGGTCGGCACGACCAACGAGGACGGCGACCTCGAGCGGCAGCTGCTGTCGGACTTCCTCGGTCGCCAGGTCGAGGGCCTCATCGTCGTGCCCGTCGGCCAGGACGGCACCCGCTTCACGGCCGACCGGCTGAACGACGCGCCCGTCGTGCTCGCGTCGCGCACCGTCGAGGACGCCCCGGCCGACGCCGTGCTCATCGACGACGTCCGCGGCGCCCACGACGCCACCGCGATCATGCTCGACGAGGGCCACCGGCGGATCGCCTTCCTCGGCAACAAGGTCACGGTGTCGACCGGTCAACGCCGCCTCGCCGGGTTCCGCAGCGCCTTCGCCGAGCGCGGGTCCGAGCCCGACGAGCACCTGGTCGTCCTCGAGCTGCAGGACGCCGCCGCGGCCGAACAGGCGACGCGCCGGCTGCTCGGCCAGTCGGAGCCGCCGACCGCCGTCTTCGCGGCGAACAACCGGATCAGCGTCGGCGCCATCCGCGCGATCGCCGGAGCGGTCGCCGACGGCACGGTGGCTCGCCCGCCGCGACTCTTCGCCTTCGACTCGTTCGACTTCGCCGACATGGCGCCGATCCCGCTCTCGGTGATCGACCACGACCCCGCCGAGCTCGGCCGCGTGGCCGCGCGGATGCTCCTGTCCCGCCTGGACGGGAGCGCCGACGGCGAGGCGCCGCGCCGCGTCGAGCTGCCCGTCAGCATCGTGCACCACTGAGGCGGCGTGCACGTTCTGTCCCCTCGCGGGTGGAGTGGGAAGCCGTTCCGCGCGTAGAGGGCGAGAAAGATCGCCTCCCTACGCGCAGTCCTGCTCACCACGCGCGGAACTGCCGTCGGTGCGCGGGGTCTGCGCACAGGGCGGACGGGAGGCTCGTGGCGGGCTGGCACCGGGCCTCCCGTCCGGCGGGCGCGCACGTTCCGTCCCATCGCGGGTGGTGTGGGAAGCCGTTCCGCGCGTGGGGGGCCGGAAGAACCTGCTCCCTACGCGCGATCCTGCTCACCACGCACGGAACTGCCGCCAGCGAGCGAGGAGCGTACGCGGCGCGGACGGGAGGCTCGTGGCGGGCTTGCACCGGGCCTCCCGTCCGGCGCCACGCACGTTCTGTCCCATCGCGGGTGGTGTGGGAAGCCGTTCCGCGCGTAGGTGGTGAGAAGGAACGGCTTCCGACGCGCGGTTCTGCTCACCACGCGCGGAACGACCGCCGACGCGCGGAACTGCACCCGGGGTGAACGGGTGTGCGCCGAGGGGCGCCGAGGTCCGAGGTTGCGGAGGAGCGCGGGTGCGGCGGTATGTTGGTAACGTTATCAGCGCGAAAGGGGTCCCATGTCCACCTTCCTGCCCACCGGTGTGACCGCCGGCCAGTACGACAAGGCTCCCGTCATCGAGCTGCCGCCGGGCCACGACGCCTGGGCCGGTCCGGATGCCTGGCGACGGCTGGCCGAGGTCCTCGCCGCGTCCGAGCACCACACCATGGCCGTCGACGCGTACCCGGGGTCGGACCTGGCGGGGCTCTGCCGTGCACTCACCGCGGCCGTGCCCGACGCCCTCGTCATCGACGTCGAGGACGCTGCCGCTCTGCCGAACGCCGAGATCGAGGAGCGCATCGCCGCGAACCTCACCGACGACCGCGTGTTCGGGGTGCTCGGGCACCAGGTCCTCGCTGACTTCTACGACGCCGGGCGCCTCGAGCAGGTCGCCGAGCGTGTCCGGTCGGCCGACGGCCCCGTGGTGGTGGTGGGTTGGGGCGCGACGCTCGTGCCGACCGCGTTCGACACGGTCGTGCTCGCCGACCTGGCGCGGTGGGAGATCCAGCGTCGGCAGCGGGCCGGGGCACCGAACTGGCGTGCCGACAACGGCGACGAGGACCAGCTCCGCAAGGTCAAGCGCGGCTACTTCGTCGAGTGGCGCACGGCCGACCGGCACAAGCGCGCCCTGCTCGACCGGATCGACCTCGTGCTCGACGCGAACGCCTCGATGGCCGAGGCCAAGCTCATCACCGGCGACACCTTCCGCGCCGGGCTCGAACTCGCGAGCCGGCGTCCGTTCCGCGTGGTGCCGTTCTTCGACCCCGGGGTGTGGGGCGGCCAGTGGATGAAGGAGGTCCTCGAGGTCGGCGACGCCGACAACTACGCGTGGTGCTTCGACTGCGTCCCCGAGGAGAACAGCCTGTTGTTCCGCATCGGCGACACCGTCGTGGAGCTGCCGGCGCTCGACCTGGTGTTCCGCCACCCGCGCGAACTGCTCGGCGCGAAGACCCACGCCCGGTTCGGCGCCGAGTTCCCGATCCGGTTCGACTTCCTGGACACCATGGACGGCGGCAACCTGTCGCTGCAGGTCCACCCGCTCACCGACTACATGCAGAACGTGTTCGGCATGCCCTACACGCAGGACGAGAGCTACTACCTGCTCGACGCCGCCGACGACGCCGTCGTGTACCTGGGCCTCCGTGACGACGCGGACCCGGACGAGCTGCAGGGCGCGCTCCGCTCGGCCTCGGCGGGTGAGGAGCCCTTCGCCGCCGACCGGTACGTGAACCGGTTCCCGGCCCGGAAGCACGACCACTTCCTCATCCCGGCCGGCACCGTGCACTGCTCCGGCGCCGACTCGATGGTCCTGGAGATCTCGGCGACGCCGTACATCTTCACGTTCAAGATGTGGGACTGGGGGCGGGTCGGCCTGGACGGCGTGCCGCGCCCGGTGCACCTCGACCACGCCTTCGCCAACATCCAGTGGGACCGCCGCACCGACTTCGCCCGCGACGAGCTCGTGAACCAGGTGACCGAGGTCGCTCGTGGTGACGGTTGGGTCGAGGAGCGCACCGGGCTGCACGAGCTCGAGTTCATCGAGGTGCGGCGGCACTGGTTCGACGGCGTCGTCCCGCACGACACCGACGGCACCGTGAACGTGCTCAACCTGGTCGAGGGTGCCGAGGCCGTGGTCGAGAGCCCCGACGGCGCCTTCGAGCCCTTCGTCGTGCACTACGCCGAGACGTTCATCGTGCCCGCGAGCGTCGGTCACTACACGATCCGGCCCTGGGGGGCCGGGGTCGGGCAGCGGCTCGGTACCGTGAAGGCCGCCGTGCGGGGGACCGGTCTGAGCGACTGACCGGGTCCGCGAGTCGACCCCGGGCGCCGGCTGCGGCCGCTGCCCGGGGTTCCCGCCCCGCTCCCGATGTCCGACGGCGGGCTGGACCGCGGGGGCCGGGCTGCACGCCGGACCGCAGGCCCCACCGCGGGCTGGGCCGCGGATCAGCGGCCGTCGTGCCCGGCGGCGCGGGCCCAGGCGACGGCGGCACCGACCAGTGGCGCCCTCGTCCCGAGCAAGGCGGCGACGACCGGGCCGTCGTCCGCGCGAGTGTCCGGCGCGATCGTGTCCCGGAGCGGGCCGCCGACGACGTCCCACGACCGGGCGATCGACCCACCGACGACCACACGGTCCGCGGCGAACCGCTCGACCCACGGCCGCAGTGCGGTGCCGAGGGCGCGGGCCGCCCGGTCGACGACCTCGGCGGCGAGCCGGTCGCCCTGTCGCGCGAGGGCGCAGAGCTCCTCGACGGTGCGGTCACGGCCCGCGGCTGCGCGGTAGGCGTCTCGGAGGGCGGGGGAGGAGAAGGTCGCCTCGAGCGGGCGTCCGTCGATCGTCAGCCGGTGCACCTCGCCCTCCTCCGGCACCCGGTCGCCGGTGCTGACCTCGACGCCGTCGTGCAGGAAGGCCGAGCCGACCCCGGTGCCGAGGGTGATGCAGACCATGCGCGGTGCCCGTGCGCCGGACCCGGCGGCCCACTCGCCGATGCCGTACGCGACGGCGTCGTTGCAGAAGCGGACGTCCTCCGGTGCGACGTCGAGGCGCTCTGCGAGGGCCCGGCGCAGGTCGACGCCCGCCAGCGAGCGGAACTTTTCGACCCCGGCGAAGGTGCCGGTGCCCGCGGCGTAGTCGAACGGTCCGGGCATCGCGACGGCCCAACCCATCGGCGGAACCGTCGAGAGCAGCGACCGGGCAGGGGCGACGAGCTGGTCGAGCAGGACGTCGACCGGTGCGTGCGGGTCGACCGCCGAGCCGGCCTCGCGCTCGAGGGCGCCCACCGTCGCCGGGTCGACGAGCGCGGCCGTGACGTGGCTCCCGCCGACGTCCATGACGCCGACGGGAGCCCCGGTCGGGAGTGCGGTGGTCAACTGACCTCGCCGAGCCGGTCGGGCGACCACGCGAGGACGGCGAAGACCTGGATCATCGCGGCCTGGTCGAGCGTCGCGGCCGGGCGCGACCAGTCCGGATCGCCGCCGCCGCTCGGCTGGAAGTGGAACAGCCCAGTCGCCGGGTCGCGGTTGTCGCGCCAGGTGGCGGTCGCCCACTGCTCGGCGGCGGCGCGGTACGCGGGATCGTGCTGCACGGAGTCGAGCAGCAGCAGGTCCTTGACGTAGAACGCGTTGAAGACGGCCGGCTGCTGCTGCAGGCGGTCCTCCGCCGTCCAGTACCGCAGCGACGCCTTGGCGGCCGCGGCTGCCTGGCGCAGGTACTTCGGGTCGTCGGTGGCGCGGTACAGGATCGTGGCCGTCCCGATCATCGCGCCGGAGTTGTAGGTCCACAGCGTCGGGTCGACGGTGCCGTCGGGGCCGATGCTGTTCCGGTACAGGCCGGCGGACTCGCGCAGGCAGCGGTTGTTCCACTGGTACAGCTTCGTGCTCGTGCGCAGGTAGGACGCCTCGCCGGTCTCCTCGTACAGGTGCGCGGCGAGCTGTGCCGTGAGCCCGGTGACGTTCGCAGCGCGGACCGTGTTGTCCGGTCGGTCGATCCAGTCGGATCCGCCGGGGCAGGGCAGCGTCGCGTCGGTGTTCCAGCTGCGAGCAGCGACGTCGAAGGCGGCCTCGGCGCGGTCGAGGTACGCCGGGTCGTCGGTGGCCTGGTACTGGCTGACGAAGGAGAGGCCGACGACGGCGTTGTCGTCGTAGTAGACGTCACCGCCGGTGCCGAGCGGTGCGGGCAGGTACGACTCGTAGCCGGGGCGGCCTCCCGGGGCGACCGCGTGGTACCGCTCGAAGCCGTCCACCCGTGCAGCGGCGGAGTGCGCGTAGGCGGCGCCGGCACCGTCGATGCCCTGCAGGTCGAGCGCGGCCTGCGTGGCCTCGCGGTACTCCCAGAGGAACGAGTACGGGTTGCCGGTGCTCGTGTCCGTGTTCTCCCGGTACAGGCCGTGACCTGCGGAGCCGGTGTACAGGGCGTCCTGCATGGCGTCGTAGGTGGCGCTCGCGCGCTGCTGCCAGACGGCGTCCGCCGGTGCGGTCGCGGCGTCGGCAGCCTGGGGGGCGCCGACTCCGACGCCGACGGCGGCGACCCCGAGGGCGATCGCGGCGGCCGTGACCCGCACCCCGCGGACGGCGGTGCTTCGTGTCGAGCTGAGCATCGTTGCTCTCCTTCCCGTTGGTATCGTTACCATACGGGTCGGTCGCGCGGACGACAAGGCCCGGACGGTGTTCGCCTGCCGACCCGGGCGGACATGGTCGACGTCGTTCGACGGCGATCCTGTCGTTCCACGTCGACGCCCCGAGCCCCTCCCCGTCAGCCCGCACCCGTGGCCGACCGCAGCGCGCGCTCGGCGTCGTCGAGGTAGTCCTCGAGCAGCGCGGACGCGCCCGGGCGGTCGCCGGCGCGCAGCGCGTCGACGATCGCCTCGTTCCGCTCGACGAAGCCCGCGTGGAAGGACGCCGGGTCGTCGGTCGTCAGGAACGCCAGCCGCATCTCGGCGAGCAGTCCGTCCATCAGTCCCCACAGGCGCTCGCTCGGCACGGCCCGCACGAGCGCGGCGTGGAACCGGATGTCCGCCGTGCCGACCGCACGCCAGTCGCCGGTGGCTGCCGCGGCGCGTGCCTCGGCCACCGCGGCGGCGGCGTCGGCCAGCGCCGGAGCGGACGGGTCGCATGCGTGGACCGCCGCCTGCTCGAGCACGCGCCGCGCGGCGTACAGGTCGACGACGTCGGCGGTGGACAGCCGGCGGACGAACACCCCGCGGTTGAACACGTGCTCGACGAGCCGGTCCCGCGCGAGCAGCCGGAAGGCCTCGCGCAGGGTGTTGCGCGAGACGCCGAGCTGGTCGCTCAGCCGTTCCTCGGACAGCTGGGCTCCTGGGGCGAACTCCCCGTCCGCGATCATCGTGCGCAGTCGCGCCGCGGAGGACTCGGCGCCGCCGACGGTTCGGGTCATGCCGTCGATCCTGACACGATCCGGCGCGGGCTCGCGGGGGCGTGCTGTGTGACCGTCGTGTTACAGAGCAGAACGCCCTCTTGCGATTGTTGAACAATGCAGTCCAGACTGGCCCGCATGTTCGTCCTCATCGGCGTCGCCGTCGTCATCGTCGGGTTCGCGTTGCGCGTCAACGCGCTCCTCGTCGTGACCGTCGCGGGCATCGTCACCGCGGCCATCGGCGGGATCGGTCCCGTCGGCATCCTCACCGCCTTCGGCGACGGCTTCGCGTCGAGTCGCTCGGTCACGACCTTCGCGCTCGTCCTGCCGGTCATCGGTCTGATCGAGCGCTACGGCCTGCAGGACCAGGCGAAGCGCCTCATCGCGAAGCTCGACAAGCTGACGACGGGGCGCCTGCTCGCCGGGTACCTCGCCATCCGGCAGGTCACGGCAGCGGTCGGCCTGACCAGCATCGGCGGCCCGGCGCAGACCGTGCGCCCACTCGTGCACCCGATGGCCGAGGGTGCGGCGCTCAAGAAGTACGGCCGGATCGACGAGCGCATGCGCGAGAAGATCAAGGGCTACTCGGCGTCGTCCGACACCGTCGGGGTCTTCTTCGGCGAGGACGTCTTCGTCGCGGTCGGATCGATCCTGCTCATCACGACCTTCGTCGACTCGACCTACGGGCTCGCGCTCGAACCGATCGACCTCGCACTCTGGGCCATCCCGACCGGCATCGCCGCCCTGCTCGTGCACGGCACCCGGCTGCTGCTGCTCGACCGACGGCTCGACAAGATGGCGGCCGACGTGTCGCTCGCCCCCGGCACGGAGGTCCCGGCGTGATCACCAGCGAATGGCTCTACTGGCTCATCGGCGCGTTCTTCATCGCCGTCGCGGTCCTCATCGTCACGGACACCGCGCACGCGAAGCGCCTCGGCAACGCGGCGTTCTGGGGCATCCTCGGCCTGTCCTTCTTCTACGGCACCTTCGTCGCCGCGAAGACCGCGCCCTCGTGGGTGCTCGGCATCGCCGTCCTCGTCATGGTCGCCCTCGCCGGTCTCGGGTTCACCGGGACCACCAGCCGCACCCGGGTCGCGAGCATCCCCGGTGCCGGCACGGGCGCCGAGACGGGGCCGGCCGAACCGACGGGCGTCGCGACGAAGCCGTCCGCCAGCACGAGCGTCCTCGCCACCACCAGCCCCGACGAGCGTGCGGCGTTCGCGACCCGCTTCGGCAACAGGCTCTTCATCCCGGCACTGGTCGTGCCCGTGGTCGCCGTCCTCGTGGCGACGCTCGGCCCGCTGGTCCGGATCGGCGGCGAGCCACTGCTCGCCGAGGGCAGCGCGACCCTGACCGGCCTGGGCATCGGTTCGGTCCTGGCCGTGGTCGTCGCGGTGTTCGTCCTGCGCCCGCCGCGCATCGCCACCCCGGTCCGCGAGGGCGGCCGCCTGCTGCAGGCGATCGGCTGGGCGGCGCTGCTGCCGCAGATGCTGTCCACGCTCGGCATCGTCTTCACGCAGGCCGGGGTCGGCGACGCCGTCGGCACGATCATCAAGTCGGTCCTGCCCGAGGGCTCGCTGCTCGCCGCCGTGGTGATCTACTGCCTCGGCATGGCGCTCTTCACGATCATCATGGGCAACGCCTTCGCCGCCTTCCCGATCATGACCGCGGCGATCGGCTGGCCCGTCCTGGTGCAGGGCTTCGACGGCAACCCCGCCGCGATCTTCGCCATCGGCATGCTCGCCGGCTTCTGCGGCACCCTGGTCACGCCGATGGCCGCCAACTTCAACCTGGTGCCGGCCGCACTGCTCGAGATGCGGGACAAGTACGGCCCGATCAAGGCGCAGATCCCGACCGCCGCCGTCCTGCTCGTCGTCAACATGGGAGTCATGTACCTTGTCGCGTTCTGATGCCACCCCGATCGACCTGACCCGGGCTGCCTGGGCCGACCGCTTCGCGGCCGTCGCCGCCGAGAACACCACCCGCGAGTACCCGTACGCGGCGCACCACACCACGTCCGGTCCGGACGACCGGGCCCTGCCCGTCGAGCTCCACCCGGCCTTCGCCACGTCCTACGACTGGCACTCGTCCGTGCACATGCACTGGCTCGCCACGCGCCTGGTGGCGCACGGTCTGTCGGACGGTCTGGAGGCCCGGCTCACCTCGATCCTGCAGGCGCACCTCACGACGGATCACCTCGCGACCGAGGCGGCCTACCTGCGTGGGACACCGCACTACGAGCGCCCCTACGGCTGGGCCTGGCTCGCCCGGCTCGCCGCCGAGGTCTCGGCGTCCGAGGTGCCCGCGATCCGGCAGCTCGCGCCCGGCTTCGCACCCGTCGTCGACGTGCTCGAGGACCTCGTCACCCGGTGGGTCGACGGTGCCGCCCACCCGGTCCGGCACGGGGTGCACTCGAACTCGGCGTTCGGGCTGCTGCTCGTGCTCGAGGCCGCCCGGTCGCTCGGCCGGGACGCCCTCGCCTCGACGGTCGAGCGTGCCACGCGCGAGTGGTTCGGCGACGACGCCGGATGGCCCTTCGCGTGGGAGCGCAGCGGTCACGACTTCCTGTCGGCCGGGCTCGCCGAGGCCGACCTGGTGCGCGCGGTCCTGCCGGCCGACGAGTTCGCGACCTGGGCGCAGGCGTTCTTCGCCGAGGTGCAGCCGGGCGACGCGATCCTGCGGTCGACGGTGGTCCGCGACGAGAACGACCCGCAGCAGGTCCACCTGTTCGGCCTCGACCTGTCCCGTGCCGGCGCGGCACGCCGGATCGCGGACGCCCTGCGCGCCGACGGATCGCCCGGGGCGGGCGCGGGGATCGCGGGGCTGCTCGACGACGCGGCCGACCGGCTGCTGGCCTCCGGGCTCGCGGCGAGCGTCGGCGAGGAGTACTACTCGACGCACTGGCTCGCCAGCTTCGCCTGGGACGCGATGGAGGCCCGCGAGCACGTCGGGCGGTGACCCGGCTCTGGCCGGTCCAGCGGGGTCACCGCGCGCGAGCGCTCAGCCCAGCGGGATCGTCCGTGCGAAGGTGCGGGTGACGGGCGCCTCGGCGAGCAGCGGTCCGATGGCCGCCGATCCCTCGGGGGTGGCGCGCCAGGCGACGTAGGCGTCGTGGTCCGCCGCGGTGGTCCATGACTCGACGACGACCATGCGGGTCGGGTCGTCGTCGTCCACCAGGACCTCGAGCGACTCGTTGCCCGGGAACGACGCCGTCTGGGCGAGGGTCTGCCGGACGGCGGTCTCGACGGCATCGGCGGCGGCCTCGGGCTGGAACCGGACCTCGAGCAGGACGGTGATCGACATGTGGTGCCTTTCGTCGGGGATGTCCGAGACAACTCCCGACACCGCGTGGTTGTTCCGGCCCGGCCTACTCGACGATGCGGAACCGCATCCGGTCGCCCGGGCGCAGCTGCGCGGCACGGTCAACGGCTGTCGGGGTCAGCACCGCGACGACCGGGTAGCCCCCGGTGACCGGGTGGTCGGCGAGGAACAGCACCGGGAAGCCCTCGGGCGGTACCTGCAACGAGCCGGTCTCGACGCCCTCGCTCGGGAGCTCGTGGGCGACCGCGCGCTCGAACGGTGTCGCCGCCGTCGTGCGGACACCCACGCGGTCGCTGTCCGCGGTGACGTGGAACTCCTGGCCGGTCAGGGTCGCTCGACGGTCGGCGGTGAACCAGTCGTCGCGCGGACCGACGGTGACGTCGAGCAGGACGGGCTCGTCGGGCCAGCGGGGTGCCGGCTGCGGCACGGCGTCGACGTTCGGCCAGGACACCCGCGCGTCACCGACGGGCAGCACGTCCCCGACGGTCAGGGGTGGCGGGCCGAGTCGGGCGAGGGAGTCCCACGACCGGCTGCCGAGGACCGGGTCGACCGCGACGCCGCCGAGCACCGCGACGTAGGCGCGCAGCCCGACCGACGCCGTGCCGATGCGCAGGGTGTCGCCGGGCGCCAGGAGCAGGACCTCGTGCGACGCCGCGCCCCGGACGCTGCCGTCCGCGCGCTCGATCTCGACGGGGCAGGCCGCGCCGGCGGTGGCGGCGACCACGTACGCGTCCGCACGGAGCGCGACCGAGCCGAGCAGTGCCTCCAGGACGGCCGCGTCGGGACGGTTGCCGACCAGCCGGTTCGCGAGCGCCGCGGACCCGCGGTCGGCGGCGCCCGCCGCGCCGAGCCCCATGTCGCTGAAGCCGGGCCGGCCGAGGTCCTGGGTGGTCACGCCGTAGCCGACGTGCGTGACGGTGAGGGCGCTCATGCCCGACCCGCCTCGACGAAGCGGACTCGTGTACCAGCCGGCGCGAGGGCCGGCGGGTCGCGGTCGAGGGACCACATCGGCACCGTGGTGCGTCCGATCAGCTGCCACCCACCGGGCGAGACCCGCGGGTAGACGGCGCTGAACTCACCGGCCAGCGCCACCGACCCGCTCGGTACGGCGGTGCGGGAAGCCGGGCGGCGGGGGAGGTCGAGCGGGGGCTGCGAGCCGGTCAGGTAGCTGAACCCGGGGGCGAAACCGCAGAACGCGCTCGTCCAGACCTGGCCGGTGTGCCAGGCGACGAGCTCGTCCGGGGACATGCCGGTCAGGCCGGTGACGGCGTCGAGGTCTTCGCCGTCGTAGACCACCGGGACGACGAGCGCGGCGCCGTCGACCGCGGTCGCGGCGGCGACCGGGGCGATCCGCTGCAGGTCGGCCCGCAGGCGGGCGGCGTCGGTCGTGGCGGGGTCGAACCGGAGCAGCAGCGTCCGGGCGCCGGACACGACCTCGGTCAGACCGGGGACCGGGACCGCTGCCAGCCCCGTGCGGAACGCGACGACGTCGGGCAGGGAGTCGAACGTCGCGAGGAGCGCGGTCCGTCCCGCGGTCCGGAGGTCGGGGGCGGTCATCGCGCGAACGGGGTGATCCGGATGCCGTGCTCGGTGAGGAGCGCGCGGACGGCCCGGGCCATCGCGACCGCGCCGGGGGAGTCGCCGTGCACGCACACCGAGTCGGCGCGGACCGGGACGTCGGAGCCGTCGACCGCGGTCGCGACCCCGTCGGTGACCATGCGGAGCACGCGCGCCGCGACCTGGTCCGGGTCGTGCAGCACCGCGCCGGGTCGGCTCCGCGACACGAGCGACCCGTCGGGTTCGTAGGCGCGGTCGGCGAAGACCTCGCTCACCGCGCGGAGCCCGTGGCGCTCGGCGGCGAGCAGCAGCTCGGACCCCGGCAGCGCGAGCACCGCGAGGGACCCGTCGACGTCGGCGACCGCCCGGACCACGGCCTCGGCCTGCACCGGGTCGGCGCACGCGGTGTTGTAGAGCGCGCCGTGCGGCTTGACGTAGGTGACGGCCGTGCCGGCGACCCGTGCCGCGGCGGCGAGTGCGCCGATCTGGTGCACGACGTCGGCGTGGAGTTCGTCGGGCGTGACGTGGACCGGACGGCGGCCGAAGCCCGCGAGGTCGCGGTAGGCGACGTGGGCGCCGACGGCGACCCCGCGCTCGGCGGCGGCCCGCGCGGTGGCGAGCATGATCACCGGATCACCCGCGTGGGCACCACAGGCGACGTTCGCGCTCGACACCACGTCGAGCATCGCGGTGTCGTCGGCCGTGGTCCAGGCGCCGTAGCCCTCACCGAGGTCGCTGTTCAGGTCGATCGTCGTCACGAGGTCCCCTGTCGTCGCCGGAGTTGTTGAACAATCTAGCGAACGGTGCGGTCGGTGTCACCCGGCAGGGCAGCCCCGCGGCGCCGTCGTCGGCGGATTCCGAGGCACGGGCCGTACTGTCCGAGACCTCAGCACCGCCGGTGGCAGCGCCCCCGGACCGACCCTGCACTGGAGCAGCC
Organism: Curtobacterium sp. MCLR17_036; assembly: GCF_003234445.2. Classification (NCBI taxonomy): domain Bacteria; kingdom Bacillati; phylum Actinomycetota; class Actinomycetes; order Micrococcales; family Microbacteriaceae; genus Curtobacterium; species Curtobacterium sp. MCLR17_036. The sequence goes on along the minus strand of NZ_CP126269.1, from coordinate 2,987,273 downwards.
CATGAGCGACAACGCCAGCACCCACGACGCCCCGAAGAACGACCCGGAGGGCACCGAGAAGCCGGGCGGCCTCGGCGACGACAACACCATCCCGAACGACCCCGACGGCCTGGCCGCCGGCCACACGGGCGACGACTCGCACTTCAACCAGGAAGAGGACGGCGACCAGTAGGCGGCGACGCCCCCTCGTCGCGCACAGCCGCCACGGCCTGCTCGTACACGTCGACCACGGCCGCGGTGGGCTGCGCGACGCGACCGCGGTCGGCGAGCACCGCCTCGCTCGCGCGGGTGACCGCATCCGGGTCGGCGCGGAGCCGACCGACCACGGCGGCGAGGCCGGCTGCGTCCGGGGTCGGGGCGAGGAAGCCGCCGCCCTCCGGCACGACCTCGGCCAGGTCGGGGTCGCAGTAGAGCACCGGCAGTCCGGTCGCGATCGCCTCGAGCATCACCATCGGCTGGTTGTCGAAGTCGAACGAGCTCGACACCAGCAGGTGCGCCGATCGCATGGCGTCGAGCACCCCGTCGTGCGGTGTCGAGCCGTGCAGGGTCACCGCTGCGCCCTCCGCGGCTCGGGCGACGTCGGCGCGGGCCACCCCGTCGCCGTGCACGTCGACCTGCACCCCCGGCGGGAACGCGTGCGCCGCCCGGACGAGCACGTCCGGACGTTTCTCGGGTGAGAGCCGCCCGACCCAGAGGATCCGCAGGGGTTCGTCGGCGCGCAGGGTCCGGGCCGGCACTGCGCCGATCGCATCGAGCACGCTCGTCTCGATGCCGTTGGTCAGCACCGTCACCGGCGTGCGGACGCCCTGGTCGACGAGCTTCTGCGCGAAGTGCCCGGACGGCACGACGACGTGCGTGGACGCCCGGGACTGCGCGAGCATGACCCTCCACATGCGCCGGCCGGTGCGTGTCCTCGTGTACGGCCGGTCACCGGCCACCCGGATGCCGGCGTGGCTGATCTGTCGACCGTGCAGGGCGGCGAGCAGGACGGTGGTGACCGCGGGGAGCGGCAGCACGTTCCGCGTGTAGACGTCGATCCGCCCGTGCATGGTGTGCACGACCGGCAGCCCGAGGTCGTGGGCGGCCCGGACGCCGCCGAGCGCCGCGAACATCTCGGAGTGGGTGTGCACGACCTCGATGCCGCGGGCGGCGAACTCGCGACGGAGCAGCCCACGGAGTCGTCGCGGCGACCACGCGAAGGGGTAGCCGTCCGGGCGGAAGACGGGGGAGACCGGCAGCCCCACGACACCGGGGGCCGTCGACGGCGTGGTGAGCGGGCAGAACACCGTCACCTCGTGTCCGGCCGCGGTGAGGGTCTCCGCGAGCGCGCGCACCGCGGTCTGGACGCCGCCGAGCGTCGGCAGGTAGTAGTCGGTGACGAGGGCGATCCGCACGTGGACGAGCCTAGACGGCGGCCCGGGGCGGGCAGCGAGCACCGGGCAGCGAGCACCGAGCGGCGGGCACCCTAGGATCGGAGGATGGGGGAGAACGTGCTCGTCACGGGCGCCACCGGGTTCCTCGGCGGCCACGTCGTGCGGGACCTGCGGGCGCACGGACACCGGGTGACCGCGGCCGGTCGGCGCGCGGACGCGCTGCCCGACGGGCCGGTGTTCGTCGGGGACCTCGACGACCTCGGCCGCTCGTCCGTCCCCGCCGACGTCGTCGTGCACTGCGCGGCGCTCTCGTCGCCGTGGGGTCGGTGGTCCGAGTTCGAGCACGCGAACGTCACCGGGACCGCGCGGGTGCTGCAGTACGCGCGACGCGTCGGCGCGCGCCGCATCGTGCACGTCTCCTCGCCCGGCGTCTACGCCGCGCCGCGGGACCGCCTCGGCATCCGCGAGCACGAGGTCGACCCGAGCCGGCCGATGAACCACTACATCCGGTCGAAGCTGCACGCCGAGTCGCTGCTCCGCGCGGCACGGGACGTCGAGGTCGTGGTCCTCCGCCCCCGCGGCATCATCGGGGCCGGCGACCCGGGACTGGTGCCCCGCCTGCTGCGGGTGCACGAGCGCGTCGGGGTGCCGCTGCTGCGCGGCGGCCGGGGTCTCGTCGACCTGACCGCCGTCGAGAACGTCGCACTCGCCGTCCGGCTGGCGATCGAGGTACCCGAGGCCGCCGGGCTCGCCGTCAACGTGACGAACGGAGACCCACGGCCCTTCGTCGACCTGCTCGACCAGTTGCTCACCGGGCTCGGGCTGCCGCTGCGGCACCGGTCGCTGCCGGCCGGGGCCGTGTACCGCGCGGCGGGCCTGCTCGAGGCGGTCTGCGGTGTGCTGCCCGGGCGGCCCGAACCCCCGGTGACGCGCTACACCGTCACGACGATCACGCACTCGCAGACGCTCGACATCACCCGGGCGCGCGAGGTCCTGGGCTACGAGCCGATCGTCGGCCTCGACGCCGCCCTGGCCAGCTACGCGTCGGCCGGTCGCACGGCGACGACCCCTGGGAGCGCCGGTGGGTAGCCTCCGCGCGTTCGCCTGCGGGTCGACCGTCCACGGCGTGCACCAGCTCCTGCGCGGTGCCGCCCGTGAGCGCCGCGTGTTCCCGGCGAACGTGTTCCTGTACGAGGACGGCGACCGGCGGGTGCTGTTCGACACCGGGTACGCGCCGCTGCCGTGGCGTACCGGCCCGGCGGGCGCCGCCTACCGGCTCCTGCTGCCCCCGCACGTGCCGGCCGGGGCGTCGGCCGGTGCGCAGGTGTCCGACCCCGGCACGGTGACGCACGTGGTGCTGTCGCACCTGCACCCGGACCACGTCGGCGGCCTGTCCGCGTTCCCCTCGGCCGCCGTCGTCGTGTCGGAGCCGGTGCGCCGGACCCTGGCCGCACCGCGACTCCGCGACGGTGTCCTGGCGGGGCTGCTGCCCGACGACCTGACCCGACGGCTCCTGGTGGTGCCGGACGACGCCTTCGACCAGGGGGCCGGACCCGGCGGGCTGCGCACCGCCGACCTGTTCGGCGACGGCTCGTACCGACTGGTCGACCTGCCGGGCCACGCGCCCGGCCACCTCGGGGCCGTCATCGAGGGCCGCGTCCTCCTCGCCGCGGACGCCGCCTGGGGCCGCGACCTGCTCGGTCAGGAGCACCGCATCCGACCGGTGCCGCGCGCCGTCGCGGACGACCACACGGCGCAGCGCACGACGGCCGCACGGCTGCTCGACGCCGAATGCTCCGGGGTGCGGCTGCTCTTCAGCCACGACCACCACCGCACCGACGTCGACCTGCTCGGTGCTGATCAGGTCGAAGCTGATCAGGTCGCCGCCGACCAGCTCGGTGTCGACCAGGTCGGTGTCGACCAGCACCGCACCGACGCCCGCCCGCCGGCCGAGGACGACCACGAAGCCGGCCGCGCGGACGCGCACCGGAGCACCGACGAAGGGGGACCAGCATGAGGAGTTGCCGGATCAGCGGCTGGGGCACGTACCTGCCGGACGGGGTCGTGACGTTCACGTCCCGTTCCGGCACCGCCACGCGTCACCGGATCGCCGACGACGTCTCGCAGCTGGACATGCTGTCGGCCGCCGCCGAGGACGCCATCCGACGTGCCGGGCTGACCCCCGACGACGTCGACTGCGTCATCGCGGCGTGCGCGGCCGGTGTGCAGCCGATCCCGTGCACGGCGTCGCTCGTCATGGAACGCGTCGCGCCCGGCGCCCGCGCGGCGGCGTTCGACGTGAACTCCACCTGCACGAGCTTCATCACCGCCGTCGACATCGCCTCGCGGTACCTGGCCGACGGCGAGTACGAGCGCATCCTGGTCGTCTCGGGGGACGTCGGCTCACGGTTCCTCGACCCGGAGCAGCGCGAGTCGTACGAGCTGTTCTCGGACGCGGCCGCCGCGGTCGTGCTCGAGCGGGGCACCGGCGAGCAGGGCGTGCTGTCGAGCCTGCAGCAGACCTGGCCCGAACACGCGCACGACACCGAGCTGCGGGGCGGCCTGTCGCGGTACCCCGCCCAGGACTACGCCGACGGCGACCCCGCCGACTACCGCTTCGACATGCACGGACGCCGGGCGCTCATGGGGATGCTCAAGGTCCTGCCCGGGTTCTTCGACCGGTTCTTCGAGCGCGCCGGGCTCGGCCTCGACGACGTCGACCTCGTCGTGCCGCACCAGGCGAGCGGCGCGCTCGGCATCGCGATGCGGCGGATCGGGTTCCCACGGGACAGCTACGTGGACGCCGTCGCCGAGTACGGCAACATGGTGTCGTCCTCGGTGCCGTACACGCTCGCGAAGTGCCTGGAGGACGGTCGTCTCGGCCCCGGCGACACGGTGCTGCTGTGCGGGACCGCGGCGGGACTCACGGCGAACGCGCTGGCACTGCGGCTCTGACCACGAGCCGACCGCGGGGACCGCGCAGCCCGACCGCGCTGGCCGAGCAGCCCGACCGCGCTGGCCGAGCAGCCCGACCGCGCGGGCCGACCGCGCGGGTTGCGGAGCCCGACGGCGCGTGCCGACCGCACGGCCCGCGCAGCCCGATGCCGCGTGCCGACCGCACGGACCGGTCGGGCCCGGCCCGCGGCCCGGTCAGTGCTGCAGGTGCCGTCCGTCGGGCAACGCCCGGCGCCCGGACAGCGCCGCGACGAGCCGCGCGAACCAGGACTCGCGGGCGGGCGGGGTCTGGACGGCCCGGGTCGGCGTGCGGAACGCCAGGTCGTGCAGCATGTTCCGCTTCGAGCCGTCCCAGTTCGCGAACAGGTACGTCCCGCCGATGAAGGACATGCTCCGGACCGGGGCGCGCTTCCACGAGTCGGCCGCCACGAAGTACCCCGAGTGCCCGGACCGGATGTTCTCGATCACGACGTCGACGTCGATGACGCCGGTGGTCGTCACGACGGCGGTGATGCCCGTTCGGTCACGGGCGACGTACTCGATGAGGTGTTCGGTCACGGGGGAACTCTTCGTCACGATGGTTGAGCGTCACGGCAGGGAGCGCGGCGCTGGGGATTCGGAACCGCCGTCGCTTCCGGTCCCAGGGTACGTCCGGGGCGGCCGAGCCGTCCGCCCGATGTCCGCCGTTCGCACCCTTGCAGCGCTCAGCGGACGGACCGGCCGAGCCACGCCGCCACCAGGTCGAGCGCGGCGACCGAGTCGGGGGTGCCCGGCCGGTTCAGGAACGCGTGCCGACTGCCGGGGACGACGTGTCGTTCGACGTCCACACCCGCTGCAGCGAGGTCCGTCGCGAAGCGCTCGCCGGAGGTCCGCATGACGTCCCGCTCGGCGTCGACGAACAGCGTGCGCGGGAAGGCGTCGAGGTGTCCGGGTGCCGGGAACGTGGACCCCGCTCCGGGACCCGCGTACGCCCGGCTGCTCAGGTCGAGCAGGAACGGAGCGTGCGTGACGCGGCGGTGCCCGCGGACGAGTCGCTGCACGGCGGGGTCACGGGGGATCGTCGGGTGGAAGAACCCGTAGGCGAGCACGACGCCGACCAGCGCGGGAGCGTCCGCCACCGTCGCCGCCGCGAGGCACGCCCCGGCACTCGCGCCGCCGAGCACGAGTCCCGACGGCGACTCGTCGTGCAGGCTGCGGAGCACGGCGGCGACCTCGTCGCGGGCGTGCGGCGCGCGCCGGCGGCCACGGGGCCCACCCCGGCCGACCCAGGGCAGCCCGGGCAGCGGCCCGAGCCGGTAGTCGACGGTCACGACGGGTGTCCCGCGTGCCGCGAGGTCGCGTGCGACGGCGTCGGACTCGGGCAGGTCGAGGTCGCCCCGGAAGAAGCCACCGCCGTGCAGCCAGACCAGAGTCGGGCCGTCGACGGCGCGGGCAAGGTCCGGGTGGTACCGGCGGACCGGCACCGGCCCGTGCGGCCCGTCGACCCGGTCGTCCTCGGCCACGATCGTCCCCGGCTGCATCCCCCGCACACCACCAGTGTGGCAGCACGTCCGGGCACCGGAGGGTGGTCCCTGGCACCGTGGGAGGGGTGCTGACCTCGAGGACGTCCGTGATCCTGACCGGTGCCGTGCTGGTCGCCCTGCTCACCGGCTGCTCCGGCGGCGAGGGCGGGGGAGACGGCGGCGACGCGGCCACCCCGACCGTGACCGAGACCGTGACCGCCGCACCGACCGACGACCCGTCGACCCCGGCGTCGACCCCGGCGTCGACCCCGACGCCGACGGACAGCCCGGCGACGACCCCGACCCCGACGTGCGGCCCCGCCGACGGTGCGGCGGCCGTGTCGGACGCCGTCGCCTCGCTCCCGCTGCCCGCCGGGCTGGACGGGTTCCGGTGGGACGGTGCGAACGCCGACACCGCCGGGTACGACGCCTGCGCCGCGCTGTCCTGGGCCGTGGTGACCCTCCGGGGCGGCACCGCCGGGTCGCCGTACGCGATCCTGCTCTTCCACCAGGGCCGGTACCTCGGCACCGCGACGGCGGAGCAGTACGCCTTCGAACCGGCCGTCGAGCGCCGCAGCGACGAGACGATCGTCGTGACGTACCGCTACCCGAAGGCCGGCGAGCCGAACGCGTCGCCGTCCGGCCGCACCACCGCGACCTTCACCTGGAACGCGGACACCGGCCGCGTGGACATGACGGGCGACACCCCGCCGGTTCAGTGACGGTCGGCCGCACCGCGGTCCGACCCGAGCTCGCGCTGCAGCGACCGCAGGACCCGCACGAGGGTGTCGAGCTTCCCCGCACCGGCCTCGGACCCCCTGCCGAGCGCGGTGCGCGGCTGCACGACGACGTCCGCGCCGTCGGTCGTCGTGATCCAGATCCCGAAGGCGACGCGCTGCCCGCGGTCGGCCTTCGTCGCGACGGCGAACCGCCGGACGCGTGCCCACGGCAGGTCGAGGACCGGGGTGTCCCGCGACGGCGCCCACGCGTGCAGGCCGAACTCGTCGACGGTCCAGATCGCGGGTCGGGGTCCGGCGAGGTCGTCGGTGGTCCGCAGCCCCGACGCCAGCACGGGCAGGTGGAACCGCTGAGCCCTGCCCGCCCGGATGCGCGCCAGCGTGCGCCGGTCGGACCGGCCGGACGACAGCGTCGACACGGCCAGCACGATCCCGGACGCGGCGACCAGCAGCGGGACGAGGAAGAGCGTCGTCTGCATCCTGCCGGTGTCGATGCTCCTCAGGAAGTCGGGGAACGCGAACTCGGCGACGGATGCGGTGACGCCCACCGCCATGGTGACCACCGCCGCCAGCAGCACCGGGCCCCGTCGCGGCACGGTCCCGTCGCGCAGCCGCTGCACCCACGGTTCGTCCGTCGTCGTCATCGCTCCGACGACCTCGAACCCGGGCGGTCGGCGCCGCGTCCCGACCCGAGCTCGCGCTGCAGCGACCGGAGCACCTCCATCGTGATGTGGAGCTTCGTCGCGCTCGCACCGAACGGCCGTCCGATCGTGGGTCGCGGCTGCAGGGTGAACCGGCCGACGTCCGTGGTGACGATCCAGATCCCGACGTCGGTCCGCTGCCCACGGACGTCCTGCGACGCGAGGTCGATCGATGCGACGTCGCCCCACGCCAGGTCGAAGACCGGGTCGTCCCGCTCGGCGGACCACGCGTGCAGACCCACACGGTCGACGGTCCACATCTCCGGTCGGGGCTCCGGGAAGTCGTCGAGGGCGTGCAGTCCGGACTGCAGCACGGGCAGGTGGAACGCCGGCGTCGTGCCGTGGACGCGGATCCGGGCCAGGACCCGTCGGTCGCGCCGTCCGCGCAGCCACGAGAGCACAGCGGCGACCGGCCCGAACGCGAACAGGAACACGGCCAGCAGCGGCCCGGACCACGGTCGTCGGGCGTCCGACTGCGCGATGTCGTCGAGGTGCACGACGGTCAGCCACAGGCCGACGGCACCGACCAGCGTGACGACGACCAGCCCGACCAGGAACGGCCACCGCTTCGGTGGCACCCCGTCGCGGAGCCGCTGCACCCACCGTTCCCCCGCGTACTGCACAGACCCATCCTGCCCGTCGGCGCAGCGGGGCGTCCGTAGGCGCGAGATGCTGGACGCATGCAGTCCGCCCGCACCGCCGCCCCCGGTGTCGTCCTCGCCGTCGCGATCGGCATCGTCGCCACCCTGATCGGTCGCGGAGTCCCCGTCGTCGGCGGTCCCGTCCCCGCCGTGGTCATCGGTGCCGTGGTCGGTTGGCTCGTCCGCCGTCGCACCGGTGGCACGCTCGCCGCTCTGGCACCCGGCGTGAAGTTCTCGTCGAGCCGTGTGCTGCAGGCCGCGGTCGTGCTGCTCGGCGCGCAGCTGTCGATCGGCGAGGTCCTGCGCATCGGCGGCGAGACCCTGCCGGTGATGCTCGCGACGCTCGTCGTCTGCCTGGTCGCGGCGTGGGGGATCGGCAGGGCGCTGCGGGTGTCGAGCGCCCTCCGGACCCTGATCGGCGTCGGCACGGGCATCTGCGGTGCGTCGGCGATCGCCGCCGTCACCCCCGTCATCGGTGCCGTCAGCGCCGACGTCGCCTACGCCATGTCGACGATCTTCCTCTGCAACATCGCGGCGGTCTTCGCGTTCCCGCTGCTCGGGCACGCGCTCGGACTGAGCCAGCACGCCTTCGGCGTCTTCGCCGGCACCGCCGTCAACGACACGTCGTCGGTCGTCGCCACCGCGACCGTCTACGGCCGCCAGGCGACCGACACCGCGGTCGTCGTGAAGCTGGTGCGCACGCTCATGATCATCCCGATCGTCATCGGGCTGGCCGGACTGGAGGCCCGCCGCGCCGCACACGAGCAGCCCGCCCCCGCCCCGGGGCCGGCTCGCGGGTTCCGCGTGCTCCGGTTGGTGCCGTGGTTCCTCGTCGGGTTCCTCGTGGTGGTGCTGCTCCGGACCGTCGGGGTCCTGCCCGAGGCGGCGGCGCCGGGGTTCGCGACGGTCGCGTCGTTCCTCATCACGGTGGCGCTCGCCGCGATCGGCTGCTCGACGGACTTCGCGGCCCTGCGGCGAGCGGGTTTCCGACCGATGGTGCTCGGCATCGCGCTCTGGGTCCTGGTCGCGGGCACGAGCCTGGGGATGCAGGCCGCCTTCGGCCTGCTCTGAGCTGGTCCGGTCCGGACGGGCCGCCGCCGCGACGGGAGGCCCGGATCACGTGAGCCGACCTGCTCACGTGATCCGGGCCTCCTGTCCGTCAGCCGCGCAGCGCCTCCGACAGCTTCACGCGGCTGCCGGTGCGCAGCAGCGCGTTCTCGTAGACCCGGGCGCCGACGGCGACCACGACGACGACCGACGCGACGACGACCAGGAGCGCCAGGACCGGCTCCCACCACGCGGCCGAGCCGAGGAAGATCCGCATCGGCATCCCGATCGCGGCGCTGAAGGGCACGTACGACATGATCCCGAGCACGAGCGGGTTGTCGTACGCGACGATGATGAGGAAGTACGGGATCATCACGAGCATCATCACCGGGGTGGTGACGCTGCCGACGTCCTCCTGGCGGGAGACGAGCACCGCGGCCGCAGCGAACAGCGACGCGATGAGCACGAACCCGACGGCGAAGAACCCGACGAACCACAGGATGCTCGGGCCGAGCATCGCGAACACGTTGTCCTGTCCGGTCAGGGCCAGTGCGACGATCGCGGCGACGGCCACCGCGACGATCTGGGCGAACGCCATGAGGCTGTTGCCGAGCACCTTGCCCGCGAGCAGCGCCCTGGCCGGGATCGCGGACATGAGGATCTCGACCACCCGTGTCGACTTCTCCTCGACGACGCTCTGCGCGATCGACTGGCCGAACGTCACTGCCGAGGCGAAGTACACGACACCGAACGCGATGGCGATGAGGTAGACCAGACCGCCGGGCAGGGCGTCCGGGTCGAGCAGCTCGATCCGCGGCGAGACGCTCAGCGCCGAGACGACCTCGGACGGTGCGTCGTCGAGTCCGACGACCGTGTAGCCGAGCGGGTCGTCGGACGGCACGATCGCCGCGTCGACGTCGCCGTCCCGCACGAGTCGTTCGGCCGCGTCGACGGAGGCCGCGTCGGTGACGTCGAGCCCGCTCGTCGAGGGCAGCGAGACACCGTCCACGACGGCAACCGGGGTCGTGTCGTCGGCGGTGGCCTTGCCCACGATCCCGCCGACGACGATCGAGGCCACGACCATGCCGATGAGGATGAGCGCCGACACCACGAAGGCCTTGCTGCGGATGCGTGCCTGGATCTCGCGTCCGGCGACGAGGCGCACGGCCTGCACGAAGGAGCTGTTCATCGGACGACCTCCCGGAAGACCTCGCTGAGCCGCGGCACCCGCGGCGCGAACGACCCGACGGTGCCGTGCTGCACGGCACGCTGCAGGACGCGCTGGGCGGTGGCGGCGTCGGCCTCGAAGACCGCGTACCCGCCGTCGAACTCGCGGACGCCGACCCCCGGCTCTTCCCGGAGCCAGGCGACGTCGCCGTCGACCAGCAGCTCCCAGGCGGCCGGACCGGCCTGCTTGCGGAGTTCCTCCTGCGGCCCGGCGGCGCGGATGGTGCCGCCGGCGATCACGACGACGTCGTCGCAGAGCCGCTCGACCACGTCGAGCTGGTGGCTCGAGAACAGGACCGGGACCCCGCGCGCCGCGGTCTCGCGCAGCACGCCGAGCACCGTGTCGACGGCCATCGGGTCGAGGCCGGAGAACGGCTCGTCGAGCACGAGCACCTCGGGGTCGTGTGCCAGCGCGGCCGCGATCTGCACGCGCTGCTGGTTGCCGAGCGACAGCTTCTCGACGGGGTCGGTGGCGTGCGCCGTCAGTTCGAGGCGTTCGAGCAGGCCACTCGTCCGCGAGGTCGCCGTGCGCTTGTCGACCCCGTGCAGCCGGGCCATGTACGCGACCTGCTCGGCCACCGGCATCTTCGGGTACAGGCCGCGTTCCTCGGGCATGTAGCCGAAGCGGCGCCGGTCCGCCGGTCGGACCTCGGTGCCGTCGATCGACACCGTGCCGGCGTCGGCCCGGAGCACCCCGAGCATGATCCGCATGGTGGTCGTCTTGCCGGCGCCGTTGCCGCCGACGAACCCGGTGAGCCGGCCGCTGCCGACCGTGAACCCGACGTCGTCGAGCACCCGGCGGTCGCCGAACTGCTTGGTCACCCCGTCGATGGTGAGCATGTCGTCCCTTCGTGGCACTGTCCGCGACGGTCGTCGTCGGTGCGTCCGACGCTATTGCGCGGGGTGTGCCCGACGCCTCCCACGAGTGGCGGGGATCGGTGCGGCGTCTGCTCCGCCTGCTCCGTCGCGCGGGGGGGGGCAGGGCGGCGGGCGGTGGGCGGCGCGGTCGGCGGTGCGGTGCGGCGGTGCGGTGGGGCGGTCTGCAGTGCGGCGCGGGCGGCGGGCGGCGGTGCGGCGGTGCGGCGGTGCGGCGCGCCGATGCGTGTGCATGTTCCGACGATGCACGCGTCGATCGTCACGTGTCCTGTCGAACGATGCGCCCGCATCCCGTGCGCGTGCACGTTCCGACGATCCACGCGTCGAACGTCACGTGTCCCGTCGATGCATGCGCGCGCATCGAGTCCCGGTCAGCGCGCGACGCCGTGCTCGAACGCCCACACGACCGCCTGGATGCGGTCCCGGAGCCCGAGCTTCTGCAGCACGTTCGAGACGTGGGTCTTCACGGTGGCGTCGCCGACGTACAGCTCGGCGGCGATCTCGGCGTTGCTCAGGCCGCGGGCGAGCAGGCGCAGCACCTCGCACTCGCGCTCGGTGAGCCCGACCTCGGCGAGCACGACCGTCGGGGTCGGCGCGAGCGGCGCTGCCTGGGGGACGGCGTGCGCCGCGGTCGCCCGGCTGATCACCCGTCGCGTGACGTCGGGGGCCAGCAGCGCGTCCCCGCCGGCGACGGTGCGCACGGCGTCGATCAGCCGTTCGGGGGAGGCGTTCTTCAGCAGGAACCCGCTCGCCCCCGCCTCGAGCGCCTGGAAGAGCGCGTCGTCGCTGTCGAACGTGGTGAGCACGAGCACGGCAGGGGGATCCGGCAGCGTCGCGATCCGCCGGGCGGCCTCGAGGCCGTCCACCCCGGGCATCTGCACGTCCAGGCAGACCACGTCGGGGCGCAGCGCGTGGACCGCCTCGACGGCCTGGGCGCCGTCGCCGGCCTCGCCGACCACACGGAAGCCCGGTTCGGACTCCAGGATCACGCGGAAGCCGGCCCGGACGAGCTCCTGGTCGTCGGCCAGCACGATCGTCAGGTCGTCGGGAGCCATGCGCGCACCAGCCAGCCTCCCCGGGCACGGGGCCCGATCTCGATCCGACCGTCCACGGCCGCGACGCGTTCACGCATCCCGACGTGCCCGAGGCGGCTGCCGGCGGTGCTCCGCGCGGCACGGGCGCCGTGGCCGTCGTCGGACACCTCGACCTCGACGGCGTCGTCGAGGTAGCGCAGGCGGACGTCCGCACGGGCGGCCGGGCCGGCGTGCTTGAGGACGTTCGTCACGGCCTCCTGCGCGATCCGGTACGCCACCGCTGCGACGGTCGGCGGCACCGGCCGTTCGACGCCGACGACGACGTACTCCGTCGGGTGGCCGGCGACGCGGGCCGACTCGGCCAGCTCGGCGATGCGGGCGATGCCCTCGGTGCTCGGGGCGTCGGCGCCGTCCGTCGCGGCCACGGCGGCGTCGTCCTCGGAACGCAACGTGCCGAGCATCCGCCGGAGTTCCTCCACCGCGGTGCGGGCGCTCTCCTCGACCACGCCGAGCGACGCCGTCGCCTGCGCCGGGTCGCGGCCGATCACCCGGCGCGCCGCTCCGGCCTGCACGCCCATGAGCGCGACGTGGTGCGCGACGACGTCGTGCAGCTCCCGCGCGATGCGCACCCGCTCGATCGTGACCGCCTGGGCCGCCGACCGCTCCCGCTCGGCGGCGAGTTCACCCGTCCGCTCGTCGAGCTCGTGCCGCGCGACGGCCGCCGCCCAGGCCCGGTTGCCCGCCCACCAGGCGGCTCCGAAGTAGATGACGTTGATGAGGATGTTCACCAGCGACAGCGCGACGTAGGGCGCCACGGGCGAGTCCGTGTCGTTCGGCAGCGCGTTCGGTGACGCCCAGCCGAACGAGATCGCGATGAACAGCCAGGCGAACATGCCGCCGATGACGACCCACCGCACGACCTCGGCCCGGAGCCGGTCGGAGCACCACGCACCCACCGTGTACAGGGGGATGAACAGCGTGAAGTTGATGAGGAGGAGCTCGGGCACCTGCAAGAGCTGCGTCGCGGCGAACGCGACGCCGGCCACGAGCGCGACCGTCATCGGGAAGCGCCGACGGAACGCGACGGGCGCCGCGTTCGCGACGATCATCAGCCCGGAGACCCACCACGCGGCCTGGTCGTCACCGTAGGTGCCGGCCGAGCTGTACAGGAACGTCGTGACGACGAGCCCGCCGGCGAGCACGGCTGCGAGCACCGTGTCCTGCCGGTGCTCGCGCCGTCCCACCGGCAGTCGTGACCATTCCCCCGTCGCCCCCATGCAGGAGACGCTACCGGGTCGTGCCCACCCGCAGGGCGTCGACGGCCTCGAGCACCGTCGCCACCTCGGTCCGTGTCGTGTAGTCGACGTGCACGTCGGCGAACCGGACCGTGCCGTCCTCGTCGATGACGAAGACCGACGGGAACGGGATCGCGGCGGTGCCGTCGGCGTTGCTGTCCGCGACGTCGAAGCCGAGCTGCGTGTGGGCTGCGCGGGCCTCGGCGTTCGGTGCCGTGACGACCCCGAACCGTCCGGCGAGGACGTTCTCCGGGTCGGACAGCACCGGGAACGCGAGCTCGCCGTTCGCGATCGCCTGCTCGGTGCCCTCCGGCGTCTGCGGTGACACCGCGACGAGCCGCACACCCCGCTCCTGCAGCGCCGGCAGCAGCTCCTGCTGGTAGGTGCGCAGCGTGAGGTTGCAGTACGGGCACCAGGCCCCGCGGTAGAACACCAGGACCGTCGGCGCGTCACCGCGGACCTCGCGCAGCGTCGTGCCGCCGCCGGTCGCGTCGAGCAGGGCCGCGTCGGGTACGACGTCGCCGGCCCCGAGCACCGTGTCGGGCAGACCGGCGGCGCGCAGGTCCGCCTGCTCGCGGTCGAAGACGCCGCTCAGCTCGGGGCCGATCTGCGCGGTGAAGCCGGCGTTGAACTCGTCGACGCGGCGAGCGATGGTGTCCTGGGGCATCGGGTCCTCCGTGGTCGTGGCCGGCGGGGTCACCGTCCGCAGGGAGCGTAGGCAGGGAGCGCCCGGCCCCGCTGCACGGAGCGTCACGGATCGTCACACGTGGTCAGCCCTCGGCGTCCTGCGCCGTCGCGGTCCGGACCCGCGCCGGCAGGCCCGCGACCGCCGCCTTCCACGCCCACGCCGCGCCCGAGAACACGACCGCCGTCAGCACCCACAGCAGCCACGGGGCGTCGGAGTCGAGCAGTCCGAGGCTGAGCGGGAAGAGCGCCATGCCGACCGAGCCCGCGGTCTGGAAGACGCCGATCGCCCGGCCGCGGACTCGTGGGTGCGGGGCCTCGGCCATCACGGCGTTCGACGCCGGCATCGCGATCATGTCCGCCACCGCCAGGACCACCCCCACGGCGACCACGTACGACCACGCCCCGGCACCGGCGAGCGGCGGGAGCACGACGAGCGGCACCGTCGTCAGGGCGGTGAGGCCGGCGCCGACGGCCACCAGGACGCCGCGGTCGCACCCGGCGACCCACCGGGTGACGGAGGTCTGCAGGAAGGCCGCGAGACCGGTGGCGATCGCGAACTGCACCGGTGCGACCGCGGCGGGCAGGTGCCACCGCTCGACGAACAGCACGCTCAGCGCGACGTTCGGCAGCACCATCGCCGGCCCGAGCAGGAACTGGCCGAGCGTCACGAGCCGCATCGACCGGTCCGCGGCGAACGCCCGCAGGGAACCCGCACGGCCCTCCGACAGGTCGCCGGCGGCAGCCACGGGCGGGCGGGCGCTCCCGGTGCGCTGGGTGGCGAACACGACCGCGGCGACGACGCTCGACACGACGTTCGCGGCGACGAGCCACCGCAGCCCGTCGGAGCCGCCCCCGGCGAGGACGACCGCGGCGACGACGGCGCCGGCCCCGAGCGCCGCGGCCTTCGTCGCCTCGAGGAACGCGAACCACCGCTCGAACGGTCGCCCCGCCGCCAGGTCGTGCACGTAGGCGGTCCACGCCGTCCAGTAGAGGCGCTCCGACGCGGTCGCCAGGAACACCGCGGCGAGCACGGTGACCGGTTCGTGGGCGACGAGGTACAGGGCGAAGCCCGCGGCGGAGAGCAGGTTGTTCGTGACCATCGACGCGCGCGCACCGAAGCGGTCGGTGAGCACGCCGCCGAGCAGGCCGACCGGCAGTGCGAGCAGCGACGCGACGGTCGACAGGGCGCCGATCACGCCGAGCGACAGGTCGGTGGTCAGGGTGAAGTAGACGATCGTGAGCGGCAGCGTGAGGCCGGCGCCGACGGTGTCGACGAGGACGGCGGCGGTGACGGAGCGGTGCTCGGCGAGCGAGGACGAAGCGGCCCGGAGGCGGGCGCGGATGGAGAACACGGTGGGTCCCTCGGAGTCGTCGCGCGGCGTCGGTGCCGCGCGGGCGTACTGGAAGCGCGCGGACCGGTGGTCCGCGGTGAGGGGGAGCCGGCTCTGGTGCCGGCTCAGCGCTTCGTTGCCATGACTCCGCTGTCGTGTCGTCGTCCCGGGGAGGCCCCGGCGAGGGTGTTCGCCGTCACGCTACCGCGCGGTCGGCTCCCGGGCAACGCTCCGGTCGTGGGCGCCGGAGGCGGCGCGGCGGCCGACCACCGCGAGCACGGCGCTCGCCGCGGTGACGACCGCCCCGGCGACGAACGTGCCGGCCGGACCGACCGCCGCGAGCACCCCGCCCGCCGCCGCGGCCCCGACCGCCTGCCCGAGCACGAGCGCCACGAACAGCACCGACGTCCCGGCGGAGGACCGGTCCGCGTCGATCTCGGTGGTCCACGCGATCAGCGCCCCGGTCGCCGCCGTGTAGCCCCAGCCGAAGACGGCACACGCGGCGATCGCCACCGGGGTCGACTGCGGGACGGTCCCCAGCGTCACGACGGCGACGGCGACCGCGCCGGCGGTGACCGTCCAGAGGGTCCGGGCCCGGAGGCCGCTCGTCCACCGCGCGGTGACGGCGACCGCGGCCCCGCCGGCACCGAGCGCGATCCACGCCGAGACCGACACGACGTCCGGGGCGCCGGCGTCCACCAGCACCGAGCGGCCGTAGGTCCAGACGACCGCGGACCCCGTGCCGAAGAGCAGTGCCGACGCCAGCACCCGGCGGTGCCGCGCGAACCAGGTGCGACCCGGCGCCGGCGTCCGGTCGCCGGACCCCACCCCGCGGGACGCCGCGAGCAGCGCGACGCCGACGACGAGTGCGACGACCCCGGACCAGGCCCACGCGGTGCGCCAGTCCGGCAGCAGGACGAGTGCGAGCGCCCCGGCCGCGACGAGGCCCGGCCCCGTGCCCGAGTTCACGACGGCCTGGGCGGTGTCCTGTGCCCGCTCCGGCACCGCGCGCGCGACGAGCTGCACGAGCGCCGGGGACGCCAGACCCGCGCCCGCCGACGCGAACACGGCGGCCATCCCGAACGCCACCGGCCCGGTCGCCGTGGCCATCGCGACCGCGCCGCCGCCCGCGACGAGGGCCGCCACGGCAACGAGCACCCTAGGAACCCGCGCGGCGAAGAGGAACCCGACGACCGCGCCGACGCAGTACAGCGCCGACGCCCCCGACGAGACCCACCCGGCGGCGTCCGAGCGCAGCCCGAGGTCGCGCTGCACGTCGGGCAGGAAGAGTCCGTACGCCAGGCGCACCAGCCCGTACGTCACGGCGACGAGGGCGAGCCCGCTCCCGACCAGGAACAGCTGACCAAACGAAAACGATCGTTTCACTTTGCAGAGCCTAGGGTGCTCTCATGCCGATGCGTCCAGGAACCGAGCAGAAGCTGCTGGACGCGGCCGAGGAACTCTTCTTCACCCGCGGCATCGCGGCGACCCCGATCGACGCCGTGCTCGAGCGTGCCGGCGTCTCGGCGGCCACGCTCTACCGCGGGTACCCGAGCAAGGAGGCACTCGTCGCCGCCGCACTCCGTCGGCGCCACGACGACTGGCTCGCCGCCTGGGACCGTGCGGTCGCCGCGGCCCCCGACGACCGCGGGCGGCTGCTCGCCGTGTTCGACGCGCTCGACGACTACCGGTCGACGCCCGCGGGGTCGCGGTGGTGCGCGTTCCTCGGCACCGCGGCGGAGTACGTCGACGCACCCGCCGAGGTGCACGCGGTCCTCGACCAGGAGACCGGCACGCTCCGCCGGCGCCTCGCCGCCACGGCCGAGCCGGTCGTCGGCGACCGTGCCGGCGTGCTCGCCGAGCAGCTGCTCCTCGTCGTGTCCGGCTCCCTCGCCATGCGGCTGCGCGAACCGGGGCTCGACTCCGGCACCGCCAGGACCGTCGCCGGGGCGCTGGTCGACGCCGCGGTCTGAGCGACGGCCACCCCACCGATGCTGCACGTCCTCACACGCACCGGTCCGGCGCGCCGGGGTGTCCCCGCCGGCGGACTCGCTACCGTGCGGAGCATGCGACCGACCCGCACCTGCGCCACGACGCCCGTGCCCCGCGACGACGTGTCCGCCGGATGACCCGGTCACGTGCCGCGACCGTCACCCGCCGCTCCCTGCTCATCGGCGGAGCGGCCGTCGCCGCGGGCGGTGCCGCCGCCGGTGCGGTCGACCACGGCCTGCTGCCCGGGCGCACCAGCATGTACCGGGTCCTCGGCCTGAACGGCTCCGCCGGCAGCATCCCCGACATCGCACCCGTCCCGACGACCTCCGGCACGTTCACCTCGCGGGCGCGGGGCGGTCGCACCGTCGGCTGGACCATCGCCGCTCCCGAGTCGGACGCACCGCTGCCCGTCGCGGTCGCCCTGCACGGCTACGGCGACGACCACCGGAGCTTCTTCGGCAGGGCGCTCGGCTGGGACCGGTTCCTCGCCGCGCACGTCGCCGGCGGGGGAGCTCCCTTCGCGATCGCCGCAGTCGACGGTGGCAACCGCTACTGGCACCGCCGGTCGGACGGCGACGACCCCGCCGTGATGATCCTCGACGAGTTCCTGCCCCTGATCGCCCGGCGGGGCGCCGACCTCGACCGGCTCGCCCTGACCGGGTACTCGATGGGGGGCTACGGCACCCTCCGGCTCGCCGGGGCGCTCGGCGCCGACCGCGTCCGCGCCGTCTCCGCGATCAGCCCCGCGCTCTGGACCGCCGCCGGGGACACCGCCCGCGGCGCCTTCGACGACGCGGCCGACTTCCGCGCGAACACCGTCCTCGGTCGGCAGCACGAGCTCGACGGGGTCGCGGTCCGCGTCGACTGCGGCAACGGCGACGGGTTCGCACCCGCGGTGCACGCCTACGTCGACGGCTTCACGACCCCTCCTGCCGGCGGCTTCGAGCCGGGCGCGCACACGCACGGCTACTGGCGTCGCATGGCGCCGGAGCAGCTCGCCTTCCTCGGCGAGCACCTCGGCCGCTGACCCGTCCGGCTCCGGCCCGTCCACCTCGCCGAAGCGACAGATCCGCGCGGAACACTTGCCGCGTTCTGTCGCTTTCGCGGGCGGCGGCGGGCGGGAGGCGCGTTGCCGGGCGCGAGTCGTGCCTCCCGTCCGGTGTGTGGCACGTCCACCTCGCCGAAGCGACAGATCCCGCCCGCCCGGTCCGGACCCTCTCGCCGAAGCGACACATCTGCGCGGAACGGTCGCAGCACCCTGTCGCTTTCGTGGGCGGCGGCAGACGGGAGGCGCGCTGCCGGACGCGGGTCGTGCCTCCCGTCCGGTGCGTGGCCCGTCCATCCCGCCGAAGCGACAGATCCCGCCGGTCCGGTCCCGACCCCGTCGCCGAAGCGACAGATCCGCGCGGAACAGTTGCGGCACTCTGTCGCTTTCGCGACAGACGCATGCGCCCGCCCGCAGGCCCCCGCCCGCCCCGATCAGGCGCGACCGCGGTTGCGCCGCCGGATCTCCTTCGGGGCACGGCCGGCCATGAACGAGCGGGCCGGGTCGACGAGGAAGCCCTGGCGCAGGGCCTCGCGGCCGATGAGCATCCGGAAGCCCATCTGGTCGCGGTTGCTCAGGGTGACCTCGGACTCGACGACCCGCCCGGCCAGCGTGATGCTGGTGCGCACGACGATGCGTTCCTGGGTGTGACCGGTCGAGCTCCGCACGGTCCGCCGGTCGTGCACGGGGCACTCGACGGTGGACGCGTCGGCGTCGGTGTCCTGCCAGGGGTGGAGCGAGAAGCGGACCCGGTCGTCGGGCAGTTCCTCGAGGTCGAAGGCGTGCAGCGCGGAGGTCCGCGCACCGGTGTCGAGCTTCACCTTGATCCACGGGACGCCGAGGTCGGGGAGTCCCGCCCACTCGCGCCAGCCGGCGACCACGAGCCCGCCGTCGGGGAACCTCGGGGTGCGGGACATGACCCCATCCTGTCGCATGCTTGGATGGAGCGTCGCCGTCGAACCCCTCCCGCGGAGCACTCCCCGATGAAACTCGCCATCCTGTCGCGCGCACCCCAGGCCTACTCGACCCAGCGCCTGCGCGCCGCGGCGCTCGACCGTGGTCACGAGGTCAAGGTCCTCAACACGCTGCGCTTCGCGATCGACCTGTCCGGCGAGGACCCGGACCTGCTCTACCGCGGCAAGCTCCTGAGCGACTACGACGCCGTGCTGCCCCGCATCGGCAACTCGATCACGTACTACGGCACGGCGGTGGTGCGGCAGTTCGAGCAGATGGACGTCTACACGCCGAACACGGCGAACGGCATCACGAACTCCCGCGACAAGCTCCGGGCGAACCAGATCCTGTCCCGGCACGACATCGGCATGCCGGCGACGACCTTCGTGGCCGGTCGCACCGACGTCCGAGGAGCGATCGAGCGCGTCGGGGGAGCACCCGTCGTCATCAAGCTGCTCGAGGGCACGCAGGGCATCGGCGTGATCCTGGCCCCCGAGGCGAAGGTCGCCGAGTCGATCGTCGAGACCCTGCACTCGACGAAGCAGAACGTCCTCATCCAGTCGTTCATCTCGGAGAGCCGGGGCCGGGACATCCGGGCCCTCGTCGTCGGCGACCGGGTCGTGGCGGCGATGCGCCGGACCGCCTCCGGTGACGAGTTCCGGTCGAACGTGCACCGCGGCGGCACCGTCGAGAAGGTCACGCTGTCGCCGGAGTACGAGGCCGTCGCGGTCCGGTCGGCGCAGATCATGGGCCTGAAGGTCGCCGGCGTCGACATGCTCGAGGGCAACGACGGGCCGCTCGTCATGGAGGTCAACTCCTCACCGGGCCTCGAGGGCGTCGAACGCGCCACCGGCCTCGACATCGCCGGCGCCATCGTCGACTACATCGCGAACCAGGTCGCGTTCCCCGAGATCGACGTGCGGCAGCGCCTCTCCGTCTCGACCGGGTACGGCGTCGCCGAGCTCCTCGTGCACACCAACGCGGACCTCGTCGGCAAGACGATCAAGGAGTCCGGGCTCTGGGACCGGGACATCACGGTCCTGACGCTGCACCGTGGCTCGAACGTCATCCCGAACCCGCGCAGCGGCGTCGCGCTCGAGTCCGGCGACCGCCTGCTCTGCTTCGGCAAGCTCGAGGAGATGCGCTCCATGATCCCGGAGCGCCGCAAGCGGCGCGCGAAGGTGCGGAAGCTCCCGAAGGAGCCGCTGCAGACGGACAGCTGAGACGGACGGACGGGAGGCCCGACCCGCGTCCCCGGGTCGGGGAACGCGAGCCGGGCCTCCCGTCCGACGTCCGTGGTTCAGTGCTGCACGTCGTCGCGCCGCCGGCGACGGCCGAGCAGGCGCAGGAACGCGCCGAGCCCGAGCGCCGTCAGTGCTGCGGCGAGCCAGCCGCCGAGTTCGACGCCGGTGAAGGCGAGCTCGTCCGCCGTGGCGGAAGTGGCGTGTGCGGTGCTCCGCGCCGGACGCTGGTCGGACGTGCCGGTGGCCGCGACGCTGCCGGTGCCCACCGGTGGTGCGACGGTGCCGGGCAGGGTCACCACGGGCGTGGTGATCTCGGGCAGAGCGTCCCCGCCGTCCTCGCCGTCCTGTTCGGGCACGAGCGTGACGAGCATGCTCGATCCCGGCGACTCGTTGCCGACGTGGTCGATCGCGACCACCGAGAGCAGGTGCGCTCCCGGCTCCAGCGGCACGGTCGTGCGGAAGGCGAAGTGCCCCTCCGCATCGGCGGTGCCCCGGCCGATCTCGCGACCGTTGGCGTCACAGATGACGACCGTCGCGCCCGGCTCGGCCGTCCCGCGCACGACACCGGTGCCGTCGACGATGTCGTCGAAGGCCTCGAGTACGGGGGCACTCGGAGCTTCGGTGTCGACGTCGACGGTCGTCTCGGTCGGGCCGGACACGTTGCCGACCTCGTCCTCGACGACCACGACGAGGTCGTGCTCGCCGTCGGTGAGCGGCCGGTCGAGTTCGACGGTCCAGTCGCCGTTGTCGTCTGCGGTG
This sequence comes from Curtobacterium sp. MCLR17_036, assembly GCF_003234445.2. Classification (NCBI taxonomy): domain Bacteria; kingdom Bacillati; phylum Actinomycetota; class Actinomycetes; order Micrococcales; family Microbacteriaceae; genus Curtobacterium; species Curtobacterium sp. MCLR17_036. Next base: position 2,965,873 of record NZ_CP126269.1, on the reverse strand, counting down.
CCGCGTCCGAGTTCGGTGCCGTCCTGATCGCGGACGATGACGGTGGAGCCGGGTTCAGCCGTGCCGGTGATGGGGCCGGTGCCGTCGGCGAGGTCGGACGGGCTGGTGACGACGGGCTTCTCCGGTGCTTCGGTGTCGATGTCGACGGTGGTCTCGGTCGGCTCCGACTCGTTGCCGACCTTGTCCTGCGCGACGACTTCGAGCTTGTGGTCGCCTTCGCTGAGCGGCTGGTCGAGTTCGACGGTCCAGTCGCCGTTCTCGTTCGCGGTGCCGCGGCCGACTTCGGTGCCGTCTTCGTCGCGGACGATGACGGTGCTGCCAGCCTCTGCGGTGCCGGTGATCGGACCCGTGCCGTCCGCGAGATCGGACGGGCTGGTCACGACGGGCTTCTCAGGGGCTTCGGTGTCGACGTCGACCTTGGTCTTGGTCGGGTCGGAGACGTTTCCGACCTTGTCTTCGGCGACAACCTCGAGCTTGTGTTCGCCTTCGGTGAGGGGTTCGTCGAGGACGATCTCGAAGTCGCCCTCCTCGTTCGCCGTGCCGCGGCCGAGTTCCTTCCCGTCCTCGTCGCGGATGATGACGGTGCTGCCAGCCTCTGCGGTGCCGGTGATGGGGCCGGTGCTGTCGGCCAGGTCGGACGGGCTGGTGACGACCGGGGCCTTGGGGGCTTCGGTGTCGACGTCGACGGTGGTTTCGGTCGGCTTCGAGGTGTTGCCGACCTTGTCTTCGGCGACGATCTCGATCGCGTGCTCGCCCTCGGGGAGGGGTTCGTCGAGGACGATCTCGAAGTCGCCGTTGTCGTCCGCCGTGCCGCGGCCGAGTTCCTTACCGTCCTCGTCGCGGACGATGACGGTCGAGCCAGCCTCAGCAGTGCCGGTGATCGGACCCGTGCCGTCCGCGAGGTCCGTGGGGCTGGTGATGACCGGCTTCTCGGGTGCCTCGGTGTCGACGTTGACGGTGGTTTCGGTCGGCTTGGACGTGTTGCCGACCTTGTCCTCGGCGACGATCTCGAGCTTGTGCTCGCCTTCGGAGAGGGGTTCGTCGAGGACGATCTCGAAGTCGCCGTCGTCGTTCGCGGTGCCCCGGCCGAGTTCCTTCCCGTCCTCGTCGCGGATGATGACGATGGCGCCGGCCTCGGCGGTGCCGGTGATGGGGCCGGTGCCGTCGGCGAGATCGGCGGGGCTGGTCACAATCGGCTTGTCGGGGGCCTCTGTGTCGACGTCGACGGTGGTCTCGGTCGGCCTCGAGGTGTTGCCGACCTTGTCCTCGGCGACGACCTCGAGCTTGTGCTCGCCCTCGGTGAGGGGTTCGTCGAGGACGATGGTGAAGTCGCCGTTGTCGTCTGCGGTGCCGCGGCCGAGTTCCTTGCCGTCCTCGTCGCGGACGATGACGGTCGCGCCGGCTTCTGCGGTGCCGGTGATGGGTCCGGTGCCGTCGGCGAGGTCGGACGGGCTGGTCACGACCGGCTTCTCCGGGGCTTCAGTGTCGACGTCGACGGTGACCGGGGTGACGGTCGAGGTGTTCCCGACCCTGTCCTCGGCGACGACCTCCAACTCGTGCTCGCCCTCGGAGAGGGGTTCGTCGAGCACGATCGTGAAGTCGCCGTCCTCGTCGGCGGTGTCCCGGCCGAGTTCCTTCCCGTTCTCGTCGCGGACGATGACGGTGGCGCCGGCCTCTGCGGTGCCGGTGATCGGGCCGGTGCCGTCCGCGAGGTCCGTCGGACCGGTGACGACCGGGGGGTTCGGGGCGGCCTCGTCGACCTCGACCGTGATGGGCGTGGGGATCGAGACGTTGCCGGAGGCGTCCTCGGCGACGATCTCGAGTGCGTGGGCGCCGTCGGACAGTCTCTCGTCGAGCACGACCGTGAACTGGCCGTTCTCGTCGGCTTCTGCTCGGCCGAGCTCCTTGCCGTCCAGGTCCCGCACGATCACTGTCGAGCCGGCCTCCGCGGCGCCGGTGAACGGACCGGTGCCGTCGGCGAGGTACTCCGGGGTCGTGCTGATCGGTGCGTCCGGAGGGGTGACGTCCGGAGCGGTCACAGTCACCGGCGTCGGGTCGGAGGTGTTGCCCTCGTCGTCCTGGGCGACGACCTCGACGTCGTGGTCGCCTTCGACGAGGGGACTGTCGAGCTCGACGGCGAAGTCGCCGTTCTCGTCTGCCTCTCCGCGGCCGAGCTCGGTGCCGTCCTCGGCCCGGACGATGACGGTGGAGCCAGCCTCCGCCTTCCCGCGCACCGGACCGGTCGGGGTCGCGAGGTCCTGCCGCGCGACCGTCGGCGCGTCCGGCGCGGTCGTGTCCGGGACGACCGCGGTCGCCGGTGTGCTGTCGGACTCGTTGCCGACGCGGTCGGCCGCCACGACCTCCAGGTCGTGCGACCCCTCGGCGAGCGGTTCGTCGAGGGTGACCGAGAAGTCGCCATCGACGTCGGTCTCACCGCGGCCGAGCTCGGTGCCGTCGGCGTCGCGCACGATGATCGTCGTGCCGGGCTCGGCCCGCCCGGTGATCGGGCCGGTCGGGTCGGTGAGGGTGCCGGGGTCGTCGACGATCGGCGCCTCGGGTGCGACGGCGTCGACGTCGAGGGTGGCGGTCGCCGGCTCGGCGGTGAACCCGTTGCGCTGCTGGACCGCGGTGACGGTGACGGGACCGTGCGGCAGCGCCTCGGTGACGGGGAGGGACCACGTCCCGTCGTCGCCGACCGGCACCTCGACCGGCGACCGGTCGCCGACGGTGACGTCGACCGTGCCGCCGGGGACACCCGTGCCGGTCACCGTGGGCGTCGGGCCGACCGGGGAGTTCGGTGCGTCGATGACGGCGGCGGTCAGGGGGATCGTGATCTTCCACGTCGACGACGTCAGCGGGTTCGAGTTGACGTAGTCGGTCGCGGCGTTCGGCTCGAAGTACCCGTGGACGCTGACGACGTCGCCGGGGAGTGCGGTGTCATCGACGCGGACCGGGACCCGGATGTGGTTGTAGTTCGCCCCACCGGTGCCCATCGACTGGGGGTTCGCGCCGATGCAGTCGGTCTGCTTCGGTGAGGTGAACGTGCAGTTCGCGACGTTCGCCGTGCCCGAGTTCGCCACCGAGTACGGCCGGGGTGAGGTGGGGAACGTCGCCGGCCCGTCGATGGTCCAGTGGATGTCGAGGGTGCGGGAGGGGATGGTGAAGCCGCTCTCGTTCTTGATGTTGAAGATCGAGCTCTGGAACAGGTCGCCCGCCTTGCCGGTCGCGTCTGCGAGTCCCTCGACGTGGACGTCGATGGTCGTCTCGTTCGGGGTGACCGCGTCCGGCGTGGCGGTGGCGCTCGGTGTGCGCGGAGCCGCGGCCTCCGCCGACGGGGTGGCCGTGGGCGTCGGTGCCGGCTCGACCTCAGGAGCCGCGGGGGTCTCCACGACCTCCGGCGGCGCGGTCTCCTCGGGGGCGGCCGGGACGAGCGAGCCGGAGGGCTCGTCCGTCGGCTGCTCGGGGGACTCGACGTCGACCTCGTCGGGGCGCTCGTCGCTCGACGGCGCGTCAACCGTGGCGGTCGTCGCCGCCGCCATGTCGGGGACGGCGAGGGGCGCGAGGGCCAGGAGCAGGGCGGCGGCTGCGGTGGACGTGGTGCGCGAGGACATACGGGCTCCGATCAGAAGTGAACGAAGCCATCGTATGCAATATGTATTTCAGATGCAATGCATCACGAGGAGTTGATGCGCTGAACCGCATCCGGATCGCGCACACAGCCCGGATGGGGAAGTATGTATCGGTGACGATCATGACGGAACGGCCGGTCGACCAGGCAGTGAGCGGTGGACGAGCGCCGCGCAACGAACCCGAGCAGCCCGGCAACGCCACGGCGAAGCACCACAACGTGTCGCTGCTCTCCGTTGCGACGACCACCGCCGAACGCGTGACGACCTCTGCGGACATCGAGCAGCGCCTGCGCGGGGTGCTCCGCCGCCTGCGTCTGCCGATGGGGTTGCTCGAGCGTGTGGCCGGGGTCATCGAGCGTCGCAACTGGGGCGAGGACCAGACCTTCCAGGACGCCGCGATCGACGCCGGACGTCGCGCCATGGCCGAGGCCGGTGTCCGACCCGACGAGATCGGGCTGCTCATCAACACGTCGGTGACGCGCCCGCACCTGGAGCCGAGTGTCGCCGTGCGGTTGCACCACGGGCTCGGCCTGCCGTCGTCGGCGATCAACTTCGACATCGCGAACGCCTGCCTCGGGTTCGTCAACGCCATGAGCGTCGCCGCCGGCATGATCGACTCCGGGCAGATCAAGTACGCGCTGGTGGTGGACGGCGAGGACGCCGACCAGGTGCAGCTCAACACGATCGACCGCCTGAACCAGGGCGGCCGGAACCGCAAGGACTTCATGAGCGAGTTCGCGAGCTTGACCCTCGGGTCCGGTGCCGCGGCCGCCGTGCTCGGCCCGGCCGACCTGCACCCCGAAGGACACCGGATCATCGGCGGGGTCACCCGTGCGGCGACCCAGTGGTACGACCTGTGCGTCGGCAGCGTCGACGGCATGTTCACGGACGCGAAGATGCTGCTCAAGGGCGGCATGGAGCTCGTCGTCGCCGCCTGGACCGAGGCCCGCGCCCACTTCGACTGGGCGAACATGGACCGCTACGTGCTGCACCAGGTCTCCGACGTGCACACCAACGCCTTCGTCGAGGCGATCGGCATCCCGCGCGACAAGGTCCCCACCACGTACCAGCGCTTCGGCAACGTCGGGCCCGCGTCGATCCCGATCACCCTGGCCGACGAGGTCGCCTCCGGCGGCATCCGTCGCGGCGACCGCGTGTTCCTCGGCGGCGTCGGCTCGGGCATCAACACGGCGATGATGGAACTGCACTGGTGACGTCGCGGCTGCCCCGCGTCGCCGCGAGCACCGCTCCGGCGACGCAGCCGCCCTCCCTGCCCGGTCTCGACCCGGCCTGGTCGCGTTTGGTCACGGTCCCCGAGTGGTCCGAAGAGCGGACTGGGCCCACGCCGCCGGTTCCGGAGCGACGCGCCAGCGGCGCGCCGGCCGTGCCGGTGGGGAGAGGCACGGATCGCGCCGCGCGCACCTGGCACCTCCTCGACACGGCCGGGTCCCTGGCCGCGCTCGGCGTGGAGCCGGTCGGCACCATCCTGTGCGTGCACGGCAACCCGACGTGGTCGTACCTGTGGCGGGCGGTGCTCCGCGCCTCGCTCGAGACCGCCCGCGCGGGCGGTCCGGCCTGGCGCGTGGTCGCCGTCGACCAGCTCGACATGGGCTTCTCGGAGCGCACCGGCGTCGAGCGCGGGCTCGCGCAGCGCGTCGCGGACCTCGGCGCCCTGACCGACGAGCTCGGGCTGACCGGCCCCGTCGTCACGCTCGGCCACGACTGGGGTGGGGTCGTGTCGCTCGGCTGGGCCGTCGACCACCCCGAGGTCCTCGCGGCAGCGATCACGTGCAACACGGCCGTGCACCAGCCCGACGACGCGCCGATCCCGGCGCCCCTCCGCCTCGCACTCGGGCCGGGCATGCTCGGCCGCGCCACGGTCGTGACGCCGGCGTTCCTCGAGACGACCCTCGCCATCGCGCACCCGAAGCTCGAGCGCGCCGTGGCCGACGCGTACCGAGCGCCCTACCGCGGAGCTGCCCGCCGCGGCGGCATCGGCGGCTTCGTCGCCGACATCCCCGTCGACGCGGACCACCGGAGCGCCGCCGAGCTCGACCGGATCGCCGCGGGCGTCGCCGCGCTCGAGGTCCCGGCGCTGCTGCTCTGGGGACCCCGCGACCCGGTGTTCCTCGAGCGCTACCTCGACGACCTCACCGCCCGGCTGCCGCACGCCGACGTGCACCGCTTCGAGGGCGCCGGCCACCTGCTGCCCGACGACGCCGACGTCGCCGGCACGGTGCTCGACTGGCTGGGTGACCGCCTGCCGGACGGGAGCGTCCCCGACGACGTCACCCCGGGCCTCCCGTCCGCCCCCGACCAGCACGCGGACGCGAGCCGCCCGCTGTGGAGCCGTCTCGACGAGCTGCGCGACAGCGACGACGCAGCCCTGGTCGAGATGGCCGCGGCCGGTGGGCCCCGCACGGTCTCGTGGCGGCTGCTCGCCCGCCGCGTCGACGAGATCGCGGCCGGGCTCGCGGACCTGGGCGTCCGCAGCGGCGACCGTGTCTCGCTGCTCGTCACACCGGGTGCCGACCTGACCGCGGTGCTCTACGCCTGCGTCCGCATCGGAGCGGTCGTCGTCGTCGCCGACGCCGGGCTCGGACTGCGCGGGCTGACCCGTGCGGTGCGCGGCGCCCGGCCGGCCTGGATCATCGGCGCGCTGCCCGGACTCGGAGCGGCCCGTGCGCTCGGGTGGCCGGGGCGGCGCATCGCGACCGTCGCGCTGCCGGCTCCCGCTCGGCGAGCGCTGCGCGTCGAGCACACCCTGGTCGACGTGGCGCGACGCGGTGCCCGTCGGCTCGCGAGCGGCGCGACGCTGCCGGCCGCACCGGACGCCGGAGCCCCCGCCGCGGTGCTCTTCACCTCGGGGTCGACCGGCCCCGCGAAGGGCGTCGTGTACACGCACGGGCAGCTCGGCGCGGTGCGGGACGTCCTGGCGGCACAGTACGACATCGGGGTCGGCACCGGACTCGTCGCGGGGTTCGCCCCCTTCGCGCTGCTCGGCCCCGCCCTCGGCGCGCGCTCGGTCGCCCCGGACATGGACGTCACCGCTCCCCGGACCCTGACGGCCCGGGCCGTCGCCGACTCGGTGGCCGCTGCGGACGCGACCGTGGTGTTCCTGTCGCCGGCCGCGCTGGCGAACGTCGTCGCGACGGCGCCGGCGCTCACCGAAGACGACCACCGCGCGCTCGGACGGGTCCGGTTGTTCCTGTCCGCCGGCGCACCCGTGTCCGAGCCGCTGCTCGCCGCGGCGACGGCGCTCATGCCGAACGCGAGCGCGCACACGCCCTACGGCATGACCGAGGGCCTGCTCATGACGGACGTCGACCTGGACGGGGTGCGGTCCGCCGCCGCCTCGGCGCAGGAGGGCATCTGCGTCGGCGTCCCCGCGGCGAACGTGCGCGTCCGGATCGCGCCGCTCGACGCCGACGGCCTGCCGACCGGTGCGCTGACCGACGACCCCGGCATCACCGGCGAGATCGTCGTCGCGGCGCCCCACGTCCGCGACCGGTACGACCGGTTGTGGCGGACGAACCGGACCGCGCGGCTCGGCGTCGCGGACCCGCGCGGGCACCGCACCGGCGACGTCGGCCACCTCGACGGGTCGGGCCGGCTCTGGGTCGAGGGACGACTGCAGCACGTGCTCACCACGGCCGACGGCGTCGTGACGCCGGTCGGGCCGGAGCAGCGCATCGAGTCGGTCAGCGGTGTCGGGCGCGCCGGGGTCGCCGGCATCGGGCCGCGCGGCACCCAGCAGGTCGTGGCCGTGGTCGAGCGCTCCGGCGCCGGCCGCCGGTCCCGCCGCGCCGCGCTCACCGGACCCGCGCTCGCCGAGCCCGCGCTGGCCGCGGCAGTGCGTGCCGCCGCCGGTGTGCCGCTCGCCGCGGTGCTGACGGTCCCGGTGCTGCCGACGGACATCCGGCACAACTCCAAGGTCGACCGCGCACGGCTTTCGCGGTGGGCGGAGCGGGTCCTCGCCGGCGGGCGGATGGTCCGACCATGAGGGTGCTCGTCACCGGGGCGAGCGGGTTCCTCGGCCGGGCGACCGCCGCGGCCGTTCGCGACGCCGGGCACGAGGTCCGGACCTTCCAGCGCCGTCCGTCCGGCGTCGCCGGCGTGCAGGACGTCGCCGGCACGATGACGGACGCCGCGGCCCTGTCGCGCGCCGTCGTCGGCGTCCACGCCGTGGTGCACCTCGCCGCGAAGGTGTCCCTGGCGGGCGACCCGGCCGAGTTCGGGCGGGTCAACGTCGACGGCACCCGGCTGCTGCTCGACGCGGCACGCACCGCCGGGGCCGAGCGCTTCGTGTTCGTGTCGTCGCCGTCGGTCGCGCACACCGGCAGCTCGCTCACCGGCGCCGGTGCGGGTCCCGCGGAACCGACCCGGGCCCGGGGCGACTACGCCCGGACCAAGGCCGCCGCGGAACTGCTCGCACTCGGGGCCGACGCGGCGGGGTTCGCGGTGGTCGCGGTCCGGCCGCACCTGGTGTGGGGGCCGGGGGACACCCAGCTCGTCGGGCGCATCGTCGAACGAGCACGGGCCGGCCGTCTGCCGCTGCTCGACTCCGGTGCAGCCCTCATCGACACCCTCTACGTCGACAACGCGGCGTCCGCGATGGTCGCCGCGCTCGACCGTGCGGCGGACGAGCGGGTGCACGGGAACGCCTACGTCGTCACGAACGGCGAACCGCGCCCCGTCGCGGACCTGCTCGCCGGAATCTGCATCGCCTCGGGCGTGCCGGCACCGCGGTGGCACGTGCCGGCCGTGGTGGCGCGGGCCGCCGGCTCGCTCGTCGAGGCCGTCTGGCGGGTCCGACCCGGGCAGGACGAACCGCCGATGACCCGGTTCCTGGCCGAGCAGCTGTCGACGGCGCACTGGTTCGACCAGCGTCGGACCCGCGCCGACCTGCGGTGGACGCCGTCGGTGACGATCGACGAGGGCCTGGCGCGTCTCGCGGCGGCTCGCTGACGCGGGGGCGGGCGCGGGCGCGGCGGGCGTTGGCCGGGGACGGGCGCGGTGGCTCGGGGCGCTGGCCGGGCGCTGGCCGGGGTGGGCCGTGGGGCGTCGCGACGTGGTGCGACGAGATCGACGTCGTGCGACGTCGACGATGTCGTCGGGGGTCAGCGTGCCCCGCTCAGTGCGCTCGACTCAGCGCCGCCCGACGCAGCGACGCCCGACGCGACAAGACCGACGTCGTGCGACACCGAGGTTGTCGCGCACCCCGCACACGCCGGACGCCCCGCACGCCCCGCGGGGGTCAGACCTGGTCGGCGGCGACGTACACCCACGCGGTCGTCCCCGAGGCGAGCGTCACCTCGATCCGCTGGTAGTCCGCCACCTCGTAGGCGTCGACGGCCTCGAGCTGCCAGGCGAAGCCGAGCACCAGGACGGCGCCGTCGACGCGGTCCTCGGCGGTGCCGCGGCGCAGGATCGGGTGGCGGTCGGACCCGCTCGTGCGGACCACCTCGGGGTCGGTGATCGTGACGTGGTCGATCCGCCACCCGGGCAGCGAGTCCGGCTCGGTGCGGACGACCCCGTCGAACAGGGCGTCCTGGACGGCGGACTGCTGCAGCGTGCCGTACGAGAAGACCCGGTGCGGGCCGTCGGGCTCGATGCGCGGCCGGCGAGCGGGGCGCGGCGCGACAGTCGGCGTCGTCGACCACACGACGGCCCCGGCGAGTCCGGTGAGACCGAGGTGGAGCAGCCCGAGCACGGCGAGCACGCCGCCCCAGAGGACACCGGATGTGTCGCCGGGACAGGGGACGGTGTACTCGTCGTCGCCGCAGACGGCGGAGGCGTGCACGACACCGACGACGATGCCGACCAGGCCGACGACGAGCAACAGGACGGCGAACCCGCCGAGGGCGACGACCCAGCGCTGACCGGGGGAGAGGCGTGACACACGCTCACCGTAGCGGAGCAGGGGGACGGTCGTGGCGCCGCATTCGGGTCAGCCGGTGAAGCGCTGCCAGAGCTCGGAGACGATCGGCCAGACGTCCCCGGCCCGGTCGGCCGATCCGACGGCCACCAGCACCACCGGGACGGCGGTCACGGCGACGGACACCAAGACCGCCAGCACGACCGCGATGGTCGCGGTGGTGGTGTGCCGTCGCGTCACCGCGAGGGCGAGCAGGGCGAGCACGACGACGGCCCCGACCAGCGCGACGACGGTGACGCGCACGAACGGGAACGGCACGAGCCCCGCGGTGGTGGCGGTGACGCCACCGAGGAAGCCGACCAGGGGCAGGAACGCCCCGAACAGCACCCCGGCGACGAGCACGATGCCGATGCCGCTCGCGATCCAGACGCCGCGGGGCCGGGGCCGGCGGGCACGAGGCGGCCGGCCGCCGGACCTGGCGGTGGTCACGGCCGGGTCCGGCCGGCGGCGTCTCCCGTGTCGGGGGGCGTCGCCGCGTGTGCTGCCGAACTCGCGTCGGCGGCCGCTGCGGCTGCTGCTGCGGCGTCCTCCGCTGCCTCGTCGGCCGCGTCGGCGGCACGGGCTGCGGCAGCGGCGGCGGCGGTGGCGTCGGCCTCCCCGTCCGCAGCGTCCGCGGCGACGGCGTCGTCGGCTCCGGCCGCCCGCGCGCGGTCGGCGGCGTCGCGGGCGTCGGCGGCAGCGTCCTCGGCGCCTCGGGACGCCTGGTCGAGCGCGTCCGAGGCCGCGTCCTGCACCCGGCCGGCGGTCGTGCTCGCGGCGTCGACTGCGTGCCCGGCGGCGTCGCGGGTGGCGTCGGCCGCCTGCTTCGCCGCGGCGGCGGTCGCGTCCGCCGCCCGCTTGCCGGCCTCGGCGGTCGCGTCGGCGGCACGCTTGCTGGTGGCGGCGGTGGCATCGGCGGCGCGCTTCGTGGCGTCGGCGGTGGCGTCCGCAGCACGCTTCGTCGCGTCGACCGTCGCGGCAGCGGCGTCCTTCGTGGCGTCTGCGGTGGCTTCGGCAGCGCGCTTCGTGGCGTCGGAGGCCGTGGTCGCGGCGTCCTTCGTGGCCTCGAGGGCGGACGACGCGGCGCGTTCCACGGGCGAGGGCTCGTCGTCGAACGGACCGTGCACGTCGAGGACGCGGACGTCCACCTCGGTCGGCAGCGTCGAGAGCTGTCGCACCGCGGCCGTGACCTGCCGACGGACCTCGTCGGCCACGGTCAGGACGGGCTGCGGGTAGCGGACGATGACGGAGACCTGCACGGCGAGTGCGTCGTCCTGTTCGTCGACCTGCACCCCGGCCGTCCCCGCGGAGCGGCCGAGCCGCTTGCGGAACTCGTCGGCGGCCCGGGACGCGATCCCGCCGAGGTGGTGCACGCCGGGCACGGCCAGCGCCGTCTCCGCCGCGGTGCGTGCGACGAGGGCCACGGTGCCCGCGTCGTCGGGCAGCGGCTCCGTGAGCTCTGCGGGCAGGGGCACCGTGGTGACCTGCGTGTGCGCGTCGGTGTCGTGCTGCATGGTTCCTCCTCGTTCGGGTCTGCGGGAACGCCACGGGGCACCCGTCTGCGCGGGTGCCCCGTGGTGGTCGTGCGACTCAGTGCTTGAAGACGTCCTTGACGTCTTCACCGGTCTGCTTCGCGCTCGCAGCCGTCTGGTCCTTCTTGCCCTCGGCGACCTTCGAGTCGTCGTTCGTCGCGTTCCCGAGGGCCTCCTTCGCCTTGCCGGCGAGGTCCTGGGCGGCGTTCTTGATCTTGTCGTCGAGTCCCATGAGGGTTCCTTCCTTCGGTCGGGCGCATGGCCCGGAGTGGTGGGTGGTGCTGGTGGGCCGGGAGGCCCGTGGTGCGTCGTCCGGTCGGCGTCAGTGGACGCGGGTCGGCTTCGCGAGCGCGGAGCGGGTCCCGCCGGTCAGGTGCACCAGGACGGGCACCTCGCGACCGAGGGTGCGGTCGAGCTCCGCGACGGCCCGGTCGACGGCGTCGAGCACCGTGACGGCGTCGCCGCCGCGTCGGACCGCGACCCGGATCCGTGCGGCGCGCTGCCGGCGGACGAGGTAGGTGTCGACGCGGGAGCCGACGACGTCGCGGACGCCGGACAGCTCGTGCTCGACGACGTCGCGGACGAGGGCGACGTTGACCGTGACGGCGTCGTCGCCCGAACGTTCGCGGACGGCGACGGCGGTGCCGCCCCCGCCGCGGGTGAACGCGTAGAGGAGTGCGAGCACGATCACGACGGCGCACACGGCAGCGACGATCCAGAGCGACGACGCGGGGACCGTCAGGCTGCTCGGCAGGTCGACGTACGGCGAGATCGCGTCCTGCACAGCCGGCAGCACGCCGGCGCCCATCGCCAGCCCGACGACCACGGCGACCAGGCCGAGGACGAACAGGATGATGCGGTTGAGGGTGCGGTTGCTCTTGGTCATGCGAGTGTGCCCTTCTCCTCGACGCGGACGCGGACGTTGCGGCCGAAGCGCTCGTCCAGACCCGACAGGCGGTCCCGGACGGCGTCGTGCACGGCCTGCTCGTCGACCGGGATGCCGGTGACGGGCACGATCCGGACGTCGGTGCGACGGCCGCGGGCGGTGGCGGAGGCATTGCCCTCCGGTACGCCCGCCGCGGTCCCGGCGGCGTTGGCCGCGGTCGAGGCCACGATGCGGGTGTCGATGACGACGGCGCCGCGGTCGTGCTCGACGATCGAGCGGTGCTGACGACCGGGCTTGAGGGCCAGGACGATCAGCACGATGCCGAGGACCACGAGCACCACGGCGACGACCTCGATGATCGTGACGAAGGTCGCGTCGGGCTGCAGCGCGGTGTCCACCGCGGTCTGCGGGTCGGCGAGGAGCGGACCCCGGCCGAGGGCGCGGAGCACCGACTCGGTGCCGATCCAGACGGCCACCAGGGCGAGCACCACGAGTGACACCGCCACGGCGGTGGAACGCGAACGGTGCACGCTCCGGCGACGGATGCGTCGTTCGACGGAACCGTTGCTCATGATGGCCTCCTAGTCGACCCGGGTCTCGTGCTCGCGCACGATCCCGGTCAGTTCGATGTGAGCGCTGCCGACCCGGCGGCCGGTGAGTTCGCTCACGCGGCTCTTGACCTCGTCGGCGACCCGGGTGGCACGCGTGACGAGGTCGTCACCCGCGGCGACCGGACCGGTGATGTCGAGCGCGATCGCGCCCTTGGCATCGCCGAGTCCGACCCGCACCCGCTTGGCGGGCGCGCCGAGCCGTTCGGCTGCGACGGCCCGGGCCAGCGAGGTCAGCGCGCGCGCTGTGATCTCGACGCGGCCCGGGACGTCCGGGCCGGCGGTCACCGGGAGCTCCGGCGCCCGGTGAGCACGTCGGTCAGGGCACCGCGGTCGATCTTGCCGGTCGCCAGTGCCGCGACGAGCGCACCCACGAGACCGAAGACCACGACGAGGACGAAGCCCCAGAACCCGAACTGCAGTGCGACGACTGCGAGGACGGCGCCGATGAGGGCGCCCATCAGTGTGTTGCTCATGCGACTCGCGCTTCCTTCTTCTCGTCGTCCTTGTCGTCGTCGTCGCCCGGGATGAAGACGTCCTGCACGGTGACGTTGACCTCGGCGACCTCCATGCCGACGATCTGCTCGAGCGCGCGGGCGACACCCTGGCGGACGCCGTCGGCGACCTGCTGCAGGGCCACCGGGTACTCGGCGACGATGATGATGTCCGCGGCGACCTGCTTCTCGCCGACCTCGACCTTGACGCCCTGGCCGAAGTCACGCTGGCCGATCGCGTCGCGGAGGGCACCGATCGCACGCGCTGCGCCGCCGCCGAGCGAGTGCACGCCGTTGACCTCGCGGGCGGCGATGCCGGCGACCTTCGAGACGACCGCGTCGTCGATGACGGTCTTGCCGGTGACACCGGAGCCGTTCGGCACCGTGCGGGCGGTCGTGGCCGCCACCGAGGTGGTCGCGGGGGTGGGGGTCGTGGTGTCTGCCATGGTGGTTCCTTCCGTGTGTCCCGCCGGGCGTTCCCAGCGGTTGCTGTTCACGGATGAGACGGGCTGCGATCGACCTTCGTCACACCGGGTCACGCGATCCCAGGGAACTGCCAGACAAGGGCTCGTGCGGGTGACGAACCGCCCCTGGGCGGGGGCAGACGTCAGCGGTCTCGTCGCAAATCGGCTGCCGTGCTGCGCGCTCGGGCCGCTCGGGCGGCACGCACGGACGCCATCGGCGTCTCACCGCGCTCGTCACGGAAGAGCTGCTGGAGGCGGCGGGGGAGCACCCCGGCCGCTGCCGCGACGTCGGCCAGCGACAGGTCGCCGTCGGCGTGCTGTTCGATGTACGCGAGGGCACGGCGGACCCGCCACGAGGGCCGCCCCGGTCGCGCGGCCAAGGCGCTCCGCAGGGTCGTCGCGGGGTCCTCGCCGAACCGTGCCCGGTAGGTCTCGGCGAAGCGACCCGGGTTCGTGAAGCCCCAGCGGCGTGCGACGGCCGTCACCCCGTCGGTGCCCGTCGTGTGCTCGGCCGTCGGCGACTCGTCGGCGCGCAGGAGCTCCGTGCGCACCTGGTCGAGTCGGTGGTCGCGCAGGAAGCGGTTCGGCGTGGAACCGAGCGTGCGTGCGAAGACGTCCTGCAGCCCGCGCTGGCTGAGGCCGCAGGCCGCCGCGATCTCCGGGACGGACGGCCGCGCGGCCGCGTGCGCCTCGATGAAGCGGATCGCGTCGCGGAGACGGTTCGCCACCGGCACGTCGTCGCCCCGGTTCCGGATCGGGAAGGTGTCGAGGACGACCACGGCCAGTCGACGGTTGAGCGCGGTGCGCATCGGGCCGAGCACGCGGTCGTCGACCAGGGCCGGGCCGATCTCGCCGATCAGGTGCCGGAGCGGCTCGCGTCGGGCGACGGTCTCGTCCTGCTGGTCGAACAGCAGGGGACCGGACGGCAGACGGTAGCCGAGGTCGCGGCCGACGGCCCGCAGGAACCGGTCGGCGATGTGCACCCCGTTGTAGACGGTCTCGGAGGACTCGAAGCGGTACTCCTCCGACGCCGAGGCGATGGAGGGGCTCCCGGGCAGGACGACGCGCGTGTGGTCGGTGAAGTGCATCTCGAGCCGACCCTTCGTCAGCCAGAACACGACGTGGTCGCTCCGGGGGCCGATCCGACCGCCGCGGCGACCGCCTTCGGCGCGCATGGTGCGCAGGGTGAGGTCGTCGTCGCCGACGACCGTGTACTCGTACCGGGCGTCGTGCGTCGCGAAGGTGTCGGTGGCGAACTCGGTGCCGTGGTACTCGGCCTCGAAGATGGCGGAGTAGTCCGAGCCCTCGCCGTCGACGAACCGCAGTCTGCGGAAGCCGTTCGTCGACGGGTCGGTCATGCGCCGATCATGCCAGGGGTTGCGCGCCGCGGTGATCGAGATACCCTAGGGGGGTACCGTGCCGGTCCGATCGGCACGACGAACGGCGGAGGACACCGTGCACGATCACGTCGGGTACATCGGCGACAAGGACGACCTGCTGAAGCGGCTCCGTCGCGCCGAGGGGCAGGTGCGCGGCATCGCCCGGATGGTCGAGGACGAGACGTACTGCATCGACGTCCTCACCCAGATCTCGGCGGCGAACCGCGCACTCGAACGGGTCGCGCTGTCCCTGCTCGAGGACCACCTCAGGCACTGCGTCGCCGAGGCCGTCGCCGAGGGCGGCGACGCCGCCGACGCGAAGGTGCGCGAGGCGAGCGACGCGATCGCCCGGCTCGTCCGCTCGTGACCACCCCGGATCCAGGAGGAGACACCATGACCACCGAGACCCTGCTCGTCGAGGGCATGACCTGCGAGCACTGCGTGATGAGCGTGACCGAGGAACTCACCGAACTCGACGGGGTGTCCGGCGTCGACGTCCGGCTCGTCGTGGGCGGCTCGTCCGAGGTCACCGTCACCTCGGCCGCCCCGATCGACGCGGACGCCCTCGACGGCGCCGTCACCGAGGCGGGGTACCAGGTCGTGCGGTCGTGACCGACCGCATCGTCGAGCTCGACATCACGGGGATGACCTGCGCCTCGTGCGCGAACCGCATCGAACGGAAGCTCGGCAAGCTGCCGGGCGTCACCGCCACGGTGAACTACGCCACCGAGAAGGCGCAGGTGCAGGTGGCCGACGACGGTGCGGCCGGTGCCGACGTGCTCATCGCCGCCGTGCAGGCCGCCGGCTACGGCGCCGCCGTCCCCGCACCACCGGCCGTCGACGACGCTCCCCGCGACGACGACGCGGCCGACCCACTGCGCCGACGCCTGGTCGTGTCCGCCGTGCTCGCCGTGCCCGTCGTGGTGCTCTCGATGGTGCCGGCCCTGCAGTTCCCCGACTGGCAGTGGCTCGCGCTGACGCTCGCTGCCCCCGTCGCGGTCTGGGGCGCGCTGCCCTTCCACCGCGCCGCGTGGGTGAACGCCCGGCACGGTGCCGCCACCATGGACACCCTGGTGAGCGTCGGCGTCCTCGCCGCCTTCGGCTGGTCGTTGTACGCCCTGTTCCTCGGCGACGCGGGCACGACCGGCATGCACATGACGTTCTCGTGGTTCGCGACCGACCCCGAGGCCACAGACCTGTACCTCGAGGTCGCGACGGCCGTGACGGTGTTCATCCTCGCCGGCCGGTACATGGAGGCCCGGGCGAAGACGCAGTCCGGCGCCGCCCTCCGTGCCCTGCTCGAACTCGGCGCGAAGGACGCCTCGCTCCTGCGCGACGGGGTGGAGCACCGCGTTCCCGCCTCGTCGCTCGCCGTCGGCGACGTCGTCGTGGTGCGACCCGGCGAACGGATCCCGGCCGACGGCCTCGTGCAGGACGGCTCCTCCGCCGTCGACCGCAGCATGCTCACCGGCGAGTCCGTGCCGGTCGAGGTCGGCTCGGGCGACCGGGTCACGGGCGCGACGATCAACGTCGGCGGTCGCCTCGTGGTCGAGGTCACGCGCGTCGGCGCCGACACCGAGCTCGCCCGGATGGGTCGGCTCGTCGAGGACGCGCAGACCGGCAAGGCCGAGGTGCAGCGCCTGGCCGACCGGGTCTCCGGGGTCTTCGTGCCGATCGTCATCGCGCTCGCCGTGCTGGCCTTCGTCGGCTGGCTCGTGTCCGGCGGCTCGGTCACCGCGGCGTTCACCGCGGCGGTCGCGACCCTGATCATCGCCTGCCCGTGCGCCCTCGGGCTCGCGACGCCGACCGCGCTGCTCGTCGGCACCGGCCGGGGGTCGCAGCTCGGCATCCTGATCGGCGGGCCGCAGGTGCTCGAACGCACCCGCGGGGTCGACACCGTCGTGCTCGACAAGACCGGCACCGTCACCACGGGGACGATGACCCTGCGGTCGGTGACCGCCGTCGCGGACCCCGGGGGCACCGAGACCGAGACCGAGGACGTCGTCCTGCGCCTCGCCGCCGCGGTCGAGGACGGCTCCGAACACCCCGTCGCCCGTGCCGTCACCACCGCGGCCCGTGCCCGAGGGGCGGACCTGCCGGTGGCCGAGCAGTTCACCGCGACCGCCGGGGCCGGCGTGCAGGCCGTCGTCGACGGCGCCGTGGTCCTGGTCGGCACGAGCCGCTGGCTCGCCGACTCGTGGTCGGTCACCCTGTCGCCGGCGCTGTCCGACACCGTCGAGCGCGCCGAGTCCGACGGGGCCACCGCGGTCGTCGTCGCCCGGGACGGCAGCGCCCTGGGCGTCGTCGTCGTCGGCGACACCGTGAAGCCCGAGGCCGCCGACGCCGTCGCACGCTTCCGGGCGCTCGGACTGCACCCGGTCCTGCTCACCGGCGACAACGACGGCGCGGCCCGCGCCGTCGCCGCCGCGGTCGGCATCGACGACGTGCACGCTCGGGCCACCCCGGCGACGAAGCTCGAGACCGTCCGCCGGCTGCAGGCCGAGGGCCGCAGCGTCGCCATGGTCGGCGACGGCGTGAACGACGCCGCGGCGCTCGCCGCGGCCGACCTCGGCATCGCGATGGGTGCCGGCACCGACACCGCCATCGCGGCGAGCGACATCACGGTGGTCAGCGGTCGGCTCACGGTGGTGGCGGACGCGGTCCGGTTGTCCCGCGCGACGCTCGGCGTCATCAAGGGCAACCTGTTCTGGGCGTTCGCGTACAACGTCGCAGCCATCCCGCTCGCGATGGCCGGCCTGCTCAACCCCGTCCTCGCCGGTGCGGCCATGGCGTTCTCGTCCGTGTTCGTCGTGACGAACAGCCTGCGGCTGCGTCGCTTCGCACCGCGGCCCTGAGACCGGCCACCCGCGTCCGGTGACGCGCGCAGCGAACGCGAGCCGCGCCTCCCGTCCAGCGGTGCGCACCCGCAGGCCAACAGCACTACGCTCGGAGACGGTCCGCGACGCAGCGCTGCGGTGACCCGCGGGCTTGTACGTCTTCAAGGTTCAGGAGGACCGAAGTGACCGAATCCGCTCCCGTCGACCCCACATCGACCGACGGCTGGAAGAAGCTGGACGGCATCGCCGCCGGCTTCACCCCGGACCTGCGAGGGTGGTTCGACAGCGACCCCGGTCGTGCCGAGCAGTACACGTTCCAGGCGGCCGACCTGACCGTCGACCTGTCGAAGGGCCTGGTGACCGACGAGATCCTCGCCGCGCTCCTGCAGGTCGCGAAGGACACCGGCGTCGCCGAGCGCTTCCAGGCGATGCTCGCCGGTGAGCACATCAACGTCACCGAGGACCGCGCCGTGCTGCACACCGCACTCCGCCGCCCGAAGGGTGCGACCCCGGCGCTCGTCGTCGACGGCCAGGACGTCGACGCCGACGTGCACGCCACGCTCGACAAGGTCTACGGCTTCGCCGAGCAGGTCCGCAGCGGCGCCTGGACCGGTGTCACCGGCAAGCGCATCGAGACCGTCGTCAACATCGGCATCGGTGGTTCTGACCTCGGCCCGGTCATGGTCTACGAAGCCCTGAAGCCGTACGTGCAGCCCGGGCTCGAGGCCCGCTTCGTGTCGAACATCGACCCGGCGGACATCTACGAGAAGACCGCGGACCTCGACCCCGAGACCACGCTCTTCATCGTCGCGTCGAAGACCTTCGGCACGCTCGAGACCCTGACGAACGCACGCCTGGCCCGCCAGTGGCTGTGGGAGGAGCTCGGCCTGACCGACGCCGCCGACGACGACAAGAAGAACGCCGTCGCCAAGCACTTCGTCGCCGTGTCCACCGCGCTCGACAAGGTCGAGGCGTTCGGCATCGACCCCGAGAACGCCTTCGGCTTCTGGGACTGGGTGGGCGGCCGGTACTCGGTCGACTCGGCCATCGGCACGAGCGTCGTCATCGCGATCGGCAAGGAGAACTGGGAGCAGTTCCTCGCCGGCTTCCACGCGATCGACGAGCACGTCCGCACCACGCCGCTCGAGCAGAACGTCCCCGTCCTGATGGGCCTGCTCAACGTCTGGTACACGAACTTCCTCGGCGCGCAGAGCCACGCGGTCCTGCCGTACACGCAGTACCTGCACCGCTTCGCCGCGTACCTGCAGCAGCTCACGATGGAGTCGAACGGCAAGCGCGTCCGCTGGGACGGCTCACCCGTCACCACCGAGACCGGCGAGGTCTTCTGGGGTGAGCCCGGCACGAACGGCCAGCACGCGTTCTACCAGCTCATCCACCAGGGCACCCGCCTGATCCCGGCCGACTTCATCACGGTCGCCAACCCGGCCCGTCCGCTGCAGGACGAGACCGGCGACGGCAAGGGCGTCGCGCCCGGCACCGACGTGCACACGCTGTTCCTGGCGAACTTCTTCGCGCAGACCAAGGCGCTCGCGTTCGGCAAGAGCGCCGACGAGGTCCGTGCCGAGGGCACCACCGACGAAGGCATCGTCGCGGCCCGCACGTTCCCCGGCAACAAGCCGACCACGTCGATCATCGCGCCGGAGCTCACCCCGAGCGTGCTCGGCCAGCTCATCGCCCTGTACGAGCACATCGTGTTCACCGAGGGCACCATCTGGGGCATCGACTCGTTCGACCAGTGGGGTGTGGAGCTCGGCAAGCAGCTGGCGCTGCAGGTCACGCCGGCCGTCGAGGGCGACCGGTCCGCGCTCGACGCGCAGGACCCGTCAACCAAGGCGCTCATCGCGAAGTACCTGGAGCTGCGCGGGTAGCGCACGCCCCCACCTGACGGACGGGAGGCCCGTGGCGGATCCGCCACGGGCCTCCCGTCCGTCGTGCGGTCGCGCTGGTCACGGCGCGGACGCGGGCTGGTCCCGCGCCGCGCTCAGCGGCCGAGCGGGTCCAGGTTCAGGGTGGTGCCCTCGTACAGGTGCTGGTCGTCGCCGAACACCTGCACGCCCTCGTTCAGCCAGACGAGCGCGCGCACGCTGATGCCGAAGCGGCGAGCGACGTCGCCGATGAGGTCGTCCGGCGCCACGGTGTAGGAACGCGGCGCCCCCGCGGCGGTCGTCGCGGCGACGGCGCCGGTCGCGTTGGGCCGGGACCCGGCGTCCACCGGGTGCACGTTCGTCTGCCGGGCGGGCACGGACCAGCGCACCGTCGTGACCGCGAGCACCTTGTCCGCGGCGATCTCCACCGGGACGTCCTGGCCGGGCTCCGCCGCCGAGTACGTGACGAGCGTGCCGAGGTGCGACGGGTCGACGCCGGAGCCGTCGAGCGGGACGTCCACCGAGGTCGGCGTCGTCGTCGCGCCGCCGAGGGTCCGGTCGCCGACGCCGTGGTAGGTCAGGCCGTCGCCGACCGCGCGGGGCAGGTCGAACAGGCCGACCCCGACCGGCACCGGCAGCGTCGAGGTGAAGCCGGAGTACTGCGCGGTGAAGGTGTCCTCACCCGTCGCGACGATCCGGAAGCGGAAGTGGACGCTGCCCTTCGGCGAGGCCACGTCGCCCTGCGCAAGCACGGTGCCGGCGGGGATCGGGGTCAGGGTCGGCGCGGGGGCCGCGCGTTCCGTGGGCTCCGGTGTCGGGGTGCGCGGATGTGCGGAGGACTCGAGGAGCTCGCCGTCGGTCTCGCCGTCCGGGGTGGGGGTCGGTGTCGCCTCGGCGGAGCGGCTCGGCGCGGTCGCCGGTCCGGACGGCGCGGGCAGCGCTCCGTCCGGTCCCCGCAGCAGCGAGCACCCCGCCAGGCCGGCCGTCGCCAGCAGCACGACCCCGATCGTCAGGCTCCGCTCCATGATCACCCCTCACGTCGATGCTAGACGTGCCCGGGCGCTCGAGCGAGGCGGTCGCCCGCTGCTGTGTCCCGGGACCCAGCGGTGGGCGTCCGGTGTCGGCCGGAGCGGCTACCGTCGAGGCATGGACCGTTCGGACATCCTCGCCGCCGCCGCTGCTGCCCACGCCGCCCGCATCGCCGAGGCCGGTGGCGACGACACCGCCGCCCGCGAGCGTGCCGCCGCCATGCACGGCCGCGACTCCCTGACCGACGAAGCGGTCCGCGCGGTCGACCGCCGGCGCGCCGGCGAGGCGGACCGTGCCGCCTCGCGCACCGAGGGCGTGCTGTCGGACTGGCACCGCATGGGCACCCGTCGTGGGGTGACACCCGATGCGCAGGTCCGCTCGGCGTGGTCCGTCGCCGGGGTGCCGGAGCGTGGCGACGCCCGCGCGCTCGCGAACGTGCTGCTCTCCGCCGCCGGGCACGCCGGTCGCGTGGCCGACGCCGCACGTCGGAACCCGGCGCTGTCCGGTGCGGCCAGCGCGGCCGCCCGACGGACCGTGCGACGCTCGACCGACCACGGCGCGGGCATGTCCTCGTTGGGGGACGTCCTCGGCGACGGTTCCGCCGACGGCGAGCGCCGGTGACGAACACCGACGACGAGCGCCGGTGACGAGCACCGACGACGAGCGCCGGTGACGAGCACTGACGACCGGGCCGGTGACGAACACCGACGACCGGGCCGGCGACGAGCGCTTCGCGGGCACCCGTCCTCACCAGGTCTTCTGTGGATCGGTCAGACACCGTGAAAGTAAGAATGTCCAATTGACAGGACATGTATCCGCGTTACCATCGGTCCACGCGCTGCGGCGCGATCACCGACGAAGGAGTCACCGAATGGTCGACATCGAACCGACGGCCCGGGCCGTCGCACTGCCCCCGATCGGCACCGGTCCACACCGCCGACGACTCGGCGTGCTGGCACTCGTCGCCACGTTCGGCGGCCTGCTGTTCGGCTACGACACCGGCGTCATCAACGGTGCCCTGAACCCGATGCGGGCCGAGCTCGGTCTCACCACCTTCACCGAGGGCGTGGTCACCAGCTCGCTGCTGTTCGGTGCCGCGATCGGTGCCGTGCTCGGCGGTCGCATCGCCGACGGATGGGGACGTCGCAGGGCGATCATCGGCCTCGCCGTCACGTTCTTCGTCGGCACGCTCATCTGCGTCGCCGCGCCGACGTTCGGCGTGATCGTCGTGGGCCGCGTGCTCCTCGGCCTCGCGGTGGGCGGCGCATCGACGGTGGTGCCGGTGTTCCTCGCCGAGCTCGCGCCCTACGAGATCCGCGGGTCGCTGTCGGGCCGCAACGAGCTCATGATCGTGATCGGGCAGCTCGCCGCCTACGTGGTCAACGCGGTCATCGGCAACCTGTGGGGCGAGGGCGACGGCGTCTGGCGCGTCATGCTGGCCGTCTGCGCGCTCCCCGCGATCGCGTTGTTCGTCGGGATGCTGCGGGTGCCGGAGTCGCCGCGCTGGCTCGCGTCGAAGGGCCGCACCGCCGAGGCGCTCTCGGTCCTCGAGCAGGTCCGGACCACCGAACGGGCCCGCGCCGAGCTCGACGACGTCACGCGGAGCAACGAGCTCGAGGCGAAGGCCGAGCGCGTCAGTGGATGGCAGACGCTGCGGGGCAACAAGTGGCTCGTCCGCATCGTGCTCATCGGTGCCGGACTCGGGGTCGCGCAGCAGCTCACCGGCATCAACTCGATCATGTACTACGGCCAGACCGTGCTCATCGAGTCCGGGTTCCAGGCGTCGGCCGCCCTCATCGCGAACATCGCCCCCGGCGTGATCGCCGTGGTCGGCGGCGTCATCGCGCTGTCCAACATGGAGAAGATCAACCGCCGCACGACGTTGCTCCTCGGGTTCACGCTGACGACGATCTGCCACTTCCTCATCGGCATCGCCTCGGTCGCCCTGCCCGAGGGCAACCCCGCCCGCCCCTGGGTCATCCTGTTCCTGGTGGTCGCGTTCGTCGGCTCGATGCAGACCTTCCTCAACATCGCGGTGTGGGTCGTCCTGTCCGAGATCTTCCCCACGCAGATCCGCGCGCTCGGCATGGGCATCTCGGTGTTCTGCCTCTGGACCGCGAACGCGTGCATCGGGCTGTACTTCCCGACGGTGGTCGCCGCCACCGGCATCACCGGGACCTTCTTCGGCTTCGGGGTCGTCGGGCTGCTCGCCCTGCTGTTCATCTGGAAGTTCGTGCCGGAGAGTCGCGGCCGCACCCTGGAAGAGGTCGAGGAGGGCGTCACGACCGGCAACATCTTCACGGTCCCGGTCACGGAGTCGCGCCGCTCGTCCGCACCACGCCGCACCGAGTGAGCAGAAGACGTCGGGTCGCCCCGGGGCACCCGACGTCTTCTGCTCACCATGGGCACGCAATGCGTGTCCGGGTGACCTCGGAGCGCACGCACCACCCGGTTCCTACACTCGACGCGTGCATCCCCTCCTCCTGGCGTCCGGGGCCGGTCTCGCGTCCGGTCTCGCCCTCGTCGTCGGCGCCGCGATCGCCTGGTTCGTCCGCGTGCCGCGCACCGTCGTCGCCACGATCACCGCCTTCGGCGCGGGCGTCCTCATCTCCGCGCTCTCCTTCGACCTGGTCGCCGAGGCCACCCGGTCCGGCACGTTCTGGACGGCGATGGCCGGGTTCCTCGGGGGCGCGGTGGTCTACGTCGGGCTCGACGTCCTGCTCGAACGCCGCGGGGCGCGCAAGAAACGCAGCGGGACCGGCTCGACGGGGTCCGGCACGGGGCTCGGCATCGCCCTCGGCGCACTGCTCGACGGGATCCCCGAGACGGCGGTGCAGGGCGTCGGACTCGCCGCCGGTGGGTCGCTGTCCATCGCGGTCGTCGCGGCCGTCATCATCTCGAACCTGCCGGAGGGGCTGTCGAGCACCTCGGACATGAAGGCGAACGGCCGCGGCGCCCGCTACGTCTTCACGGTGTGGGGGGCCATCGCCCTCGCCTGCGCCCTGTCGGCACTCGGCGGGTACGCGATCCTCGGGCAGGCCCCGGCCGGGGCGCAGAGCGCCGTGACCGCCGTCGCCGCCGGAGCGATCCTGGCGATGCTCGCCGACACGATGCTGCCGGAGGCGTTCCGGAAGACCGGACCCTGGACGGGCCTCATCGCCGTCCTCGGCTTCTTCGCCGCCTACGGCATCCACGTGATCGGCGGCTGACGCCGACGGACGCACCCCAGGACGGACGGGAGGCCCGTGGCGGATCCGCCACGGGCCTCCCGTCCGTCTGCTGGTCGCGCTACGGGCGCAGGAGCACCTTGCCGACGCGGCCGGCGGTGTCGCTGGCACGGACGGCGTCCTGGACGTCCTCGAAGGCGAACGTTTCCGCGACGGGGAGCGTCAGCGAGCCGTCGAGCACGCGGGTGATGAGCTCACCGAAGAGCTGCCCCTTCGTCTCGGCCGGCATGGTCCTGCTGACGACCGAACCCCAGAAGCCCTTCACCGTGAGCTGGCCGAAGATGACCTTCCCCGACGGGATCTCGAGCGTCGGCGACGCCATCGCGCCGAAGACGACGAGGGTGGCGTCCTCGCCGAGCACCGAGGCGATGTCGCCGGCGGCCTTGCCGCCCACCGACTCGACACCGGCGGTGACCGGGGCGCCACCGGTGATCGCGGCGACCTGGTCCTGCCAGTCGTCGGCGTCGGTGGCGACGATGCGCTCGATGCCCTGCTCGCGGAGCTCGTCGACGCCGGCGGCGCGGCGGACGAGTCCGATGACGTTGATGCCGCGGGCGGCGCCGAGCTGGGCGACCATGCGACCGACCGCGCCGTTGGCGGCGTTCTGGATGATCCAGTCGCCCTCGTGCAGGTCGAGCGAGTGCAGCAGGCTGATGGCGCTGAACGGCATCGACACGAGCTGGGCGGCGGCCTCGTCGGTCATCGCGTCCGGCACGGGGACGAGCCCGGCGGCGTTCGCGGTGTAGTACTCGGCCCAGACGCCGAAGGCGCCGCCGGCGACGCGCTGGCCGACCTGCAGGTTCGTGACGCCCTCGCCGAGCGCCTCGACGACGCCGAGCGCCTCGGTGCCGGACGCTGCGGGGAGCTCCGGCTTGAAGCCGTAGGTGCCGCGGACGGTCCACAGGTCGTGGTTGTGGATGGGGGAGAGGACCGTGCGCACGAGGACCTTGCCGGCGGCCGGGGTCGGCACGGGGCGCTGCTCGACGTGCAGCACGTCGGCGGGCTCGGCGAAGGTGTCGTGGACGACGGCGCGCATGGTGGTGGGGGTGGTGTCGGTCATGCTCAGTCCTCCGAGACGGTGATGGTGACCTCGATGTTGCCGCGGGTCGCGTTCGAGTACGGGCACACCTGGTGGGCGGCGTCGGCGAGGGCCTGGGCCTGGTCGTGCTCCATGCCGGGGATGACGACCTCGAGCATGACGGCGAGCTGGTAGCCGCCGTCGCCGTTCGGGCCGATCTGCACGCGTCCGCCGACCGACGAGTCGGTGATCCTGACCTTCTGGCTGCGGGCGACGCCCTGCAGCGCGGAGTGGAAGCACGCGGCGTAGCCGGCGGCGAACAGCTGCTCGGGGTTCGCGCCGTTGCCGGAGCCGCCCATCTCCTTCGGGATGGCGAGGTCGAATTCGACGGTGCCGTCGCTCGTGGCGACGTGGCCGTTCCGGCCTTCGCCGGTGGCGAGGGCCTCTGCGGTGTAGAGGACGTCCATGGTGTTCCTTCCTTCGGGGGGCAGTGCCTGCGTGGGGCGGTGGCCGAGCCCCGTCCCGGGGACCGGGTGGGGCGACGGGGCTCGGGGTCTGGGTGTCGACGCCGGTCGGTCAGGCGGGGTCGGCCGCGCCGGCCGGGTCCCTGGTGGCGGCGTGCATGGTCTCGGTCAGCCGGTGCAGCGTCGCGATGAGCTCCGCGGCGGCCTGCTCGTCGGGCAGGCCCATGCCGGCCGCGATCGACGCCGGGACGTGCCCGAGCTCGCCGCGGATCGAGCGGCCGCGGTCACCGAGGGTGACCGTGACGACGCGCTCGTCGGGGCTGCGGCGCTCGCGGCGGACCAGGTCGGACTGCTCCATCCGGCGGAGCAGGGGGGAGAGCGTGCCGGAGTCGAGCTGCAGGTGGTCGCCGAGACCCGAGACGGTCTGGTCGCCCTCGATCCACAGGGTCACGAGCACGAGGTACTGCGGGTACGTCAGGCCCCACGGCTCGAGCAGGGTGCGGTAGGCCTGCGTGGTCGCACGGCTCGCCGCGTAGAGGGAGAAGCACACCATCTCGTCGGTCACGGGCACGCCACAAGGATTGCACGCAACCGAGTTGTGCGCAACCTACCCGGCGCCGCGACTCGGCTCCGGGCCTCGGCGTCGGCGTCGGGTCAGTGCGGCCGGATCGCCGAGCACGCCCGACGGCCGGGACGGTTAGGCTGACGTGACCCACGATGACCAACAGCGACCTCGACAACACCACGACCCCCCGGACCGGAACGGCGTCGTCCCACGGCAAGACGATCCTGATCGGTGAGCACGCCGTGGTGTACGGCGCACCCGCACTCGTCCTGCCGGTGCTCGACGCGCGGGTCGTCGCGACCGTCACGCCGGTCGCCGCGGACGCCGCACGACCGGGGCATTCCCTCGAGTCGACGGTGCACACCGGGCCGCTCGACCTGGCACCGTCCGCCGTCATGCCGACCGTCACCGCCGTCACCGCCACCCTCGAGCACTTCGGGGTGACCGACCGCCACTTCCACGTCCGCGTCGACAGCGAGGTCCCGACCGCCCGCGGCATGGGGTCGAGCGCCGCCGTGGCCGCCGCCGTCACCGCTGCGGTCGCCGACGCCCTGGGCGAGACGCTCGACGTCGAGGCCCACCACGAACTCATCCAGACCTGCGAGCGGGTCGCGCACGGCCGGCCGTCCGGGCTCGACGCCCGCGGCGTCGTCGCGTCCGCCCCGGTCTGGTTCGAGGGCGGCCACATCGGACCCGTCGCCCTCGGCGCGCGCTTCACGTTCGTCGTCGCCGACACCGGCGTCCCCGGACACACCCGCGAGGCCGTCGCCGCGGTGCGCGCCCTGCACGACGCGGACCCGGCGCGCATCGGCGCCGTCGTCGACCGGATCGGCGACCTGGCGCGACGCGCGCGGGGGACACTCGAGGACGGCGACGCCCAGGCGCTCGGTGTCACCATGGACGCCGCGCACGGCCTGCTCGCCGCACTCGACGTGTCGAGTGACGACCTGGACCGGCTCGTCGACGCCGCTCGAGCAGCGGACGCCCTCGGCGCGAAGCTGACCGGCGGCGGCCGGGGCGGGTGCGTGCTGGCGCTCGCCACCGACGACGACCACGCGGACCGCATCGCGGCCGCACTCCGCGGCGCAGGGGCCGCAGCCACCTGGACCACCACGATCGGAGCCCGCGCTTGATGACCGCCACCGCCGTCGCGCACCCCAACATCGCCCTCGTCAAGTACTGGGGGAAGGCGGACGCGCGGCTCGCGCTGCCCGCCACGGGCAGCGTCTCGATGGGGCTCGACGTGTTCCCGACGACGACGACCGTCACGCTGGACGGCGGCGCGGGTGACGGCCAGGAGGCGCGTGACGCGTTCACGCTGAACGGCCAGGTCGTCGAGGACGGTGCGCTGGTGCGGGTGCAGCAGTTCCTCGACCTCGTGCGCGAGCTCGCCGGCTCGTCCGAGCGCGCCTCCGTCGTGTCCGAGAACACCGTGCCCACCGGTGCCGGACTCGCCTCGAGCGCGTCCGGGTTCGCAGCGCTCGCGACCGCGGCCTCGGTGGCGTACGGGCTCGACCTGTCGCCGCGCGACCTGTCCCGGCTCGCCCGCCGCGGCTCGGGGTCGGCCACCCGCTCGATCCCCGGGGGTGTCGCGGTGTGGCACGCCGGCGACGACCAGGGCTCGTTCGCCGAGCCGGTCCCGGCGCCGCCGATGGCCATGGTCGTCGTGACGATCGACGCCGGCCCGAAGCCGATCGGCTCGCGCGAGGCGATGCGCCGCACGATCGCGACGTCGCCCTTCTACCCGGCCTGGGTCACGTCGACCACCGAGACCGTCGGCGAGATGCTCGACGCCTGCGCGGCCGGCGACTTCACCCGCATCGGCGAGCTCACCGAGAGCAACGCCCTGCGCATGCACGCCACGATCGAGGGCGCCTTCCCGCCGATCCGCTACCTGAACGCCCGCAGCGTCGCGGTGTTCGACGCCGTCGCCGAACTGCGTGCCGTCGGCCTTCAGGCGTACGCCACGGCCGACGCCGGCCCGAACGTCGTCGTGCTGTGCCGGCCCGACGACCGCTCGGCCGTCGCGACCGCGCTCGCGTCCTTCGGCGACGTCATCGAGTCCGGCACCGGACCAGCCGCAAGGGTCCTCCGCTCCGAACAGTCCGGGAGCAGTCCCGACCAGAAGGAGTCCGCCGAGTGATCGAGTTCCGCGCCCACGGCAAGCTGTTCGTCGCCGGCGAGTACGCCGTCGTCGAGCCGGGCCAGCCGTCCGTCCTCATCGCCCTCGACCGCGCCATCACGGCGAAGGTGTCCGAGGGACACGGGTCGGGCAGCGTGCACTCCGAGGAGTACGGCCACCTGCCGCTGACGTGGACCCGCGGCGCCGACGGCCTCGCCCTGGACCGCGAGCGCCACCCGTACGACTACGTGATGGAGACGATCGACCTCGTCGAGAAGCTCCGTGCCGAACGCGGGATCGCCCCCCGGTTCCACGACCTGCGCATCGAGAGCCAGCTCGACGACGCGAGCGGCCGGAAGTTCGGCCTCGGGTCGTCGGCCGCGGTGACCGTCGCGACCGTGGGCGCCCTCGACCGCTTCTACGGCATCGGCCTGACGCAGCGGCAGCGCTTCCAGGTCGCCCTGCTCGCCACCATCCGGGTGAACCCCCGCGCCTCCGGCGGCGACCTCGCCGCGAGCACCTTCGGTGGCTGGCTGCGCTACAGCGCCCCGGACCGCGAACGCCTCGCCGCGATGCTCGACGACCACAGCGTGTCCGAGGTGCTCACCGACGCCGACGCCTGGCAGGGCTTCGACGTCGAGCGGCTCCCCGCTCCGGAGAACCTGCGGCTGCTCGTCGGCTGGACCGGTTCGCCGGCGTCGACCACGAAGCTCGTCGACGTCGTGCGTCGGCACCGCAACGGTGGGTACCAGGCGTTCCTCGACGAGAGCCGCAGCTGCGTCGACGACCTGACCGCGGGCCTCCAGACCGGCGACGCCGAGCGCACGCTCGACGCGCTCCGCCGTGCACGCGTCCTGCTGCAGCGACTCGGCGCGTCCGTCGGGTCGCAGATCGAGACCGAGCGTCTCGCCACCCTGTGCGACGTCGTCGAGGAGGCGGGTGGGGCGGCGAAGCCGTCCGGCGCCGGCGGCGGGGACTGCGGCATCGCCCTCGTCCCGCTCGACACCGACCCCGCCGGCATCCACCGCGCCTGGGAGGCGCACGACATCAGACACCTCAGCGTCGCGGTGCGAGCACCAGAAGGAGCCCTCGATGAGTGACCTGCTCACGCCGATCCCCACCAAGTGGGTCGGACCGATCCGCGTCAGCGGCAACGCCGTGCAGGGGGAGCACGAGGTGCCCCTCGCCACCTACGAGTCGCCGCTCTGGCCGTCCGTCGGCCGCGGCGCCCGCATCTCGCGCCTGGTCGAGGACGGCATCGTGGCGACCGTCGTCGACGAGCGGATGACCCGCTCGGTCGTCGTCCGTGCCGACAGCGCCGCCGCCGCCCACGTGGCCGCGGGGCAGATCCTCGCGCGCCAGGACGAGCTCGCCGCGATCGTGTCCGGGCAGAGCCGGTTCGCGAAGCTCATCGAGGTGCACCCGGAGATCGTCGGGGACCTGCTGTTCCTGCGCTTCGCGTTCACCACCGGCGACGCCTCCGGCCACAACATGGTCACGCAGGCGGCGGACAAGCTGCTGCCGGCGATCCTGGACTGGCAGCCGGGCCTGCGGTACGTCTCGGTGTCCGGCAACTTCTGCACCGACAAGAAGGCCACCGCGGTGAACGGCATCCGTGGCCGCGGCCGGAACACCATCGCCGAGATCGTGATCCCGGGCGAGGTCGTCGAGAAGCGCCTGCGCTCGAGCACCGCCCGCATCGTCGAGCTGAACATCGCGAAGAACCTCATCGGGTCGACCATCGCCGGGGCGCTGCGCTCGGCGAACGCGCACTACGCGAACATGCTGCTCGGCTTCTACCTGGCCACCGGGCAGGACGCCGCGAACATCGTCGAGGGCTCCCAGGGCATCACGAGCGCCGAGGACCGCGACGGCGACCTGTACTTCTCGACCTCGTTGCCGCACCTGATCGTCGGCACCGTCGGCAACGGCAAGGGCGGCGACCTGCCCGTCGTCGAGGACGCCCTGGTGCGCCTCGGCTGCCGACAGGAGCGGGAGCCCGGTGCGAACGCCCGACGCCTCGCCGCCCTGTGCGCCGCGACCGTCCTGTGCGGGGAGCTCTCGCTCCTCGCCGCCCAGACCAACCCGGGCGAGCTGATGGCCGCCCACGTCGCCATGGAACGCCGCGGCTCGCGCCCGGCCGGAGGTGCAGCATGACCGCCCAGCAGCCCGCACCGCAGCAGACCCTGAGCGTCGGCATCCACGACATCGCCGTCGCGACCGGGCACCACGTGCTCGACCTCGACGACCTCGCCGCGACGACCGGCGTCGACCCCGCGAAGTACCACGTCGGCATCGGGCAGGACGCCTTCAGCGTGCCCGCCCCGGACGAGGACATCGTCACGATGGGCGCCGCGGCCGCGAAGGAGATCATCGACCGCCACGGGGTGCAGGGCATCCGCACCGTGCTGTTCGCGACGGAGTCCGGCGTCGACCAGTCGAAGGCCGCCGGGGTCTTCGTGCACGGCCTGCTCGGCCTTCCGCAGAACGTCCGCGTCGTCGAGCTGAAGCAGGCCTGCTACGGCGGGACCGCCGCCGTGCAGCTCGCCCTCGGCATCGTGGCCCGGTCGCCGCACGAGCGCGTGCTCGTCATCGCGGCCGACGTGGCGCGGTACGACGTCGAGACCGCCGCCGAGCCGACCCAGGGTGCCGGCGCCGCCGCGATCCTGGTGTCCGCCGACCCGGACCTCGTCGAGCTCGAGCCGGCCGCCGGTGTCTTCACCGCCGACGTCGACGACTTCTGGCGGCCGAACGACCGGTCGACCGCGCTCGTCGACGGTCGCCTGTCGGTGAGCGCCTACGTCGACGCGTTCGTCGGCGCGTGGGACGACCTGGCGGCGCAGGGCGGTCCGGCGTACCAGGACATCGCCCGCTTCGTGCACCACCAGCCGTTCACGAAGATGGCGCTCAAGGCGCACCGCAAGCTCACCCAGCACGTCGGCGTGCCGTTCGACGAGACCGAGCTCGCCCTCGGCTTCACGTACAACCGGCAGACCGGCAACACGTACACGGCGTCGCTCTGGATCGGCCTCGCGGCACTGCTCGACCTCGACGACGACCTGGCCGGGGAGCGGATCGCGCTCTTCAGCTACG
This sequence comes from Curtobacterium sp. MCLR17_036, assembly GCF_003234445.2. NCBI lineage: Bacteria > Bacillati > Actinomycetota > Actinomycetes > Micrococcales > Microbacteriaceae > Curtobacterium > Curtobacterium sp. MCLR17_036. The sequence goes on along the minus strand of NZ_CP126269.1, from coordinate 2,934,723 downwards.
GGTCCGGCAGCGTCGGCGAGCTCATCACCGGCATCGTGCGCCCGTCGTACCGCGAGCACCGGCGCACCGGCCGCGTGCGGCAGCTGCTCGCGGCCCGCGTGCCGCTCACCGTCGACGCCTACCGCGAGCTGCACGCCTCCGGGGCCGCCACCAGCGTGGACACCGAGCGGCCGCGGGTCACGTCGGCGCCGTACCGGTTCGCCGGGGTGCGCGGCGGCGCACGGCACTACGAGGCCACCGCGACCGACTGACGACGGCAGGGCCGACGCCCGCCCACTCGCTCCGTGCGCCCGCTGCCGCTATCCTGGGCGCGGACGATGGAGGGGCGATGGCAGAGCAGCTCGGCGCGGGTGACGTGGTCGCCACGCTGGTCGACTCGCTGCCCCGTGCCCCGCGGCTGACCGACGTGGTCGACGGCGTCGGCCGGATGGTCGGCAAGCCCACCCGCGTGGTGGACGTCGACGGGCCGAGCTGGGGCCCGCTGACGGCCCTGGTGTCGCAGTTCGAGCACGAGAACCTGGTCCTCGTGCCGGCCGGTGCGCCCGCGCTCTACCGGATGCACTGCGTCCTGCACGAGCTCGGGCACCTCGCCAACGGCGACACCGGCGCCCCGACCACCTCGTCGATCGCCGCCTTCGCCTCGGGCGGGCACGTCTGCCGTCGGGCCCTCGACGGCGAGACCGGTCTGGTGAGCATCTCCGACGACGACGAGCACTTCGCCGAGCGGTTCGCGTACGAACTCGCGACCGTCCTGCTCGGCGGAGCCTCGGGTGCCGACGAGCGGGCCTACGGCTGATGACCCTGCTGTACGCCGCCGCCTTCTGGTGCGCGGCGCTGATCTTCCTCGCCCGCACCCCGTACGTGCTGCGCAACCCGCGGGGCCGCGCCGCCTGGGGCGCGACCGGCGTCGGGGCGCTCGGGCTGCTGACCCTGGGCAGCGTCGTGCCGCAGCCCACGCTCGACGGGTTCCTCGGCGGCACGAACGTCATCTACCTGGTGCAGAACGTCTGCGCGACCGCGGCGTTCTGGCTGATGCTCCGCGCGAGCACGTCCGACCTGCCGCGGCGCCCGCGCCTCGCGCACCCGCTGGCACTGCTGGCGATCGTCGTCGCGTTCACGGTGCCGTTCCTGCTGGTGCGCGACCGCGGCGGCACCGAGTTCCACTTCATCGTCGTCCAGATCCACCAGCCCGCCATGTGGGTCTGCGCCTCGGTCTACCTGCTCGGCATCGCGGCGATCGCGGCGACGACGCTGCGGTACGGTGTGCTGCAGGACCGGGTCGCGCTCGTCGTGTTCCGCGTGGGACTCGCCCTCGTCGTGGTCGCCTGCCTCGACGAGGTCGCGTCGCTCGCCCTCGACCACTTCGAGGTCGGCCCGACGGCGCTCCGCGACGGGTTGCGGCTGGGCTTCGACCCGCCGTTCTACCTCGGCGTGGTGCTCATGGTGCTCGCGATGGCCTCGCTGACGTTCCGCCGCTGGGGCCGTGACGTGCGGTGCCGCCGGCACAACCGACGGCTGCGGCGGATCACCCGTCGGCACGCCGTCCGCGCCGTCGAGCGCGGCGGTGACGCCCAGACCCGCACCTACGACCTCGTCATCGCGATCCGCGACGCCGAGGTGCAGGGCCGTGCGCTGGACGACGCCGAGCTCGCCCACGTCCGGTCGGCGGAGCGCACGCTGACCCGCAGTCTCGGCGGCTGAGCGCCACCCCTGGTGGCCGCGCCCCGCTCGGGTCCCGCACGGGTTCCACCCGGATCCTGCCCGGGTCCCGCCCGCACGGCTCCGAGGGAGTACAAGGAGCCATGGGCCAGCTCATCTACGACGGCGAACCGCTCGACCTCCGCATCGACGACCGCGCACTCACGCACCTGCAGATCGTCATCGTGAACATGCTGCGACGCGACCACCGCTTCGCGTTCTCGTGGCGCGACGACGTGGTGCACGGCGACGGGCGCAGCACGATCTGGTTGCACCCGAACGTCAGCCTGCACTTCAAGTTCACCGGCAGCCGCACGCCGTCGATCAACCGCAGCTGGCTCGAGGAGCTCTACGCGGCGGCCACCTCCGGCTCCGGCCTCGTGCTGACGCAGGAGCCGTCCGACACGAGCACCGCGGCGGACTCGGCGTGGTCGCGGGCGGTGGCGGCGGGCGACGCCGGCGACGCGTCGGACCGGACGACGGGGAGCACCGGCGGGTAGCACGGACGCGGTCCCCGGTCAACGGGTACCGGTCCCGGATCGGTCGACGTACGGTGACGTCACCGCGGTTCGCTGCCGTCCCAGTGCCGGCATCCAGGGAGTCGGTACGGGCACGATCCGCGGCAGGAGGGGACCCGAACGATGAACACGAGGCGGTGTGCGCCCGGAGCCGACCAACCACCGGCAACCGCGCGGCGCACACGGTGGGAGTCCTGGATCAGGGGACTCACCACCCGGCAGGCCGGGCTGCGACGCCCGGCCGACCGCTTCGTGATCACGGGCTCGTCGGCCGGACCGCACCGGCCGATGCCCTCCGTGGGGACCACCTCGGTCGTCGGATTCGGGTTCCGCGGCCGGGGTGGCTCCCGCACGACCTCCGGGGCGGCTGCTCAGTAGACGTCGCGGACGTACCGCTTCGCCCGGCGCAGGTCGGCCAGGTAGGCCTGGGCGTCGTCCTCGTCCCGACCCCGGCCGCGCCGGATGACGTCGAGCAGCGCCGCCTCGACGTCCTTCGCCATGCGCGAGGCGTCGCCGCACACGTACACCGAGGCGCCCTCCTCGAGCCAGGCGAACAGCTCGTCGGCCTGCTCGCGCATCCGGGTCTGCACGTAGACCTTCTCGGCCTGGTCGCGCGAGAACGCCAGGTCGAGCCGGGTGAGCACGCTCTGCTCGCGCAGGGCGGTGAGCTCGTCCTCGTAGACGAAGTCGGTCTCGCGGTGCTGGTCGCCGAAGAACAACCAGTTGCGTCCCGTGGCCCCGGCGGCGGCCCGCTCGTGCAGGAAGCCGCGGAACGGCGCGATGCCGGTGCCCGGACCGATCATGACCATCGGCGCGGACGGGTCCGCCGGCACCCCGAACGACGCGTTCGGCTGCAGGTACACGTCGACGGTGCCGCCCGGCGCGACCCGGTCGGCGAGGAACGTCGACGCGACACCGGCGTGCATCCGGTGCGGGTCGCCGTACCGGACGGAGGCCACGGTGAGGTGGACCCGACCCGGGTGCGCCAGCGGGCTCGACGAGATCGAGTACTGGCGCGCCTGCAGCGGCCGCAGGTTCGGCAGCAGTTCGTCGAGACCGGGTGCCGCCGACCCCGCGTCGCGGAGCAGGTCGAGCACGTCGCGTCCCCAGAGCCACCGGTCGAGCTCGTGCTTGTCGCCGTGTGCCACGACGGCCGCGAGCTCGCTCGACGGCGCGCGCTGCACCAGGTCGGCGATCAGGTCCTTCGACGGCGTCCGGACCTCGCGGTCCGTCCGCAGGACCTCGGCGACCGGGAGCCCGTCGACCGTCTCGCCACCGTTCGCACCGACCTGCTCGAGCAGTTCGGCGACGAACACGGCGTCGTTCACCGGGACGACCGCGAGCGCGTCGCCGGCCGCGTACTCGATGCCCGAGTCGCCGAGGTCGAACTCGTGGTGGCGGATCTCCTTCGCGCTGTGCGGCGCCGACAGTAGCCGGTTCTCCACCAGCGTCGCCGGGAACGGGTTGCGCTTGGTCCACTGCGACCCCGGTCGGGAGGCCCGCCCCCCCCGCCCCGCCGGTCGCGGTCGCGCCGTCGCCGGCCCCGCCGCCCGTGGTCGCTCCGGGCGTGCCCGTCACGCCGGCCTCGGCCGCCAGCCGGTCGAGCACCGCCGCGGACCACAGCGCGGCCGGGTCCTCGAAGTCGACGTCGCAGTCCACTCGGTCGTGGATGCGGGACGCGCCGAGCTGCTCGAGACGGGTGTCGAGGAGCTTGCCGGCCTGGCAGAACTCGTCGTAGCTCGTGTCGCCGAGCCCGAGGACCGCGTACTGCAGCCCCTCGAGCCGCGGTACGGTGCTCGCCTGGAACGCGTCCCAGAACAGCCCGGCGTTGTCGGGCATCTCGCCCTCGCCGTAGGTCGAGGTGACGACGAGCACGTGCGACATCCCGGCGAGCTGCTCGGGGGTGACGGCGTCGAGGGCGCTGGCCCGACCGCCGAGTCCGCGGGCCCGCGCGCCGGCGACGAGCTCGTCGGCCAGGAACTCCGCGTTGCCGGTCTGGGTGCCGAAGAGCACGTCGATCGTGGTCGTGGGCGCGCTCGCCGCGACCTTCTCGCCGGCAGCGGCGATGCCCGCGATGAACCCGGCGAGCCAGGACTCCTGGGCAGCCGAGAACGGTGCGTCGACCGGGATGAGCGACCCGGTCGGGGGCAGGGTGCTCACGCGGTCACCGCCTCGGTCGGCGCCTGCGGTGCGCGGCGGGCGATGTCCTCGAGCGCCGCGGTCGCGAGCAGCTCGTCGAAGCGCGCGGCACGCAGCCGGCCGGCGTTCTTCGCGTTCTGGTGCATGATCCAACCCGTCGTGCCGGGCGCGTCCATGCTGCGGTTGTTCCGCTGCGTGAGGGCGCGCTTGGAGTCGTCGAGCCGCTTGACCGCGATGAGCGTCGCGAGCTCGTCGTCGGCGAACCGGTCGAACGTGCCGCGCAGGTACTTCACGACGCGCTGCTTGACGGCGAAGTCCTCGGTCAGCACCAGGTTCCGCACCGCCTCGGTCACCCGCGGGTCACCGGCGCCGGCACCGGGTACGCGCTCTTGCGCCACGTCCTGGGCGACGCCGAGCACGGTGTACGACGCCAGGAGCGAGAACATGTCCTCGCCCTGGTCGCCGAGGGCGGGCGCGCGGCCGTCGAGCACGGTGCGCTGGTCGCGGTAGTCGACCTTGAAGGCGCCGAGCTTGTCCGTCGCGACGGAGGCCGCGAGTTCGTCGAGCAGCTCCGGTCGTGTCGCGCCGGCGAGGATCGCGTCGGCGTCCTGGCTGAGCAGGAGCGCCCGCGGCATGCCGACGTACACGTGCGCGCGGGTGGTCTCCCACGCGGCGAGCAGCCGCTCGGCGAGGGTCGAGCCGGTGGCCTCGAGGTGCCACTCGAGCAGCAGGCGGGCGGCGTCCTCGTGGAACGCACCGCGCTCGGTGTCGGTGACGGGGAACACCAGGAGCGAGTCCGTGCTGGCGCGCTCGGCGACCTGGCCGGTCGGGTCGTACTGGTACAGGAACCCACCGGACATGCCGTTGCCGAGGCCCTTGCCGAAGGCGCCGAGGTTGAACACGGCCCCGCCGGTCATGTACTCGCAGCCGAAGTCACCGACGCCCTCGACCACCGCGGTGGCCCCGGAGTTCCGGACGGCGAACCGGTCGCCGGCCTCGCCCTGCACGAAGGTGCGGCCGCCGGTCGCGCCGAACAGTGCGAAGTTGCCGACGAGCACGTTGCCGCCGCGCTCGGCGCTGCCGCCGCCGGGCGCCCGGACGACGATCCGGCCCCCGCTCTGGCTCTTGCCGACGCCGTCGTTGGCGGTGCCGGTGTGCTCGAGCACGATGCCGTCGTTGGTGAAGACGCCGTACGACTGCCCGGCCGAGCCGTGCGTGCGGATCGTGACCGCGCCGTCCACCAGCCGGCGGCGGCCGCGGTCGTCGGTGGCGACGGCGGGGTGTGCCGACAGGTCGGCGTCGCGCAGCTCGTGGTTGAGCAGGCGCTCGACGTCGATGCCGAGCTGGCCGCCGACCGACTTGTCCGCGTTGCCGAGGACCACGTCGTCGATCACCACGGCGTGCTCGTGCCCGTCGACCAGTGCCGCCCGGACGCGCTCGATGAGCGCGTCGTCGGTGCGGTAGTCCTTCTCCAGGTACTCCGGGTCGGTGACGACCTTCTCGGGCACCTGGGCGAGCAGGGCACGGGCGTCGAGCCGGCCGACGCTCGCCGGGTGGTCGAGGAGCTGCAGCAGGTCGGTCCGGCCGCGGGCTTCGCGCAGGGAGCGCAGGCCGAGACGGGCCAGGATCTGCCGCACGTCGTGGGCGATGTTGAGCAGGTACTGCGCGAGCGCGCGGGGGTCGCCCTCGAACGCCTCGGCGTTCGTGGTCAGGCCCGCCGGGCACTTCACGTTGCAGTTCTTCGCCATCACGCAGCCGAGCATCATGAGCGCGGTGGTGCCGAACTCGAACGAGTCCCCGCCGAGCAGGGCGCTCGTGACGACGTCGCTGCCGGTCTGGTGCGCACCCGAGCAGCGGAGCGTGACCTTCTGGCGCAGGCCGTTCGCGACGAGGGCCTGGTGCACCTCGGCGACGCCGATCTCCGCGGAGCGTCCGGCGTACTTCAGGCTCGTGACGGCCGCGGCGCCGGTGCCGCCGGTGTTGCCGGCGACGTTGATGACGTCGGCACCGGCCTTCGCGACACCGACCGCGATGGTGCCGATGCCCTCGGACGACACGAGCTTCACGATGACCCGGACGCGGGCGGCCTTGCAGTCGTGGATGAGCTGCGCGAGGTCCTCGATCGAGTACGTGTCGTGGTGCGGCGGCGGCGAGATGAGCTCGACGCCGGGCGTGCCACCGCGGGCCGCGGCGATGTCCACCGTGACCTTGGGTGCGGGCAGCTGCCCGCCCTCGCCGGGCTTCGCGCCCTGGCCGATCTTGATCTCGAGCTCCTCGAGCATCGGGTCGGCGAGGTAGCCGGCCCAGATGCCGAACCGGCCCGAGGCGAACTGCTTGATGCGCGAGCCGCGGATCGTGCCGTAGCGGGAGTGGTGCTCGCCGCCCTCACCGCTGTTCGACATGCCGCCGACCATGTTCGTGCCGTGCGCCACGGCCTCGTGCGCGGTGGCGACGAGGGCACCGTGGCTCATCGCGCCGGACGCCAGGGTCCGGGTGATCTCGTGGGCCGGCTGGACCTCGTCGAGCTCGACGCTCGCCGGGGCGCTCTGCAGCAACGCGAGCAGGGCGACGGCCGCACCGGTGGCGCGGAGCGTCACCTGGGTGTCGTCGACGGCGTCGACGTCGATCTGCCCCGGGTGGAGCAGCGCGAGGCCGTCCGCGAGGGCCTGGTGGCGCAGTGCGCCCGTGGGTCCCGTCGACGTGAGCTCCAGGCAGAACCGCTCCGTGCCTCTCCCCACCGGCACGGCCGACCCGCCGCTGGCGCGGCGGTCCGGAACCGGCGGCGTGGGCCCAGGGAGACCGTCGGGGGACGCCGGACGCGAGCCGGAGAGCCCGCGCACGGTGACGCTGGCGTTGCCGCTCGTCGAGAAGCGACCGAGCTCGCGGGCGAAGTCCTCTGCCGTGTCGATGCCGGTGACGTCCGCGGGCAGCGCGAGCACGTCGCGGAGCGCGGCGGGACGACGGGACCGCTCGTCGTGGGTCGTCTGCAGGAACGTGACGTAGCCCGGCGTGATGCGGTGCGCGTCGATCTCGGCGTCGCTCAGCCGGTCGTACCCGGTGTTCCGGTACGCGGCGTCGGTGATGCCGAACGAGTCGTCGAGCTGGCCGAGCGTGAGCAGGCGCAGCGCGTCCGAGTCGCCGGAGCGCTCGAAGGCCGGGCGCTCCTCGGTCATGCCGCCGAACGCGCGGACGCTCGCGACGCCGAACGAGTGGCCGGCGCCGTCGGAGCGTTCCTTGAACAGCCCGAGCAGCGGGACCTGGCCCTCGGACGCCACCGAGCGGGCACGCTCGTGCCAGTCCGTCGCCGCCTGGGCGATGCGCGCGAAGCCGACGCCGCCGACCGGTGCCTGCATGTGCGGGAAGATCCGCGCGAGCACGTCGTCGCCGGTGTCGAGGTAGTTCGGCTCGAAGAACTCGCCACCGATGTAGCTCTCGGCGGTGCACAGGCCGACACGGCCCATGGTCTTCGCCAGGGCCTTCTCGGCGGCCTTGCGGAACCGCTTGAGCGCCAGGTCGGTCGCGGTCAGCTCGCCGGCGGGCGCGGGTGCGGCGGGGTACTTCTCCTCCGCACGCAGGCGCGCGCTCAGGCTGTACACGGCGGCGGCACCGAAGCCGAGCGCGGTCGCGACGTGGTGTGACGACGGCAGCTGACCGCTCTCCGCCACGACCGACACCCGCAGGCGCAGACCGGTCTCGATGAGCCGCTGGTTGACGGCGGCCACGGCCAGGATCACGGGGAGGGGCGCACGGGTCGACGACACCGCGCGGTCGCTGACCACGGCGATGCCGCCGGTCGTCGCCGCGAAGGACGCGACCGCGTCGGCGAGCTGCTCGACCGCGGTCCGCACCGCGTCGGCGTTCGCCTGCTCGTCGTCGGGCACCGGCACGTAGAGCATGTCGAAGCGCTCGAGCGGCACGACGTCCTGCTCGCGCAGCCGCACCATGTCCAGGTGGCCGAGGATCGGGGACTGCACGACGAGCTGTCGGCTCGTCGAACCCGAGCCGTCCGGCGCGGTGCTGTCCAGCTTCGCGCCCAGTGCGACGCGCATCGACATGCCGTCGGCCTCGCGGATCGAGTCGAGCGGCGGGTTCGTCACCTGGGCGAAGCGCTGCGAGAAGTACTTCGCCATGCCGCCCTCGGTGTCGCTCAGGGCGTTGATCGCGTTGCCGTAGCCCATCGCCGAGATGCGCTCCGACCCGTTCTGCAGCATCGGGTCGAGCATGAACCGGAAGCTCTCCTGGTTCAGCGAGTACGCCACGTACCGGCCCGCGAGCGACAGGTCGCCGTCGTAGCCCAGGGTGGACGTCGTGCGCTCGTAGTCCGGAGCGGGCACGTCGTCCAGGTGCACGCGGGCGGCGTCGAGCAGGGCGCCGTAGTCACGGCGGGCCGCGAGCATGTGCAGCACCTCGCCCGTGCGCATGCGGGTGCCGGTGCGGTGGTCGACGACGAGCATGCCGCCGGCCTCGATGCGGCCGCGGTGCACGACCTCGTCGGCGTCGAACTCGACCTGGCCGGCCTCGGACGCCACCATCAGGTACTCGGCCGTCTCGGTGGTGCGCAGCGGGCGCAGCCCCAGGCGGTCCAGGCGCGCGCCGACGACGTCGCCGTCGCTGAAGATCACGGCCGCGGGGCCGTCGTTCTTCTCCTCGTACAGCGAGAAGTACTCGAGCATGTCCCGGACGTCCGGGGTCAGCGTGCGGTCGTTCTCCCACGCCGGCGGCATGAGCGACACCACGGCCTCGACGATCTCGAGCCCGTCGTCGAACACGCGGCTCTGCAGGGTCTGGTCGAGTCGGCTCGAGTCCGACTGCCCGGGCGGGCGCACGATGCTCCGGGTGCGGGCGCGCGCGAGCGCCTCGTCGGACAGGCGGTTCTTCCGGTCGGTGTTCAGCTCGCCGTTGTGCGCCATCAGGCGGAACGGCTGCGCCATCGTCGGGTGCGGCTCGGTGTTCGTCGAGAACCGGGTGTGGAAGTAGAGCGTCCGCACCGAGTGCCGGGGGTCGCGCAGGTCGGTGAAGTACCCGATCACCTCGCCGGAGTTCAGCCGGCCCTTCAGGATCTGTGTCCGCGCGCTGAGCGACAGCGGGTACAGGGCGGCGTGGTCGGCGTGCTCGGCTGCGGCCTCGCCGTACGACACCGCCTCGATCGCGAGCAGGGCGCGGTTCGCGGCGGCGTCGACCTCGGTGCGCTTCCACGACTCGGGCGCGCGGAAGACCCACTGCACGATCGGCAGCTGGTACTGCTCGGCCTCGGGCCGGGCGACCGAGTGGTCCACCGGCACGTCACGGACGAGCAGGAGCTCGAAGCCCTGCTGCTCGATGGCGTCCGTGACGGTCTGCTGCGCACGGGCGCGCTCGGCGTCCGCCGTCGCGCCTGCGCCGCTCGGCACGAAGCAGTTCGCGACGCCGAAGTGGCCCGCGCGCAGCTGCTCGCCGGTGATCGCGCTGAAGAACTCCACCGACAGGTCGATGCTGACGCCCGCGCCGTCGCCGACGCCCTCGGCGGACTTGCCGCCGCGGTGCGGGATGGAGCACAGCGCTTCGTCGCCCTTGCGGATGACGTCGTGGCTCGGCGTCCCGTCGAGACGGGTGATGAAACCGACGCCGCAGTCGCTCGACTCGCGGGCAGGGTCGTAGAGACCGAAGGAGGTGGGGTTCACGGGAGGGTCCAGAGGGGCGTTGCCGGCAGCGGACGGCGCGGGCTGCATCGGTGGAGCGCTCGCCGCGGGCAGACCGGTGGTGGCAGTCGGGCCCTGTGGGGTGGTGGTGCGGTAGGGCGATGCTACGGCTTGGTATACCGCGGCCGCAACAGACCGGCCGGACGGGTGGCGTGCGGGGCGCGTGCGGGTGGCGTGCGGGGCGTGGGTGGGGTGCGTCGCGGGCTGTGCGCGCCGGGCGGCACCCCGCCGCGGCGAACTCCTGGTGAACGAGCGAACACGACACGTGTTGCACGGATACGTTCGACGCACGATGACGACCGAGCGCGATGACGCACACCGATCGGCAGTGCTGCTCCCGGGGGAACTGCTGGGGCTGTCGCTCGACGAGCGGTGCGCCGAGTTCGAGGCGCTCCTGCTCGCACCACCGCTGCACGGCATCCGGCCGGACGGCCACGACTGGCTCCGGCAGCGCTACGCCGAGATCGTCCCGATCGTGCTGCCTGCGGCGCTGCGGGCCGTCGAGCGCGGTGAGCCCGTCGACCGCGACTGCCTGGCACGGCTGCGCGAGGTCGCCGCCGCACGGGCCGAGGACCCGCGGGTGGACGTCTCGGTGGTGCTCCGCGGGGCGCTGCCCGCGATCCGGGTCTTCGCCCTCGTCATGCACACGGCGACGCGCGACCACGCGGCCACGGCGGACCGTGCCGCGCGGACCATGCTCGCGATGAGCCGGGCGTCGCTGGTGGCCCACGAGCTCGGCTCGTGCTGGGCCGAGTCCTGGTCGCACCAGCGTCGGCGGGCCGCGGCCGACGCGTCGGCGACGGTGACGACGGGGGAGATCGACCTGGTCGCCGAGGCGCCCGGTCTCGACGACACCGAGGAGCGGATGCTGGCGCTCGCGGCCCACGGTCTGTCGAACGACGCGATCGCGCGCGAGACCTCGTACAGCCGGCAGGCGGTGGCGTGGCACCTCGGACGGCTCATGCGGACGTGGAAGGCGCCGAACCGGACCGCGCTGGTGTCGATCGCCTTCGTGAAGGGGTGGATCCGCGCGCGGTGCTCGGAGCGTCCGGACGCCGTCTGGCCGCCGGCGCTCGGCCCGGGGACGGACGCGCACGACGACGGCCCCTGAGACCGAGGTCCCAGGGGCCGGACGTCGTGCGCGACGGGTCAGCCGCCGTTGACGCTGATGACGTTGTCGATGCGCTCGATGTTGCCGAACGCACCCCAGTTCAGCCAGCCGCCGTCACCGTTGTTGGTGATCCGGCCGGCTCCCTTGAACCAGTAGATGACGTAGTTGCCGCCCTTGATGTCGATCGACTGGGCGTCGGCGACGTCGCCCTCGACCGTGATGTCCTGGTTCTTGTTGACCACCGCGACGGTGAGGCGGTCCGGGTTGCCGGCGTTCCAGTAGCCGACGTCGAGTGCGGCCTGCACGGCACCGCCCCGGTCGCCCTGGTCGTTGACCGCGTCCTTGATGGCGTTGACGAGCGCCACCGGGTCGAGGTTGACGTTGACGTTCCCGCCGAGGTCTGCGGTGGAGGAGCTCGGCGCCGGTGCCGGCTCCGCGGCCTGGGCGGGAGCGGCGACGAGGGCGCCTGCGATGACCGCGCCGCTGAGGGCGGTGCCGGCGAAGAGCTTGACGGACTTGGACTTGAACGAGTTCATGATCGTGTTCCCATCTCTGCATCGGTGACCCGTGTGGGTCGTGTTGCTCGGACAGGAACCAGCCTGCGTCGGCTCCGGCCGGGATGCACGTGATCCGGCCCGACGTTGGACGATCGTCTGACGACCCGACCGCGGCGCCGCGCACGTGGCATGCTCCGCTCGCGAGACCGCCCGGGCGCGGGCCGCCCGGACCGGCACCCGGCGCGAGAGCCGCTCGCACGACCGGAACGATCCCGCGCCGCGCGATCCCGCGGTTCGGGGTGACATCGGTTGTGCGAACGGCGCCGCCGCCGCGCGCCGCGCCGCCGCGGACGCAGCGCGCCCGCGCCGCGCCCACGGTCAGCGCGGCAGCAACACCTGCACGACGGCGACGACGACGAGCGCGGCGATCGGCACGCCCGCGATCCACAGGCCCGCCCGCACCTGCGTGCGTCGGATCGTCGGTGGGGCGTGCGAGGACCGGGCGAACTCGGTGGCCGCCACGAGCTCGGGCGCGGCGGCCGGGGGAGCCGGTTCCGGCTGCGGGCGGTCGTCCTCGAAGGCCGGGACCTCGACGACCAGGTCGGCCGGGTCCGGTCGGTCGGGCAGCTCGTCGTACCGGTTCGTCATGCGGGCCTCCTCGTCGTGACCGTCCGCCCAGTATCGCGCTCCGCCCCCCGGCCGCGCACGGCCCTCCGGCCCGCCGCGGTCAGGCGTACCGCTGTGCCGCTCGCAGCGCCGACCCGGTGTACGACCCGCCGAACAGGAACACGTGCAGCAGCAGCGGCGCGAGCTGGTGCAGTTCGACGCGCTCCTGCCAGCCGTCGGCGAGCCGGGACTCCCGGTCGTAGGCGGCGAGCACCGTCTCGAGCCGGGGCAGCCCGAACAGCCCGAGCAGCGCCAGGTCCGTCTCGGCGTGCCCGCCGTGCGCGATCGGGTCGATGAGCACCGCCCCGGTCGGCTCCGACGAGTCGGTGGGCCAGAGCACGTTGCCCGCCCACAGGTCGCCGTGCAGTCGCGCCGGCCGGTCGCCGACGAGCGCCGGCTGCGGTGATCCGAGGGTGCCGTCCTGCACCCGGTCGGCGACCCGGTCGAACACGGCGGCCTGGTCGTGGTCGAACCCGCCGGCGTCGACGATGCGGCGGACGAAGTCCCGGATGCGGTACTCGGCGAAGAACTCGCCCCACGTGGCCGGCGCGCGCTCGGCGCTGACGAACGGGGTGCGCGAGCGCCCCATGCGCAGCGGTGACCCGGCCGGCCAGCCCGCGGGCGGGGCGCCCCAGTGGTCCGCCCCGGCGGCGTGGGTGTGCGCGAGGGAGCGTCCGAAGCGCTCCGCCTGCGCGGCGGTGGGGGAGCCGTCGGAGATCAGTTCGAGGTCGAGCACCGTCCGGCTCGGCCGCCCGAGCACCCGAGCCGTCCTGGTGCCGCCGGCCGGCTCGGCGGCCGCGAGCCACTCGAGTCCGGCCGCCTCGGCGGCTGCCTCGTCGGGGGTGGTGAAGGTCTTCACGTGCGTCTCGGCCATCGCCCCATCCTGCCGACGACCCCGACGTGCCCGTTCAGCGCCCGGTCACCCGGACGTCCGCCCGCGCCGGGCCGCGTGCACGACCAGCGCGAGCTGCACCCGGTTCTCGACGCCGAACTTCTCGTAGACGTGGCCGATGTGCGTCTTCACCGTGGCGAGCCCGACGAACAGGTCGGCGGCGATCTGCGCGTTCGACGCCCCGTTCGCGACGGCGAGGGCGACCTCGGTCTCGCGCTCGGTGAGCAGCGCGAGCAGCCGCCGCTCCGCCGCCCCGTCGGTGTCGGGGCGCACCGGCCCGGCGTCCGGTGCCGCGGCGAACGCGATGACCCGGTCGAGCACGGACGGCGACAGGATCGAGCGGCCGGCGGCGACGGTGCGCACGGCCTCGACGAGTTCGTGCGGCGGGGTGTCCTTGAGCAGGAACCCGCGGGCGCCGCTCCGGAGGGCGCCGAGCACGAGGTCGTCCCCCTCGAACGTCGTCAGGACGAGCACGGCGAGTTCCGGCCGACGCCGCAGTTCGCGTGCGGTCGCGACCAGGCCGTCGCAGCGCGGCATCCGGATGTCCATGAGCACGACGTCGGGGTCGGCCGTCGCGATGACGCCCTCGGCCTCGAGCCCGTCACCGGCCTCGCCGACGACGTCGATGCCGTCGTCGCCGCTCAGCAGCAGCCGGAGGCCGGCGCGCACGAGCTGGTCGTCGTCGACCAGGACGACCCGGACCGGTGCGGTCACGCCGTCCACGGCAGCACCGCCTCGACGGTCCAGACGCCCTCGGCACCGACCCCGGCGCGGAACGTGCCGCCGACGAGCCGGGCGCGCTCGGCGAGGCCGCGCAGCCCGTGCCCGACGTCGATCGCGCCGGCGTCGGCGGCGTCGTCGGTCGACGCGACCGGGTTCGTCACGACGACGCGCAGGGCCGGGGTGGGGAGCAGGTCGAGCACCACGTCGACCGGCCGCCCGGGGGCGTGGCGGCGGGCGTTCGTCAGGGCCTCCTGCACGATGCGGTACGCGTGGCGACCGACGACGGGCGGCACCGGGTCGAGGTCACCGAGCGTGGCCCGGACCGTCGTCCCCGCGGCGCGCGCCTGGTCGAGGAGCGCGGGCAGGTCGCAGAGCGTCGGCTGCGGAGGCGCGGTGCCGGTGACCTCGTCGCCCCCGGTGGACGCGGGGTCGCGCAGGACCCCGAGCACGTCGCGCAGGTCGGTGAGCGCGGCGTGCGCCTCGGCGCGGACCACCCCGGCCGCGGCCGCCGTCTCGTCGGGGGAGAGCGCGGGACCGCGGTACTCGAGCGCCCCGGCGTGCAGCGCGACGAGGGACAGCCGGTGTCCGAGCACGTCGTGCATCTCGCGGGCGATGTGTGCGCGTTCCTGCTCGCGGGCGCGGTCCTCGCGGAGCTGCTGGTCGCGTTCGAGCAGGGCCGCGCGTTCGCGGAGCGACACGACGAGGGCGCGGCGCTGGCCGATGCCGATGCCGATGGCCGCCAGCAGGGCGACGACGACGGCGGCGGCGGCCACGACCTGCCACAGCGGTGTGGCGTCGTCCGGCACGAGCACGCCCTCGTACACGATCGTGGCGACGACCATCACGGCGCTCGTGACGGCGATCTCGACGACGCGACGACGGGTGGCGATCGAGACCACCGCGAGTGCCGCCGCCCCGATCCCCAGCGTCGAGACCGTGCTCAGCGCGACGACCACGATCGTCACCGGCAGGGGTGCCCGGTGCCGGAACGGCACGAGCAGCAGGGCGAGGACGCCGCACAGCAGGTCGGCGACGAGCAGACCGCCGACGCGGGCGTCGCTCCACCCAGCGGTGTCGAGCGACGACCAGACCAGGGCGAAGGCGATCACGCCGGCCAGCGCGGCGACGGCCAGCCGCCAGGTCTCCGCCCAGATGCGTCGACCGACGGGGACGGCGGGCAGGGTGGCGGTCGTGGTCATGCTCCGAGCCTAGGAAACCGGGGCGGTCGGCGGATCCACCGAAGGTCGTACGCGCTCAGACCGCGTCGACGAGCGCCCGGGCCAGCGGGTGCCACTCGCGCGACGCCGGCCCGCTCAGCACGAGCGTCCGTTCCAGTCGTCGGGCCATCGGCACCATGACGAGGTCCGGCGGCAGCATCACGCGCCCGAGCGTCGGCACGATCGAGACGCCCTCGCCGCGTTCGATCATGCCGAACATGGTGCTCATCTCCCGCACGCGGTGGGCGTAGCGGAAGGGGCGCCCCTCGAGCTCGTGCAGCTTCTGGATCTGGTA
This sequence comes from Curtobacterium sp. MCLR17_036, assembly GCF_003234445.2. NCBI lineage: Bacteria > Bacillati > Actinomycetota > Actinomycetes > Micrococcales > Microbacteriaceae > Curtobacterium > Curtobacterium sp. MCLR17_036. Next base: position 2,919,289 of record NZ_CP126269.1, on the reverse strand, counting down.
CTCGCAGCCGCCACCCCCGGCGACGAGGCCGTCCTCGTGCAGGTCGTCGAGCGAGAGTGCGGGCAGCTCGGCGAGCGGGTGGTCCCGTCGTACGACTGCTGCCATCTCGTCCTGGGCGACGACGACCCCGCCGACGGGGACCGGCGAGGGGTCGACGAGCACGGCGGCGTCGACGGTGCCGGCCTCGAGCCACTCGGGCATCTCGTCGTCGTCCCCCTCGTAGACCTGGACGTCGACGTCAGGCAGGGTCACCGCCCAGAGTTCGCGGAGCCGCGGCAGCAGGCCCTGGCAGACGGTGGGGACGGCCGCGAGCCGCACGGTGCCGCGGGCCGTGGCGGGCCGGACCACCGCCTCCAGGGCGTCGACGGAGGCGAGCACGCTGCGGGCGTGGGCCAGCAGGCGCTCGCCGAGGGGTGTCGGGGTCGCGACGCCGCCGCGCCGGACCACCGGTCCGCCCACCTCGCGCTCGAAGCCGGCGACGGCGTGCGACACAGCGGACTGCCCGACGCCGAGCTCGGCGGCGGCCGCCGTGAACGAGCCGGTGTCGAGCGTGGCGACGAACGCCCGCAGCTGCGGGACGGAGACGGTCATGCGTGCTCCTCATGTCGGTATGAGCGACATGCGTTCGCGACATGCCGCCAGGATGTCGAGACTGTACCTCGTGAACGCCGCCCTCTACGTCCTCGTCGCCCTCACCTGGGGTTCGAGCTTCCTCTTCGCGAAGATCGGACTCGACGGCCTCGCGCCCCAGCAGGTCGCCACCGTGCGGACCGTGCTCGGCGCCGTCACGCTCGTCGTGGTGCTGCTCGCGACCCGGCGGCGCTGGCCGCGGGAACCGCGGGTGTGGGCGCACCTGGCCGTCGTCGCGGTGTTCCTCAACGCGCTGCCGTCGTCGCTCATGGCGTGGGCCGAGCAGACGGTGCCGTCCGGGCTCGCGAGCATCTACAACGCGACGACCCCGATCATGACGCTGGCCGCCCTCGCGGTGCTCGTGCCGTCCGAGCGGCTGCGCGGCCGGCATTTGCTCGGGATCGTGCTCGGCATCGTCGGGGTGCTCGTGCTCGTCGGTCCGTGGGACGTCCTCACCGACCCCGAGGTCCTGGCGAGCGTGCCGGGACAGGTCGCACTGCTCGGCATGACGGCGTCCTACGGCGTCGGGCTCGCCTACCTGCGCCGGGTCGCGGTGGCGAGCGCGTACGACCCGGTCACCTTGGCGACGGTCCAGCTGACGCTGGCCTCGGGGATGCTCCTGGTGGTCGCGCCCGTCATCGCGACCGGTCCGGTGCAGCTGGACGGGAGGATCGTGGCCGCGATGGTCGCGCTCGGTTGCGTCGGGACGGGGCTGGCCTACGCCTGGAACACGCGCCTGGTGCAGGCGTGGGGCGCGGGTCGCGCGTCCACCGTGACCTACCTGACGCCGGTGGTCGGGGTGGCGCTCGGCGTGCTCGTGCTCGGCGAGCGGGTGCGGTGGAACGAGCCGGTCGGCGGCCTGGTCGTGCTGCTCGGCATCGCGCTCGCGTCCGGGGTGCTCGGGCGTCGCCGGACGGCGGTGCGGCCCGCGGTCTGACGGCGGCCTGACCGGCCGGGTCCCGTGGCGTGCGGCGCCGTCGTCCGGTGCCGGGTCAGTCCTCGTCGAGGTACGCCGACAGCGGCGGACCCGGGTGCAGCACGCCGTTCACGATCGCCTGGATCGCGAACTCGCTCGCCGCGGCGAGGTCGACGGCCGACGGGTCGAGCAGCCACTGCAGCTGCAGGCCGTCCATCACCGCGAGGACCGCCGCCGAGGCGTGGTCGACGGTGCGCAGGTCGGTCACGCCCTCGGTCGCGCAGAGCGCGCGGAACGCCTGGTCGACGTCGGACCGCAGGGTCCGGTACCGCTGCTCGAAGTAGGCGCGCGCCGGGTGGTCGTCGGTCACGGACTCGGACGACAGGACCGTGTAGACCTGCACGATGCCGGGCCGGAGGCTGTTCCGCAGCACGGTCGACACGAAGTGCACGAACAGGCCGGCGCCGCCCGGCATCTGCTTGCCGTCGAGGTCGGCGACGTCGTCGCGGTCGCGGAACTCGATCACCTCGAGCAGCAGGGCCTGCTTCGAGCCGAAGTGGTGCAGGACGCCCGCGCGGGTGATGCCGACCTGGTCCGCGATGTCGGCCAGGGTGCCGTTCGTCGAGCCCTTCGCGCCGAACGTGTCGACCGCCGCCCGGAGGATGTCCTGCCGCTTGCGTTCGGTCTCGGGTCGTGGCGTGGCACTGCTGGCAGTCGTGGTCATCGCACCGGTCTCCCGCCTTCGAGTCACTCGTCACACTACACCGGATCGTTACTTGCTTTCTGGTCAGTAAGTGCGTTACGTTCTGCCGCAGTCGCCTGTTCAGCAGGCCACGGAAACGACGAAGTTCCCGAGGGAGAAGCAATGAGGCTCAAGAAACACCTGATCACGGCGACCGCCGTCGCCGCGCTGGGCGCCATGGTGCTCACCGGATGCTCGAGCGGCAGCCAGGGCGGCTCCGGCGGCTCGGGCTCGTCGACCCTGACGATCGCCAAGCCGGACGGCGCTGCCGTCCTCGCGACGCAGATCAACAACCCGTTCATCAGCACCGGCTCCGGCATGTCCCTCGGGTACGACCGGATGATCTTCGAGCCGCTCGCGATGGTCAACCCGGTGGGCGACAACCAGACCACCCCGTGGCTCGCCTCGAAGGTCACCTGGAACGACGACTACACGAAGCTCACCGTCACGCCCCGCGAGGGCGTCAAGTGGAGCGACGGCGAGCCGTTCACGGCGGACGACATCGTCTTCACGTACTCGCTCATCAAGGACAACCCCGCGCTCGACCTCGGCGGCCTGAAGCTGACCAGCATCGAGAAGGACGGCGGCGACGTCGTCATGGACTTCAGCGAGTCGAAGTTCGTGAAGCAGGGCGACGTGCTGCACGTCAGCATCGTCCCCGAGCACCAGTGGAAGGACATCGCGGACCCGACGAAGGACGCCGTCAAGGACGCCGTCGGCACCGGTCCGTACACGATCTCGACCTTCTCGTCGCAGGGCGTCGTGCTCAAGGCCCGCTCGGACTACTGGGGCGGCAAGGTCCCCGTCGCGCAGCTGAAGTACCTCGAGTACAACGACAACACCGGCCTGCTGCGCGGTCTGCAGAACCGCGAGACCGACTGGGCGCAGATCTTCATCACCGACTTCGAGAAGAACTACGTGCAGAAGGACCCGGAGCACAACGTGTTCTGGGGCGCCAACATCCTCAGCCCCGACATGATCGTCGTGAACACCACGAAGGCACCGTTCAACGACGTCGCGCTCCGCAAGGCCGTCAACATGGTCGTCGACCGCAAGGCGCACGCCGAGAAGGCCCGCAGCAACGCCGGGCCCGAGCTGAAGAACGTCACCGGCATCCCGCAGCCGACCGGCGACCAGTACATCGCGGACGAGTACAAGGACCAGGAGTTCTCGATCGACGTCGACGGCGCCAAGAAGGTGCTCACCGACGCCGGCTACACGTGGAAGAGCGGCGCACTGACCGACCCGTCCGGCAAGGCGGTCTCCTTCACGCTGCAGAACCCGCAGGGCTGGAACGACTACGTCACCGGCATCCAGCTCATCGCCACCCAGGTGGAGAAGACGCTCGGCGCCGACGTCAAGGTCGCGACCCCCGACGCCGACACCTGGACCTCGAACGTCGCCACCGGCAACTTCGACGCCGTCCTGCACTGGAGCGGCTCCGGATCGAACCCGTGGCACATCTACGACGACACGATGAACGGCGCCTACCTGGAGCAGGAGTCCGGCGGCAAGGTCGCCGACAACTTCGGCCGCTACGACAACCCGGAGGCGACCAAGCTGCTCAAGGAGTACGCCGCGGCCTCGGACGACGCGACGCGCAAGGCGGCGCTCGACGAGGTGCAGAAGATCTTCGTCGAGGACGTCCCGGCGATCCCGATCGGCACCCACCCGCAGCTCGGCGAGTACAACACCCGGAACTTCACCGGGTGGCCGAGCGAGGAGGACCAGTACGCCACAGCCGACCCGACGCAGCCGTGGGCCGTCCAGGTCCTCATGCAGCTGCAGCCCGCGAAGTAGCACCCCCACCACACCCGTCCGGGGCGGGGCACGGACCACCGCGTCCCGCCCCGGACGTCGCGGTCAGCAGGAAGGCGACGAGCACATGACCGACACACTCCTCTCCGTGCGCGACTTCTCGGTCGTGTACGACGTCGACCCGCCGGTGCGCGCGGTCAAGGGCGTCACCCTCGACATCCAGCGCGGCGAGATCGTCGGTCTCGCCGGCGAGAGCGGATGCGGCAAGACCACCCTGGCGTACGGGGTCCAGCGACTCCTGCGGCCGCCGGCCGTCATCACCGACGGCAGCGTCGTGTTCCACGACCGCTCCGGCGAGGACGTCGACGTCAACGCGCTCGACGTCGAGGCCATGCGCCGCTTCCGCTGGGACAAGATCTCGATGGTCTTCCAGGGCGCGATGAACGCGCTCAACCCGGTGGCGACGATCGGCGCTCAGCTCGACGACGTGTTCGTCGTGCACCGCCCCGACCTGGACCGCAAGCAGCGGCGTCGTGCCGTCGTCGAGCTGCTCGACATCGTGAAGGTCGGCGCGCAGCGCTTCCGGTCGTACCCGCACGAGCTGTCCGGCGGCATGCGGCAGCGCGTCATGATCGCGATGGCGCTCGCGCTCCGTCCGCAGCTCATGATCATGGACGAGCCGACCACCGCGCTCGACGTGCTCGTCCAGCGCGAGATCCTCAGCCAGATCTCGCAGCTCCGGCACGAGTTCGGGTTCTCGGTCGTCTTCATCACCCACGACCTGCCGCTCCTGCTCGAGATCAGCGACCGCATCGCGATCATGCGCGAGGGCGAGATCGTCGAGCTGGCGACCGCCGAGCGCATCTGGAACGCCCCGCAGCACGACTACACCCGCAAGCTCCTCGCATCGTTCCCGCGTCTGACCGGGGAGAAAGGGGTGGTCGTACGATGACGACCCTCGAGTTCACCAACGTCACGAAGGTCTACAACGTCCGGGGCTCCGGACAGCTCAAGGCCCTCGACGACGTCAGCTTCACGCTGTCCTCCGGGCAGACCATCGGCCTCGTCGGCCAGTCCGGCAGCGGCAAGTCGACCATCGCGAAGATCCTCACCCAGCTGGAGCGGCCGACGTCCGGGCAGGTCCTGCTCGACGGGTCGCCGATCCCGACCTCGGGCAAGGGGCTGCGGAAGTACCGGCAGCAGCTGCGCATGGTCTTCCAGGACCCCTTCGCGTCGCTCAACCCGTACCACTCGATCCGCCACCACGTCGAGCGGCCGCTGCGGCTCGACCGGGTCGTCCCGCGCGACCAGGTCGACGACGAGGTCCGTCGGCTGTTGGAACGGGTGCGCCTGGACGCCGACGCGGTGATCGACCGCCGACCGCACGAGCTCTCCGGCGGCCAGCGGCAGCGCGTGGCGATCGCCCGTGCCCTGGCGTCGCGTCCCTCGCTGCTCGTCGCCGACGAACCGGTGTCGATGCTCGACGTCTCGATCCGCCTCGGCGTGCTCAGCCTGCTCGCCGAACTGCAGCGCGAGGAGGGGCTCGGCGTCCTCTACATCACGCACGACCTCGCCACCGCGCGGCACTTCAGCGACGAGATCATGGTCCTCAACCAGGGCCGCGTCGTCGAGAGCGGCCCCGCCGACGACGTCATCCTGCGCCCGCAGGACCCCTACACGCGCGAGTTGCGCTCCGCTTCGCCCGACCCCGAGAAGCACTTCCGGGACCTGTCGGCACAGTCATCAGGAGGTGCGCGGTGAGCGCCGAACTGCAGACCCCGGTCGACCCGACGCTCGTCGGCACGACCGCCACCGGCACGGACGGGCAGCGCAGCCGCGTCCCGTGGCGGTTCATCGGCGGCCGCGTGCTCTTCTACGCGTTCACCCTCTGGGCCGCGATCACGATCAACTTCTTCCTGCCGCGCATGCTCAAGGGCGACGCGGTCGACGCGTTCATGGCCCGCAGCCAGGGGCAGCTGACGCCGGACGCCGAGAAGTCCCTGCGGGCACTGTTCGGTCTGGACACCTCGGTGCCGCTCTGGCAGCAGTACCTCGACTACTGGAACATGCTGCTGCACGGCAACCTCGGCATCTCGATCTCGACGGGCCTCGCACCGGTCGGTGAGGCCATCGCCTCGGCGCTGCCGTGGACGCTCGGCCTCGTCGGCTTCGCCACGATCATCTCGTTCCTCATCGGCACGGCCGTCGGCGCGGTCATCGGCTGGCGACGCGGCAGCAGCCTGGACGCACTCGTCCCGATCACGACGTTCCTCGGCACCGTGCCGTACTTCTGGCTCGGCCTCATCTTCATCGCCGTGTTCTCCACCGCCCTCGGCTGGTTCCCGGCCGGCCACGCCTACGAGATCGGCGTCGAGCCCGGGTGGAACGGCCCCTTCGTCCAGGAGGTCGCGTCGCACGCGGTCCTGCCGGTCGTGACGATCGTCATCGTCTCGCTCGGCGGCTGGGTGCTCGGCATGCGCAACATGATGCTCACCGTCCTCGACGAGGACTACATCACGGTCGCGCAGGCGAAGGGCATGCCGAACCGTCGCGTGCTGTGGAAGTACGCGGCACGCAACGCGGTGCTGCCGCAGATCCAGAGCTTCGCGCTCGCGATCGGGTTCATCGTCGGCGGCACGCTCGTCATGGAGATGGTGTTCTCCTACCCGGGCATCGGGCTCCTGCTGCTCAACGCCACCAACGCCAAGGACTACGCGCTCATGCAGGGCATCTTCCTCGTCCTCGTCCTGGCGGTCCTCGTGGCGAACGTCATCGCCGACATCGCCTACGCCGTCCTCGATCCCCGTACCCGTCAGACGGAGGCCTGATCATGAACAGTCCAGCCGAGAAGACCCCCGTCCTCGTGCAGCCGGTGGGTGCCGGCGCCCCCGAGACCGCGGCCGTCCTGACCACCGAGCCGGGGGACCACCGCCGCGGCGGCGACAAGACCTTCTGGTCGCAGCTGCGGGCGTCGACCGCGATGTTCGCCAACCCGAAGTCCGCCACCGGGCTCGTCATCCTCGGGGTGTTCGTGCTCGTCGCGGTCTTCGCCCCGCTCATCGCCCCGGCCGACCCGCAGGCGCAGAACCTCGACGCGACGCTCGAGCGGCCGTCGTTCCGGCACCTGCTCGGCACCACGCACATCGGGCAGGACGTCTTCAGCCAGCTCGTCTACGGCACGCGCGGCGTGCTGGTCGTCGGCTTCCTCGCGACCATCATGGCGACCGTGGTGGCGATCGCCGTCGGCGTCACCGCCGGGTACCTGCGCGGGTGGAAGAGCGAGTCGCTGTCCGCGTTGTCGAACGTGTTCCTGGTCATCCCCGGGCTCCCGCTGATGATCATCGTCGCCTCGCAGTTCCAGGACCCGCCGCTCTGGGTCGTGGCCGCCGTGCTCGGCTTCACCGGCTGGGCGTGGGGCGCCCGGGTGCTCCGCGCGCAGACCATGTCGCTCCGCAACCGCGACTTCATCCAGGCGGCCCGCGCGAACGGCGAGCCGCTGCACCGGATCATCCTGGTCGAGATGCTGCCGAACCTCATGGCGATCATCGCCTCGAGCTTCGTCGGCACGATGACCGCGGCCGTCCTCGGCCTGACGACGCTCGCGTTCATCGGCGTCATCCCGGTGTCGAACCTGAACTGGGGCACGATCCTGTTCTGGGCCCAGCAGAACAACGCGTTCCCGGACTACTGGTGGTGGTACATCCCGGCCGGGCTCTGCATCGCCCTGCTCGGTGTGGCGCTCTCGCTCATCAACTTCGGCATCGACGAGTACGTCAACCCGCGTCTGCGCTCCGCCGGCGAGCGTGCCCGTGCCATGAAGCGCAAGGGCATGAACGTCAACGCCGCCGTGACCCAGGTCCGTCCGGTCCGCACGGCCGCCGACCCGGACGACCGAGACCCGTCAGGGGACCGCGCATGAGCACCACCGCACCCACCGCCGCGACCGACGGGCGGCCGGACGGCGCGCCGGCCTACACCGACCCGTCCCTGCCGACCGCCGACCGCGTCGCCGACCTGCTCGCCCGGATGACCGTGGAGGAGAAGGTCGGGCAGATGCTGCAGCTCGACGCCCGCGACGACCTGCGCGACCACGTCCTGCGGCGGAACGTCGGCTCCGTCCTGCACACCTCGCCGGAACGCATCCTCGAGGCCAACCGGCTCACCGCCGAGACGCGCCTGCGGATCCCGCTGCTCGTCGGCGAGGACTGCATCCACGGGCACTCGTTCTGGCCGGGCGCGACGATCTACCCGACCCAGCTCGGCATGGCCGCGTCGTGGGACACGGAGCTCGTCGAGCGGGTGGCGCGTGCCACCGCCCGCGAGGTCGCCGCCACCGGCGTGCACTGGACCTTCTCGCCGGTGCTCTGCATCGCCCGGGACCTGCGGTGGGGGCGCATCAGCGAGACCTTCGGCGAGGACCCGTTCCTGATCGGCGAGCTCGCCAGCGCGATGGTGCGCGGGTACCAGGGCGACGGTCTCGACGACCCGACCGCGATCCTCGCCACGGCGAAGCACTTCGCCGGCTACTCGGAGACGCAGGGCGGCCGGGACGCCAGCGAGGCCGACATCTCGCGCCGCAAGCTCCGCAGCTGGTTCCTGCCGCCGTTCGAACGCGTCGCCCGCGAGGGCTGCCGGACGTTCATGCTCGGGTACCAGAGCACCGACGGCGTCCCGATCACCGTGAACGACTGGCTGCTCAACGAGGTGCTGCGCGGGGAGTGGGGCTGGACGGGCACCCTGATCACCGACTGGGACAACGTCGGCCGCATGGTCTGGGAGCAGCAGGTCCAGCCGGACCACGCCCACGCAGCCGCCGCCGCGGTGCGCGCCGGCAACGACATGGTGATGACCACGCCCGCGTTCTTCGAGGGAGCCCTCGAGGCGGTCGAGCGCGGCATGCTCGACACCGACGCGTTCGACGCCGCCGTGGCGCGCATCCTCACCCTCAAGTTCGACCTGGGCCTGTTCGAGGACCCGCGGCTGCCCGCCGCCGACCTCGACGATCGCATCGGGACCGACGAGCACGCGGCCCTCAACCTCGACGTCGCGCGCCGGTCGATCGTGCTGCTCGAGAACGACGGCACGCTGCCCCTGGACGGGTCGGCGCCGCTCCGGGTCGCGGTCGTCGGACCGCTCGCCGACGACGCGCAGACGCAGCTCGGCGACTGGGCCGGCGGGTCCGGTCAGGCGGGCTGGCTCGACGGCCAGCCGCGGTCGATGATCACCACGGTGCTCGACGGTCTGCGCGGGATCGGGACGTGGGACGTCCGCCACGCGGTCGGTGCCGAGATCCTGAGCCTCGAGCAGGATCCGCAGGGGGCGACGTTCCCGGACGGGCAGCCCCGGCCGCCGGTCGTCGTGCCGGCTCCGTCCGACCCGGCGCTGCTCGCCGAGGCCGTCCGCGCCGCCGAGGACTCGGACGTCGTCGTCGCCGTGGTCGGCGACCGCATCGAGCTCGTCGGCGAGGGGCGCTCCACCGCCACGCTCGACCTGATCGGCGGCCAGGTCGCGCTCCTGGACGCCCTCATCGCGACGGGGAAGCCCGTCGTGGTGGTGCTGCTCGCCTCGAAGCCGCTCGTGCTGCCGCCGTCGGTGGCGGACGCCGCCGCGGTCGTCTGGGCGGCGAACCCCGGCATGCTCGGTGGCCGGGCGCTCGCCGAGCTGCTGGCCGGCCGGGTCGAGCCCTCGGGGCGCCTGCCGATCTCGTTCGCCCGGCACGTCGGGCAGCAGCCGACGTACTACAACCAGATCCGCGGGCAGCACGGCGACCGGTACGCCGACCTGACCCAGGAGCCGGCGTGGGTCTTCGGCGAGGGCCGTTCGTACACCACCGTCGAGTACACCGACCTGGCCGTCGTCGACCCCGAGCTCGGTCCGGACGACACCGTCGTGGCCGAGGTCACCGTCCGGAACACCGGCGCGCGGCCGACCCGCGAGACGGTCCAGCTCTACGTCCGCGACGCGGTCACGAGCGTCAGCTGGGCGGACCGCGAGCTCAAGGCGTTCCGGCAGGTGGACGTCGCCCCCGGCGCCGAGGTGCGGGTGCGGCTCGAGCTGCCGGTCGCGGACTGCTCGATCGTCGACGCCGCGGGCGTTCGCCGGGTCGAGCCCGGTGCCTTCGAGGTGCTGGTCGGACCGTCCTCGCGGCCGTCGGCGCTGCAGGCCGCGCGCTTCACGGTGACGGGCTGAACCGGTCACGCGGTCGGCGTCGGTCCCGCGACCGTACGCTGGCCGTGTGACCGACTCCGGCAGACCCTCGACCGCCCGGCTGCTGTTCGCCTCGTCCCACCCCGGGCCGACGGTGACCGTGACGGTCCTGGCCACCGTGCTCGCCGCGGCCGTCGGGCACCCGGTCTGGCTCGTGGTGCTGGTCGCCGCGGCGGTCGTGGCCGGGCAGCTCTCGATCGGCCTGGCGAACGACTGGATCGACGCCGACCGCGACCGTGCCGTCGGACGGAGCGACAAGCCCGTCGCGCGCGGACTCATCGACGTCCGCACCGTCCGCACGGCGGCGTTCGTCACCGCGGCCGTCGCCGTGCTGCTGTCGATCGGCCTCGGTCCGGTCGCCGCGGTCGCGCACCTCGTGCTCGTGGCCGCGGGCTGGGCCTACGACGCCGGGCTGAAGCGCACGGCGTGGTCGGTGGCGCCGTTCGTGGTCGCGTTCGGCGCGCTGCCCGTCGTCGCCGTCGCCGCCGGACCGACCGGGCAGTGGCCGGCGACGTGGGCGATCGCCACCGGCGCGGTGTTCGGCATCGCGATCCACTGCACCAACGTGCTGCCGGACCTGGTCGACGACGCAGCGACCGGGGTCCGCGGCTTCCCGCACCGGCTCGGGCTGCGCGGCGCGGGCGTGACGGCGTTCGGTGCCCTCGTCGTGGCGGCGTTCCTGGTGCTCGGGGGGCAGCTGGCCGGCGACGACCCGGTGCGCGGCGTCGGGGTCGTGCTCGCGGTGGGCGGCACCGCCGTGGTCGTCGTCCTGGCAGTGGTGGGCGTCCGGCTCGTGGTCGACGGTCGGGCCTCGCGGACGCTCTTCCGGCTCGTCATCGCGTCGTCGCTCGTCCTCGTGGTCGAGCTCGGGTTGGCCGGGGCGCGCCTGGTCGGTTGACGCCGGCCGTGACCCGGCGTGCCGAGCGCGGCGCGGCCCGGCCCTGCCCGCACGGCAGCCCGGCACGGCAGCCCGGCCCGGCACGGCAGCCCGGCACGGCCTGGCCCGCCACGCACGGGGAGCCGCCAGACGACCGTCGTGCGCCGTCAGGCCCAGCGCATGGCGTAGAGCCGGGCCAGGCCGTGCGCGGTCGGGAGTGCCAGGGCGGACCGGAGCAGGGCCTCCCGGCCGACCGCCGCGACCGGGCCGAGCGGACGCCCCGTCGCCATGTTCGCCTCGGCCTGGCGGGCGGCCCGGCGGGCCGACGCCTGTCGCCGGGCGGCGTACCGCGGCCACGGGCCGCCGGCACCGGAGGCGACCGCACCGGCGAGCAGGGGTGCGAGGTCGACGGCGTCGAGCCAGCCGAGGTTCATGCCCTGGCCGCCGATCGGGCTGATCTCGTGCGCCGCGTCGCCGACCAGGACGACGCGGCCGACCCCGACGCGGTCGGCGGTCCGCCGTCGGACGCCGAACGTGCTCGTCATGGTGCAGCTGGCGGGGTCGGGGTCGGCGCCCGTGCGGGCGCGGACGAGCGCGGCCAGGCGGGCGGCGGCCTCGGGGTCGGGCGTGCCGCGATCGACCGCGCCGGACGGTGTCGGGGCGTCGGCGGGTAGCAGGGCGACGTACCGACGGCGTCCACCGGGCAGCGGGAACGACTCCGTCACGCCGTCCGGTCCGACGTCGACGAGCGCTGCGGTGCGGGCCGAGGGGTCCTCGGGGTCGGCGAAGTCGCCCATCAGGTACCGCTCCGGGTAGTCGCGGCCGGTCGTGCGGATGCCGAGCAGGGCGCGGACCGCGCTCCTGCCGCCGTCCGCGCCGACGACGAACGACGCGTGGACGGTGGTCGTCGTGCCGTCGGGGCCGCTGCCCGAGGCGACGACGTGGTCCGGGTGCCGGTCCAGCCCGGAGACGGTCGTGCCGGTGGTCAGCGCTCCCGGCGCGAGTGCCTCGAGGCGCTCGCGGAGCAGGGACTCGGTGCGGTGCTGGTCGAGCGTCGCGACGTAGGGGTGGGTGGTCGAGGCACGTGCGAACGACAGCGTGCCGAGCGTGCGGCCCCGGCTGCGTGCGACGCCCCGGCGGACGAGGACGGCCTCGGCGAGCACGGCGTCGGCCAGCCCGACGGCCGCGAAGGCGTCGAGCGAGGGCGGGTGGATGCCGATCGCGCGCGAGCCCACGGGTGGTTCCGTCCGGCGTTCCCACACGCGGACGTCGAGCCCTCGGGCGGCGAGCAGCACGGCCGTGAAGAGGCCGACGGGTCCGCCGCCGACGACGAGGACGTCGGTGCGGTCACTGGTCACGGGCCGAGCCTACGGCTCGACCGGGCCCTGCGCGGGAGCGGCGGTGGCGCGGGCAACAGCAGACCGCGCCTCGAGCCGCTTGCGGAAGCGTTCGACGGGCACCTCGACCGCGTAGGCGGCGCCGATCGACACGACCAGGACGGCGGCGACCAACCCGATCGTCCCCCAGACCCCGATCGCGAAGGTGCCGAGCAGGGCGATCACGAGCGGGTGCCAGAGGTACGCCGAGTACGAGACCCGTCGGCCGAACCAGGAGACCGGGGTCCACGCGAGTGCGGCGGAGACGGGGGAGCGCACCGAGACGAGGCCGCCGATGAGCAGCGCCGACACGAGTGCGGTCGCGGGCAGCACCACGCCGAAGGTCCAGGCGTGCTGGGTCCAGTCGTCGTCGATCCAGACGAGTACCCCCACCAGGAGCGCGAACCCGAGCCAGGTCGCCACGGTGCCGGCCAGGCCGGCCGCGAGCACGCGGACCCGGGCGTCGTCGAGCAGCAGGGCGAGCGCGCAGCCGACCGCGAGCGGCACGACGCCGAGCACCGGCGAGAAGTAGACGTCCGGCGTGGCCCCGCCGCTCGGCGTGCGGTAGCTCAGCCACGACGTGACCGAGCCTCCGACGACGAGTGCGCCGAGTCCGGTGAGCAGCCAGCGTCGGCGGGTCCGCAGCGTGGCGAGCAGCACCAGGACGGGCGGCCACACCAGGTAGAACTGCTCCTCCATCGACAGGCTCCACGTGTGCGCGAAGACCCCCTGCGTGGTGTCCCAGAACGCCCGGAACAGGTTGCCGGTGTAGGTGAGGGCGATGAAGGCGGCCTCTCCCGCCGAGAACGTCGCGCCCTTGTAGTCGCCGACCCAGTTCCAGAGCAGGAGCCCGACGACGACGAACGCGAGCAGCGCCGGGTAGAGCCGGAGCAGTCGCTTGCCCCAGAACGTCCCGAGTCGGACCCGACCGGTCCGACGCCGCTCGCCGAGCAGCAGCGTGGTGATGAGGAAGCCGGAGAGCACGAAGAACACGGTGACGCCGATGAAGCCGCCCTCGAACTGCGGCACGTGCAGGTGGTACAGGATGACGACGAGGATCGCGAGGGTGCGCAGGCCGTCGAGGGCCGGCGCGCGGTGCGTCAGCGGCGGCGGCGGTGCGGTCGGTGACCCGGCAGCTCGGGCGTCCGCAGCGCGCGCGGGAGCACCGACCCGCGATCGCGCGGGGGTGAGCGTGTCGGTCGTCACGGTCCTCCTGTGCGGGGTCGGGCGGCCGGTCGGCCGCGCCCGGAGCTGCCTGCCGGGTCGATCCCAGGGTGCTCCGCCCGCCCTTGAGGAACCTCTGAGTGCCCGCGCCTGCCGTCCGGCACCGGTTGCGAGTGCCGCGTCCGGTGAGCAGAAGACGTCGGGTGCCGTGGTCGGACGCGGCGTGTCCTGCTCACTCGGCAAGTACGCGTGCCCTGCGGCGCCCGCGCGCCGGCCGCCGGACGGGAGGCCCGTGGCGGCGCCGCCACGCGCCTCCCCTCCGTCGTCGGTCCGGACCAGCGTGGATGGTGAGTAGAAGAGGTCGGGTGCCGTGGTCGGACCCGACCGTTCCTGCTCACGGAGCGTCCGCGCCGGGCGCGCCCGCTCGCGCTCCCGGCGCCGCGCGCCGCGAGCCCGCGCCGCGCGGCCTCAGCCCGCCGACTGCACCATGGCGGTCAGCGCGTCGAGCCGTTCGTGCACGAGCGTGCGGAACGGCCGGGCCTCGTCCGGGGCGATCCACTGCGCGAACGACAGGTGGAAGACGGTGACGGCGGTCTCCGCGGCCATCGTGGCGGTCGGCTCGGCCACGCCGCGTTCCCGCAGGAGCTCGCCCAACCGGGTCGTCAGGGTCGCGAGCTTGCCGAGTTCGCGCTCGCCGAGGGCGGGGGTCGCGTCGATGACGACCTGCCGTGCCCGCGACCAGGCCCGACGCTCCTCGGGGAAGAAGCCGACGGAGCCCTCGAGGGCCAGGCGGACCAGGGCGAACGGTGCCGTGCCGTCCGGCGCCGCGCGGACGGCGTCGCTGAACATGCCGAGGAAGCCCTCCTGTCCGGCGAAGAGCACCTCGGGCTTGTCGGCGAAGTGCCGGAAGAACGTGCGCTCCGTGACCTCGGCCTCGGCGGCGATCCGGGCGACGGTGGTCGCGTCGTAGCCCTCGCTCGTGAAGAGCTGCAGCGCGACGGCCTGCAGTCGTTCGCGCGTTCCGGGTTGCCACCTGACCATGGCGAGAGTCTACTGATGACAGCGGCTGACATGGAGTGCTACGGTGACGTCAGTTCATGACATCACCGTTGTGGACACCTGTGAAGGGAAGCACTCATGCACGTGTTCGTCACCGGGGCCTCCGGCTGGATCGGCTCGCACACCGTCGACGACCTGCTCGCCGCCGGCCACACCGCCAGCGGCCTCGCCCGATCCGACGCCTCGGCCTCCGCGCTCGAGGCGAAGGGCGTCACGGTCGTGCGGGGCGGCCTCGACGACCTCGACGTCCTCGCCGGGGCCGCCGCAGCCGCCGACGGCGTCCTGCACCTCGCCAACAAGCACGACTGGTCGGACCCGGTCGGCACGAACGCCGCCGAACGCGCGGCCGTCGAGGCCCTCGCCGGCGCCCTCGTCGGCACCGACCGGCCGCTGGTCGTGGCGTCGGGCGTCGCGGGGCTCGCCCAGGGGCGTCCGTCGACCGAGGCGGACGCCAACCCGTTCGTCGGGCCGGACACCATGCGCGGCGGCAGCGAGAACCGCGGGTTCGACTTCGTCGACCAGGGCGTCCGCTCGATCGCGGCACGCTTCAGCCCGACCACGCACGGCACCGGCGACCACGGCTTCATCGCCGAGATCGTCGCGGCGGCACGGCGCTCCGGCGTGTCCGGGTACATCGGCGACGGCACGAACGAGTGGGCCGCCGTGCACGTCACGGACGCCGCACGGGTCGTCCGTCTCGGCCTCGAGCAGGCGCCGGCCGGCACGCGCCTGCACGCCGTCGCCGAGACCGCGATCCCGACCCGGCAGATCGCCGAGGCCGTCGGCGAGGCGCTCGGCTTGCCGGTCACCTCGATCGACCCGGCGGACGCGGACGCGCACTTCGGGTTCATCGCGCGGTTCTTCGGCATGGAGATGTCCGCGACGTCCGAGGCCACCCGTGCGCTCCTCGGTTGGGAGCCGACGGGGCCCGGCCTGCTCGAGGACATCGCCGCCGGGGCCTACTCCGCCGCGCCGGTCGCGTAGCCGGGGCGACCAGCCGACGGACGGGAGGCCCGTGGCGGCGCCGTCACGGGCCTCCCGTCCGTCGCCGGTCCGGACCGACGCGCATGGTGAGCAGGAACGGTCGGGTGCCGTCGTCGGACCCGACCGTTCCTGCTCACCGAGCGAGCAGGCGGAGCGCGCCCTGCTACTCGGCCTTCTGCATCTGCCAGGGCTCGGGCTCGCGGTCGCCGTTCGGACGCACCGGGCGGACGTCGCCGACGATCGGGATCGCCCGCTTCCGCATGAACCACAGGTAGCGGACGAAGAAGTGCGACAGCGTCGACAGCCGGTTGCCGTTGCCGAGCAGCGAGGCGATGTGCACCGCCACCCAGGCGAGCCACGCGACCGGCCCGACCATCGTGATGCCGCCACGGAGCTGGGCGACCGCGGCGTTCGTGCCGATCGTCGCCATCGTGCCCTTGTCGAAGTAGGTGAAGTGCTCGGTGGGCTTGCCCTCGAGCAGGCGCTTGATCTGCTTCGCGACGTGCTTGCCGCCCTGCAGCGCGGGCTGGGCCAGCTGGGCGAGCGCGTCGTCCTGCGCGGCGATGTCCCCGGCGGAGAACACCCGGTCGACGCCCTGCACCGCGAGGTCGTCGCCCACCTTGATGCGGCCGCCGTGGGTCTGGGGCATGCCCCAGCCGGAGACCTCCTTGTGGGCGGCGACGCCGGTCGCCCAGATCACCTGCGAAGCGGGGATGAACTCGCCGTCGGCGGTGGTCACGCCGTCGCGCTGGACCTCGGCGACGCCGGTGTCCAGCCGGAGCACGACACCGCGCTTCCGCAGGACCTTCGCCGCGTACCGGCGCAGGCGCGGAGCGAACGGCTTGAGGAGCTCGCCACCACGGTGCACGAGGGTGATCGAGATGTTGCCGCGTTCGATCTCCGGGTACGCGCCGACCAGCGCCTGGTCGCGGAGCTCGGCGAGGGCGCCGGCCATCTCGACGCCGGTGGCACCGCCGCCGACGATGACGATGCGGATCTCGTCCGGGCCCTGGTTCGCCGCTGCCTCTTCGAGGCGGGTGAACAGCTCGTCGCGGATCCGGAGCGCCTGCGAGCGGGAGTACATCGAGTAGGCGTACTCGTACGCGCCGGGGGTGCCAAAGTAGCTCGTGTTCACCCCGTTCGCGAGCACCAGGTAGTCGTACTGCAGGTGCTCGCCGTCGGACATCTCGGCGATGCGCTCCTCGGCGCGGATGCCGGTGAGCAGACCGTGGCGGAACTCCGCGTTGGCCTGTCGGGCACGCAGGCTCCGCAGGAAGTACGTCACGTCACCGGCGTTCAGCCCGCCCGTCGCCACCTGGTACATGAGGGGCTGGAACATGTTGTAGACGTGCCGGTCGACGAGCGTCACCCGGACCGGTGCGTCGGCGAGCTCCCGCATGGCGGCGACACCGGCGAATCCTCCGCCGACGATGACGACGTGCGGGCGGGTGTCCTGGGGCATGCTGGTTCCGGCTTTCCTCGGCGAGTGGGTCACCCACGAGGGTACGCGGGCTGCGGCGCGCTCCGGTCCACCCCCGACCGGGAGGCACGGGTCGGCTCCGTCAGGCGTCGCGCCTGGCGTAGGTGCTCACGACGTTCCCCTTGCTCGTCACGGTGCTGTCGACCAGCCGCAGCCGCGTGGGCGGGTCGGTCGGCTCGAACAGCCGGCGCCCGGCACCGGCGACCGCGGGGTGCACCATCAGCTGCAGCTCGTCCAGCAGGCCGGCGAACAGCAGGTGCCGCACCACCGTGACGCTGCCGCACACCGCGACGTCGGCGCCGTCGCGCTGCCGGAGGTCGCGGACGAACGTGTCGAGGTCACCCGGGATCCTGGTGGCGTTCTGCCACGTCAGGTCGTCGCCCAGCGTCGTGGACGCCACGTGCTTCTCGATCGGGTTGATCCACTGCCCGAACGGGACGTCCGGGTGCGCCGGCCACCACTCGGCCCACTCGAGGTAGCTGTTCCTGCCGAGCAGGACGGTGTCGGTACGAGCCATGAAGGCGCCCATGCCCGCACCGAGCTCGTCGTCGAAGCTGTCGTACTGGAACCGGAACGGGTCCTGCACGACCCCGTCGACCGAGGTGAAGAGTCCCGCGGTGACCGTGCGCATGGTGCGGATCGTACGCCCGGTCCTCCCGGTCGTCCCGGTCCGCGAGGACGCTGACCAGGTGCTGCGGACGGTCGCGTAGCCTCGGTCCGTGCGCGCCAAGGTGGAGACCGTCCGGATCGACGGCCTCGCCGTGCGCCTGCACACCGCGGCTCCCGCCGGTCGGGTCCGGGCCGACCTGGCCCCCACCGTCGTGCTCGTGCACGGCATCGGGATGTCGCACCGGTCCTTCGGGCGGTCGCAGCGCGCACTCGCCGCGACCCACCGCACCGTGAGCGTCGACCTGCCCGGCTTCGGCGGGGTGCCCGGCGCCGGTCGGGCGCTGTCGGCCGCGGAACTCGCCGACCTCGTCGTCGCCGCCGTCCGGTCGCGCGGCGCGGACGACCTCGTGGTCGTCGGGCAGTCCCTGGGGACGCAGATCGCGGTCGAGGCCGCCCGCCGGCACCCCGACGCCGTCGGTTCGATCGTGCTCGTCAGCCCCGTGGTGGCGTCCGACCGGCGGTCGCTGCTGCTGCAGGCGCTCGACCTGGCCCGTGACTCGCTCGTCGAGGGGCCGCGGATGAACGCCGTGCTGACCACCGACTACCTGCGGAGCGTGCGCCAGTACGTGCCCGAGCTCGCGCCGATGCTGCGCTACCGGATGGAGGACACCATCACCGAGGTCCGCCAGCCGGTCCTGGTCGTCCGCGGCTCGCTCGACCCGATCGCTCGGCACGGCTGGTCCGCCGGCATCGCCGCGGCAGCGCCCGTCGGCGCGTTCGTCGAGCTCGCCGGCGCCCACCACGTGCAGGAGCGACAGCCCGTCGCCTTCGCCCGGCTGCTCGGCGAGTTCCGACGCGCCCAGGCCCGCGAGGGTCTGCGGTGACCGAGGTGCTCCGCTCCGCCGACCGTGTGCCGCTGCTGCGACGCGCACGGTGGGCGGTGCTCGACTGGTGGTACGCGGTCGTCTGGCAGGTCCGGAGCCTCGGGCCGACCACGACCGACGACTACCGGACCGGTGACGGCCAGCCCGTCGTCGTGATCCCGGGCGTCTACGAGACCTGGCACTTCATGCGGCCGCTCATGGACGCCCTGCACGACCGCGGGCACCCGGTGCACGTGCTGCCCGTGCTGCGGCACAACCTGCGCCCCGTGCCCGAGTCGTCGGACGAGGTCATGGGGTACCTGCGCGAGCACGACCTGCGGGAGGTGCTCGTCCTCGCGCACAGCAAGGGCGGCCTCATCGGCAAGTACGCGATGACGCGACTCGACGACCACGCCCGCATCGACCGCATGGTCGCGGTCTCGACACCGTTCGGCGGGTCGGGCTGGGCCCGCCTCGCGCCGGTGCGGCACCTGCGGGCGTTCCGGGCGACGGACCCCGTGCTCGCCGCCCTGGCCCGGGAGCTCGACGCGAACGCGCGGATCACCTCGGTCTACGGGGTCTTCGACACGCTCATCCCGGAGGGCAGCGAGCTCGCGGGCGCGACGAACGTGCGGCTGCCGGTCGGCGGCCACTTCCGGATCCTCGGCGACGCGCGGACGCGGTCCGCGGTGCTGTCGGCTGCCGACCCGGGCGTCGCGGCACCGGACCGGGACCCGGCCTGAACGACCGGCCCTGCGCCGGCGGGTCCGCGGACCGTCGCCGACGCCGGCCCCGGGGCGTCGCGTGCCCAGGTCTGGCCCAGGTCAGGCCCCGGGCAGGAACAGGCAGAACGGGTGCCCGTCGGGATCGAGCGGCACCCGGACGTCGTCCTGCGGCTGGAACGCGGCCTGCGTCGCACCGAGCTCCTCGGCGCGCGCGACGGCTGCCGGCAGGTCCTCGACCTGGAAGTCGAGGTGCAGTTGCATACCGGGGGCACCGGGCGTACCGGGCCAGGTCGGGGCGACGTACCCGGACTCGTACTGCACGGAGAGACCGGGGCCCTCGGCGGGGCGGATGCGGGCCCAGGTGGGGCCGTCCTCGTGGACGGTCCACCCGGTCAGGGCGCCGTAGAACCGGGCGAGGGCGATCGGCTCCGGGGACTGCAGGACGGTCGCGGCGAGCGTCGGCATCGAGGCGTCTTCGCTGGTCATGCCGCGGAGCGTACGCCGATCAGCGGCCGGAGCCGTTCACCGGGCCGCGACGCTCGCGCGCTCGACGATGCGGTGCGGCACCACCACGGTCTCGGGCGGCCGGCCCCGGTCCTCGATGCGTCGGGTCAGCAGGTCGAGGGCCGCGGTCGCGAACGCCCGCCGGTCGAACGACACCGTGCTCAGCGCCGGGATCGCGTACGCCGCGCCGTCGATGTCGTCGAACCCGATGACGCTGACGTCCTCGGGTACGCGGACGCCCCGCGCCGCGAGCACGTGCAGCACCCCGAACGCGATCGAGTCCGTGAACGCGAAGACGGCGTCGGGGAGCGGGTGCGCGTCGAGCCAGGACGCGAAGGCCGTCGCCGCCGCGCTGGTCGTCCACGCCGGCAGCGGCACGCGGAGCGACGGGTCGGGGTCGACGCCGGCGGCGCGCAGGGCCTCGAGGTGGCCCTGCTCCCGCAGTTCCCCGGTGGCGGTCGGTGCGGACGCCCGGGGCGCCCCGACGATCGCGATGCGGCGGTGGCCCGCGGCGAGCAGGTGCTCGGTGACCTGTGCGGCGGCCGCTCGGCTGTCGACGTGCACCTGGTCGACGTGTTCGGGTTCGACCTCGCCGATGACGACGGTCGGAGGGAGCCCCTCGGTCGAGGCGAGCACGCTGCCGCTCAACGACACCGGGTTGAGCACGAGCCCGTCGACCAGGTGGGCGCGGGCCCGGGACACCAGGTCGCGCTCACGGGCCGGGTCGTTGCCGGTCTGGTCGAGCTGCACGACCCACCCGCGGTCCCGGGCGAGCTCGACGAACAGCTGGGCGAGTTCGGCGGAGTAGGCGCTGCCCATCTCCGGCAGGGTCAGGGCGATGGCACCCGAGCGGCCGTTGCGCAGACCGCGGGCGGACAGGTTCGGGACGTAGTCGAGTTGGGCGAGTGCCTGCTCGACGCGCTCCCGGGTCTCCGGGCGCACCGCGACCCCGCCGTTGATGACGTTGGAGACGGTCTTCGGCGACACCCCGGCGAGGGCGGCCACGTCCCGCACGGTTGCGCGCATCGGGTCGAGCGTAGCGCCGCTGCCGGTCGCGGGTGCAGCGGGTGCGCTCCGCGCGGTTCGTGAGCAGCAACGGTCGAGTCCCCTCGGACGACCCGACCGTTGCTGCTCACGAAGCGCGCAGCGACGGTCGCCGCGCACCCGGACCGCCCTGCGGAGCAGGTGTGCGCTCACTGGAGCGTGACAACCATGGAAACAGTTGGCAACGGATTGCCACGTTGTAACCGGGTCCGCCAGGGTCGCTCCAGGAATCCAACGGAGGAGGCCCCGAGTGACGATACTCGACGACCGCGCGACCACCACCGCGCAGACCGCACCACCCCCGGACCCCGGGCTCCGCCGCCGCACCACGTGGCAGCGGATCCGACGCGACCGGGTCCTGCTGTTGATGGGGCTGCCCGGCCTCGCGCTGCTGCTCGGCTTCCACTACCTGCCACTGCTCGGCAACCTCATCGCGTTCCAGGAGTACCTGCCGTTCGTCCCGCTCGGCCGCAGCCCCTGGGTCGGGTTCGAGAACTTCTCGGTGGTGTTCGACGGCGACGCCGAGTTCCTCGGGGCGCTGCGGAACACGCTCGTCATCACCCTCGTGCAGGTCGTCTTCGTGTTCCCGGCACCGATCGTCCTGGCGCTCATGCTCAACTCGCTGCTGTCCGAGCGGGTCAAGGGCGTCGTGCAGTCGATCCTGTACCTGCCGCACTTCCTGTCCTGGGTGATCGTCGTCGCGGTGTTCCAGCAGATCCTCGGCGGTTCCGGCCTCGTGAACAACGCGATCCGGGCGGCCGGCGGCGACGCGATCGACTTCCTCGGCAACCCCGACGGGTTCATCGCCCTGCTCACGAGCCAGGTGATCTGGAAGGACACCGGCTGGGCGACGATCCTGTTCCTCGCCGTCCTCAGCTCGATCGACGCGAGCCTGTACGAGGCGGCGAAGGTGGACGGCGCGAGCCGCTGGCGGCAGCTCTGGCACGTCACGCTGCCGGGCATGCGCGGGATCATCGTCCTGCTGCTCATCCTGCGCCTCGGGGACTCGCTCACGGTGGGTTTCGAGCAGATCATCCTGCAGCAGCAGGCCGTCGGCCGTGCCGCCAGCGAGGTCCTCGACACCTACGTCTACAACAACGGCGTGCTCGGCGGCCAGTGGGGCGTCGCCGCCGCCGTCGGACTCGTCAAGGGCGTCGTGGGCGTGCTGCTCGTGCTCGGCGCCAACAAGCTGGCGCACGTCTTCGGCGAAGCGGGCGTCTACCGGAAGGAAACGCGATGACCGCCACGCACACGGTGACCGTCCCCGGGCAGCGGAAGCGGAAGCGCGGCGGGCCGGACGCCGCACCGCTGCCCGGCCGCCTGCTCACCGGCACCGTCCTGTTCGTCATCTGCCTCGTCGTCATCCTGCCGTTCGTCGGCATCGTCTCGACGAGCCTGGCCCCGACCGCGCAGGTGAACGACGCCGGCGGCTTCGTGATGTGGCCGGAGGGCCTCGACCTCGGTGCCTACGAGAGCATCTTCGCCGGCGGGGTCGTCACCCGCGCACTGGTCGTGAGCATCGGCATCACGACGGTCGGCACGCTGGTCAGCCTGTTCGTCACCGCGATGCTCGCCTACGCGCTCAGCCGCCCCGGCTCGTACGGCTCGGGCGTCGTGCTCGGCCTGGTGCTCGTCAGCCTGCTGTTCGCACCGGGGCTCATCCCGAACTACCTCGTCGTCAAGCAGTTCGGCCTGCTCGACTCGTACTGGGCGCTCATCCTGCCGACGGCCCTCAGCGCGTTCAACGTCATCGTGATGCGGTCCTTCTTCATGGCGATCCCGCAGGAGCTGCTCGAGTCGGCCCGCATCGACGGCGCCGGCGACTTCGCGGTGTTCTGGCGCATCGTGCTGCCGTTGTCGAAGGCCGTGCTCGCGGTCATCGGCCTGTTCTACGCGGTCGGGTACTGGAACGCGTTCTTCAACGCCCTGCTCTACATCAACGACACCGCGAAGTGGCCCCTGCAGCTCGTGCTCCGGACCTACGTCATCAACAACGCGCAGCTCGGCGGCTCCGACCTCGGCGCCTCCTCCGACGCGTTGCCCCCGCAGGCGTCGATCCAGATGGCGATCCTCGTCGTCTCGATCGTGCCCATCCTCATCGTCTACCCGTTCCTGCAGCGGCACTTCGCCAAGGGTGTCCTGACCGGCGCGGTGAAGGGCTGACCGACGTGACCACCAACGGCATCACCCGCCGCGCGCTCATCGCAGGCGGTCTCGGGGTCGCGGCCACGGGCCTCCTGGCCGGCTGCTCCACCGTGACCCGCTCGACCGACGTCACCGCCATCAACCGCGCGGTCACCCTGCCGGACCACGTGCCGTGGACCGGCGGTCCGCGACCGGCGCTGCCGCAGACCAGCCCGCTCATGCCGAGCGCGTTCCGGCGGATCCCGGCGACGCTCGTGCCCACCGACGGCGTGCCCGGGGACGGATCGACCGTGCACGGCAGCGTCCCCACGAACTCGCCCGTGCCGCCGTCGAAGGGCTCGAACCCGTACTGGCAGGGCCTCGACGAGCGGATGGGGATCGACCTCGACCTCACCATCACCCCGAACGCCGACTTCGGCAACAAGTTCGCCACCCAGGTCGCCGGCGACACCCTCGGCGACGTCTTCACCGTGTTCGGGTCGTTCCCGTACCTGCCGCAGTTCCTCGAGGCGAAGGCGGCGGACCTCAGCCCGTACCTGTCGGGCAGCGGGGTGCGCGACTACCCGTACCTGGCGAACCTGCCGACGGCGTCGTGGCGGGGCACGGTGTTCTCCGGCGGCATCTACGGCGTCCCGGTCCCGCGCGGACCGCTCGCGTCGCAGGCGCTGTCCCGCCGCCAGGACCTGTTCGCGCAGCTCGGCGTCGACCCGTCGTTCTCGTCCGTCGACGAGTTCGTGCAGCTCTGCCGCGAGGTCTCCGACCCGCACCGCAACCGCTGGGCGCTGGCCTCCGTCCCGACCAACGCCCTCGCGCCGATGTTCGGCCTGCCGAACCAGTGGCGGCAGGAGGGCGGGCGCTTCACCCACATGTACGAGCTCGACGAGTACCAGGACCTGCTCGAGGTGTCGCGGAAGCTCGTCGCCGAGGACCTCGTCCACCCGGACAGCATCACGGCCTACAACGGCAAGGTCTGGTTCGTGCAGGGCTCGGCGCTCATGCTCTGCGACACCTACACCGCCATCCCGGGGCTGCTGCAGCAGGCGACGCCCGGCAGCGGCTTCGAGCTGACGATCGCGCCGTTCGTCGGTCCGGCCGGATCCGAGCCGGAGCCGTGGCTCGGCGACCCGAACAACACCATCAGCGCCGTCGCCGCCGGCTCCGAGGAACGCGTGCGGATGCTGCTCGAGGTGCTCGACTGGTGCGCGTCGCCCTTCGGCACCGAGGCTTGGACCTACCGCAAGTTCGGCATCGAGGGTCGCGACTTCGAGTACCGGGACGGCGCCCCCGTCCTGACGAAGACCGGCAACAGCGAGACCGCGCTCGGTGAGTTCCCGCTGCAGTACTTCACCGAGTGCCCGCTGCCGCTGTTCTACGCGGGGCACCCGGAGATGACCGACACCGTGCACGACTCGCTCGCGTCGTGGGTGGACCGGGGGCTCGCCAACCCCGCGTACGGCCTGTACTCGCCGACGAACTCGACGAAGGGTCCGGCACTCGGCACCTTCGCGACGAACGCGATCAACGACGTGCTGCTCGGGAGGGCGAAAGTGTCGTCGTGGCGGTCCGTCGTGCGCGAGTGGCGTCGCCGGGGCGGCGACGCCGTCCGCCGGGAGTACCAGCAGGCGCTGGCGGCGCGCTCCTCCTGACCGAGCACGGGCGGCCGTGGATCCTTTCTGCGAAAGCGACAGATTCCTGTGGATCGTCGGCGGCAGACTGTCGCTTTCGCGACCTGCTTCCGGTCGGGAGGCACGGGGCGGGCCGGTCACGTGCCTCCCGTCCGTCTGCCGGTCACCACCCGACGCTGCGGTGCGGGCCCAGGAGCGTCAGCGGCGGGCGGGCGGGCGGGCGAGCGCGTCGGCGGCGGGCGAGCGCGTCAGCGGCGGGCGAGCGCGTCAGCGCGGGGTGACCGCCAGGTTGCGCCACTGCGCCTCGACGGCGTGCTCGCGGACGCCGACCGCGCCGCTCGTCGTGCTGCAGGAGCCGAAGTCGGCGCTCGCCTGCACGACGGTGCCACCGGCCGACGGCGATGCGGTGGCGGTGACCACGCAGCCGACGACCGCCACCGTCACGTGCCACCACTCGCCGAGCCGGGCCGGACGGGGCAGGGCCGTCGACGCCCCGGGCACCCAGCGACCGGCGTCGTGCTGCCCGACGACGAGGCTCGTGCCGCTGATGCCGGCGGAGAACCCGCGGAACGCGTCCGTGCCCGCTCCGGCGTCGTTCACCCGCGTGATGAACCCGGCGTCGGTGGCGGCGGTCGGTTCCCGCATCAGGCGCACGTCGCCGGTCAGCGTCATGTCGCCCCACGAGCGGTTCAGCACCTGCTTGTCGCCGACGTTCTGGTCGGCGGTGTCGAGGATCGTCTCCTGCTGCTGGTCGAAGGTCCACGAGCCGCCGTACGTCGCGGCCGCCGAACCGTCGTTGAACGAGGCGGTCGCGAAGGTCGAGTTGTACGGGGAGGGGGTCACCGACGGCTTCGGAGCCCCCTGGGTCGCGGTCACGAACCGGTAGCCCGCCTTGCTGTCCTGGTTCCGCAAGCCGATCGCACCGGCGGTCAGGCACGTGTCCGAGGAGTCCGTGTAGGTGGCGCGGGTCCAGTCGTTCGCGCCGACGGTGGTCTGCCAGGCCATGATCGTGCACCCGGACGCCTGGACGACCAGGTGGTAGAACTGCCCGCGCCGCAGGTCGCCGGGGATCGTGGTGCGCGCCAGCGACGGCGAGTAGCTGCCGTTGCGCATCCGACCGATGAACAGTGCGTTCGTCGACAGGTCGATCGCGGCGTAGTACGCGTTCATCGCGTCGGTGCCGGCAGCGGGCGACGTCACCCGGACGAGCAGACCGGCCTGGTTGCCCTCGTTCACCTGCACGTCGCCCTGCATCGTGTAGTCCGTCCACTCCGGGTTGCCCGTCACGGCCTTCGGGCCGTCGGTGCCGCCGCAGGACTCGATGAACTTGCCGTACCCGAAGGTCGTCGTGGTCGCCCAGCAGCCGTTGTAGGTGGTCCAACCGGCCTGGCCGCCGGCGAACGAGTCGCGGTACGGGAACGTGGTGCGGTTGTAGCTCGACGCGCTCGCCACGGAGTTCGTCGGGTGCGCGAAGGTCGCCGTGTAGGCACCGTCGGTGGTCGGGAACAGACCGGCGACGACGACCCCGACAGCGATCAGGGCCACGACCAGGGACCGCCACGGACGCCGCGTCCCCGCGGGTCGCGGGACCGTCGCGCTCACCGTGCGTCCTCCGCGGCCGGGGCGGCGGACGCGCCGGCGTCGACCAGCGGCGCGGTCGTCCGGCCGACGACGAACGCGACGACGACCGGGACGGCGCAGACGAGCCCGAGGACGGCCCACCCGGTCACGGACAGGTCGAGCCGCGACGCGACGTGGAAGACGCCGTCCGTGTCGCCCGGCACGGCGAGCTCGGCGGTCCCGCCGCTCAGCAGGTGTGCGGACCCGCCGTCGGTGACCGTTACACGGATCGGGAGCACACCCGTCGACACGACCCGTGCGACGCCGTCGCCCGCGTCGGCCGAGGTGCCGAGCAGCTGGAGCGCCACGAACGGCCGCAGGACCGCGCCCACCACCGCGACCGACAGCGCGGCACCGAACAGCCGCAGCGCCGACCGGAGGTCGCCCGGGGCGAGGAAACCGGTGGCGAACCACACGAGGGCCACCGCGGCGACGATCCAGGGGAGCGCACGGCCCGCCCACCCGACGACCGGCAGGACGGCGACGACCCGGCCGACGGTGTCGGAGGGGTCGAGGAGCCAGGCGTCGGGCGAGCCGTTCACGTCGCCCTTGGTCCGGATGCCCGACGGCCCCGACGCGTCGATCCGGTGCGTGTACCGGTCGCCGCCCGCTCCCGGACGGAAGGTGATGACCTCGCCCACCGCGAGGTCGCCCGCCGTCGCCGGCCGGGTGACGACGAGGCTGCCGACGGGCGCCGCGGTGCCCATCGACGGCGTGCGGACGTCGAACACCCGCACACCCGACAGGGCTGCGATCGTCAGGGCGCCCACCACGAGCGCGACGAGCAGCAGGACCACCCCGACCCGGACCGAGACGCCGGTGCCCCGCCCACGGCGACGACCGCGCGCGGGCAGCACGGCGACCCCGGGGCCGTCGACGACGACGGTCCCGGGGCTCTGGAGGCTGCTCGTGCTCATCGGCTGTCAGGGATCGACGACGCCGGTCGCCGACCGTCCCGCTCAGGCGGTGAAGGTCCAGGTGAGGGGCTGGGAGAGCGAGAGGCCGGCGGTGTTGTTGGCCGAGTTCGCCGGCAGTGTGACGGTGATCTTCGCGGTCCGCACCTCGGACGGCTGCAGCGGGTACGGGATGGTGGTCGACGTACCGGCGAGGCTCGCCGGGGTCGTCGCGTCGGGCAGCACGTCGGCGTCCAACCACTTCATGGTCACGATCACCTTCTGGCACAGGTCGACGCTGTTCCCCGACGGGGTGGTGGCGCAGGAGCCGCCGGTCAGCGTCATCTGCTTCGGCTCCGCCTTGCCGCTGTTCTTGAAGGTCACGTTCGTGGTCTTGCTGTCGCCGGGGCGCAGGGTCTGCCCGCTGTACAGGTTGGGCGTCGAGCACGTGGCGGAACCGGAGGCATCGGTGGTGCAGGTGGTGCTCGACCCGGCCTCGTTCGTCTCGGCGACGTCGATCGACGCGGTCGAGACGGTGTTGTTCGGGTGCAGGAAGCTCGCGGTGTACGCCGAGAGGGTGCCCGAGAAGGACATGGACAGGGCGATGGCAGCTGCGATCCCCGCGCCGATGACGAGCGGGCTGAACCGCTTGCGACCAGCGGTGGTCGCGACGACGTGCTTGGACATGGCTGTGCTGTACCTCCGAGAGGCCCGGGTCGGGTCAGGGGCACCGCGCGCCACCCACTGGCCGGCGCACGGAGCAGCGCCCCCGGGGATGGGCGCTGCGTACTGAGTGGTATTCAGTCCTGCACGCGACTGTAGGCACGCTCAGGCCACGCCGTGTCCCCCAGAGCGCGGGCAGACAGGTCCGTGCATCCCTCGGCCGAGGGGTGTCCGGGGCCGGTCGTGCCCCCGGATCAGGGGGCGATCCAGCCCGGCTCCCCGAGGAGTTCCTCGACCTCGCGCACGAGACGGGCCGCGTGGAAGCCGTCGGCGGCGGCGTGGTTGACCTGCAGGGCCATCGGCAGCAGGACCCGGTCGTCGACGGTGCGGTACCGACCGAGCGTGATGATCGGCAGCAGGTGGTCCCACCCGTCGGCGATGTGCAGGGCGAAGCCGGTGAACGCCGTCCAGGGCAGGCTCGACACGTCGAACACGTTCCGCGGGCGGTCCTGCTGCGGGAACATGCGGGTGTCGTGCCGGTGCTCGGCGATGGTCGCGACGGCGTCGTCGTGGAACCGGCGGAAGTCGGCGTCGTGGCGGACCACCAACCCCGAGAACGTCTCGGGCTCCGGGTGGAACACGGTGAACTCCGGGTGGACCACGTCCCACACCGCGGGGGACCCGTCCGGCAGGAGCTGCATCCGGAACTCCGGGTGCCGGTTCACGACGGTGCTGATCGCCCAGAGCTGCGCGGGGTAGGTCCGCACACCGGCACGACGGACCGCCTCGACGAACCGGGTGGCGTCGAGATCGACCGTCATCTCGTACGAGCAGGGCACGCGCCGCCGGTAGTGCTCGAAGTGCTCACGCCGGGCCCAGCGGTCCGTGTCGATCGGTTCGAGGTGTGCGTCGGACGGGGTCATCGGACCAGCATGGCCGCCCGGTGCCGCAGCCGCTCAGTCCGTCGGGTGCACGAGGCAGAACGGGTGACCGGCCGGGTCGAGGTACACCCGGAACGTCGCCGTCCCGGAGCCCGTCGCCGTCGCCCCGATCGCCAGGACCGCGGTCTCGCCCGCGTCGAGGTCGTCGACCTTCACGTCGAGGTGGCTCTGCTGCGGGACCGCCTGGCCCGGCCACTCGGGCGCGCGGTACTCGTCGACCCGTTGGAACGCGAGGATCGGACGGTGGTCGGTGAAGGGGAGCGCGACCTCTGCCCAGTCCTCCTCGAACTCGACGATCTCCCCGCCGAGCAGCTCGGCGTAGAAGCGGGCGAGGGCGCGGGTGTCGGAGCAGTCCAGGACGACGACGTCGAGTGTGCCGATCATGGCCGACACGCTAGCCTCGTCAGCGCGCCGCTGCCAGGGCCTTCGTGATCCGCTGCAACGAGACCGTCTCGGCGGTGCCGAGCTCCTGCGCGAACAGGCTCAGCCGGAACTCCTCGAGCATCCACCGGGCGTGCACGAGCTCCGGGTGGGCTCCGACGGCGGGTGGGAAGCTCCCACCGGCGTCGACGTACCGGTCGGTCGCGACGGTGACCTCGCGCATCCACGTCGCGTCGCGACCGGGGTTCTGCAGGAGCTTCTGGACGCGTGCCTCGACGCCCTGCAGGTACACCCGGACCCGCCGGAGCCGGTCGAGCCCCGCGTCCGAGACGAAGCCCGGGTACACGAGGCGTTCCACCTGCTGGCGCATGTCCGTCAGGGCGCCGAGCAGCGACATCGAGTTCGCCTGCTTGAGCGCGCGCTCCGCGGACCGCTGCGCGGCGAACACGGCGGCGAGCTCGGAGACGGCCGCGAACATCGTGTCGACGACCGTGGCGGACACGGCGTCACGGACGGCCTCGAACCCCGCCTTCGTGAACACCAGGCCGTCCGGGTGCGCGCGACGGATGCCGGCGTCCACCACGGCCGCGAGCACGTCGTCGAACAGCGCCGCCGTCGACGGGTACGGGCTCGCGGCGAGCGCGAGCTTCTCCTGCGCGGTCAGGTGCGACTGGATGTACGACACCGGCGAGGGCACCGCGAGCATCACGAGCCGCCGCACCCCGGCGGGCATCCGGACCTGGCGGTCCGCCGGGGTCGCGAGCAGCTGCACGCCGACCGTCGCCTTCGGCCCCGAGCCCTCCTCCACCAGCGCCGGGTAGGCGCGGATCACGCCGCCCGCCTGCTTCGTGTCGAGGGTCTGCGGCAGGTCGTCCGTCGGCCACGTGGTGAGACCGGA
Source organism: Curtobacterium sp. MCLR17_036 (assembly GCF_003234445.2). Classification (NCBI taxonomy): domain Bacteria; kingdom Bacillati; phylum Actinomycetota; class Actinomycetes; order Micrococcales; family Microbacteriaceae; genus Curtobacterium; species Curtobacterium sp. MCLR17_036. The sequence continues at coordinate 2,889,185 of NZ_CP126269.1, read as the reverse complement.
ACGCTCCACCGTCCGACCGGCGGTGGCGTCGGCGACCTGCGCCGGGCCTCCCGATCGGTTCCGCCCACGTTCCTGCGTCGCCCGGGCGACGCTCTCCTGGGTGCGGTCCTTCAGCTTGGTCTGCAGTGCCGACAGGTCCTTGCCGGCCTCGACCCGACGGCCGCGTTCGTCGACGACCGCCCACGTGGGCAGCAGGTGTGCGGGGACCCGGCTCAGGTCGAAGTCCGACTCGGACACCGGCACGTAGGTCATCCGCTGGATGGCCTTGGCGAGGGTGGCGCGGAAGGACTCCGTCGGCTCGGTGGGGGCGTCGTCGGGCAGCTCGGCCACGATCTTCTCGGCCCAGTCCGCCGCGGGCACGACGTTCTTGCGGATCTGCTTCGGCAGCGACTTGATGAGCGCGGTGACGAGCTCCTTGCGCAGGCCGCGCACCTGCCAGTCGAAGCCCTCCTCGCGCATCCGGGGGAGCAGCGCGAGCGGCACCTGGACGCTGACCCCGTCGTCCTGGGCTCCCGGCTCGAAGCGGTACCGGATGGCGAGCCGCTGGTCGCCGCTCCGCCACTGGGTCGGGTACTCCTGCTGGTCCTGCGCGGCCTCGGCGGCGTCCTCGTCGAGCAGGTCGGACCGCTGCATCGTGAGCAGGTCCGGCTGGTCGCGTCGCGCCTGACGCCACCAGCCCTCGAAGGCGCGGGTGGTCGCGACGTCGGCGGGGACGCGGGCGTCGTAGAACTCGTAGACGTTCTCGTCGTCGAGCAGGATGTCGCGGCGCCGGGTGCGCTCCTCGAGCTGCTCGAGTTCCTTGCGGAGCTTCCGGTTGGCGCGGTCGAACGCCTGCTGGGAGTCCCACTCGCCCTCGACCAGGGCGTGCCGGATGAAGAGCTCGCGGGAGTGCTCCGGGTCGATGCGGGCGTACTGCACCCGACGACGCTGCACGATGGGGACGCCGAACAGCGTCACCCGTTCGTACGCGACCGCGGCGCCCTGCTTCTTCTCCCAGTGGGGTTCGCCGTACGTGCGCTTCAGCAGGTCGCCGGCGAGGGGCTCGACCCACGCGGGGTCGATCCGACCGACGGTGCGGGCGAACAGCCGGCTGGTCTCGACGAGCTCGGCGGCCATCACGGCGTCCGGCTGCTTCTTCGCCAGCACGCTGCCCGGGAAGACCACGAAGCGGGTGTTCCGGGACCCGAGGTAGTCGCGCTTCTCACGGTCGCGCAGACCGATCTGGCTGAGCAGGCCGGACAACAGCGAACGGTGCACCGCATCGCCGTCGTCGGAGCGGGACTGCCCGACCCGGACGTCGACCTGCTTCGCGGCGCGGGAGAGCTGCCGGTACAGGTCCTGCCACTCGCGGATGCGCAGGTGGTTGAGGAACTCGGCCTTGCACAGGCGGCGGAAGGCGCTCGACGAGAGCTCCTCCTGCTTGTCCTCGATGTGGTTCCACAGGTTGAGCAGCGTGAGGAAGTCGCTGGTGGGGTCGGCGAAGCGGGCGTGCAGCTGGTCGGCGTGCGCACGCTTCTCGAGGGGACGCTCGCGCGGGTCCTGGATGCTCAGGGCACTGACGACCGCGATGACCTCGCGGCCGACCCCCTGGCGCCCGGCCTCGAGCACCATCCGTCCGAGCCGGGGGTCGATCGGCAGACGTGTCAGCTGCCGGCCGGACTTCGTGATCCGACCGTCGGTGTCGACGGCGCGGAGCTCGCGGAGCAGGTCGAGGCCGTCCTTCACACCGCGGGAGTCCGGCGGCTGCAGGAAGGGGAACGACTCGATGTCGCCGAAGCCCAGGGAGATCATCTGCAGGATCACCGCGGCGAGGTTCGTGCGGAGGATCTCCGGGTCCGTGTACTCGGGCCGGCGGCCGAAGTCGTCCTCGGAGTAGAGCCGGATCGCGATGCCGTCGCTCGTGCGCCCGGCACGCCCGGACCGCTGGTTCGCGCTCGCCTGGCTGATCGCCTCGATCGGCAGCCGCTGCACCTTCGCCCGCGGCGAGTACCGCGAGATGCGGGCCGTGCCGGTGTCGACGACGTACTTGATGCCGGGGACCGTCAGGCTCGTCTCCGCCACGTTGGTCGCCAGGACGACCCGACGGCGGACGCCCGGGGTGCTGCGGCGCTCGAACACCCGGTGCTGGTCGGCGGCGGACAGCCGGCCGTAGAGCGGCAGGACCTCGGTGCCCGGGTAGCGCTTGCCCTCGATGGCGTCCTGCGCGTCGCGGATCTCGTTCTCGCCGGACAGGAACACCAGGACGTCGCCGGGGGCCTCGCGATCCAGCTCGTCGAGCGCGTCCGTGATGCCCTGCATGACGTCGCGGTCGTCGGGCGTCCGGCCGCCGCCGCTGTCGTCGGTGCGGGGGTCGTCCTCGTCGTCGGAGCCACCGGAGCCACCGGAGCCGTCGGCGTCCTTCGGGTCCTCGGCGACGAGCGGCCGGTAGCGGACCTCGACCGGGTAGGTGCGGCCGGAGACCTCGATGATCGGGGCGCCGCCGAAGTGCTCCGAGAAGGACTGCGGGTCGATCGTCGCACTCGTGATGATGAGCTTGAGGTCAGGACGGCGGGGGAGCAGGCGCTTCAGGTACCCGAGCAGGAAGTCGATCGTCAGCGAGCGCTCGTGGGCCTCGTCGATGATGATCGTGTCGTAGCGCTCCAGGTCGCGGTCGAAGTGGATCTCGTTGAGCAGGATGCCGTCGGTCATCAGCTTCACCCGGGTGTTCGACGACACCTTGTCGGTGAACCGCACCTGGTAGCCCACGAGGTCGCCCAGCTCGCCGCCGAGCTCCTCGGACACCCGCTCGGCGATGGTGCGTGCGGCGATCCGGCGGGGCTGTGTGTGGCCGATGTGCTCGCGTCCGAGCTCGAGGCAGATCTTCGGCAGCTGGGTCGTCTTGCCGGACCCGGTGGCCCCGGCGACGATGACCACCTGGTTGTCGCGGATGGCGGCCGCGATGTCGTCCCGTCGCTGCGAGACCGGCAGCTCCGGCGGGTAGGTGATGACGAGCGGCGAGGAAGACATGAGCATTCCAGGATACCGTCACACGGTCTGCGCGGCGAGTTCCGTGACCGACCGGGCGGGCAGCGCGCACACGCGGTCGTGGCAGACGAAGGCCGCGGGGTCGAGCGACGCCCGCTCGTCGAACAGTGCGAAGCCCGCCGCCGACCAGTCGCTCGCCTGCTCCGGGGTCACCCGTGCGACGACGGTCCCCGGCCGGAGAGCGCCCCGGACGGCGTCGCGCAGCGGGTCGTGCGGGTCGGACGCGACGACGACGACCTCGCGCGACGGCCGCTGCAGCGCGAGGGCGACGCCGAGGGCATCGGCGTGGCCGAGTGGCCGTTCGGTCCCGGTCACGGCACGGTCGGCGACGAGACGGGTCGCGGCGACGCGGTACCCGTCGTCGCCGGTCAGTGCCGCGAGGGTCGCCGCAGCGGCGGCCAACGCCACCGTGCCGGACCGCACCGCGGTCTGCGGCTGCTCGCCGGTCGCGGTGCCCGCGGCCGCCAGGACGGGGTCCACGTCGAAGCGCCCCGCGACGCCGTCGTCCACCAGTGACCTCGCCGCGACGGCGAGTCCGGCGTCCCCGGTGACGAGGGCGAGTTCGAGCAGCCCCTCGGCCAGGAGCCCGACGTCCTCGACGGTCGGCGGCGCGACCGACGCCCCCCGCGAGGTGCTCGACCGGACGACGACGTGGCCGTCGCGGACGTGGGCCCGCAGGACGGCGTCGGCGGCACCGCGGGCGAGGTCGACCATCTCGTCGTCGCCGTGGCGGGCGCCGGCGATCGCGAGCCCCCGGATCGCCAGGCCGTTCCACCCGGTCAGGACCTGGTCGTCGAGGGGTGGGGGATCGAGCAGCGCGCGTTCGGCGAGCGGACGTCGGTACCACTCGCCCTCGACCCGCCGTCCGTCGATCGTCGACTCGCTGTCCTGCGCCGCGACGAACGCCCCGTCCTCGCGGCGCAGCGTGTCGCGGAGGAAGTCCGCGATGCCCCGGGCCTGCTCGGCACCGGCGACCGCGAGCAGCCCCGCGTTGTCGTACAGCATCCGCTCGTAGTGCGGCACGCTCCAGTCACGCCGGGTCGCGTACCGGAAGACACCGCCGTCGGCGTCGGTGAGCTCGGAACCGCGGATCGCCGCCAGCGACCGGTCGAGCAGCCCGGCGGCCTGGGCGTCGCCGTCGGCTGCCGCGTCGCCGAGGAACTCGAGCAGCGGTGCCCCGGGGAACTTCGGCGCGCCGCCGAAACCGCCGTACGTGGTGTCCTCGGAACGCAGGAGCTGGCCGGTGACGGCGCGGACCCGGTCGACGGACGGGAGGCGCGGGTCGCCCCCGGTGGGTCCGTCGCCGACCAGGGCGGCTGCGTCCGACTCGGCTCCCTGCCGGATCGCGGTCGCGATCGCCGCCGCGTTCGCGTCGACCTCGTGCCGGCGCTCCGTCCACGCGTCGAGCACCGCCGCCAGGATCTGCCGGAACGCCGGGACCTGGCCGACGGGGGTGGGCGGGTAGTAGGTGCCGGCGAAGAACACGTGCCCGTCGGGCGTCAGGAACGTGGTCAGCGGCCACCCGAGTTGCTGGGTGAACGCGCTCGCCGCGGCCATCAGGCTGGCGTCGACGTCGGGGTTCTCCTGCCGGTCGACCTTGACGGCGACGAAGTCGCGGCGGAGCAGCTCGCCGACCTCGGGGTCGGCGAAGCTCTCGCGAGCCATGACGTGGCACCAGTGGCAGGTGGCGTACCCGACGGAGACCAGGACGGGGACGTCGCGGCGGCGGGCCTCGGCGAAGGCGTCCGGCCCCCACTCGCGCCAGTCCACCGGGTTGTCGGCGTGCATCCGCAGGTACGGGCTGACCGAGGTGCCGAGTCGGTTGTCGTTCATGGCTCCCAGCGTGCCCCGTCCCGACTGGGTGGGTCGCCGTCTCGGAGGATCTGTGGACGGTTGCCGCCCGTCCACAGGGACCAGCGGGGATCAGGCGGGTAGCCACCCCGTGAGCGACGCGAGGTGCCGCGCGACCTGCTCGGGCGTCCGGCCGTCCGTGTCCACCCGGGTGACGGCGTCCGGGGTGGCCGTGTCGAGCCTCCTGGCCGTCCGCGTGCTGTGCGCGAGCTGCGCCGACGGGACCACGCCGCCGGACCGACGGCCCAGCCGCTCGGCGGCGACGTCGTCACCTGCCCGGAGCAGGACGGCGGTGACCACGGGGTCGTCGCCGACGGCGGCGGCCAGCCGGTCCTGTTCGAGCACGGACACCGTGTTCGTGAACACCAACCGGTGGTGCCCGAGGTCCCGGTACGCCGACCAGAGCAGGGCGAGGTTCCGCTCGGCGAGGCGGACCTCGGGGTGTGCGACGTGCGGCGCCGGGTGGGCGAGGTCGAGGACGTCGCCCTCGATCACCGCGTGGTGCACGTCGGCGCCGACGAGCAGGTCGTGCAGGGCCTCGGCCGCCGCCGACTTGCCGACACCCGAGCGCCCGCCGATGAACAGGACCTCGGGGCGGCCGGGCGCGACGTCGGCCACGGTCAGCCCAGGCCGAGGGAGAGCAGTGCGAGCGCGGCGTCCTCGGGGCCGTAGTCGAACATGCGGTCCCAGAACGGGTCGGCGGCCCACGGCACGTCGCTGCCCGCCGGGACCGCGTGGGCGGTCTCGACGAGCCAGTCGAGCTCCGGCAGGACGGCGGACGCGAACGTCGGCGGCTGCCACCCCGTGGCCCGGGCGGCGGTGGTGTCCAGGACGAACGGCGACGGCGACGACCACGGCGTGGTGCCGACGAACGCCGGCGCGTCCTGGTCGAGCAGGACCTCGTCGAACCGGTGGTCCAGGTGTGCGGCGATCGTCCGGACGATCTCGAGCGCGTTCGGGGCGGTGTCGTCCGCCACGTTGAGGATGCGGCGGTCCGGCGCGTCGGCGACCAGGCGGACGAGCGAGCCGATGCCGCTCGCGGCGGTCGTGTGGTCGACGCTGCGGCCGGCGTCGGCGAGCAGGACGCGCTCGCGGCCGTCGAGGACCCGGCGGACGACGAACCACTCCCGCGGTCGGCCGATGCCCACGCCGTACACCTTCGACGGACGCAGCACCGTCACCGGGGCGCCGTGGTCGAGCAGGACCTGCTCCGCGGCGACCTTCGCCGCACCGTAGCCGTCACGACTCGTCGGGTCGCCGTCACCCGCGGTCACCGTGGGCTGGAGCTCGGTGACGGCCCCGCCGAACACCGGCTTGTCGAGGGAGTTCGCGTGCCGGCCCTGCTCGTCGACGTAGACGGAGCGCGACGAGACGAACACCGAGGACCCGACGTCGTCGAGGAACGGCAGGAGCTGCACGGCGTCGTCACGGGTCAGGCCGACCGTGTCGACCACCAGGTCCGCTCCCGGGCGCAGCAGGTCGCGCAGGGTGCTCGTGTCGCGCCGGTCGCCCGCGGTGAAGGTCACGCCGCGTGCGGTCAGGGCGTCGGCGGCGGGGCCACCGCGTCGGGCGAGGACGTCGACCTGCCAGTCGTCACCGCCGCGGCCGGAGACGTCGAGGAGCTCACGCGCGACGGCCGAACCGATCCCGCCGGTACCGCCGAGGACGACCGCGCGTCTGCTGCTCATGTGCCCACGCTAGCCGTGCCGGGGCGGTCGCACGTGCCGGGTCTGCCGGGGCGGTCTCGTCGGGCGCCGGGCAGCGGTCGGCCGGGTCGGCCGGGTAGTCGCTCGGACGGGGCCGCCGTCGGCCCGGTCGGCTGCCGGGTCGGTCGGTCGGCCCGGTCGGCCGCCGGCCCGGTCGGCCCGCTCGCCGCCGGGTCAGGACGCGAGCGCCTCGGGCTCGTGCCGCCACCAGTCGGCCAGCGACCCGTCGTACACCCGCACCCGGTCGTGCCCCAGCACCGTCAGCGCGAGCGCGTCGACGCACGCGGCGCTGCCGACCCCGCAGTAGGTGACGATCTCGTCGTCGCCGATCACGTCGGCGAACGCTCGCGCCAGGGCGGACCCGCGCAGGTACGTGCCGGTGTCCGGGTCGAGCAGCGAGTCCGCCGCCACCGAGGTGCTGCCCGGCACGAGCGGCGGGTGGTCGTCGCCGAGCGCCGACGCGGGCGCCGCCAGGACCAGTGACGCGGGCTCGTCGCCGGACACGGCCCGCAGGACCCGGTCGCGGTCTGCCCAGAGCGGACGCTCCTGGCCCGCCAGGAACGCGCGGTGCGGCAGGGCGGAGTCCTCCGGGGAGGCGTGGAGGGCACCGACCCGCACCGGACGCCCCTCGTCACGCCACTTGGCGAACCCGCCGTCGAGGACCGCGACGGCGTCGAAGCCGAACGAGCGGAAGATCCACCAGAGCCGTGCGGACCACTCACCGCTCCCGTCGTCGTAGACCACGACGGTGGCGGTGTCGGTCACGCCGAGGGCTGCGGCCGCGGCCTCGAACCGGTCGGCGTCGGGTCGGGTGAAGGGGAGGTCGGCGTCCGGCGTCGAGAACGCCCGGATGAGGTCGGCGTACCGCGCTCCCGGTACGTGGCCACGCTGCTCGTGGGCGTCCCGCGCGCTGTGCCAGGTCGTCCCACGCCCGGCACCGTCCGTGTGCACCGAGGCGTCGAGCACGATGAGCTCGTCAGCACCGAGGTGGTCTGCGAGCCACTGCGTCGACACGAGCGGCGAGGTCAGGACGGGGGCCATGCCGCACACCATAACTCCGACCCCTGACGGCTGCGAGGGGAACGGACACACGGCGCAACGGTCGGGCCCCGACGAACCCGACGGCGTCGAGCACCGTCGTGGTCCCCCCTTCGGGTGCCAGCCGGACCGAGTCCGCCTCGGTATGTTGGTTCCCCGGATCACCGGGGGAGAGTCAGTACGTGAGCACGCGGGAACAGCAGGTCGGACCGGCGACCACGGAGGCGTTCGCAGACCGCCTGCAGCGGTTGCGACACACCGCCGGCGATCCCTCGTACGGCGACATCGCCGCACGGATCACCGCTCGCCGGCTCGCCGCCGGTACGCAGGAGGGGGCAGCGCGGATCGCGCGGTCCACGGTCTACGACGTCTTCCGCCCGGGACGCACCCGGCTGAACGCCGTGCTCGTCGGTGAGGTCGTCCGTGTCCTCGGCGTCGCGGACGGTGACGTCGAGGCGTGGGAGCGCGCGGCGCGCTCGCCGGTGGTCGCGGCAGACGGGGCGGCTCCGGCGACGTGGACCGCCGGACCCACGGTCGGTTCGGCTCCGGCCGCCCGTCCGGAGACCGACGAGCGGCCGATCGGGAGGCCCGGGGCGGCTCCGCGGACCGGCTCGGTCCCCACGGCGGTCGCGTCGGTCCGCCGCTGGTGGCCGACCGGGGCCGGTCACCGTCCCGACGCCGGTTCCCTCGCGCTGCTCGTCGCCGCTGCCGTCGGAATCGACCTCTTCGGTGCCAGCGTCTCGGGACAGTTCCACCTGCCGATCTGGCTCGACACGATCGGCACCGCCGTCGTCGCCCTCCGACTCGGCCCGTGGATCGGTGCCGGGGTCGGTGCCGGAGCGGTGCTCCTCAACCAGCTCGCGCACGGGCCCACCTCGTTCTGGTTCGCGCTCGTCGGCGCCGTGGCCGGGGTGCTCTGGGGAGTGGGCGTCCGGCAGTGGAGCCTGCAGCGGTCGCCGTGGCGGCTGCTCGTGCTCGGCCTCGTGGTGGCCGTCGGGTGCACCGCCGTGGCGACTCCGGTGACGGTGCTCGCGTACCAGGCCACCGTGACGCACGGCACCCAGGCGTACATCGACGTGTTGTCGGCGGCCGGGGACGGACCGTGGGCGGCGGTCGCCCTGGCGAACCTCGGGGCGTCCGTCGTCGACAAGGTCCTGACCACCTTCGCGGCGTTCGGGCTCCTCGTGCTGCTCGAGCGGCGGTCGGCGACCTCGACCGGGGCGCCCCTCACCGACTGACCGGTCGACCGCTGTCCGGGGTTGTCCGGAGAGCGGTCCGGACACCCGTCCGGACACGTCCGCACACCTACGGTCGGCGATGTGAACCAGCTCCTCTCCACGACGGCCTCGGTGGTCGCGCTCGTCGGCGGCATCGTGCTCTTCGTCGCGCTCTTCACGCCGCGGCGGTTCCGGGCACGACGGCCGGCACGCTTCGGGATCGGCTTCGGCCTGCTCGGGCTCTCCGCCGTCCTCTGGACCGTGGCGGGGCGGAGCTGACCGTGCGCTCGACGAGAGGAACGAAGATGAGCGGTCCGTTGGAGACCCGGCGGCGGAGGTACGCGCGCACCGCGGACGTCCTGGTCGCGGTGCTGACCATCCTGAACGGTCTGAGCTGGCTGGTCGGCGGTCTGACCTCGCCCGCGTGGTTCGCCGTGATCGTCGGCCTGGCGCTCGCGGGTCGGGTGGCGCGGGACTACTTCCGTCCCCGGTCGGGTGTGCTCGGCACCATCGTGTCGATCGCAGCGCTCGCGACCGCGGTGCTGGGTGGCATCGTCACAGCGTCGTCGGCACCGGTTGCCGGCCACGTGCTCCCGGTGCACCTGCTGTGGTCGCTCGCGGTCGTCGCCGCGACCATCGCCCGCCCTGCCCTCGCGTCGAGCATCCGTACCGGCGCAGCGGTGGACGCGGCCGACCTCGTGCGCGCCGCCGAGGAGCAACGGATCCGGTCCAACCGCGAACGCGAGCTCGACCACGTCGCCCGCGTGGAGCGCGACCGGAAGTGGGCGGCGCGGCCGTCGGGGGACGGCGAGCGCACCGGGTACGAACCGAGTGAGCTGGTGGACGTCGAGATCGGACCGAACCCGTGGATGTACGGAGACCCCGGTGCCGGTCTCGGCGGATCGGGGTTCGACGAGCGCGCGATCGAGCGCGGCAGGGAGGGCGAGGTCAACTTCGCCAGGGTCCTCGAGCAGCGCGGGCTGCTCGGACGCTTCGCCACGTTCTGGTCCGTGCACATGCCGGACGAGGGTGTCGGAGCGAGCAAGCAGCTCCAGACGGACATCGACTGCGTCGTGGTCACCGGGTCCTCGATCTGGCTCGTCGACGTGAAGAACTACGACCAGGGCGGCGTCCGGTGGACCGTCGAGCGCGAGGACGCGCAGGGCCGGTCCTCGGTACCGACGCTCATCGCGATCGACCTGCAGACCGAGGGGGCGGTCGGACACCCGCGCAAGATGTCGGGGAACATGAAGCTCGCCCGTGAGCGGTTCGACCGCAAGATGCGGAACCTCGGCATCCGGACGGCGTTGAAGCCGGTCGTCGTGATGATGCCACGGGACAACGGTCTCGGCCGGGTCCAGGACGTCTCGTGGCCGGGGGACGTCCCGGCGGCGGGGCTGCCGGACCTCCTGCGCTGGCTCGAGGACGAGCCGGACTTCGTCCCCTCGGACGAGAACGCGGAGCTCCTCGTCCCGATCCTGTCGGCGCTGCTCAAGGACGAGAGCGGCTCCGCGCCGACCCTCGGTGAGCGCCGCCTCCCGACGGCCACGGCCACACCGGCACGGGCGGTCGCGACCGCCCGTGCCACGGCCACGCAGCCGGCGACGGAGCCGAGCACGGCCGAGGACGACGGGTCGCGTCCCTGCTCCTCGTGCGGCGCGACCGTCACCGCGGACATCGGCTTCTGCGTGGCGTGCGGAGCGGCGTGACGACCTGGCTGCTCGAGGTCGAGGTCGACGACCTCCGGACCGCCCTCGCCCACGTCGCCCCGTTCGCATCGGCTGCGAACCCGTCACCGTGGGACCGCATCCGCCTGCACGTGCTGTTCGAGGGCGGCACGGCGGACCTGCACCTGCTCGCCGGATCGGACCGGGGCCTCGCCCACGGGGCGATCGCGCACGTGAGCGGACGGACACTCCGCCGACAGGACGACCGGGTGTTCTTCGGGACCGACCTGGCCCGTTCGGTCGGTGCGTCGTTGCCCGCGAGCGGTCTCGTGCAGATCGGGGTCGACCCGGGCGCGGTGTCCGTCCGCCACGTCGCGGGTGGAGCGACGGTCAGCACGTCGGCCGTCGCCGCGAACACCAGCGTCGGGTGCTTCCCGACAGGAGCGGGATGGACGACCGTCGTCCCGGCCGCACGCTGGACGAGGGGCCGTCGAGACGAGGTGTTCGAGGTGTTCGAGGACGACTACAGCACCGAGCTGGCCGACGCGGCTCCGGCCACGGTGGCGGTGCCGCCGGCGACCGTCCCGTCCACGGCGGCCACCGCGCCCGGAGCGCCGGCGCCGACGCCCGCCAAGGCCAGGCCCGTCGTCATGCCGTCCCTCCCCACGCCCGCGACCGACCCCGCACCGCGGCGGACGACCCTGCCGGGTCACCGGACGGGTCACCTGCGAGCGGACGGTCGACGGTGAGCGCCGGACGGCTCAGGGACGTCGAGCAGGTCCTGCGGCTGACGGTCGGTGCCCTCCGCCGCGCTGCCACCAGGACCGACGGGTTCCGCACCGCCGACGGCTCGGGCGTGCTGGACGGGCTGGGGCTGTGGGTCGACGAGGACACCCGTGTCCAGCTGATCGCGTCCGACGGCGTGCACGTCGCCCTCGAACCGGTCCTCGAGGCGGTCCCGCTCGTGACGACCTGGCTGACGTTGCCGCCGAGCTTCGTGCTCGAGCTCGCCGAGCACTTCGACGACGACGACGAGGTGTCCATCGGCCTCGGCTGGATCGACGACCGGCAACAGGTCGTCGTCACGGGACCCGGAGGCGAGCCGGTACTGCACCAGACGATGTGGACGTCGCCGCGTCTGCTGGAGCACCTCAAGGGCTCGTACGGGAGCTGGGGCGACGTCGACGGGCAGACGAGTCTCGCGACGGTCGACCGGAACACGTTCATGAAGACCCTCGTGACCGCGGAGGCCGTCGAGCCGTCCCCGATCGTCACCCTCGCCCTCGCGCCCGAACGCGTCCTCGTCCGGGGAGCCGCCGGCTTGCTCGGCGATCCCGTGGCGGGGGTCCTGGACGGCCGGCCCCGACGGCTGCACGTGCCCGTCGAACGGCTCCGTGCGGCGGTGCGTTTCGTCTGTTGGACCGCGGAGCACCGCTACGAGTCCGTGGCACTGCACGTCTCCGCCGACGGATCACAGGTGCGACTCTGGGGCACTGGTGCCGACGGTTCCTCGGACGGTCCCGAGTGCTTCGTGCGGACGAGCCCCGACGAGTCGGGAGCGTCGCTGCGTCGGTCCGCTCGCGACGAACAGGCAGCCGCCCGGGACGAGGCGGAGCCGGACGACGGGCTCGAGCTGCTCCCGCCGCTCCCGCCGGCACAGGGGCCCGAAGCCGTGGCCGCCGTGCTCGCAGAACTGGACGCGGTCGTCGGGCAGGCCCAGCTCAAGGCGCAGGTGCGCAACGTCGTGGCACAGGCGGAGCTCGTGCAGCTCCGCAGGGACAAGGGCCTGCACGGCGAGCTGACCGCGGGGCACCTGCTGTTCGTCGGGCCTCCGGGCACCGGGAAGACCACGATCGGTCGGCTCGTCGCGCGGCTCTACCACGCGCTCGGGTTCCTGCCCTCGGACACCCTCGTCGAGGTGGACCGTGCGGCGCTCGTCGCGGCGCACGTCGGTGGCACCGAGGAGCGGACGACCGCCGCGGTGGAGCGGGCGATGGGTGGCGTCCTGCTCGTGGACGAGGCGTACGCCCTCACCAGCGGCGGCGAGAACGACTTCGGCCGACAGGCGCTGGACACCCTGCTCAAGGCGCTCGAGGACCGCCGCGGGTCGTTCGTCTGCATCGCCGCTGGCTACCCGACCGAGATGGACGCCTTCACCGCGGCGAACCCGGGCATCGCCTCACGGTTCCCGCAGCGCATCGAGTTCACGCCGTACTCCGCGGACGAGCTCGTCGCGATCGCCGTGCAGATGGCGTCGGACTCCGGCGCCGTCCTGACCAGCGAGGCGGTCGACCGGCTCGGGCTCCGGCTCCGCGAAGCCGAGGTCTCCGGTCGCTTCGCAGAGCGCACGTGGGGCAACGCGAGGACGGTGCGGACCGTGGTCGACCGGGCGGCCACCGCTCGGGACGCCCGACTCAGCGCGCTGCTCGCCGGTGCGCCCGGACTCGGTGGCGACACCATCGACGGGGACGCCCTCGTCGAGATCCGGGAAGAGGACGTCGTCGTCGCGTGCGACGACCAGGGTGTCGGCCGTCTGTCGGCACCGACCGAGGACGTCGAGACCGTGCTCGCGGAACTGCGCGCCCAGATCGGGCAGGACCAGGTCGCGCGGCAGGTCGAGTCCCTCGTCGCGAACGCACGTGCCGCTCGAGCGGCTGCCGATCGCGACGGACGCGCGGCGGTGCCGGACATCCCCCACCTGCTCTTCACCGGTCCGCCCGGCACCGGCAAGACCACGATCGCCCGGCTCATCGCGCGCCTGTACCGGGCGCTGGGACTCCTGCCGGGCGGCACGGTCGTCGAGGTGGACCGCGGTGACCTCGTCGCCGGCTACGTGGGCCAGACCGCGACGAAGACGACCGAACGGATCGACGAGGCGATGGGCGGCGTCCTCTTCGTGGACGAGGCCTACGCGCTCACCGCCGGCGGCGACGCGTTCGGGCGTGAGGCGGTCGACACGCTGCTCAAGCGCATGGAGGACGACCGCGGTCGGTTCCTCGTCATCGCCGCCGGGTACCCGGAGCCGATGGCGGACTTCCTGCGGTCGAACCCCGGACTCGCCCGGCGCTTCCCGACCACGATCGAGTTCCGGTCGTACTCGGCCGAGCAACTCGCCGAGATCGCGACCTCGATGGCGGCGGCGAGGAACGAACGGTTCACGGAGGACGCCGCGCGAGCGCTCCGCGCGCGGCTGTCGGCTGCGGAACGCTCCGGTCTGTTCGCCCGTGCGGACTGGGGGAACGCCGGAGCCGTCCGCAACCTCGTCGACGAGGCGGTCCGCGTCCGCAACACCCGGGTGTTTGCCGACGGGACAGCCCCGACGGACGGCGTCGACCTCGACCAGATCGACGTGGCGGACGTCGAGGCGGCCTGCCGGTCGGTCCTGGCGGACGACGGTCCGGCCGTCGAGGCGGTGGAGGACGTCCTGGCGGAACTCGAGGCGCAGATAGGGCAGCCCGGGGTCAAGCGGCAGGTCGAGTCGCTCATGGCGGGCGTCCGCGCGCAGCAGGCTCGCACGGCTCGGGGCATGTCGACCGGGCAGGTCCTGGTCGAGCACCTCGTGTTCACCGGTCCGCCGGGGACCGGCAAGACCACGATCGCCCGGCTCCTCGCGCGGCTCTACCGTGCCCTCGGCGTGCTGCCGTCCGGTCACGTCGTCGAGGTCGACGCGGCGGGGCTGGTCGCCGGCTACGTCGGCCAGACGGCGACGAAGACCGAGGAACGCATCACCGAGGCGCGGGGCGGCGTGCTGTTCATCGACGAGGCCTACACGCTCGCCACCGACCGCGACCGGAGCTTCGGGCAGGAGGCGATCGACACGCTGCTCGCCCGCATGGAGAACGACCGCGGGGCCTTCATGGTGATCGTCGCCGGGTACCCGGACGAGATGGCAGGCTTCCTGCGCTCGAACCCCGGCTTGCCGTCACGGTTCACGCAGACCATCGCGTTCCGCCCGTACTCGGCGGCGGACCTCGTCGGGATCGCGGAGCACATGGCGGTCGCGGCGCACGAACAGTTCACCGAGGACGCTCGCGAGCTGCTGGTGCGCCGTCTGACGGCGGCGGAGGACACCGGCCGGTTCTCGGACCGGGAGTGGGGCAACGGTCGAGCGGTGCGGAACATCCTCGACGACGCCGTCCGTGCCCGGGACCTGCGGTTGTTCGCGGACCCGTCGTCCGAGCCGTCGGCAGAGGAGATGGTGATCATCGAGGCCGTGGACGTGACGGTCGCCGCCGACGCTGCTGCGCTGCCCGCCGGGGTGTCAGCAGTGTCCTGACCGAGCGGGCGAGCGGGCGAGCGGGCGAGCGGGGGAGCGGGCAGCGTCCTGCGCTGGCCTCGGGGCGCGCGGCGCGGGTCCGCGACACGACACGAGTCGATCGACACGTGGTTCGTCGGAACGTGCACACACAGAGGTTGCGTGCGCACAGTCCGTCGGACCACGCGTCGTTCGACAGGTGCTTCGTCGCACCATGCGCACGCATGCGCTTGCCGCCCCGCCGCCCCGGCCGCACGATCAGCTGTCCGCCGCCTCGCCGCACGCACGACGGCCCGCCCCGGTCTCCCGGGACGGGCCGTCGCCGTCGTGTCGCCGCGGACCGGCGTCAGTGCGCCGCGGCGGGGATGCTCCCGGTCGTCGCGGACCCGGCGCGGGCGAGCCGCTCGAGTCGCACGGACTGGCGGTTGATGAGCAGGCCACCCGCGAGGGCGACGAGCACCAGCACACCGGCCGAGATCCCGAAGGCCACGTGGTAGCCGTCGAGCACGGCCTGGGCCTGCTGCAGCTTCGTCGGGGCGGCGTTCAGCCCGGACAGGCTGTTCGCGACGACGTCGGCGAAGATCGTCGAGAGCAGCGCCGTGCCGATCGAGCCGCCGATCTGCTGCATCGTGTTGACCGTGGCGGACGCGACGCCGGCGTCGGCGCGGGCGACCCCCGTCGTCGCGGTGTTCATCGCGGACGAGAAGATCGTGCCCATGCCGAGGCCGATCACGATGAGCGCCGGCAGGACGGTGCCCGCGTAGGAGCTGTCGAGGTCGGTGCGCAGCAGCAGGAGCAGCCCCGTCGCGGCGACCAGGCCGCCGGCGAAGATGAGCACCTTCGGCCCGACGCGCGGCAGCAGGCGGCCGCCGATCTGCGTCGCCGAGATCATGATCGACGCGGGCATCGGCAGGAACGCGAGACCGGTCTGCAGCGAGCTGAACCCGAGGGTCTGCTCCAGGTAGTAGGTCAGGAACAGGAAGATGCCGAACATGCCGATCGCGACGAGGCCGATGGCGATGAACGAGCCGCCGCGGTCGCGGTCGAGCACGACGCGCAGGGGGAGCAGCGGGTGGGCGACCCGGGTCTCGATGAGCACGAAGGCTGCGATCAGCAGGACACCGCCGGCGAGCATGACGATGGTGAGCGGGGCGTCCCAGCCGTTGGTCTCGGCGTTCGAGAAGCCGTAGACGACGCCGACCAGGCCGAGGGTGATGGTGAAGACGCCGGCGACGTCGATGCGGGGACGCTCGACCTTCGGCGGGCGCTCCATGAAGACGAGGGCGCCGATCACGCCGAGGACGGCGAAGACGACGTTGACGTAGAGGCACCAGCGCCACGACGCGTACTCGGTCAGGACGCCGCCGAGCAGCAGGCCGATGGCCGCACCCGAACCCGCGATCGAGCCGAAGATGCCGAACGCGCGGCCGCGTTCCTTCGGGTCGCGGAACGTCGTGGTGAGCATGCCGAGCGCCGACGGGGCGAGCAGCGCGCCGAACACGCCCTGCAGCGCGCGGGCGGCGACGAGCAGGCCGAACGAGTCGGCGAGGCCGCCGAGCACGGAGGCGAGTGCGAACCCGACGAGGCCGATGATGAACGTGTTCTTGCGCCCGAACAGGTCGCCGAGGCGTCCGCCGAGCAGCAGGAGCGACCCGAAGGCCAGTGAGTAGGCGGTGACGATCCACTGCCGCTGGTCGGTGCCGAAGTCGAGGTCGGCCTGGGCCGAGGGGAGCGCGATGTTCACGATCGTCGCGTCGAGCACGACCATGAGCTGGGCCAGGGCGATGACCGCCAGGGCGATCCAGCGGCGGCTGCTCTTGGCGGGGGTGGTGCCCGGAGTCGTGGGTGCTGCCCCGGTGGGGGTCGGCACGGTCTGTTCTGCCGTCACGGCAGCCTCCTTCATGAAGGTTGGAGGGGGACTCGGAGCGCGCACCGTCGGGCACTCCGAAAGGAGAAGGGTCGAACCGGATGCACTGCATCCGCTTGTGGCCAGTGTAGACCGAAACGGAGGGACCGCATCCACTTGTTCCCAGATAGTTCAACTAGGTTCGTCGTCGTGAGCACCACCGAGTCCGCGTCCGACCTCGAGCGACCGCTGCGCGCCGACGCCGCGCGCAACCGCGAGCTCATCCTGCAGACCGCGCGGAAGTGCTTCGCCGAGCGCGGGCTCTCGGTCACGCTGAACGACATCGCGCACGAGGCCGGCGTCGGCGTCGGGACGGTCTACCGCCGGTTCGCCGACAAGGACTCCCTGATCGAGGCGCTGCTCGCCACCAAGTTCGAGGCCATGAACGAGGCCGCCGCACGCGCCGCCGACGTCACCGACCCGCGCGAGGCACTCCGCGTGTACCTGATGGGCGTGTTCGAGTTCCGTGCGCGGGACCGAGCCCTCGCCGACGCCATCGTCCGCGCCGGCAAGGCCCGTCCGTCGATCGTGCTCGAGCGCGACCGGCTCGAGCGTCAGGTGGCGACGATCATCGGCCGCGCCGAGACCGCGGGCGTCGTCCGTGCCGGCTTCGACTACCGCGACCTGCCGATGCTCACGACGATGGTCGGCTCCGTCGCCGACGCGACCCGCGCCCACGACCCGAACGCCTGGCGACGGTACGCCGAGGTCATCATCGAGGGCGTGCTGCCCCGCGGCGGCACCGGTGCTGCCGAGCCGATGCTCGGTGCGCCCCTCGACCGCGAGTCGATCGAGCGCGCCCTGCACGCCCAGCCCTGACGCGACGACGCGACCGGGACGCGAGCGCGCAGACGCGCGAGCGCGCATCGCGGCGCGAGCACGGCCCTCGTGCCCTCGTGCCCTCCTGCCCGAACGAACGAACGGACGAACGGACGGGCAGGCGGACGGACCGGCAGGCGGACGGACGGATGGCCGGACGGACGGGAGGCACGTGCCGGCGCCGACCCGCGCCTCCCGTCCGACGGTCCGACGGTCCGACGGCCAGGGCGCGACCGGCGCGCCGGTCAGGACCCGCGCGCTACAGCCAGCTCGGCACCCAGTAGTGCGACCGGACGAAGTCCCACGGCACCTGCATCGCCGTCCACATCGGGTACCAGTAGACCGACGCCAGCACGACGATGCCCAGGTACACGCCCACCCACACGACCGCCCGGGTGCGTCGGCGTCGTGGATCGTCCCGCGAACCGAGGACCAGCGCGATCGCGGCGGCGAGCGCCGTCACCATGAAGGGCTCGAAGGCGATCGTGTAGAACTGGAAGACCGTCCGGTTCACGTACGCGAGCCACGGCAGGTAGCCGGCCGCGACCCCGAGCAGGACGAAGCCGTACTCCCAGCGGCGGCGCAGGACCCAGAGCACGAGCAGGGCCACCGTCGCGACGACCGACGCGTACCAGATGAACGGGTTCGCGATGCCGGTGATCGCCGCCCCGCACCGATCGACGACGCAGCCGTCCTGGCCGGCGGCCGTGCCGAGGTAGTACATCGAGGTGGGGCGCTGCATGACGAGCCAGAGCAGCGGGTTCGCCTGGTACGAGTGCGGGGTGTGCAGCCCGATGTTGAAGCCGTAGATCTCGGTCTGGTAGTGCCACCAGTTCTGCAGGCTGTCCGGCACCCAGGCGAGCACGCCGGTCCACCGCTCGCCGCCGCCGGCGATCCAGTTGCGGTCCCAGCCGTCCTTCGACAGGAACCAGCCGGTCCACGACGCCAGGTACGTCACCGCGGCGACCGGGACCGTGAGCAGGAACGACACCGGTGCCTGCTGCAGCAGCGCGCTGGACGACCAGAACGCCACCCCGGCACGACGTCGGGCCATCACGTCGCTCAGCACGGAGTACACGGCGAAGAACGCCAGGAAGTACAGACCGGACCACTTCGTGGCCGAGGCCAGCCCGAGCGCGAGTCCCATCGCGAACAGCCACGGTCGCCACCAGAGCACCGGGCCCCACAGGGTGTCGCGGCCGGCCGCGGCCCGCCGGGCGACCCACGCGTCGAGCTGCCGCTGGCTGCGCCGTCGGTCGAGCAGGAGCGCACCGAAACCCAGCACGACGAAGAACGTCACGATGCCGTCGAGCAGCGTGACCCGGGACATCACGATCGCCTGGCCGTCGATCGCGAGCAGGCCGCCGGCGAGCGTGCCGACCAGGGTCGAGCGGAACAGCGAGCGCGCGATCACCGCCGTGAGGAACACCGTCGCGATGCCGAGCACGGCGACGGCGAAGCGCCAGCCGAAGGCGTTGTCCGGGCCGAACAGCAGCATGCCGAGGCCGATGAGGTACTTGCCGAGCGGCGGGTGCGCGATGAACTCGGCGGCACTCGTGAAGATGTCCGTCTCGCCCCGGACGAACCGGTCGTCGGTCGTCGGGGCGTCGTCACCGGTCGGGTTCGCCGGCCAGGTGCCCTCGTAGCCGAGGTGCACGATCGACCAGCCGTCCTTGACGTAGTACGTCTCGTCGAACACCAGCGCGTGCGGGTTGCCGAGGTTCACCAGCCGCAGGAGGGCGGCGAGCAGCGTCACCGCGAGCGGCCCGGCCCAGCGCCACACGGCGATGCGCTGCGTGGTGGACAGCACCCGCCCCCACCAGTCGTCGAGGCGCGAGCCGACCGGCCCGTCGGGCACGGCCGTGCGGTCGTCGGTCAGCTCGCTGGTCATCGGAGAGCATCCTACGGAGCGACCGCGTGTCCCCGCTCGGACGGCCGTGCACCCACAATGGGTGGGTGATCGTCCTCGCAGCAACGCCCATCGGCAACCTCGGGGACGCCTCGCGCCGTCTCGTCGAGGCCCTCTCCAACGCCACGGTCGTCGCGGCGGAGGACACGAGGACCGCCATCCACCTCATGCGTGCCCTCGGCATCGAGAACCGTCCGCGGCTCATCGCCCTGCACGAGCACAACGAGCGGGCGAAGGCGTCCGAGGTCGTCGAGCTCGCGCGTGACGAGGACGTCGTGGTCCTCACCGACGCCGGCATGCCCGCGATCAGCGACCCCGGCTTCCCGCTCGTCGAGGCGGCAGCAGCGGCCGGGGTCACCGTCACGGCGCTGCCCGGGCCGTCGGCCGTGCTCATGGCGCTCGCCGTGTCCGGACTGCCCACCGACCGCTTCACGTTCGAGGGGTTCCCGACCCGCAAGGCCGGGGAGCGTCGCCGGGCGTTCCAGGCGCTCGCGGGGGAGCAGCGGACGATGGTGTTCTTCGAGTCGCCGCACCGGCTGGCGGAGACGCTGGCCGACATGGCCGTCGGGTTCGGCGGCGACCGCCGCGCCGCGGTCTGCCGTGAGCTCACGAAGCTCTACGAGGAGGTCCGTCGCGGCTCGCTCGACGAGCTCACCGCGTGGGCGTCCGACGGGGTCAAGGGCGAGATCTGCATCGTCGTCGCCGGAGCGGCCGAGGCCACCGAGGAAGCGACGCTCGACGACGGCGTGCGGCTCGTGCTCGAACGGGTGGCCGCCGGCATGCGCATGAAGGAGGCCGCGGCGGCGGTCGCGGACGCGACCGGGCTGTCGAAACGCGACCTGTACGAAGGTGCGCTGGCGGCGCGGTAGACGGCTGGGTCGTCCCGGACAGGAGGCGCGGGTCGGGCCCGCCACGGGCCTCCCGTCCGGTTCTCCACAGGTCGGGCGCGGGGCGCGTCATGCGGCTCGTGTGCGCCCGTAGGATGGTCGGCATGTCCGACGGGTCCTCGTTCAGCATCACCACGCCGATCTTCTACGTGAACGACGTGCCCCACATCGGGCACGCGTACACCGAGGTCGCCGCGGACGTCCTCGCACGCTGGCACCGGCAGCGCGGTGACGACACCTGGCTGCTCACCGGCACCGACGAGCACGGGCAGAAGATCCTGCGCACCGCCTCGGCGAACGACGTCACGCCGAAGGAGTGGGCGGACCGCCTGGTCAACGACGCCTGGAAGCCCCTGCTCGACACCGTCGACGTCGCGAACGACGACTTCATCCGCACCACCGACGAGCGGCACGAGCGCGGGGTGACGGCGTTCCTGCAGAAGCTGTACGACGACGGCTTCATCTACGCCGGCGAGTTCGAGGGCTTCTACTGCGTGGGCTGCGAGGAGTACAAGCAGCCGGGCGACCTCGTCGCCGGCACCGGCGCGTACGAGGGCCAGCAGGTCTGCGCGATCCACTCGATCCCGGTCGAGGTGCTGTCCGAGCGCAACTACTTCTTCCGGATGTCCGACTTCGAGCAGCGCCTGCTCGACCTGTACGAGTCGAACCCGCTGTTCATCCAGCCCGAGAGCGTCCGCAACGAGATCGTCTCGTTCGTCAAGCAGGGCCTGCGCGACCTGTCGATCTCGCGGTCGAGCTTCGACTGGGGCATCCAGATCCCGTGGGACAGCGACCACGTGCTGTACGTCTGGTTCGACGCCCTGCTCAACTACGTCACGGCGCTCGGCTACGGCACCGACGACGACGAGGCCTTCCGCCGCCTCTGGCCGAGCGTGCACATCGTGGGCAAGGACATCGCCCGCTTCCATGCCGTCATCTGGCCGGCGATGCTCATGGCCGCCGGTCTGCCGGTGCCGGAGCGCGTCTTCGGCCACGGCTGGCTGCTCGTCGGCGGCGAGAAGATGTCGAAGTCGAAGCTCACCGGCATCGCGCCGTCCGAGATCACCGACACGTTCGGCTCCGACGCGTTCCGCTACTACTTCCTGCGCGCCATCACCTTCGGGCAGGACGGCAACTTCAGCTGGGAGGACATCTCCGCCCGCTACCAGGCAGAGCTCGCCAACGGCTACGGCAACCTGGCGTCCCGACTCGTCGCGATGCTGCAGAAGTACCGCGACGGCGAGGTCCCGGCCCGCGGCGACCTGACCGGGTCCGACCAGGCGATCGACAGCGTGGCCGTGTCGGTCACGGAGCGTGCCGACGCCGCGATCGCCGCCTTCGCCCCGCACGAGGCGATCGCCGCCGTGTGGGAGCTCGTCGACGCCCTGAACGGGTACATCACCGAGCAGGCGCCGTGGGCCCTCGCCAAGGACGACGCGAACCGCGAGCGCCTCGACACCGTCCTGACGACCGCGCTCCGCGGCCTCGGCACCGTGACCGTCCTGCTGTCGCCGGTGATGCCGAAGGCCACCGAGAAGCTCTGGGCCGCGATCGGAGCCGGTGGATCCGTCGCCGAGCAGCGCGTCGACCGCGCCTACGAGTGGCAGGGTGCCTCGCACGTGGTGCCGCTCGAGAGCGGGCTGTTCCCGCGCATCGAGCAGGTCTCCCCGTGACCGACGCCGAGTCGCACGTCCGGTCCCGCGGCGACGGGTCGTCCGGTGGCTCGAAGCGCGACCTGACGTACCCGCCGCTGCCGCAGGCGCTCGTCGTGCCGGTGTACGACAACCACACCCACATGGAGATCGCCGACGGTGTCGGCGACGGCGGCGACGGTCCGCTCGACTACCGCGAGCACCTCGACCGCGCGTCGAGCGTCGGCGTCCGCGGTGTCGTGCAGGTCGGCACCGACCTCGCCACCTCGGAGTGGTCCGCGTCGATCGCCGCCCGTGAGCCCCGGGTCCTCGCAGCCGTGGCGCTGCACCCGAACGAAGCGCCGGTGCTGCAGGAACAGGGGCTGCTCGACGAGCACCTCGCCGGCATCGAACGGCTCGCGGCGCTGCCGCGGGTCAGGGCGATCGGTGAGACCGGCCTCGACTTCTTCCGCACCGGCGAGGACGGCCGCGACGCCCAGGTCCGCTCGTTCGAGGAGCACATCCGCATCGCGAAGGAGCACGACCTCGCGCTCACCATCCACGACCGCGACGCGCACGACGCCGTGGTCGAGGTCCTCGACCGGGTGGGTGCGCCCGAGCGCACCGTCTTCCACTGCTTCTCCGGCGGTCCCGACCTCGCCCGGCTCTGCGCCGAGCGCGGCTGGTACATGTCCTTCGCCGGCACCGTGACGTTCAAGAACGCGGCGCCGCTGCGCGAGGCCCTGCTGGCCGCACCGCGGCACCTGGTCATGATCGAGACGGACGCTCCGTTCCTGACGCCCACGCCGTACCGCGGTCGGCCGAACGCGCCGTACCTCGTCCCGCTCACCCTGCGGTCGATGGCGGAGACCCTCGGCACCGACGCCTCGATGCTCGCGGCGCAGATCGCCTCGAACACCGAGCTCGTCTACGGCGCGTGGGACGCCGAGCCCGTCACGGTGGACGAGTAGCCGTGGGCGCACTGCTCGGCCCGGCGGAGATCCGGGACCTCGCGGCCGAACTCGACGTCACCCCGACGAAGAAGCTCGGCCAGAACTTCGTGCACGACGCCAACACCGTCCGACGCATCGTGTCCGTCGCCGGCGTGACGCCGTCGGCCCGGGTGCTCGAGATCGGGCCGGGGCTCGGGTCGCTCACCCTCGGACTCACCGAGACCGGCGCACCCGTCACCGCCGTCGAGATCGACAAGCGCCTGGCCGCCAAGCTCCCCGCGACCGTCGCCGCCATGCAGCCGGACGCCACGCTGACCGTCGTCCAGCAGGACGCCATGACCGTCGCCGCGTCGGACCTCGACGTCGAGCCGACGCACCTGGTCGCGAACCTGCCCTACAACATCTCGGTCCCGGTGCTGCTGCACCTGCTCGCGACCTTCCCGTCGATCGAGCGGTCGCTCGTCATGGTGCAGGCCGAGGTCGGGTACCGGCTGGCAGCCGGCCCCGGCAGCAAGGTCTACGGGTCACCGAGCGTCAAGGCCGCCTGGTACGGCTCGTGGAGCACGGCCGGACTCGTCAGCCGCCAGGTCTTCTGGCCGGTGCCGAACGTCGACAGCGTCCTCGTCGCGTTCGACCGGCACGAGCCCCCGGGCGACGAGACCCTGCGGTCGCGGGTGTTCACGCTGGTGGACGCCGCGTTCCAGCAGCGACGCAAGATGCTGCGGCAGAGCCTGTCCGGCGTGCTCGGCGGCAGCGGTCCTGCCTCCGAGGTCCTGACGGCCGCGGGCATCGACCCGACCGCCAGGGGTGAGGCGATCGGGGTGGACGACTTCGTGCGGCTCGGGCGGACGGTCCTCGAGGCGGCAGAGTAGTCCGTCCCTCTTCCAGTCCGGCGACATACGGAATGTTTGGGCACGGCCGTTCGACCTCCTTACCGTTGAGCGCATCAACGGAGGAGACATCATGCGGCCCACTGACTTGCCTCGCCCCTCTCGAAGTGCCCTGACCGAGGAACAGATCGTCGAAGGTCGTCTCCGCGCGCTCCGGCGAGCGGAACCCGACGGAGTGCGTTCGTCGAGCGCGACCACAGCAGCCGAGCGCCAGGCGCTCTTCGCACGGACGCCACGGCCTGAAGGAACGTTCGAAGAGCGCCGCGAGCGTCGGCGGCGTGCGATGGAAGCGATCGATCCGGACTGCCGGGTCGTACCGATCGAGCGGTTGCACTGGGTGTCTTGACCGTGTTCGCGTCTCTCGGACCCGCTGACTTCGCCGAGCACCGGGTCTTGGAGTTCGACCGATGCTCTGGGCGACCCGCTGCAGTCCTCGTGGAGACGAGTTTCATCGAGTGCGTTCTCCACCGCGCGTAGCCACAACATGCCCGAGCCGCGGCGTTCTGGGACCATCTCGACCTGGCCGACACGAGCATCGTGTACAGCGGGTTCGCCGAGTTCGAGATCTTCGAATCAGCGCAACGCGAGGGACCGCAGGCGACACATCAGCACGGCACGGCCTGGCGGGACCTGCTGAGTTCGACCCAGATGCACTGGGCCAGTGTCGATGCGGTCGCCGATGATGTCCCGGACCTCATGGAAGCGTTCGGTCTGACCGCTGCGGGTGCCGTGCACGTCGCCACGGCCGAACACTGGGAGGTCGACGGCTTCGTGACCGTCGACCCCTCGTTCGCTGTGGTGGACAAGGCGCGCCTCCCGCTCATGATCGACGCTGCGGGAGCACAGCACGCGCGACAGCTGCGCATCGGTCGCGGCTCGTGACTCTCCGACAGCCGCACCGCCATCGACGCGAACCGGCCGGGCCCTGCACGACCACAGTGCGATCGAACCGCGTCGGTGCGCGGCGCCGGTGCACTCCGGTTGTGCGGGGCGACGCACGCGACGCGAGCGCCGCCCCGGGAACCCGAGTCAGTGCTCGCGGGACGCCATCATCTCGAGGATCTGCTGGTGGTTCCCGTTGCGCTCGGCGAAGCGCAGCGGCTGCACGTTCTGCACGAGGACCTCGGTCGCGTCGCCCGCGCGCAGGATCGCCATCACCTCGTCCGCGAACTCGTCGAGCGGCATGCCGCCGAAGTCCGCGCCGCCCATCAGGTCGGTCCGGACGGCGGGCGGTGCGAGCTCGAGCACCTCGACCGACGACCCGACGAGCTGCTGGCGGAGCGTCTGCGTGTAGGAGTGCACGGCGGCCTTCGTGGCGCTGTAGGTCGGGGTCGCGGTGAGCGGCACGAACGCCAGGCCCGACGAGACGGTCATGACGGTGGCGGTCGGCTGCTCGAGCAGGTGCGGCAGGAAGGCGTCGATGAGGCGGATGGTCCCGACCAGGTTGGTCTGGATCGTCTCGAGCGCGTCGCCGATGTGATCGGGGGAGCGCAGGTCCTCGTTGCGCATGATCCCCGACATGGTGACGAGCGCGTCCAACGACGGGTGGTCCGCGAGCACCGCAGCGGCAGCGGCCTCGATCGACGACGCGTCGGCGACGTCGATCTGGACGGTGCCGAAGCCGTGCTCGGCGGCGAGGGAGTCGAGGAGTTCCTGTCGGCGACCGCCGATGACGACGGTGCTGCCGTCGGCCTGCAGTCGCTGGGCGAGGGCGAGGCCGATGCCCGAGGTCGCGCCGGGGATGAAGACGGTGGAGTTCGTGGTGTCCATGACGACCACGATGCTCCGCGGCCGCTGCGCCATCCAGAGCGGGGTCATCGGGGGATCCGCGATCCCTGGCACGGCACGCGGTGCCGGACCATGATCGAGGCATGGACCGTGCCGCGCTCGCAGACTTCCTCCGCCGTCGCCGCGAGCTGCTGCGCCCGGAGGACGTCGGCCTCGGGCAGGGGCCGCGCCGTCGGACGCCGGGGCTCCGCCGCGAGGAGGTCGCCGCGCTCGCCGGCATGTCCGTCGACTACTACACGCGCCTCGAGCAGCAGCGCGGTCCGCAGCCCTCCGAGCAGATGATCGCGGCGATCGCGCGGGCGCTGCGCTGCAGCCTGGACGAGCGCGACCACCTGTTCCACCTGGCGGGGCAGAACGCACCGACCCGGATGCGCCGCGCCGACCACGTCGACCCGGCGATCCTGCGGGTGCTCGACCGGCTCGAGGACACCCCGGCGATCGTCGTGAGCCACCTCGGCGAGACCCTGGTGGAGAACCGGCTCGCGGCGGCGCTCCTCGGCACCTCGGTCGGACTACTGGGCAACGAGCGGTACCAGGCGTGGCGGTGGTTCGTGTCCGGCGGGGAGCGTGCGAAGTACGCACCGGAGCAGCACGAGCGGCTCGGACGGGTGGTGGTCGCCTCGTTGCGGGCCTCGGTCGGGCTCGCGGGGCCGGGCGACCGTCGGGCGACCGAGCTCATCGCGGAGCTGCAGGCCCGCAGTCCCGAGTTCCAGGAGATCTGGGCCATGCACGAGGTGGCGACGCGCTGGTCGGACAACAAGACGATCGTGCAGCCCGAACTCGGTCGGATCACCGTCGACTGCCAGGTGTTGCACACCGACGACCAGGCCCAGGCGCTCCTGCTGTTCACCGCGCCGCCCGGCACCGAGGACGCGCAGAAGCTCGAGCTCCTCGGTGTCGTCGGACAGCAGACCTTCGCCGGCTGACGGCGCGTCCACGGTGCTCGGCCGTACCGACGGCCCCCACGGCACCGGCAGAGCGACAGGCCTGCCGGAAGCTGCGCCGTCCGTACTGCGGAAGCGACAGTCTGCCGCGAACAGTCGGCGGCAGACTGTCGCTTTCGCGAACGGCGCCAGCGCCAGCTCAGCGCCAGCGCCACCCACGACCAGCACCACCGCACCCCGCACCGCAACGCCGCGTCACACACCTGGCAGCGTGCGGGTGACCGTGCCTAGGGTGGGGCCGTGAGCACTCCGCGCGTGTACGTCATCCACGAGAACCCCGAGTGGTTCCCGCCGCTCGCCGCCGCCTTCGAGGCCGAGGGCGTGCCGGTCGAGGAGATCCTGCTGACCGAGGGGCAGATCGACCTCGCAGCCGAGCCGGAGCCGGGCGTCTACTGGTCCCGCATGTCCGCGAGCTCCCACACCCGCGGCCACGAGCACAGCAAGGAGTACACCCGGGCGATCCTCGGCTGGCTCGAGCGCGCCGGCCGCCAGGTCGTGGGCGGCAGCCACGTGCTCGAGCTCGAGGTGTCGAAGGTCGCCCAGCACGGGCTCCTGCAGCAGGCCGGGTTCGACGTGCCCCGCACCACCGCCGTGTTCGGCACGACGACGCTCAAGAACGCCGCCCGCACCTTCACCGACGGGCAGGACGTCCCCTTCATCACGAAGCACAACCAGGGCGGCAAGGGCTTGGGCGTGCGGCGGTTCGACTCGCTCGCCGAGTTCGACGCCTACGTCGACAGCCCCGAGTTCGAGGCCCCGGTCGACGGCATCACCCTGCTGCAGGAGTACCTGACGGCTCGCGAGCCCTTCATCACCCGCGTCGAGTTCGTCGGCGGCGAGTTCGTGTACGCCGTCCGCGTCGACACGAGCGCCGGCAGCTTCGAGCTCTGCCCCGCCGACGCGTGCGAGGTGCCCCAGGTCATCGCCGGGGCCGTCTGCGACGTCCCCGGCACCGAGACCGCCGGGGCGCCCCCGGCGTTCAGCGTCCGCACCGAGGTCACCGCCGAGCACCCGCTGGTCCAGCAGCTCCGCACGTTCCTCGCCGACCAGCGCATCACCATCGCGGGCGTCGAGTTCATGGAGACGACGGACGGCCGCACCGTGGTCTACGACATCAACACGAACACGAACTACAACCCCGCGGTCGAGGAGTCCGCGCCGGCCTCCGGCCCGCGCTCCATCGCGCGGTACCTCGGTGGCCTGCTGGAGACGCAGTACGCGGCGCAGCTCACGGCCTGAGAACGCAAGACCCACCGGACCGGAGGCCCGTGGCGGGCCCGCCACGGGCCTCCAGTCCGCCTTCCCACACCCCAAGGAACCAACGTGCGATTCGGATACTGGACCCCGCTCTTCGGCGGCTGGCTGCGCAACGTCGACAACGAGAACATGCCGGTCACCTTCGACTACGTGAAGCGCCTGGCGCAGCGCGCCGAGCGGATCGGCTTCGACCTGACGCTCGTGCCGGAGCTCAACCTCAACGACATCAAGGGCACGGCGGCGCCCTCGCTCGAAGCATGGTCGCTCGCGGCGGCGATCGCGGCGACGACCGAGCGCCTCGAGATCATGGCGGCGATGCGTCCCGGGTACCACCTGCCCGCGGTGACGGCGAAGCAGGCGGCGACGATCGACGACATCTCGTGCGGCCGGTTCACCTTCAACGTCGTGAGCGCCTGGTGGGCGGAGGAGGCGAAGCAGTACGGCGGGATCTTCTCGGAGCACGACGACCGGTACAAGCGCACCGCGGAGTTCGTCGAGGTCATGAAGGGCCTGTGGCGCGAGACCCCGTACTCGTTCTCGGGCGAGTACTACGACATCGAGAACGCGCACCTCGAGCCGAAGCCCCGCGTGACGCCGCGCATCTACGCCGGTGGGGAGAGCGAGGCCGGCAAGGCCGCGATCACCGGGTACGCCGACGCCTACGTCACGCACGGAGGCACGGTCGAGGAGCTCCGCGCGAAGATCGCCGAGATGAAGCAGCGCCGCGTCGACGCCGACCTGCCGCCGTTCGAGGCGTTCGGCATGGCCGCGTACGTCATCGTGCGCGAGACCGAGGAAGAGGCGCAGGCCGAACTCGCCCGGATCACCGACGTGCAGCACGGCAGGGCGTACGAGTCGTACCAGGACTTCATCTCGAAGTCGCAGCTCGAGCACGTGCCCTCGCT
Source organism: Curtobacterium sp. MCLR17_036 (assembly GCF_003234445.2). NCBI lineage: Bacteria > Bacillati > Actinomycetota > Actinomycetes > Micrococcales > Microbacteriaceae > Curtobacterium > Curtobacterium sp. MCLR17_036. The sequence continues at coordinate 2,860,538 of NZ_CP126269.1, read as the reverse complement.
CGAGGACTACTCGGTGTCGAACCGCGGCCTGCGCCCCGGGTTCGTCGGCACGCCGGCGCAGGTGGCGGCCCGCATCCGGGAGTTCGAGGACGCCGGGGTCGACACGCTCCTGCTGCAGTTCTCGCCGCAGCTCGAGGAGATGGACCGGTTCGGCGAGCAGGTCATCCCGCTCGTGCGTCAGACCGCCGGCGCCACGGCATGAGCACCGAGGACGACTGGGCGTTCGAGACCCGCCAGATCCGCGCCGGCTTCAAGGCCGACCCGGGCTGGGGCGCGAACGTGCCGCCGATCGCGCAGAGCGCCGCGTACGTGTACCCGTCGGGCGAGGACGCCGCGGCGCGCTTCATGCTCGACGCCCCGGGGCACACGTACTCGCGCGTGAACAACCCGTCGGCGGCGGCGCTCGAGCGTCGGATCGCCGACCTCGAGGGCGGGATCGGCGCGCTGGCGCTGGCGTCCGGACAGGCGGCGACGACGCTCGCGGTGCTCGGTGTCGCCCGCGCGGGCGACCACGTCGTGTCGAGCGCCTCGCTCTACGGCGCGACCTACACGCTGTTCGCGTCGACCCTGCGCGACCTCGGCATCACGTTCACGTTCGTGCAGGACCCGACCGACCTGTCCGAGTGGGCGGCGGCGGTCCGACCGGAGACGAAGGCCTTCTACGGCGAGTCGATCCCGAACCCCCGCGGTGACGTCCTGGACTTCGTCGGGGTGGCCGGGGTCGCGCACGAGGCCGGTGTGCCGCTCGTCGTCGACAACACCATCGCGACGCCGTACCTGGTACGCCCGATCGAGCACGGTGCCGACATCGTCGTGCACTCGGCGACGAAGTACCTGGCCGGGCACGGCAGTGCGATCGCCGGGCTCATCGTCGACAGCGGGAACTTCGACTGGGCGGCGCACGCCGAGCAGTACCCGCAGCTGGCCACGACCGAGCAGTCCGGGTTCGCGAACACGAACTTCGCCGACAAGTTCGGGCGACGGGCGTTCATCCAGCGCACCCGGTCGAAGCTCTCCGCCGACCTCGGGCCGGCCATCGCCCCGTTCAACGCGTTCCTGGTGCTGCAGGGCATCCAGACGCTGTCGCTCCGCATGGACCGGCACGTGTCGAACGCCGCCACGGTTGCGTCCTGGCTCGACGCGCACGACCAGGTCGAGCACGTGCACTACGCCGGACTGCCGGACTCGCCGTGGCACCACCTGCAGCAGCGGTACGTGCCGAAGGGGCCGTCGGCGGTCCTGGCGTTCGACCTGGCCGGTGGGGTCGCCGCCGGCCGGCGGTTCGTGGCGGCGCTCGAGCTGTTCGACCACGTGTCGAACCTCGGTGACGTCCGGTCGCTCGTCGTGCACCCGGCGTCGACGACGCACGTGCAGATGACGTCGGCGGAACGGGCCGCGGCCGGGGTGGGGGACGGGCTCATCCGCCTGTCGATCGGCCTCGAGCACATCGACGACATCACCGCCGACCTGGCCCGGGGCTTCACGGCAGCCGCAGCGGGATAGGTTGGGGGCATGACCACGTTGGCCGCCCCGACCCGCGTGCGGACGCGCGCCCCCGGCAAGATCAACGTGTTCCTGTCCGTCGGTGCGCTGCAGGACGACGGGTACCACGACGTCGCCACGGCGTACCAGGCGGTGTCCCTGTACGAGGACGTCACCGCCGAGCCCGCCGACGACTTCTCGGTCACCTTCACGGGGCCGATCGACACGAGCACCGTGCCGGTCGACGAGTCGAACCTGGCGATCCGCGCCGCCCGGCTCGTGGCCGACGCGGCCGGGCACCGCGGCGGCGTCCGGCTCACGATCGACAAGCAGGTGCCGGTCGCCGGCGGCATGGGCGGTGGCTCGGCGGACGCCGCGGCGACGCTGCTCGCCGTCGACACGCTCTGGGGCACCGCGCTCGGGCGCGAGGAGCTGCTCCGGCTCGCCGCGCAGCTCGGCGCCGACGTGCCCTTCGCCTTCGCCGGGGGCACCGCCGTCGGCACCGGCCGTGGTGACGAGCTGAGTCCGGCGCTGGCCAAGGGGGAGTTCCAGTGGGTCCTCGCCCTGAGCGACGACGGCCTGAGCACCCCGGCCGTCTACCGCGCGCTCGACGAACACCGGGAGCGGTACCGCGCGGACATCTCCCCGGCGCCGTCGCACCCCGTGGTCGAGGCGAACGTGCTGCAGGCCCTGCGCGCCGGCGACCCCGACCTGCTGGCCGACTGCGTGCACAACGACCTGCAGGCCCCGGCCATGCGGCTGCAGCCCCGGCTCGCGGCGACGCTCGAGCTCGGTGAGCGGTCCGGCGCGCTGGCGGGTCTGGTGTCGGGCAGCGGACCGACCGTGGCGTTCCTGGTCGGCGACCGCGACGCCGCCCTCGAGCTGCAGGTCGAGCTCAGCGCTGCCGGGCTCGTCGCCCTGCGTGCCACGGGCCCGGTGCACGGCGCCCGCGTCGTGCACTGACGACCGGCAGCAGCGTCAGCGGCTGTACTTCCAGATGATGACCGTGCCGGTGTGCCACCAGCGCACGACGTGGAAGCCCTGACCCTCGAGCGTCTCGGTCACCTGCGGGCGGATGTTGCGTGACTTGCCGCCGACGAAGAAGACCTCGTCGACGTCGTCGAGCCGCGCCGGGACGGTCGTCGCGACGTCGCCGTTGACGTCCCAGAGCTGGCCGCGCTCGGCGCCGGTCTGCGTCACGGCGAGGTCGCGCATGCCGGTGAACGCGTCGGGGTAGGTGTCGGAGATCACCTGCGTGGTCGTCGTCGGGTGGCCCCAGACGCTGCCGTGGATGATGCCGACGTCGCCGTCGGTGCCCCAGTTGCGCTCGCGGTCGACGATGGCGGCGGCGGTCGCCCAGTGCGAGTCCTGCTTGGCGTGCGGCAGGCGGACCTTCGTGCTCGTCGGCACGGAGACGAGCACCATCGCGACGACGGCGAGCGCGAGCCAGCGACGGGGCCGGATCGCGGTGATCGCGAGGCCGATGAGCAGGGCGACGAACGGCAGGCTCAGGCTCGCGTACTTCGGCGTGTACAGGTGCTCGCCCGCGGCGGTCGCCCCGACGAGCAGCGCGGTCGGCACGACGGTCAGCGGCACCGCGACACGGACCGCCTGCATGCGGAGCACATCGCGGGTGTCCGGGTGGGCAGCACGCACGGCCCGTGCGGCCATGACGACGCCGACGGTCATGAGCACCCAGGCGAGGGCCGCGTACGGCCACACCGTGCCGAACCAGGCGGTGGCCAGGACCTGCCGCGCGGTGGCCCAGCCGATGCCGGTGATCCAGCCGACCTGCTTCGTCTGCCCGGCGGCGAGCAACACGAAGGGCGAGACGGCGGCGGCGGCCGCGACCGAGGCGACGGCCCAGCGCACGACGACCCGTCGGTCGACCATGGCCGGTGCCACGCGACCGGTGCGCGCGGTCACCGCGGCGGTGCGGCGGGCGTCCCGGTCGGCGATCCCGGTCCACAGGAGCACGACGCCGTGCGCGACGACGGCGAGCGCGAGGTAGACGTTGAACAGCACGGACACGGCGGCGACCGCGCCGTAGGCGACCCACCACCGGGTGGCGTGCCGGCCGGAGCGGGTGCGCCGCACCGCGGTCAGCCCGACCAGGGTCAGCAGCACGGAGAGGGTCGTGACCGTGGCGTAGGGCCGACCCTCGGTGCCCGCCCACGCGACGCGGGGGAGTACGAGGAACACGAGCCCGGAGACGACGCCGAGCCGGACACCGCCGAGGCGACGGCCGAGGGCGACGACGAGTCCGGCGGCGACGCCGATCGCCAGCGCGCTCGGCAGCCGGAGCGTGAAGGGGGTGTAGCCGACGAGGGCGAACCACACGTGCACGAGCGCGTAGTACAGGCCGTGCACCGCGTCGACGTTCTGCAGCTCGGCCCAGAGCGCGGGCCAGCTGCGTTGCGCGCTCGTGACGGTGGCGGCCTCGTCGTACCAGACGGACGGCACCCAGGCGAAGGCCGCGGCCACCACGACACCGACGGCGCCGACGGTGAGCTCGGGGGTGCGCACGACGGCGTCGCGCCCTGCCAGGGCGAGGTCCCGCAGCCGTGCGCGCAGCGTCCGGGCCGACGACGTGTGTCGGACCGTGATGCTGCCGGTACGGGGGGAACTCACGACCGCGACGGTACCGACCTGCACTGGGCAACAGCAGAGTCCCGGACGAGGATGCTCACATGCGTCGGGGCGCCCGACGGGCGAGAATGACGGGATGGACCCCCTCGTCGAGCCCGCCGCCCCGCTGTCGCCGTGGCGCACCCGGCTCGGGTCGCGGACGGCCGCCCTCGCCGACGTCGGCACGACCGGCCTCCGACGCCTGGCCGCTTCACGCGTCCTGGTGGTCGGGGCCGGGGGACTCGGGGCACCGGTGGTCGCCTACCTGGCGGGCGTCGGGCGGCTCACGGTCGTCGACCCGGACGTCGTGGACGCCTCGAACCTGGCGCGGCAGACGCTGTTCACGGCGGCCGACGTCGGGTCGCCGAAGGCCGAGGTCGCCGTCGCCCGTGCCCGTGCCGTCGACCCGGAGGTCGAGGCCGTCGCGGTGGTGGGACGGTTCACCGCCGACCTCGTCGCCGGCCACGACGTCGTGGTCGACGCCGCCGACTCCGTCCTGGTCACCCGGGCCGTGTCCGACGCCTGCTCGGCCGCCGGGGTGCCGTTCGTCTGGGGCACGGTGCTCGGGCAGGACGGCCAGGTCAGCGTCTTCCACGACGCCGGACCGGACGCCGTGGACTTCCACGACCTGCACCCGGACGCCCTGCCCGACGAGGGCTCCTGCGCGCTCGACGGCGTCGTCCCGGCGCTCTGCGGAGCGGTCGGTTCGGTGATGGCGGGGCAGGTCACGGCACTCGTCACGGGGTCCGGGGACCCGCTGCTCGGCCGGGTCCTGACCGTCGACGCCCGGCGCTGGCACTGGACCGAGAGCCCCGTCCGGCGCGGGCCCGCGTCGCGCCGCGCCGCTCCTGCGACGGAGCCGTCCGTGTCCCGGATCGCGCCGGCCGCGCTCGCCGCGCGGCTCGCCGACCCGCAGGACGGCGTCGTCGTCGTCGACGTCCGCACCGCCGCCGAGCGCGCCGAGGGCGTCGTCGCCGGTGCCGTCACCGACGACACCGACGCGACGGACGTGGTCGTGTACTGCGCCCGGGGTCCGCGTGCGGTCGCGTGGGCTGCGGCGCAGCCGGCCTGGAGGCACGTGGCGGTCCTCGACGGCGGGTTCGAGGCCTGGCGTCGCGAGGGGCAGCACGTGGCGCACGAGCACACGCCCTGACCCAGGGCGGTCGCCATCACCACACCTGATCATCCGCAGGTGCGGCTATGATCGGGGCATCATGACGCAACTGCGGATCAGGGATGCGGCCGTCTTCCTCGGGGTGAGCGACGACACCGTCCGGCGGCTCGTCGACGGTGGGACCCTCACCCGTGCGGTCGACGACGCCGGACGTGCGGTCGTCGACGGTCGCGAGGTCGCCGAGCACGCCCGCGCCCGGAGCACCGAGCTCGCCGACCCGGCCACCGGTGTGCGGAGCTCGGCGCGCAACCGCTTCGTCGGTATCGTCACCGACCTGGTCGTCGACACGGTGATGGCGCAGGTCGAGCTGCAGTGCGGTCCGCACCGCGTCGTCTCGCTCATGAGCGCCGAGGCGGTGCGCGACCTCGGGCTCGAGGTCGGGTCCGTCGCCGTGGCGTCCGTCAAGGCCACGATGGTCGCCGTCGAGGCACCCACCGCCCAGGAGGACCCCCGATGACCGTTCGTCGTTCCGTGGTGGCCGCACTCGTCGCGGTCGCCGCCCTCGCACTGACCGCCTGCTCCGGCACGGACGCGCCGGTCGGCTCGTCGTCGCAGTCCGGTTCGTCGGACCCCGAGCCGGACGTGTCCGGGTCGATCACCGTCTTCGCGGCGGCGTCGCTCCAGCAGACCTTCACCACGCTCGGCGAGCAGTTCGAGACCGCGCACCCCGGTGCGTCCGTCGAGTTCTCGTTCGCCGGGTCGAGCGACCTCGTCACCCAGATCGAGAACGGCGCCCCGGCCGACGTGTTCGCCGCCGCGGACGAGGCGAACATGGCGAAGCTGTCGGCGACCGACCTGGCGAGCGGCTGGCCGCGCGACTTCGCCACGAACACGCTCGAGATCGCGGTGGCCCCGGGCAACCCGGAGGGCATCACGAGCCTCGACGACCTGACCGGCTCCGACGTGCAGCTCGTCACCTGCGCTGCCCCGGTGCCGTGCGGTGCCGCGACGGCGAAGGTGGAGTCCGCCGCGGGCGTCGACCTGCACCCCGTCAGCGAGGAGCAGTCCGTCACCGACGTGCTCGGCAAGGTCGAGTCCGGGCAGGCCGACGCCGGACTCGTCTACGTCACCGACGTGCAGGGCGCCGGCGGGAAGGTGGACGGCGTGCCGTTCGACGAGTCGAGCGAGGCCGTCAACACGTACCCGATCGGCGTGCTCCGCGAGTCCGAGGACCCGGAGCTCGCGCAGGCGTTCGCCGAGTACGTCCGCTCCGCGGCCGGCCAGCAGGTGCTCACCGCCGCCGGCTTCGGGAAGCCGTGAGCCGTGGCCTCGCGGGCTGACGGACGGCCGCCGATCGCGTGGTGGCTGCCGCTGCCCGCGGTGCTCGGCGGCCTGTTCGTCGTCGTGCCCGTGCTCGCGATGGCCGGACGGGTCGACTGGGCCGCGTTCCCGGCGCTCGTGACGGCTCCGGCGTCGCGCACCGCGCTCGGCCTGAGCCTCGGCACCGCGTTCGCCGCCACCGGGGTCGCGTTCGTGCTCGGCTACCCGCTCGCCGTGCTCTTCGCACGGTCCCGCTCGCGGTGGGTGGGCGTCGCCCGTGCGGTCGTCCTGCTGCCCCTCGTGCTGCCGCCCGTGGTCGGGGGGCTCGCGCTCCTGGCGGCGTTCGGGCGGCTCGGGGTGCTCGGGGCGTTCCTCGACGACCACGGGCTGCACATCGCGTTCACCACCACGGCCGTCGTCATCGCGCAGACCTTCGTCGCGATGCCGTTCCTGGTGTCCTCGGTCGAGGGTGCCCTGCGGGTCGAGGGCGACCGGTACGAGCGGGTCGCCGCGACCCTCGGCGCCGGACCGACCCGGGTGCTCCTGACGGTCACGACGCCGCGGGTGCTGCCCGGCATCCTGTCCGGACTGGTGCTCTGCTTCGCCCGCGCACTCGGCGAGTTCGGCGCGACCCTGACCTTCGCCGGCAGCCTGCAGGGCGTCACGAGGACCCTGCCCCTGGAGATCTACCTGCAGCGCGAGGTCGGCCCGGACACCGCCGTGGCCCTGGCGATCGTGCTCGTCGTGGTCGCCGTCGTGGTCATCGGCGCGTCGTCGCTCCGCACCCGGGCGGTGGCGGCGTGACCGGGCTGCGGGCGCGGGTGGTGGTCCGGCGGCGCGACGTCGACGTCACGCTCGAGGTCGGCGCGGACGAGTGCGTCGCGGTGATCGGGCCGAACGGCTCGGGCAAGTCGACCGTCGTCGAGGCCCTGGCCGGACTGCTGCCGATCGACGACGGCCACGTCGAGCTCGGCGGCGCCCGGGTGTCCGACGGCCGCCGCACCGTGCCGCCGCACCGCCGCCGGGTCGGCCTCGTCGCCCAGCGGCCGGACCTGTTCCCGTTCCTCGACGTGCTCCGGAACGTCGCCTTCGGACCTCGCGCCACCGGTGCCGGTCGGGCCGCCGCCGACGACCGAGCACGACGGGCCCTCGCCGCGGTCGGCGCCGAGGCACTGGGCGACCGGGCACCGGGCACGCTGTCCGGCGGGCAGGCGCAGCGGGTCGCCGTCGCGCGGGCCCTCGCCACCGACCCGGCCGTGCTGCTGCTCGACGAACCGACCTCCGCCCTCGACGTCGCCGCGCGCGACGAGGTCCGGTCGGCCGTCCGGACCGCCGTCGCCGGTCGGTCGAGCGTGCTCGTGACGCACGACCCCGTCGAGGTCGTCGCCCTGGCCGACCGCGTCGTCGTGCTCGAGCACGGTCGGGTCGTGGAACAGGGCGACCCGACCGCCGTCCTCGGCCGGCCGACGAGCGCGTTCGCGGCGGCGTTCTCCGGGCTCGCGCTCGTGCGCGGGATCGCCACCGGGGGTGGGATCGCACCCGACGGCGGTGGCGAGCTGGCGTCGGCGACGCACGCCGTGCCTCCCGGCCGGCCCGCCCTGGCCGCGTACCACCCGACGGCCGCCGTCCTGACGCGGGACGGCGCCGGAGCGGTGCGTACCGTGACGGCGCTCGAACCGCGCGACGGCCTGGTGCGGGTGCGGGCCGGCGACCTGCTCGCCGACCTGACCCTGGCGCGGGTCTCGGCGCTCGGACTGCGCGTCGGCGACCCGGTCCGCCTCGAGGTGCCCGCCGCCGAACTGACCGTGTACCCGCCGGGCCGTTGAGACAATGGTCCGATGACCTCCTGGTTCCCCAGGGTGTGGCCCGTGGCCACCCCGCTGCTCGCCGCCGTCGTGCTCGCGTTCTCGTACGGGCGCTACGGGCTCGGCACCGCGGTGGTCGTCGTCGTGGCCGTCGTCCTGGCGGCCACGATCCTGGCGGCCGTGCACCACGCCGAGGTCGTCGCCCACCGGGTCGGGGAGCCGTTCGGCTCGCTCGTGCTCGCCGTCGCGGTGACCGTCATCGAGGTCGCGCTCATCATCTCGCTGTCGAGCTCCGGCGGGGCGCAGGCCGAGACGCTCGCGCGGGACACGGTGTTCTCGGCGGTGATGATCACGATGAACGGCCTGGTCGGGCTCGCGATCCTGATCGGGACCCTGCGGCACAACACCGTCCGGTTCAACCAGGAGGGCGCGAGCGCCGCGACCATGACCGTCGCCGCGCTGGCCGTGCTGACCCTCGTGCTGCCGACGTTCACCACCGGCACCGACGACGCGTCGTTCACCGGCACGCAGCTGGTCTTCGTGGCCGTGGCGTCGCTCGTGCTCTACGGGCTGTTCGTCGTGACGCAGACGGTGGCCCACCGGGACTTCTTCCTGCCGGTGAACCGTGCCGGCGGGGTCCTGGAGGAGTCCGAGGACGCCCATGCCGCACGACCCACGGGTCGGGCCACCCTGGTGTCGCTCGGGCTGCTCGTCGTCGCGCTCGTCGCCGTGGTCGGGCTCGCCAAGGTGGAGTCGCCCGCGATCGAGGCCGGCGTCGCCGCGGTCGGGTTCCCGCCGTCGTTCGTCGGCGTCGTGATCGCGCTGCTCATCCTGCTGCCCGAGGGCATCGCCGCGTCGAAGGCCGCCGCCCGCAACCGGATCCAGACGAGCCTGAACCTGGCGATGGGGTCCGCGATGGCCTCGATCGGTCTGACGATCCCCTCGATCGCGGTCGCCTCGCTGTTCATGCCGGGGACGCTGCTGCTCGGCCTCGGCTCGTCGCAGATCGTGCTCCTGGCGCTGACGATCATCGCCGCGGTGCTCACCGTGCTCCCCGGCCGCGCGACCCGCCTGCAGGGCGGCGTGCACCTGGTGATCTTCGCGGCGTTCATCGTGCTGTCGGTGTCGCCGTAGGGGGCGGTGGGGCTGGGGCTGGGGGCTGTTTCGCGCGTAGGGGGTCGTTCCGCGCGTGGTGAGCAGGTTCGCGCGTAGGAGGGAGTTCTTTCCTGCCGACGACGCGCGGAACTGCTTCCCATTCCAGGCGCGATGGGTTGAAGCGCGCGGGGGTCATCGGCGGCGGGCTGCTCCGCGGGTGCGGGGGCTGGGTGCTGTTTCGCGCGTGGGAGGTCGTTCCGCGCGTGGGAGGTCGTTCCGCGCGTGGTGAGCAGGTTCGCGCCTAGGAGGGAGTTCTTTCCTGCCGACGACGCGCGAAACTGCTTCCCATTCCAGGCGCGATGGGTTGAAGCGTCGGGTACCGCGGCGCGCGCTGCTCGGCGCGTCGGACGTTCCGCGGGAGGGCCGTTCCGTTCCGACCCCCTTCGCTCGGAACCATCCACATCCCACGAGCGGCGCACTTCGGGACCGCCAGGGCTCCGTGACGGTCCTGGTTTCCGGAGACCGGATTCCACGAACCAGAACCGTCAGCAACCCGCGCCGGACGGCCCACCCGAGCCCCGAGCCCCGAGCCCCGAGCCCCGAGCCCCGAGCCCCGAGCCCCGGCCCCGACCAGGTCTCGTCCCCGTCCGCCCGCACAGCGACGACGGAGCTCCACCGCAGCACCGCCAGGCGTCCTGCGTGTGGGAAGACGTACTTCGTTCCTGCCGACCACGCGCGGAACTGCTTCCCACACCGGGAGCGAGGGGAAGGACCGCGCGGGACGGCGCGACAAGCCCCGCCCCTCACCCCCCGGCGAACGGGGGCATGACGTCCACGAGCGCGACGCCCTGCAGCGAGGTCGCACGGTCGCGGGTGGTGACGCCGTCGACCAGGTACGAGCACCGCTCCTGCAGCGCTGCCCAGCGCTCCGGGTCGGCGGCCTCGACCGCGTCGAGCGCCTCGCCGAGCGTCGTCGCCGACGCCGACGCCGACGCCGACGCCGACGCCGACGCCGACGCCGACGCCGACGCCGCTGCCGAGCCCGTCACCGCAGGAGCCTCGGCCGAATCCATCCCCACGGCGGCCCGGGCGGCGGCGAAGAACCGGATGGTGGTCACGTCTCAGCCGCCGATCGCGCTCATGCCGCGGGTCGGGTGCACGAGGTCGTCGGTGTCGTCGCCGTGGTCGCGCGGCTTCGCCCACATCGCCCGCTGCCAGAGCTCGGCGACCTCGTCGTCCGGGGCGCCGGAGCGCATCGGGCCGAGGACGTCGGTCTCCTCGTCGGAGAACAGGCAGCTCCGCACGTGGCCGTCGGCCGTCAGGCGGGTGCGGGTGCAGTCGGCGCAGAAGGACTCGGTGATGCTCGCGATGATGCCGACGGTGCCGAGCGGTGCGCCGGTGCCGGCGTCCTGCACCCGGTAGCGCTCGGCGGGGGCGCCGTCGCGGGGCGCCTCGTCGGGGGTGAGCACGAACGACGTGGCGAGCAGCGCGCGGATCTCGTCCGCGGTGATCATCTCGGTGCGGTCCCAGGCATGGTCGGGGTCGAGCGGCATCTGCTCGATGAAGCGGAGTTCGTAGCCGCGGTCCAGGCACCAGCGGAGCAGCTCGGGGGCGGCGTCGTCGTTGACCCCGCGGAGCAGCACCGCGTTCACCTTGATGTCGAGCCCGGCATCGTGGGCGGCCGACAGCCCGGCGATGACCTTGTCGAGGAAGGGGCGGCGGGTCACGGTCGTGAAGGTGTCGGGGTCGACGGTGTCGAGCGACACGTTCACCCGGCGGAGCCCGGCGGCGTACAGGGCCGCGGCCCGGTGGGCGAGGCCGATCGCGTTCGTGGTGAGGGACAGCTCCGGGGCGTCGGGCAGCGCGGCGCACCGGGCGATGACGTCGACCAGGTCGTGCCGGAGCATCGGCTCGCCCCCGGTGAACCGGACCTTGCGGACACCGAAGCGCGACGAGCCAATCCGGACGAGCCGCTCGATCTCGGCGGCGGTCATCAGGGCGTCGTCGGGGGCGAAGGGCAGCCCGGCGGCGGGCATGCAGTACGTGCAGCGCAGGTTGCAGCGCTCGGTCAGCGAGACCCGCAGGTCGATCGCACGCCGTCCGAAGCGGTCCACGAGCCCGGACGAGCCGAGCAGTCGCGCAGGAGCCATGAGCGTCAGCGTACGTGCTCCGGCGACCGGAACGTCAACCGCGCCCACCAGCGCTGCCAGTCCGTTCGGCTCGTGCGGACGAGCGTGACGGCGAGCACGACGGCGACGGCGGCGAGCAGCCACCACCGGTAGGCGTCGGTCGACGGCCACACGCCGCGCAGCGCGATCGCCAGGGCCACCGCCGACCACTCCCACCGGCCGGACAGCACGACGAAGGGGATGAGCAGCAGGGCGTACCAGGGGTACCGGGGAGTGACGGCGAGGAAGGTGACGCCGATGAGCAGGACCTCGCCGGACCACGGCCGGGACGGGTCGGACAGCCGCCACGCGACGAACGCGGCGGCGAGCACCAGCAACCCGACGACGACGGTGGCGGCGTCGCCGTGGAACACGAGCGAGACGAGGGCGAACCGCGACCCGTCCTCGTAGCCCTCCTCGCTCAGGTAACCCGGCAGGTAGCCGAGCACGGCGGGCCCGGTCGAGATGACGTAGGGGACGTAGAGCAACCCGAACACGGCGATGCCGACCGGGATCGCCCACCAGTGCCGCCACCGGCCGAGCAGCGGTGGGTAGACGAGCGCGGGGATGAGCTTCGTCGCGGTCGCCGCGCCCAGGGTGATCCCGCCCCAGATCGGCCGGCCGAACACGACGAGCACGGCGCCTGCCGTCGCGAGCGCCGCGCCGAGGGCGTCGACGTGCGAGTTCGTGACGGCCTCGGCGGCGACGAGGGGCGACCAGGCCCAGAGCGCGGCCCACCACGTCGGTCGGCCGGTGCGGCGGAGCACCGCGAGCAGGCCGAGGGTCACACCGAGCGAGAGCAGCAGCCCGGCGACCTGGAAGGGCATGTACTGCGCGGTGGCCGGCACGAACGCGCGGACCCCGGCGAACCACAGCTGCGCCATCGGCGGGTAGATCGTCGTCACGTCCGGCCGGTTGATCGCGACGCAGTGGCCGTCGGCGCCGTCGCCGAGTCCGCGGTAGCGCGGCTTCAGTGGTTCGCACGTGCCGTCGACCTTGTCCGGGAAGAGCCAGTCGGGTCGCAGGCCGGTCAGCGCGGTCGACTGGGGCGTGTGGGCGTACGGTGAGACACCGGCCTTCTGCACGATGCCGTCCCAGGCGTAGCGCGCCGAGTCGGTGCTCGTGTTCGGCGGGCCGGCGAGTGCTGCGACGCCGACCACCACGGCTCCGAGGACGACCACGGCGGTCGTCCACCGGGCCGGCACGAACCGCAGTGCGAGCACGGCGACCACGAACACCGTCCAAGCGATCAGCGTCCACGCTACGAATGAGGAACGATGGCCAGCCCGGAGGAACCCCAGATGCGTGATGCCGTAGGCGATCGCGCCCGCCAGGGCGACCACCGCGACGACGGCCACGACGGTGGCGACGAGGTCGGCCGGCCGGAGGGCGAGGGGCGGTCGGACGGCACGCTGTCGGTCGCTCATGGTCCGTCGAGGGTATCCGTCGTCGGCCGTGCCCTGTTCGACGCACGCGCCGCGTTGGCCTCGCCGAACCGGAACGCGCGTTCCGCGGTGGTGCTCGGCCGCCTGCTCGGCATCGCGTTCCTCGTCTGCTTCGGCACCGGCATCTACAGCCACCTGCTGCAGGAGCCGCTCGGCTGGATGCGGTTCCCGACCCGTCCGACGCAGCTCTACCAGTTCACCCAGGGTCTGCACATCACGACCGGCATCGCGATCATCCCGCTGCTGCTGGCGAAGCTCAACACGGTGATGCCCGCCCTGGTGCAGGTCCCACCGGTGCGCGGGGTGCTGCACCTGCTCGAGCGCGTGTCGATCGCCGTGCTCGTGTCGGCGTCGATCCTGCAGGTCGGGACCGGCCTGCTGAACACCTACCAGTGGTACCCGTGGCCGTTCCCGTTCCGCCAGGTGCACAACGCGATGGCCTACGTGATCATCGGGTCGCTCGTCGTCCACGTGGCCGCGAAGCTGCCGGTCATCGCCCGGTACTGGCGGAAGCGCGACTCCTACGACGAGCACGGCCGGTTCATCGCGGACCCCGCGTCCGGCAGTGAGCTGCTCCCTCCCGCTCAGGAGGCCCGGGTGCAGTCCGCCGCGCCGGCTCCGGCCGCGCCGACGGCCGGTCCCACCGCACGCGGCCTGACCGGACGGCTGTTCCGGTGGATCGACGGCACCGACGCCGCAGCCGCCGGCGGCGGCTCCCGTCCCACCGGGCGGCACGCGGTCCCGGAGGCCCGCGTGGGGTCCGAGGAACCGACCACCGACGGGCCGGAGGCCGACACGGCGGAGGCGAGCCGGGCCTCCCGGCCGGTGCCGGAGGTCGCACAGGGCCGACGTGAGCGGATCGCGCGTCGCGGGTTCTTCGCCGGCGTGACGGCCGCGGCCGTCGGCGTCGTCGCCCTGACGGCGGGGCAGTCGTCGAAGCTCGCCGAGCCGTTCAACGTGTTCGGCGCCCGCGGGCGGGGACTCGGCGCGAACGGCCTGCCGGTGAACCGCACGGCGCGTGCAGCGGGGGTGCTTGCGACCGCGACGGCCGCCGACTGGACGCTCACCGTCGTCGGACGGGACGTGACCCAGACCTTCGTGCGGGCCGAGCTCGTCGCGCTCGGCACGGCGCAGGCCGACCTGCCGATCTCGTGCGTGGAGGGGTGGAGCCAGATGGCGAGTTGGAAGGGCGTGCGGATGCGCGACCTGCTCCGCGCCGTGCAGGCGGAGCCCGGGTCGCACGTGCGGGTGACGAGCCTGGAACGCCACGGCGGGTACCGGATCATGGACATGGGGCCGGAGTACGCCGAGGACCCGACCACCCTGGTCGCCCTCGAGCTGAACGGGGCGACGCTCGACCTGGACCACGGGTTCCCGGCGCGGATCATCGCTCCCGGACGGCCCGGCGTGCTGCAGACCAAGTGGATCGAGAAGATCGAGGTGCTGCGATGAGGGCCGCGCGGACCGTGCTCGTCGTCGTCGGCGTGCTCGTGATGGCCTTCGGCGGGTACGTGCTCGTCACGTCCGTCTCCCCGCAGCGCATCGGCGGCCTGGCGACCTGGCTGCTCGGGGCCGTCATCCTGCACGACGCGATCCTGTCGCCGTTCGTCGTCGTGGCCGGGCTGCTGTTGCGCCGGGCCGGTCGGTCGCTCCGCGCCTGGGTGCTCGTCGTCGTGCAGGCGGCCATCGTGGCCGGCAGCGTGCTCGCGCTCGTGGTGCTGCCGGAGATCGCGGCGCAGCGGCACGGGCAGAAGAACCCCACGGTGCTGCCGTTCGACTACGGCACGCGGCTGCTGCTGGTCGAGGGAGCGCTGCTCCTGGTGGTCGTGGCGGTGCTCGTCGTCGGGGTGGTCCGGGCCCGGCGGGGGACGGTCGCACGGACCTCTGGTTGAAGCGACAACCTTTCGGTAGGATGCACCCATGACCGACGAGACCCCGTGGCTCACCCGCGAGCAGCTGCGCGCGTGGATGAAGCTCGTGGCCGTCATGGAGCTCCTGCCGGCGACGCTCGACCAGCAGCTGCAGCGCGACGCCGACCTGACGCACTTCGACTACATGGTCATCGCGATGCTCTCGGAGACGGACACCCGCACGCTGCGGATGTCCGCGCTGGCCTCGGCCACGAACGCCTCGCTGCCGCGGCTGTCCCACGTGGTGTCCCGGCTCGAGAAGCGCGGGCTCGTCGCACGCTGCCCGTCCACCTCGGACCGCCGGGCCACCGACGTGCGGCTGACCGACGACGGGTACGCCGCCATCGTCCGCGCGGCCCCGGACCACGTCCGGACCGCCCGCCGCGTGGTGATCGACGCGCTGACCGACGAACAGGTCGCGCAGCTCGACGGCATCGCGGTCGCGCTGCTCTCGCGGCTCGACCCCGAGGGACGGTTCGCCGCCCTGACCTACCCGCGTGGCGAGGACGACACCGCGATCTGCGAGGAACGGCTGACGGGCGCCGCGAGCGACTGAGCGCCTTGCCGGTGTTGCCGCCCGGGCCGCGCTGCCGGGTGCGCTGCGCTGCCGGCCGTCTGGTGGCGTGCCGTTGGGCGGGTGGTGCGTGCCGCTCGGCGGGTGGTGCGTGCCGCCGGCCAGGTGGTGCCGCGCGGCCGGCCGGTGGTGCCGCGCGGCCGGCCGGTGGTGCCGTGCGGCCGGCCGGTGGTGCCGTGCGGCCGGGCGGGTGGTGCCGTCTCGCCGGCCGGCCGGCCGGCCGGGTGGTGCCGCGCCGCCGGTCGGGCGGTGCCGTGCTGCCGGTCGGGTGGTGCCGTTGCAATAGGCTCGCGGCATGACCGACCCCGCCGCGCCGTCCGACACGTACTCCTACCTCGGACCGGCCGGCACCTTCACCGAGGCGGCCCTCAAGCTCGTCGAGGCGGCGGCCGGCAAGCCCTGGCGCAGCGTCAACAACGTCGGCGAGGCCCTCGACGACGTCGTGACCGGCCGCTCGGTCGGCGCGGTCATCGCGATCGAGAACAGCGTCGACGGCGGGGTGAGCGCCACCCAGGACGCCCTGGCCCGCATCCCCGGCGTGCGGATCACGGGGGAGTACCTGGTCCCCGTCGACTTCGTCCTCGTCGCCCGACCCGGCACCACGCTCGCCGACGTCCGCACCGTCAACGCCCACCCGGTGGCCTACGCGCAGACCCACCACTGGCTCGAGGCGAACCTGCCCGGCCACGGCCACATCCCGGCGTCGTCGAACGTCGCCGCCGCGACCGCGCTCCTCGACGCGCAGCCGACGGCGGACGCCGCGGTCGCCCCACCCGGCATCACCGAGCACCACGACGTCGTCGTGCTCGCGTCGTCGATCGGCGACAACGCGTCGGCCGTCACCCGCTTCGTGCTCGTGTCGAAGACCCTCGCCCTGCCGGAGCCGACCGGCGCCGACAAGACGAGCGTCATCGTCGAGCTGCCCGCCGACCACCCCGGCGCCCTGGTCGACATGCTCGAACAGTTCGCGACGCGGGGCATCAACATGGGCCTGCTGTCGTCACGGCCGATCGGCGACGAACTCGGCCGCTACCGCTTCAACATCGACCTGGACGGCCACGTCCGTGACGAACGCGTGGCCGACGCACTGCTCGGCCTGCGCCGTTTCAGCCCCCGGGTGACGTTCCTCGGGTCGTACCCCCGCGCCGACGGCGAACGACCCGAGGTGCCGGCCCGCTACTCGGACGCCGCGTTCGTCGAGGCGCGGGACTGGCTGCGCGGGATCGTGTCGGGCGAGCCCGACGCGGACTGACGCCGCCGGGTCAGTCCGTTCCCGGGGAGCCCGACGCGGACTGACGCCGCCGGCTCAGGGCACCTGACGCGAGCCGTGGCGGTCGTCCGCCGGGTCCGGCACGCGCACGGAGAGCCCCATCGGGTCGATGCGCGAGCGGAAGGCGATGACCTCGCCCACGGGGTCGCCGTCGATCTCGAACTCGTCGGGCCGCTCGAGCCGGGCGGTGAACTCCTGCCCGCGCAGGTAGCGCAGCGGCCGTTCCTCGCGTGACTTCGACACGATCCGCTGCCCGACGACGGTGTTGCTGAGCTTCGAGCGGCGGAACGCCCGCAGGATCCCGTTCTCGTAGAACACCCGGGCGCCGATCCGGACCCAGCCGAAGAAGCCGCGGGGTCGCATCACCGCGATGTCGAAGACCCCGTCGTCGATCTCGGCGTCCGGCAGCAGGATCGCACCGGCCTGCAGCATGCCGCAGTTGCCGACGATCAGGGAGTGCGCACGGAGCGAACGGTTGCCGTCGTCGTCCAGCTGGTAGCGGAACTCGAAGGCGTCTGCGTCGCGCACGGAGCGGAACAGCGAGTCGACGTAGGCGAGCCAGCCGACCTTCTTCTTCAGTTCGGGGCGGGTGTTCACGAGCATCCGAGCGTCGAGGCCCAGACCCGCCATCACCAGGAAGCCGTAGCGCTCGCGCTCGCCGCCGGGCCGCTCGATCCGGAGCATCCCGAAGTCGATCTTGCGGTCGTCGCCGTGGAAGATCGACCGGACGCTGGCGGTCAGGTCGTCGAGCGGCAGCTTCATGTTGCGCGCGAGCAGGTTGCCGGTGCCGCTCGGCAGCAGGGCGAGGGTCGAGCCGGACTCGTGCACGACCTCGGCGACCGCACGGACCGTGCCGTCACCACCCGCCGCCGCGATGACGTCGGCACCGGCCTCGACCGCGGCGCGGGCCATGCCGCCGCCCGGGTCCTCCTCCGACGTCTCGAACCACAGGGTCTCGGCCCAACCGGCCTGTTCCTGGTGTTCCTGGACCGTGCGCTTGAGGGTCGGCAGGTGGACCTTGACCGGGTTGTAGACCACCGCGGCCGTCCGCTGCTCGGTGGGGAGGGCGTCCTGATCCGCGGGCGCGGTCTCCGAAGGGGTCGACATACGTCCACGCTACCGATCCGCGCTGCGTGCCGTCCGCCCCGGGCGGAGAAGGGTCGCGTGCGGCCAGCCCTGTCTAGGATGGTGCGGTGATCGACCCACAGCTGCTCCGCGACAACCCGGACGTCATCAAGGCTTCACAGCAGGCACGTGGTGCCTCCGAGACCGTCGTGGACGAGGCCGTCGCCGCCGACTCCGCACGTCGCAGCGCGATCACCTCGTTCGAGTCGCTCCGCGCCGAGCAGAACGCCTTCGGCAAGACCGTCGCGAAGGCCCCGAAGGACGAGAAGGCCGCGCTCGTGCAGCAGGCCCAGGCCCTCGCCGGTCGGGTGAAGCAGGCACAGGCCACCGTCACCGAGGCCGAGGCGGCCTTCGACTCGGTCGTCCGCGGCATCCCGAACGTCGTCCTGCCCGGGGTCCCGGCCGGCGGCGAGGACGACTTCGTCACGCTGCGCACCGTCGGCACGAAGCCCGAGTTCGACTTCGAGCCGAAGGACCACGCCGACCTCGGCGAGCACCTCGGCATCATCGACATCCCGCGCGGCGTGAAGGTCTCCGGCTCGCGCTTCTACTTCCTGCGCGGCATGGGCGCCCGGCTCGAGATCGCGCTCATGTCGCTCGGTCTCGACCGTGCGGTCGCGGCCGGGTTCGAACCGCTCATCACCCCGACGCTCGTGCGCCCCGAGACGATGGCCGGCACCGGCTTCCTCGGCGAGCACGCCGCCGAGGTCTACCGCCTCGAGGCGGACGACCTCTACCTGACCGGCACGAGCGAGGTCGCCCTCGCCGGCTTCCACGCCGACGAGATCCTGTCCTTCGACGAGTCGACCGACGCCCACCGCTACGCCGGCTGGTCGACCTGCTACCGCCGCGAGGCAGGGTCCGCGGGCAAGGACAACCGTGGCATCCTGCGCGTCCACCAGTTCAACAAGCTCGAGATGTTCGCCTACGTCCACCCGGACCAGGCCGAGGCCGAGCACGAGAAGCTCGTCGCCCACCAGGAGCAGATGCTCCAGGACCTCGGGCTGCACTACCGCGTCATCGACGTGGCCGCGGGCGACCTCGGCACGAGCGCCGCGAAGAAGTACGACATCGAGGCCTGGGTGCCGACGCAGGGCACCTTCCGCGAGCTCACCTCGACGTCCAACTGCACGACGTTCCAGGCCCGCCGCCTCGACATCCGCTACCGCACGGAGAGCGGCAAGACCGCCCCCGTCGCGACGCTGAACGGCACGCTCGCCACCACCCGGTGGATCGTCGCGATCCTCGAGACCCACCAGCAGGCCGACGGCTCCGTCGTCGTGCCGGAGGTCCTGCGCCCCTACCTGGGCGGCGTCGAGGTGATCGAGCCCCGATGAGCACCCACGGACGGTTCGTCGACGGCACCTCGCAGGACGCGGGTGGCGCTGCGCCCGCCCGCACGAAGCGCTGGCTGGTCGCGCTCGACGTCGACGGCACCACCATGCGCGAGGACGGCGTCGTCACCGAGGCCGTGGTCGCCGCACTCCGCGACGCAGAGGCCGCCGGCCACGAGGTGATGCTCTCCACCGGGCGCAGCGAGGGCATGACCGTGCCCCTGCTCGACACGCTCGGCATCCGACCGAAGTACCTGGTGTGCGCGAACGGGGCGCTGACCCTGGCGCGCCGGCCCGACGGGTCCTACGAGCGCGTCCACGTCGAGCGGTTCGACCCCTCCGAGGTCCTGCGGACCATCCACGGCGCGCTCGAGAACGCCGCGTTCGGCGTCGAGGACGAGACCGGGCACTTCCTGCTCTCGGGCAACTTCCCCGACGACACCATGACGGTCGCCGGCGAGCACGTGCCCTTCGAACGGCTGCTCGGGGTGGAGGCCACACGCGTCGTCGTCATCTCGCCCGGGCACGACACCGAGGACTTCCTGCAGGTCGTCGAGCAGATGGGCCTGCACAAGGTCTCGTACTCGGTCGGCTGGACGTCGTGGCTCGACATCGCCCCCGAGGGCGTCACGAAGGCCACCGCGATGGAGCGCGTGCGCGAGTGGCTCGACATCCCGCGGTCCCGCGTCTTCGCCGCGGGTGACGGACGCAACGACATCGACATGCTGCGGTGGGCCTCGACCTCCGGTCGCGGCGTCGTCATGGGCCAGGCGCCCGACGACGTCGCCGACGCGGGCAACGAGCTCACCGGCGGCGTGACCGACGACGGCCTGGCAGCGGCGCTCGACTCCCTGCCGCGCTGATCCGCGAAGGCGCTGACGCGCAGCCGGACGGGAGGCCCGGGTAGACTTCCCGGGACGCGGTCACGTCTCGCCACGTGGTCGCGTCACTGGAGGGTTGTCCGAGCGGCCGATGGAGCCTGTCTTGAAAACAGGTGGGCAGAGATGTCTCGTGGGTTCGAATCCCACACCCTCCGCCATCGCCGGGTCGCGCCGTGGCCGTCAGGGCCGAGCGTGACTCTGCCTGCTCCGGGCCTCATGTGCGGAGCGTGGTGCTCGGGTTCTCGCCGAACTCCCGCAGGTAGTACCCGGCGAACCGGCCGAGGTGTCGGAAGCCCCAGCGCAGGGCGACCTCGGCGACGGTGACGCGGGTGGGGTCCGCCTGCTGCAGTTCGCTCCGGATGCCGCGGAGCCGTGCCTGCCGGATGAGGACCGTCGGTGCGGCGAGGTCCGCACGGTTGAGCGCCTCCTGCAGCCCGCGCAGGCTCAGTCCCGCGGCAGCCGCGACGTCGTGCGAGGTGATGGGGTCGCCGTTGCGGTCCGCGATGAACTGCAGGGCGCGACCCACGTTGCCGTGGTACTCCCCGAAGAGTCCCTCGTCCGTCTCGGCGAACGCGTCGAGGACGAGTCGGCCGATGCTCTGCGTCAACAAGCGTCGCCGCAGGGGGAGCAGTGTCGGGTCGAGCAGTTCGGGTGCTGCGGCGGCGAGCCGGCGTTGGAGCACGGCGAGCGGTTCGGCGTCCGGGTGCCGCTTGAAGCGCAGTGCGCGGGGCTCGGCGTTCCGGCGACTCGCGTCGAGGTCCCGGAGGTAGGTCGCATCGAAGTCGACGGCGTGCAGGACCGTGTCCGCGGGGGCCTCGAGGGTCAGGGCGCGGCCGGTCGGGTACATCGCGGCGGTGCCCGGGCGCAGGACCTGTTCGTGGTCGGTCCCGGCGTCGATGGCTGCCGTGCCGTGCTGGGCCCAGGTCAGCAGGTAGCGGCCCTCGGGCTCGATGCGCCCCCACCGGTCCGCCGTGAGCGTCGAACTGCGGAGCGTCATCGACGGGTCGCCGACCGCCCGGACCCGGTACGCGAACGGCCTGCCGGACGCGGTGAGCGACACGCGGCGTGCGTTGTGGAGGTGCTCGTAGAAGGCCGTCGCCTGGTCCACGTCGTGGCCGGAGGCTTCACGACGGACGGCGGGGTCCGTGTGTGCGTTCGAGCCGTCGGTGATGGCCATGTCGATGGCATCCTAGACCGAGGGCGAGCCGCCTCAGTGGTACTGTCGGCACCCCTCGCGACCGCGCGGCTCGAGGTCCGACCCGACGCGGACGAGTTCCCAGCACCGCGGGTCACCGGAACCACCGTCGATGCCGAAGGCGATCGTCATCTCGCCCTGCCTGCCGGTCGCGAACCCGCCCCCACCACAGTCGGGCGTCGGCGACGACAGGTGGAAGTTCTGGACGTCGACCTGCAGGTCCCAGGTCCCGGTGCAGCTGACCGTCGCGGGGGTGCCGGGGTCGACCGGGGCGCTCGTGTCACCGCGCGTGACCCAGGTGGGCATGTCGGTCATCTCGAAGGTCCCGTCCCCGTGCAGCGTCAGGCGGCTGGACGCGTGCGTCCACGTGCCGGCGAGGTCGGCCGGTCCCTGCGCGTTCGGGTAGCGGTCGAAGAGCCCCGCGCAGCCGGTCAGGGCGCACGCGGTCACCGCCAGCAGGACGGCGGTCGTGACGAACCTGCGACGTGGACGGAGGTGCATGGTAGAACGCTATCCGGCCCCGTCCGCGGGCGGCCGCGCCACGGCGCGACCGGTCCGCCGACGATCAGCCCAGACCCAGCCCGAACGGAGGCGACCGAGATGCCGCTGGACCACCGCGACCGCCCAGATCATGCGCCCTCCGATCCGGGCACCAGGCTGCGCCCGATCCGCGTCGAGGACGCAGCCGTCCTGGCGTCCGTCATCACGGCGAGTGCGGACCACCTGCGGCCCTGGGAGCCGGCGCGCTCACCGTCCTACTACACGGAGCGCGGGCAGCACGACGTGATCGTGCAGGCACTCGCTGCGGGGCGGGCGGGGACCGCGGTGCCGTTCGTCATCGAGTCCGGCGACGGGGAGCTGCTCGGCCGGATCACCCTGAGCGGAGTCACCCGGGGTGCGCTGCAGTCGTGCGCGCTCGGGTACTGGGTACGGGCCGACCGGACGAGGCAGGGGCACGCCACCCGCGCGGTCCGTGCGGCGGTCGACCACGCGTTCGACGTGCTCCGGCTCCACCGGGTGCAGGCCGAGACCCTGCCCGAGAACGTCGGCTCGCAGCGGGCACTGGCCGCGGCGGGCTTCACGCGGTACGGCTTCGCGCCCGAGTACATCAGGATCGACGGGGTCTGGCGGGACCACGTGATGTTCCAGGTCATCGCTCCGTCGGGGTCGCCGTGATCGAGGTCGTCGCGTACCGGGCGTCGTGGGCGGAGCGGTTCGCGGCGCTGCGGGACGCGTACGCCGCCGCACTCGACACGGCGGGTGCTCCGTTCCGGAGCATCGAGCACGTCGGCAGCACCGCCGTGCCGGGCCTGGCGGCGAAGCCGGTCGTCGACGTCGACGTCGTGGTGGACGCCGCCGACGTGCCCGCCGCCGTGGCCGCGCTCGCGACGATCGGGTTCGAGCCCCGCGGCGAGCTCGGGGTGCCGGGCCGACAGGCGTTCCGGACCCCCGAGCGCTTCGCGCCGAGCAACACGTACGTCGCCACCGCCGGCTCGCTCGCGCTGCGGAACCACCTGGCCGTCCGCGACGTCCTGCGGTCGGACGCGGTGCTGCGCGACGAGTACGCCGCGGTGAAGCGCCGTGCGGCCGGACGGGCGTCGGACATCGACGAGTACATCGCGATGAAGAGCGACGTGCTCGGTCGCGTCCTGCGTGCCGCCGGGCTGTCCGACGAGGACCGCGCTGCGATCGCCGCGACGAACCGCCGGATCACCGGACGCGGCGCCGGCGGCTGACGGTCACGGCAGGAACGGCTGCGGGTACGGCACCAGCAGGTCGCCGCCGGTCAGCGCGAGGAGGCCCGCCAGACCGACCAGCGAGGTCGCGACCAGGGCGACGAGCGCGAACCGGACCGCGGAGCGACGGTCGTGCCGGGCGACCCGGGCCGCCATCAGGAGCAGGAGCAGACCGAGCAGGTGTGCCCCGACGGCGACCGGCAGCCCGAGCGTCACCGCCCCCTCGTGCGGGTCCGAGAAGTCGTCGGCCGTGCTGCAGTTGTCGACGTCGGACGCGAGGTACAGGAACAGCCACGTCAGGAAGCCTGCGACGACGCCGGACCCGGCGGTCAGCCAGAACAGCACCGCCCAGCCCGTGGCGGTCCAGCCGGTGCCCCGCTCGGTGTGCTCGGTGGCCGTCACTGCTCGGACTCCTCCGACGCACCGTGCTCCGCCTCCCACTCGTCCTTGCGGGCGACCGCCTGGTCGAGCTGCCGGTTGCGGGCGGCTCGGTCGGCGAGGACCTGCCAGACGGACGCGGCGACGGCGAGCAGCGCGCACCCGACCCCCATGAGCATCCGCGAGAGGCGACCGTCGGCGGTCGCCAGCAGCCAGACCGCCAGGGCTGCGAACCCGAGGATCCAGAGGCGGAGGAGCGGACCGATGCTCTGCACACCGTCACCCTACGGCGGTCAGCGACCCAGTGCCTCCCGGCCGACACGTGCCTCGGCGACCGCCGGACGGAAGTCGACGACGCGCTCGTCGACCGCGAAGCGGTACCGGTCGAGCCGGCGCACCCGCGGCTGGTGGCCGAGGAACGACGCGAGGTCGGCGCGTTCCCGGGGCGCGAGCTGCTGCACCGGATCCGAGGTGGACCGGAAGCCGCAGACGCGGGCGAGGTCGGCGAGCAGGGCGCGCTGGTCGGCGTCGAGGGTCCCGGCGCCGGCGCGGAAGGACACGACGTCCGGGTCGATCCGGTACAGCGGGTGCATCCAGGAGCGCTCCAGCGGGCCGATGAGCCCGTTGAGACCGCCTTCGTGGCTCGGGTCGGGGACGGTGGCGTCGTCCTTCCAGAACGAGGCGGTGTCGGGTCCGGCGCGCATCGCGTCGAGCACACCGATCGACGCGAGCATCGGCGCGCCGCAGCCGAGCAGGTGCACGTCGTCGCCGACCACCCGGCGGACGAGCGTGATCGCGTCGCGGTAGACCCGTTCGCGGTCGCCGGCCCGGTGGCGGACGCCCCGCAGGGCCGCTGCGGACAGGAAGTCGAGCTTCAGGTACCGGAAGCCCCAGCCGACGACGGCACGGAACACGTCGGTCAGGTGCTCCTGGACGGCCGGCAGCGTCGTGTCGAGCGCCCAGTAGTGGGTGTCCCAGTTGTGGCCGGCGACGATCGGGCCCTCGCCGTCCTCGCGCTGGACGAGCCAGTCCGGGTGCTCGAGCGCCGTGCGGGAGTCGGGCAGGCAGATGAACGGCGCGAGCCACAGGCCGGGTCGCGAACCGCGTGCCGCGATCCGTTCGGCGATCGGTGCGAGGCCGTCGGGGAAGTCCGCGTTCGGCATCCAGTCGCCGACGATCTCCTCCCAGCCGTCGTCGACCTGGACGACGTCGAACGGCAGGTCGCCGAGGGCGTCGACGGACTGCTCGATCCGCTCGGCGTCGATGTCCTCGAAGAACGAGTACCAGCTGCACCAGACGGTCGACACGGAGCCGGCGTCGGGCGACGAGCCGAAGTGGGCGGCGAGCTGCGCGGCGTAGGCGTCGAACACGCCAGCCTCGTCGCCGACGGCGAGGAACCACTGCCCGCCGGCGTCCTCGGTGCGGCCCCACAGGCGCGTACCGTCGGCCCCGGCGCGGGGGAGCCCGAGTCCGACGGCACCGAGCAGCACGACCCGGCCGTCGGCCAGGGCGACGGCGACGGCGCCGTTGCCCTCGTGCCGGTCCGGGGTGTCGTTGGCCGCGTCGTCGGCGGTCACCGTCCGGTCGGGGTCGCCGGCGATGCGCAGGGGTGCGTCACCGATCGGCGTCCACCCGGTCGGCGACCACGAGGTCCAGCCGTGCCGGTGGACCTCGACCGCCTCGCCGTCGTGCTCGACGGTGAGCGGGCCCGGGTCGAGCAGCCAGCCGCCCGCCACCGGGGTCGCGGTCGGGTCGTCCGGACCGGACGTGAGCAGGCGCACGGTCCGTGCGGTCCGGGGGAGCTGCTGGGCCGGGGCGTCGTCGTGGTGCACGGTCGGCAGTATGCCGTCGCCGGTCACGCCACGACCAGCGCCGACGGACAGGTGCGCAGTCGGTCTGCGCGATCGGTCCCGCGACCCCGCGACCCCGCGGCGCGGTCAGCGCGGGTCGGACGTCTGGCTCGCGACGACGTGCACCCGCACGCCGAGGTCCGCGATGCGTCCGAGCTCGGCCCGGTCGGCGCCGTCGTCGGTGACCAGGTCGTGCACGTCCTGCATGCCGACGACCGGCGCGAGCGTGGTCCGGCCGATCTTCGACGAGTCGGCGACGACGATCGTGCGCTGTGCGTTGCGGAGCATCGCGGCGTTCGTCCTCGCCTCGATCTCGTCGTGCGTGGTGGCACCGCCGGCGGCGCTGACCCCGTCCATCCCGACAAAGGCGGCCCCGACGTTCATCGCGCCAAACGCGTTCTCGGCCAGGACCCCGACGAGTTCGAACGAGTGCGGTCGGATGGTGCCACCGGTCATCACGACCCGCAGGTTCGGCCGCGCACCGATCTCGCCGGCGGTCGTCAGCGAGTTCGTGACGATGGTCAGGCCGTTCCGGAAGACCAGGGACCGGGCGACCGTCGCGGCCGTGGTGCCGCCGCCGATCGCCACGGCCAACGGGCCGTCCGGCAGCAGCGCTGCCGCCGCCCGTCCGATGCGCTGCTTGACGGCCTGCGAGCGCCCTTCGCGCAGCCGGACCGGGATCTCGGCCGTCGGGACCGCGATCCGGGCACCGCCGTGCGTGCGGGTCAGCAGCCCCTGCTGCTCGAGGTCGGCGAGGTCGCGGCGGGCCGTCGCGGCGGACACCCCGAGCGACGTGACGAGGTCCTGCAGCGAGACGGCGCCCTGCTCGGACAGCAGTTCGAGCACGGCGAGCATGCGCCGCGACCGCTTGCCCGACCCGGAGGCGGGGGACGTCGGCGACGGCGACGAGGAGCGGTCATCGATCACGAGTGCGATCGTAGCGGTCAGTCATTCTGATCGTTTCGCTCGGAATGTTGGACGAACGGCGATTCCACTCCATGATTCCTGAGCATGACCCGTGTTGCGTTCATCGGTGCCGGCAGCGTCGTCTTCACCCGACAGCTGCTCGCCGACCTCCTCGGCTTCGAGGACCTGCCCCCGCTCGACCTCCGACTCCACGACGTGGACGAACGGCGGCTCGCCGTCGCCGAGGGGACCGCCCACCAGGTGAGCGAGCGGTTCGGTCGACCGGTCCAGGTGACCGCGACGACCGACCGCCGCCGCGCACTCGCCGACGTCGACTTCGTCGTCAACATGGTGCAGATCGGCGGCGTCGACGCGACCCGGCTCGACCTGGAGATCCCGGCGCGGCACGGACTGCAGCAGACCATCGGCGACACCACCGGTGTCGGCGGCGTGTTCCGTGCACTCCGCACCTTCCCGTTCCTGACCGGCCTGCTCGAGGACATGCGGGCCGTCGCCCCGGGCGCGGTCCTGCTGAACTACACGAACCCGATGGCGATGAACGTCTGGTGGGCGAACGTCGTCGCCCCCGAGATCACGACCCTCGGCCTCTGCCACAGCGTCTACTGGACGGCGAACGACCTCGCCGAGCTCCTCGGCCTGCACGTCGACGACACCCGGTTCCGGGCCGCCGGCGTCAACCACCAGGCGTGGCTCCTCGACTGGACGCACGACGGCGAGGACCTCTACCCCCGCCTGCGCGAGCGGATCCGGCAGGACCCCGAGCTGCAGCGCCGGGTGCGCGTGGAGATCTTCCGACGCATCGGCGCGTACCCCACCGAGACGAGCGAGCACTCGTCGGAGTACCTGCCGTGGTTCCTGCGGTCCGCCGAGCAGATCGACCGCTTCCGCCTGCAGCCGCTCGAGTACGTCGGGATCTCGGAGGAGAACCTCGCCGAGTTCCAGGCGGCGGAGCGCGCGCTGGCGAACGGCGAACCGCTCGAACTCGAGCAGGGCGCCGCCGAGTACGCGCCCCAGGTGATCCACTCCCTGGCCACGGGCACCGAGCGGGAGATCCACGCCAACGTCGTGAACCACGGGCTCATCGACAACCTGCCGGACGGCTGCGTCGTCGAGGTCCCGACGACCGTCGGCGCCGCGGGGATCGCCCCGCAGCCGATGGGGGCGCTGCCCACGGCGGCGGCCGCGCTCAACCGCTCGTACGTCTCGGTCAACGAGCTCACGATCCAGGCCGCACGCGACGGCGACCCGCTCGCGCTCCGCCAGGCCGTCCTCGTCGACCCGAACGCGTCGTCGACGCTGACGCCCGCGCAGATCTGGGACCTCTGCAACGAGCTGGTGGCCGCCCACGGCGACCTGCTGCCGGAGCCGCTCCGGGTGCAGCTCGACCCGGCCGCCGTCTGACGACGGCGCCGACCGACCGACGCACGCGACGACGAAGGAGTCCGCAGTGACACGAAGAGGAACCCGCGCCACCCCGACCGGCCCCGGTCGGCGCCGCGCGCGCTGGACCGCGGCGGCCGCCGTCCTGACGGTCGTCGGCTCGGCGCTCGCCGGCTGCGCCACGCAGGGTGCGACGACGCTCGACACCTCGGCCCCCGTGCACCTGACCATGTGGTCGGGACAGAGCGACCAGGCCGAGAAGCTCCTGCAGGCGCTCGTCGACGAGTACGAGGACGACCACCCGAACGTGACGATCGACATGTCGCCGGGTGCGTCCTCGACGGACGAGCTGCTGCAGAAGCTCGCGGCGTCCTTCGCCGGCAACGACTCACCGGACATCTCGTACACGTTCGGGTCGTGGGCGAGCCAGCTCGAACGCTCGGACCGCACGCTCGACCTCCGCGACACCATCGAGGAGCCGGACGTCGCCTGGGACGAGTTCACCCAGGCCGCACGAAACACCGCCCAGCCCACGGGCGGCAAGGTGATCGGGTTCCCCGCGGTCGTCGACAACATCTCGCTGCTCTACAACACTACCGTGTTCGACCGGGCCGGTGTCGCGTACCCGACCGCCGACTGGACGTGGGAGGACTTCCGCAAGGCCGCGAAGCAGCTTACCGAGAAGGACAGCAACACCTTCGGGTACGGCTACTCGGTGTCCGGCAGCGAGGAGACCACGTGGCAGATGTGGCCGCACCTCTGGCAGAACGGCGGGGCGATCCTCAGTGAGGACGGCAAGCAGGCGGCGTTCGACTCGGCCGCCGGCGTGGACGCGCTCTCGTTCCTCCGCGACATGGCGGTCGAGGACCGGAGCGTCTACCTCGACCAGACGGACACGAAGTTCGCGCAGCTCTTCGAGAGCGACCGCATCGGCATGATCACCTCCGGCCCGTGGGAGCTGTCCGCGCTGCAGACCGCCGGGACCTCGTACGGGGTCGTCCAGCTGCCGGGGACCGACGGGGACCACCAGACGGTGTCCGGCCCCGACCTCTGGACGCTGTTCGACAACAAGGACGTCAACCGCGCCTACTGGGCCACGGACTTCGTGAAGTGGTTGACCGCGAAGGAGCAGGACGAACGCTTCAACGTCGCCGTCGGCAACCTGCCGCTGCGTTCGAGCGAGGCGACCAGTGAGGCCTTCCTGCAGCAGGCGAAGGCGCTCCCCGGCCTCGACGTCATGCAGGAGAACTCCGCGAACGCGAAGCAGACCCGTCCGACCGTGCCCGGCTACAACGGCCTCTCCGAGGCGTTCGGCAACGCGGTCGCGCACGTGCTGCAGGGCGACGGCGACCCGAAGACCGCACTCCGGCAGGCGAGCGACGCCGCCGACAAGGCACTCCGCCAAGGCTAGGAGCACCCATGACCACCTTCGCACTCCGCCCCGCCGAGCACACGGAGCAGCCGGACGGGCCCGGCTCCGGCCGACGTCGTCGTCGTCGCTCCGCCGGCGCCGTCCGCGAGGGCCTGGCGGGCTGGGGCTTCGTCGCCCCGGCGCTCGTCATCGTCCTCGGGCTCACCCTGTTCCCCGGCGCCTGGGCGCTCCTCCTGTCGTTCCAGAGCTGGGACGGCTTCAGCCCGGCGACGTTCATCGGCGGCCAGAACTACGCGGACCTCGTCACCGACGACGGCGTGCGTGCCGCGGTGATGCACACCGTGCTCTACACGGTGCTGTTCGTGCCGGCCTCGCTGCTGCTCGGGCTCGCACTCGCCGTCGCGCTCAACCGCCGGATCCGGTTCATCGGGCTCTACCGCACCGCGATCTTCGTGCCGTTCGTCGCCTCGGCCGCGGCGACCGGCATCCTCACCACCTACCTGTTCAGCCCGCAGTTCGGCATCGTGAACAACGTGCTCCGGGTCCTGCACCTGCCCCAGCAGGGCTGGTTGGAGGACCGCAGCGAGGCGATGCTCGTCATCGTCATCATGTCGCTGTGGGGGCAGGCCGCGTTCACCACGGTGATCTACCTGGCGGCCCTGCAGGACGTCCCCGGTGACGTCATCGAGGCCGCCCGGATCGACGGTGCGAACGCCTGGCAGACCTTCTGGCGCGTGGTCTGGCCGCACCTCGGCCCGGTGACCGCGTTCGTCGCCATCTACCAGACCCTGCAGGCGATCCAGCTCTTCGACCTCGTCTACGCCACCACCCGCGGCGGGCCCCTCGACGCCACGCAGACCATCGTCTACTTCCTGTGGAAGACCGCGTTCCAGAACCTGCAGTTCGGGTACGGCTCGGCCATCGCCTACGGGATGTTCTTCGTCACCCTCGTCGCCACCGTCGTCGTCACGCTCGTGCAGCGGCGCGCCGGAAGGAGCTCGCTCTGATGTCCACCGAGACCCGGGTCCTCGACACCCCGCTGCGGCGGGACGCCGTCGTCGCCGCCCGCCCGAGCACGACCACACGCCGTCGACGCCGCTGGCCGTTCAGCCCGTGGCACCTGCTCCTGCTGCCGGTGTCGGTGCTCTTCCTGCTGCCGTTCGTCGAGATGTTCCTCACCTCGATCGAGCCGGCGTCCGAGATCAACAAGTTCCCGCCGTCGTTCATCCCGACGCAGTTCACCCTCGGCGGCTACTCGCGCCTGTTCGCCGAGTCGGACATCCTGCACTGGCTGCTCAACACGGTCATCGTGTCGGCGTCGGCCATCGCGTCGCACCTGGTGCTCTGCTCGCTCGCGGGCTACGGCTTCGCGCGGCTGCGGTTCCCCGGACGCACCTTCGGGTTCCTCGCGATCCTCGCGACGATCATGATCCCGTCGCAGCTGCTCATGATCCCGACGTACGTCATGTTCGCCCGGCTGCACCTCGTCGACCACCTCGGCGCCGCGATCGTCCCGTGGCTCGCATCCGCGTTCGGCATCTTCCTCATGCGCCAGTTCTTCCTGTCGCTGCCGGCGGAGCTCGAGGAAGCCGGCATGATCGACGGCTGCAACCGCCTGCAGGTGTTCTTCCGGATCGTCCTGCCGCTCGCCCGTCCCGCCCTGGCGACGCTCGCGATCTTCACGCTGCTCGGGTCGTGGAACGACCTGGTCTGGCCGCTCGTGGCCATCAACAACGACCACGCCTTCACGCTCCAGCTCGGCCTGACCAACTTCCAGGGCGTCCGTCGCACGGACTGGTCGTTGCTCATGGCGGGGAACGTGGTCGCCACGCTCCCGCTCATCCTCCTGTTCCTGGTCGCCCAGAAGCAGTTCGTCGCGACGATGGCGTCGGCGGGCCTCAAGGGCTGACGCCCGCCCCCGTCCCGTTGCACCCCGGAAAGGAACCCCGTGACCACCGACGTCACCACCCCGTCCAGCGCCACCCTCGGCGAGATCCACCAGCAGCCCCGGGCATGGCGCGACCTCGCCGTGCTCCTCGACCAGGCGCGCGGCCCGCTCGACGCCTTCCTCGAGCGGGCACTGCGCGACCCGCGCACCCGTGTCGTCCTGACCGGCGCCGGCACGTCGGCCTTCGTCGGCCGGATCGTCGCCGAGTCGCTGCGGGGGCGTCTGCACCGTCGCTTCGACGCGGTGTCGAGCACCGACATCGTCGCCGACCCGCGCACCGTGCTCGCCGAGGACGTCCCCGTCCTGCTCGTCTCGTTCGCCCGGTCGGGCAACAGCCCGGAGAGCGCCGCCGCCACCGAGCTCGTCGACGCGATCGCGCCGAGCGCCCACCACCTGGTCATCACCTGCGACCCGACCGGAGCGCTGGCCGTCGGTCACCGGGACCGCGAGGACTCCTTCGTCCTGACGATGCCCCCGCAGACGAACGACACCGGCTTCGCCATGACCTCGAGCTTCTCGAGCATGCTGCTCGCCGCGCTCCTGGCGTTCGTGCCGTCGGACGCCGCGGTGCTCGACCGCGTCGTCGCGACGGGGGCGCGCGCGCTCGCCGCCGAGGACGGCCTGGACCGGATCCTCGACCGGTCGCCCCGACGCATCGTGTTCCTCGGCGGCGGCGCCCTCGCCGGACTCGCCGAGGAGTGCGCGCTGAAGACCCTCGAACTGACCGCCGGCACCATCGCGGCGTTCCACGACACCCCGCTCGGCTTCCGGCACGGACCGAAGGCGGTCCTCGACGACGAGACGGTCGTCGTGGTGCTCCGCTCCGCGGACCCGCGGGTCCGCCGGTACGACGACGACATCGTCCGCGAGATCCGTGCCGACCGGCCGGACCAGGTCGTCGTCGTCGGTGCCGACGAGCACGGGACGGCGACCGCCCTCGACCTCGTGTTCCCCGAGGCCGAGGGGCTCGACGACGGACTGCGCGCGGTCGGCTTCGTCGCCGTCGCCCAGCTGCTCGCACTGCACGCCTCGGTGCGGCTCGGCTGCACGCCGGACAACCCGTTCCCGGACGGCACGGTGAACCGCGTCGTCCGCGGGGTCACCATCCACCCGCTCGAGGCGGTCGACGCCGCACGGGGACGGGCATGACGCTGTTCCTGGGCCTGGACGGCGGCGGCACGAAGACCGCCGTCGTCCTGGCCGACGGCGACGGCCGGGTGCTGGCGCGCTGGCGCGGGCCGGCGTGCTCGTGGCTCGACGTCGGCGTCACCGCGGTGGCGGACGTCGTCGGCAGCGGGACGCGGGCCGTGCTCGCCGCGGCGGGACGCTCCGCCGCCGACGTCACGCACGCGTTCCTCGGCCTGCCGGGCCACGGCGAGTCCGCGGGTGCCGACGCGCTGCTCGACGCGATCCCGGAGCCGGTCCTCGGCCACCGCCGGTACACGGTCGGCAACGACATGCTCGCCGGATGGGCGGGGTCGCTCGGCGGCCGCGACGGCATCAACGTCATCGCCGGCACCGGCTCGATGGCGTACGGCGAGCGGGGCTCCCGCACGCACCGGGTCGGCGGGTGGAGCGAACTCATCGGCGACGAGGGGTCGGCGCACTGGATCGCGCGCCGCGGCCTGAACGCCTTCAGCCGGATGGCCGACGGGCGCCTGCCGCGGTCGGCGCTGTACGACCTGCTCCGCGAGCGGACCGGCATCGCCGCCGACCTCGACCTCGTCGGCCTGGTCATGCACGACTGGCAGGCCGGCCGCACCGAGGTCGCGGCGCTCTCCCGTGTCGTGACCGCCGCTGCCGGGGCGGGCGACCCGGTGGCCGCCAGCATCCTCGACGACGCCGTCGAGGAGCTCGTCCAGCAGGTCCGCGTCGTCGCACACCGCATCGGGGACGACGGCGACGGACGTCCGACGGCCGTGTCGTCGTCGGGCGGCGTCTTCTCGGACGACGGCTTCCGCAGCCGCTTCGCCGCCCGCCTGGCCGCCGAGCGCGGTGCTGACACCGGTCGGCGGTTCACGCTCGTCGAGCCGGAGCTGCCGCCCGACCTCGGTGCCGTCGTCTACGCCGTGCGTCGCGCCGGCGAGCCCGTCCCCGAGTCCTGGGACACGGCGGAGCCGGCGGCGGTCGTCGACGTGACCGGCTGACGGACGGGAGGCCCGTGGCGACGCCGCCACGGGCCTCCCGTCCGTCAGCCTGGTCGCCCACCTCGTGCGCCCACCCTGCGAAAGCGACACGTGCACGCCGACTGTTCGCGTGGACCTGTCGCTTTCGTGACAGGGTCCCCGGGCCGGCCGTGAGGTGTGTCGCTTTCGCGGCACTGGGCAGCGCGGGCGGGGCTGGCCGGTTGCCCCGCGTGTCCACCCCGTGCGCCCGCGCGAAAGCGACACATGCACGCCGACTGTTCGCGTGGACCTGTCGCTGTCGCGACAGGGACCCGGGGCGGGCCGCGAGGTGTGTCGCTTTCGCGGCACCCGGCAGCGCGGGCAGGGCGGGAGGGACGCTCCGCGCGCCCGCCCCGCGCGCCCGCGCGAAAGCGACACATGCACGCCGACTGTTCGCGTGGGCCTGTCGCTTTCGCGACAGGGACCTGGGGCCAGCCGCGAGGTGTGTCGCTTTCGCGGCACCAGGCAGCGCAGCGCGGGCAGGGCCGGAGGGGTGCCCAGCGTGTCCACCCCGCGCGCGCCCGCGCGAAAGCGACACGTGCACGCCGACTGTTCGCGTGGGCCTGTCGCTTTCGCGACAGGACCCGGGGTCGCCCGCCGCCGGCGTCAGCGCCGCACGTCGCACCCGCAGCTCGCGCCGAGGACGAGCTCGGCGGGCACGAGGTCGCGGTGCCACTGGTCGTCGGGGCCGAGCCCGAGCACGCGGTCGACGGCAGCGGTGGCCATGGTGCCGGTGGGCTGGCGCACGACGGTGAGCTGCGGGTTCGTCCAGTCGGCCTCGGCGACGCCGTCGAAGGACACGACCGCGACGTCGTCGGGAGCGGACAGTCCGAGCTCGTGCAGCGCGCGGAGCACACCGACGGCCTGCATGTCCGAGCTGACGAAGACGGCGCGCGGGCGGTTCGGGGTGTCGAACATCCGCAGGCCGGCGGTGTGGCCGCCGCTGCGGGTGAAGTCGCAGCGGACGATCGGGCCGTCCGGCAGCCCGGCGTCGCGGAGCGCGCGCATCCAGCCCTGCTCGCGCAGCTCCATCGAGCCGGTGTGGCCCATCACGAGGCCGATGGAGGGGTAGCCGTGCTCGACCAGGTGCCGGGTGCCGTCGTAGGCCCCGCGCAGGGCGTCGACGCCGATGCTCGGGTGGTCGGGGACCTCGAAGAAGGTGTTGAGCAGGACCATCGGGATGCCCGGGTCCGTCATGGTGGACAGATCCGGCCGGGTCATGATGCTCGTGACGATGATGCCGTCGACCTGGCGGGCCGACAGGCTGCGGAGCCGCTCGCGTTCCTGGACGGCGTCGCCGTCGCTGTTCGCGAGCAGGACGTCGTAGCCGCGGGCTGCGGCGGCGTGCGTGACCTCGACGGCGAGCTCGGACCAGAACGGGTTGTCGAGTTCCGGCACGATCAGCCCGAGCATCTTCGACGACCCGGTGCGCAGCGCCTGCGCACTGGCGTTCGGCCGGTAGCCGAGGACACGGATCGCCTCGCGCACCCGCGCGGCGGTGGCGGCCGCGACGGGCCGGGGACCGTCGTGCACGACGTAGCTGACGACCGAGGTGCTGACGCCGGCGTAGCGGGCGACGTCGGCGCGGGTGACCGCCCGCGGGGTCGTCGGGACGGTCACGGCAGCCACCTTCGTCGGGTCCGGGGGAGCGCCGTCGGGTGCCGGTCCGCTGACGGACCGGCACCCGACGACACCTGTTACTCGGACGCGATCGTAGTCGACGCGGCGGCCTCCGCCGGTGCGGGGGCGTCGCCGAAGTCCGGGACCTCGAGGCGTGCGCCGCCCTGCAGCGCCGACTGGTGCGCGATGATGCCGGGCAGCGTGAAGCGCGCGGCGGTCCAGGCGTTCACCGGCGGCAGGGTCCGGTCGACCACCGCGCGGACGAAGTCGTCGGCGAGGAACTGGTGGCTGCCCTCGTGCCCGGTCGGCACGCCGTCGTACTCGGCCGGCAGCCGGTCGGTGTCGTGCACCCGGGCGTAGCCGGAGACGAACGCGTCGCGCAGGGACGGGTCGACGTCGGCCAGGCGCGGGTCGTCGAGGTCCATCGTCGCCTGGGTGTCGATCTGGTCGCTGATGTCGTGCGAGTCCTCCTTGTCCTGCCAGACGCTGACCTTCGCGAGCTGCTCGAAGCTCGCCTCGGTGCCGAAGTAGCGGAAGCGGGACTCGCGGATGTGCGACGGGTAGCCGACGCGGCGCATCTCGTTGATCCGCATGACGCCGCCGTTGTCGAGCTCGAACAGGGCGGTGGCGTTCGAGAAGTCGTTGTCGAACTGGCTGACGTCCTTGTCGAAGACGCCGTCGCCGCGGTCATCGCGGACGCCGATGCAGCTGACGCTGACCGCGTGCCCGGGGATCGCGCCGAGGACGCCGCCGACCGAGTGCGTCGGGTAGAGCATGGGCGGGTAGCTGGCGGTGCGCTTCCAGTCCTCGCCGCCGCTGTACTGGTACGCGGCGTAGAAGCCGAGGTCCATGTCGTGCACGTAGTCGCCCTCGGCGTAGAACACCCGGCCGAACGCACCGGCGGCGGCCTGCTTGCGGGCGAACACCGTGGCGGGGTTGTAGTAGCTCGTCTCGCCCATCATGTAGGTCAGCCCGGTCTCGCGGACGGCCTCGATGATGTCGCGGATCTCGTCGACCGAGATCGCCATCGGCACCGCGGAGTACACGTGCTTGCCGGCGCGCAGGGCTGCGACCGCCAGCGGGCCGTGCGTCCACCGTTGCGTGAAGATCGCGACGGCGTCGACGTCCGAGGCGAGCACGGCGTCGAAGTCGGGGAACGTGCCGTCGAGGTGCTGTGCCTCGACGAGTTCGGCGGCGCGCTCGTCGACGAGGTCCGTGACGTACACGCGGTCGACGTCGGGGTGGAGCTTGAACAGCTTGGCGAACTGGGGCGCGAACTGGCCCGCGCCGACCATACCGACAGAGATCATCAGTGACCTTTCCAGGGTGGGGGATGCATCGCCGAGCGGAGCGCTCCGGTGCAGATCGGAGTCATCCTGACACGCGTGGTCTACACGTGACAACCCCCGCAGACACCCGCTGGATCGACTCTTGTCACCGACGGTCCCCACGTGTAGATTCCCGGCTCACGGACTGCTGCACGTCAGTCCACCGCAGACGAAGGAGTCGCGATGGCAACCGAGAGCCCCGTGTCGTCACCCCTGACGACCGCCAGCACGAGACGGAGGAGTCGGCCCGCCGACCTCGCCCGTGCACGGACCACGTCCCGACCGCGTCGGCCCAGGAACGACCTGTGGCTCGCGCTCGTGTTCATCGCCCCGGCCGCGGTCGGGTTCGCGGTGTTCCTCGCCTGGCCGACGGTGCGGGGCATCTGGCTGAGCTTCACCTCGTACAACCTGCTCACCGAACCCGAGTTCACCGGTCTGCAGAACTACGAACGGCTGGTGCAGGACTCGATCTTCTGGCACTCGATGGTGGTGACCGTCGAGTACGTCCTCGTCAACATCGTCATCCAGACCCTCGTCGCGCTGTTCATCGCCGTGATGATGCACCGGTTGACGAAGTCGACCTTCGTGCGCGGCATCGTGCTCGCGCCGTACCTGGTGTCGAACGTCGTCGCGGCGCTCGTGTGGCTGTGGATCCTCGACACGCAGCTCGGCATCGGCAACGAGCTGCTCGCGGCACTCGGCCTCGACCGCATCCCGTTCCTGCAGAGCGACGTGTGGGGCATCCCCTCGATCGCGCTCATCAACGTCTGGCGGCACGTCGGCTACACGGCGCTGCTCGTCTTCGCGGGGCTGCAGTCGCTGCCCGAGACCGTGTACGAAGCCGGCCGCATCGACGGGGCCAGCGAGTGGAAGATGTTCTGGCGCATCACGGTGCCGCTGCTCCGCCCGATCCTGTCCCTGGTGCTCATCATCACCGTCATCGGGTCGTTCCAGGTGTTCGACACCGTCGCCGTCACCACGCAGGGCGGCCCCGCGAACGCCACGAACGTCGTGCAGAACTACATCTACAACCTGGCGTTCGGCCGGTTCCAGTTCGGCTACGCGTCCGCGGTCTCGGTCGCGCTCCTCGTCGTCCTCAGCATCATCACCATCGTGCAGTACCGACTCACCCGCTCGGGTGAGTCGGACCTGGACTGAACGGAAGCGCCATGACCACGACACTCACCCGCTCCGTCACCACGTCCCGCCCGCCGCGGATGGGCGCCGGACACCGTCGCCGCCCCTCCGTCAGTCGCGTCGTCGCCTGGGCCGCGATGGTCCTCGTCATCGTCGTCACCCTGTTCCCGTTCTACTGGATCCTGCGCACCGCCCTGTCGTCGAACACCGCGATCAACGCCGACCCCACCTCGCTGCTGCCGGTCGGGTTCAGCCTGGGCGGTTTCGAACGCGTCCTCGGCCTGCAGTCCACGGAGGAGGCCCTGGCGCAGGGCGGCTCCGGCGCCGCGCTCGACTTCTGGCGCTACCTGCTCAACTCGATCGTCGTGTCGACCCTCGTCACGGTCGGCCAGTTGTTCTTCTCGGCAGCGGCCGCGTACGCGTTCGCCCGGCTGCGGTGGCCCGGTCGCGACCGCGTGTTCGGGGTGTTCCTGGCCGGGCTGATGGTCCCCGCGATCTTCACGCTGCTGCCGAACTTCACGCTCATCAAGCAGCTCGGGCTCGTCGACAACCTGCTCGGCATCGCGCTGCCGACGATGTTCATGACGCCCTTCGCGGTGTTCTTCCTGCGCCAGTTCTTCCTCGGCATCTCGAAGGAGGTCGAGGAGGCCGCGCTCATCGACGGCGCCGGCAAGGTCCGGGTGTTCTTCCGGCTCGTCATCCCGATGGCGTCGGCCCCGATCGCGACCCTCGCGGTCCTGACGTACATCACGAGCTGGAACGACTACTTCTGGCCGCTCATGGTCTCGTACACCGACAGCTCGCGGGTGCTGACCGTCGCGCTCGGCGTCTTCAAGTCGCAGAGCCCGCAGTCCGGCACCGACTGGGCCGGGCTCATGGCCGCGACCCTGGTGGCGGCGCTCCCGATGATCGTGCTGTTCGGCGTCTTCGCCAAGCGGATCGTCAACTCCATCGGCTTCTCCGGGATCAAGTGACCCGGCGCTCGGACAGGACCCACACCATGACGAACCACCTGACCCGCCGCACGCTCCTGGCGGGCGGCGCCTCCGCCCTCGCGCTCGGTGCGCTCACCGCCTGCTCGTCGCCCGGTCGCGCCCGGACGGACCGCTCGGGCGCACGGACCGTGAGCTACTGGCTCTGGGACGCGAACCAGCAGCCCGCCTACCAGGCCGTCGCCGACGCCTTCCACCGCGCGAACCCGGACATCACCGTGCGGATCACGCAGCTCGGCTGGAACGACTACTGGACGAAGCTCACCGCGGGCTTCATCGCCGGCACCGCCCCCGACGTCTTCACCGACCACCTGACGAAGTTCCCGCAGTACGCCGACCTCGACGTGCTGTACCGGCTCGACGAGCTCGACGCGACGAAGGGCATCCGCGACGACGACTACCAGTCCGGCCTCGCCGAACTGTGGAAGGGCCGGGACGGCCACCGCTACGGCTCGCCGAAGGACTGGGACACCATCGCGATGTTCTACGACCAGCGGGCGATGGCGGCGGCCGGGGTGTCGGCCGAGGAACTCGGGGCGCTCGAGTGGAACCCGGACGACGGCGGGACGTTCGAGCGGATGATCGCGCGGCTGACCGTCGACACGAAGGGACGGCGCGGCGACGAACCGGGCTTCGACAAGGACCACGTCGCGGTCTACGGGTTGTCGTCGAACGGGTCGGGTGGCGACGGTTTCGGCCAGTCGACCTGGTCGCCGTTCACCGGGTCCACCGACTGGGCGTACACGAACGAGAACCCCTGGGGCGACCGGTTCCGGTTCGACGACCGCGTCGTGCAGGACACCCTCGCCTGGTACTACGGCCTGGCCGACAAGGGCTACATGGCGAAGTACGGCGTCTTCTCGACCACGACCGGCCCGGAGGTGCAGCTGGCGGCCGGCAAGTGCGCGCTGTCGTTCAACGGGTCGTGGATGATCGGCTCGTACCTCGGCACGGAGGGCCTCGACGTCGCGGTGGCGCCGACCCCGGTCGGTCCCTCCGGGCGCCGCGCGTCGATGTTCAACGGCCTTGGCGACTCGATCACGAAGCAGGCGAAGGACCCCGAGGCGGCGGCGGCCTGGGTCGCGTTCCTCGGCAGCGACGAAGCCCAGCGCATCGTGGGGGAGCGCGGCATCGTCTTCCCGGCACGTCCCGCCGGCACCGCGGCCGCCGTGGCGTCGTTCCGGGAGCGCGGCCTCGACGTGTCGGCGTTCACCCGGCAGGTCGAGGAGGACACCACCTTCCTGTTCCCGGTCACCCGCAACCCCGCCGACGTGCAGGCCCTGTTCCAGCCGGCGTTCGACGACGTGTACGCCAACGGTGCGCCGGTCTCGACGCTGACCGGCGTCAACGAGCAGGTGAACACCCTCCTCGCGCTCACCTGACCGGTCGCGTCGTCCGCACACCGCGTCGCCCGGTGCGGTGTGCGGACGAGCGTTGACCGCTCCGCGGGGTGCGACACAGACTGGCGGGGATGACTTCCCTCACCTCACTCGTGTACATGTCCGTCGCCGTCGACGAGATGACCGACGAGCAGCTGGTCGCCATGCTCCGCGAAGCCCGGCTGCGGAACGAGGCCCTCGGCGTCTCCGGCCTGTTGCTCGCGAAGGGCGGCCGTTTCATGCAGGTCCTCGAGGGTCCGAGCTGGAGCGTCGAGGACCGTTTCGCCGCGATCGAGCGCGACCCGCGCCACCACGGCGTGAAGTCGCTGTCCCGCGAGGAGATCGACACCCGACGCTTCGACGGGTGGTCGATGGCGTTCGGCAACCCCTCGGACACCGAGGTCCGTGACGAGCCCGGCTTCAGCACCTTCCTCACCGAGCGCAGCGGGCTGCCCGCCGGGCTCGCCGGTGCGCCTGCGGACTGGCTGCTCCGCTGGTTCCGCGGTCGCGACCTGCAGGACGTGCCGGAGGAGCGGATCACGCTCGGACGGCACGCCGCCTGACGGGTCCGCGCACCCCGGCGGTGGTCGTCACACCCCCTGGACGGGAGGCCCGTGGCGGCGCCGCCACGGGCCTCCCGTCCGGGAGACTGGTCACGTGGAACGACGTGCGCAGATCCTGACGGCCGCGGCGGCGGAGTTCGACCGCGTCGGCTTCGCCGGCGCGACGATCGCGGGGATCGCCCGCGGGGCGGGCGTCTCCCAGGGAACGCTGCACTTCCACTTCCCGACCAAGCTCGCGCTCGCGCTCGGGGTGATCGACGAGCAGAACGTCCGGACCTTCGACGTGGTCAGCCACACGGACGCGTCGCCGACCGCGGCGCTCGTGCGGGCCTCGCACGGCATCGCCACCCTGCTCCGCACCGACCCGGTCGTCCGCGCCGGCATCCGCATGTCGCTCGAGCGCGGTGAGTTCCGCGCCGCGACCGTCAGCTTCTACGAACAGTGGATCGCCGGCATCGTCGACGTGTTCCGGC
Source organism: Curtobacterium sp. MCLR17_036 (assembly GCF_003234445.2). NCBI lineage: Bacteria > Bacillati > Actinomycetota > Actinomycetes > Micrococcales > Microbacteriaceae > Curtobacterium > Curtobacterium sp. MCLR17_036. The sequence continues at coordinate 2,819,944 of NZ_CP126269.1, read as the reverse complement.
TGGCGATCGCGAGCGGTGAGCTGCGGACGGACCTGTCGGCCGAGGAGCTCGGAGCGACCGTCGTGCCGTTCTTCACCGGCGTCCAGCTCGTGTCCGACGTGCGGACCGGGCGGGCGGACCTGTTCCCGGCCGTCGCGACGATGTGGCGGGTGGTGCTCGCGGCGACGGCGGACGCAGCGCACCGCGAGCGGCTGCTCGGTGTCGTTGCAGACCTGTTCGGTGTCGTTGCAGACCCGTTCGGTGTCGTGCCGGACCCGTTCGGTGTCGTGCCGGACCCGTTCGACGGGTCCTGACCGGCCGGTGCGCGGCCCGTCGGTCAGAGGTCGTGCAGCTCGCGGTCCCGGAACCACTTGAGCAGCCACGCGGCGCTCGTGCGGTCGAACGACGGCGGGAAGTCCATCGTGCCGGACAGGAACGGGCTGAAGCCGGCCTCGGCGCGGACGTCGGCGTCGTCGAGCGCCCGGTACGCCATCGACCAGCCGTCGAAGCGGCGCTGCTCGATGTCCTCTCTTACGAGCGACTTCACCTCGCCGTGCCGCGGGTCGCGGGCGATCACCGAGAAGCGGTCGTCGACGCTCCAGGCCGGTCCCTCGAGCAACTGCATGAACCGGCCGCCCTTGGCGAGCAGCAGCCCGGACACCCCGAGCGCGTGGTTGCGCAGCCGTGCTTCGTCGAGCAGGGTGGCCAGCTCACCGTCGTCGAAGGGCACGACGGCGCGACTCATGTAGACGATGGAGACGAGCACTGCTCCATCTTCACGTGGCCGGGCCGCCCGAGCGAACCGATGTCCGGAGAGCGTCCCGCCGCGCCCTGCCCGCTCGGTCAGTCGGCGGGCCGCTCGTGCGCGGTGATCGACTCGTCGCGCTTCTTCCGCCAGGGGCGGGCGGGGGTGTCCGGGCCGTCCCAGACCAGGACCGCACCCCAGGCCGCCGCGAGCAGCGGCACGGAGATGATCGCGCCGGTGATGCCCGCGAGCACGGTGCCCGCGGTCAGGCCGATGAGGATGACCAGGCCGTGCAGCTTGAGCGTGCGGCCCATCACGACGGGCTGCAGGAAGTTGCCCTCGAGCTGGTTGACCAGGACCACGATGCCGACCACGATGAGCGCCTGCACCGGGCCGAGGGCCACCAGCGCGACGAGGGCCGCGAGGATGCCGGCCGCGGTGGCGCCGACGATGGGGATGAACGCCGTGATGAACACGATGACGGCGAGCGGCAGGGCGAGCGGGACGCCGACGATCGTGATGCCGACGCCGATGCCGATCGCGTCGACGGCGGCGACCGTGGCGGTGCCGCGGACGTAGCCGCCCAGGGTGCCGACGACCCGGTCGCCGACCCGACGGGCACGGGCGTACTGCTCTCCGGTGAAGGGACGGAGCAGGAACTCCCAGATGCTCGGGCCGTCCTTGAGGAAGAAGAACAGCACGACGATCATCAGGACGAGCCCGGTCAGGAAGTTCGCGGTCGCAGATGCCCCGGCGATCGCACCCGAGCCGAACTGCGCGCTCGTCACGAAGTCGGTGACGCCGCCGACGGCGTCGTCGATCTGCGACTCGGAGATCGAGATCGGCAGGGTCTTCGCGAAGTCCTGCAGCTTGCCGAAGCCGTCCACCGCGGAGTCCTGCAGCTGCGACCACTGGTTCTCGACCGCGACGACGATCAACCAGCCGACCAGTCCGAGCACGGCGAGCACGCCGACGAGCACCGCGAGCGTCGCCAGCACGGACGGCACCCGGTGCTTGCGGAGCCACGAGACGACCGGGTGCATGGCCGAGGCGATGATGAGCGCGAGCAGGACCGGGATCGTCACGACGCTCAGCACACCGCCGGCGTAGACCACGCCGGCCAGCAGCACCACGACGATGATCACCTGCAGGGCGCGCATGGCGAGGCGACCCATCGAGTCGGACCAGGTCGCCTGGACCTTCGAGGGCGTGGTCGGGGCGGGCGGACGCGGGGCGTCGCGGAAGAGCGGCATACCCGAGACGCTACCGACGGACGGCCCGCTGCGCCCGCCTAGGATCGGGGACATGGCGACCGTCCTCCTCGTCCGTCACGGACGCACCACCGCGAACGCCTCCGGGGTCCTCGCCGGCCGCACGGCCGGCGTGCGCCTCGACGCCGTCGGGCGGACCCAGGCCGAGCGGACCGCCGAGCGCATCGCCGCCGTGCCCGTCGTGGCGGTGGTCACGAGCCCCCTGGAGCGCTGCCGGCAGACCGCCCGCGTGATCCTCGACCGGCAACCGGGCGACCCGGTGTCCAGCGTCGAGCGGGCCATCACCGAGGCGGACTACGGCGACTGGCAGGGGCGGACCCTCGCCGACCTGTCGAAGGAGCCGCTCTGGCGGACGGTGCAGGCGAACCCGAGCGCGGTCGTGTTCCCCGGTGGCGAGTCCATGCAGACCATGCAGTCGCGCGCCGTCGCCGCGATCCGTCGCATCGACGCCGCCGTCGAGGCCGAGCACGGCCCCGGCGCGGTGTGGGTCGCGGTGAGCCACGGCGACATCATCAAGTCCGTGCTCGCCGACGCGTTCGGCATGCACCTCGACCTGTTCCAGCGCATCGGCGTCGGACCGGCCTCGGTGTCCATCGTGCGCTACGGCGAACACCGCCCCGAGGTGGTGGCCACGAACACCGAGTCCGGCGACCTCGGCTGGCTCGCATCCGCGCCGGCACCGAGCGGGGACGCCGCGGTCGGCGGCGGCGCGGGCCACCCGACCGCCCCCGGCACGACCACGACGGCGCCGGGTCACGCCGGAGCCTGAACGGCCGTCGGCGCGCGCTCCTACAATGCGGGTATGCCCACCATCGTCCACGGCTTCGACTGGCCGGACCGTCTCGTCGTCGGCACCATCGGCCGCCCGGGCGAGCGCGCGTTCTACATCCAGGCGCGCTCCGGCCGCCGGGTGACGAGCGTCGCGCTCGAGAAGGAGCAGACCGCCGTGCTCGCCGACAAGATCGACGAGCTGCTCGACGAGGTCGCTACGGTCGAGGGCAACCGGTTCAGCGTGCCCCCGACCGTCCCCGACGAACTCCGCGACCCGGCCCCGCTCGACCAGCCGGTCGAGCCGGAGTTCCGTGCCGGTGCACTCAGCCTGGGCTTCGACCCCGCGACCGCGCAGGTCGTCATCGAGGCCTACCCCATCGACGACGAGGTCGAGATCGTCTCGGAGGAGAGTGAGGACGGCACCGAGATCGAGGCGGTCGTCGAGATCCCGGAACCCGCCGAGCTCTTCCAGGTGAAGATCCCGGTCGGCACCGCACGGGCGTTCGTGGAGCGCACGCGCGAGGTCGTCGCCGCCGGCCGTCCGCCCGGCACCGCATGAGCGACGGGTCGCTGACCATCACGGCCCGCATCCGAGAGGCGTCGAACGCGACCTTCCTGGCGGACCTGGACGGCGAGGCCGTCGTCTACAAGCCGATCCAGGGGGAGCGTCCGCTGTGGGACTTCCCGGACGGCACGCTCGCCGGCCGCGAGGTCGCGGCGCACCTGGTGTCCGAGGCGTTCGGGTGGGGCATCGTGCCGCCGACGTGGCTGGGCGACGGCCCCTACGGCCCGGGCATGGTGCAGCGGTGGCAGCACGTCGACCCCGAGCAGGACGCCGTCGACCTGGTCGACCCGGACGCCGCCGAGGCCGACGGGTCGCCGTGGTTGCCGGTGCTCGAGGCGATCGACGAGCACGACCGGCCCGTCACCCTGGTGCACGAGGACTCCGAGGCCCTGCGGCGGATGGCCGTCTTCGACGTGGTCGTCAACAACGCCGACCGCAAGGGCGGGCACGTCCTGGCGATGCCGGACGGGCACCGGTTCGGTGTCGACCACGGCCTGACCTTCCACGTCGAGCACAAGCTCCGCACCGTGCTGTGGGGGTGGATCGGGGAGCCGCTCGGGCCGGACGAGCTCGAGGGGCTCGACCGGGTGTCCGAGGCGCTCGGCGGTGACCTCGGCGACGCACTCCACGACCACCTCACCCCGGTCGAGGTCGACACCGTGCGCGCCCGGTGTGCGGCACTCCGCGCGGTGGGCGTGTTCCCGCCGCCCCCTGGTCACGGTCCGGCCGTGCCCTGGCCGCTGTTCTAGCCGGGCGCCGGCCAACCGTCGTGCCGGGGCTTCAGAGCCCCCAGCCGTCGCGGAAGAGCGCGCCGCCCGCTCCCCGTCGGGACCCGAGGTACGAGTCGACGACGGCCACGCCGAGGTCGTCGTTCTCGGGCGCCACCACCGTGCCGTCGACGCGCTTCGCCATGGCGTCGATGAAGCGGGCGAGCCCCGGGTCGTCGCCGAGCCGGAAGAACGTCGTCTGCGCGCCGAGCCGTCCGGAGTTCTCGAGTTCGCGCACGGTCAGCGCGATCGTCACCGGGTCCGGCGGGTAGTCGAACCAGACCTGCCCGTTCGGTTCGAGGTGCGACGTCGGCTCGCCGTCGGTGACGATGAGCAGGACGGGCTGGGCCGCGGGGTGCTTCCGGAAGTGCCGGTTGGCGAGCAGCAGGGCGTGGTGCAGGTTCGTGCCCTTGTCCCACATGGCGTCGAGGCCGACGAGCTGCTCGACGTCCATCACCTCGGCCTCGCGACCGAAGGCGATCAGCTCCAGGTCGTCGCCGCGGAAGCGGGTCGACACCAGGGTGTGCAGCGCGAGGGCGGTGCGCTTCATCGGAACCCAGCGGTCCTCCATCGCCATCGAGAACGACGTGTCGACGAGCAGGGCGACGCACGCCTGGGTGCGGGCCTCGGTCTCCTGCACCTCGACGTCGTCGATCGTCAACCGGACGCCGGGGCCCTGACGGCCGGAGGCGGCCGTCCTCGTCACGGCGTTCGTGATCGTCCGGGGGATGTCCCACGGCTCGGTGTCGCCGTACGCCCACTGCCGCGACGCACCCGAGGGCTCGCCGGCGGCACCCGAGCGTCGGAGGTCCCGCGCGCCCTGGCGACCGGACATCCGCTGGGCGACGTCCTTGAGCAGGCTCTTGCCGAGCTGCCGCATCGCCTTCGGGGTGAGCCGGAGCTGCCCGTCGGCACCGCGACGCATCGCCCCGGAGTTCCGGAGCGCCTGCTCCAGGCGCTGCAGGGTCTTCGCGTCGACCGCCGCCTCGGCACCGAGCTGCCGGGACAGCGCGTCGAGGTCGAGGTCGTCGAGCTCCGACCCGGGGCCGGACTGGGCGAGCTGGTCTGCGAGGGCGTCGAGGTCCGCGATGTCCTGGAACACCCCGGTGCCGTCGCCGAGCCCGAGGCCCTGCTGCCCGTCCATCTGCTCCGACCCGCCCCAGTCCTCGCCGGGTCGCAGGGCGCGCAGGGCACCGTCGAGCTGGGACAGCTGCCCCATCAGGTCGGGGGAGCCGAACGCCTGCTGGGCGAGCGCGTCGAGTTCGTCGCGCTGCTCCTGCGTCATCGAGTTGCGCATCCGCTGCGCCGCCGCCGCGCGGGCCGCGAGGTCGTCGAGCAGTTCATCGACGTTCGCCGGGTCCGACGGGAAGTACTCCCCGTGCTGCGCCATGAAGTCGTCGAACTGCTGCTGGGTGTCCTCGCCGCGGGCGTGCGCCTCGAGCAGGGCGTTGAGGTCCTGCATCATGGCGCTGACCGCCGCGCGGTCCTCGTCGGTGGCGCCCTCGAGCGCCTGCTTCATGCCGGCGAAGCGCTGGTCGAGCACCTCGCGCCCCAGCAGGTCCTTGATCTCGTCGTACTTCTGGCGTGCGGTCGGGCTCGTCCAGTCGTAGTCGCCGAGTTCCTGCACCGCGGCGGCGGGGGAGGGCGACAGGCTGTCGAGCTGCAGTTCGGCCAGGGCGCGGTCGCCGTCGTCGATGTCGACGTTCCGGGCGAGTTCCCCGCGCTCGGCCAGCAGCGCCTGGTCGAGGAGCTCGCGCACCCGCTGCAGGGTGCCGTCGAGGTTGTTCTTCGCGGTCAGCTCGCGGCGGCGTTCGGCCACCCGGCGGGCCAGGTCGTCGAGGCCGCGCTGCGACCGGCCGCCGCGCCGCAGGAACTCCCGCATCGCCCGCTCGGGCGAGGCGCCGCCCATCACGTCCTGCCCGATCGCGTCGAGCGCCTCGGCCAGGTCGACCGGCGCCGCGAGCGGGTCCGGCCCGTCGGTGTAGCGCCCGTACCGGGTGTCGCGCGTCAGTCGCCGGTTCTGCCTAGCCATAGACGGCTTCGCCCCCGCCGGACTCCTTGCTGATGCGTCGGGCCAGGAAGAGCCCCTCGAGTGCGAGTTCGATCGCACCGGCCCGCTCGCCGTCGTTCGTCGCGCCCATCCGGTCGCACACCTGGTCGTACAGGTCGGACTCGCCGATCGACGGCAGCCCTTCGAGGAACGCCCGGGCGCTGACCTGCTCACCCGTGGTGACCATGGTGCCGCCGTCGAGCGCGTCCACGAGCACTGCTAAGTCCAGGCCCCTGAAGCGGGAGCGCACGGTCTCGGCGGTCGCCGTGCGGAGCAGGTGCTCGAGCACCTCGTCGGCACGGTCCTCCTCCCCGTTCTCGAACTCGATCTTGCCGCCGAGGACGTCCACCGCGGTCTCGAGGTCGATCGGCCGGGCGACGGCCTCGTCCTCGCCCTGGCGTGCGGCCCGGTGCACCGCGGCGGCGGACACCGTCTCGGCACCGGCGATCGCGAACCGGGCGCTCACACCGCTGCGCTGGTCGACGGCGCTCGAACCACGCAGTGCGCGGGTGAACCGGGCGAGGATCTCGATCAGGGCGTCAGGGACCGCGGCCGTCAGCTGGGCCTCCTGCCGGATGACGGCGATCTCGTCCTCGAGCTCGATCGGGTAGTGCGTGCGGATCTCGGCGCCGAAGCGGTCCTTCAGCGGCGTGATGATCCGGCCGCGGTTCGTGTAGTCCTCGGGGTTCGCGCTCGCGACGACGAGCACGTCGAGCGGCAGCCGCAGCACGTAGCCGCGGATCTGCACGTCGCGTTCCTCCATCACGTTGAGCATCGCGACCTGGATGCGTTCGGCCAGGTCGGGCAGCTCGTTGATCGCGACGATGCCGCGGTGCCCTCGGGGGACCAGCCCGAAGTGGATGGTCTCCGGGTCGCCCAGGCTGCGGCCCTCGGCGACCTTCATCGGGTCGACGTCGCCGATGAGGTCGGCGACGCTCGTGTCCGGCGTCGCGAGCTTCTCGACGTAGCGGTCGTCGCGGTGCCGCCAGCTGATCGGCAGGGCGTCGCCGAGCTCCTCGGCACGTCGGGTGCTCGCGGTGGTGATCGGTTCGTACGGGTGCTCGCCGAGCTCGGAGCCGGTGATGACCGGCGTCCACTCGTCGAGCAGGCCCTGCAGGGTGCGCAGCAGGCGGGTCTTGCCCTGGCCGCGCTCGCCGAGCAGGACGACGTCGTGGCCGGCGATGAGGGCGCGTTCGAGCTGGGGGATGACGGTGGTCTCGAAGCCGTGCAGGCCGGGCCACGGATCGGTGCCCTGGCGCAGGGCGGTGAGCAGGTTGTCGCGGATCTCGGCGCGGACCGTCTTCTGGACGTGACCAGAGGTGCGGAGCTCGCCGACCGTTCGGATGTCAGGTCGGGTCACGTCGTCGACGCTACGCCGCGCCGGCGACATGGACCACAAGACGGACGGGAGGCCCGTGGCGGCGCCGCCACGGGCCTCCCGTCCGTCCGCTTGTGAGTTTCCATAGCAATTGCAATGATTGAGATCCCGGTGACGGAGCCGGATTCGAGTAGGGGGATCCGGCTCCGTGCCCGGACCGGGTGAACCGGACCGCTCCGCTACCGGATCCGAACCATCTCGTCGATCCGGGCGTACGTTCCCCATTCGTGAGCAGCACGAACGCGACGATCAAGAGCCTGGTACCCGCTCGGATGGACCGACTGCCGTGGACACGGTTCCACTGGAGCGTGGTCGTGGGCCTCGGGGTGTCCTGGATCCTGGACGGCCTCGAGATCCAGATCGTCTCGAACGCCGGGTTCCAGGCGGACCTCGACCTGTCGACGCAACAGGTCACCTCGCTCGGCACGATCTACCTGGTCGGACAGGTCGTCGGTGCGATCGTGTTCGGGCGCATGTCCGACCGCCTCGGTCGACGGAAGCTGTTCATCCTCACCCTGGCCATCTACCTGATCGGTTCCGGCATCGCCGGGTTCGCGCAGGACTTCTGGTTCCTCGCGGTGTTCCGCTTCGTCGCCGGGCTCGGCATCGGTGGCGAGTACGCGGCGATCAACTCTGCCATCGACGAACTCATCCCGTCGAAGTACCGCGGACACGTCGACATCGCGATCAACGGGACGTACTGGGGCGGTGCGGCCCTCGGCGCCTTCGCGAACATCTACCTGCTCGACACCGCCCACTTCGCCGAGAACATCGGCTGGCGCATCGGCTTCTTCCTCGGCCCGGTGCTCGGCATCGCGATCATCTTCCTGCGTCGGCACATCCCCGAGAGCCCCCGCTGGCTGATGACGCACGGCCGCGAGCAGGAGGCCGAGGCGACGGTCACGCAGATCGAGGCGTCGGTCGAGAAGTCCACCGGCCATCGCCTGCCCGACGTCGACGACTCGAAGGCGATGACCGTCACACCGACGGACAACGTCAAGTTCCGCACCATCGTGAAGGTGCTGTTCCGGCAGTACCCGACACGGACCCTGGTCGGCGCGACGATGATGATCACGCAGGCGTTCCTGTACAACGCGATCTTCTTCACCTACGCGCTCGTGCTCACCAACTTCTTCGGGCTGAAGACCGCCGAGACCTCGGTCTACTTCTTCCCGTTCGCGATCGGCAACCTGCTCGGCCCGATCATCCTCGGCCGGTTCTTCGACACCTGGGGCCGCCGCCAGATGATCTTCTCGACGTACCTGGTGTCCGGTCTCGTGCTCGCGACGTCCGCGTTCCTGTTCCAGGCCGACGCGATCAGCGCCGGCGTGCAGGTCGTCTTCTGGTGCGTGTCGTTCTTCTTCGCCTCGGCCGGGGCGTCGAGCGCGTACCTGACCGTCAGCGAGATCTTCCCGCTCGAGCTCCGGTCGCAGGCCATCTCGTACTTCTTCGCGCTCGCGCAGATCTTCGGTGCCGTCGCGCCGCTCATCTACGGGGCGCTCATCGGCGACGGGTCGTCCCGCGAGCCGTTGTTCTGGGGGTACCTGCTCGGCTCGGCCGTGATGATCGCCGGTGGGATCGTGGCGCTCGTGTTCGGGGTCGACGCCGCGAGGAAGGGGCTGGAGGACGTCACCCAGCCGCTGTCGGTGCTGACGAAGTCCGACCGCGACTGACATTCTGTATCCGGAGTGTTTAGCGCGCTGCGGTGCGGCCTGCCAGCGTGCTGGCATGGCACTCCTCCACAGCGCGATCCCGGCGCCACCCATCCACCGCGGTCGGCGCGCACCCCTCGGCGGTCCTGAGCGTGCGTGAGTCTGGCGTGATGGAGAACCCAGCCCGGCGCACCGCCCTCGGCGACCTCGATCCACACGGTCTGCGGCGCAGCCTGCTCCGCGACGCGGTCTTCCTGCGGCTGCTCGACTGCGTGCTGCGCGGCGTCTACCGGCGCGGCCAGCGGCTCAAGCTCGACGCCATCGCGCAGGACATGCGGGTCTCGCGCACGCCCGTGCGCGAGGCACTCGTCACACTCGAGACCCTGCGTCTCGTGTCGGTGCAGCGGTACGTCGGCGTCGTCATCACGCACTGGTCCGTCGACCAGATGACCGAGCGGATGCGGATCATCCGCGCGATGCTCGCCGAGCCGCCCGCCGGCGGGGTCGCCTGCCCCGACCGCTTCGACCCGCTCGTGCTCCGCGACTGCTGGACCGAGGCCGGTGCCTTCGTGGAACTCGGTGCTTGGTACCTGCGCCGTCGCGGGGCGCCGGTGAGCGCGGACTGGGTGGCGTCGCAGCGCATCCTGCTCGACATGTTCTCGACGGACGACGTCGCGCTCGCGAACGGGATCGACGCGGTCGTCGACCGTCGACGTCGGCTCGACATCGTGGAGCGGGCCGTCGACGCCGCGGACCGCGACGCGCTCGACGACTGCGCCGCCGCGCTGCTCGAGCTGGCCGGGGCGCTCATCGCGCTGCCGGACCGCTTCCGGGTGGCCGTCCCGCGCTGACCGGGCGGGCGGCGGGGTGTTCCGCCGGGCGGTGCGGTCTGCCGGAGCTGCACGACCGGCCGGGGCGGCGCGGTCGGCCGGGGCGGCACGACCAGCCGGGGCGCTCGGTCGCGGTGGCGCTGTCGTCTTCGGGGGAGTGCGAGGGAGGAAGTGAGAGGTGGGGGCGCGGTGGTGGGCCGCGCCCCCAGGAGTCGCTCCCCGGGGTGCCGGACGATCGGGCACGCCGGGCCCGTGATCGGGGAGCGACGTCGGGTGCTGTGTCGCGACAGAGGGGACGAGCCCCGGAACGTGATCGCCGCGTCTCGACGATCGTAAGCACCGGGGTACGTGGCGACAACCCCCGGGTGTCCCCATTCCGGGGGACTCCGTCGTCACGGGCGGTGTGCGGGAGCCACGCGCGGGGGTGTCGTCCGGGTCGATCCGGGGCCGGTCCTTCCTGTATGGTGGTCGCAGCGCTCGCGAGAGTGCTTGGAGACGTCGCATAGTCCGGCCGAGTGCACCACCCTGCTAAGGTGGAGTCCCCTTTGAGGGGACCGAGGGTTCAAATCCCTCCGTCTCCGCGCTCCTCGAAACCCCGGTCCGATCGGACCGGGGTTTCGTCGTTCCCGGGGGCGTCTCGTGCGCGGCGCGGCGCGGCACGCTCGAGCGGCGCGACCCCGTCCTCGCGCGCATCGAGTGAGCAGAAACGGTCGAGTACGCGCTCGGGACCCGACTTCTTCTGCTCACTCGCGGCAGGAGTCGCGGCGCGGCGCGGCCCGGTCCGGCGCGACCCGGCCCTCGCGCGCATCGAGTGAGCAGAAACGGTCGAGTACGCGGTCGGTACTCGACTTCTTCTGCTCACTCGCGGCCGGAGCCGCGGGGCGCGAAGCACCGGCCCGATGCCCTGTCCTCGGTTCCCGTGCGCGGAACGGCCCGGTCCGGCGCGACCCGGCCCTCGCGCGCATCGAGTGAGCAGAAACGGTCGAGTGCGCGGTCGGTACTCGACTTCTTCTGCTCACTCGCGGCCGGAGCCGCGGGGCGCGGGGCGCGAGGCGCGGGCGCGAAGCACCGGCCCGATGCCCTGTCCTCGGCTCGCGTGCGCGGAACGGCCCCGAGGGTGACGCATCCTCCCCTCCTTGTCACCGGGCCGAGGTAGCATGCACGACACCTGTCCCGAGACGAGGAGTCCTGCGTGCCGGAAGCGACCGCCCCCGCCTTCCCCCTCGAACGCATCCGAGAGGTCGGCGACGCCATCGTCGCATCGGTCTCGACGGTGATCGACGGCAAGGTGGACGCCATCCGCACCGCGCTGACGGTGATGCTCGCCGAGGGGCACCTGCTCGTCGAGGACGTGCCCGGCGTCGGCAAGACCGTGCTCGCGAAGGCGCTCGGGGCCTCCGTCGGCGGATCGGTGAACCGCATCCAGTTCACGTCCGACATGCTGCCGTCCGACGTGACCGGGGTGAACATCTACGACCAGTCGTCGGCCACGTTCCGGTTCTCACCGGGCCCGGTGTTCGCGAACGTCGTCATCGGCGACGAGATCAACCGCACCAGCCCGAAGACCCAGTCGGCCCTGCTCGAGGCGATGGCCGAGTCGCAGGTCACCGTCGACGGCGTGACCCGGCAGCTCGAGCGGCCCTTCATGATCGTCGCGACGCAGAACCCGATCGACATGGAGGGCACCTACCCGCTGCCCGAGGCGCAGCGCGACCGCTTCATGGCCCGGATCACCATGGGCTACCCGAGTGCCGACGCCGAGCGGCACATGCTCGCGAACCGCGGCGGCGGCGATCCGCTGGCGCACCTGCGACCGATCGTCGACGTCGCGACCCTCCGTGCGGTCATCGAGTCGGTGGCGGGTGTGCACGTCGCACCCGACGTCGAGGCGTACATCGTCGCGATCGTCCGGGCGACCCGCACGCACCCCGACCTCGTGCTCGGCGCGAGCCCCCGTGCCACGCTCCACCTCGCGCAGGCGGCCCGTGCGCACGCGGCGCTGCTCGGCCGGCCCTTCGTGACCCCGGACGACGTCGCCGCCCTCGCCCCGATCGTGCTCGCGCACCGGCTCGTCCCGGTCGCGCGCGGCCTCGGCGGCACGGGTGAGGACACCGTGCGCGAGATCGTCGTCCGGATCGTGTCCGACACCGCCGTGCCCTTCACAGCGACCCCCGTCCGCTCCTGATGCCCGGCCGTCCGGCACCGTCGCCGCTGCTGCGCCGTGCCGGTGCGGCGCGCTCGACCGCGGCCCGGTTCGGACGGCGCGGCCTGGTGCTGCTCCGGCGCACGCCGTTCCCCCGACCCACGCTCCGCGGGTGGACCGTCATCGCGGTCGGCATCGGGCTCGTCGGCGGCGGCCTCGTCGGCGCCACGAGCGTCGCCGTGTCCGCCGGGCTGCTGCTGCTCGTGCTCGTCGTGCTCGGCATCGTCACGGCGTTCGTCGTGGCGGCGCCGCTGCGGGGCAGCCGGAGCACCGCGCGCGCCATCGTGCAGGTCGGCGAGGTGTACCGGGAGCGCATCTCGCTGAGCGGCACGAGCATGCCCTTCGGACCGCGGTCGACGCTGCTCGTGCGGGAGCAGCTCGAGGACGCCTTCGCGAGCGTGTCCGACGCGGCGACCTACGCCGAGGTCGGCCCGGGGCTGCCGCCCGCGCTGCTCGACGTCGAGGCGCTCGCCATGCACCGCGGGCGCACGCTCGTCGGCCCGGTGACGATCCGCGTCGAGGACGCGTTCGGCCTGCTGCGCATCGACCGTCCCGTCGTGGCAGCGGAAGAGGTCGTCGTGGTCCCGGCGTCGACGCCGCTCACCGCCATCGACACCGGGGCCCTGGCCGGAGCCGTCTCCGCCGACGAGGGCCGGGTGGGTCAGGGTGGATCGGCCGACGACAGCGAACTCCGCCCGTACCGCCCCGGCGACCCGATCCGCCGGGTGCACTGGGCACAGAGCGCGCGACGCGGCGAGCTGTACGTCCGGCAGACCACCCAGGCCCAGCCGCCGGAGGCGGTGATCGCACTCGACGTGCGCCGCGAGTCGTACCAGCGCCTCGGCCGCGACGACCTCGCCGAGATCTCGGACCTCGGCGGCGACCAGGCGTTCGAACACGCCGTGGTCGTCGCGGCGAGCGTCGCCCGCGCCCTCGCCGCCCGGACCTCGCGCGTCGTGCTCGTGAGCGACAGCCCGGACGGGAGCACCCGGCACGTGGGCGACGCCGGTGGACTGACCGACGTGCTCGTCGGACTCGCCGACGTCCGGCTCCGCACCGACGCCCGGGACGTCACGGACGTCCTGCCCGAGGTGCGCGGGCGTGACGTGCACGGCATGACCGCCGTCGTCACCGGTGCCTGCACCGTCGAGCAGGCCTCCGAGCTCGTCGCCGCCACGAACGGGTCGAGCCGGGGCATCCTCGCGACCATCGTCCCGCCGGACCCGGTGGTGCGCGGCATCCTCGACCGTGCCGGCTGGCGCACGCTCGTCGTGCCGGTCGCCGGCGCGCAGGTCTCGGGGGCGGCGCGGTGAGCGGCGTCGCAGCACGGTCGCGGGACCGCGTCGACGTGCACGAGATCCTCGACCGCGACGACGACGCCCGCGACGTCCCGAGCGCCTGGGTCGTCGCGCTCGCCCCGCTGCCGGTGCTCGTCGCGGCGCTCGCCATCCGTCCCCTCGTGCAGGGGATCGCGTGGTGGATCTCCGGGGTCCTCGTCGTCGCGGTCCTCGTCGCGGTGGTGCTCGCCGTCCGTCGCCGTGCCCCGGGGGTCCGCTTCGTCGCGCTGGTCGGCACGCTCCTGGTGGTGAGCTGCCTCGCCGCCCTCGTGAACGACGTGCAGCCACTGGGCTGGCTCGACGCCGACGGCGCGCTCGGGCAGACGCTGGCGGCGATCCGGCTCAACCCGGCGCCGCTGCCGCAGACCGACGCCATCCGGCTGATCGTCACGGTGTCCATCGCCTGGGTGGCGGGCGTCTCGGTGTTCCTGGCCGCGGTCGCCCGCATCCCGTCCCTGGCCGCGGCGCCGGCGCTCGTGATCCTCGTCGTGCCGGGCGTCATCACCGGGGAACCCGCCGGGGGCGGCCTGGTCGTCGTCACCGCCGTCGCCTTCCTCGCGTTGCTGTGGCTGTCGGTCCGTCCGGTCCAGCGCGCCCTGCCCGCCGCGGTGGTCGGTGCCGTCGGGCTCGTCGTCGCGATCGGCCTGCCCGCGGTGGTGCCGCTCAACGCGAGCTGGCTCTCGGGGGTGACCGGAGCGGTCCGGTCGCCGATCCAGCCCGGACGACCGGGCACGCTGCTCGAGCTCGGCGACGACCTGCGCCGACCGAGCGAACTCGAGGTCTTCCGCTACCGGTCCTCAGACGGCCAGCCCGAGTACCTCAAGCTCGCCGACCTCGACGAGTTCGGTACGGGGGACTGGGTGCCGACCGTGACGAACGCAGCCGACGCCCAGACCGCGGACCAGCAGCAGTGGGCCGTCGGCGTGAACCCGCGACTGGCCACCCGCGGCGACGTGACCGTCCGCATCACCGGGCTCTCGAGCAACTACCTGCCGGTGCCGTCGGGTGCGGTGGCGCTGACGTCGCGGTCGACGAACCTCGACCTGTCGCAGTGGCGCTGGATGGGCAACTCGAGCACCGTGCGTTCGACCGGCCCGGCGACGGCACGGGGTGCCACCTACGAGGCCACGGGGGCGTCGACGTTCGCGAACGACTACCTCGACGCCGTCGCGGACTCCGGGGCGCTCGACCGGACCGACGGCCGCGGCTACCAGGCGCCGAGCGCGGAGCAGCTCCGCACCGACCTCGCGCTGCCGCAGGACCTGCCCGCGAACATCTCGGACACCGCCGAGCGCGTCGCGGGTGGCGTGTCCGGCGAGTACCAGCAGGCCCGCGCCCTCGAGCAGTGGTTCCGCAGCGACCTGTTCACCTACTCCGAGACGGCTCCGGTCGAGCAGGGCTACGACGGCGACAGCATGGACGTCGTGTCGACGTTCCTGCAGGTCCGCGAGGGCTACTGCGTGCACTTCTCGTCCGCCATGGCGGTGATGGCGCGCTCGCTCGGGATCCCGTCGCGGATCGCGGTCGGCTACCGGGCCGGCGCGCCGCAGCCCGACGGCGAGTACGCGGTCTCGAACCGGCAGCTGCACTCGTGGCCCGAGCTCTACATCCAGGGTGCCGGGTGGGTGGCGTTCGAGCCGACCCCCGATTCGGACGAGGCTGCCGCGCCGTCCACCGAGCCGACCGCGACGCCGAGTGCGGTGCCGTCGGAGACACCCCTGCCGACGCCGGGCCAGACCGACCCGGCCGACGCGAGCGCCACCCCGACGCCGACGGCCTCGACGGCTCCCGGTGCCGCCGGTGCGTCCGGCAGCGGCGGGCAGGGACCCTCGGGGTTGCTCGTCGGCCTCGTGCTGGTCCTCGCACTGTTGCTCGCCCCCGGCGTGGTGCGCACCGTCCGTCGGCGCTCCCGTCTGGCGGCCGTCGCTGCCGGGCGCTCGCCGGCGGTCTCCGCCTGGCGTGAGGTCCTGGACGACGTCGCCGACCACGGCTACGCGCCGACGCTGGCTCCGGCGGGTGACGCCGCAGCGGTGGCCCGCACGGCCCGTGCGGTGCTCGGCCGACTCCGGTCGGTCGTGCCCGGGGCGGTGCTGCCGCACCTCGAGGCCGTTGTGGACGCGGTCGACCAGGAGCGGTTCGCCGCGGGTGGAGCCGCAGCGGTGGACGCCGGTGCGCTCGTCGCGCACGTCCGGCAGGTCCGGACGGAGCTCGACGCCTCGGTCCCCGTCGCACGGCGGGTGCGGTCGCGGTTGCTGCCGCCCAGCCTGGTGCCGTCGTCGGCCTGGTCGCACGAGGGCCGCGGGTCCCGCCGACGCACCGCCTGACGCGGACGCGGCGGGGCACACCCCGGTGCGGGTCCGACCACGGCGCGACGCCGACCCGTCCTCGGCTGCCGACCGACGCGGCTCCGTCGTCGGGCGCAGCGCTCGCGGTCAGATGGTCGGCGAGCGAGCCGTCGGCCAGCCCACCCCGCCGCTAGCGGCGGCGCATGACCGCCTCGACGAGCCGGGCGATGACCTCGCCGGGCTCGACGTCCGGCGACGCCGGGGTGTCGAACACGATGCCGACGTTGGCGGCGACCAGCACGGTGGCGAAGTCGTCGGCGGACATGCCGGTGTCGACCTCGGGGTGGGCGCCGAACCACATCTCGACGAGTTCGACGACCCCCTCGTGCAGCGACCGCCGTTGCCGGACGAACTCGGGCATGAAGTCGGGGTGCCGGATCGCGTAGCCGCGGAACGCGGAGAGCAGGGCGAACTGCGCGCTCTGGTCGTGCCGACGGAAGGCCTGCCGGACGACGTCGCCGAGGTCCCGCGCCGAGACGTCGTCGTGCACGAGTTCCTGCAGCGCGCCGAGCACCAGGTTGGTCTGGCGCTGCATGACCTCGGCGAGCAGGTCCTCCTTCGAGGAGAAGTTCGAGTACACGGCGCCCTTGCTGAACCCGGCGCGGGCGGCGACGTCGTCGAGGCGGGCGCCGTGGACGCCCTGTTCGGCGAAGACCTGGGCCGCCGCGGTGAGCAGTCGGGCACGCACCTCGGCGCGCGGGGTGCGTGGAGTGGGCTGGTCGGCGGCGACGTCGGTCATGTGATCCTGGTTCGACCGGTTGGTGGTCCGGGGGAGCGGTGGGTGGGACCTGCCGCGCCGCGCGCGCTGATCTCGCGCGGCACCAGCGAAGCCCTCTCACGTCTGCTGGAACCGGCGCATTCGGGTCACGTCGGTGCAGGCGGACGCTGAGCCGGGACGATACCCGGCGGCATCGATGGTACGCCCGATGCCCTGCGTGGCGCAGCCCTCAGTCGTCGGCGGCGTGGTCGTGTCCGCTGCGGACGCTGCCCGCGCCGCTGCGGCGACCCGGGCGGCGGAGCAGCCGCAGGGCGTCCGGACGCAGGCTCCGACCGCGGCGCAGCAGTGACCCGAGCGTCGACTTGGGCTGCCACTCACGGCCGTTCGGCAGACCCCACCCGCGGCGCACCGCGCTCCAGCGTAGCCCCAGCGAGAGCGCGATCGCGGCGACGATGCCGATGGTGGGCGAGCCGAGCGCCGACGCGATCACCATCACGGCCGAGGCGGCGACGGCCACCGTGGCGTAGAGGGCGTTGCCGCCGAACACCGCGGGCACGCGGCGCAGGAGCAGGTCGCGCATCGCGCCGCCGCCGACCGCGGTGATGGTCCCCATGATGATCGCGGCGGGCCAGTCGAGTCCGGCGTCGTACGTGCGCTGCACGCCGACGACGGCCCAGAACCCGATGACGGCGGCGTCGAGCACGGTGAACAGGCGGTCCCAGGTGAGCTCGGAGAACGACACGAGGAACGCGATGAGGGCCCCGGCGACGGCGACCGGCACGTACAGCGGGTCGACGAGCGCGACGGGCGGCCCGTTCTGCAGCAGGGTGTCGCGCAGCATGCCGCCGCCGAGTCCGGAGACGAACCCGACGACGAGGAACCCGAACAGGTCGAAGTCCATCGCCCGCGCGATCGACCCGCCGAGCAGCGCGGACGCGAAGACGCCGGCCAGGTCGAGCACGTTCGTGACCGACGCCAGGCCCTCGACGGACAGCAGGTTCATGGGGACCATCAAACAACAGTTCGCCCGACCGGCGACCCGGTGCCGAGAGTGGGTGTCCTCCGTCGTTTCCCTGGAGACGGAGGACACCCGCGCCGCGGGGTCTCGTCGAACGGAACCACCGCCGACATGAGAGGCGACCCGGCGCGACGCGTCGCGATGCGACAGCCCTGAGAGTACCCCGCCGATCGGCGGATCCACAGCGGATGGCGACGACCGGACAGTGGCCGGTACGCGGGACGGGCCGCCCCACCGTGGTGGGACGGCCCGTTCGGCCAGGAGGCGCGGTGTCAGTCCGTCAGGACCTTCGCGTCGCGCCGTGCGCGCTTCCGGCGGACGGCCACCAGCGCGGTGACGCCGGCGAGCAGGAGCAGCCCGGCAGCCACGGCCGGGGCGGTGAGGTCCGCACCCGTCCAGGCGAAGTCGCCGCCGGCGGTGTCGGAGGCCGACGGCTCGCCGTCGGTACCGGAGCCGGCCCCGTCGTCGGTACCGGTGCCGGCCCCGTCCCCGCCGCCGGGCAGCGCCTGACCGCCGTCGTCCGGGGTCTCGCCGTCACCGGGGACGCCGTCGCCGGGGGTCTCGCCGTCGCCCGGGGTGCCGGGGTCCGTCGGGTCGGTCGGGTCGGTCGGCTCGACCGGTGCGGCGACGGGGATCGTCGCTGCGAGCGTCACCTGCTGGCCCTGCGGCAGGGTCACCACGAGCGGAGCGTCGACCGTCTCGACGGCCCGCGCCGAGGTCGTGTCCGCGGGGACCGTCGCCGCCGGGGTCTCGACGGCCGGCACCTCGAACGTGAGGGTCGCGTGTCCCTGCTCGTCGGAGTTGTCGGTGATCGTCGGGTCGATCGCGGCCGAGGCGAGCACCGGACCGTCGCCCGCTGCGACCGTGACCGAGCCGGCGGCGGCGGGGTCGTCGCTGCTGAACACGAGGGACGACAGCTCGATCTCGACGTCGTCACCGGGCTGGAACCCACCGGCCGGGGCCGGGGAGATCGTGGCTCCGACGGCGTTCTGGTCGGTGGGGGGAGCGACGACGTCCTGCTGCTCGAAGTAGTCCACCTGCGCCTGCAGGTCGACCTGACCGGAGTCGGCGATGTTCGCGCCCTTCGCGAAGGCCCCGAAGTTGTCGCCACCGGTCGACAGGAACGAGTTCACCGTCACCTTGAGGGTGTCGTCGAGGGCGATCGGCTCGCCGTCGAGGGACATGCCCGTGATGCGCTCGCCGCGCCCGCGGGCGGGGTCGTAGGTGTAGGCGAAGCCCTGCGAGATCCCGAGCTTCAGGAACGGTCGCGGCAGGCCGTCCGGCTGCCACTGCTGCTCGAGTGCGTCCTTGATCTGCTGTCCGGTCATGTCCTCGGTCACGAGGGTGTTCGCGAACGGCTGGACGAGCGCGGCTTCCTTGTAGGTGACGGTGCCGTCCGGGTCGGAGGGCCCGGTCGAGGCGTAGAGCAGGTCGGTGCGGAGACCACCCGGGTTCATGAAGGCGACCTGCGACCCGTTCCGGGCGGTCGCGGCGCGCTGGACCTCGGCGATGTTGTTGCCGAGCGTCGACTCGCCGCCACGGTTCTCGGTGGTGCGGTCCGACTGCACGGCGCGGCGGATGTCGCTCGTGATCGTGCCGAGCGGCTTCGCGCCCTCGACGTCGGCGACGGCCTCGGCGGCGGTGACGATGCCGGTCACCTCGTCGACCGAGGTCCGGTCCGCCGGGACACGGGTGTCGCCGTTCACGGACTGCACGTCCGCGGTGATGCCGGTCAGCTGCTTGTCCGTTCCGACCGTGAGCCGCAGGTGGCCGTAGTTCACGCCGTACGAGCCGGTCTGGATGACGGGTCGGTCGACGCCGGTGGGGCCGGGGACGGAGTGCGAGTACGTGGCGTGCGTGTGGGCCGAGACGATCGCCGAGACCCGCTCGGAGACGCCCGAGGTGATCCTGCCGAAGACACCGGCGGTGGCGTCGGCGCGGGAGCCGGTCGCGGCGCCCTCGTGCACGAGGAGCACGAGGACGTCGGCCTCGCCGTTCCCGTCCACACCGTCCGTCAGCTGCTCGGCGTACCGGTTCACCTGGCTGACGACGGGGGCCATCGCGAGCCCCTCGACCCCGCCCGGGCTGACGAGCCCGGGGATGAGGTCCTCGGTCGTCGCGCCGATGAAGCCGACCTTGACGCCGCCCTTCTCGACCACCTGGAAGGGCTGGAAGGCGGGCGTCGTGGTGCCCTCGCGCACGATGTTCGCCGAGATGTACGGCCACTCGGCGCGGTCCTCGATGCGGCCGGTCAGGTCGTCCTGGCCCTTGTCGAGCTCGTGGTTGCCGATCGCGCTGACGTCGAGGTCCATCGCGTTGAGCGCGTCGATGGTCGGCTCGTCCCGCTGGATGAGGGACGTGAACGTCGAGGCGCCGACGTTGTCGCCGACGCTCGCGAAGATGGTGTTCGGGTTGGTCTCGCGCCACGACTGCACGACGGCGGCGAGCTTCGCGGCGCCTGCTGCCTTGTCGGCGGCGGTGCCCTCGGACTCGATGCGACCGTGGAAGTCGTTGACGTCGATGATGTCGATCGTCGTGTCACCCTCGGCGGCGAGGGCGGCGGACGGGATGGACAGCGCGACGAGCACGCCGGCGGTCGCGAAGGCCGCGCCGCTGGCGGTGCGCCGTCGGCGGCGCGGGGAGGAGTGGAGGTTCATCGACACGAGAACCTAGGAGGACGTACAGGCGACGCGCCAGGGCTGGAGGCGCTTCGTCACATGACGTTCACATTGGCAACACTCGTCGTTCTACCGGGTGGGGACCTCGCGCCACGTGTCGTCGGCGGCGGACCCGACCACGGCGGCGACGACGTCCGCGGCACGTGCTCCGTCCGCGAAGGTCGGCAGGCCGTCGGGGGACTCCCCGCGGACCGCGGCGTACGTGTCCGCGACGAAGGCCGCGAAGGCGTCGAGGTACCCCTGCGGGTGCCCGGCCGGCACGACGGCGACCCGCCGCTGGTCCGGGTACCCCTGCGTCGGGTCGCGCACCACGATCTGCGCACCGCGCTCGTTGCCGAACCACGCCGACTCCGGCTGCTCCTGGTCGAACGCCGCCGAACCACGGGTGCCGTCGACCTCGAACCACAGCCGGTTCTTCCGCCCGGCGGCCACCTGCGACACGACCACGTTGCCGATGCGTCCGGCGGCGGTCCGGAACGTCGCGACCGCGGTGTCCTCGGTGGTGACCTCGGCCCGCTCCGTCGCGTCCGCCACCGGGTCCGGGTCGGGCGATCCGGAGAACGAGGGTCCCGAGGCGGCCGGTCGGGTCGGGTACACGACGTCGGTCACGGCCGACACCGAGGTGAACCGCTCGCCGGTGACGAACTCCACGAGGTCGCACCAGTGCGAACCGATGTCCGCGAACGCACGCGAGGACCCGCTCGCGGTCGGGTCGACCCGCCAGCTCGAGGCGTCCTCGTCGAGCATCCAGTCCTGCAGGTAGTGCCCGTGCACGGCGAGGAACCGACCGAGCTCCCCGTCGGCGATGCGCGCCCGGACCTCGCGGACCATCGGGTGGTAGCGGTACACGAACGGCACCGTCGCGACCACGCCGGCGTCGGCCGCCGCCGCGACCAGCTCGGCGGCCCGAGGCGGGTCGGTCGCCAGGGGCTTCTCGCACACCACGTGGATGCCGGCGGCGATCACGGCGAGTGCCTGCGGGTGGTGCTGGTCGTTCGGGGTGCACACGTGCACGACGTCGGGCGCGTCGGCGATGACCTCGTCGAGCGAGGCGTACCCGCGCGGCAGGTCGAGCTGCGCCGCGACCTGCGCGGACCTGGCGGCATTCCGGCCGAGCACGCCGAGCACCTCGGCGCCGGCGGCCCGGGCCGCGCGGGCGTGGACCCCCGCGATCATGCCGGTGCCGACCACGGCGACGCGCAGGCGTCGCTCCCCGTACCCACTGCTCATGGTGCTCCCTCGCGCCGGACTGCCCACCACCGTAGCGGCCCGGCCATCCACCGGGCGCGGTGGGTACGGTCGGAGGCATGTCGAGCCTCCAGACCAGCCTGCTCATCCTCGGAGCGAGCGGCGACCTGTCCAAGCGCCTGCTCCTGCCGGGCCTCGCCACCCTGCTGGACGTCAAGGAGGACTGGGAGGTCCAGCTCGTCGGCGCCGGCGTGGAGGACCTGTCGCACGACGACTGGAAGCAGCTCGTGCACGACGCCTTCGCCGACGCGCAGGGCTCGAAGAACGAGGAGGACGAGGGCGCGCACGCCGAGGCGCCGCTGTCGGAGCGGCTGCAGGCGGTCGTGGACGCCTCGACCTACCGCAAGGCGGACGTGACCGACCAGGACGACCTCCGGGCGCTCCTCGACGCGTGCGACCACGACCCGGCGATCTACTTCGCGCTGCCCCCTGCGGTCACCGAGAAGAGCTGCGCGCAGCTCGCGCACCTAGACCTGCCCCCGCACACCCGGCTGGCGCTCGAGAAGCCGTTCGGCACCGACGCGGCGAGTGCCGAGCACCTCAACGACCTGCTGCACTCGTTCGTGCCCGAGGAGCGGATCCACCGCGTCGACCACTTCCTCGGCCGGTCCACGGTGCTCAACCTCATCGGCCTGCGGTTCGCGAACCGCATCATCGAACCGCTGCTGTCGTCGCAGCACGTCGAGCGCGTCGACATCGTCTACGACGAGACCCTCGGTCTCGAGGGGCGCGCCCGCTACTACGACAAGGCCGGCGCCCTCACGGACATGATCCAGAGCCACCTGCTGCAGGTGATGGCCGTCGTCGCGATGGAGGCACCGGCCTCGATCGACGCCGACGACCTGCGCACGCAGAAGGAGCTCGTCCTCCGCGCCGTCCGGCCGTGGGGCGGCGACGTCGTCGCGTCCGGCAAGCGCGCCCGGTACACGGCGGGCACGGTCGGCGACCGCGAGCTGCCGTCGTACGTCGACGAGGACGGCGTCGACCCGTCGCTCGGCACCGAGACCCTCGCCCAGCTGACGCTCGAGATCGCGAACTGGCGGTGGGCGGGCGTGCCGTTCACGCTCCGCTCCGGCAAGGCGCTCGCGAAGCAGCGGCGCGAGATCCTCATCACCTTCAAGGAGTCCCCGCACGTGCCGGTCGGCCTCACCGGGGTCGCGCACCCGGACCGCCTGCGGATCTGGATCGCGCCGGACGAGATGCAGCTCGAGCTCAACGTGAACGGCCCCGGCGACCCGTACACGATCGACCACACCTCGCTCGACACGACCTTCAACCCGGGCCGGTTGAGCGCCTACGGCGAGGTGCTCGCCGGGGTGCTCGAGGGCGACGCGACGCTGTCCGTCCGCGGCGACAGCGCCGTGCAGGGATGGAAGGTCGTCGAGCCGTACCTGCAGGCGTGGCGCTCGGGGGAGACCCCGCTCGACGACTACGCGGCAGGGTCGGAGGGGCCGGAGGCCTGGGACAACATCGACGGCTGAGGACACCGGGCGGCGCCGGGCGGTGTCGGGCGGGGTCGGCGTAGCGTCGGTGGCGTGACCACCATCGACGACGTCCTGCAGACCGTTCCCGAACCCGCCGGTGCCGACATCCGTGTCGAGCCCGTCCACTACGACCACGAGGGCACCGACCTGCTCGGTGTCCTCGCCAAGGACGCTGCCGTCGCCGGGCCCCGCCCGGCCGTCCTCGTCGTGCACGACTGGCACGGCGTCAACGAGCACGTCGAGGCGCGGGTCACCATGCTCGCGCGTCTCGGCTACGTCGCCTTCGGCGCGGACATCTACGGCGCCGGCGTGCGACCGGGCGACGACACCGCCGGCCAGGTCGCCGGATCGTTCTACCAGGACCTGCCGCTGCTCCGCGCCCGTGCGACCGCCGGCCTCGAACGGCTGCGTCAGGACCCCGAGGTCGACCCGTCGCGCATCGTCGTGATGGGCTACTGCTTCGGCGGTTCCACGGCGCTCGAGCTCGCCCGGACCGGGGCCGACCTGGTCGGTGCGGTCTCCTTCCACGGCGGCCTCATCGCCCACGACCCCGCCGACGTGTCGGCCGTCCGCGCGAAGCTGCTCGTGCTGACCGGCGGAGCGGACCCGATCGTGCCGGACGAGGCCGTGCACGCCTGGCAGGACGAGATGCGCACCGCACCCGAGGTCGACTGGCAGGTCGTGACGTACTCCGGCGCGATGCACGCGTTCGCGGTGCCGGGGACCGATGCGCCCGACCACGGCGCGCAGTACCAGGAGCGGGCGGACCGTCGCTCGTGGCAGGCGCTGCGCGTGTTCCTGGCCGAGGTCTTCGACGAGGAGGCCGCGGCGCTCTGAGCCCGGAGCCCTGCGACACGCCGAGGGAGGCGGTCAGGCGGCCTCGATTGGCGCCCTGGCCGGAGCTGTTGTAGAGTCTTCCACGGCCGCAAGGCCACGCGCTCGTAGCTCAATGGATAGAGCATCTGACTACGGATCAGAAGGTTGGGGGTTCGAGTCCCTTCGAGCGCACATCCCATCACGAACGGCCCCGGCGGACTCCGCCGGGGCCGTTCCCGTTCCCGGCCCCTCGTAGGGTGGTCGGATGAGCGTCTCCGTCCGCCCCGTCCTCGCCGCCGACCGTGAGCGCTGGTCCGCGCTCTACGCCGGCTACCGCGCGTTCTACGCCCTGCCCGACGACCCCGAGGCGGTCGACACGACCTGGCGCTGGGTGTCGACGGGGGAGCACGGCATCACCGGACTGGTCGCCGTGGACGACACCGCCGGTTCCTCGGACCTGCTCGGTCTCGCGAACGTCCGTCGGTTCGCCCGGCCGTCCTCGGCGACCACCGGCCTGTACCTCGACGACCTGTTCACCGACCCGGCGGCTCGTGGCCGCGGTGTCGCGACGGCGCTCCTGCACGAGGCGGGGGCCCTCGCCGCGCGCGAGGGAGCCAGCGTCGTCCGGTGGATCACCTCGGCGGACAACGCGACGGCGCGGCGCGTGTACGACCGGGTCGCGGCGGCGACCCCGTGGGTGACGTACGACCTGGTGCCGGGGCGCGACCGCTAGCGCGGCGGCTGCTGCGGCGGACCGGGAGGCTACGCACAACCGAAGTGCAACCGAACCGGACGACTGCGCGGCGCGTACGCACTTGGGTTGTGCGAACGCCATCGGCGCCGCGTGGCCGCCCCACCCCCCCCGAAACCGGGGATGCGCCGTGCTTCCCTCGGCCGCCCGTGGACTGCTAGCTTCAGCGCAAGAGGGGGAACCATGAACCGAACGACCCGACCCACCCGCACCGCCACCGCCACGTTCGCGGTCGGGCTCGCGCTGGCTGCCACGACCGTCCTGGCCGGCTGCACGGCCGGCGGCTCGTCGCCCGACGCGTCGCCGGCGGCACACCGCAAGGCCACCAGCGTCGAGGTGACCGCCGACCCCGCGTCCGTCGCGGCCGAGCACTTCGCCGTGCTGTCGCGTCCGTTCGCCGCCAGCGACGCCCTGCCCGACGACGACCCGGGTCCTGAGCACATGGTCCCCAACAGTCAGCGCCTCGTCGCCACGGTGCACGGCACGAAGTACTGGATCGCCGCCACGGACGGCGGCGGAGTAGCCCTGATCTCCCGGAACCGCGGTGCGGACAGCGCCGAGAACTGGTCGGTCTCGTCGGGCGAGGAGGTCGCCGAGGCCTCCGTGGTCACGAGCATGCTCGACGACTCCGGCCACCAGACCGCACTCGTCTCCGACGGCTACACCGCGTCCGGTGCGGACGCGATGCACGAGGTCGCCACCAACGTCTGGACGGCAGACCTCAGCGCCGACTGATCGCGCTGACGATCATCCCGGTGCACACCAGGAGCACGCCGCACACGGCAGCCACGGCCCCGACCGCCCCGAGACCGTCCAGGTCGGAGGAGAACACCAGGGCGAACCCGGCCACGGCGAGCGGGACGCCGACCAGGTAGGCGACGACGACGGAATCGGGGCTGCGCTGCTGCTGGTCCACGTCGGCACCGTAGCGCACCGCAGCGCCGGTCAGCGCTCGAAGGCGGCCAACCGCCGCTGCAGTGCCTGCGCCAGGTACGGCTCCAAGGACGACGCCCACGTCGCGGTGATGTGGGTCGAGTCCCGGTAGACGAGCACGCCGCCGACGACCGCCGGGCACGAGGTGTCCGAGCAGTACCGGTCGGACAGGTCGACCATCGCCGCGCGACCCCCGACCGCGCGGAACGCCTGCACGGCCTCGGCCGTCGAGTCGGTCTGGCCGAGCGCCTCGGCCCGCGGACGGTCGCACGAGGTGTCGGTGTCGCCGGACATCCGGCTCACGCACGTGACGACGTCGGGCCGGGGGACCGGGTTGTCGCGGATGGCGATGACCGGGAGCTCCGTGCCGGCCGCCTGGCGCCACGCGTCGACCAGGCCGTTCCGGGTGGCGGCGTCGCGTGCGCGTCCGGCGGGCAGGCTCACCGGCCGCTGGGTGGTGGAGTGCGTGACGACGAGGGCGTCGGCGTCGCGGTGCTCCTCGACGAAGGCGATGGCCTGGTGCTTCCACTTGTTGCAGCCGCGCATCGTCGCCGGCGTGGGGGCGTCCTGCTGGGCGGTCGTCAGGTAGCAGCCGCCCGTGCCGGCCAGGTCGATGCGCCAGCCGTTGTCGTCGGCGATCCTCTCGTACGCGCCGAGCAGGGCGTTGCTGTGCGAGTCGCCGATGACGAGCAGGTGCTTCGACCAGCCGGTCTCCTTGCCGAGCACGCAGGTCCGGAACGTCCCGTGCCAGCACTCGCTGCGGTTCGCGTCGTCGTCCGCTGCCGACGCGGGGTCGGGGACCCGCACGTCGGCCAACGTCGGGTCGACGCAGGGGTCGGCCGAGCCGATCGCGGCCGCGGCGCCGAAGCAGGACTCGGCGTCGTCCTCGTTGTCGGTCGTGACCTGCTCGGTGACGGTGGCGGCGTGGACCTGCTGGATGCGCACGGCGGTCAGCGTCGAGGCCCCGAGCGTGACGACGGTGAAGGTGCAGATGACACCGAGCGCGACGACCCGCAGGGGTTGCAGGTCGCGGAGCCAGGCGGCGGTGCGCACGGGTTCCTCGAACCAGAGCGTCGTCGCGGTCGCCAGGCCCACCGCGACGAGGAGCACGGCCGTCTTCGTCAGCCCGTCCAGCGGGCGGCCGAGCAGGATCGGCAGGACGACCACGAGCGGCCAGTGCCACAGGTACAGCGCGTACGAGATCCGGCCGGTGAAGGCGACGGGGCCGAGCGCACCGGCGGACTCGACGACCGTGCCGGCGCCGAACAGGACCACGAGGGCCGCTCCGGCCACCGGCAGCAGCGCCGCGATCCCGGGGAACGCGGTGTCCGGCGTGACGACGACGAGCGAGAGCGCGACGGCTGCGGCGCCGGTGCCGGCGCCGATGAGGCGGACGCGTCGGGCGACGAGGGTGCGCACCTCGGGCAGGTGGACGGTCGCGACGAGGCCGCCGAGGGCGAACTCCCACGCCCGGGTCGCGGTGGAGAAGTACGCGACGCCGGGGTTCGTGTGGGTCTGGACGACGCTGCACACGAGCGACAGGACGACGACCGCGCCGAGCAGGAGCCGGGCGGCGGCGAGCGGTCGGAGCCGTCCCCGCACCGCGGCCCCCAGCCCGAGCAGCAGGAGCGGCAACGCGATGTAGAACTGCTCCTCGACCGACAGCGACCAGAAGTGCTGGAAGGGCGAAGGAGCGGCGGCTGATGCCAGGTAGTCGACGGAGTCCGCAGCGAGCACCCAGTTCTGCACGTACAGGGTCGACGCGATGAGCTCGCGGCCGTACTGGCCCCAGAGCGCGCTCGGCACGGCGAGCAGCACGACGCCGCCGGTCACCAGGATGGTGAGGAACGCCGCCGGCAGCAGGCGTTTCGCCCGCCGCGACCAGAACCGTCCGAGCCGGATCGTGCCGGTCGCGACCTGCTCGCGCACCAGGATCCCGGTGATGAGGAAGCCGGAGATGACGAAGAAGACGTCGACCCCGACGAACCCGCCGGGCAGGGCGTGCGGCCACAGGTGGTAGACGACGACGGCGGCGACCGCCACGGCGCGGAGGCCCTGGATGTCCCACCGTGTCGCGTCGCGCTGGCGGTGCGCGGGGCCCCGCTCGCCCGGCGTTGCAGTACTCACTGCGGACGATCCTACGAGACGGCACGGTGACGGCGAGGCGCGTGCACGGCGCGCCCTGCGCAGTGGAGCAACGGCCCGCCGGACGGGCGGTGCGTGGCGGACGTCCGCCGTGCCTCCCGACCGGGCGGACGGGCGGTCGGGAGCCGCCCGTTACGCTGTCCCCGTGTCAGAGCCGCGCCGCAGTCCGGGGAACCAAGCTTCACTGCGTGAAGCCAACCGGGGTCGAGTGGTCAGCGCGGTCAAGCGCCACGGCGGGTTGACGCAGGTCGAGCTCGCCGGCGTGACCGGGCTCTCGCCCGCGACGGTCTCGAACATCGTCAAGGAGCTCGTCGCGACCGGTGCCCTGCACGCCACGCCGAGCACGTCGAGCGGCCGTCGCGCCCTGCGCGTCACCCTGCCGCACGGTCTCGGGTTGGTCGCCGGGGTGCACGTGTCGCCGCGGCACCTGCGCCTGGCGCTGTCCGACCTGAACGGCGCCGTGCTGGCCGAGCGGCACACGCCGCTCGCCCGCGACCACCGGGCGGACGCCGAGCTCGACAAGACCGCGCTGCTCGTGCTCGACATGGTGGAGTCGATCGAGTCCTCGGTGGACGAGGTGCTCTCGGTGGGCCTCGCGGTCGCCGCTCCGATCGACGCGAGGACGGGCATGACCGCGCGCGGCGGGATCCTGCGGGGCTGGGACGGGATCGAGCTCGGGCGGTCGCTCGCCCGGCGGCTCGACAAGCCCGTGCAGGTGGACAACTCGGCGAACCTCGCGGCGCTCGCCGAGCACCGCAGCGGCGCGGCCCGCGGCCGCGACACCGTCGTGACGCTCGACGTCGGGAACGGCATCGGCGCCGGCCTCGTGCTCGACGGGCGCCTGTTCCGCGGGCACCACGGCATCGCGGGGGAGTTCGGGCACACCCCGGTCGTGCCGAACGGCCCCATCTGCCGGTGCGGCAACCGCGGCTGCCTCGAGGCCGTGGCGGGGGCGCCGGCCGTGCTCGAGGGGGTGCGGGACGAGGTGGGGACGCTGAAGCTCGCCGACCTCATCCTGCGGGCGATGGCCGGCGACCAGGTCTGCATGCGCGCGGTCGCCGACGCCGGTCGGGCGATCGGTGCGGCAGCGGTCGGGCTCTGCAACGTCATCGACCCGGAGCGCGTCGTCGTCACCGGGGAGTTCGCCCGCGCCGGGGAGCTGCTGCTCGGCCCGATGCGGCACGCGCTGGAGTCATCGCTCATCGTCGACGTCGCGGGCACCCCGGACGTCGTGCAGGGCCAGCTCGGCGAGAAGGCCGCGGTCACCGGAGCGCTGGCCGTGGCGATCGAGGCGGTCGACGTCAGGCGCGTGCGCTGAACCGCACGGCGGACGGACGCACCGAGCCGGGCGGCGGCGAGGTGCAGCGGGCTGCGGTGCCCGGATAACGTTTTCGTCACGAGCCGCACGCGTTGTGTTCAACTCTTGCAGCCAAGAACACTCGCTGCCACACTCAGGGCACCGCCAACGACGGCGGTCCACCTGTTGGAGGGCGTTTCGATGAAGAAATCCACCACACGAGCGATGCTGGGCGTCAGCGCCCTGCTGCTCGCGATCACCACCCTGGCCGGCTGTTCCAACGGAGCCGACGCGGGGACCGGTTCCGGCGGCGGGGGCGGCGACGCCTCGAAGGCGAAGATCGGGCTGCTCCTGCCCGACTCCGTCACCGCCCGCTACGCAAGCGCAGACCGCCCGCTCTTCACCGCCGAGGTGAAGAAGCAGTGCAGCGGCTGCTCCGTCGTCTACGCGAACGCCGACGGCGACGCGTCGAAGCAGCTGCAGCAGGCCCAGTCGATGCTCACGCAGGGCGTCAAGGTCCTGGTCCTCGACCCGTTCGACGGCGAGGCGGCAGCGTCCATCGTGCAGCAGGCCAAGGCCAAGAAGGTCCCGGTCATCTCCTACGACCGGCTCATCGACAGCCCCGACCTGAGCTACTACATCTCGTTCGACAACGAGAAGGTCGGTGAGCTCCAGGGGCAGGCCCTCGTCGACGCCCTCAAGGCGAAGAAGGTCCCGGAGGGCTCGGGCATCATCATGGTGAACGGCTCGCCGACCGACAACAACGCCTCGCAGTTCAAGAAGGGCGCGCACTCGGTCATCGACGACAGTGGTTACAAGGTGCTCGCCGAGTACGACACCCCCGGGTGGGACCCGGCCAAGGCGCAGGACTGGGCGGCCGGCCAGATCAGCAAGCTCGGCGCGGACAAGATCACCGGCGTCTACGCGGCGAACGACGACACCGGCGGGGGCGTCATCGCGGCCCTCAAGTCGGCCGGCGTGAGCGAGCTCCCGCCCGTCACCGGACAGGACGCCTCGCTCGCCGGCATCCAGCGGATCCTCGCGGGTGAGCAGTACATGACCGTCTACAAGGCGTTCAAGCCCGAGGCGTCGAAGGCCGCCGACCTCGCGATCCAGTTCGCGAAGGGCGACACCCCGAAGGGCGACACCACGGTGCAGACCGCCGGTGGCGCGAGCGTGCAGTCCACGCTGCTCGACCCGGTGGCCGTGACCACCGACAACGTCGAGTCGACGGTGGTCAAGGACGGCCTCTACGAGGTGTCGAAGATCTGCACCTCGCAGTACGCCGCCGCCTGCACCAGCGCCGGCATCAAGTAGGTCCGACCCCGCCCGCCCGGTCCCCAGTCGGACCGGGCGGGCCCCATCCGATCGAGGACGACACCCGTGAGCACGACACCCGTGAGCAACGCGTCACCAGCAGCAGCACACCACCCCGTCGAACCGGTCATGTCCCTGCGGGGGATCTCCAAGCGGTTCGGCGCCGTCCAGGCCCTCAGCGACATCGACCTCGACGTGTTCCCCGGCGAGGTCGTCGCCATCGTCGGGGACAACGGCGCCGGCAAGTCGACGTTCGTGAAGATCCTCGCCGGGGTCTACACGCCCGACGGCGGCACCATCACGTTCGACGGCGACGAGGTCTCCGTCCCCAACCCGGCGGCGGCGCAGACGCTCGGCATCGCGACGGTGTTCCAGGACCTCGCACTCGCCGACAACCTCGACGTGGTGTCGAACCTGTACCTCGGCCGCGAGATCGCGCACCCCCTGCTCGACGAGGAGGAGATGGAGCGGCGCTCGTGGGAGCTGCTCCAGCAGCTCGCCGCCCGGATCCCCTCCGTGCGGATCCCCATCGCGTCGCTGTCCGGCGGGCAGCGGCAGACGGTCGCCATCGCCCGTTCGCTCATCGGCGAGCCGCAGGTCGTCATCCTCGACGAGCCGACCGCGGCCCTCGGCGTCGCGCAGACCGCCGAGGTGCTCAACCTGGTCGAGCGGCTCCGCGAACGCGGTCTCGGCGTCGTGCTCATCAGCCACAACCTCGCCGACGTCCAGGCGGTGGCCGACCGGGTCGCCGTCCTGCGACTGGGCCGCAACAACGGGACGTTCCGCATCGACGACGTCTCCTACGAGGAGATCATCGCGGCGATCACCGGCGCCACCGACAACGCCGTCACCCGCCGCGCCGCCGCCAGGACCGAACAGGAGCCGACAGCATGAGCAAGACCGACGAGACCCTCACCGCGGCGACGCCGACCGCGTCGGCGGCCGACCTGCAGGACGAACGGCTCCTGCGCGACCAGGGCATCGGGGGTGCCGCCAAGGCGTTCGTCCGCCGGGTGCGCGGCGGTGACATCGGCTCGCTGCCGGTCGTCGTCGGCCTCATCGTCATCTGGGCGGTGTTCCAGGCGCTGTCGCCCGACTTCCTGTCGCCGGGGAACCTCGTGAACCTCGCACTGCAGTGCGCCGCCGTCGGCACCATCGCGATCGGCATCGTCCTGGTGCTGCTGCTCGGCGAGATCGACCTGTCGGTCGGCAGCGTCAGCGGACTCGCGGCCGCCATCCTCGGCCAGGGGCTGACGACGCTCGGCTGGCCGCTGTGGCTCGTCATCGTCGTCGCCCTCGCGGTCGGCGCCGCGGCCGGCCTGCTCTACGGCCTGCTGTTCACGCGCTTCGGCGTGCCGAGCTTCGTCATCACGCTCGCGGGGCTGCTCGGCTTCCTCGGGTTGCAGCTGCTCATCCTCGGCCCGAACGGCTCGATCAACCTGCCGTACGACTCGCCGATCGTGCAGTTCGCCTCGGCGTCGTACCTGCCGCCGTGGCTCGCCTACGTGCTCGCGGCCGTGGCCGCCGGCGGCCTGTTCGCCACCGAGGTGCGTCGCGCCGCCCGACGCCGTCGTGCCGGTCTGTCGACGAGCGCGCTGTCGCTCACGATCGCGAAGTCGGTCGCGCTGTTCATCGGCCTCGGGGTCATGGTCTGGTACCTGTCCCGCGACTTCGGCACCGGCACCTCGTTCGTGTTCTTCGTCGTGCTCGTGGTGCTCATGAACTTCGTGCTGAAGCGCACCCGCTGGGGTCGCTCGGTCTTCGCCGTCGGCGGCAATGTCGAGGCCGCCCGCCGGTCCGGCATCCGGGTGAACCGGATCTACATCTCGGTGTTCGTGCTCACGTCGCTCTTCGCCACGATCGGCGGCATCCTCGCCGCCGCCCGCCTCAACTCGGCGAGCCTGTCCTCGGGCGCGGGCGACACGAACCTCAACGCCATCGCCGCCGCCGTCATCGGCGGGACGAGCCTGTTCGGCGGCCGGGGGAGCGCCTGGTCGGCACTCCTCGGCATCATCGTCATCCAGTCGATCTCGAACGGGCTGACCCTGCTCAGCCTCGACTCGTCGATCCGCTACATGATCACCGGCGCGGTCCTGCTGCTCGCCGTGATCATCGACTCGCTGTCGCGGCGCAGCCGCGCCAGCCACGGCGCGGCCTGAGCGCGGACGGAACGGTCCGACCGACGGACGGGAGGCCCGGTGCGAGCGTGCACCGGGCCTCCCGTCCGTCAGCTGGTCGCGTCGGCTACGC
The DNA here is from genome assembly GCF_003234445.2 of Curtobacterium sp. MCLR17_036. Classification (NCBI taxonomy): domain Bacteria; kingdom Bacillati; phylum Actinomycetota; class Actinomycetes; order Micrococcales; family Microbacteriaceae; genus Curtobacterium; species Curtobacterium sp. MCLR17_036. The sequence goes on along the minus strand of NZ_CP126269.1, from coordinate 2,787,396 downwards.
GACGGACGCGCGCACCTCGGCCAGCGTCGGGTAGTCGGTGTAGCCCTCGGCAGAGGCACCGTAGAAGAGCTCCGGACGCGGCTCGTTGAGCTCCGCGTCGCGCTCCCAACGGTGCGCGAGGTCCGGGTTCGCGATCGCGGCGCGACCGACGGCCACGGCGTCGGCGACGTCCTGGTCGAGGATGGCGATCGCCTCGTCGCGGGTGGTCAGCGACGAGAAGCCGGAGTTCACGACGAACGGCGCACCCGCGGTGCGGCGGATGTGCTGCACCAGGTCGCTCGTCGGCTCGGCGTGCAGCACGTCGACGAAGGCGAGCCCGAGCGGCGCCAGGCCCTCGGCGAGTGCCGTGTAGGTCGCGCGCACGTCGGCGTCGTCCTCCTCGAGCACGCCCTGGATCCCGTGCTGCGGCGACAGGCGGATGCCGGTGCGGTCGGCGCCGACGGCCTCGGCGACGGCCGTGGTGACCTCGACCGCGAAGCGGGCACGGTTCTCCGGGGAGCCGCCGTACTCGTCGGTGCGGGTGTTCGACACCGGCGACAGGAACTCGTGCACCAGGTAGCCGTTCGCGCCGTGCACCTCGACGCCGTCGAGCCCGGCGGCGATCGCGTTGCGGGCGGCCTGGGCGAAGCCCTGCACGGCCTGCCGGACCTCGTCGGTGGTGAGCTCGTGCGGCACCGGCATGTCGGCCTTCGAGCCGTCGGGCAGGTGCGTCTGACCGGGCGCCGCGACGGCGGACGGGCCGACGATGCGCGGCGTCTGCGAGATGGCGGTGTGCGAGACGCGGCCGCCGTGCATGAGCTGCATGACGATGGTGCCGCCCTCGGCGTGCACGGCGTCGGCGACGCGGCGCCAGCCGGCGACCTGCTCGTCGGTCTCGATGCCGGGCTGCCCGGGGTAGGAGCGGCCTTCCTGCACGGGCCACGTGCCCTCGGTGATGATCATGCCGAGGCCGGCGCGCTGCCGGTAGTGCTCGACGAGCAGGTCGTTCGGGATGCCCTGCTCGCCGGCGCGCGTCCGGGTGAGGGGGGCCATCACGATGCGGTTGTTCAGGGTGAGGGCGCCGAGTTCGGCGCGTTCGAAGAGCTTCACGTGTCGGTGCAACCGGCTGTTGTGCTCCGCAATTCCGTCTCGGGCCGGATGGTCATTCGCGCGGGCAGACGAGCGTCGACGAGCGGACCTGGCCCTCGGGGCGGATCACCTGGTGCTGGGAGAGCGGCTTGCCGCAGAGCGGGCAGCCCCGGTCGATCGTGCGGTCGTCGATGCCCTCGGGGCGTCCGGCGCCGATCTGCGACGGGCCCATCTTGTCGATGAGCGTCGTGTTCCACCGTTCGTACCACTTCGCGAAGCGTCCCACGAGGGTGTCCTCTCAATTCGTTCGTGCACGAACCATTGTGCCACCGATCGGGTCCGATCACACCTGGTCGACGCGTTCCAGCAGATCGGTGAGCTCGTCCTTCAGGGCCTCGAGCCGGGCGAGCGGCCACCCGAGCCGGTCCGCGACGGCGAGCGGGACCGCCTGCGCCCGGTCGCGGAGTGCGCGCCCCGCCGTGGTGAGCGAGACCTCGAGCTGCCGTTCGTCGGCCGTGCTGCGCGTGCGGCGGACGTAGCCCGAGGCCTCCAGCCGCTTCAACAGCGGGCTCAGCGTCGCGGAGTCCAGGCGGAGTTCCCCCGCGATCTCCCGTACGGACCGGGGGTCGCGTTCCCACAGTGCGAGCAGCACGAGGTACTGCGGGTGGGTGAGGCCCATCGGCTCGAGCAGGTCGCGGTACAGCCCGATGACGCTCCGGCTCGTAGCGGCGAGGGCGAAGCACAGCTGCCGGTCGAGCGCGAGCGGGTCCGGTTCGTCGGTCATCGTTCCAGCGTACCGTTCGTGCACGAAGGGTCGCGAGGGCTGGGGGTTCGTGCGGGCCGGGTGGGCGCGGTGCGGGTTCGGCGGAGCGGGTGGGCGCGGTGCTGGTCGGTGCGACGTCGGTGCTGGTCGGTGCGACAAGGTCGGTGTCGGACGACGTCGATGTTGTCGCACGCGTGTCGGCGCGAGGGGTGCCGACGTGGTCGCGACAAGGTCGGTGTCTGACGACGTCGATGTTGTCGCACGCGTGACGACGCGAGGGGTGCGGACGTGGTCGCGACATGGTCGGTGTCGGACGACGTCGATGTTGTCGATCGGGGTCCGAGTCCCGGGGCCAGGCCCGGCCTCCCCAACCCGGACGCACCGGAGGCCCGGCGCCGGTCACGTGGACCGGCACCGGGCCTCCCCGGTGGTGCGTCGACTACGCGCGGTGCGCGGGCGGGTGCCCCGAGTCGTGCGGGTGGGCGTCGGGCTGCACCGGCAGGGCGTGGGCGCCGGTGTGGGTGTCCTCGGCGCCGCGGGGATCGGCGCCGCGGGAGTCACCGCGCGAGTCGCCGCCGTGCGCGTCGCCGTGCGAGGCGTCGCCGCGTTCGAGCTTGGCGCCCTCGACGTCGACGTCCGGCACGATGCGGTCGAGCCACTTCGGGAACCACCAGGCGCTCTTGCCGAGCAGGTGCATCGCCGCCGGGATGAGCAGCATGCGGACGACGAACGCGTCGACCAGCACACCGAACGCCAGGCCGAAGCCGATCGGCTTGATCGTGGACGAGTCCGAGAAGATGAAGCCCGCGAACACCGAGATCATGATGATCGCGGCCGCCGTGACCACCGCGCGTCCGGCGTGCAGACCGCGCTGGACCGCGACCTTCGCCGAGGCGCCGTGGGCGTAGGCCTCACGCATGCCGGACACCAGGAAGAGCTGGTAGTCCATCGCGAGCCCGAACAGGATGCCGATCTCGATGATGGGCAGGAAGCTCAGGATCGGTGCCGGGTCGTGCACACCGAACACGGAGCCGAGCCAGCCGAACTGGTAGATCGCGGTCAGGCCGCCGAAGGACGCCAGGACCGACAGGATGAAGCCGGCGGTCGCGGTGATCGGCACGAGGAACGACCGGAACACGATGATCAGGATGATCAGCGAGAGCCCGACGACGACCACGAGGTACAGCGGCAGCACGTTCGAGAGCTTCTCGGACACGTCGATGTTCGCCGAGGCGTTGCCGGCGACGCCGAGGGTGACCGTGCCGTCGTCGGTCGAGACGGTCTGCTCGCGCAGGTCCTTCACGACCTCCTCGGTCGAGACGCTGTCCGGGCCGCCGTCCGGCTTCACCTGGAAGGCGATGATGTCGCGCGCCTTCGAGGTGCCGATGGGCAGCACGGCCGCGACGTCGTCGTTCTTCGCGATCGCCTGACCGATGGTGACCTCGGTCGCGGTGACGTCGCTCTTGCTGATCGCGTCCGGCAGGGTCGCGACGACGAGCAGCGGGCCGTTCTGGCCGGCGCCGAACTCCTGCTCGAGCGTCTTGTAGGCCTTGTACTGGCTCGACTCGACGGCCTCGGACGACCCGCTCGGCAGGCCGAGGCGCATCTGGGTCGCGGGGAGGGCGATCGTGCCGAGGACGGCGACGCCGGCGACGAGCGTGACGATCGCGCGCCAGGTCGACATCGGCTTGTTCGGGACCCGGGTGGAGCCCGTGTTGCCGATCTTGGCGCGCTCCTTCTTGCGCAGGATCCGCATGCCGATGAGCGACAGCAGCGCCGGGGTGAAGGACGTCGCGATGCAGATCGCGAAGAAGACCGCGACGGCGCCGACGGTGCCCATCAGGCCGAGGAACGGGATGCCCGTGATGTTCAGCGCGAGCAGGGCGACGATGACGGTCGCACCGGCGAAGACCACCGCGTTGCCGGAGGTGCCGTTCGCCAGGCCGATCGACTCGTGCACGCCCATGCCCTGCTTGAGCTGGGTGCGGTGCCGGTTCAGGATGAACAGCGAGTAGTCGATGCCGACCGCCAGGCCGAGCATCACCCCCAGCACCGGCGTGACCGAGATGAACTCGACCAGGCTCGAGAACGACAGCGAGGCCAGCGAGGCGACGCCGACGCCGAGCACGGCGGAGACGAGCGGGATCGCCGCGCCGATGACGGTGCGGAGCATGAGGAACAGCACGAGCGCGGCGATGATCACGCCGACGATCTCACCGGGACCGAGGATCGACGGGACGCCCTGGGCGATGTCGTTCGAGACGAAGACGTCGACGCCCTCGATGTCGGCCGAGTCGGCATCGTCCGCGATGGCGGTCTTCGTGTCCGCCGGGACCTCGTAGGTCGACTTGGTGAACTGGACGGTGCCGATCGCGGCGCTGCCGTTCGACGAGACGAACCGGACGTCCTTCGACAGGTCGAGCAGCGCCGAACCCTGCTCGAGCTCGGTCGAGCTGTCGTCGAGCTTCTTCGCGTTCGCGTCGATCTCGTCCTGCGCCGCGGACAGCTGCTGCGCACCCGCGTCGATCTGCTGCTGCTGGGCGTCGATCTGCGCCTGCGCCTGGGCGAGTTGTGCCTGCGCGGCAGCGGCTGCTGCGGCACCGGCGGCCTGCGCCTGGGCCTTCTGCGCGTCGAGCTGGTCCTGCGCGTCCGCGATCTGCTGCTTGCCGGAGGCGAGTTCCTTCTCCTGCGCGTCGAGCTGGTCCTGACCGCGCTCGAGCTTCTCGCGGCCGTCGCTGATCTCCTTGCGGCCGTCGACGATCTTCTGCCGCTGCTCGTCGAGCTGGTCCTGCGTCGCGAAGCCGCTCGTCGTGCCCTTCACGCCGTCGAGCCGCTCGAGCTTCGTCATGAAGTCGTCGATGTCGGACTGCTGCGCGTCGGAGAACGCCTTGCCGTCCGTCGTCTGGAAGACGATCGTCCCGTTGCCGCCGTTCGCGGACGGGAACTTGTCGGCGAGCTCGTCCTGCACCTGGCTGGTCTTGGTGTTCGGGATCGAGATCGCGGACGAGATCGTGCCGGCGAACAGGGCGTAGGTGCCGCCGACGATGCCGAGGATCACGACCCAGGAGATGATCACGAGCCAGTGGCGTCGTGCCGAGAACCGTCCGAGACGGTAGAGGAGACCGGCCATGCGAGTGCCTGCTTCCTTTCCTTGTCAGGTGCTGTGGTGCGGGGTGCGCCGGTGGACCCCTGGAGGGTGGAGTGTGTGGCGGGTCAGTCGCTCGGCATGTACCCGCTGCGCACGCTGTGCACGAGGCGGGCGAGCAGGGCGTCCCAGTCGCGGACCGCGTCGTCGTCGAGTCGCGGTCCGGTGGTCGTCAGCCAGTGGTCGGCGATGACGACGATCCCGCTCATCAGGGACTCGACGAGCAGTGCGGCGTCGAGCGGGTCGGCGGCCGGGTACCGACGGGCGACCTCGGCGCGGAGCCGGTCGGTCACCCGCGAGAACGCGGTCTGGGTGAGGACCGCGGCCTTCGGGTCCTCCTTGCCGGGGTCGCCGAGGATCCGGGACATGCTCGCGATGGCCGGGGCGAGGTCGGCTCCGCGGGCGGCCGACTCGAGTTCCTCGAACATCGACGCACGCGACCCGTCGCCGACCGGGGTCCGCGCCATGTCCGCGAGGAACCGGTCGATGATGACGGAGAGCTCCTGCTCGCAGACCGCCAGCAGCACCTCGTCGAGGGAGCCGAAGTGGTTGAAGACCGTCCGCCGGGCGATGTCGGCGCGTTCGGCGAGGTCGTCGACCCCGAAGTCGCGGCCGCCCCGTTCGTCGACCAGGTCGCGAGCGGCCTGCAGGATCGCCGCACGGTGCTTCGCCTTGAGGGCGGCACGACGGTCGTTCGCGATGGTCACGTCTGACGACACTAGGTGCATCGTTGCACTCGGTGCACCTTCTCCGGGTGCTTTCCCGGTTTCGTACCCCGGGACGGACGGGAGGCCCGGGGCGGGCCCCGCCACGGGCCTCCCGTCCGGTGCCCGGTAACGTCGTGCCCGTGGCGACGATCGTGCTCATCAGCGGCGCTCCGGGAAGTGGCAAGACGACGCTCGCGGCGGCGCTCGCCGCCGAGCTCGGCTGGCCGCGGGTGGACCGCGACCAGCTGTACGCCGGTCTCTCCGCCGGTTCCGGGTACGACCGCGACGCGGTCGTCCCGCACGGCGTCCGGCTGTTCTGGTCGGCGACGGCGCACCTCGCGGCGGCGGGGTGCAGTGTCGTCGCGGACGCGACGCTGTACCGCGACCAGTCCGAGGCCGACGTGCGATCGGTGCTCGCGCCCGTCGGCGACGTCCGGAACGTGCACTGCCGGTCGGCACTCGCGTCCGACCGGTTCGTCGCACGGGGGCACCCGCAGGCGGTCAACGACCGCGTCGCCCGCAACGCGCCCCTGGTGACCGAGCCGCTCGCGCTCGGGGTCCCGCTGCTCGAGGTCGACACGACCGACGGGTACGACCCGGCGCTGCCGTCGGTCGTCGCGTGGCTGCGTCCGGTCTGACGGCGCGTCAGCGCACGTCGTCGTCCCACGGCACCGGCGTCGTCTCGCCCGACTCCCAGTCGCGGCGCAGGACCCCGTAGCCGACGGAGGCGACCGCGGTGCCGCCCTCGACCGGCCAGCCCTCGCGGTAGTGCGCCTCCTTCACCCAGCCGGCGCGGACGAAGACGCGGCGCATGGCGGTGTTGTCCTCGCGGGTCTGGCCCTCGAAGCGCGTGACCTCCGGCATCGTGCGGAACACGTGGTCGGTCACTGCCCGCAGGGCCGGGGTGCCGAGCCCGCGCCCGCGGTGCGCGCCGGCGATGCGCAGGTCGAACAGCGGGACGGGGTCCTCGAGGTCCTCGAGCCGGACGATCCCGACGCGGCCGTGCTCGTCGTGGTCGAGCCAGAACGTGTCGTGCTCGTCGTCGCGGTACGCCCCGGCGTCGACGGCGGCCACGGCGTCCGCCCGGCCGATGCGCCGGCGGACGTGGAACGGGAACTCCTCCGACGACAGGAAGTCGACCAGGGCGTCGCGGTCCGGGCCGGTCGGGTCGAGGCGGGTGAGTCGGACGGCGCCTTCGGTCATCCCGTCACGCTAGCGGGCGGGCAGCGTGGTCGACCAGCGCGCGATCGCGTCGTAGGCGTGCTCCCGCACGTCCGGAGCGGACAGCACGACGTCGTGCACGGCGCCGGCGAGGCGGCGGACCGTGACCTCGGTGCCGAGCGAGAGCGCGCGGTGCGCCACGGTGTCGACGTTCAGGGCGACGTCGGCGTGCGCCATCCCCGGGTCCCACCGGGGCTGCAGCATGCTCTTGTCGCTGAGCAGCACGAGCACGGGGACCTCGAGCCCGAGGCCGTGCTCGACCTGCGCCTGGCCGTCGAACACGGCGGCGAGCCATCCGGGGTGCAGGGGGAACCCGCGGTCCGGACGCCACTGCTGGTCGTACGTCCACGAGCCCTCGCCGGCGGTCGACACCGTGCGCGTGTAGAAGCCGGGGTCGACGGCGGGCATCGGTGCCAGGGGGTTCCGTCGGGCTCCGAGCCGGACCACCGGGGTCATCAGGGCCCGACCGACCGCGGTCGCCTGGAACTCGAGCCACGGACTGTTGAGCACCAGGCCGTCCACGAGGTCGCGGTGCCGGGCCGCCCAGAGCGACAGGGTGAGGCCGCCGGTCGAGTGGCCCATCGGGACCAGGCGGCGACGGGTGCTGCCGGGGTGCTCGGCGGAGATCGCGTCGAGCGCCGCGGCGATGTCCTCGTCGTAGACGGCGAGGTCGGACACGTCACCCGGTGTCTGGTGCGGGCGGAGGCTGCGCCCGTACTTCCGCAGGTCGAGCGCGTGGAACCGGGCGCCGAGGCGCTCGAGCCGTTCCGCGAGCTCGACCTGGAAGAAGTAGTCCGACCACCCGTGCACGTACAGCACGTCGACCCCGTGCAGCGGGCCGCGGCCGTGCATCAGCATGTCGGTGGGCGTGTGCCGGCGCCGGACGAGGGTGGCGACGACCGGCCCCTCGGCGTCGGGCGCGAGGGGCAGTTCGAGCCGCTCGTACGGCGCCCCGAGGACGTCCTCGTGCCAGTGCTCGTCCACCATGGGGCGAGCGTATCCGGCGGCGCTCGCCGGGGTCGGCCCGGTGGTGTCCCGGGCCGACCCGCTGGCGTCCCCGTGCTCAGGAGGCGAGGACGACGACCTTGCCGGCGACGCGGCCCTCGCTCGCCTCGGCGTGCAGGGCGGGCAGTTCGGCGAGCGGGATCCGCCGGGTCACCTCGACGGTGAGCTCCCCGGCGTCGACGAGGGACACGAGCTCGGCCAGGCGGTCGCGGTCCGGCAGCACGAACACCGTCGCCGCCCGCACCGACCGCGAGGCGTCGTCTGGCGTGGCCATGAACGCGGTGGTGCTGACGACCGCACCGCCGTCACGGACCGCGGCGACGTCGGCGGCGAACTCGTCCGGGTCGATCGGCGCCAGGTTGAGGAGCACGTCGACCTGCCCGTCGATCGCGTCGAGCAGGTCGGAGGCGGTGTGGTCCACGACCTGGTCGGCGCCCGCGGCGCGGACCGCCTCGGCGCTGCGCGGGCTGGCCGTCGCGATGACGTGCACGCCGGCGCGCTTCGCGAGCTGGATCGCGTACTTGCCGACGACGCCGCCGGCGCCGACGATCAGCACGCGCTGCCCCGCCTGCAGGTGACCGTCGTCGAACAGTGCCTGCCACGCGGTCAGGGCGACCGACGGCAGTGCAGCGGCGTCGGCGAGCGGGATGCTCGTCGGGGCGGCGACCAGGGCCTGCGCCGGTGCGACGACGTACTCGGCCGCGCCGCCGTCCCGCTCCATCGGCAGGAACCCGATGACCGCGTCACCGACGGCGAGGTCCTCGACGCCGTCGCCGAGGGCGTCGACCGTGCCGGACACGTCGTACCCGGGCACGTGCGGCAGCTGCACCGGGATCGGCAGGAAGCCGCCGCGCATGCCGTTGTCCGCGGCGTTGAACGCGGAGGCGGCGACCCGCACCCGCACCTGACCGGAGGTGGGGACCGGCAGGTCGACGTCCTCCTGTCGCAGGACCTCAGGACCGCCGACCTCGTGGAACCGTACTGCCTTCATGGTGAACTCCTCGTGTTTGTTGCTTCGAGTTCGAAGCACTTGTTGGAACCGTAGCACTGCTTCGAACTCGAAGCAACAGGTAGGATGCGATCGATGGACGACACACCCCGCACCCTGACCGCCACCGAGCTCCAGGCGTACTTCGCCTTCACCGAGGTGGGCAGCCTGCTGCGGCACGCGGTCGAGCAGCAGCTGCGCGACGTCGGCGGGCTGAAGTACGTGCAGTTCCAGCTCCTCGCCCGCCTCGGCGACGCGCCCGCCGGCCAGCAGCGGATGACGGACCTGGCCGACGGCGTGGTCTACAGCAGGAGCGGGCTGACCTACCAGGCGCAGGTGCTCGAGCAGCGCGGGCTCGTCACGCGGGCGCCGTCACCGGACGACGAGCGCAGCACGGTCGTGACGATCACCGACGACGGCCGTGCCGTGCTGGCGGCCGTGTTCCCCGGGCACGTGGAAGCGCTGCAGCAGCTGCTGTTCGCGTCGTTGTCCGACGCGGACGTCGACGACCTGGCGCGGATCCTCGGTCGGGCCGCCGAGCACCTGCGGGCGAACCCGCCCCGGTCGGCGACCCCGCGCCGCCGCGGCTGATCCCGTCGCTGGTGCGGCTTCGGCCAGCGCTGCCGCCACCACAGCCGGCGCTGCCTCGGCCGGCGCTGCCACCACCACGGTCGGGCAGCGTCCCTGCCGCGGCCGGGTGGTGCCGCTGTCGCAGCCGCGGTCAGGCCGTGCCGCTGTCGCAGCCGCGCGGTGCCGCCGTCGCTGCCGCAGCCTCAGCTGCGCGGCGCCCGGGCGAAGAGCAGGGTCACGGCGGTCAGGGCGACGGCGCCGACGATGAGGACCCAGGCGACGACCGCGACCAGGCCGTCCCAGGGGCTGATGAGCAGGCCGACGCCGACCAGCAGCGCCACGACGGCCCCGACGAGGGCGAGGCGATGGGGTCGTGCGGGGTCGGTGCGTGCCACCTGACCAGCCTAGGCCCCCGGTCCGGCTAGGCGGTCTCCCAGCGGACACGCGGGCGATCCGCGGCGGAGTCCCGGCGGTCGCCCGAGCGGGGCTGGGACGCTCCACGAGCCGCGCCGGACGGTGCGGTGCGAGGGGGAGCAGGACGATGACGATCAGACGTGCAGGGGGAGCCGGCCTCGGCTTCGTGGGCGGCAGTGTGCTCGCCGGGTTGTTGGTCGGGATCGGGGTGACGCCCGTCATCGCGGTCGCCGGCCTCGGCGCGACGTCGGCGATCGGGGTGTTCGAGTCGATGCCGGAGCACATCGAGATCGGGGACCTGCCGCAGCGCAACGAGATCTGGGCGTACCGCGGCGGGGAACCCGTGCACCTGACCGACGTCTGGTCCCAGGACCGCCAGCAGTTGACGCTGGACCAGATCGACGACGACCTCGAGCACGCGGCGGTGGACGGCGAGGACAAGCGCTTCTACGAGACCGGCGGTGTGGACGCGACGTCGATGGTGCGGTCGCTGGTGAGCGTCGCGGCCTCGCGCGGCGAGGGCGGGTCGGGTGGGTCGACGCTCACGATGCAGCTCGTCCGGAACATCAAGATCCAGCGGGCGAGCGAGCTGCCGACGCTCGCGGAGCAGACGGCCGCCTACCAGGAGGCGACGAAGCGCTCGCCGCAGCGGAAGCTCGCCGAGATGAAGCTCGCGATCGGGCTGGCGAAGAAGTACTCCAAGCAGGAGATCCTCACCGCCTACCTGAACATCGCGTACTTCGGCGACCAGACCTACGGCGTGCAGTCGGCGGCGCGCCACTACTACGGCAAGTCCGCGACCGACCTGACCCCGGCCGAGGCGGCGTCCCTCATCGCGATCGTCCAGTGGCCGGAGCGCCGGGACCTCTCGACGCCGGACCACCACCGGGACAACACCGCCCGTCGCAACGTCATCCTGCGGTCGATGCACGAGCAGGGGCACCTGACCGAGGACGAGTACCGTGCCGCGCGGCAGGCCCGGCTCGCCGACCTCGTCCACCTCACCGCCCCGCAGCAGGGGTGCGCGGCGGTCGAGGCGGGCGCGGCGTACTTCTGCGACTTCGCCACGCGCGTCGCCGAGCGGCTCCCGCAGCTCGGGGCGACGAAGCAGCAGCGGGCGGACGCCTGGCGCACCGGTGGGTACCGGATCCAGACGACGCTCGACCTCGACCTCAACGCGACGCACGCGCAGCTGCTCGACCGGTACGACCCGAAGACCGAGACCCGGCTGGCCCTCGGCGCCACGCTCGACACCGTCGAGGCGGGGACCGGGCGCGTGCTGACGATGGCCCAGAACACCGACTACGACCGGTCGGCGCAGGCGCCGCGGACCGCGACCTCGCTCAACTACGCGGTCGACCGGGCGGACGGCGACGCGACGGGGTTCCAGACCGGCTCGACCTACAAGATGTTCACCCTGCTGGCGTGGCTCGAGTCCGGCCGGAGCCCGGACACCGTCGTCGACGGCACCCCGCACCCGCACAGTTCGTGGACGGCGTGCGGCGAACCGCTCGAGGCGTTCTGGCAGCCGAAGAACGACTCGCCCGCCCAGCGGGGTCCGTACTCGGTCCGGTCGGCGACCGCGCAGTCGGTGAACGCCGCGTACCAGTCGATGGCCGAGCAACTCGACCTGTGCGACGTCCAACGGGTCGCGACGCGGCTCGGCGTGCACCTGGCCACCGGCGGTGAGCTCCCGTGGAACCCGGCGTCGTTGCTCGGCACCGAGAGCATCGCGCCGCTGACGATGGCCGCCGCCTACGCCGGCATCGCGAACGGCGGCTCGTACTGCGCCCCGGTCGTCGTCGACCAGGTGACCGGCCCGGACGGCACGGAGCTCGGCGGTCAGCCGCGCACCTGCTCGCAGGCCGTCTCGCCGCAGACCGCCGCCACCGCGTTCCAGGTCATGCAGGGCGCGTTCCGAGGCGGCACCGCTGCGGGCGGCCAGACACCGGACGGCACGACCCTGTTCGGCAAGACCGGCACCACCGACGCGGCCGACCAGATCTGGCTGATCGGCGGCAGTTCGCGTGCGGTGACGGCCTACTGGCAGGGCAACACCGACGGTGCGAAGCACAACCTGCGCTCGTACTCGAACGGCCAGGGCGACACCTACGCCGGTGCCCGGGCCTCGGTGTGGCGCGAGGCGCAGACGGCCGTGAACGCCGCACTCCCGGCGGGGTGAGACGGTCGGCCGCGGTCATCCGACCGTGGGTGCCGGATCATCCGCCCGGACGATCCGGCACCGCACCGGCCCGGCGTAGCGTCGGTGCTCCGACACACCCGAAGGAGCACCAGATGGCCCACCTCGCCGTGCTGACCGCACTGATCGTCCTCGACGTCGTCGCACTCGTCCTGTGCTGGCGGTCGACCCACCGTGGGGAGGCGACCAAGGTCCTCTGGACGCTGCTCGTCGTGTTCGTCCCGGTGCTCGGTGCCGTGGGACTTCTCGTGGTCGAGGGCGTCGCCGCGGCGGCGCGGCGGGTGGTGCAGCACTGACGCCGGTCACGTGCGGTGGACGCGACCACCCGACGGACGGGAGGCCCGGTGCCAGCTGGCACCGGGCCTCCCGTCCGTCACACGGGTGCGTCTACGAGAGCTTCTCGCTGTCGTCCAACCAGCCCGCGAGCTGCGTCATGTAGTCGGCCTGCGAGGCGTAGTCGAGCGCCGGGAAGGTCCAGCTGTGCACCTGGCCGGCCTGCAGGGCCGCGTTGTCGGCGAAGGTCGGCTGCTTCTCGAGGTCGGCGACCTGGTACCCCTGCTGCGACAGCAGCAGCACGTCACCGCTGATCTGTCCGGCGTTCTCCCACGAGTAGATGCCCCAGTAGAAGCCCTTCGGCTTCGGGTCGACGAAGTCGACGCCGAACGACCGGTACATCTGCAGCGTCGGCTCGTCGGCCGGCCGCGTGACGTAGGCGCCGTCGCCGTCGGCGTACATCGACACGACCGACAGGTCGTGCTCCTCCGCCGCGCGGGACAGCGCCTGCTCGGCGGTGTCGAAGCGCTTCTCGGCCGCGTCGACCGTCGCCTCGTCGGCACCGAGCGACTCGGACAGGTCGGCGATGTGCTCGATGACGTCCTCGCCCTCGCCGCCCCACTCGACGGTGGCGACGGGTGCGATGGCCTCGACCTGCTCCTGCTGCTCCTTGTCCTTGAAGCCGTACGAGGGCTGCGTGGTGTCGAGCGTGCCCTTCTCGTCGGTCGGGTAGACCGAGGTCACGACGAGGTCCGGCTTGAGCGCGGCGAGCTGTTCGAGGTCGATGTCCCCGTAGGCCGTACCGAGCTGGGTGATGCCGTCGGTGTCGAGGTCGTCGAACCGGGCGTCCTTCGTCATCGGCTGCTGGCCGAACGTGCCGACGGGGCGCAGTCCGTACTCGACGAACGAGATCGCGATGTCGTTCAGGGCCACGATGCGCTTCGGCGTGTGGTCGACCTTCACGGTGGTGCCGGTGGCGTCTTCGTAGGACCAGGCGCCGGACGAGCCGGTGCCGCCGTCGGCGCGGTCGTCGTCCGACCCGGTGCCGGAGCAACCGGTGAGGACGAGGGCCGAGACGGCCACGGAGGTCAGGAGGGCGGCGCGGAGGGAGTGCTTCACGTTAGGAGAGGCTAACCTAAGTCGGGGTCGGCCGCCAGTGCCTGCCGGTCGTGCTCGTCGGCTTCGGGGACGATCATCGGCGCGCCCGTCACCGGGTCTGCGAGGACCCGCGCGTGCAACCCGAAGGCGTGCTCGAGCAGCGCCGGCGTGAGCACCTCGGTCGGCGTGCCGTCGGCGGCCACCCCGCCGTCGTGCAGCACGACGAGCCGGTCCGAGTAGCGCGCCGCGAGCGACAGGTCGTGCAGCACCATGACGACGGTCGAGCCCTGCTCGCGGTTCAGGCGACGCACGAGCCGGAGGACCTCGAGCTGGTGCGCGAGGTCGAGGTACGTCGTCGGCTCGTCGAGCAGCAGCGTCTGCGCCTGCTGCGCCACGACGAGCGCGATCCACGCGCGCTGCCGCTGCCCGCCGGACAGGCTCGCGACGTCGCGGTGGGCGACCTCGGTCAACCCGGTCGCCGCGATCGCCTGCTCGGCGACGGCGGCGTCCTCGGCGGTCCACGGCTTCGCCCACGACTGGTGCGGGTTCCGGCCACGCATCACCAGGTCGAGCACGCTCGTGCCGGCCGGCGCGACGGGGGACTGCGGCAGGATCGCGAGCTTGCGGGCGACCTGCCGGTTCGGCTCGCGGCGGATGGGTGCGCCGTCGAGCAGGACCTCGCCGGCCTGCGGCTTGAGCACGCGGCCGAACGCCTTGAGCAGCGTCGACTTGCCGCAGCCGTTCGCGCCGAGGAAGGTCGTCACGGTGCCGCGTTCGATGCGCAGGTCGAGCTCGGTGAGCACGGCGTGGCGGTCGTAGCCGACGGACAGGTCGCGCGCCTCGAGCACCGGCGGGGTCGTGTGTCCGCGCGGGGCGGTCGCCCCCGTGGTGGTCGCGTTCGTGGCGCCGGTGGTGGTCGCGGTCGCGGTCGCGTTCGCGTTCGCGGTGGCGGTGGTGGTCGTGCTGGTTCCACCTGTGGTGGTCATCGGGACATCTCCTTGCGGTGACGGACGAGGAGCCAGATCAGGTACGGGGCCCCGATCACGGTCGTGACGATGCCGACCGGCACCTGCCACGGGAAGGCCGAGCGGGACACCAGGTCGGCGGCCAGCACGAGCAGCGCGCCGAGCATGCCGGCGAGCAGGAGGGGCGGGCGGTTCGTCCGGGCCAGCCGGAGTCCGACCTGCGGCACCACGAACGCGACGAAACCGACCGGACCGGCCGCCGCGACCGCCGCCGCGGTCAGCACGACCGCGAGCGCGATCACGAGCAACCGGTGTCGCTGCACGCCGAGGCCCACCCCGGTCGCGACGTCGTCGCCGAGCTGACCGATCCCCAGGGCCGCGCTCGTCGCCAGGGCGAGCGGCACCGCGACCGCGGCCACCGCGAGCAGCGGCCACAGGCTCGACCAGGACGTGCTCGACAGGCTGCCGACGAGCCACTGCGAGGCGGCCGCCGCCGCCGTGATCTTGGCCCGCACGAGCAGGTAGCTGGTGACGGCGTCGAGCGTCGCCCCGACGCCGATCCCGACGAGCACGAGCCGGTAGCTCTGCACGCCGCCGCGCCAGCCGAGCCCGTACACGACGGCGGCGGCGACGAGCGCACCGATCGTCGCCGCGACCGGGATCCCCGCGCCGAGCACCGAGGACGACACCGAGTAGGTGCCGCCGCCGAGCACCACCGCGGCGACCGCGCCGACGCTCGCGCCCGAGGTGACGCCGATGATGTCCGGCGTGCCGAGGGGGTTGCGGGTGAAGGTCTGCGTCAGCGCACCGGCGACGCCGAGCGTCAGGCCGACGAGCGCGCCGGTGAGCACCCGCGGCAACCGCAGCGTCGTGACGATGAAGCCCTCGGGGCCTGACTCGAGCCCGAGCAGCGACCGCACCACCACGCCGGGGGCGATCCACGTCGAGCCGATCGCCACGCCGAGCACGACGAGCACGAGCACGGCGACGATCGACGCCACCGTCCAGCCCAGGACGCGGGGGCGCCAGGCGAGTCCGACCGGGCCGATGCGGATGCCGGCGCGGGGGCGGGCGACGGGGGTGCGGGCGACGGTGCTGTTGCTGGTGCTGGTGCTGGTGGCGCCGGTGGTGGCGCTGGCGCTGTTGCTGGCGCTGGTGCTGGTGGTCGTGCTGGCGCTGGCGCTGGCGCTGGCGCTCGCGCTGCTGCTCGGCGCGCTCACAGCGACACCAGCGATCGACGACGGGCGACGGCGACGAACACCGGGCCGCCGATGACGGCGAGCACGATGCCGACCTCGACCTCGGAGAACCCGCCCACCAGGCGCCCGACCACGTCCGCGAACAGCACGAGGGCGGCGCCGACCAGCGCGGACACCGGCAGGGTCCACCGGTGACCGGTACCGACGAGCGCCCGGGCCACGTGCGGGACCGTCAGGCCGACGAACCCGATCGGCCCGGCGGCCGCGGTCGCCCCGGCGGCGAGCAGCGTGATCCCGCCCAGGCCGATGAGCCGGGCGACCAGGACGTCCTCGCCGAGGCCACGCGCCAGGTCCGAGCCCAGCCCGAGGGCGTCGAGCGCCCGGGTGTTCCACACCGCGAGCACGAGCCCGACCAACAGGAACGGCCAGACCGCCGCGAGCACGTCGAGCTGCCGGGCCGCGAGCGAGCCGACGACCCACAGCCGGTAGGCGTCGAGCGAGTCCTGGTCGGTGAGCACCACGAAGGACGTCAACGCGCCGAGCAGCGCGGACACCGCGGCACCCGCCAGGGCCAGCGGGACCGGGCTGGCCGTGCCGCTGCCCGCGATCGTCACCGAGAAGACCACCACGCTCGCCACCATCGCGCCGGCCAGGGCGAACCAGACGGTCGCGCCGGTGCTCGTGACGCCGAAGACGTACACGCCGAGGACCACCGCGAGCCCGGCTCCAGCCGACACCCCGAACAGGCCGGGGTCGGCGAGGGGGTTGCGGGTGTGCCCCTGCATGAGCAGTCCGGCGATGCCGAGTGCCGCACCGACGGCCGCCCCGATGAGCGTGCGGGGGATGCGGGACCCCCAGACGATCGCCTCGTCGGTGCCCGAGCCGGTCCGTGTCAGCCCGGCGAGCACCTGGTCGACGCCGATCCGGTTGCTGCCGAGGAGCATGCTCGCCACCGCGACGAGCGCGAGCACCCCGACGAGTCCGACGACGACGGCGGTGCGGCGGCGGACGGCGGAGCGGTGCACCCCGAGGGCGGCGGGCACGTCGCGCGTCGGTGCTCCCGGATCGGGAGCCAGAGCGGGGGAGGGGGCTGGCACGGAGATCATCTTAGGTTAGCCTTGCCTCATGGCGAAGACCCCGCGGCTCCTGCCCCAGAACCCCCGGCTCTTCCGCGCCCGGGTCCTGCGGAGTGAGCGCCTGACGCCGTCGGTGCAACGAGTCACCGTCACCGGCGACGACCTGCACGAGTTCCCGTTCCTCGGCTTCGACCACTGGTTCCGCCTGTTCGTGAAACGCCCCGACCAGGACCGCTTCCACATGCCGGACCTCGACGGCACGAAGTGGTGGCCGACCTTCCTCGCCATCCCCGAGGACGTCCGCCCGCACTGCGCGAACTACACCGTCGCCGGCTACCGCCACCGGACCGACGGCACCGCCGAACTCGACGTCGACTTCGTCGTGCACACGACCGCCGACGGCGAACCCGAGGGTCGCGCGGCCGTCTGGGCCTGCGCCGCCCGTCCCGGTGACGAGCTCGCCCTGCTCGACCAGGGCTGCATCTTCGACGCCCCGACCGACGCCACCGAGGTCATCATCGCCGCCGAGGAGACCGGCCTGCCCGCCGTCGTCGGCATCGCGGCCTCGCTGCCCCGCGACACCGTCGGGCACATCGTGCAGGAGGTCCCGACCGCCGCCGACGTCCGCCGCCTCGACGCCCCCGCCGGCGTCCGCGTGACGTGGCTCGTCCGCGACGAGGTCGACCCGGGCGCGGTGCCCGGCCGTGCGGCGCTCGCCGCGCTCCAGCGCATCGTGCCGTCCGACGACCGGGGCTACGCGTTCGTGGTCGGCGAGTCCGGCCTCGCCACCGAGGGGCGCCGTCACCTGCACCGCGCCGGCCTGCCGAAGACCCGGATCACGTTCTCCGGCTTCTGGAAGCGCGAGGCCCGCGAGCCCGTCCCCGCCTGAGCCGTGGTTGGCTTGCCCCATGGGGATCCGTGGGGTGGGCGTCGTCGGTGCGGTCGTGGCAGCGGTGCTGCTCGTGACGGGGTGCTCCGTCACCGGTGACACACCCGCGCCGAACCGGACGGCCGCCGCGCGGGCGACGCCGACGGCCACGCCGACCCCGACTCCGACGCCCACCCCGACCGCGACCCGTCCGGCGATCGCGAGCCCGGCCGAGCGCACCGTCACCGCGGGCCGGGTCGCCGACGGCACGAGCGCCTCGGCCTCCGGCAGCGGCGACGCGAACGTCGCGTTCACGAGCTCCGGGCCGATCGCGGTCGTCGTCGAACTCGACTGCTCGGCCTGCACCGGCACGGCGACCGTCACCGCGCCCGGCAGGATGTCGCCGTTCGGCCGGGCCTCCGCGCCACTGCGGGCGTCCTTCCTGACCGGGGTGCTGTCGTCCGACGGCCCCGAGCAGTCGGTGATCGTCGAGGCGCGCGGCTCATGGTCGGTGACGCTCCGCAGCTGGAACGACCTGCCCCTGGTCAGCGGGGCGCAGTCCGGCAAGGGGCCGGCCGTGCTGTTCTTCTCGGACGACGTGTCGCACGTGACGGTCGACTACCGCCCGGCCGGCTCCGGCGACTCGTTCTCCGGCCGCGTGTTCACGACCTCGGGCCGGCCGCAGCTGTTCGGCGACTCCGGGGCGTTCGCGAGGTCGTACGACGTCGACCTGCCGGGCGTCATGGCGATCCAGACCAACGGCACGTGGACGGTCACCCCGACGCCCTGACCGCCTGCAGTGGGCGTCCGGCCCGCGTTCCTTCCCATCGCGCGCGGCGTGGGAAGCGGTTTCGCGCGTGGGAGGTCGTTCCTTCCGGCTGCTTACGCTCGTTTCTGCTTCCCACGCGCGGAACTGCTGCCGGGGGCGCGCAGCGCGAGCGCGAGATGGACAGGAGGCCCGTGGCGGTGTCGCCACGGGCCTCCCGTCCCATGTTCCTTCCCATCGCGCCCGGCGTGGGAAGCCGTTCCGCGCGTAGGGGGTCGTTCCTTCCGGCTGCCGACGCGCGATTCCGCTTCCGACGCGTGATTCCGCCTCCCTCGCGCGGAACTGCTGCGGGGCACGCGGCGTGGTGCGAGACGGACGGGAGGCCCGTGGCGGTGTCGCCACGGGCCTCCAGTCCGACGTTCCTTCCCATCGCGCCCGGCGTGGGAAGCCGTTCCGCGCGTAGGGGGTCGTTCCGTCCGGCTGACTACGCGCGGAACTGCTGCCCACGCGCGGTTCTGCTTCCCACGCGCGGAACTGCTGCCGGGGCCGCGCAGCGCGACCGCGGGACGCACAGGAGGCCCGTGGCGGTGTCGCCACGGGCCTCCAGTCCGACGTTCCTTCCCATCGCGCCCGGCATGGGAAGCCGTTCCGCGCGTGGGAGGTCCTTCCTTCCGGCTGCCGACGCGCGATTCTGCCTCCGACGCGCGATTCCGCCTCCCACGCGCGGAACTGCGCCCGGGCAGCGTCAGCCCTTGAGGCCCGAGCCCGTCACGCCCTCGACGATCTGCCGCTGGAAGATCAGGTAGAGGATGATCAGCGGCAGCGCCGCCAGGATCGCACCCGCCTGGATGTCGGCGTAGCGCTGGCCGAAGCTGCCCTGCACCGTGGCGAGCCCGACCGGGATCGTCATGAGGTCCGGGTTCGACAGCACGAACAGCGGCAGCAGCAGGTTGTTCCAGACCCCGACGAAGGTCAGGATCGTCACCGCTGCGATCACCGGGCGGGACAGCGGCAGGATGACCGACCAGTACACCTTCCAGATGCCGGCACCGTCGATGCGTGCGGCCTCTTCCAGCTCCTTCGGGATGCCGTCGAAGAACTGCTTGAAGATGAACACCGCGATCACGGCGGGCACCTGCGGGAAGATGACCGACCAGTAGGTGTTGAGCAGCCCGACGGCGTTGAGCTCCTGGAAGATCGGGATGATCAGCACCTGGGTCGGGATCATGATGCCGAGGATGATGAGCAGGAACGCGACGTTCCGCCCTCGGAACACGAGTCGGGACAGCGCGAAGGCCGCCATCGACGCGAACAGCACGGTGAGGACCGCGGTCACGATGCTCGTGATGGCGCTTGCGAGGTACCAGTTCCAGATGTCGCCGGCCTGGAACAGCGACGCGTACGAGTGCAGCGTCGGGTTCCAGTTCGACAGGATCGCGTTCGCGCCGAGGGCGGCGACGCCGTTGTCGGACAGCGACGTCTTCAGGGCGAACACGCTCGGGATCAGCCAGATGATCGCGAACACCGTCAGGACGATGCCCGAGGCGATCGAGAAGCCGCGGCCGCTGACACCGATCTTCGCGGCGCTCGTCGGCGCGGCGGAGGAGACGCCGGTGCGCAGCTTCCGGCCGGTGGTGATGCTCTCGGTGGCGGTCATGTCAGGCCCCGATCTCTCGCTTGGCGGCAGCGCGCTCGACGAGCTGCCGGATGACCGCGATCGCCACGATCACGATGAACAGGAGGACCGACGCGGCCGATGCGGCACCGAGTCGGTTGTCGGTGAAGCCGACGCCGGTGATGAGCTGCAGCGAGACCTGGGTGGAGATGCCTGGCCCGCCGTTCGTCATCAGGTAGACCTGGTCGAAGATCTTCAGGCTCGCGATGATCTGCAGCAGGATGACCAGGGTCGTCGTGCGGCCGAGCAGCGGCAGGGTGATCGACTTGATCTGCTGCCAGTTCGACGCACCGTCCACGGCCGCCGCCTCGTACAGCTCGCGCGGGATCTCCTGCAGGCCGGCCAGGTAGAGCACGAAGTTGAACCCGAGGGTCCACCAGATGGTGGCGATCGCGACGCCGATCATCGCGGTGTTCGGGCTCGACAGCATGCCCGAGCCGGGCGTCATGCCGATCGCCGACTGCAGGCTCGCCCACAGACCGGTCGCCGGCGTGAAGATGAACACCCAGATGAGCGAGATCGTCGCGGACGGCAGGATGAACGGCAGGAAGAACGCCAGGCGGAAGAACCACTGACCGCGGTTCATCCGGTTCGTCAGCACGGCGAACACGAACGCCAGGACGACGAGCGGTGGGGTCGTGTACAGCGTGAACTGCAGGGTGTGCCAGAGCGACGACCAGAAGTCGCTGCGACCGAGCATCTCGGCGTAGTTCGCCAGCCCGGCGAAGCTGCCCAGCCCGGTGCGGACGGTCGAGGTGTTGAAGAAGCTCGTGACGATCATCCAGACCGTCGGGCCGAGCAGGAAGGCCACGTAGAACAAGCCGAACGGGGCGAGGAACAGCCAGCCGCTGCGGCCCTGGCCGCGGTTGACGCTGGAGCCGTAGGTGCGGCTGCGGCGGGGACGGGGCGCGGTGGTCGCGTCCGTCGGCCGGTCGAGGACAGGTGCTGTGGTCACGTCATCGTGCCTTTCGCGCGGTGTTCACGGCGTTCACGTGCCCGGTCACAGCGGGCTCGGGGTGTTGAGGTAGGTCGCGAGCTGCGACTTGATGGCCCGGAGGGCCTGGGCGGGCGACGAGCTGCCCTGCTGCACGAGTGCGAGCTGTGCGCCGACGGTGCCCTCGAACGTCGAGCCGGACCCGCCGTACCAGGCGGGGTCGTCGAACACGGCGGTCTCGGCGGCCGCCGCGTAGTTCGACTGCGGCTTGAGCTCCTTGTAGGCGGTGCTGTCGAAGGTCGGGATGTAGGCGGGGACGTGCCCGCCCTCGGCCCACGTCAGGCTCTGCTCGAGCATCTGCTTGATGAAGAGCATGTGCTGCTTGCGCTGCTCGGGCGTGCGCGCCTTCTTCGGCAGCACGAAGGTGTGCGAGTCGGCCTGGGTCGCCGGCTTGTCGTAGAGCTGGGGGATCGGCGCCATGCCGAACTTGAGCCCCTTGATCGACTGCGCGGTGCTGATCTCCCACTCGCCCTGCATGAAGAAGCCGGCCTTGCCGTCGAACATGAGCGACTGCGCGGTGGCGTAGTCGAGGGCCTTGTTGAGCCAGCCCTCCTTCACCCACTTCTGGGTGCGGCTCGTGACCTCGTTGTACGCGTCCTCGTTGACGGTGAGCTTCCCGCCGCCGTCGCTGATGAACGGGGTCGCGCCCTCGATCTGGTTGTACATCGTCCAGAAGAACCGCCACGGGGTGGCCGTCTCCGGCACGACGTTCGCGACGTTGAGCGCCGTCCCGCCGGTGACCTTCGCGACCGCGGCGAGGGCCTTCTCGAAGTTCTCCATGCCGTTCAGGTCGACGAGGTTCCCGTCACCGTCGATGAGGCCCGCCTTCTTGCAGACGTCGACGTTGTAGAAGAGCACGAACGGGTGCGTGTCGAGCGGGATCGCGATGTTCTTGCCGTCGGTCTTCTGTGCCGTCCAGGCCTTCTGGTTGAAGTCGGCCGCGCTCAGCCCGACGCTCGCCAGGTCGTCCGAGGTGATCGGGTCGAGCAGGTCGCCGTCCCAGAGCGGCTTCGCCCGGGTCAGGTGGGCGACCGCGACGTCCGGCGGCTTGTTCCCGACGGTCGCCAGTGTCAGCTTCGAGTAGTACGGGTTGCCCCACGCGAACGTGGTGGCCTGCAGGGCGCTCGACCCGCCGTGCTGCTTGGCGTAGCCGTCCTCCATCGACTGCATGCGGACGCCGTCGCCGCCGCCGAACAGGTTCCAGAAGACGAGCGTCTCCGGGTTCAGTGCGCTGCCGGCGAGACCGGCGGCGAGGGGGCTCGAACAGGCGGCGAGCGGCAGCACGGTGGCGGCTGCTGCTCCGGCGGCGAGGAACCCGCGACGCGACAGACGCGACGCGGGGGTTGCGGATGGGTTCGGCATGGCATCACTCCAGCGGGACGGGCCGATCCGGGGGCGAGGGGTGACGCTCCCGGCGGAGCAACTCTGCTCCGTGAGCGCTCACATTACTCATCCGCAGCGATGACCACCACCCCTTCCGCAGGGCCGTCCGACCCGGTAGCGTTTCCGACAGGTGAGCGCTCACTTTCGTGACGGACCGTCCCGCAATCCGTGCTCGCCGCACTGTGCACCACCGGCACCACCGCCACACGATCAAAGGAGATCCATGCCCCGCACACACCTCGTCCTGGACGCAGCGTTCACCGTGGGGCCGGTGCGACGTCGCCTCTTCGGCGGCTTCGTCGAGCACCTCGGCCGGCACGTCTACGACGGCATCCACGAGCCCGCGCACGAGACCGCCGACGAGCAGGGCTTCCGCAAGGACGTCGTCGAGCTCGTCAAGGAGCTCGGCGTCTCGGCCATCCGCTACCCCGGCGGGAACTTCGTCTCCGGTTACAAGTGGGAGGACGGCGTCGGCCCGGTCGAGCAGCGCCCGCGCCGCCTCGACCTCGCCTGGCACTCGACCGAGACGAACGAGGTCGGGCTGCACGAGTTCCAGCACTGGCTCGACCTGGTCGGCTCGGAGCTCATGCTCGCCGTGAACCTCGGTACCCGCGGCACGCAGGAGGCCATCGAGCTCCTGGAGTACGCGAACATCGACGCCGGCACGGCACTGTCCGAGTACCGCCGGTCGAACGGCCGGACCGAGCCCTTCGGCATCTCGATGTGGTGCCTCGGCAACGAGATGGACGGTCCGTGGCAGCTCGGCCACAAGAACGCCGAGGACTACGGCAAGCTCGCCGCCATGACCGCCAAGGCGATGCGGCAGATCCAGCCCGACCTCGAGCTCGTCGCCTGCGGTTCCTCCGGGGCGTCGATGCCGACGTTCGGCGAGTGGGAGCGCACCGTCCTCGAGCACACCTACGACGACGTCGACTACATCTCCGCGCACGCCTACTACGAGGAGGACGACGACCTGCCGTCGTTCCTGGCCTCCGGCGTCAACATGGACCACTTCATCAAGACGGTCACCACGGCCGCCGACCACGTCCAGGCGCAGAAGAAGTCCGACAAGCGCATCGACATCTCGTTCGACGAGTGGAACGTCTGGTCGATCAAGAAGTGGGAAGCGAAGGCCAAGACCTTCACGCTCGACGAGTGGCCGGTCGCACCCCGTCTGCTCGAGGACGTCTACACCGTCGCCGACGCCGTCGTGGTCGGCGGGCTGCTCATCTCGCTGCTCCGGCACGCGGACCGGGTGGCCTCGGCGTCGCTCGCGCAGCTCGTCAACGTCATCGGTCCGATCATGACCGAGCCCGGCGGACCGGCCTGGCGCCAGACGACGTTCTTCCCGTTCTCGCTGACCTCGCGGCTGGCCCACGGCACGTCGCTGCAGGTGAAGACCTCGGGTGACACCGTCGACGGCGGCAAGTACGGCGAGGTCCCGGTCGTGGACTCGGCAGCCACCCTGTCCGAGGACGGCGCCGCGGTGTTCCTGGTGAACCGTCACCCGTCCGAGTCGACGACCGTCACGATCGACCTCGCGGGCCTCGGCGTGCAGGGCGACGTGCGGGCAGAAGGCGTCTGGGACGACGACATCCACGCCGTGAACGACCTGCAGGACACCTCGCGCGTCGGTCTCCGCACGAACGAGACCGTCCGCCGCGAGGGCGACACCGTCACGATCGAGCTGCCCCCGGTCTCCTGGACCGCCGTGTCGATCGGCTGAGACGCCTCGGCGCACGCTGCGGCGGGCGTCGAGTGAGCACAGGGGACGTCGGGCGCGCTGCGCTCGGCGTCCTCTGCTCGGTACGGGCGAACGGACGGACGGACGGACGGGCGGGCGGACAGGCGGACGGGAGGCCCGTGCCGGGCTGGCACCGCGCCTCCCGTCCGCCTGCTGGTCGCCGAAGCGACAGATCTGCAGCCGGCTGCGCCGACCAGTCCGCGGAAGCGACAGACCCCCGAGGAAGGTTCGCGGCAGAGTGTCGCTTTCGCGGACCACGGACCGCGAACCGCGAACCGCGAACCGCGAACCAGGGCCCCGGCCCGGCGGCCAGCCCTACGGCAGCGCGGGCGGCGGCGCCGTGCTCGCCCGCTCGACCAACCGCACCGGCACGAGGTCCGTCGTCGGGCGGGCGGGGGAGCCCTCAATCTGCGCCAGGAGTGTCGCGACGGCGCGGCGGCCGACCTCGTCGAAGGACTGGTGCACGGTGGTGAGCGGCGGCCAGAACGACTCCGACTCGGGGAAGTCGTCGAAGCCGACGACGCTGAGCGACGCCGGGACCTCGCGGCCGGCCTCGTGCGCCGCCCGGAGCACCCCGAGTGCGGTCTGGTCGTTCACCGCGAAGACGGCCGTGATCTCCGGTCGTGCTGCAATCTCGCGGCCGGCGCGGTAGCCGTCCGACGCCGCCCAGCCGCCGGTGATCACCGGGGGCACCGGGCGTCCGGCGTCCTGCAGGGTGTCGCGCCAGGCGACGAGCCGACGGTCGGCGGAGTAGGACCCGTCCGGACCGGCGACGTGCCAGACGGTCTCGTGGCCCAGGTCGAGCAGGTGCTGGGTCGCCAGCCGGGCACCCTGGGCCTGGTCGATGTCGATGGACGGCCGGTCCGTCGTGCCCGTCGAGTCGACGACCACCAGGGGGACGCCGTCGGGCAGGACGACCTCGGCGGTGTCGATGATGTGCGACTCGATGACGATCACGACGCCGTCGACCGCCTGTTCGTGCAGGCGGGACAACGCCGAGCGCACGCCCTCGCCCGTGCGGGACGCCATCGGGAGCAGCGTGATCGTGAAGTCGGCGGCTGCGGCGGCGGCGGAGATGGCCTCGAGCGTGCGCATGTTGCCGAAGGACGCGAGCGTGAACATGATCACGCCGATGGTCCGGAACCGGCCGGAGCGCAGGGCCCTGGCGGCGCGGTTCGGGCGGTAGCCCAGGTCGTCCATGACGCGCTGCACGCGGTCGCGGGTGTCGGGGCTGACGTTGTCGAAGCCGCGTGCCACCCGTGAGACGGTCTGCATCGACACGCCGGCGACCTCGGCCACGGCGGCCATCGACGGTGCGCGTCGCGGGCTGGTCAGCTCGGTGGTCAACGCGTCTTCCTCCGTCGGGGCACCCGCCGCGGACACGACCGGGATGATCGAACGCTAGTGCATGTTGACGTTGCCATGCTACGGTTCAGCCGTTCGATGTTGACGTCAACATCGACGACTCCGGCATCGGACCAGCAGTACCCCGATGCCGCCGACACCGTCGCGGCACATCTGCTCGACCGGTCGGGACCCGAACGCAGCAGACAAGGGAGTCACATGAGCACGCTCGCAGCGCGCCCGGCCGAGGCGGCCTCCGCCCCGCGGCCGTCCGCTCGCCGCCCGAAGCCCCGGGGGCGGTACACCGGCTGGCTCTTCGTCGGCCCCTTCGTCGTGGTCCTCGTGGCCATGCTCATCGTCCCGATCGGCTACGCGCTCTGGCTCAGCCTGTTCCGCGACCAGCTCATCGGCGGCAACCAGTTCGTCTGGTTCGCCAACTACGTGCAGCTGTTCCAGGACGCCAAGTTCTGGTCCGGCTTCGGGCGGGTCGCGATCTTCCTGGTCGTCCAGGTGCCGATCATGCTCGGCCTCGCGCTCGTCGCCGCCCTGGCGCTCGACAGCGCGCGGCTCTGGGGCACGTCGTTCTTCCGGATCGCGGTCTTCCTGCCCTACGCCGTCCCCGGTGTCGTCGCGGCCCTCATCTGGGGCTTCATCTACGGCAACCAGTTCGGTCTCACCGGCGCGGCGAACGACGCGCTCGGCATCGACCTGCTGCAGCCGTTCAGCCCGAGCTGGGTCCTCACGTCGATCGGCAACGTCGTCACGTGGGAGTTCCTCGGCTACAACATGCTCATCTTCTACGCGGCCCTCCGCACCGTCCCCGGCGAGCTGTACGAAGCGGCCGAGCTCGACGGCGCCGGTCCGCTGCGCACGGTGTTCTCGATCAAGCTCCCGGCGCTCCGCGGCCCGATGGTCATCGCCACGATCTTCTCGATCATCGGCAGCTTCCAGCTCTTCAACGAGCCGAACCTGCTCAAGACGCTCGCCCCGAACGTCATCGGCAGTGCCTTCACCCCGAACATGTACGCCTACTCGCTGTCCTTCAGCGGTCAGCAGTTCAACTACTCCGCCACGGTCGCGATCGTGATGGGCGTGATCACCGCGGTGATCGCCTACGTCGTCCAGGTCCGCGGCACCCGCGAGGAGAACCGATGAGCACCATCCAGCACCCCGGCGGGCCCGCAGCGGCCACGGTGACCGAGGCGACCACGACGCAACGTGCGCCGCGCACCCGCTCGATCCGCGCCTCCCGAAAGGCCGAGCAGCACGTCGACGGACGCAAGCCGAAGCGTTCCGGCCTGCTGACCGCGGTCATGGTCGTCTTCGTCGTGTACTCGTTCGCACCGCTGTTCTACCTGCTCGTGAACAGCACGAAGACGCAGGCGTCGCTGCTCTCGACGTTCGGCCTGTGGTTCGGCGGGGACTTCAACCTGTGGCAGAACATCGTCGACACGCTGACGTACAACGACGGCATCTTCCTGCAGTGGTTCGGCAACACGCTGCTCTACGTCGTGGTCGGCGCGGGCGGGGCCACCCTGCTCGCCACCGTCGCCGGCTACGGCATGGCGAAGTTCCAGTTCCCCGGTCGCCGCGCGGTCTTCGCCGTCGTCCTCGGTGCCATCGCGGTCCCCGGCACGGCCCTGGCGGTCCCGACGTTCCTGCTGTTCTCGCAGGTCGGCCTGACCAACACCCCGTGGGCTATCATCCTGCCCTCGCTCATCAGCCCGTTCGGCATGTACCTGATCTGGACCTACGCGGTCGACGCGATCCCCGCCGAACTGCTCGAGGCCGCCCGCATGGACGGCGCCGGCGAGTTCCGGATCTTCTTCACCATCGCGCTCCGGCTGCTCGCGCCCGGTGTCGTCACCGTCCTGCTGTTCGCGGTCGTCGCCACCTGGAACAACTACTTCCTGCCGCTCATCATGCTGAGCGACCCGAAGTGGTACCCGCTGACGGTCGGTCTGAACCAGTGGAACGCGCAGGCCACCGGCTCCGGTGCGCAGCCGATCTACAACCTCGTCGTCACGGGATCGCTCCTCACGATCATCCCGATCGTGGTCGCGTTCCTGTTCCTCCAGCGCTTCTGGCAGTCCGGCCTCGCGGCCGGCTCCGTCAAGGCCTGATCCGTCGGACGGGAGGCCCGGGGCGACCCCGCCACGCGACTCCCGACCCGGCACACAGCAGCTCCACCCCCTCTCCACGAAGAAGTGAAAGGCACCCCATGAACAAGCGTCTCCGGCGCGGGCTCAGCGCCCTCGCCATCGGCGTCACCGCCGCCATCGCCCTGTCCGCGTGCGCCTCCGGCGGGTCGTCCGCCGGCGGTTCGGCCGACGACATCGACAAGGCCCTGAAAGACGGCGGCACCCTGACCTACTGGTCGTGGACCCCGTCGGCGAAGGCCCAGGTCGCGGCCTTCGAGGACCAGTACCCCAAGGTGAAGGTCAAGCTCGTCAACGCCGGCACCGGCGCCGACCAGTACACGAAGCTGCAGAACACGATCAAGGCCGGCTCGGGTGCCCCCGACGTCGCCCAGGTCGAGTACTACGCCCTGCCGCAGTTCGCCCTGTCCGAGTCGCTGCTCGACCTCAAGCCGTACGGGTTCGACTCGCTCGAGAAGGACTTCGCCAAGAGCACCTGGAGCTCGGTCACGGTCGACGACAAGGTCTACGGCCTGCCGCAGGACTCCGGCCCCATGGCGCTGTTCTACAACAAGAAGGTCTTCGACAAGTACGACCTCGCCGTGCCGAAGACGTGGGACGAGTACGTCACCGCGGCGAAGAAGCTCCACGAGGCCGACCCGAACGCCTACATCGCGGCGGACTCCGGCGACGCCGGCTTCACCACGAGCATGATCGCCCAGGCCGGCGGCACCCCGTTCACCACCGACGGCGACAAGGTCACGATCAACCTGCAGGACGAGGGCTCGAAGAAGTGGACGAGCACCTGGAACGAGCTCGTCGAGCAGGGCCTGCTCTCGCAGACCGTCGGCTGGACCGACGACTGGTACAAGCAGCTCGGCAACGGCGAGATCGCCACGATGATCACCGGCGCGTGGATGCCCGGCAACCTGGAGTCCGGAGTCGCCCAGGCCTCGGGTGACTGGCGCGTCGCCCCGATGCCGACCTACGACGGCGGCACCGCCCAGACCGCGAACAACGGCGGCAGCGCCCAGGTCGTCATGAAGCAGTCGAAGAACCCGGCCCTGGCCGCGGGCTTCCTCAAGTGGCTCAACTCGTCGAAGGAGTCGACGAAGGTCTTCATGGAGTCCGGCGGCTTCCCGTCGACCACCGCCGACCTCGACTCGACCGCGTTCCTCGACGAGAAGCCGGAGTACTTCGGCGGCCAGCAGATCAACAAGGTGCTCGTCGACGCGTCGAAGTCCTCGGACAACGACTTCACCTACCTGCCGTACCAGGTGTACGCGAACAGCGTCTACGCCGACACCGTCGGCCAGGCGTACCAGAACGGCACCTCGCTCGACGCCGGCCTCGAGGCCTGGCAGAAGGCCCTCGCGAAGTACGGCGAGGACCAGGGCTTCACGGTCTCGACGAAGTAGTTCCCGGTACTCCCGCGGGGCCGTGCGGACACCTCCGCACGGCCCCGCTCCACGCCCGGCCCCGGCCGGCAACGAGAAGGTCACACCATGCGCTTCGCCATCGGCGACACCGACTTCCTGCTCGACGGCGAGCCGCACCGGATCCTGTCCGGTGCGATCCACTACTTCCGCGTCCACCCCGACCTGTGGGTCGACCGGATCCGCAAGGCCAAGCTGATGGGCCTCAACACCATCGAGACGTACGTCGCCTGGAACGCGCACGCACCGGCGCCCGACGTCTTCGACCTGAGCGGCGGGCTCGACCTCGGCCGCTTCCTCGACCTGGTCGCCGCCGAGGGCATGCACGCCATCGTGCGCCCCGGGCCCTACATCTGCGCCGAGTGGTCGAACGGCGGCCTGCCGTACTGGCTCTTCGCGGACGGCACCGTCGGGGTCCGCCGCGACGAGCCCGGCTTCCTGGCGGCCGTCGACAGGTACCTGCAGCACCTGGCCCCCGTGCTCGTGCCCCGGCAGATCGACCACGGCGGCCCGATCGTCCTCGTGCAGGTCGAGAACGAGTACGGCGCCTACGGGTCCGACCCCGTCTACCTGTCGAAGCTCGAGCAGATGCACCGGTCGATCGGGCTCACCGTCCCCTTCACGAGCGTCGACCAGCCGATGGGCACCATGCTCGAGGACGGCTCCCTGCCCTCGCTGCACAAGACCGGTTCCTTCGGGTCGCGTTCCGTGGAACGCCTGGCACGCCTGCGCCAGGCGCAGCCGACCGGTCCGCTCATGTGCTCGGAGTTCTGGGACGGCTGGTTCGACAGCTGGGGCGAGCACCACCACACCACCCCTGCGGCTGCCTCGGCGTCGGACCTCGACGACCTGCTCGCCGCCGGGGGATCGGTGAACATCTACATGTTCCACGGCGGCACGAACTTCGGCTTCACGAACGGCGCGAACGACAAGGGCGTCTACCGCCCGATCGCGACGTCGTACGACTACGACGCGCCGCTCGACGAAGCAGGCCGTCCGACGGAGAAGTTCCACGCGTTCCGCTCGGTGATCGAGCGCTACGCGCCCGTGCCGCCGCTGCCGGCGTGGATGGAGCCGGGTGGGTCCGGCCGGCTCGCGGCCGGCGCGGCTGACGGCACCGGTGTGGAGGCCCGGGTCGCCCCCGCTACCGACCTCGCCGTCCGACTGGACCGCGTCGCATCGCTGCGTTCCCTGCTGCCCGCGCTCGCGTCGTGGTCCGCGCACGACGAGCCGCCGACCTTCGACGCGCTCGGTGCCGCGAGCGGCTTCGTCGTGTACCGGGCCGAGGTGGACCTGCCCACCGGCGGCGTGCTCACCGTCGGCACCGAGGTACGCGACCGTGCGGTCGTCTCCGTCGACGGTGTGGTCGTCGGCGTGCTGGAGCGGGAGCACCACGACCGCGCGATCGTCCTGCCGCCGGTCACCGGCACGCTCGAACTGCTCGTCGAGGACCAGGGCCGCGTCGACTACGGCCCGCGCATCGGCGAGCCGAAGGGCCTCGTCGGGGGAGTGGCCGTCGACGGCCACCCGCTGGCACGCTGGACCGCTGCGCCGCTCGCCCTCGACCCGATCGCACCCGCCGCGCTCGCGGCACTGGCGGAGACCGCCCCGACCGGGGGCGACGTGCTCGCCGGTCCGACGTTCGCAGCGGGGTCGTTCGACCTCGACGGCGTGGACGACCGCTACCTGTCGCTGGACGGCTTCCGCAAGGGAGTTGCCTGGGTCAACGGGTTCTGCCTCGGCCGGTACTGGTCGCGCGGGCCGCAGCAGACCCTCGCGATCCCCGGCCCGGTCCTGCGCCAGGGCCGGAACGAGCTCGTCGTGTTCGAGCTGCACGCCGCCGCCTCCCGCACCGCGTGCCTGCTGCCCGAGCCCGACCTCGGCCACACCGAGGCGTAGCGGCCGCGCCGGGCGCCGGCGCCGGGCGCCGGCGCGGGGCCGCGCGGGGCAGAATCGCGCGTACCTGGTCGAATCGCGCGTACATGGTCGGAACTTCCGACCATGTACGCGCGATTCCGCTTCCCACTGCGGGCGTCATGGGAAGGATCAGGCGGAGTCGAGGGCGTCGAGCTCGGCCACCGCCCGCTCGGCGTCCGCGATCCGGTCGGCCTCGGGGCGCGTCCACCACTCGGGGCCGCGCTCGCCGAGCCCGTGCTTCGCGAGCCCGTTCCGGTGACGGGCCGCCGCCAGGGCGTCGTCGTCGCCCGCACGCTTCGCGGTCTTCACGGCGTTCCGCCCGCGCCCCAGGTGGGAGCGGAGCGCGGCGGCGAGGTCCTCGGGCAGGGCCGGGTCGGTCCGGCGCCAGCGCCGACCGTCCACGACGAAGAAGTGGTCGTCGGGTTCGGCGGTCATGCCCCGAGTCTGCACCGTCGGTGGTCCCCGGTAGACAGGTGTCGATGAGCAACGCACGCGTCCGCCCGATGCTCGACATCCGTCGCATCTACGCCGAACCCGCCGCCCTCGACCTGCAGCGCGGGCAGGAGGTCGTCGGGCAGTGGCCGGACGCCGAGGTGGTGCCGGTCGAGTCGCACTGGAACATCCCCGAGGTGCACGGCGACGAGCGAAACGTGCAGCGCTGGGTGCGGATCAAGACCGAGGCCCTCGTGCTCGGGGTGAAGAAGTCGCTCGTCACCCGGCCGAACGGGCGCTCGGCCGACTTCATCGCCCCGTCCACGGCGAACGGCTGCGCGATGGCCTGTGCCTACTGCTACGTGCCGCGGCGCAAGGGCTACAGCAACCCGGTCACCGTGTTCGCGAACATCGATCAGATCACGAAGCACGTCGCCCGGAACGTCGCGAAGCAGGGGCCGAAGACCGAGCCGAACCAGTGCGACCCGGAGTCGTGGGTCTACGACATCGGGGAGAACAGCGACTGCTCGGTCGATGCGATGATCAGCGACAACGTGCGCGACCTCTGCGACCTGTTCCGGATGACCCCGACGGCGAAGGCGTCGTTCGCGACGAAGTACGTCAACCGCGACCTGCTCGACTGGGACCCGATGGGGCGCACGCGCATCCGGTTCTCGCTCATGCCGCACGAGACGGCGAAGGTCACCGACATCCGCACGAGCCCGATCGCCGAGCGGATCGCCGCCGTCAACGACTTCGTCGACGCCGGGTACGAGGTCCACCTCAACTTCTCACCGGTCATCCTGACGCCGACGTGGGAGTCCGACTGGGCCGAGCTGCTGTGCCAGGTGGACGACGTGCTGTCCCCGGCGGCGAAGGCGCAGCTCGCGGCCGAGGTGATCTTCCTGACGCACAACCAGCCCCTGCACGAGGTCAACCTCGGCTGGCACCCGAAGGCAGAGGACCTGCTGTGGCGCCCGGACCTGCAGGAGCAGAAGGTGTCGCAGAACGGTGCGGTGAACGTGCGCTACCGGTCCGGTATGAAGGGGCAGCTCGTCGAGCGCTTCCGCGAGCTCGTCGCCGAGCACCTGCCGTCCTGCCGCATCCGGTACGCGTTCTGACGCTGCACACCCCTGGCGCGTCCCCCCGACGCGGAACGGCCCCGGCGCGAGTGTCGCGTCGGGGCCGTTCCTGCAGGTCGACCTACTTGCCGTCGAGGGCGTCCTTCGCCTTCTCCTTGTCGAGGCGTCCCTCGCCCATGACCTGGTCCTTCTGGCCCTGGTGCTTGAGCTCCGCGTCGTCGGTGTGCTTGCCGACGGCCTCTTCGGCCTTGCCGGCGACCTTCTGCGTGACGTCCTTGGCCTTGTCTCCGAGCGACATGATCGCTCCTTTCGTCCGGGTCCCGCCGAGGGTCCCCGGCGCGTCTGTCCCCGACTGAACCACGCCCTCACCCGCGGCTCACGGAGGAACCCGAGGTCCGTGTACCCCGCGGCGCCACCACGGGGTACATCGACGCACGGGACATGCTGCTGATCAGGGGATGAGACGGTCCTCGCGGTACCGGGCGAACAGGTCCGCGAAGGCCTGCTCGGTCCGACGGAACGCCGTGAAGCCGGCAGCCCGGCTCTTGCCCATGTCCGTGACGACCTCCATCGCCCGACCGAGGTCGGCGTCGGTGTGCCACCACGACGCGAGCCTGGTGATGTCCGATTCGACCAGGCCGTGCCGCTCGGCGATGCCGGCCCACTCGGCCTCGTACGGGGCCATCTGGACCTCGAGCGGGCGGGGCGCGTCCTGGTACCCGACGACGCGCGCCGGGTCGACGCCGAGGTGTGCCGCCAGGCGCGGCCACATCCAGCGCCAGCGGAAGACGTCACCGTTCACGATGTTGAACGGCTCGTCGGCGCCCTCTGGCGAGGTCGACGCCCACACCATGTGCTCGGCGAGGATGCCGGCGTCGGTCATGTCGGTCAGGCCGTTCCACTGCGCCTCGCTGCCCGGGAACACGAAGTCGAGCCCGAGTTCCTTCGCCAGGGTCGCCTGCACGGCGATCGTCAGGCCCATGTTCATGGCGTTGCCGACGGCGTGCCCGATGACGGTGTGCGAGCGGTGCACGGACCAGGTGAAGCCCTGGCGCTCGGCGGCGGCGAAGAGCTCGTCCTCTTGCGCGTAGTAGAAGTTCGGGGTGTCGAGGCGCGGCTCCTCCTCGTGGAAGGGCGTGTCGGGCATCTCACCCGCTGCGTACGCCTCGAACGGGCCGAGGTAGTGCTTCAACCCGGTGACGAGCGCGACGTGCGCCAACGGTGCGTGCGCCAGCGCTGCCAGGAGGTCGCGGACCATCCCGCCGTTCACGCGGATGTTCTCGGCCTCGGTGTCCTGGCGCTGCCACGCCGTGAAGAACACGTGGGTGGGTCGCTCGTCCGCCAGCGCGGCGGACAGGCTCTCGGGGTCGCGGAGGTCAGCGGCGACGGTCCGGACGCCGTCGCGGCCGATCGGCCGGCGGGACAGCGCCGTGACCTCCCAGCCGTCGTCGAGCAGGTGGCTCACCAGGGCGGAGCCGGTGATGCCGCTCGCTCCCACGACGAGGGCTCGGGGCTGGACAGGGGTCGGTTCGGTCGATCCGGTTGCAGTCATCCCTGCATGCAACCGACGATGGACGACACGTGTTCCCTCAGCGCGGGCGACGGATGCGGATCGGCCCCTTCGCCGTCGACGGGTCGACCACGGAGCCGCCCTGCGTGATCTCGACCTCGCCGCGGGCCACCATGCGACGGGCGGCGCGGCGAGCGGGTTCCATCAGCGGCCGCCAGTCGTCGGGGTCGAGCGACCGGGCGACCTCGGACGGGCAGATGCTCGAGGTCCGTGCGCGCGCGGCGAGCAGCTCGTCGATGCGTTGTTCGAGGGCCCGGTCGGTGGCGTCGACTCCGTGCTTCCGGCACGCTGCGGAGCAGTACCGCGCTTCCGGCGCCGCCGACGAGGGCATCGTCCGCCCGCACGACGCGCACGTGCGCTCGGCGTGCTCCGCCTCGTTCGCCGCGGCGTCCGCTTCCGTCCTGATCGCGCGTCCCATGACCTCATCCTCGTCCTGCTGCTCCTGTCCGTTCCCAGCACGAGCGCACCCGGCGCAGGTCCGGCTGGCAGCATCGGACCGGTGAGCACCGACACCGCACCCACCCGTCACCCCGAACCCGCGTGGGTCGAGCACGTCATGTGGTGGCACGTCTACCCGCTCGGGTTCGTCGGCGCCGACGTCCGACCGGGGTCCGCCGTCGAGGACCGCCCGGTCGAGCACCGCCTCGGTCGCATCGAGCCGTGGCTCGACCACGT
The DNA here is from genome assembly GCF_003234445.2 of Curtobacterium sp. MCLR17_036. Lineage (NCBI taxonomy): Bacteria > Bacillati > Actinomycetota > Actinomycetes > Micrococcales > Microbacteriaceae > Curtobacterium > Curtobacterium sp. MCLR17_036. The sequence continues at coordinate 2,752,680 of NZ_CP126269.1, read as the reverse complement.
CGTGGACCTCGGCCTGAACGGCCTGCTGCTCGGACCGGTGTTCGCGAGTTCGACGCACGGCTACGACACCGTGGACCACTTCCGCGTCGACCCGCGCCTCGGTGACGACGACGACCTCGACCGCCTGGTGGCCGCCGCGCACGAGCGGGGGATCCGGGTCGTGCTCGACGGCGTCTTCAACCACGTCGGCCGCGAGCACCCGGCGTTCCGGGCGCTCGAGGAGCACGGCCCCGACGCCGAGACGGCCGACCTGTTCGCGATCGACTGGACGGGGTGGGCGCCGGGGCAGCCGGTGCCGGTCGGACTGTTCGAGGGACACGACATCCTCGTGGCGCTCGACCACGACAGCCGGGCGACCGAGGACCTCGTGGTGCAGATCATGACGCACTGGCTCGAGCGGGGGATCGACGGGTGGCGGCTCGACGCGGCCTACGCGGTGCCGCCGTCCTTCTGGGCACGGGTGCTGCCGCGGGTGCGCGAGCGGTTCCCCGACGCGTGGTTCAGCGGTGAGGTGATCCACGGCGACGCCGCGGCGATCGCCCGCGACTCGACGATGGACTCGCTGACGCAGTACGAGCTGTGGCAGGGCATCTGGCACGGCATCGCCGACCGGAACGGCCACGAACTCGCGCACGCGATCGAGCGGCACGACGCCCTGCTCGCCACCTTCGCCCCGACGACCTTCGTCGGCAACCACGACGTCACCCGCATCGCGAGCGCGGTCGGGGAGCCGTTCGCCGGCCACGCCGCCGCCGTGCTGTTCACCGTGGCGGGGACCCCCGTGGTCTACGCCGGCGACGAGTACGGCTGGACCGGCGTCAAGGAGGAACGCGAGGGCGGCGACGACGCGGTCCGTCCCGAGTTCCCGGCCGAGCCGCCGGCACCGACGGAACTGGCCCACGTGTACGAGGCCCTCATCGCCCTGCGGCGGCGGAACCCCTGGCTGCACCGGGCACACACCGACGTCGTCCACCTGACGAACACGGCCGTGGTCCTGTGCACCGCGACGGCGGACGCGGCCGTGGTGACCGCCCTGAACCTGTCGGACGACCCCGTCGACCTGCCCGCGGCCGACGCGACGCGGGTCGAGGCGGGCGGTGCCGATCTCGGGGACGGGACCCTGCGCCTCCCGGCCCGGGGGTGGGCGGTCCTGTCGAGATCGTGAGCAGAAACGGTCGGGTCCACATCGAGGACCCGACCGTTTCTGCTCACCAAGCGAACGCGCGAACGCGCGAACGCGCGAACGCGGGCGCGCGCCCTACTTGCGCGCGGACGCCGCCCGGCGCTTGTTGAAGACGTCGAACGCGACGGCGGCGAGCAGCACCAGGCCCTTGATGAGGGACTGGAACTCAGTGCCGACGCCGAGGATCGACATGCCGTTGTTCAGGATGCCGATGATGAGGCCACCGATGATCGCGCCCGGCACGGTGCCGATGCCGCCCGTGACGGCCGCGCCACCGATGAACACCGCGGCGATGGCGTCGAGCTCGAACCCGTTGCCCGCGCTCGGCGAGGCCAGGTTGAGCTGGCCGGTGAAGACCACGCCGGCCAGGGCCGAGATGACGCCCATGTTCACGAAGAGCAGGAACGTGACGCGCTTCGTCTTGACGCCGGACAGCTGCGCGGCGAGCGCGTTGCCGCCGATCGCGTAGATGTGGCGGCCGAAGACCGCGCTCCGCATGATCACCGAGTACACGACGACGAGCAGGCCGAGGATGACGAGCACGATCGGCGTGCCGTTGTAACTGGCGAGCAGCAGCGCGACGTAGATGACGAGGGCGACGCCGAACGCGAGCTTGATGATGAACCACAGGAACGGCTCGGCCTCGAGCTGGTACTTGCGCCGGGTCGCACGGCCGCGGAACGCCACCCCGACCATGATCGCCGCCGCGGCGATGCCGAGGATCATCGTGAGCGGCTCGTACCCGGACGTGCCGAACGAGGGCAGGAAGCCCGAGCCGAGCGAGCGGAACCCGTCCGGGAACGGCGAGATCTGCTGGTTCTGCAGGGCGATCTGCGCCGCACCGCGGAAGGCCAGCATGCCCGCCAGGGTCACGATGAAGGCCGGGATCCCGAAGTACGCGATCCAGAAGCCCTGCCACGCGCCGACGAGGGCACCGAGGACCAGGCAGAGGACCACGGCGACGGGCCAGGGCAGACCCCACTGCGTGATCATGACGCCCGCCATGGCACCGGTGAAGGCGACGACCGAGCCGACGGACAGGTCGATGTGGCCGGCGATGATGACCATCACCATGCCGATGGCGAGGATGAGGATGTAGCTGTTCTGGACGACCAGGTTCGTGACGTTGATCGGTGCCAGCGTGATGCCCTCCGTCGTCACCTGGAAGAAGATGACGATGACGATCAGCGCGATGAACAGGCCGATCTGTCGGAGCTGCCCGGTGAGGTAGCCGGCGGCGGACTTAAGCGCGTTCATTGACAGGGGTCTCCCGTTCCTGGGTCATGTACTGCATGAGGACCTCGGGTGTGGCCTCGGAGCGGGGCACATCAGCGGTGATGGTGCCCTCGGAGAGCGTGTAGATGCGGTCGCAGATGCCGAGCAGTTCGGGGAGTTCGGAGGAGATCACGATGACCGCCTTCCCCTGGTCGGCGAGCTGGTTGATGATCGTGTAGATCTCGTACTTCGCACCGACGTCGATGCCGCGGGTCGGCTCGTCGAGGATGAGCACGTCGGGGTCGGCGTACATCCACTTCGACAGGACGACCTTCTGCTGGTTGCCGCCGGAGAGCTTGCCGGTGAGGACGTCGACGTTCGGCGCCTTGATGTTGAGGCTCTTGAGGAACTCCCCGGCGACGGTCGTCTCGCGGGACGCGTTCACGAACCCCCACTCGGCGAGCTTGCCGAGCGCCGACCCGGAGATGTTCCGCTTGATGTCGTCGATCAGGTTGAGGCCGTAGCGCTTGCGGTCCTCGGTGACGTAGGCGATGCCGTTGTCGATCGCCTGGGTCACGGTGTGCGTCTTGATCGGGACGCCCCGCTTGTAGACGGTGCCGCTGATCCCGGTGCCGTACGACTGCCCGAACACGCTCATCGCGAGCTCGGTGCGCCCGGCGCCCATCAGCCCCGCGATGCCGACGACCTCACCGGCACGGACCGTCAGGTTCGCCTGGTGGATGATCTCGCGCGAGCCGTCGAGCGGGTGGTGGACGGTCCAGTCCTCGATCCGCAGCAGCTCCTCGCCGATGACGGGGTGCTCGCGCTCGGGGTACCGGTTCGACAGGTCGCGGCCGACCATGCCGCGGATGATGCGGTCCTCGGAGACGTCGTCGGCGTGCATGTCGAGCGTCTCGATGGTCTTGCCGTCGCGGATGATCGTGACCTTGTCCGCGATCGCCTTGATCTCGTTGAGCTTGTGGCTGATGATGATCGCCGTCATGCCCTCGGCCTGCAGCGAGCGGATGAGCTCGAGCAGGTGCGCGGAGTCGTCGTCGTTCAGGGCGGCGGTCGGCTCGTCGAGGATGAGGAGCTTCACGTCCTTCGAGAGCGCCTTGGCGATCTCGACGAGCTGCTGCTTGCCGACGCCGATGTCCACGATCTTCGTGACCGGGTTGTCCTTGAGCCCGACGCGCTGCAGGAGCTCGGCGGCGGCCAGGTTCGTCTTGTTCCAGTCGATGAAGCCGCCGGTCGACCGCTCGTTGCCGAGGAAGATGTTCTCGGCGATCGACAGGAACGGGCTGAGCGCGAGCTCCTGGTGGATGATGACGACGCCGGCCGCCTCGGAGTCGTTGATGTCCGAGAACCGGACGGGTTCGCCGTCGAGCAGGATCTCGCCGTCGAAGGAGCCGGCCGGGTAGACACCCGACAGCACCTTCATGAGCGTCGACTTGCCGGCGCCGTTCTCCCCGCAGATCGCGTGGACCTGGCCACGCTCGACCTCGATGGAGACCCCCTGGAGCGCCTTGACGCCGGGGAACGTCTTGGTGATGTCACGCATCTCGAGGATGGTGTCCGTCACGTCGACCGCCTTCCGTAGTGCGCGCTCGTGGCGCGCAGGTGGGGACGGACGGGAGGCGCGGGGCGGAGTCGACCCGCGCCTCCCGTCCGACAGGTGGGTTGCGTCCTACTTGAGGTCGGCGTCGGTGTAGTAACCCGAGTCGACGAGGACCTTCTGGTAGTTGTCCTTCGTGACGACCGTCGGCTGGAAGAGGAAGGTGGGGACGACCTTGACCTTGTTGTCGTACGTCTTCGTGTCGTTCACCTCCGGCTTCTTGCCGGCGAGCAGGTCCTCGGCCATCGACGCCGACTTCTCGGCGAGCTGGCGGGTGTCCTTGTAGATCGTCGAGTACTGCTGACCCTTGATGATCGACTTCACGCTGGCGGCCTCGGCGTCCTGGCCCGTGATGGTCGGGAGCGGACGGCTGCTGGTGCCGTAGCCCGCGCCCTGCAGCGCGGAGATGATGCCGATCGACATGCCGTCGTACGGCGAGAGCACGCCGTCGAGCTTCGTGCCGCCCGAGTACGACTTCGCGACGAGGTTCTGCATGCGGGCCTTGGCGGTCGCCGGGTCCCACTGCTGCGTGGCGGCCTGGGTGAAGCCGTCCTGGCCGGAGCCGATCGTGATCGTGCCGTCCTCGATGTACGGCTTGAGGGTCTTCATCGCGCCGTTGAAGAAGAACGTGGCGTTGTTGTCGTCGGGCGAGCCGGCGAACACCTCGATGTTGAACGGACCCTTCTCGTCGGTCTTCTCGCCCTGCTCGTCGAGCAGGCCGAGGCCGGTGAGCAGGCTGTTCGCCTGGTCGACGCCGACCTTCTCGTTGTCGAACGACACGTAGTAGTCGACGTTCTTGTTGCCGGTGAGCAGACGGTCGTACGAGATGACCTTGATGCCGGCCTTGGCGGCGGCGTCGAGCTGGTCGGACAGCGAACCGCCGTCGATCGACGCGACGATGAGCACCTTCGCGCCCTTCGTGATCATGTTGCTGACCTGCTGCACCTGCTGCGGGATCTTGTTGTCCGCGTACTCGAGGTCGACCTTGTAGCCGGCCTTCTCGAGGTCGCTCTTGACGGCGTCGCCGTCCTTGATCCAGCGTTCGGAGACCTTGGTCGGCATCGCGACGCCGACGAGGGCGCCCTTGTTGGCGTCGCCGCTGTCACCGCCGTCTCCGGTCGCTGCTCGGCCGCCGGCCGAGCATGCTGCCAGGGAGAACGCGATGCCGAGGGCCGCGATCCCCGCGACGATCCTGCGCTTCTTCATCGAAGTACCTGTTCCTCTCACGTCGTCATCGACGCGCTCGGGTGGCGGAGCACGTGCGCTCCACCGGGGTGATGCTCGTGTGAGCGCTCACATCTTGTGGGTTCCGTGACGGGGTGTCAACTCATCGTGACCGTTTCGCGACCTTGCCGCGCCGCGCGGACCGAGCGGTACGGTGTGCACGTGACGACGACTCCGGCCCGTGGGGGCAAGGCCCGCAAGGCGCCGACGATCTTCGACGTGGCCGAACGCGCCGGCGTCTCGCACCAGACGGTGTCCCGGGTGATCAACGGCGACCCCACCGTGCGGGAGCAGTTCCGGTCGCGGGTCACCGACGCCGTGAGTGCGCTCGGCTACCGTCCCCGCGCCGCGGCCCGGGCGCTCGCCGGGGGCCGCAGCCGCGCGCTCGGCATCATCACCGCGGGCGACGCCCTGTACGGGCCGTCGAGCACCTCGATCGGTTTCGAGCGGGCGGCCCGGTCCGCCGGGTACCACGTGCTGCTCTCGACCCTGCCCGAGGACCCGCGCCCCGTCGACCTGTCCGGCGCGCTCACGACGCTGCTCGCGCAGGACGTCGCCGCGATCGTCCTCGTCGCCGCGGACAACCGCGTGCTCGACGCACTCGCCTCGCTCACCGTGCCGGTCACCGTTCCCGTCGTCGTCGCGAACGCCGTGCAGCGCGACGCCGCCCGTGCGCCGTCGGCACCGAGCGTCGCCGCGGTCGCCATCGACCAGGCGGCGGGCACCGCGCTCGTCATGCAGCACCTGTTCGACCGCGGCCACCGACGCATCGTGCACATCGCCGGACCGCACGTGTCCCAGGAGTCCGAGGTGCGCCGCGCGTCCTACCTGCGGATCATGGCGGACGCCGGTCTCGAGCCGGTCGTGCTCGAGGGGGACTGGACCCCCGCCAGCGGCTTCGAGGCCGCGCGGCACATCGACGTCCACACCGTCGACGCGGTGTTCGCCGGCAACGACCAGATGGCGCTCGGCGTGCTGCACGCCTTCGCCGACGAGGGCCTGCGCGTGCCCGACGACATCGCCGTCGTCGGGTTCGACGACATCCCCGAGGCGGCCCACTTCACGCCGCCGCTCACCACCGTGCGGCAGGACTTCCGGGCGATGGGCGAGCGGGTGCTCGAGAGCGTCCGGTCACTGATCGAGGGCGAGCCGCGCGACGAGACGCTGCTCGCGCCCGAGCTCGTGGTGCGCCGGAGCGCCTGACCGGACTACCGCGCGAGCGGCAGCCAGACCCGCATCGGCAGCGCGCCGCGGTTGGCCCAGGCGTAGTACGGCACGGCGACCGCCGTCACCGCCGTCGCACCGGCATCCGAGCCGGCCACGTCGTCGACGCCGGTCGTGTCGGTGGGGTGCGCCGCGCCTCCTGGTCGGTCCAGCCGTCGGTACGGCCACGCGGACTGCTCGTGTGCGGCCGGGGCGGACCCCGGCACGCGCAGCGTGACGACGCCGTCGAGCAGGTCGTCGCGGTGCTCCTCGGTGATCGGCGCGTCCGCGTCGACCGTCAGGTCGTCGACGGTGAAGCCCTGCTGGTCCGCCTGCTCGACGGCGTAGACGAGCGGGCCGCGCTCGATCGCGACCTGCCCACGGGCGGCGTCGATGCGGGCGTCGGCGACCCAGCGGTGCGGGGTCGTGTCGAAGACGAGCTCGACGGTGTCGCCCGCTGTCCACGTGCGCTCGACCACGTGCAGCGTGCCCGCGGCGGGGTGGTCCCGGCCGTCCGGACCCGTCACGGTCGTGGTGTCGGACCAGGCGGGGATCCGCAGGCCCAGGGCGAGCGGGCCGTCCTCGGTGACCGTCACGCGGACGCGGCCGTCGTGCGGGTAGCCGGTCTCGACGCGCACCGGACCGAGGTCGGCGGTGGCGTACTGGTGGACCTGCAGGCCACCGTCGGTCACGGTCGCCAGCGAGCCGTCGAGGCTCGCGAAGGTGCGCATGATGTTCGGCGGGCAGCAGGCGCAGTCGAACCAGCCGCGGCGCCCGTGCGCGGGGGAGCGGTTCTCGTCCCGGTGCGCGTGGTCCCGCTGCTGCAGCGGGTTGACGTAGAAGTACTCGGTGCCGGCCAGGCTCACCCCGGCGAGGAACGCGTTGTACAGCAGGCGCTCGATCGCGTCGGCGTACACGGGCTTGCCGGTGGCGAGCAGCAGCCGCCAGGCCCACTGGACCCCGCCGATCGCGGCGCAGGTCTCCGCGTAGCCGCGGTCCGTCGGCAGCTCGTACGGGTCGCCGAACGCCTCCCAGTCCCAGCGCGCCCCGAGGCCGCCGGTGATGAACGCCTTCGTCGCGGTCATGTCGGCGAACTGGCGCTCGCTCGCGGCGAGGAGCTCGGTGTCACCGGTCTCCACCGCGACGTCGACCGCGCCCGCCGCCAGGTACACGGCACGGACCGCGTGGCCCTCGACGGTCGTGGCCTGCCGCACCGGCACCCGGTCCGAGAAGTACGTCGGCTCGCCGCCGGCGCGCTCGATGATGCCGTGCCCGCGGGCGTCGACGAACCAGTGCGCCAGGTCGAGGTAGTCGCGGGTGCCGGTCTCGCGGTACAGCTCGACCAGGCCCATCTCGACGACGGGGTGCCCGTCGACGTCGCGGGTCTTCGGCGTGCCGTCCGGTGCGGCGCCGTCGCCGAACGTGCGCACCAGGTGGTCGGCGTTCTTGATCGCGACCTCGAGCAACGCGGTGTCGCCCGTCGCGCGGTGCTGGGCCACGGCCGCCTGGTACAGGTGACCGGCGCAGTACAGCTCGTGGCTCCACTTGAGGTCGGTGTACCGCTCGCCGCCGCTCCGCACCTGCTGCACGGAGTCGACGTAGCCGTCCTCGGCCTGCGCCTGCGCGTACAGCGAGGTGACCTCGCGCTGCAGTTCGAGCAGGTCGTCGGCGGGAGCGCGGCCGTACTCCCACGCGACGGCCTCGAGCCACTTCGTCACGTCGGAGTCCATGAACACCGGGCCGACGGCCTCGCCCTGCTCGAGCCCCGCGGCGATGCGCAGGTTGCGGAAGTTGCCGGCCGCCTCGAGCTGTCGGTGACCGCTCCGCACCGCGTCGCGGCCGTTGCGCTCCTGGCGGAGCGCCCAGAAGCCGCCGGTGATCCGGGCGTCGCCGGCGGGCAGCGGGCGGAGCACGACCCGTGCGTCGGCGGTCGGCAGGACCGGGGTCGCGGTGCGCGCACGGCGGTCGGTCGCGAGCGTGGTGGTCATGTCGCCTCCTTGCGATGTGACGAGCGGCGCCGGAGCCGGACGGTGCCGGCGCAGCGCCGGAAAACGCTTTCTGCTGCCGACGGTACGACACGCAGCAGGAGGCGCGCAAGGGCCCGTGCCTGGGGGTTCCGTATGATCGTGGTCACCACCCGACCGCCGGAAAGGGGTTTGCCGTGACCGTGGAGCGCCCCGTGCGGCCCGTCCGGATCACCGACGTCGCGGCGCTCGCCGGGGTCTCGATCGGCACCGCGTCCAAGGCCCTGAACGGCACCGGGCAGCTGCGGGAGTCCACCCGGCAGCGGGTGCGGGACGCGGCAGACGCGCTCGGCTTCCTCGGGGACGCCCGGGCCCGTGCGCTGTCCTCCGGCCGGACCTACACGGTCGGCATGATCACCACGGACTCGTTCGGCCGGTTCTCGATCCCGGTGCTGCTCGGTGCCGAGGACGCCCTGTCCGCCGGGCAGATGGCCGTGCTGCTCTGCGACACCCGCGACGACCACGTGCGCGAGGCCCACTACCTGCGCTCCCTGGCGGCCCGCGGTGTCGACGGCATCATCGTGACCGGCCGCTCCGCCGACGCCCGACCGCCCATCGACGTGCCGATCCCCGTCGTCTACGCGTTCACGCCGTCGACCGACGCCGCCGACGTGTCGGTCACGCTCGACGACGCGGCCGGCTCGTCGGCGGTGGCGTCGCACGTGCTGTCGCTCGGGCGCTCGCGGGTCGCCGTCGTCACCGGGCCGCTGCGCGCGCGGTCCGCGGTCCGCCGGGTCGAGGGTGCGTCGGTGGCGCTCGGGTCGCACCTGGTCACCGAGCCGCTGTTCGGCGAGTGGTCGGAGCGGTGGGGGCGACAGGCCGTGGACGTGCTCGCACGGCAGTCGCCCGACGTCGACGCGATCGTGTGCGGCAGCGACCAGATCGCGCGGGGCGTGTGCGATCGGCTCCGGGAGCTCGGGCGGTCCGTGCCGGGCGACGTCGCGGTCACCGGCTTCGACGACTGGGACGTGATGGCCCTGGCGTCGCGCCCACCGCTGACCACCGTGGACCTGCGGCTCGAGGAGCTCGGTCGCGTCGCCGGCCAGGCCCTGCTCGCCCTGATCGACGGCGGGACGGCCTCGCCGGCGTCCGTGACCCCGTCCCTCGTCATCCGCGAGAGCACCGTCGTCGCGTAGCGCGCGGCCCGGTGCCGGTGTCGGTGTCGGCGGTCCCTCCCTACCGGTCACGACACCCCGTCACCCGCTGCCGAGCGGTCACGACTCGTCGCTCGGCGCGTACTGAGTCGACCCGTCGTGACCGCTCGACGGCGAGCCAGCGGTTTGTCGTGACCGGCACGTGCGCGGTCGTCGAGCCTGTCGTGGTACGGCGGATCGGGACTCGCCCGGCCGTGGGCTGTCGGGTGGTCCCGACTCGCGCGGTGTGGGCTGTCGAGTGGTCGGACCTGCGCGGGTGCGGGCGCCCGGCGGTCGCACGACGTCGTCACGCTCATCCGTCGAGCGGTCACGACCTGCCGTGGATGAGGCGTCGAGTGGTCGGGAACGGTCGGCTGCGGATGCGCCGGACGACGATCCGTGACCGGTCGGCGGAACTGAGCGGGGCGTTCCGACCGCTGGGGAGGCGGGCGGACGAGTACAACTGGCGGCTTCGCGGCGCGCCGGGCGTTGCACGGGTGAGCGCTCACGTGCCAGGATGTGAGCGCTCACGGAGAACGACGAGGTTCTGGGAGGAACGCATGGGCGACGACCGTCGACACCAGGTCGAGCACGGCCGGACGACGTTGGGAATCGAGCTCGGCTCCACCCGCATCAAGGCGTGCCTCGTCGACGAGGACCTCGTGCCGATCGCCGCCGGGTCCCACGAGTGGGAGAACGCGTTCGTCGACGGCCGCTGGACGTACTCGCTGGAGGCCGTCGAGACCGGCCTCCGCGCCGCGTACGCCGCCCTCGTCGCGGACGTCGAGGCGCAGTACGGCGTCCGCCCGACCACCTTCCGTGCCGTCGGGGTGAGCGCGATGATGCACGGCTACCTGGCGTTCGACGGCGACGGCGAGCTGCTCGTGCCGTTCCGCACCTGGCGCAACACCTCGACCGGCCCGGCCGCCGAGCGGCTGAGCGAGGCGCTGTCCTTCAACGTCCCGCTCCGGTGGTCGATCGCGCACCTGTACCAGGCGGTCCTCGACGACGAGCCGCACGTGCCGTCGATCGCCGGCGTCACGACGCTCGCCGGCTACGTGCACCGCCGTCTGACCGGGCGGAACGTGCTCGGGGTCGGCGACGCGTCCGGCGTGTTCCCGATCGAGGGCGGCCCCGTCGACAGCGGCCCGGGGGAGCCCGGAGCCCGCGACTGGGACGCCGCGATGCTCGCCACGACGCAGGAGCTGCTCGGCGACCGGGTGCCCGACCTGCGCGCGCTGCTGCCCGAGGTCCTCGTCGCCGGCGAGGACGCGGGCGCGCTCACGCCCGAGGGTGCCGCCTGGCTCGACCCGACCGGGACGCTCCGGGCCGGCGTGCCGCTCTGCCCGCCGGAGGGCGACGCCGGTACCGGCATGGTCGCCACGAACGCCGTCGCGCCCCGGACCGGCAACGTCAGCGTCGGCACGAGCATCTTCGCGATGGTCGTGCTCGAACAGCCGCTCAGCACGCCGCACGAGGAGCTCGACGTCGTCACGACGCCGTCGGGCGACGCCGTCGCGATGGTGCACTGCAACAACGGTGCGAGCGAGATCGCGGCATGGGCGCGGGTCTTCGGTCGCTTCGCCGAGGCCGCGGGCGAGCGGTCCGGCACCACGGCGCCGGACCTCGACACCGTCTACGCCACCCTGCTGGCCGAGGCGGAGCACGCCGACCCGGACGCCGGTGGCCTGCTGTCGTTCAACTACCTGGCCGGCGAACCCGTCACGCACGTCGAGGACGGCCGCCCCCTGCTGCTGCGCACCCCCGGCGCCCGGTTCACCCTCGGCAACCTCGTGCGCTCCGAGGTGCACGGCGCCTTCGCGACGCTGGCGATCGGGATGGAAGTGCTGCACGGCGAGCACGTCCGGGTCGACCGGATGACCGCGCACGGCGGGCTGTTCCGCACGCCGGGCACCCCGCAGCGGTTGCTCGCCGCGGCACTCCGCGTGCCGGTCGCCCTCGAGGAGACCGCCGGCGAGGGCGGCGCGTGGGGCATCGCCGTCCTCGCCGCCTACCTCGAGCACACCGACCAGCAGCTCGCCGACTACCTGTCGGACACCGTCTTCGGCGGTGACGCCGTGCACGTCGCCGAGCCGGACCCCACCGACGTCAACGGCTTCCAGACCTACCTGGGCCGCTACCGGGCCGCGCTGCCCGTGCAGGACGTCGCAGCGGCGGCGACCCGCACCAGCGCGACCACGCGCCCGGCCGAGCAGACCGACGGCGCCGACCCGCGCCTCCCGGCAGAGCAGGAAGTGACCCGATGACCGACACCGACACGACCGATGCGACCACCCGACGGGCCGTCGCCGAGGCCCGCGAACGCGTCGCCCGCCTGCACGGCGAGCTCGTGCGCTACGGCCTGGTGATCTGGACCGGCGGCAACGTGTCCGAACGCGTGCCCGGCACCGACCTGTTCGTCATCAAGCCGAGCGGGGTGTCGAGCGACGACCTCACGCCGGAGAACCAGGTCGTCTGCACCCTCGACGGGGTGCCGGCCGAGGGCTGGGGCAACGAGCACGGACCGTCCAGCGACACCGCCGCGCACGCCCACGTGTACCGGAACATGCCCGAGGTCGGCGGTGTCGTGCACACCCACTCGACGTACGCGACGGCCTGGGCCGCCCGCGCCGAGGAGATCCCGTGCGTCATCACCGCGATGGCGGACGAGTTCGGCGGCCCGATCCCGGTCGGCCCGTTCGCGATCATCGGCGACGACTCGATCGGCCGCGGCATCGTCGACACGCTGAGCGGGCACCGCAGCCGCGCGGTGCTCATGCAGAACCACGGCGTTTTTACGATCGGTCGCGACGCGAAGGACGCCGTGAAGGCCGCCGTGATGTGCGAGGACGTCGCGCGGACGGTCCACATCGCCAAGCAGGGCGGCGAGGTCGTGCCCATCGACCAGGAGAACATCGATCGACTCTTCGATCGCTACCAGAACGTCTACGGACAGAACCCCGAAGGAGCGCTGCGATGACGCAGGACACCCCGACGCACGTCGTCGACCCCGCCGAGACGTTGGCGGGCTACGAGGTCTGGTTCCTCACCGGCTCCCAGGGGCTGTACGGCGAGGAGACCCTGCGCCAGGTCGAGGAGCAGAGCAAGGCGGTCCACGCGGAGCTCGCCGGGCACCTGCCGGTCAAGCTCGTCTGGAAGCCCGTCCTGAAGGACGCCGACGGCATCCGCCGGGCGCTCATCGAGGCGAGCGCCGACGACAAGGTCATCGGCGTCACGACCTGGATGCACACGTTCAGCCCGGCGAAGATGTGGATCGGCGGGCTGCAGGCCCTCACGAAGCCGCTGCTGCACCTGCACACGCAGGCGAACGTCACGCTGCCGTGGGCGGACATCGACTTCGACTTCATGAACCTCAACCAGGCCGCGCACGGCGACCGCGAGTTCGGCTACGCCCTCGCCCGCCTCGGCGTCCGGCACGCCACGGCCGTCGGGCACGTCTCCGACCCGCGGGTCGTCTCGCGGGTGGAGAACTGGACACGCGCCGCAGCCGGTGCGGCCGCGGTCCGTGCGCTCAAGCTCACCCGCTTCGGCGACAACATGCGCTACGTCGCCGTCACCGAGGGCGACAAGACCGAGGCCGAGATCGAGCTCGGCGTGCAGGTCAACACCTGGGCGGTGAACGAGCTGGCAGCGGCGGTGGACGCCGCAGCGGCGGACACTGCGGCGGTCGATGCACTCGTGGCGTCGTACGACGAGTCCTACGATCTGGTACCCGAGCTGCAGGACGGCGGCACCCGTCGCCAGGCGCTCCGCGACGGCGCCGCGATCGAGATCGGCCTCCGCACCCTGCTCGCGCAGAACGGCTCGGCTGCCTTCACCACGAACTTCGAGGACCTCGGCACGCTCAAGCAGCTGCCGGGCCTGGCCGTGCAGCGCCTGATGGCCGACGGCTACGGCTTCGGCGCCGAGGGCGACTGGAAGACGGCGGTGCTGGTCCGCGCGATGAACGTCGCCGGTGCCGGCCTGCCCGGTGGTGCCTCCCTGATGGAGGACTACACCTACGACCTCACCCCGGGCGCCGAGAAGATCCTCGGTGCGCACATGCTCGAGGTGTCGCCGACGCTCACCACCACGAAGCCGACGCTCGAGATCCACCCGCTCGGCATCGGCGGCAAGGACGACCCGGTGCGCCTGGTCTTCACTGCCGACGCGGGCGAGGCCGTCGTCGTCGCGCTGTCCGACACCCGCGACGGCTTCCGCCTCACCGCGAACGTCGTCGACGTGGTGCCGCCGACCGCGGCCCTGCCGAACCTGCCCGTCGGCCGCGCCGTCTGGGAGCCCCGCCCCTCGTTCCCGGTCGCCGCCGAGGCCTGGCTCACCGCCGGCGCCGCCCACCACACCGTCATGACGACCGCCGTCGGCCTGCAGGTCGTCGAGGACCTGGCGACCATGGTCGGCACCGAGTTCCTGGTCATCGACGAGCACACCACCGCCCGCGGGTTCCGCGACGAGCTGCGCCTGCAGCAGACGTGGCACCGGCTCGACCGGGGGTTCTAGACCGTGGCGGCGCGCACGAACTGGGCCGGCAACGTCGTCTACCGGGCGTCGGCGCTGGCCCGGCCGAGCACGGTCGACGAGCTCCAGCAGCTCGTCGCGACGACCCCGCGCCTGACGGCGCTCGGGTCGCGGCACTCGTTCAGCACCATCGCCGACACCGACGCCGTCCAGGTCACGCTCGGCGACCTGCCGCCGCTGTTCGAGATCGACACCGACCGCCGGGTCGTGCGTGTGGCCGCCGGTTCGACGCACAGCCAGGTGGCTGCCGGTCTGGAGGCCCGTGGCTGGGCACTCGGGAACCTCGCCTCCCTGCCGCACATCTCCACGGCCGGGGCCGTCGCCACGGGAACGCACGGCTCCGGCACCCGGAACCCGTCCCTCGCGCAGGCGGTGGTCGGCCTCGACGTCGTCCGCGCCGACGGCTCGCTCGCACGGGTGGACGCCGCGACCCCGGACGACGCCCTCGACGTGCACCGTGTGGCGCTCGGCGCGCTCGGTGTCGTCACCGCGGTCGAGCTCGCGATCGAACCGACGTTCCACATCGCCACGACCGTCTCCCTCGACCTGCCGTGGGACGCGGTGCTCGAGCACTTCGACGCCGTCGTCGCCGACGGCTACTCGGTGTCGCTGTTCACCTCGTTCGACGACCGCGGCGCCCGGCAGGTCTGGGTGAAGCACCGCCTGGGCGAGACCGCGCCGACGGTCGACCTCGTCGCCCTCGGTGCGCGCCCGGCCGACGGCCCGGTGCACCCGGGCGAGAACGACCCGGCGGGCGTCACCGAACAGGGCGGCGTGCCCGGCCCGTGGTCCGAGCGCCTGCCGCACTTCCGGTCCTCGTTCACACCGTCGACGGGGGCGGAGATCCAGGCGGAGTACCTGGTGCCCGCGGGCTCGGCGGTCGCGGCGCTGCAGGCGCTCCGGCCGCTGCGGTCGGTGTTCGAGCCGATCCTCATCGCGGCGGAGGTCCGCACCATCGCGCCCGACACCGCCTGGCTCGCACCGTCGTCCGGCCGGCAGTCGGTCGGGTTGCACTTCACCTTCCGCCGGGACGCCGACGCGGTGGCGGCAGCGGTCGAGCGGATCGAGGACGTGCTCGCGCCCTTCGACCCGCGGCCGCACTGGGGCAAGGTCGCCGCGATGGACCCGGAACGGCTGCACGCGGCCTACCCCCGCCTGTCGGACTTCGCGGCGGTCGCGCGCGACCTCGACCCGACGGGACGCTTCCGCAACGCCTACCTGGCGCGTGTCCTGGCCTGAGTCCGGCGGGCCGCTGCTGCTCACAGGCGCTTCGGATGGCTTGCCGGGCTGATCCACCGGGGCGTTGCTGAGCGTTCACATGTGCGAACGCAAAGGTCGGTGCATGGCGAACCTCAACCGCATCATCGGCATGGCCGGCAAGGTCATCGACAAGCAGCTGCAGAAGCGCGGGAACGGCGGGCACGGCGCACCCGCGGCCGGCTCGGGGCGTGGGGGCACCGACTGGCGCGACGTCGTCCGGAGCGCCGCAGACCGGCTGACCGGCGACGAGCGCGACCGGCAGGCGCAGCGACCGGCGGACCCGCTCGGACAGCAGCAGCACGGGCAGCAGCAGTACGGGCAGCAGCAGTACGGGCAGCAGCGGTACGGGCAGCAGCGGTACGGGCAGCAGCCGGTCGCACAGCCGCAGCGTGGGCCGGCCGACCCGGACGCCGTCGCGATCGCCAAGTACGACTACCTGCTCCGCACCGCCCCGCCGGAGCAGCTCGAACAGGTCCACCACGACGCCTTCGCGCGGCTGACCCCCGCGCAGCGGCAGCAGATCCGGGACCGCCTGAACTCCGAGCTCCCGCCGCACGAGCACCTGCGTGACGACTCCGCCGGTGGCATGGCCCGGGCGATGACCCGCGGCGAGGTCGCCCGGCCGGGACTGGTCCGTCGTGTCCTCGGTGGCGGGGCGACCGGGGGAGGCCGCGGCGGCCGCGGGGGTGCGTTCGTCGGCGGCGCGGCGGTCGGCGCCGGGGCGATGGCGCTCGGTGGCCTCGGCGCCGCCGTCGCGGGCGGTGCCGTGCTGAGCGCCGCAGCGGGGCCGGTGCTGGCCCAGGCCGCCGACCTCGGCGTCGACTTCGACGGCATCGCGTCCGGCCTCGGCGACCTCGGTGCCGCGGACCTCGGTGGCGCGTTCGAGGGGGTCGCCGGCGAGGGCGAGCAGCTCCTCGGCGGGTTCGGTGAGCAGGCGTCGGATCTCGGCAACGACTTCCTCGGCGGCCTGTTCGACCGCTGAGCGAGCCGCCCCGGTCGCCCGGACCACGGCCGGGGCCGCGCGTCGTGGCACCACCACGGGGGCGTGTGCGCCGACCGGTCGCCCCCGTAGTGTCGTCGACGGCAACGGAGGGGGAGCACAGTGACGCTGCCGATCGCCGGGTGGTACCCGGACCCGCAGGACCCGCAGCGCACGCGGTGGTGGGACGGCACCCGCTGGGGTGCCCAGGCGCCCGCGCCGGTCGTCCCGGTCCCGCCGCCGACCCCGGTGGTGACCGTACCCGCCGCGGCCTGGACCCCCGCGCCCGTGTGGGAGCAGGCACCGCGGCCGCCGGCACCGTCCGCGTACCGGTCCGTCCCGATCGCTGCGGCCGCACCGGTCCTCACCGGGCGCAAGGCCCGGATCGCGAAGGACCGCGCGACCCGGGCGATCAACCCGTACGGCTACGCCGGCCTCGTCCTCGCGCTCCTCGCCTTCATCGTGAACGTGTTCGCGATCCCCGGGATCCTCGGCCTCGTCTTCGGCGCGATCGGCCTGGCCCGTGCCGGCCAGCTCACCGGTCAGCGGATCACCGGCTTCGGGGTCTCACTCGCCGCGATCATCCTCGGGCTCGTGGCGTCGGTGTTCTTCGCCGTCCGCATGGCGCAGGTGGCCGCGCTGCTGTGACGGGTGGGAGCGGCGCAGGACACCCGCGTCGGTCTCACTCTCGGGCGCTCATCGCGTCGCCGACCGTGCTCCGGTAGTACAGCACCGCGCGCCCGTAGCGCGTCCGGTTGAGCAGGCCACCCCGTTCCATCACGCGCAGGTGCTGGTTGACGGCCGAGGTCGACACCCCGAAGCGCACCGCGAGGTCGGTCGACGACGCCGGTTCGCCCAGGGCGTCGAGCAGCGCCGCCCGGGTCGCACCGAGCAGGTCGCGGACGGCGCCGGCGTCCGGGTGCGGGGACGTCGACCACATCGCGCCCTGTCCCCGTGCCGGGTACATCACGGTCGGGGGCTGGTCGTCGTCGATCGGCACCGACGCCCGGACGACGAAGACCGACGGCACGAGCGTGAGCCCCTCGCCGGCGACCGGTCGGTCCCGCGCGATCGGACTGCTCAGGCGGACGTCGAGCAGCCGGCCGTCGTACCGGACGGCGTCGGACAACCCGCCGAGCACCGCCCCGATGCCGGCGTGTGCGGCGGTCCGGGCCCGGTGCGTGATGTCGGACTGCATGACGGCGCGCATGCGCGGCCAGTACGGGGCGAAGCAGAGCTCCCACGTCGTCGCGAGCGCCTGCTGCAGGCGGCCGACCACGGCATCGTGCCGACCGGTGAACACCGCCGGCACCGTCCCGTGCACGCGTTCCAGGTCGGCGTGCAGGCGCCCGCGGGTGATCCGGCCGAGCGCCGCGAGCTCGTCGTCGATCGAGGTCAGGGCCGACGCCGGACGAGGGTTGACGAAGTCCGCGACCCAGCGCCGGTCGTCGACCAGGCCGAGCAGGACCTCGTGGTCGAGCAGGGGCCGCACGGCGGCGATCCGGTCGAGCCACGGACGTTGCAGCGGGTACCGGTCCGGCGCACGGAAGGCACGGAGCCCGAGCCCGAGCTCGGACAACGGCGAGATGCCGAACCGGATCGCCGAGACGTCGGCGGGTTCCAGGCGGTACCGGATCATGAAGCCCCACGCTACATCGGTTGTCGCGGGTCGACGGGTGCTGGGAGAACTGGACCGTGAGCAGCGCCACCGAACCACTCGTCCCGATCCGCACCCTGGTCCGGCAGGACGCCACCCTGCGACGGCTGCTCATCGTGACGCTCGTCGACACCCTCGGCCGCGGCGCCTTCTTCACCCTCACAACGCTCTACCTGACGACCGTCGTGGGGATCGCGCCGGTCGCGGTCGGCCTCGGACTGACGGTCGCCGGAGCGGTCGGGGTGGCCGCCTCGCTCGTCTTCGGGCACCTGGCCGACCGGTTCAGCTCGCGGCGGATGCTCGTGTGGCTGCACCTCGTGCAGGGCGTCGCACTCGTCGGCTACGTCCTCGTGCACGACCTGCCGACCCTGGTGCTCACCGCCTCGATCGCCCTGTTCGCACAGCAGGGCGGCAGCTCGGTCCGGTCGGCGGCGGTCGGCCGGGCCTTCCCGGGTGCGGAGCGCGTCCGGGTGCGCGCGACGATGCGCACCGTGACGAACATCGGCATCGGCGTCGGCACGGCGGTGGCGGCGATCCCGTTGGCGATCGGCACGGGTGAGGCGTACCGGGTGACGATGGTCGCCGCGGGCGTGCTCTTCGTCACGTCGGCGTTCCTGGTGCTCGGCCTGCCCGCGTCCCGGACGGACGCGGCACCCGCTGGCCGTACCGACACGGGCACGATCGTGGTGCAGCCGCTCGACGGACGCAGCCCCTACCGGGACGTGCGCTTCCTGGTCGTCACCGCCCTGACCGGGGTGTTCGGCATCCAGTTCGGCCTGTTCGAGGTCGCCGTCCCGCTCTGGGTCGTCCAGCACACCGTCGCACCGGACGTGCTCGTGTCGCCGCTGCTGCTCGTGAACACCGTCGCGGTCGTGCTCCTGCAGGTCCGGATGAGCCGTGGGACGGACAGCGTCGCCGGGGCCGGTCGTGTGATGCGTCACGCCGGTTGGCTGATGGCGCTCGCCTGTCTGCTCTGGGCGGCGGCCGGGTGGGTGCACGGCGACGACTGGCTGCCGGTCGCGATCGCAGCGGGTGTCCTCGTGCTCGCGGCGGTCGTGCACTCGCTGGCCGAGATCACGTCGAGCGCCGCCGGGTGGGCGCTGAGCTTCGAGCTCGCGCCCGCCGACCGCGTCGGTGCGTACCAGGGCGTCTACGGCACGGGCTACGCGCTCGGGGCGATGGTCGCCCCGACGGTCGTCACGGTCACGGCGATCGACCTCGGGACGCCGGGGTGGGCGGTGCTCGCGATCGGCTTCCTCGCCGCGGCGCTCGGCATCACCGCGGTCGCGCGGCGCGCAGCTCGTGCCGACGCTGTCCACGTCGACCCCGTCGGCTGAGCGGGAGAGGCCTCAGCGACGCTCCTGAGCCGGACGGGACCCGGCCGGCACGAGCCGGTAGGACGCACCGTCGGCTGTCCGCTCGAGCACACCGAGGTCGACGGCGTCACGGCGGACGAGTGCGACGTCCTCGGCGACCATCGCGATCGCTGCGTTCAGCACCGGCTCCGGCACGGCGCGTGCGGGTCCGAGCCGGGCGAACACGAGCTCGACGATCCGGATCGACAGCGGGTGCCGCTCGTCGGCCCGCAGCGGCATCCGGCCGATCCGGTCGAACTCGAGCAGCGCCGCGGGACCCTGCAGGTCGCGCAGGTCCTGCGCCGTCCGGCCGAGCGCGGCACCGTCCGGGCCGTCCTCGCCCAACCAGTCGAAGGCCGCGATCGCGGCGCGGGTCCGGTCGTCGACTTCGGCGCCCCCGACCACCGCGGCGCGCAGCGTCGGGCTCGCCAGGACCGCGACGGCCTGCCGGGCCCGGGCGAGCGAGCCGGCGGCGTCCATCAGAAGTACGTGATCCCGTGCGGCGTGCGCGGCGGGGTGAGCATCGCGCGCAGCAGCTGGACCGACGCGGGGTCGGCGGCCTGCACGAGGCCGGCAGCCGCGAGCGTGACGGGGGAGACCGAGCCGATGAGCAGCGCGCCGAGCTCGGCGACGTCGAGCCGGACGTCGGACGCGGCCACGTCGACGTCGTCGGCCAGGCGCGTGACGGATCCCGTGCCCGACGTCACGTCGAGGCGGTACGTGCCGGTGGTGAAGCCGAGCGCGTCGCTGACCCCGAGGGTGAGCGAGCCGTCGACGGCGAACGGCCGCGACCCGAGCGCCGCCGCCACGTCGAGCACGCGGAGCCAGACGTGGTCCTCCTCGTGGTCGACGTCGTACGCGCGGTTGTCCCCGAGCGCGGCGACGATCGGGTCGTCGAGGCGCGACCGGTTGTACCGGACGACGTCGTTCAGGTCGACGGAGAGCAGGAACTCCCACAGCGCGGTGTACGCCCGGTCGTCCGTGTAGACGAGGTCGACGACTTCGACCGTGGTGTCGGCGCCGCGTTCCTCCTTCACGCGCCAGGTGACGTAGCCGTCGAGCTCGTCGGAGCCCTCGGCCCGGTGCATCGCGGCCCGGACGTCGTGCACCGGCTTGCCGTCCTGCCCGCGCAGCCCGAACACGATCGGCCAGGTGCTGCGGTTGCGGACCATCGAGCCCGGCGTGCGCGCGTGGAAGCGGTCGAACAGCTCGCGGCCGGGGCCGTCGGCGAGCCACTCGGGCGTGACGACGGAGACCGAGCCGGTCGCGGGGACGAGCAGGGGCAGGGCGCGCTCGCGGCGGACGTGCACGGCGCGCTCGCGGATCGCACTGCCGAAGCCGAAGCGGCGGTAGATGGTGCCCTCGGACGCGGTGAGGGACGCCACCGCGTAGCCCTCGGCGGCGCCGCGCTCGAGCGCGTGCGTCATCATCCGGCGCAGGATGCCGCGGCGTCGCTCGGTCGGGCGGACGGTGACGGCGGAGATCGCCTGCGTCTCGACCGACGAGCCGTCGCCCCAGCTCAGTGCCTTGGGGAACCACGTGAAGGTGCCGGCCGGCCAGGTCTCGTCGACGGAGCCGGGGAAGGGTTCGCGCACGTACACGCCGAGGAAGGTCTCCCCGTCGGCGATGAAGTCCGCTGCCATGCGCGCCGCGCCCTCGGCGTCGGGGTGCGCTTCGTGGAAGCCGAGCCCGACGGCGCGCATCCACGCTTCCGTCTCGGCGGTCGGCGCCCCCTGGTCGTCGGTGCTCGGCGCGAACTCGCGCAGGTCGTAGCGGTCGTCGAATGCGTCGTTGCTGGCCACGACCCGACCCTACCGGGGTTGACGGCGTCGAGGGCTGGTCGTACTGTAATGGTGTACATACACAGTTGTCAGGGAGGAACGTGCGGATCATCCTGTCGAGCACCAGTTCGGTGCCGATGTACGAACAGATCAAGACCCAGGTCCGCAACGCCGTGCACGCGGGGGAGCTCACCGAGGGGGCGCTGCTCCCGTCGCTCCGCCAGCTCGCCCTGGAACTGCGGGTCAGCGTCATCACCGTGACCCGCGCCTACAACGACCTCGTGGCCGAAGGGCTCGTCCGCAACGAACACGGACGCGGCTTCGTCGTCCGCGCGGTCGACGCCGACGAGGCCGACAGCGCCCTGGCGGCACGACTCGACACCGCCACCGCGGAACTCGTGTCCGCGGCCCGGGCGGCCCGCCTCACCATCGACGACATCCGACGGAAGGTCGAAGACGCATGGAAGCAGCACTGAACGACGACGCCATCAGCATCCGGGGCGTCCGCAAGCAGCAGGGGACGTTCGCACTGCGCGACGTCGACGTCACCGTCCCGACGGGCTTCGTCACCGGCCTCGTCGGCCAGAACGGCGCCGGCAAGACGACCCTGGTCAAGTCCGTGCTCGGACTCGTCGGCGTCGACGCGGGGACGATCACCCTGTTCGGTGACGCCGACCCGCTCGACGCCGCCGCTTGTGACCGCATCGGCGTCGTGCTCGACCAGGTGACCGCAGCGCCGGAGTGGCGGGTCGGGTCCGTCGGCAAGCGCGTCGGGCTCCTGTACCGCCGGTGGGACGAGCGCCTGTTCCGCGACCTGCTCGACCGGTACGACGTCCCCGTCGGCAACCGCGTCGGCGGGCTCTCCCGCGGTCAGACCGTCAAGCTCTCGCTCGCGATGGCGCTCGCGCACCACCCGGACCTGCTCGTGCTCGACGAGCCCTCGAGCGGCCTCGACCCCGTGGCCCGGCGGCACCTCGCCGACACCGTCCGCGAGTTCGTGCTCGACCCCGGGCACACGGTGCTCTTCTCCACCCACATCACGGCGGAGCTCGACGACCTCGCCGACCACGTCGTCGTGCTCGACCACGGCGAGGTCGCCTACGCCGGTGCGCTCGACGACCTGCACGAGCGCTTCGCCGTGGTCCGCGGCGCCGGCGCCTTCCCGGAGGCAGCCCGCTCCGCGACCATCGGGCTCCGGAACGACCCGAGCGGCCGGTGGGAGGGGCTCATCCGGGTCGACGACACGGTCGCGTTCGGACCCGAGGTCGTCATCGACCGCGCGACCACCGACGACGTCGTCGTCCACTTCGCCGAGCACCGCGAACCGACCCGGAAGGAACTCGCAGCATGAGCACCGCACTGGCCCGCTTCACCCGTTTCGACCTCACCACCATCGCGCTCACGCAGCCGCTCCGCGTGCTCCTGCCGCTCGGGTTCATCGTCGTCTTCTCGGTGGTCTTCCCGGTCCCCGGCACCGGCATCGTCATGGGAGCCGCGATCGCCGCGGTCTCGGCGTCCGTCCCGTTCCAGGCCGACGAGCGCGGTCGGCTCGACACCCTGTACGGCATCGCCCCGGTCGGCCGCACCGCGGTCGTGCTCGGCCGGTACGTCTCGATGGTCGTCTACGCCGTCGTCGCCCTCGGCGTCGGGGTCGCAGCGACCCTGGCCGTCGCCGCCGTCCGGCAGCAGGACGTGGCCTGGCCGTTCCTCGCGACCATGCTGCTCGTCGGGGCGGGCGCCGTCTTCGTCGCCGTCGCCGTGCAGCTGCCGTGGTTCTTCGCCCTCGGCTACACCCGGGGACGGCCGATGGTCTACATCCCGATCGCGGTGATCGCCGTCGGCGCCTTCCTGGTCGGGCAGACCGGTCTGGTCGGGTCCTCCGGCAGCCCGGCGGACTTCGCGGCCCCGTCCGGGGCGGTCGCCGCCACCGTGCTCGGGATCGGCGT
The DNA here is from genome assembly GCF_003234445.2 of Curtobacterium sp. MCLR17_036. NCBI lineage: Bacteria > Bacillati > Actinomycetota > Actinomycetes > Micrococcales > Microbacteriaceae > Curtobacterium > Curtobacterium sp. MCLR17_036. The sequence continues at coordinate 2,729,569 of NZ_CP126269.1, read as the reverse complement.
CGTGCTGCTCGCCGCCTCGGCGGCCCTCGCGGTGCGGCTCTACCGGCGCCGCCAGCTCTGACCGGCACCACCCGCGGCCGTCTGCGCACCGGCGGCAGGCTGGGCACGACCCGCGGCCGTCTGCGCACCGGTGGCAGTCGGGACACGTTCCGTGCCCGTCCGCGCACCGGTGGCAGTCGGGGCACGTTCCGTGCCCGTCTGCGCACCGGTGGCAGGCGGGGCACGACCCGCGACCGTCTGCGCACCGGCGGCAGGCGGGGCACGACCCGTGCCCGTCCGCACACCGGTGGCTGTCGGGACGCAGCCCGGTGTGCAGCCCGGGACGCACCTCGGGACGCGCCCCGGGCAGGAGGACCCGGCCCCGTCGCGGGCGGGAGCCGTCAGGACCGGGTGCGCCGGGCCTCCTGGGCGACCACCGCGTCGAGGTCCGGCAGCCGGCGCATCTGCTGCAGCGGCCGGACCATCCGGGGGTTGTCCCGCAGGGCGTCCTCGGCGCGCGCCAGGAACGCCCAGTACCCGGCGGTGAACGGGCAGGCGTCCGCGCCGACCCGCACGGTCGGGTCGAAGCGGCACCCGCCGCAGTGGTCGGACATGCGGTCGATGTAGCGGCCGCCCGACGCGTACGGCTTCGTCGCGACCATGCCGCCGTCGGCGTGCTGGGACATGCCGATGATGTTCGCCGGCATCACCCAGTCGGTGCCGTCGACGAAGACGTCGGTGAACCACTCCGTCAGGTGCACCGGGTCGTAGCCACGTTGCAGCGCCCAGTTGCCGAGCACCATGAGGCGCTGGATGTGGTGCAGCCAGCCGTGGTCGTGCAGGCCCTGCACGGCGGTGCCGAGGCAGGCCGCGTCGATCGCAGAGGCGTCGAGCTCCTGCCACCAGTCGGGCAGCGGCTCGTGTGCGCCGAGGGCGTTCTCCGAGGCGCCGTACTCGTCGCCGAACCACCAGTACAGGTGCCAGACGTAGTCGCGCCAACCGGCGACCTGCCGCACGAACCCCTCGACGCTCGCGAGCGGCGCGGCCCCGGTGCGGTGTGCCTCGAGTGCCGCACCGACCACCTCGACCGGGTCGAGCACGCCGAGGTTCATCGGCACGCTGAGCAGCGAGTGCGCCATCGTCCAGTCGTTCGTCAGGGTGGCGTCCTCGAACGGACCGAAGTCGCCGAGCCGCACCGCGACGAAGTCCTCGAGCGCGAGCCGGGCCTCGTCCGCGGTGACCGCGAACCGGCGTCGGTCGTCGCGGCCGACGAACCGGACGAGGCCGTCCCGCTCCCACCGGTCCAGGTCGAGCCGGACCTGCTCGTCGACGTCGTCCTCCTCCGGCCACCACGGGTCGGGCAGCCCGAGGGTCGTCGCGCCCCGCGGCGGCGGCTCGCGGTTCTCGTCGTCCAGGCTGAAGCGCCCGCCGACCGGTCGGTCGCCGTCCATGAGCCAGCCTTCGCGGCGGCGGACCCGCTCGTAGTGGGCCTCCATCCGGAAGCGACCCGTGCCCTGCGCCGCCCACTCGGCGAAGTCGGTTTCGTCGGTGACGAAGCCGCGGCTCGGCAGGATCTCGGTGTCGTGCCCCCAGTGCCGCACCTCGGCGCGCATCGTGCGCGAGGGCGGGTCGACCACCTGCAGGCCGCTCCGCCCGGCGAGGGCCTGGCGCAGGGTGTCGACCTGCACGTGCTCGGCGCGGTCGCCGAGCTCCCGGACACGGTGCCGCAGCGCGCTCAACCACAGGTGTGCCTTCGCACGGTGGACGGGTCGGGCCGCGAAGAACTCCCGGGCCTCGACGACGAGCGCAGGTCCGCCGTCGTCGAACAGGGGACCGTACTGGCCGGGCAGGACCAGGCGGCGGCGCGCTTCGGGCATGTCAGGACGCTACCGACGACCGCTGACGGTCGCGTCTGCCCCCGACCGATCGACGGACGGGAGGCCCGGGGTGGCGCCGCCACGCGCCTCCCGTCCGTCGTCGCGGTGCGACCAGGTCGCCTGCCGCGGTCGTCCTGCCGGTGCCGGTCGGCGACCGGGACCGGCACCAGGACCGGGACCGGGACCGGCACCAGGACCAGGACCAGGACCGGGACCGACCGGGACCGCGCAGCGTACGCCGTCAGGCGCCGCGACCGGCTGGTCGCCGGACGGCGCACCACACCGCCGCCGCCAGGGCGAGGACGGCTGCGGCGCCCCAGCCGGCGGCCGGGCTCGCGGCCGTCGTGACGAGGACGACCGCCGACGTCCCCACGGCCGTCCCGAGCTGGGCGCCGGTGTTGACGATGCCGGCGGCGCTGCCCGCCAGGGTGCCACCGACCGAGGTGCCGAGCCCGGTCGCGCTGACCGAGGCCGCAGCGAGCCCGAGGCCCAGCACGGCGACCCCGCACCCGATGCCGAGCCAGGACCCGCCGGCGACCACCAGGACGACGTTGCCGGTTCCGACGGCCAGCAGCCCGACGGCTCCGAGCCGGTCCGGACCGAGGCGGTCCGCCAGGCGCCCCGTGACCGTCGACCCGAGCACCACCGCCAGGCTGAAGGCCATGAGCGTCAGTCCGGAGAGCAGCGCCGGGATGCCGAGCCGGTCCTGCAGCACCAGGGTCGCGACGACGGACGACGAACTGGTGGTGGCGGTGTTCACGAACGACTGGGCGGTACCGCGACGGAGCGGACGGGCGGCGAAGGCCGCTCGCGGCACCAACGGCGACCGCGCGGTGCGGAGTCGCCACACCAGGGCCGCCGCGACCAGCACTCCGACCAGGAGCAGCCCGACGCCGGCCGCACGGGTTGCCGACCGTTCGAGCAGCGCCGTCCCGGCGACCACGGGCATGACCGCGGCGACCAGCAGCACCGCGCCGAGCACGTCGAGCGGAGCGCGGTCGCGATCGCCGGGTTCGTCGTGCACCACCAGGAGCACCCCGGCGGCGAGTGCCGCCGCGACGGGCGCGTTGACCCAGAACACCGCGGGCCAGCCGAGCGCCGAGGTGAGGACCCCGCCGACCAGGAACCCGGTGGCACCCGCCGCCGCCCCGACCGCGCTCCACGCGGCGAGTGCGCGCGACCGCGCCGACGGTGCCGGGGTCGCGTGCAGGAGCAGCCGCAGGGCCGACGGGGCCGAGACCGCGGCGGCGGCTCCCTGCACCGCCCGGGCGACCAGCACCTGCGGCAGACTGTCCGCCGTCCCGCCCACCACGGACACGGCGCCGAAGGCCGCGATGCCGACGAGCAGCACCCGACGGTGTCCGTACCGGTCGCCGAGGCGGGCACCGAGGACGAGCACCGCGCCGAAGAACATCGCGTACGTCGTGGCGACCGGACCGGCTGCCCCGGCGTCCGCCCCGACCCCGTCGAGGATCGCGGGCACGGCCGTCACCACGCTCGTGACGCCGAGGACGTCCACGAACTGCACCAGGCACAGGACGGTCACGACGGCGGGACGCATGCCTGCACCGTACGTGACGACGGCTCACGCTGTTGCCCCGGAACCGCCTGGCGTCAGCGACGTCCGCTCGGCGCAGCCCGCCGTGCGCCACGACCGCGCTGGTGCCGGGGGAGTGCGGCACCGTGCAGGCGGCGCGTGGGGCCGGAACGGCGCGCGGTGCCGACGTGTCGCCGCCGGTCAGTGCCGTCGGTGCTGTCTGTGCTGCTGCTGCGTCGTCGTCCGTGCCGGCGCTGCCCGGACGAGCGTCGGACCGCGGCCACGACGCCCCTCGTCACCAGGACCGCGCCCCAGGCGATGAGCGCCACGGCGACGGTGGGCACGAGCCAGCCGCGCGCGCCGTTCACGGCCTGGTTCACGTACCCGACCGCCGGGACGCTGTACCAGACGACGCCGCGCACCTGGGCGGACGACACCGGGGCGTCCGCCTCGGCGTTGGCGTCGCCCTTCGTCGTGAACGTGGACGCGCCGTCGGAGGACCGCGCGACGGCGACCACGCGGTGGCTGACGAGCACCTGTTCGCCGGAGACCGCCTGGTAGGTGACGACGTCGCCCGCGGCGATGTCGTCGGGCGGGGTCGGCCGGACCACCAGGAGCGTCCCGGCCGGCAGGGTCGGTTCCATGGACTCGGTGAGGACGGTCAGCGGCACGGACCCGGTCGCCTTCGGCACGACGACGAGCACGGCGGCGAGTCCGGCGAGCAGCAGCAGCAGGCCGACACCGAGACCGCCGGCGACGGCGCGTGCGACGGGCCGCCACGAGCCGCGACGGACGTCACCGACGGCGGTCACGCGCCGCACCGGATGGTCTGCCCGGCGGCATCCGTGGACCGTGTGACCGGACCCTCGCCGGCGACGGTCGTGGTCGGACGTCCGGCGTCGTCGAGGACCTGCACGACCACGGTCTGCGTGCCGTCGGCCGGCAGCTCGTCGGCGCGGACGGTGAGCTGCCCGGGGGTCGTCCTCGACGGGGTCCCGACCGGCGTACCCCGGACGAAGGCGCCGTACGGGGTGGTGGCCGGTCGCGTCGAGGTGGGCCACGTGATGTCGACGGCGGTGCCGTCGCGCTCCGTGCAGGTGATCGCGGGTGCGGTGTTCAGGTAGAACCCGCTCCGGGAGGCGTCGGACCGCCAGGTCCCCGTCGTGCTCACCGCGCTGAGGACGATGTTCGCGCTCGCCTCGGCCGGCGTCCCGGGCTTCGGGGTGCTGCGCGTGCACCAGACCGCGCTCGCGCCGACCGCGAGCGGTGTCGTCAGGCTCGGCAGCGCGGCCCACGTGCCCGAAACTGAGCCGGAACCGACCGGGGCGTCGTCGGTGCAGGCACCGACGGACGGCACACGCCAGGCGACCACGTCGATCCAGGACGCGAGCGGTTCGGGCGTGCCGCTCGGGGACGACACGGTGGTCGTCGTCGTGCCCGCGATGTTGCCGGGGTTCCGCAGCGTGACGGCCTTGGTCACCGAGGGGGCCAGGGAGGAGAACGTCGAGGACGTCGCGCCGCCCAGTGCGAGTGAGGTCGCCGGCGTGCCCATCGTCGTGCTCGACCCCGTCTCGCGGCTGGTCGACCAGAGCGCCCAGGCCGTGCCGGACCCGCTCGCGACGAGCACGGAGCAGACCAGGACGGCGAGCAGCAGGCGCAGCCGGCCGCTCACGGTGCCACCTGCGTGCCGCTCACGGTCAGGGTGAAGTCGGTGACGGCGCCGGACACCGACTGCGGGGCGTCCGCCGACAGGGCGACCTCGATGCAGGCGGTCCCGGTGGCGCCGACGGGGAGCGTGTAGTACCCGCTGCCGGTGTCGAACGAGGCGAGCGGTCCGCGGGCTCCGCCGAGTCCCGGTCGGCACGACGACGCGGAACCGACGCTCGACAGGTGCAGCGTCTGGGAACCGAGCACGTCGGCGTCGGTGGCGTCGCCCCAGGTGACCTCGGTCGACGACGTCACGACCCGGATGGACAGCGGGACCGTGCCGGAGTTGCGCACGGTGAACGTGCCGGTCGTGCTGGTGCCCGGGCCGAGGGCGGGTGTCCGCGTGGTCGAGAGCGCACTCACCGACAGCGCGGCCGTGCCCGACCGGATGGTGGCACCCTGCGTGCTCGCCGACGCGTTCCACAGCGCGTACGTCCCGCCGGACCCGAGCAGGGCGACGAGCCCCCCGGCGGTCAGGGCGGCCGCCGTCGTCCACACCCAGCGGTGACGCCGGGGAGCGCGGTGGCGCCCGGTCGGGCGGGCCCTGCCGGTCATGCTCGTGGCCTCCGTGTGGTGTGACGGTCGACGGTGGGGTGGGTGCGGCCGGCGCCGGTCGAGCCGGCCGCCGCGGACGTCAGGAGCCGATCGTGCGCTGCTGCAGCGTGAAGGTCAGGCCGCTGACGTCGACGGTGCCGTCCTGGCCGGTCTCGGCGGACTCCGGCAGCTCGATGGTGAAGAGGACCTCGACGGTGGTCGTGGCGTCGGACGGCGAGACGTCGAACGTGTTCGAGCCGGGGGCGGACTGCGTCACAGCACCGCTGTCAGAGGTGACCGACAGCGTCCGCTCGGTCGCGTCGACGAGGGCGCGGTCGCCGGTGATGCTCTGCGGCTGGTAGGTCAGGGCCGCTGCCATGTCGTCGCCGGTCGCCTCGACCTGCAGCGTCTGCCGGAACCGGTAGGTGTTGCCCGGCACCATGCGCACGTCCGCCGGGCGGATGACGGCGGAGCGTCCGTTCGTGACGTCGGTCCAGCGACCGTCGTCGACGGCGCGCAACGACAGCGTGCCGGAGGCCACGGTGCCGCCCTGGGTCGACGCCTCTGCGTTCCAGAGGGCGAAGGTGCCGGCGCCGCCCAGGAGCAGGGCGATGCCGGTGGTGCCGGCGATGACGCCGGTGACGATCTTGTGCACGAGGGATCCGTTCCTGCGCAGCGCACTGCGCTTCCGGGCAGCACTGTGGTTCGGGTCGGCGTGCTGCAGTGACGGTGTCTCCGGTCCCGGGGGACCGCCGGCTGACCGGTGCCGGTGCGGATCGGCGAGCCCCCGGTTCGGTGACACGGAAGGGGCCCGGATCGCGCTTGATGACGACCGTACGCTCGCCCACGAACACGGGCACCGCGGATCATGCGCCTGCATGCACCCAGAACAGGGGTGATTTGTGTCCGCTGTTGTGCCGACGGCTTTGTACCCCGATTTCACCGCGGTTTCCGGGCGCCGACGTGATCACCCCGCGTGCGTGTCACGCGCTCCCGCGTCGCTGCTCGCGGTCACACCGCGAGTTCGAGGCAGTAGGCCATCACGGCCTGCTGCACGGGCAGCAGCGCCGCCTTGAAGCCGTGGCCGACGAAGGCGCGATGCTCGAGCGCACCGGCGCTCGCCTCACGCCCGCGGATGAACGGCGGGCACGGCGCGAACCGCACCCCGTCCGGCGCGCGGTCCAACAGCTCGGCGGTGACGCGGTACGGCGCCAGCTGGTCGCCGTGCGCCCCCGGACCGTCCGTCAGCACCACGTCGGCGGAGCGGACCGCGGCGTCGAGGTCCTCGTCGAGACGGACGCCCGCCATCGCGAGCGCCGCGGGGCAGCTCTGCACCAGGTCGAGGCCGAGGACCTGCGCTGCCTCGCGCCAGGCCCGGCCGATGTTGCCGTCGGCGCCGACGAACAGGAACCGCAGCGACCGCGGATCGACGCCCTCGGCACGCAGCGCGAAGAGGTCGGACAGCACCTCGCAGGGGTGGTTGACGTCCGTCATCGCGTTCACGACCGGCAGGACCCCGGCCGCCGCGAGCGCCTCGGCGACGCGGACGTCGCGGTGCCGCACCACGACGAGGTCGGCCCAGGACGACAGGTACGCCGCGACGTCCGACAGGTCCTCCGGCTTGTCGAGCGTCTGCTCCGGGAACAGGATCGGCTGCAGCCCGAGCAGGGTCGCCCCGCGCTCGAACGACACCCGGGTCCGCAGGCTCGTGGCGGGGAAGAACAGCACCGCGCACCCGTCCGTCACCGGCCCGCGACCTGCGCGGTAGGCGTCCGCGAGCGCGAACACCTCGTCGACGTCGGAGGCGGACCAGTCATCGAGTCTGACGAGCGAGCGCATCCGACCACCGTACGGGCCGCCCGGTCGGCCCGGTCGTCGCCCTGGTGGGCCGGTCGTCCCCACCGTCCGGCGGCCGTCACGGTGACCGGCGTCCGGACGGGAGGCGCGGTGCGGGCCTGCCCCGCGCCTCCCGTCCGTCGACCGGTCGCGGCCCGCGCGCCGGACGGGCGCCGCCCCGTCACCAGCGCAGGTGACGGGGCGCACGCGGTGCGCCATGCTGGTACCGGAGGGAAGGGGACGGGACGTGGCGGACGCAACACCTCCGGGCATCGCCGCGGCGATCGCGGTCGCCGTGCTCCTGGCGGGCGTCGCCTGGTCGTTCCTCATGCTCGGACGGGTCGCCCTGACCGGGGGCCGCAACCACACGGTCGGCTTCCGACTGCCGTCGGTGATGCGCAGCGACGCCGCGTGGCGGGCCGGTCACCGTGCTGCTGCGCGACCGCTCCTGGTGGGAGCGTGGGCGGTCACCGTCCTCGCGCTCCTGTCACTCGCGGCGTCCCCCGCCACCGTGCCGTACGTGGTCGTCGTCGTCGCCACCGTCGGCGCGCTGCTGGTGCAGGTGCTCTGGGCGACCGTCGCGGCGCACCGCGGAGCGCGTCGCGTCAGTCCGGGGTCCGCTCGCGGGTGAGCGCGACCGCGAGCGCCAGCCGTGCCGACGCGAGCAGATCCGGATCGCCGTCCAGCCGCAGCTCGACCGCCCTGCGGAAGTCGTCGACGGCGCGGTCCGCCCGGCCGGCGGCGAGCAGGGCCTTCCCGCGGTGCTGGCGCATGACGGCCTCGTGCCCGGTGCCGACGCACTCGGACACCAGGGCGTCGTACTCGGCGACCGCGGCGTCCGTCTCGCCGAGGTCGCGGAGGCAGTCGGCCCGCAGCGCGCGCACCCGGCGCGACGGCTCGTGACCGTCGAGCAGGTCGAGCGCCGCCGCTGCGGCACCGCTCCACAGGAGCTCGAGCGGCTCCGCGAGCGGGTCGCCGGTCAGACCGAGACGGAAGGCACCGAGGTCGGTGATCTCCGGGCGCAGGTCGTCCGCCCGGATCACCCAGCCCGGCCCGCCGACGACGGGCGCGGTCACGGCCGGGTCCGGAACGGCCAGTCGGCCGGGTGGGTGAAGGGCGTGGCGACCACCTGGACGGGGTCCTCGTGGACGACGTGTCCCGGTGTCCGCGTCCGGAGTTCGACCCATCCGACGCCGTACCGGTCGAGGAGCGCGAGGTACGGCTCGCACAGCTGCAGGCAGGACGCGGCACCGTCCCGGAACCAGGACCGCGCTCCGGGGTGCAGCACAGGGTCGTAGCAGTCGGGTGCGACGGTGGTCGGGTCCGCGTAGTGTTCCTCGGCCCGCGCGTTCGCGCACGCGAGCCAGTCCCGGTCGGCGTCGCCGAGCATCCCGTCGTGGCGCAGGCCGTTCGCCAGGGCGAACACCCCGGGGTGCCGCCCGTGCCGGTTCGGCACCGCGCTCTGGTACCGGACGAACCCGGTCACGCGTCGAGCCCGAGGACCACGAGGTCGTGGGGCACGGCCGCGAAGCGCTGGCCGGGGTAGCGCAGCCCGCTGAAGTACATGTTCGTGTGGGCGATCACCTGCGCTCCGGTGATCGCGACCCCGTCGTGTTCGGCGTCGGTGGTCGTGTGCGCGTCCGACACCAGCGTGACGTCGAACCCCCGTGCCGCCGCGGCCTGCGTCGTGGTGCGGATGCAGTGGTCGCTCTGGGCGCCGGCGACCACGAGGTGCCGGGTGCCGAGCCCCTCGAGGACCGCGGCGAGGTCGGTGTCGGCGAAGGCGTCGCGGTGGGTCTTGCGCACCAGGGGTTCGTCCGCGGCGCGACGGAGCGGCGGCTGCAGCTCCCACTCCGGGCTGCCCTCGACGAAGTCGTCGTGGTCCTGCACCCAGACGACCGGCACGCCCTCGGCCCTGGCCCGGTCGACGAGGGCAGCGGTCCGGGCGACGACCCCGTCGGCGTCGGTGCAGCCGGGCAGGACCCCGACCTGCAGGTCGATGACGAGGAGGACAGTCGTTCCGCGCATGGTGTGATCCTGTCAGCACCGCCGTGCGGGCGGGCGGCGCACCACCGCGGGCGGCGCACGGCCCGGTCAGTCCGTCGCACCCCGGGGCGGATCGACGAGCAGCCCGACCCGGTCGGCCAGGTAGTCCTCGAGCGGTACCGCGGCGCCCGCCGTGGGGGACCAGCGGACGAGCGGCGCGTCGCCGTCGACGAAGAGCACCCCGTCGGAGCCGCGCAGCGAGTCGTCCAGGGGGAGCGGCACGGCGTCGTGGTTGACGGTGTCCCCGTCGCGGAAGTGGCCCTTCGCCGCCGCCGCCCGGTAGGCGCGGCGGACCTCGGCGGACACCGACACGAACTGCGACCTGCCGGGGTCGGTCACGCGGGTGATCCGGCCGGTCGCCCAGACGCGGCCCGAGGTCTCCGACGACGAGCCGAGCAGCAGGGCCCCGACGCGCCAGACCCGGCCGAGCGGACGCATCACGGGTTCACGACGGATGCCGAGCACCGCCTTCGGGCGCACGTACTCGCCGAGCGCCTCGTCCGGCACCCGCGCGGCCTGCAACCGTGCGGCGGCTGCGTCGAGCAGCTCCCGCGTCCGCCGTACCCCGTCCGTCACGGTGCACGAGCGTAGTCCGCGCACCGTCACGCGGCGCCGCACGGCGGCCGGAATGCCGAGCACCCCCGTACCGTTGGACCGGTCGAATCCGAGGAGGGCCCATGGGCATCGTGCGTTGGCTGTTCGACGCGCAGATCGTCATCGGTGACCAGACGGTGCTCTGGCGCGAGGTGATCGGCAACGTCTTCGGCCTGCTCAGCGCCCTCGGCGGCATGCGCCGCAAGGTGTGGGCGTGGCCGGTCGGACTGGTGGGCAACGCCCTGCTCTTCACCGTCTTCATGGGTGCCCTGTTCGACACCCCGAACCCGGTCAACCTGCTCGGCCAGGCCGGCCGCCAGGTCATGTTCATCATCGTGAGCATCTACGGCTGGTACCGCTGGACGCACCGGCCGGAGCAGGCGACGACCTCGATCGACCCGCATTGGGCGTCGTGGCGCACGCGGGCGCTGCTCGTCGTCGGCATGGTCGGCGGCACCGCGCTGCTCACCCCCGTGTTCCGCGCACTCGGGTCGTACGAGCCGGTGTGGAGCGACGCCTGGATCTTCGTCGGGTCGCTGCTCGCCACCTACGGCATGGCGAAGGGCTGGGTCGAGTTCTGGCTCATCTGGGTCGCCGTCGACCTGGTGGGCGTGCCGCTGTTGTTCTCGGCGGGGTACTACGCCTCCGGCCTGATGTACGTCTTCTACGGGGTGTTCACCCTGACCGGCTTCTTCGTCTGGATGCGCCAGCGCACCAGGCCCTCGGCCGCCCCCGTCACCGTCGGCTGAGCGAGTCCGGGGGCAGCGCCGGGGCACGCCCCCCGGTCGGGGTCACGACAACGGCCCGCCGATGCGGTGGAATGAGCAGATGGTGACCCTGCACGACGCGCGCGCGGAGGACGACCAGTCCCTCGCGGAGCGCACCGTCCGCGGCGCGATCCGCGCCTACCGTCTGCACTCGTTCAACGAGGTCGACGCCGCCGTGGTCGCCGAGGTGTCGTGCGTCCCGCTCGAGACCGTCGAGCGGCTGTTCCCCGCGTGGGACGCCCTGCTGCTCGTCACCTACGACCGGTGGACGCAGCTGCGGGGGACCCGGCGGCAGGCACCGCCCGTGTGCACCATCGACCACGTGCGGATGACCCTGGCCGAGGACGTCGCCGACCCGGGCCTCGTGCGTCTGCTCGCCGGGGTCGTCACCATCGCGAGCTCGGAGTCCCGGTTCGCGGACCTGTTCCGGAAGCGCTTCGAGGAGTACGTCGAGGAGCTCGCCTGCGGCTTGCAGGGTGACTTCGACCGCGGGACGGAGGAGTCGGCGATCCCGGCGCACCAGGCGGCGACGCAGCTGCTCGCCGTCTACGAGGGCATGCAGATCCAGATGCTCGTCCGCCCGTACGTGGACGTCCTCGTCGAGTTCGACCGGGCGGTCCACACCCTGCGGCAGGGCTGGCGGCAGCGTGAGGTGCACTCGTGGGAGATCGAGGCGATCACCGCGGGCGTCTGACCCGCCGCCAGGACAGGACCTGCCGCACGGTCACCTTCGAGCCGTACTGGGCGACCGAGTGCCGGAACAGGTACTGCGCGAACCACAGGAACAGCCCCGCCACGACGAAGACCTCGGCGACGCAGACGATCGACTCGACCACCGTCAGCGAACCGACGGCGTTCCGCACCATCGCGGTGACGGGGGTGAACGTCGGGAAGTACGTGAAGAACGTCGCGACCGGTGACGACGGTGTGGTCATCACGAAGAAGGCCGCGTAGATCGGGATGATGAGCGCGAAGATCGCCGCCGACTGCAGCGCCGAGGCGTCCTTGATGGACGGGACGGCGGCGCCGACGGCGACGAACAGCCCGGACGCGAGCAGCACGCCGCCGACGAGCAGCAGCGCCCCGACGAGCATCCGCCACGGGTCGACGACCACCCCGCCGAGCCGCGACGCGACGAGCGGCAGCAGGGCGGCCGTCCCGACGAGGCCGGGCACGACGAACACCGCGACCTGCACGAAGCCGACGAGCAGCATCGCGATGACCTTGCCGCGGATGAGGTCGCCGGCGGTCACGGTGGTGAGGATCATCTCGGAGATGCGGTTCTCCTTCTCCTCGACCACGACCGTCACCATGCGCGAGGCGAGCAGGATCACGAGCCCGAAGAACGCCGCGACGTAGAGCAGCGGCGGCACGATCGACAGCCAGCCGGGAGCCACGGCGCCGTCGGCGTACGTCGTCAGGTCGGTGTCCGGCGGGTTCCGGAGCAGGTCGACCGTCTCGGGGTCGTCGACGGCGGTCGCGACGCTCTGCTCGAGCACGCGCTCGGCCAGGGTCGAGTAGCCGCCGTTCACGAAGAGCCCGCGGTCGGCACCGTCGATGCGCACCGGCTGCGACGACGGCGACGCGGGGTACTCGATGAGCAGGTCGAGCGTGCCGTCGCGCACCCGGTCGCGGTCCGCCCCGACGTCGTCCGAGGGGGAGCCGCCCCACCGCGCGGCGATCCGTTCCGACACCAGTCCGGAGTGGTCGACGTAGTGGAACGGGGTCTTCGTGGCGGACGTCCCGCTCACCACCGAGGACGTCCCCGCGGCCTGGCCGATGCCGACGAGCAGGGAGACGACGACGATGACGACCGGCAGCGCGAGCGTGCCGATCCAGAACGCGGGCTTCTTCACGGCCCGGACGAACTCGAACCGGACGACGGTGCCGAGACGGCTCACGCGCGGGCCCCCGCACCGGCGGTCTCCGCCGTCAGGGCGTCGTGGCCGTACACCTGCACGAAGATCTCGTCGAGGGGGATCCGGCGCATCGCGAACGCGGTGACGTGCACACCGGCGGCGACGAGCGACGCCAGGATGTCCGCGCCGTCGGCGGCCGCGGCCGCGGTCGGCACCAGGTAGGCGACGTGCCCCTCGTGCCGGGCGAGCCGGTACAGGTCGGACGGCGGGACCGTGCCGTCGACCCCGACGCGCGCGACGGCGCCGCCGAAGGCGTCCTGCACGTCCGGGATCGTGCCGTACGCGGCGGCGGTGCCGTCCTTGAGCAGCAGGATGCGGTCGCAGAGCCGTTCGACCTCGTCCATGTGGTGCGTGACGAGGATCACGGTGGCGCCGTCGGCCTTGCGCTCGGCGACCAGGTCGAGCAGCAGTCGTCGGTTGACCGGGTCGAGGCCCTTCGTTGGTTCGTCGAGGATGAGCAGCCGCGGCCGGTCCATGATCGTGATGCCGAGCTGCACCTTCTGCTGCTGGCCGCCGGAGAGCTTGTCGACGCGGGCCTTCGCGCGGTCCGCAAGGCCGACGCGGGCCAGGTAGTCCATGCTCCAGGCCGTGGCGTCCGTGCCGCGCAGGCCCCGCAACCGGCCGAAGTACGACATCACGTCGATGACGGACTCCTTGCGGTACAGCCCGCGCTCCTCGGGCAGGTAGCCGATCCCACCGGTCGCGGGTCGGTACGGTTCGCCGTCGATCGTCAGGGTGCCCTCGGTCGGGGCGGTGATGCCGAGCAGGGCACGGATCGTGGTGGTCTTGCCGGAGCCGTTGCTGCCGAGCAACCCGAACGTCTCACCGGGAGCGATGTCGAACGACAGGCGGTCGACGACGGTGCGGTCGCCGAACCGCATCACGAAGTCCCGCACGTCGATGCTCGCCCCGCTCATGCCGCGACCCTACCGGGACCGGCTGACGGATCGGGACGGTGACGGCGGACGGACGGGAGGCCCGTGGCGGCGCCGCCACGGGCCTCCCGTCCGTCACCCGGTCGCGTGCCTGACGCGTGCCCGGCTCAGGAACGCAACCAGGCGGTACCGACGCCGGCCAGCGTGCCGTCGGCCACCGGAGCCGAGGCGAGCAGCAGCTCGCCCGACGGCAGGGCGAAGGGCTCGTCGCCGAACACCGTCACGCTCGTCCAGCCGTTCGGACGACGGAAGGCGAGCACGTCGTCGCGGCCGGTCTCGAGCCACTCGAGCCGCTCCTCGGACTGCAGCTGCCCGCGCAGGGCGAGGGCCTTCCGGTACAGGTTGAGCGTCGAGTCCGGGTCGGCGTCCTCGGCCTCGACGCTCGACCCGGCGAACCAGGCCGGCTGCGGCAGGTGCGAGCCGCCCGGACCGAAGCCGTACGACGGGCCGGAGCGGGTCCACGGGATCGGGACGCGGCAGCCGTCGCGGCCGACGTCGACGCCGGGGTTCCGGAAGAACGCGGGGTCCTGGCGGTCGGCGTCCGGGATGTCGCCGACCTCGTGCAGGCCGAGCTCCTCGCCCTGGTACAGGTACGCGGAGCCGGGCAGGGCGAGCTCGAGCAGCGTCGCCGCCTGCGCGCGGCGCAGGCCGAGCGCGAGGTCGAGGTCGTCGCGGGACCCGCCGGCGAGCAGCCAGGCGCTGCCCTGCTTGTCGGGGGAGCCGTTCCGCGGCGGCAGTGCGTAGCGGGTCGGGTGGCGGACGACGTCGTGGTTCGAGAACACCCACGTGGTCGACGAGCCCGACTGCTCGGCGAGGCCGAGGTTGAACTCGATGATCTCCCGGAATGTGCCGGCGTCGAAGTCGGCCTCGAGCAGGTCGAAGTTGAACGCCTGGCCGAGCCCGTCGGCGCTCGCGTAGCGCGCGCGGCGGTCGGCCGCGACCCAGGCCTCGGCGACCGCGGTGCGGGCCGGCGTGTACTCGTCGAACACCTTCCGCCACTCGGCGTAGATCTCGTGCACGTCGTCGCGGTCCCAGAGGATGTGCGAGCCGTCCTTCGGCGCGGCGAGGACCTCGGCCCACGTCGGCAGCTCGCCCTCGGGCAGGTCCTTCGCCAGCCCGTGGGCGACGTCGATCCGGAAGCCGTCCACCCCGCGGTCGGACCAGAAGCGCAGCGTGTGCAGGAAGTCGTCGCGGACCTCGCGGTTCGCCCAGTTCAGGTCGGGCTGCTCCTTCGCGAAGTTGTGCAGGTACCACTGGCCGTCGCCGACGGGGGACCAGGCCGGGCCGCCGAAGATCGACACCCAGTCGGCCGGCGGCTCCTGGCCGTCCGGGCCGGTGCCGTCGCGGAAGACGTAGCGGTCGCGGGCCGCCGAGCCCTTCTCCGACGCCAGGGCCTCGCGGAACCACACGTGTCGGTCGCTCGTGTGGTTGGGGACCACGTCGACGATGACCCGGATGCCGGCGCCGTGCAGCGCCTCGACCAGGCGGTCGAAGTCGTCGAGGGAGCCGAGCCGCGGGTCGACGTCACGGTAGTCGTCGACGTCGTAGCCGCCGTCGGCGAGGGCGGACGGGTAGAACGGGCTGAGCCAGACGGCCTCGATGCCGAGCGAGGCCAGGTACGGCACGCGCTCGGTGATGCCCGGCAGGTCGCCGATGCCGTCGCCGTTCGCGTCGGCGAACGAGCGCGGGTAGATCTGGTAGACGCTCGCCTGGCGCCACCAGGTCTCGTCGGTGGCTGCCGTTCCCGTCGTGGGCAGGACGTCGGTCATCGCGGTGCTTCCTTCGTTGTGGTGGTCGTGCCGGTCCCTGCACTCTTCTCCGGTCCCGCCGGGTCCGGCCGGAGGAACGCGGGACTCTCCCAGTTCCGGTCGGGCGGGGCGCGGGGCGCTCTGGACTCGGCTGGGGGTGGTCGGTGGGGCGCGCTCGGCGCGGGTCAGGCGGTCGGCGGCAGGGGGACCACGCGGTCGGCGTCCCACGGTTCGGTCCAGCCGAGCCGATCGAACAGTGCGTCGAGCAGTCCGGCGGTGAACCCCCACACCAGGTGCGGTCCGTGCGCCGACTCCACGGTGAACGCGGGACCGCGCCACTCCCGCCCGCCGTTCCGCAGGACGGTGACGCCGCGTCGTGCCGGGTCGAGGAGGTCCGCCACGGGGACCCGGAACACCGCGGCCGACTCGCGTTCGTCGACCACCCGGATCGGTGACGGCTCCCGCCACCACCCCAGCACCGGTCGGACCAGGTGGTTCGAGTGCTCGAGCGGCACCGCGGGCAGCGTCCCGAGCACCTCGACACCGGCGGTGTCGATGCCGGTCTCCTCACGGGCCTCGCGCAGGGCGGCGGCGGTGGCGTCACGGTCCCCGGGATCGATGCGGCCGCCCGGGAAGGCGACCTCGCCGGGGTGCGAGCGGAGGGTCGCCGCACGGGCCAAGAGCAGGACGTCGAGGTCGCGGCCGACGGCCGGGGCGCCGGTGGGGTGGTCGCTCGGCGTGCGGGTGCTCGGGACGTCGTCGAGCACGCCGAAGAGCATCAGGACGGCAGCCCGGCGCGGGCCGGTGGAGGACCGCCGGTCGAGCGACCCGTGCGCGGCCGGGCGGTCCGGTCCGACGACGCCGGCGAGCGCGGCCCGCGCCGCGACTGCTGTCTCCCGCCGGTCGATCGTCACCGGTCCAGCCTAGGCGGCGCGTTCAGCGGTCTCTCGGCCGGGTCCGCCACGGTGGGCCGGGAACGGGTCACTCGAACGTCTGGGGAACAACGATGGACCGCATGCGTGCACTGCCGCTGCCGGCACTGCTGCCGCTGATCTTCGCCCTGCTCTTCGCGGCCTGGTTCGCCCTGGGCGTGCTCGTCGAGGCCGACGGCTTCGCGCCGCTGCAGCGGGCGGTCGGCGCGTTCTTCTATGCGAGCATCGCGACGGTGTGCTTCGGGTTCGCCATCCGCAACCGCCGGCGGCGTCTCGGCGGCGCGCAGGGCACGGTCGCGGTGCAGCGTGCGGTCCGGACCGGCGCCCTGCCCGAGCACGAGCGGGTCGACGCGTCCGTGTGGCGCCCCGAACTCGAGCTGCTGCGACGTCGGTACCGCTCCACACTGGCGATCGTCCCGGTGATGGCGGTGCTCGGCGCCGGGTTCTCGATCTGGGCCGCGTTCACGATCACCCCGCTGTGGTGGGGGTTCCTCGTGGTCTTCGTCGTGCTGTGTGCCTGGGGGTACCGGGACGCCCGACGGTCGGTGCGCTCGATCGACGGACTGCTCCCCGCCCTCGAACCGCTCCCCGCCCTGCCCGGGTCGTCGGGCGTCGTTCCGATCCGGGATCCTGCCTGACGACACGGGTCCCGGATCGTTGGCCGCGCCCCGTCACGGTCGTCGCGCCCCGGTGAGATCGGGCGCAACGACCGCAGCGGGGCGCGGTCGCGCAGGCCCCCTCGGGCCCGCACCGCTCACTCGGTGGTGGACACCCAGTCGATGAGCAGGTGTCCGGACGCGCCCCAGTTGCCGACCTGGAACATGAAGCGGTGCGGCGTCGTCGGGACGTCCTGCGTCACCGTGTGGAGCACCTGACCGTCGACCTTGTAGGTGACCGACCGACCGGGGTCCCAGTCCACCGTGTAGGTGTGCCAGTCGCGCCACGAGACGCCGCTCGGCACCTGGACCCGCTCGGCTTCGCGGCCCGGGGTCATCGAGTGCTGGAAGGCGGACGGGCTCGCCTCGAAGTTGCCCTCGGGGAAGTCGATCTCGCCGTCGGCCCACCGGTTCGACGTCGGCCAGAGCATGAAGGCCGCCCCGTTGCCGTCGCCGCCGGTCGCCCGTGCACGCACGGAGAACGAGCCGCCGACGTGGTCCCAGGCGCCGGTCTTCGTGCCGAAGGTGCCCGCAGCACCCGCACCGGTGCCGAGTGCGACGTCGAGGACGCCGTCGTGCGCCGTGACCGTGCGGCTCGGCGCGTAGATGCCCGAGGTGCCGTCCGGGTACGGCTGCCACGACTGCGCGTACGCCGACGCGACCTGGCCGAGCGCCGCACCCGCCGAGAACTGCTCGACGAACGAGGAGTCCGGCGGGGACGCTGCCGTGGCGGCCTCGTCGACCGGGGCGGGCTCGGGCGTGGGGGTCGCCGTCGGCTCGTCCGCCGGGGCGGGAGCCGGGTCCTGCGTCGGCGTCTCCGTCGGCACCGGGTCCGTCGGCACCGGGTCCGTCGTCTCCGAGGGTTCCGGAGCCGACGACTCCGACGGAGCGGGTGACGGGGTCAGCGTGTCCGGGTCGGTGGGGTCGGACGTGGGCGGGGCCGTCGGCGGGGCGTGGTGACGGTGGTGGTGGCCGTCCCAGCCCCACCAAGCGGTGGCGGAGGCTGCGGTCGGGACACCGAGCACGAGCGCACCGGTGGTGGCGGCGGCGATGAGGACGCGGCGGTTCACCGCGTGCTCCGGTCGGCAGTGGTCAGGTGGTCGCTGGTGCGCTGGGGACGGCGCAGGGTTTGGGTTGCGATGTCGGGCTCCTCGGTGAGGTGGGGCACTGGCATGGACGGCGTCCGTCGTGGGCGCCCGGGACATCATGCACGATGATTACCCCCGTTCGGGGGTGATGACCGCAATCTGCACCCCCGGCGCGATTCCTTCGCCTCCTGTTCACCGCCCCGCCGCGCCGCGCCGAGGCCGTCGAGCCGCCAGGTGCCAGGCGCCGCGGCCGTCGGGTCGGCGGGGTCGTCGGGGCCGTCAGGTCGTCGGGTCGTCGGGTCGCCGGATCGCCGGATCGCCGGATCGCCGGATCGTCGAGCCGCCGCGATCGTCGGGTCGCCGCATCGCCGCATCGCCGCATCGCCGCGTCGCCGCGTCGCCGCGTCGCCGCACTGCCGGGACGCGCGTGCCACGTCGGCTGCGGACCGAGAAGCCGTCGCGTGCGTGACGGTCGTGGTTCGCGATCCCCGGACTGCACGAACCAGGACCGTCAGCGATCACGAGAGAGGACGGGTCCCGGCGCGGGCACCGGACCCCGGCGCGGACCCAGGGCGTGGTGCGCGGCGCGGATCCCCGGCGCGGGCCCCGGACCCCGGCGCGGACCCAGGGCGCGGTGCGCGGCGCGAATCCCGGGCGCGGTGCGGAGCGACGTGCTCCCGAGCCCGTGTCAGCGGGGGAGCGTCCGCAGCACCTCGGCCGCCCGGACGGCGTCCTCCTGACTGACGTCGAGGTGCGTCACGAGCCGGACCCGACGCGGCCCGAGCTGCATGAGCCGGACCCCGCCGGCGGCCGCGGCCTCGACGAAGGCGGCCGGGTCGGCGACCTCGGCGAAGACGATGTTCGTGTCGACGTGTGACGGGTCGACGTCGAGGGCCTCGGCCAGCAGCCGCGCGTTCGCGTGGTCCTCGGCGAGCCGGTCGACGTGGTGGGCCAGGGCGTACCGGCCGGCCGCGGCGAGGAACCCCGTCTGCCGCATGCCCCCGCCGTACCGCTTCCGCCAGATCCGCGCCGTGGCGATGCGCTCCGCCGAGCCGACGAGCACCGACCCGACCGGGGCGCCGAGGCCCTTCGACAGGCAGACCGAGACGGTGTCGAAACCGTCGGCGAGCTCGTGCAGGGGCGTGCCCGACGCGACGTGCGCGTTCCACAGCCGGGCGCCGTCCAGGTGCACGGCGACGTCGTGCGCCCGCGCGTAGGCCTGCACCGCGCGGACCTCGTCCTGCGGCTGGATCGTCCCGCCGCCGAAGTTGTGGGTGTTCTCGATCGCGATCGCGGCGGTCGACACCGAGTAGGCGCCGGCGTTCGGTTCGGCCAGCTCGCGCACGGCGTCGGCGACGAGTCGACCGCGGTCCGACGGCCACGTCCGGGTCGTGATGCCGGAGAACACCGCGGCGGCACCGAGTTCGGCCCGCACCACGTGCGCCTGCTGGTCGGCGACGAGCTCCGCTCCCGGGGCGACGAGCAACCGCAGCCCGAGCTGGTTCGCCATGGAGCCCGTCGGGGTGAACAGGCCGGCCTCGTGCCCGAGCAGCGCGGCGACCTCGTGCTCGAGCGCCGTGGTCTCCGGGTCCTCGCCGAAGACGTCGTCGCCGACCTCGGCGTCGACCATCGCGGCACGCATGGCCGCGGTCGGACGGGTGACGGTGTCGGAGCGGAGGTCGATGAGCGCGTCGGTCACCAGGCAACGCTAACCCGCCCGCCAGCCGCTGGACCACCGGCGCAGGTACCGTGGCGGGCATGCAGCCGCCGGCACCGGGAACCCTCCGCATTCTCCACCTCTCCGACACCCACCTGACGGGCGACGGCGCCCTGCACCAGGGGTCGGTCGACACCGCCGCCGCACTCGACCGCGTGCTCGCCCATGCCGAGGGCGTCCCCGGGGTCGGGCTCGTCGTGGTCTCCGGGGACGTCTCCGAGGACGGCAGCCGCGCGTCGTACGCCGCCGTGCTCGAGCGCGTCGGCGGGTGGGCGGAACGGCACGGAGCGGCCCTCGTCGCCGTGCCCGGCAACCACGACCTGCGCGAGGGCTTCCGCCAGGTGCTCGCGAACGGACACGTGCTCGGCGAGGGCGGCGTCCGGCTCGCACACACGATGGAGTACCACCCGCCGACGGTCCCGGTCTCCGGGCAGTCGATCGTCGCCGGCCGGCGCATCGTCACCGTGGACACGAGCGTGCCGGGAGCCGGGTACGGCGAGGTGTCCGAGGCCGCGCTCGAACGGCTCCGCACCGCGCTCGCCGGGGACGACGCGCCGCACGGCAGCGTCGTCGTCCTGCACCACCCGCCGTTGCCCGCGCCGACCGCACTGCACGACGCCCTCCGCCTGCAGAACCCCGGCGACCTGGCCGGGGCGATCGGCGGCTCCGACGTCCGCGTCGTGCTCGGCGGTCACTACCACCACCACTTCGCCGGGTCGCTGGCCGGCGTCCCGGTCCTCGTCGCCCCGGGCGTCGCGAACGACACCGACGTGACCGGCGCGTACGACGAGGAGTCGGCGCACGTCGGCAGCGGGGCGCTCGTCGTCGACGTCTCCGAGGACGGCTCGATCTGGTCGACGCCGTTCCGCGTCCCCGACCCCGACGCCGACCCGCTCGCCTTCCACCTCGATGCCGACGCGGTCGCGTCGGTCATCGCGCAGGCCGGCAAGCACTGACGACGCGCGCGGTGGACGCGCGTCGAGGCGGACGGGAGGCCCGTGGCGGATCCGTCACGGGCCTCCCGTCCGTTGCCCGGTCGCGTCCGCAGGCCGGTACCCCGCCTGTTCGGGCTGCACGCGGGAACACCGAGTAGGCCGGAGCCACCACGCAGCGAAGGAGCAGCCATGCGACACGGCAGTGCAGTCCAGTTCGACCGGTACGGTGACTTCGACGTCGTCGAGCTCGTCCCGCAGGAGAAGCCGACGGCCGGACCCGGTGAGGTCGTCGTCGAGATCGTCGCGGCCGGCCTCAACCACATCGAGCGGTTCCTGCGCGAGGGCAAGCTCCGGGACCACGTGGACCTCGAGTTCCCCGCGCACCAGGGCGTCGACTTCGCCGGCATCGTCCGCGCCCGCGGCGACGGCGTGAAGGACCTGCGCGTCGGCGACGAGGTCATGGGCCACGCACCCACGGGCGGTGCCCACGCGACCTGGATCGCGGTGCCGCGCGGTGCGGTCATCAAGAAGCCGGAACACGTCGGGTGGGAGGTCGCCGGCGGCCTGTACCTGGCCGGCTGCACGGCCGTCTCCGTGGTGCGGTCGCTCCGCCTCGGCCCCGGCGACACCGTGGTCATCACTGCGGCCGCCGGCGGCGTCGGGCACATCGAGTGCCAGCTCGCGCACGACTCCGGCGCGACCGTCATCGCGCTCGGCAGCCCCCGCAACCACGACTACCTGCGGCAGATCGGCACGTTGCCGGTCGCCTACGGCGAGGGCGAGGAGGAGCGGATCCGCGACATCGCGGACGGCCGCCCGATCACGGCCTTCATCGACAACCACGGCGAGAGCAACGCCGAACTGCTGGCAGAGCGACTCGGTGTCAGCGACGAGCGGTTCGTGTCGTCCGAGGAGCGGCGGGACATCGAGGTGCGGTTCCTGCGCGCCCCCGCCGAGGACGAGGAGACCCGCGAGCTCCTGACCCTGCTGGCGAAGGCCGTGCAGGACCGCCGGGTGCAGGTCCTCATCTCGGGGTTCTACCCCTTCGAGTACATCGTCGAGGCCTACGAGGACCTGGCCGAGATGAAGTCGCGCGGCAAGGTCGTGATCGGCATGCAGACCGTCGAGACGGGTGCACGACTCGACTGGTACCGCTCCGAGAAGGCCCGCGACCTGCGCGACCGGTACGCCGACGCGCGCGCCACCGAGGACCCGCAGGGCACCGAGCCGAGCATGGCCGGCGGCTCGACCACGCCCGCCGAGTGACCGGCGGGCCGCCGGGCGGGTCGCCGGGCGGGGACGAGCCCGGCCGGCAGCTGGGAGGCCGGTCGGTGGCCGGGTGTCCGGGCGGCAGCGCGGTGGCCCGACGGCAGCCGGCTCGTCGTGCTCAGGCCAGGACGTCCTTCGTGGCGAACCGGCTGTAGGCCAGGGCACCGAAGACCACGACGTAGCCGAGTTGCAGCACCGCGTTCGACCCGAACGAGTCGAACGAGATCGGGTCGCGGAGCAGGTCGCCGAAGCCGAGCCACTGGTGCGAGAACAGGAACGGGTGCAGCCACTCGAGCTGGGGCAGCTGGTCGAGCACCTGCGACGCCCCGGCGAGCACGACCGTCGCGGCCATCGCGCCGACCGGCACGTTCGTCAGCGTGGACGCGAACAGCCCGATCGCGGACAGGCCGAGCATCGACAGCGTCACGTAGAGCGCGAGGAGCAGGGCGCGGCCCGCGTACGACCACCCGCCGACCTGCGTGCCGGACAGCAGCGTCACGGGGCCGATCGGGAACAGCACGGCACCGATGGCCGCGCCGACGAGCACCACGAGCAGCGTCGCCGCGAGGCAGAACGCGACCGCGCCGACGTACTTCACCAGGATGAAGCGCAACCGGCCGGTCGGGGCCACGAGCAGGTACCGGATCGTGCCGTGGCTGGCCTCGCCCGCGACCGTGTCGCCGGACACGACCCCGACGGTCAGCGGCAGGAACAGGGGGATCGAGACCGTCAGCGCGGTGAACGCGACGAACAGGCCGTTGTTCGTGATGTCACCGAGGAACGCCGGGCCGCCGTCGTCACCGGACGTCGCGACCCGCACCGCGACGGCGATGAGGATCGGCACGAGCGCCAGCGCCCCGAGCATCGCCCAGGCGCGACGACGACGGAACACCAGCGCGAGCTCGGAGCCGAGCAGTGCGAAGGTCCGCTGTCGACGGACGACGGCATCAGGCTGCGACATCGAACCCCTCTCCGGTGAGCGCCACGAACAGGTCCTCGAGGGTGCCCCCGCCCACGGTCAATCCGCGGACGCGGACGTCCGCTCGGACGAGCTCGGCCGTGATCGTCTCCGGTGCCACCTGCGGCGGCAGGTCGGCGACGAGGACGTCCGCGCCGCCCTCGTGCCGCGGCGCCAGGCCGAGCGCGGTCAGGACGGTGGCGGCCTGGCCGACGTCCGGCGTGCGGACCGTGACGGTGCGAGCGCCGGCGGAGCGGAGGTCGTCGAGGGTGCCCTGCGCGACGAGCTTGCCGGCGCGCATGACCGCGGCGTGCGTGCAGACCTGCTCGATCTCGGCGAGCAGGTGGCTCGACACGAACACCGTGGTGCCGTCGTCGGCGAGGGACCGGATGAGGTTGCGGACCTCGCGCGTGCCCTGCGGGTCGAGGCCGTTCGTCGGTTCGTCGAGCACGAGCAGGTCACGCGGGGCGAGCAGGGCGTTCGCCAGGCCGAGGCGCTGCTTCATGCCGAGCGAGTACGCGTGCGCCTTCTTGTCGGCGGCGTGCGACAGTCCCACGCGGTCGAGGGCGCGTGCCACGCGCTCCCGACGGGTGCGTGGGTCCGACGTCGGGTCGGCGGCGTCGAAGCGTTGCAGGTTCGCCCGACCGGACAGGTACGGGTAGGCGGCCGGACCCTCGACGAGCGCTCCGACGCGGGGGAGCACCCGGTGCAGCGCCGACGGCATCGGCTGCCCGAGGACCTCGATCGAGCCGCCGGTCGCGCTCGACAGCCCGAGCAGCATGCGGATCGTGGTCGTCTTGCCCGAGCCGTTCGGCCCGAGGAACCCGAACACCGCGCCACGCGGCACCGCCAGGTCGATGCCGTCGACGGCGCGCTGCCGCCGGAACACCTTCTGCAGGCCCGTGGTGCGGATCGCGAGGTCGGAGGCGGTGCCGGGGGACGACGCCGACCGCGTCGACGGTGTGGTCGGTCCCGCGGCGGGTGGTTCCGTCGTGCTCACTTCGCGGCGGCGACCAGCGACGACACCGGGACGGCACCGGCGAGGACCCGGCCGTCGTCGGTCAGGTAGACCGAGACGAGGGACGTCTGCACCGCGCGACCACCGTCGACGGGCGTCGTCAGCTGGTCGAGCAGCCCGGAGGCCTGCTCACCGAGGGACGACTGGTCGACCGTGCCGGCGGGGAGCTCCGCGATGGTGTCCCAGCCCGTACCGGTGACCGCCGGGCCGGCCGGTCGGTCGCCCCGGGCGTGGTCGCGTGCGTGCTGGCGGACGTCGGAGAGGTCCTTCTCGGTGACCTTCGCGTTCGCGGGCGCCGTGAAGTCGAACAGCCGCTCGGCGGGTGCGCCGTAGGACAGGCTGGTGAAGCCGACCTGCACGGCCGGGTCGTCCTGGCCCGCTGCCGTGACGGCGGCGCGCAACGGCAGCCCGGTCTGCTGGTCGACCGCCAGCTGGACCGAACCGACGAGGGTGCCGGACGACTTCGGGGTCAGCGTGATCTGCCAGGCGTCGTGGCCGGCGACACTGACTCGGGTCGGCTTGGACACCGTCGTGGTCGGCGTGATCGCGTCGACGGCCTGCCGGGCGATGTCCGCCGGGGTCGTCGTGCCGTCCTGCAGGTGATCTCCTGCGGAACCGCTCGGCAGCGTCACGTGGGTGGCGGTGCGGTCCTCCGAGTCCCAGGTCCAGACGTCGGACCCGTTGCGGACGACGTCCTGCTCGGCGAGCTGCTGCGTCAGCTGGAAGCGCTGCTTGTCCTCGCCGTCCACGTAGACCCGCGCGGTGTGCGACGAGGTGAGGAGTCCGAGCACGTCGGAGGCGTCGCCCTCGAGCGAGGACCCGCCCGACCCGGTCGGCAGCTCGGGGAGGCCGAGGTCGCTCGTCTGCGCGAGCTTGCCCGAGTAGGCCGCGTCGGACGAGTGCGCGATGCTCGCGATGACGTCCGCGGCGCTCGGCTGCGTGCCGGCGATCGGCTCCTGTGCGGCGCTCGCGATCATCGGGGCGGCGACGGCGCCGGCCACGACGACCGGTGCGATGACTGCTGGCAGCCAGGCTGACTTCTTCATCGGGATCCCCTCGTGGAGCGTTCGAGACGTGGGTACCGTACGTCCGACCCCCGACAGCCCGCTGTGCGTTCCGGGGGGAGTGCGTCCTCCGGCCCACGGAGTGCCGAGGGCGTCCCGCTACGATCGCCCCATGTCCGCCGAGCTCCCCGCCGCCGAGGGTTCCCGGACCCGCTTCCCGCTCGACACCGTCTACCAGGCGGCGCGGATGTACTACCTCGAGGACGCCACCCAGGCCGAGATCGCCTCGCGGCTCGGGGTCTCCCGCCCCACCGTGTCACGCCTGGTGAGCGAGGCCCGCCGCGCCGGACTCGTCCGCATCGAGGTCGTCGACCCGTTCCAGGACGAGACCGTGGCGCTCGCCGAACGCCTGCAGGTCGTGCTCGGCCTCGGCGCCGTGCACCTGGCGGCGGTCACCCACACGGCGACGCTCGGGGTCGACCTGGCCGGCCCGATCGCCGCCGCCGTCGAGGGCATGAACCTCGCGCCGGGCGACGCCGTCCTCATGTCGTCCGGCAGCACCGTCTACGACGTCGCGCACACCGCCGTGCCGCCGATGCCCGGCGTCCAGCTCGTGCCGACGGTGGGCGGCCAGGCGGACCCGACGCCGTGGTTCCAGACGAACGAGATCACCCGGGCCGCCGCCGAGCGCTCCGGTGCGATCCCGGCGTTCCTGTTCGCGCAGGCCCTGCCCTCCGCGGCGATGCGCGCGACGCTCGACGAGGACCCGGCGTTCCAGCACGTCGTGGGGCTGTGGGGACGGGCGAAGGGCGCGATCCTCGGCATCGGGGCACCGGCGCCGACCCGGGACTCCTCGGCGCGGGGCGTGCCCGTCGACGACGCCGTGTTCGACCGTGCCGCGGGCGACGTCTGCCTCAACTTCTACGACACCGACGGCGCCGCCGTCGAGTTCCCCGGCAGCGACCGGATGGTGCGGACGTCGCGCGAGGTGCTCGCCGCCGTCCCGCACGCCGTCGGGGTCGCCGTCGGCACCGCCAAGGTGACGAGCATCCTCGGCGCGGTGCGCGGCGGTCTCGTCAACGAGCTCGTCACCGACGCCGCGACGGCGCGCGCGGTGCTCGACGCACTCGCCTGACGTCGGGCGGCGTCGGCGGCGTCGGTGCACGCGCATCGAGCGACGACCCACGCGTCGATCGTCTCGTGGTCCGTCGCAGGATGCACGCGCACCCGATGCGGGCGCATGTTCCGACGGCCCACGCGTCGATCGAGTCGTGGACGGTCGGAGGGAGCGCGAACACGCACGCCGCAGGCGCTCCCGCTGCCGGGCGCGGCGCCGCCGTCAGTCGTGCCGGTGCTCGGATGCGGGGTCGACCGCGGGCCAGACCGGGAACGGGTCCGCCCAGCCGCGCCAGACGTCCGGGCCGGCGAGCAGCTCGTCCGGCGTCAGGAGCGCACCGTCCAGGGCCCGCTCGATCGCCCGGACGTCGAGTCGCTCGCCGACGAACCACAGTGCCTGCCCGACGGGGGCGTCCGCATCCCACGACGGGTTCGCGGTGGGGTCGAGGGCGAGCATCGCGCCGACGCTCGACCACGAGCCGACGTGGTCCGGGCGCGAGGCCAGCCGGAAGAAGCCCTTCGACCGCAGAACCCGGCCGTTCACCCCCGCCGCCAGGTCCTGCTCGATGACGGCGGCCAGGCGTCCGGGGTGGAACGGCAGCGGCTCGCGGTAGCGCATCGACACGAGGTCGTCGCGGACCTCCCGCCCGGTGTCCGCGCCGCTCGACAGCGCCCGCATCCAACCGGCCCCGGTCGCGAGCACGCGCGCCGCGCCGCCGTTCGACGCCGGCAGGTCCGCAGCGCTCCGGATCGTCGGCAGAGCGACGATGACGGCCTGGGGCGCCAGCCGGTGCAGCAGGGCCACGAGTGCCCGCCGCCGGACCCCGGACAACGGTCCGACACGGTCGAGGGCGATGACCGTCGCGTACTCGACGAGCGCGGCGACCCGGTCGGCCTCGACGAAGGCGTCGTCGACGTCCGACCACAGCAGGTGCGCGAGGTCGTCCGCCCGCAGCACACCCACGACGTGCCGCAGGACGCGATCGTCGCCGGTCTCGGCCCTGGCGGCGTTCGCGAGCAGCATGCCGACCGCGCGGGCGTCGGTCCCCGGGTGCAGCGTGACGACGAGTCCGTGCTCCGCCGAAGGTCCGCACACCAGGTCGAGCTGGTCAGTTCGATCGGCGATCGCACGCGCGGCGGCGAGGGCGCGCTCCGCGACGTGCATCCGGTGGCCGGAGCTGATCCGAGCAGCGACGCGGTCCGCGTCCTCCTGGTGGAGGGCCGTGACGAGGGTGATGACGGGAGACATGTCGGCTACTCTAACTGAAAAGCATTCTCAACAAGGAGGCACGCATGAAGGTCCGCAACTCGCTCAAGGCGCTCAAGAAGATCCCCGGCTCGCAGGTGGTGCGCCGCCGCGGCCGCGTCTACGTCATCAACAAGAAGGACCCACGCTGGAACACCCGCCAGGGCTGACGTCGGCGGCCGTCCGTAGGGTGGCTCCATGCGACTGCTGCTCATCCGCCACGGCCAGACCCCCGCGAACGTGCACGGCATCCTCGACGCCGAGGTGCCCGGCCCCGGCCTGACCGAACTCGGCCAGCGGCAGGCCGACGCCCTGCCCGCGGCGCTCGCCGACCGCGGCATCGAGCGGCTCTTCGTCTCGTCGATGGTCCGGACACAGCACACCGCGGCACCCCTGGCGGCGTCGCTCGGGCTCGAGCCGGTGGTGCTGCCGGGCCTCCGCGAGATCTCGGCGGGGGACACCCAGGGCAAGCGCGACGCGACCTCGGTCCAGATCTACATCTCGACCGTGCACGGGTGGTCCGGCGGCGACCGCAGCACGCGGATGCCCGGCGGCGAGAGCGGCGACGAGTTCTTCGCGCGCTACGACGACGCGGTGCGGCAGATCGAGGCGAGCGGGGTCGCGGTGGCGGCCGCGGTCAGCCACGGCGCCGCGATCCGCACGTGGGCGAGCGCCGCGGCGCAGAACACCCCGGACCACTTCGGCACGAAGCGGAACCTCGAGAACACCGGCATCGTCGAGCTCGAGGGGTCGTCGGACGACGGCTGGCGGCTGGTGGACTGGGAGGGCGAGCCGATCGGCGGCGAGCAGCTCATCGACCGCACGGCCCAGGACCCGACCGGCGAACGCGCCTGACGCGACCAGCAGCCCGCGAACGCGACCAGCGGACGGACAGGAGGCCCGGTACCAGCTGGTACCGGGCCTCCTGTCCGTGGGGGACGAGGGCTACGCGAGCTGCGACGCCGACGTGAGCGGCACGATCACGCGGTGCGACTCGCGCAGGACGTCGAGGGTGCGCTGGACCTCGTCCGCGCGCTCCTCGGTCGTCCAGCCGAGCGCCTCGGCGAGGACGTCGGCCAGCTCGTCGAGCAGGTCGATCGTGACGCCGCCGACGAACGCCAGGTTCGTGCGGCGCAGGACGACGTCGACCAGGTGCACGGCCTGCTCGTGGCGGGCGAAGTACGCGACCTCGGCGCGGGTGAGCGACGGGTCCGACTCCAGGGCCTCGACCGGGCCGTCGACCAGGACGTCCACGACCTCGGCTGCGCGGGTGCCGTAGCGCTCGAGCAGGCCCTCGACCAGGGACTCGTCGAGCCCGTGACCGTGCGCGGTGACCCACAGGGCACGCTGGGCGTCGGTGGTCGGGAACTCCTTGCCACCGCCGATCGGCATGCCGGTCGTGTCGACCGTGCGGGTGATGCCGAGCTTGGTCGTCGCCTCGGTGGACAGGTGCGCCGCGAGGGCACGGAACGTCGTCCACTTGCCGCCGACGAGCGACAGCACGGTCGACTTCGGCAGGCCGGCGATGGGGGTGTCCACGATCCGGTAGTCACGCGACACGAAGCCGGGGGCGGTGTCCTCGTGGCGGGGGAGGGGGCGGATGCCGGAGTAGCTGTAGACGATGTGGTCGCGGGTGACCTCGATCTGCGGGAACACGTGCTTCACGAGCCCGAAGAAGTAGTCGATCTCCTCGTCGGTGGTGACGACCGGCTTCGACGGGTCGGCGTCGATGTCGGTCGTGCCGATGAGCACCCGGCCCTTGAGCGGGTAGATGAGGACGATGCGGCCGTCGTCGTTCTCGAAGAACAGCTCGCGGCCCTTGGTGGCCTCGAGCAGCTCGTCGTTGTGGACGACGATGTGCGAGCCCTTCGTGCCGCCCATGAACTTCGTCTCGCCGCCGAAGGCCTCGTTCGTCAGGTCGGTCCACGGGCCGGAGGCGTTGATCACGACGTCGGCGGTGAAGACGAACTCGTCGCCGGTCTCGCGGTCGCGGAGCAGGACGCCGCCGTCGCGGGTGCCGGCTGCCTCGACGTAGTTGACGGCGCGTGCCTTGTCGGCTCCGGCGGCCAGGCCGTCCTTCAGGACGTCGAGGGCCAGGCGCTCGGGCTCGTGCACGCTCGCGTCGTAGTAGGTGCCCGTGTACTTCAGGTCACGGTTGAGGGCCGGCATGTCCTCGAGCGCGGCCTTCTTCGTGCGGAACACGTGCTTCGGGACGGAGCCGCCGTCACGTGAGAAGGAGTCGTAGATCGTCATGCCGATCTTGATGAGCATGGCGCCGCGCTCCTTGGTGGAACGCTGCTTGTGCGTCAGCATCCGCAGCGGGGCGTTCATGATGCCGGAGAACGTCGAGAAGATCGGCATCGTCGTCTGCAGCGGCTTCACGTAGTGCGGAGCGATGCGGATGAGGCCGTTGCGCTCCTGCACGCTCTCGCGCACCAGGCGGAACTCGCCGTTCTCCAGGTAGCGGATGCCGCCGTGGATCATGTGACTCGACGCTGCCGAGGCACCGCCGGCGTAGTCGCCGCGCTCGACCAGGGCGACGTCGACGCCCTGCATCGCGAGGTCGCGGAAGGTGGCGATGCCGTTGATGCCACCACCGACGATGAGGACCTGCGCGTTCGGGCGCTCGGTGAGGGCGGTCACCGTCTTCCTGGGCTGTGTCGTCTTCGACATGGTTCGTCGCTTCCTTCGTCTGTTCGTGGGGTCACCAACGATCGTGCGCTCCGGCGAGAGTGCGGGCAACCTGGGTGCACGAACGTGCAGCACACCTGTCGCGCACCGGGATCGAGCAGCCGGGAGGCGCGACCAGGGTTGCAGAGGCCGTGCACGTCCGTGCATGGTTGCGTTCGACAGATCGGAGCACCATGAGCGATGCGGCTCAGCCCATGCGCACGCAGCAGGCGCTGCGCGCCGCGCACCTCTACTACCTGCAGGACCTGACGATGGACGCGATCGCGGACGAGCTCGGGACCTCGCGGTCGTCGGTGTCGCGCCTGCTGAAGTACGCCAGGGACACCGGGCTCGTGGACATCCAGATCCGCTCGCCCCTGGACCAGGCCGCGGCGCTCAGCCGCTCGATCCGGTCGCGCTTCGGGGTGCACGCGCACGTCGTCCCGGTGCCGGACCACACGAGCGACGTCGACCGGCTCGAGCGGGTCGCGCTGTCGGCCGCGCGCATCCTGACGCAGTACGTCGAGTCGAACATGGTCATCGGGCTGTCGTGGGGCTCGACGGTGAGCGCCGTCAGCCGCTACCTCGTGCCGAAGACGACGCACGGCTCGACGATCGTGCAGATCAACGGGGCCGCGAACACCCGGACCACCGGCATCGTCTACGCGTCCGAGATCCTCCGCCGCTTCGGCGAGGCGTACGGCGCGTTCGTGCAGCAGTTCCCGGTGCCGGCGTTCTTCGACGACCCTGCGACGAAGGAAGCGTTGTTCCGGGAGCGCTCGATCCGCCGTGTGCTCGACCTGCACGAGCGGATGGACCTCGTCGTGTTCGGTGTCGGTGCCCCGCAGGCCCCGGTGCCGTCGCACGTGTACTCGGGCGGGTACCTCGACCCCGAGGACCGTGACGAGCTCACCCGGGCCGGGGTGGTCGGCGACGTCTCGACGGTGTTCTACCGGGCCGACGGCTCGTGGAAGGACATCGGGGTGAACGCGCGCGCCGGTGCCCCCGACCTCGACACGATCAAGCGAGCGCCGCGCCGGGTCTGCGTCGTGGCCGGGCGGGGGAAGGCGGCCTCGCTGCGCGGCGCGCTCGCAGCGGGACTCGTGACCGACCTCATCCTGGACGAGAGCGTCGGACAGGCGATCCTGCAGCCGTGACGCTCGGCGTCGAGCGGCCGCGGGCGTCGAATGTCGGTGGCTGCTCGTACGTTCTGGTGCATGGTGCTTTCCATCGAGCGACACCCCGGCCGGTACTTCCGGCGGCTCGTCGGCAGTGACTTCGACGAGGCCCTCGCCTTCTTCGAGAGCGACTACGACTTCCGCGCTCCGATCGTCCGGCGCACCCGTCCGCAGTCCCACTGGGACTTCGCCGACGTGGGGGACGGCCGGCTGTCCCTGCGCTCGTCGCGCTTCATGGCGGACCTGCGCACCGAGAGCCGCGTCGACGACGAGTTCGTCGTGGCGTGGCTGCGCAGCGGTGCCGGACGGCTCACCTCGGGCAGCGACACGCACGTGTTCGAGCCGGGGGTGCCGGTCGTCGTGCCCTTCGCCGAGGTCTACTCCCTGCACCACCGCGACATCGGCCTGAACCTCGTGCACCTCGACCGCGACTTCGTCCGGTCCGTCGCGGGTGACGACGACTTCGCGTTCGACACCCTGCAGCGCCCCACGGCCCAGGGGGTCGCCACCTGGCAGGCCGTCGTGCGGGCACACTCGTCGACCTGGCTCGACGTCGACCACCGCCTCGACGCGTCGGGCGAGCGCACCATCGCCGAGGCGTTCGTCACGGCGGCGCTGCAGGCGTTCCCGCAGCGCAGCCGGTGGCGCTCGTCCGTGGCCGGCACCGGTCCCGAGCACGGTCGGCTCCGCCGCGCCCTCGAGTACGTGCACGCCCACGCCCGCGAGCCGATCGGCACGCCCGAGATCGCCGTCGCGGCGGGGCTCAGTCCGCGCGGCCTGCAGCAGTCGCTCCGACGGCACCTGGACCAGACCCCGGGCGAGCTCCTGCGCAGCGTGCGCCTCGACGGCGCCCGCGCGGACCTGCTCGACGGCGACCGCGAGGAGACCTCGGTGGCCGACATCGCGCGTTCGTGGGGCTTCGGGCACCTCGGGCGGTTCTCGTCGACCTACCGCGCACGGTTCGGGGAGCTGCCGAGCGAGTCGCTCCGCGCGCGCTGACGGTCCGGCCGAATCCGATCGCACGGATCGCGCCGAAGTCGTCCGGATGTTCGGCCGTAACCTCGTTGCAACGAATCCGGCGCTGAATGGTGGGACGACCGCACCACCCACGAAGGAGTCAGCGATGCGCATCGGCGTCCCCACCGAGATCAAGAACAACGAGTACCGCGTCGCGGCGACCCCGGCAGGCGTCGCCGAACTGGCGTTGCACGGGCACGAGGTCCTCGTGCAGTCGGGAGCGGGCACCGGCTCGGCGTTCACCGACGACGAGTACCGCGTGGCGGGAGCGACGATCGTCGACGCCGCCGCCGAGGTCTGGGCGCAGGCCGAGATGATCCTCAAGGTGAAGGAGCCGGTCGCGGCGGAGTACCCGCTCATCCGCGCGGGGCAGGTCCTGTTCACCTACCTGCACCTGGCCGCCGACCGTCCCCTCACCGACGCGCTCGTCGCCTCCGGCGCCACGGCGATCGCCTACGAGACCGTGCAGCTGCCCGACCGTTCGCTGCCGCTCCTCTCGCCGATGTCCGAGGTCGCCGGGCGGCTCTCGGCCCAGGTCGGCGCGTTCCACCTCATGCGCACGAACGGCGGCCGCGGGCTGCTGCTCGGCGGCGTCCCCGGCACGCCGAAGGGCCGCGTCGTCGTCATCGGCGGCGGCGTCGCGGGGGAGCACGCCGCGACGATGGCGCTCGGCATGGGTGCCGACGTCACCGTGTTCGACATCAGCCTGCCGCGGCTCCGCGCCCTCGACGCCCGGTTCGACGGCCGCGTCACCACGCTCCGGTCGTCGGCCCACGCGATCGCCGAGGCGCTGCGCGACGCCGACCTGGTGATCGGCTCCGTCCTGATCCCCGGGGCGTCGGCGCCGAAGCTCGTCACCGACGCGATGGTCGCGGACATGCGCCCGGGTTCGGTCCTCGTCGACATCGCCATCGACCAGGGCGGCTGCTTCGAGGGCTCGCACCCGACCACCCACGACGACCCGACCTTCGCCGTGCACGACGCCGTGTACTACTGCGTGGCGAACATGCCCGGCGCCGTCCCGCGCACGAGCACGATCTCGCTGACGAACGCGACCCTGCCCTACGCCGTGGCGATCGCCGACCGGGGCTGGGAGCAGGCCACCGCGGCCGACCCGGCACTGGCCCTCGGCGTGAACGTGCACGCCGGCGAGGTCACGAACGCCGCGGTCGCCGCCGCGCACGGGCTGGTCGCAGCCGCGCGCTGAGGCCGGGCTCGATCGCGAAAGCGACACTTCTCCGCCGAACATCCGCGGTGAAGTGTCGCTTTCGCGGGGTGGACGGGGCCGGCCCGGCGGGTTCTGTCGCTTTCACGCCACAGCCCCCGGCTCCGTGAGCCCGCGACGCCCCCGTCGGGCTGGGTCGCGAAAGCGACAGTTCTCCGCCGAACATCCGCGGTGAAGTGTCGCTTTCGCGGGGTGGACGAGGGCGTCGCGGCGGGTTCTGTCGCTTTCACGCCACAGCCCCCGCCCCCGTCAGCCCGCGACGGCCCCGTCGCGCTGGCTTGCGAAAGCGACACTTCTCCGCCGAACATCCGCGGAGAAGTGTCGCTTTCGCGGGGTGAACGAGGCCGGCCCGGCGGGTTCTGTCGCTTTCACGCCACAGACCCCGGCCCGGTCAGCCCGCGACGGAGTCCGCCCGGCCGAACACCGGTGCCGTCGCCCGGCCCTCGCCCGCTCCGGACCACCCTGCGCGCGCCCGGACCGCCGCGGTCACGACGACCACGGCCACCGCGGCGACCACCGCCGTCGTGGCCGTCGGCACGGAGACGAGCGGCCCGTCGAACCGGGCGACCGCGACCCACGCCAGACCCCAAGCGAGCGAGGCCGCGGGTGCCAGCCGCCCCCGACCCCAGAAGGCGACCAGGACCCCGACCAGACCGGCCACCGCGGCGATCGCGACGCCCCAGACGTCCTGCCCGAACCCGAACCCGCGGAAGCCCGCGGCCGTCAGCACCGCGGCCGTGTTCGCCGCCGTCGCGACGCAGACCCACCCGAGGTAGAGCCCGAACGTGCCGTCGGTCAGCACTGCCTCGACGACGCCGGTCGAGCGGGTCCGGCGCAGGATCGAGAACGTCCACACCAGCACCGCGAGCAGCGCGACGATGATCGGTTCGCTCGCCCACAGCCACCCGAACTGCACGGACAGGATCCACGCGGCGTTGAGCAGCAGCGACAGGATCGCCGGCACCACCAGTCGCTCGTGCCGGTCGTCGTTCGCGGTGCGGAAGAGCTGCAGCACCGCGTAGCCGATGAGCCCCGCGTAGACGACGCTCCAGATCGAGAACGCGGGGCCGTCCGGGGCGATCGCCGTCGACGACGCCGACAACGCTCCGCCGGCGGCGTCCTGGATGGGGGTGCCCCCGGCAGCGCCCGAGCCGACGTACGCGCCGATGACGGCGACGACCGCGCTCACGGCGACCGCGACGCGCTTCCAGATCCTCTTCATGACAGTCCCTTTCGTCAGCATGCTGATGACCTGCACCGTAGGCGGTGCGTGAGGGCGGTCGTGCAGCGCACGCACAGGCAGGACGCACGCCGTGTGGCGGGGTGGGTACGGGCCTCCCGGCCGGCCACCGGGCACCGACGTGCCGCGACCCTGCGTACGGTGGTCCCGTGAGCCTCGAGCTGAACACCGTCTACGTCGACCGCATCGCCCCGATCGCGAGTCCCTCGCTCGACGACACCTTCCGGATGATGGCCGAGCAGGGCGCGAGCTCCTGCATCGTCCTGCACCAGCCCGACGCCCAGGAACTCGGCGACGTCGCCGTCGCACTCGACCTGCACGAGCTCGCGGTCGAGGACTCCGCCGAGGGGCACCAGCGACCGAAGCTCGAGCGCTACGGCTCGACGCTGTTCGCCGTGCTGAAGCCGGCGCTCTACAACGACCAGCAGGAGGAAGTAGCGTTCGGCGAGGTGCACGCGTTCGTCGGCGAGGACTTCTTCCTGGCGGTCGTGCAGGCCGACCCGCGGGGCCGGCAGACCGTGCCGCGGGCCCTGCAGCGGATGAGCGGCAAGCCCGGGCTGGTGACGGTGGGGCCGCAGGCGCAGCTCTGGGCGCTGATGGACTCCATCGTCGACGGCTACCTGCCGGTGATTGACGGGCTCGAGGAGGACATCAACCAGATCGAGGACCAGCTGTTCAGCGGCGAGGCCGGGGTGTCCCGGCGCGTGTACGAGCTGTTCGGCGAGGTCGTGGACTTCCAGCGGGCAGCGCGCCCGCTCATCCACATCATCGAGAGCCTGCACCGGGGCGCCGAGAAGTACCACCTGCCGATCGAGATGCAGCGGCGCTTCCGTGACGTGCTCGACCACGCCATCCGGATCGTGGAGCGCCTCGACACGTTCCGGCAGCTGCTGCAGAACGCGCTGACGGTCGACTCGACGCTGGCCGCGCAGAAGCAGAACGACGACACGAAGCGGATCTCCGGCTGGGCGGCGATCCTGTTCGCCCCGACGCTCATCGCCGCGATCTACGGCATGAACTTCACGCACATGCCCGAGCTCGGGTGGACGTGGGGGTACCCGCTGGCGATCGTCGCGATGGTGCTCTTCGCCGCGGCGCTCTGGGTGGTGTTCAAGGTCAAGCGCTGGTTCTGAGCCGCGCGTCGAGTTGCGACGGCCGGGTCCGACCCGGAAGGCTCGGACCCGCAACGACGCCGACTGGAGCCCGCATGCCGCACGACATCGTCCACCTGACCGCCGGGGGCGTCTCCCTCGTGCTCGACTGCCGCGACAGAGCGCTCCCCGCCGTCGTGCACTGGGGTGCGGCGCTCGGCCCCCTCGACGAAGCGGCGCTCACCGCCCTGGCGGACGCCGACGTCGCGCCGGTCTCCCCGAACGAGATGGACGAACCCGTGCGGGTCGCCGTGCTCCCGGAGCCGCACCGCGGGTGGAGCGGCCGCCCCGGGCTCGCCGGCCACCGCGACGGCCACGACTGGGCGCCGGCCTTCACGGTGCGCACGCTCGACGTCACCGACACGACGGTGACCGCGGACGCCGTCGACGACACCGCCGGACTCGCGGTGCGCCTGACGGTCGAGGTGCTCGGCTCCGGCCTGGTGCGCGCCCGTGCCGCCGTCACGAACACCGCCGAGGGCGTCTGGACGGTCGAGGACCTGACCGTCGCGCTGCCGATCCCCTCCCGTGCGCGCGAGGTCCTGGACTTCGCCGGGCGCTGGGGCAAGGAGCGCACCCCGCAGCGCCGCGCGCTCGTCGTCGGCACCCACCAGCGCGAGGGCCGGAAGGGCCGCACCGGCGCCGACGCCGCGACCGTGCTGAGCGTCGGCGAGCCAGGCTTCGGTTTCGCGCGCGGCGAGGTCTGGGGCGTGCACACCGGCTGGAGCGGCAACCACCGGCACCACGCGGAACGCCTGGCGACCGGCCGCCAGGTCATCGGCGGCGGGGAACTCCTGCTGCCGGGCGAGGTCCGGCTCGACACCGGTGCGACGTACGAGGGGCCGTGGGTGTACTTCGCCCACGGCGACGGCCTCGACGAGCAGGCGCGGCGGTTCCACCGCTGGCTCCGGAGCCGTCCCGGTCACCCGCACACCCCGCGGCCGGTGACCATCAACGTCTGGGAGGCCGTGTACTTCGACCACGACCTCGCCCGCCTGACGGACCTCGCCGAGCGGGCCGCCGCCCTCGGCGTCGAACGGTACGTGCTCGACGACGGCTGGTTCCGCGGCCGACGCGACGACCACGCCGGCCTCGGCGACTGGTTCGTCGACGAGGACGTCTGGCCCGACGGCCTCGGCCCCATCGTCGACCGGGTCCGCGCGCTCGGCATGGAGTTCGGGCTCTGGTTCGAGCCCGAGATGGTGAACGAGGACAGCGACCTCGCGCGGGCGCACCCGGAGTGGATCATGCAGGCGGACGGCCGGATGCCGGTGCGGTCCCGACACCAGCAGGTCCTCGACCTCGCGATCCCCGCGGCCTTCGACCACGTGCTCGAGCGGATGACGGCGATCATCGGCGAGTACATGGTCGACTATGTCAAGTGGGACCACAACCGCGACCTCGTCGACGCCGGTTTCCCCGGAGGCGGGGCCGCCGTGCACGAGCAGACCCTGGCGACCTACCGGCTCATGGCGACGCTCAAGGAACGCTTCCCCGCACTCGAGATCGAGTCGTGCTCGTCCGGAGGCGCCCGCGTCGACCTCGGGGTCCTCGAGCACACCGACCGGGTGTGGGTGTCGGACGACATCGACCCGCTCGAGCGGCAGCACATGCACCGGTGGACGCAGCAGCTCCTGCCGCCGGAACTGCTCGGCGCGCACGTCGCGAGCGGGACGAACCACACCACCGGTCGCGCCCACGACCTCGCCTTCCGCGCCGGAACGGCCCTCGTCGGGCACCTCGGCATCGAGTGGGACCTCGCCCGGGCCACCCCGGCGGAGTCGACCGCGCTCGCCGAGTGGATCGCCCTGTACCGGGAGCTCCGCGGTCTGCTGCACGGCGGGGACCTGGTGCGCTCGGACGAGACCGACGACTCCCGGCTCGTCTACGGCACCGTGGCTGCCGACCGTCGGAGCGCGGTGTTCTTCCTGGCGAGCATCGGCCGCTCGGACGTCTCCGGCACCGGCCGGGTCACCTTCCGCGACCTCGACCCGGGCACCTCCTACCGCGTCGACCCGATCGTCATCGGGGACGGGCACGGCCTGGTCCGGCCCGACTGGTGGTCCGGCCCGCGGGTGTTCGACGGCCGCGTGCTCGGGACCGTCGGCCTGCAGCCGCCGCTCATGCCGGCCGACTGCGTGGTGCCGTTCCGGGTGACGGCCGTCTGACCGCGGGCGGGCGGCGACCGGACGGGAGGCCCGGCCCGGCCCCGCCGCTCGGCGTGCGCCCGCCAGGTGGTCGAGCGGGCCGCGTGCTCGGGTCGGCCGGGTGCTCGGGTCGGCCGGGTGCTCGGGTCGGCCGGGTGCTCGGGTCGGCCGCGTGCTCGGGTCGGCGGTGGGGATCGCTAGGCTCGTCGTCATGCCGCACTCCGGTCTCGCGACCCCTGTCTGGGCGATCAAGCTCGCGGTCATCACCGCCCTGGTCGGTGTCTCGGGCGGCGTCGCCGGGATCGCGGTCTGGCTCGCCCTGCAGCTCATCCAGTTCGTGGCGTTCGGCTCCGGCTTCGGCGGGCACCTCGAGGCCGCCGACGCCCCCTCCGGCCTGAACCGGTTCCTGGCGCTCACCGCCGCGGGCGTGCTGACCGGCGTCGCCTGGTGGGCGCTCCGCCGCTGGGGTCGGACGATCGTGCCGGTCACCGCAGCCGTCGACGGCAAGCGGATGCCGGCCCTGGCGACCCTGGCGAACGCGGGCGTCCAGATCCTGGCCGTCGGGCTCGGCGCGTCGATCGGCAAGGAGGTCGCGCCGCGCGAGGTCGGGGCGTGGCTCGCCCAGGTCGTCACCCGCCGCGCGGGGCTGACCCCGCGGGAGACGAGGATCCTCGTCGCCTGCGGCGCGGCCGCGGGTCTCGCCGCCGTCTACGACGTGCCCCTCGGCGGCGCGCTCTTCGCGGTCGAGGTGCTGCTCGGCGAGATCAGCCTGGCGACGGCCCTGCCCGCCTTCGCGACGAGTGCGATCGCGGCGATCACGGCCCGCCTGGTGATCCCGGACGAGGTGCTCTACGACGTGCCCGCGATGCACCTGTCGCCGTCGCTGCTCGTCTGGGCCGTCGTGGTCGGACCGGTGCTCGGGTTCGCCGGCGTGGGCTTCGTCAAGCTCACCAACCGGCTGCAGGGCCTCGCGCCGAAGGGCTGGCGCCTGCTCGTCGTGCTCCCCGTGGTGTTCGCGATGATCGGGCTCGTCGCGGTGCCGTTCCCCGAGATCCTCGGCAACGGTCGAGCGCTCGGACTCGTCGCCATGAACACGTCCCTCGACGACCGGCTGTTCGCCGGACTCTCGCCGATCCTGCTGCTCCTGCTGCTCGGGGTCCTGCGGACGGTGACGACCGCGGCCACCATCGGCGCGGGAGCGGTCGGCGGCACCCTGACGCCCTCGATCGCCGTCGGGTCCGCGATCGGCGGCGGACTGGGCGGGGCGTGGCTGCTGCTCTGGCCGGCCGACGGCCCGGGTCTTGCCGCCTTCGCGTTCGTCGGCGCCGCGGCGTTCCTCGCCACCACGATGCGGGCACCCTTCACCGCGCTCGTGCTGGTCGTCGAGTTCACCCAGCAGGGCGTGGACGTCCTGGTGCCGGCACTGCTCGCGGTGTCCGGCGCGGTCGCCGTCGCGCACGTGCTGGCACGCCGGCGCAGCGCCCAGATGGTGTGAAGACCCCGAACGTCCCGGTACACACCGGTGCACCCCGGCCTAGCATCGGCGGCACGGCGGAGCGTCCGGCTCCGCACCGAAGCGAGGAGCAGCCGATGGCGGGGTTCGACGACATCACCAAGAAGGCCCAGGAGTTCCTGAAGGACGGCAAGGTCCAGGACGCCCTGAAGAGCGAGAAGGCGGAGGACGTCAGCGATAAGATCCTCGGCGGGGTCGCCGACGCCGTCAAGAAGGCGACGGGCGGCAAGTACGACGACAAGATCGACGGCGCCCGTGACGCCGCCGACGAGAAGATCGGCAACGAGTAACCGACGCCCGATCCGACGGCCCCGGACCACGACGGTCCGGGGCCGTCGTGCTGCCGACTGGACGTGGTCGGGAACAACGGCCACCATGGACGGGTTGCTCCGGACAGCAGCACCAGGAGGACGAGACGTGACAGTCGTGGCGCCGAACCAGCCGCTCACCGAGGCCGAGGTCGAGACGATCAAGCAGGACTTCCCGATCCTCGCGCAGGACGTGAACGGGCACCCCCTGGCGTACCTGGACTCCGGTGCGACGGCCGAGCGTCCGCACCAGGTCCTGGACGCCGAGCGCCGGTTCCTCGAACACGACAACGCCGCCGTCCACCGCGGCGCGCACACGCTCGCGGCGCTCAGCACCGACGCCTACGAGGAAGCCCGCGCCACCGTCGCCGGGTTCATCGGTGCCGCCGGTCCGAACGAGGTCGTCTGGACCGCGAACGCCACGGACGCCCTCAACCTCGTCGCCCACGGCCTGGCTGCCGCCAGCCTCGGGCGCGGCGGTGTCGACGCGGCCCGCTTCCGTCTCGGCGTCGGCGACGAGGTCCTGGTGACCGAGGCCGAGCACCACGCCAACCTCGTGCCCTGGCAGGAGCTCGCCGCCCTGACCGGCGCGACGCTCCGCTGGATCCCGGTCGCGGACGACGGCACCTGGACCGCCGAGGACGCCGCCGCACGCATCACCGACCGAACGAGGGTCGTCGCGTTCGCCCACGTCTCGAACGTCACGGGGATGGTCGCCCCCGTCGAGCAGGTCGTCGGGCTCGCGCACGCCCGCGGCGCCCTCGTCGTGCTCGACGCGTGCCAGTCCGCGCCGCACCGACCCCTCGACGTGCAGCAGCTCGGCGTCGACTTCGCCGCGTTCTCCGGGCACAAGATGCTCGGCCCGAACGGCATCGGCGTGCTCTGGGGGCGCAGCGAGCTCCTCAACGCGCTGCCGCCGTTCCGCACCGGCGGCTCGATGATCACCACCGTGACGATGGAGCACACGGAGTTCATGCCGGCTCCCGAGCGCTTCGAGGCCGGCACGCAGCCGGTGTCGCAGGCCGTCGCGCTCGCCGAGGCCGTCCGGTACCTGCAGGGCATCGGCATGGAGCGGGTCCGCGCCCACGAGGAGCACCTCGCCCGTCGGATGCTCGACGGCCTCGCCGCGGTCCCCGGCATCCGCGTCGTCGGGCCGCCCGCAGGCGTCCCCCGCTCCGGCCTCGTGTCGTTCGACGTCGACGGGGTGCACGCCCACGACGTGTCGCAGTACCTCGACGCCCAGGGCATCGCCGTCCGTTCCGGGCACCACTGCGCGCAGCCCCTGCACCGCCGCCTCGGCCTGACGGCGACGAGCCGCGCGAGCACCTACGTGTACACGACCGAGCACGACGTCGACCGGTTCCTCGCCGCCGTCGGCGAGGTCCGCGGCTACTTCGGAGCGACCGCGTGAGCACCCTCGACTCCCTGTACCAGCAGGTCATCCTCGACCACGCGAAGGCCCGGCACGGCGACGGCGAGCTCGCCGACGCGGACGCCTCGCACTTCGAGAGGAACCCGACGTGCGGCGACGAGATCACGGTCAGCCTGCGGCTCGAGTCCGGCACGGACCGCATCGCCGGGCTCGGCTGGCAGGGCGACGGCTGCTCGATCTCGATGGCCTCGGCGTCGGTCCTGACGGACATGGCCGTGGGCCGGACCGTCCCCGAGTTCCTCGCGCTGACCGAGGAGTTCCGCACGATGATGCGCTCCCGCGGCGTCGGGGAGCCCGACGAGGACGTCCTCGAGGACCTCGTCGCCTTCCACGGCGTCTCGAAGTTCGTCATGCGGGTGAAGTGCGGCATGCTCGCGTGGGTCGCTGCGGAGGCGGCCGCGCGTGAGGCGACCGCGTCCCGCTGAGCCGGGCGCGGCTCGCGATCGTGACCACGTGGCGGACGTGAGTTCGCGTGCGGGCACGACCCGTGCCTCCCGTCCGCAGCCGGGGGCCGACCGGTCCGCGGAACGCTCGGGTCGTGTGCCGGACCGGGGACCGCGGTGATCATCGAGACGGAGCACCCCGGCGCGGTCCGGGCCCGGTCGATCGTGCGGGCGTACCTGACCGAGGTCGCGTCGCGGTGGTACGGGAGGCCGGCGACGTCGGCCGAGGTCGAGCAGGCGCTGCTCGACGAGCCCTCCGACGACCTGCAGGGCGACACCGGGGTCTTCCTCGTCGCCGTCGACGGGGTATCGGTGGTGGCCTGCGCCGGGGTGCGCTTCGTCGGCGACACCGGTGAGCTGACGAAGGTGTTCACCCTGCCGGAGCACCGCGGCCGCGGCGTCGGCTCGGCGCTGCTGCGCCACGTCGAGGAGCTCTGCCGGGCGCGGGGGACCACGACGCTGCGCCTGGACACCCGGGCCGAGCTCGCCGAGGCCTGCGCACTCTACGAACGACTCGGCTTCGAGCGGGTCGCGCCCTTCACCGACGACCCGTACTCCGACCGCTGGTACGCCCGCGCGCTCTGACGCCGCCGCGCGGCTGCCGGGTGCCGGGTGTCGGGTGTCGGGTGCTGTTTCGCGCGTCGGGGGGTCGTTCCGCGCATGGGGAGCTGTTCCGCGCGGAGGAGGGCTGGCGAACCGGCCTCCCATGCGCGGATCTGCTTCCCACGTCACACGCCATGGGAAGGAACGTCGTGCTCGTGGCCCCGCCCCTACGCTTGCCCCGTGATCGATCGCGTGCGTGCCGCCGTCCCCGAGGACCTCGAGGGCCTCGCCGCGATCGAGGACGAGGCGGACAGCGCGCTCGTCGACCTGCTGCACCCCGAGCGCTGGGACCCGGCGCCCTCCGGCGTCGAGCGTGCCGCGCAGCCGGGGTTCGTCCTGGTCGCCGAGGTCGACGGACGGGTGGTCGGCTTCGCCCACGTGCTCACGACGGCCGGGTGGGCGCACCTCGAACAGCTCTCGGTGCTCCCCGCGCACGGTCGGCGCGGGCACGGTCGGGCGCTCGTCGAGGCGGCGAAGGAGCGTGCCCGCGCGGAGGGGTACCGGACGATGACCCTGCGGACCTTCGCCGACGTCCCGTGGAACGCGCCGTTCTACGCGTCCGCCGGGTTCGTCGAACAGGAACCGTCGACGGACGCCGACCGGGCGCTCGTGGACGTCGAGGCCCGCCTCGGTCTCGACCGGCTGGGGCGTCGGGTGCAGATGGGGGTCGAGCTGCTCAGTTGATCGCGCCGATCTCACGGAGCGCGTCGCCGACCGTGACGTGCTCGTCGTGTTCCTGCGCTCGCAACCACCGGGCCTTCGCGCGCGCCACGGTGGTGTCGTCCAGCCCGAGCAGCTCGTACAGGCCCTCGAGCTCGCGGTGCACGAGGTTCGCGAGCCGGAGCGGGTACTTCCGCTCCGGGCTCGCGTAGCCCTGCTCCGCGAGCTGCGAGAGGACGTCGGGGTCGGTCTCCCGCGCCTCCATGAGCAGGACGACGCTGCGCGATCGGGTCAACCCGGACAGGAACGCGGACCGGACCTGCGGGTCCGGGTCGGTCGCGAGCACGATCTCGACGGCGAGCGGGAGGTCCTGTTCTCCGGCGAGCTCCCAGCGTTGGCTGGTGTCGCCGTTGATCGCGGTGAGCACGTCGGGGTGCACGCCGAGGCCGCGCTCGCCGCGTGCCGGAGCCGGAGCCGGAGGCGCCGCGTGCCGAGCTGCACCGTCCGAACGCGCCGAGGGGAAGCCGACGCCCGCGTACACGGCGTGCGCGATCGGCAGGAACTGCAATGCCTCGTGCAGCACGGTCGCCGCGTCCTGCACCGCCGGAGCGGTCACGTCCCCGTCGGCGGCGTCGAGTGCGGCCGTGTAGGCGGACAGCGCCGCGTGCTGCTGCTCGACCGCCCCCGCGAACATCTCCTTGCCGCGGACGGTGTCGCCGACGAGCCGCGGGTCGAGGTGCACCGACATCGCGCTCGGGTCCGGCAGGGCGCCACGAGCCGTGGCGCCGCCCGACATCGTGACGGTGAAGGTGTCGTCGTCATCGGTCACGTCGTCGACCGTACCGGGTCAGGGGAGCGTGACGACGAGCTTCCGTGCGGAGACACCGGCGCGGAGCTCGGCGAGCGCGTCCGGGATCGCCGACAGCCCCGTCCCCACGACCGAGGCGGTCGGGGTCGCTTGGTAACCGCCGCTCCGCAGGGCCTCGGGCAGGAAGTCGCGGAAGATCGCGGGGCCGACCTCGGACTCGGTCGGGCGGCCGCCCCAGATCGCGGTGACGTGCACCCCGTGTCGACGCTCGAGCCGTGCACGGATCGTCGTCACCGGCGTCGGGTACGCCGATGCGAGTCGACCGGAGCCGGTGGCTGCCCGGACGATCGGGAGCGTGCGGGTCAGCGATCCCTGGCCGAAGGCGAGGGTGCCGGCCAGCTGCCGATCGGCGAGGGCCTCGAGGATGCGGCGGGCGGCGCCGTCGTCGCGGTAGTCGAACACGGCCTCGGCACCGAGCGACCGGACGAACGCGTGGTTCCGGGGCGAGGCGGTGCCGATCACCGCGTACCCGGCGGCCCGGGCGAGCTGGACGGCGTTGGCGCCGACGCTCGTCGACGCTCCCCACACCAGGACGACCTGGCCTCGGTCGACCGGTTCGGCCGTCGGGAGCGGCAGGCCGAGCTGGTCCGGCTCGAACAGACCCGCGGCTGCGGTGGACACCGCGAGCGGGAGGACCGCCGCCTGCTCGGTCGCGAGG
Organism: Curtobacterium sp. MCLR17_036; assembly: GCF_003234445.2. Taxonomy (NCBI): domain Bacteria; kingdom Bacillati; phylum Actinomycetota; class Actinomycetes; order Micrococcales; family Microbacteriaceae; genus Curtobacterium; species Curtobacterium sp. MCLR17_036. The sequence continues at coordinate 2,685,038 of NZ_CP126269.1, read as the reverse complement.
CCCTGCGGCACCGCGGTCGTCAGTCGTTCGAGCAGCAGGACCTGGTGCTGGAACGCGCCTTCGGCGGCGCTGTTCCGGTGCTGCTCCTGCCCGGCCGCGTACCCGAGGACCCGGTCGCCCACCTGGAAGCGCTCGACGCCCGGCCCCACGGCGAGGACCGTGCCCGCGACGTCCGACCCGATCACCGTCCGGTAGCGCAGCTTCGGGTACACCACGTGCCGGAGGAGCCCGCTGACGGCGTCGACCGGGTTGACGGCGACGGCCTCGGCGCGGACGACGAGTTCGCCGGGGCCGGGCTGGGGGACCGGTGCGGGGCCGACGGTGAACCGACCGCTCGACGAGGTCCAGAGTGCTGCGTTGCCCGATGGTGCCATGGTGTCCGGTTCCCTTGCTCGCTGCGAGTGATGACACGACGTGTCATCGTCCATTCAACCACGACACGACGTGTCATCACTACTGTGGACCCATGCGTTGGACTCCGGATGCCCGCGGGCGCCTCGAGCGGGCGGCGTTCGAGCTCTTCACCGAGCAGGGCTACCAGGCCACGACGGTGCCGCAGATCACCGCGCGGGCCGGGCTGACCACACGGACCTTCTTCCGGTACTTCGCCGACAAGCGCGAGGTGGTCTTCGCCGGCGACGAGATCCCGGTGCTCGCCCGCGACGCCATCGAGGCTGCCCCGGCCGGGCTCGACCCGCTCGACATCGTCGTGCACGGCCTGCGCCGGGTCGCCGACGAGCGGTTCGAGGGTCGGCACGACGAGGTCGGTGCGGTGCGGCGAGTGGTGCTGGCCGAGTCGTCGCTGCGCGAGCGTGACGCGCGGAAGCGGGCCGACCTGACCGACGCGGTGCGCGAGGGGTTCGTCGACCGAGGTGTCGACCCGACCGAGGCGGCCGTGGTCGCCGAGACGGCGGTGATGCTGTTCCACCTGGCGCTCGAGGCCTGGCTCACCGGCCCGCAGGGGCGCCGAATGGCCGACGTCGTCGACGAGCAGCTCAGCGTGCTCCGGACGCTGCTCGACCGGCACCGCGCAGGGTCATGAAGACGTCGACGCCGTCGTCGCTGTCGGGTGCGAACCCGTGCCGCTCGTACAGGCGTCGGGCAGGGCTGCCGGTCAGCACGTTGAGCCGTGTCGGCCCGGCGTGCGGTTCGTCGAGGACCGCCCGGAGCACCGACGACCCGGCCCCACGGCCCTGGACGTCCGGTGCGAGGTAGAAGTGCTCGACCCACCGGGTGTCGCCCTCGACCCGCACGGTGACGGACCCCGCGTCGTGCCCGTCGACCACGACGATCCGGGTCAGCCGCGGCTCGAAGGCGTCGCGCAGGCGCTGCCGGACGCGCGTCTCGTCGAACACCCCGAGCCGGGTCAGGTCGTCGCGGAGCACCACGGCCCGGAGCTCGACGAGCCACTCGAGGTCGTCCGGGGTGCTCGCGCGCAGTACGACGTCCACCCGCCCAGCCTACGGAGACCGGGGCCCGGTCACCGATCTCGTACGCTTGGCCGATGGACCTCGACGGCGTCACCGACCTGCTGCGGTCCCGTGTCGCGTCGGCGCAGCACCCGCTCGTGGTCGGTGTCTCCGGGTACTGCGGATCGGGCAAGTCCACGCTGGCCCGCCGGCTCGAGCAGGTGCTCCCCGGGGCGGTCCGGGTACGGGGCGACGACTTCCTCGACCCGGAGCGGTCTCACCGACGGTCGACCGACTGGGACGGCGTCGACCGGCAGCGACTGGTGTCCTCGGTGCTCGCACCGCACCGAGCCGGACGGGCGAGCACGTTCCGGCGCTTCGACTGGTCGGTGCGCGCGCTCGGTCCGGCGGAGCCGCTGCCACGGGCCGAGGTGCTCGTCGTCGACCTCGTCGGGCTGTTCCACCCCGAGGCCCTCCCGCACCTGGACGTGACGGTCTGGTGCGACGTCGACCTCGACACGGCGGTCCGCCGGGGGCTCGCCCGCGACCGGGCGCTCGGCCGACGACACGATGCCCTGTGGCGGGACGTGTGGGTCCCGAACGAGCGCGACTTCGCGGAGCGGTACGCGCCGCGGGACCGCGCGACCGTGCGCTACGAGGGCTGACCCGGCTCGGCTGCGCTCGGTGCGGTGCCGCCGCGCAGCGACCCGACCATCGCACGCAGGACCCGGCGGGCGTCGGCGCGCTGGTCCTCGGTGAGGTCCCGGAGCATCCGCTGCTCGACCCCCCGGACGGCGGCGCTCGCCTGCGCCAGGCTCCGCCGCCCGCTCGCCGTCAGCTCGGTGGGCAGCGCCTTGCCGACCGACGGCTCCGACGCTCGCGTGACGGAGCCGTCGCGTTCGAGGGCCTGCAGCAGCACGTTCATGGACTGCCGGGTGACGAAGGTGCCGCGTGCGAGCTCGGAGTTCGACAGCCCGGGCCGTTGCGCGAGCAGCTCGAGGCACGAGTAGTGCGTGATCGTCATGCCGAGCGGCCGCAGCACGGCCTCCATCGACGCGCGGAGGGCGCTCGCGGCCTCCTTGAGCAGGTAGCCGATCGAGGTCTCGAGGTCGATGCCGTCGCCGTCTTGACTCATGTCAGTAGTCTGACATACGCTCGGGTGTGTCAGAAGACTGACACCAACGAAGGAGCACCCCATGCCCGTCACCGGCCCCGACTTCATCTCGCTGCAGACCCGCGACCTCGCCGCGTCGCAGTCGTTCTACGAGCAGTACCTCGGTCTCGTCCGGGCGCAGGCCGGCCCGCCGCACGCCGTCGTGTTCGAGACGACGCCGATCGCCTTCGCCCTGCGCGACCTGGTGCCCGGCACCGACCTCGATGCCGTCCCCCAGCCGGGCGTCGGCGCGGCGATCTGGCTGCACGCGACCGACGTGCAGGCGATCCACGACACCCTCGTCGCCGACGGTCACCGCATCGTCTCCGCGCCGATCGACGGTCCCTTCGGCCGGACCTTCACGTTCGCCGACCCCGACGGCTACCACGTCACGCTGCACGACCGGGCCTGAGCCGCGGGGTCGAAGTCGCGCCGCACGACCAGCGTGTGTTCGCGCCGTGCGCCCGCGCGGTTCCGGAACACCCCGGTCGTGCGACGCGCACCCGCGCCGGCGGCCACGCGCAGGCACCCGCCGACGCGCACCCGTGCCTGCGGCCACGCAGGCACCCGCCGACGCGCACCCGTGCCTGCGGCCACGCAGGCACCCGCCGACGTGTACCCGTGCCTGCGGCCACGCAGGCACCCGCCGACGTGCACCCGTGCCTGCGGCCACGCGCAGGCACCCGCGCGGCGGCCCGGCGGAGGCGCCCGCCGCGCCCGCCCGGCCGGACCGGCGGAGGCGGCACCCGACGGGGCCCGCCCGGACGGCGGGCGCGAGCGGGTACCGGACAGGAGGCCCGTGGCGGGCCCGCACCGTGCCTCCCGTCCGTCCGTCGGTCGCCGCGCACCCGCGCACCCGCCGTCGTCACGCTTCGTCACGATCCGTGACGGGCACAGGTCGCGGACGTAGCGTCTCGACCCGTGAGCAGCAGCAGCGAACACCGGCAGATCCGCTTCAACGCGTTCGACATGAACTGCGTCGCGCACCAGTCCTCCGGACTGTGGCGGCACCCCCGCGACCGGTCGCGGGACTACCGCGACCTGAGCTACTGGACGGACCTGGCGAAGACGCTCGAGCGCGGGGCGTTCGACGGCATCTTCATCGCCGACGTCCTGGGCACCTACGACGTGTACGGCGGGTCGAACGAGGCCGCGCTCCGCACCGGGTCGCAGGTGCCCGTGAACGACCCGGTCCTGCTCGTGTCGGCGATGGCGTCGGTGACCGAGCACCTGGGCTTCGGCATCACGGCCGGCACCGCGTACGAGCACCCGTACCCGTTCGCCCGTCGCATGTCGACGCTCGACCACCTGACCAAGGGCCGGGTCGGCTGGAACGTCGTCACCGGGTACCTGCCGAGTGCCGCGCGGAACATGGGCCAGGCCGACCAGCTGTCGCACGACGACCGCTACGACGTCGCCGACGAGTACCTCGAGGTCCTCTACAAGCTGTGGGAGGGCTCGTGGGAGGACGACGCCGTCGTCGCGGACCGCGAGGCCGGCGTCTTCACGGACCCCGCGAAGGTGCACCCGATCGAGCACCACGGCACGCACTTCGACGTGCCGGGCATCCACCTGTCCGAGCCGTCGGTGCAGCGCACGCCGGTCATCTACCAGGCGGGTGCGTCACCGCGCGGCATCCGCTTCGCCGCCGAGAACGCCGAAGCGGTCTTCGTGGGCGCACCGACCGTCGAACAGCTCGCGTCGACCGTCGCGAAGGTCCGTGACGCCCTGGAGGCAGCTGGTCGCGACCGGTACGCCGCCCGCGTCTACACGCTGCTCACCGTGATCACGGACGCCACCGACGAGCTCGCCCAGGCGAAGTACGAGGACTACCTGTCGTACGCCTCGGAGCTCGGTGCGCTGGTGCTCAACTCCGGCTGGATGGGCGTCGACCTGTCGCAGTGGGACCTCGACGAGCCCCTGGGCGACGTCGAGTCGAACGCGATCCAGTCGGCCGCGGCGAACATCGCGGCGGCCACCGGCGAGGACGGGTCCTCGTGGACGATCCGCGACCTCGCCCGGCACACCGCGATCGGCGGGCTCGGGCCGGTGGCGGTCGGCGGGGGAGCGACCATCGCCGACCGGCTGCAGGAGATCCAGGAGCTGACCGACGTCGACGGGTTCAACCTCGCCTACGCGGTGACGCCCGGGACGTGGGAGGACGTCATCGAGTTCGTCATCCCGGAGCTCCGTGCCCGCGGGGCCTACCCCGAGGAGTACGAGCCGGGGTCGCTCCGGCAGAAGCTGCACGGCCGCGGGGACCGGTTGCCCGACGAGCACCGTGGGGCGTCGTTCAGGATCGCGAGCCGCACCGCCGTAGGCTGACCGGGTGATCGAGTCGTCCGTGGTCGTGCGTCCTGCGACCGGGGACGAGACCGACACCTGCATCGACCTGTGGGCGGCAGCCGTCGCCGAGCGGGACGGCGTCGCCGAGGACCCGGCCGTCCGGGAGCGCGCGCGGCAGAAGTTCGCCGCGGAGCACGTCGCGTGGCTGGTGGTCCCCGGGGCCGACGGCGCGATCGACGGCTTCGTCCTGGTCACGGCGCCGGGGACCGGTCGGTCGACGGATCCGTCGGACGCCGCCTACCTGTCGTTGCTCGCGGTGCGCCCCGGGGTGCAGGCCCGCGGGGTCGGGCGGTCCCTGCTCGCCGAGGCCGTGCACGACGCCCGCGCCGCGGGACACCCGCGTGTGGTGCTGCACGTGCTCGGCGACAACGACCGGGCGGTCCGGCTGTACGAGGCGGGCGGCTTCGCACCGACCGGCGACGAGTTCGCCCACGCCCTGACCGGTGGGACGACGCGGGTCTACGCGACCGGCGTCCACGTCGGGTAGGTCGCCGACCGGCCGTCGCCGGACGAGCGCCGGGTGACCCGCCGACCGACCCACGGCAGGACGTACTCGCGGTAGTAGCGGGCCTCGGCCCGGAAGCCGGTGCGGCCGGCGTGCACGGACGCGGGGTCGGCGGCCGCCGGGCCGTCCAGGACGGCGTGCAGCGCCAGGTCGGCGACGCGCTGGTGCCCGGTCGCGTTCATGTGCAGGCGGTCCTCGGACCAGAACTCCGCGCGGCGCAGGTGCGGGTCGCGGGAGACGTCGACGAACGGCAGGCCGCGACGGCTGGCCAGGTCGCCGAGCGCTCCGGCCCAGGCGTCACCGCGACGGTTGATGAGCGACCCGAGGGGCAGCCGCGCGCTCGGGTCGGCCGGGCTGAGCAGTGCCATCCGTGCGCCGCGCGCCTCGACCCGGTCGACGGCGGACTCGACCCGGCCGATCAGGGCGTCGACGTCGAAGCGGGGGCGGAGCAGGTCGTTCCCGCCGGCGCAGAACGTGATGAGCGTCGGCGCAGGGTCGAGGTCGAGCGCCGCGTCGAGCTGCCCGTCGAGGACCCCGGCGAGCAGCCGTCCGCGCACCGCGAGGTTGGCGTAGGAGACGTCGGCGTCCGACGCAGCCGCCATCGCGCTCGCGAGTCGGCCGGTCCAGCCGGGGAGCGGAGCGGGACCGGCGTCGCCGATGCCCTCCGAGAAGCTGTCGCCGATCGCGACGTAGCGGATGGTCTCGTGCATGTGCTCATCATCGTGCACATGGCTGTGCAGGTTCCAGGTGCTGTGCGGTACGTCCACGAGCAGCGCTCGGCGTCGCTCGGCCGGGTCGCTCGGCCGGGTCGCTCGGTCGGCGCGCTTCGTGAGCAGCAACGGTCGGGTCGCCACACGGCACTCGACCGTTCCTGCTCACGAAGCGCGCGAGGCCATGGCCGACGCCGGACGGACGCCGGGTCAGCGCGCGGCGTCGAGCTCGGCCGCGAGTGACGCGTTGCGCTCGGCGACGAGCCGCGGCATGTACCGCGCCAGCGCGAGCACCTCGGCCAGGCGCCCCAGCGGGCCGAGCGGTGCGCGGAACGTGATCGTGTCGACCATGCGCGTGCCGCCGGCCGACGGCTCGAAGCGGTGCTCGTGGTGGAACCGGGCGAACGGTCCACGTACCTGTTCGTCGACGAACCGGTGTGGTGCCTCCAGATCGGTGATCCGACTCGTCATCCGCCAGACGACCCCGAAGTGCCGCGCCCGCCAGGTGACGGTCTCGCCCAGGCCGATCGTGCCGGACGTGGTGCCGGCGACGGCGCGTTCGCCGCTCGCGGCCATCGAGCGCTCGTGCGCACCGATGTCGAGCGAGAGCGCGAAGGCGCGCTCGGGGGAGCAGGCGAGCTCGGTCTCGAGCCGGAAGGAGACGGTCACCGGACCGTCCGGTCCGTCGGCGTGTTCGTGGAGGCCACCCGACGATCGTAACGACGGGCGGTAGCGTCGCAGGCATGACGTTCGACGCGCTCCCGTTCCCGGTCATCGACGGCCACAACGACCTGCCCTGGGAGCGTCGCGAGACGCACGACTCCGGCGTGGAGGGCATCGACTCGGAGCAGGGCAGCCTGCACACCGACCTGCCGAAGCTCCGGGCCGGCGGGGTCGTCGGCCAGTTCTGGTCGGTGTTCGTGCCCGCCGACGACGCCGACCCCGTCCGGACGACGCTGCAGCAGATCGACCTCGCGCACCGCATCGTCGAGCGGTACCCGGACACGCTCGCCCTGGCTCGCACCGCGGCCGAGGTCCGTGCTGCGATCGACTCCGGTCGCATCGCGTCGCTGCTCGGCGCCGAGGGCGGACACTCCATCGGCGACGACCTGGCGGTGCTGCGGGCCTTCGCACGCCTCGGCGTCCGGTACATGACGCTGACGCACAACGACGACACCCCGTGGGCGGACTCGGCGACCGGCGCACGGGCGCACGGCGGTCTCACGGACCGGGGCCGGCAGGTCGTGGCCGAGATGGAGCGCATCGGCATGCTCGTCGACCTGTCGCACACCGCCCCGTCGACGATGCGGGACACCCTCGACGTCGCGACCCAGCCCGTCGTCTTCAGCCACTCGTCCACGGTCCACGTGGACGACCACCCCCGCAACGTCCCCGACGACGTGCTCGCCCGCCTGGCGGACAACGGCGGCGTGGTGATGATCACCTTCGTGCCGAAGTTCGTGTCGCGGGCCTGGGCGGACTGGGAGGAAGCCGGCCAGGTCGGCGAGCCGCCCCTGGTCACCGTGTCCGACGTCGCCGACCACGTCGAGCACGCCCGCGACGTCGCCGGGGTCCGGCACGTCGGCCTCGGTGGCGACTACGACGGCACGCCGGTGCTCCCGCCGGACCTGCGGGACGTCTCCCGCTACCCGGTGCTCGCGGCGGAACTGCAGCGGCGCGGCTGGGGCGAGCAGGACCTGCGGGCGCTCGCCGGGGGCAACGTGCTGCGCGTCCTCGAGGCGACGGACGAGCGGTTCGCGCGGACGGCGTCCGTGCGCTGACGCGGAGGGGCGAAGACCTCTCGTCTGCCGTCCATACCGATTGATGGACAGGAATCCGTCCGGGCGTCCACCATCGGCGGATGACCGAAGCCGCCGCACTGCCGACCGAGTACGCCGAGACCTTCCAGATCATCCGGGACCGCGTCACCGCGACGCGCAGTCGTGTCCAACTGGCGGCCAATGCCCACCTCATCCACCTGTACTGGTCCATCGGCTCGGTCCTGCTCGAACGGTCGAGAGCCGGTCGGTGGGGAAGCGGGGTCCTCCGGCAGCTGGCAGCGGACCTGCGGGCGGAGTTTCCGTCCATGAAGGGCCTGTCGCTGACCAACCTCAAGTACATGCGGCAGTTCGCGGCGGCTTGGCCCGACGAAGCGTCAATCGGTCAACAAGCTGTTGACCGATTGCCCTGGGGGCACATCACGCTGCTCCTCGGCGTCGCGGACGACGCACATCGGGCCTGGTACGTGCAGTCTGCTGTGCAGGGATCGTGGTCGCGCAACGTTCTCGGGCACAACATCCGCTCGGGCATCGCCGAGCGGCACGCTGCGGCCCCGACGAACTTCAGCCGTGTCCTCGATGGCGACGATGCCGATCTCGCGCAGCAGATCACCCGTGATCCGTACGTCCTGGACTTCCTGGCGGTGGACGGCGACCGCGACGAGCGAGCCATCGAGACCGCGATGGTGGACCGCATCGCGGACACGCTGCGCGAGTTCGGGGTCGGGTTCGCGTTCGTGGGCCGTCAAGTGCACTTCGACGTGGACGGCAGTGACTTCTTCGTCGACCTGCTCTTCTTCCACGTGGCAGCTGCGGTACGTGGTCGTCGAGCTCAAGACCGGCGACTTCCGTCCGGACCACGTCGGCCAGCTGTCGTTCTCCGTCACCCTCGTCGATGCGCGGCTCCGCCGCGAGCTGCATGCCGAGACGGTCGGGCTGCTGTTGGTCGCGGGCGGGAACGACTCGGTCATCCGCTACTCACTCGGCGCCTCGAACGCTCCGGTCGGGGTCGCGTCGTACGACCTCCTGCCTCCCGGACTCCAGCGGGCACTGCCCAGCGAAGCGCAGCTGCAGCGGGCACTCCGTGGCGGCTCGTGAGCAGATCGCGGTGATCAGGGGGCGCGACACGCGTCCGCTCCGCACGCACCGTCACGGACAGCACCGCCCGGGGTCCGGTCGCTAGGATCGGGCGCATCCCCGCGCCTCCAGGAAGAGCGATGCGCGACCTGATCTGCAGAGGACGGACCGGATGAGCGGCACCATCTACGACAACATCTCGCAGGCCTTCGGCAACACCCCGCTGGTCCGCCTCAGTCGGCTGCCGAAGCCCGGCGGTGCCGAGGTCCTCGCGAAGCTCGAGTTCTACAACCCCGGCGCGAGCGTGAAGGACCGCCTCGGCGTCGCGATCATCGACGCCGCCGAGGCCGCGGGGGCGCTGCAGCCCGGCGGGACCATCGTCGAGGGGTCGTCGGGCAACACCGGCATCGCGCTCGCCCTGGTCGGCGCCGCCCGTGGTTACCGGGTCGTCATCACGATGCCGGAGACGATGAGCGTCGAGCGTCGTGCCGTCATGCGCGCGTACGGTGCCGAGATCGTGCTGACCCCCGGCCCCGAGGGCATGAAGGGCGCCGTGGCCCGGGCCGAGGCGATCGTCGCGGACACCCCCGGCGCGGTCCTCGCCCACCAGTTCGAGACCGCTGCGAACGCCGCGATCCACCGGAAGACCACCGCCGAGGAGATCCTGCGCGACACCGAGGAGCACGTCGACGTGTTCGTCGCGGGTGTCGGGACCGGCGGCACGATCACCGGTGTCGGCCAGGTCCTCAAGGAGCGCGTGCCCGGCGTGCAGATCGTCGCCGTGGAACCGAAGGACTCGCCCCTGCTCTCCGAGGGCAAGGCCGGCCCGCACAAGATCCAGGGCATCGGCGCGAACTTCGTGCCGGAGGTCCTCGACCGCAGCGTCATCGACGAGGTCTTCGACGTCGAGCTCGACGACGCCCTGCGGGTGGCACGGGCGCTCGCGACGCAGGAGGGCATCCTGTCCGGGATCTCGTCCGGCGCGATCGTGCACGCCGCCCTCGAGATCGCGGCTCGCCCCGAGAACGCCGGCAAGCGCATCGTCGCCATCGTCTGCGACACGGGCGAGCGCTACCTGTCGACGGTGCTCTTCGAGGGGCTCACTGCGTGAGTCGTCCTGGTCGACCAGGCGTGCTGCGGACCATCCGGGAGGACCTGGCCGCGGCACGCCGCGGTGACCCCGCCGCACGGGGGGACCTGGAGAACGCGATCGTCTACTCCGGGCTGCACGCGATCTGGGTGTACCGGGTGACGCACCGGCTCTGGACGGCGCAGGGCCTGCCCGGCTCGCGGTTCGCCGCGCGGGTGCTCGGCCAGGTCGCCCGCTCGCTGACGGGCATCGAGATCCACCCCGGGGCCCGGATCGGGCGCCGCTTCTTCATCGACCACGGCATGGGAGTCGTGATCGGCGAGACCGCGGTGATCGGCGAGGACGTGCTCGTGTTCCACGGCGTCACGCTCGGGGGTCGGGGCGGGGACAGCCCGCGGGCACGCCGGCACCCGGTGGTGGGGGACCGGGTGGTCCTCGGCGCAGGGTGCTCGCTGATCGGCGGCATCACGGTCGGGTCCGACTCCGTGGTCGGAGCCGGCACGGTCGTCACGAAGGACGTCCCCGCCGGATCGGTCGTGACCGGTGTCGCGGGCACCGCCCGGCCGCGCTCCGGCCACGAGGGCGTGCCGACGCTCTAGGACGTCGGCACGCGCCGGCTCAGCTCTTCTCGCAGGCGATGCCGTCCTTGTCGCGGTCGAGCTTCGTGTTCGCGCGGTAGAGCGCGTCGTCCTTCTTCACGGTGCCCTTGAGCGCACGGTAGGTGGTCTTGCCGCCGGAGACGACCTTGTTCTTCGTGACGGACTTCTTCGCGATGCCACCGGAGTACACCTTGTGCACGGCGGTGCAGTTCGCGTAGCTCTTCGGCGCGGCCTGCGCGCTGGTGGCGCCCCCGACGGCGACGGTGGTCGCGAGGACGGCGGTGGCGGCGGCGACGCCGAGGGTTCGGATGATGCGCACGGGTTCCCCCAGGAACGGTTCGTGGTCGTCGCGGGCGACGGCCGCGTCGGGCGCGCGGCGAGGCGATCCTACGACCTGAACGTCCCTCACGACCTACCCCCGAACGGGGATCGTGCGGGATCCGTGCGGCATCCTGGGGAGATGGACGGCGAGCAGCTGCACGAGGTCGCGATCCGCACGGCGACCGGGTTGCCCGCGGTGCGCGAGACCGAGCCGTTCGGTGAGGGCGCCCTGGTGTACAAGGTCGTCGACAAGATGTTCCTCATGGCCACCGTCCTGCGCGGGGTCCCGATCGTGAACCTCAAGTGCGCGCCGCCGCACGGTGCCGCACTGGTCCGCGACCACGACGAGATCTCGCCGGGGTGGCACATGAACAAGCGGCACTGGATCGCGATCGCTCCCGGGGGCGGGGTCGACGAGACCCTGGTGGAGGACCTCGTGGCGAACGCCTACGACCTCGTGGTGGCCGGCCTGCCGCGTGCGAAGCGTCCGCTCGACCCGTCGCGTTGCGCGCTGCCGGACTGACCCCGGGCGCGGACCGCCGCGACCCTCGGCCTCGTGCTGCTCAGGGGGACGGTGTCGGCGGCGTCCATGCCTCCGGCCCGAGGTCTGCCGAGACGTGACGGGCGATCTCCCCGAGCGCCTGTGCCCGGGCCGGGCCGAGGGCGTCGAAGACGACACGGTCGACGAGGGCCCGGTGCGCCGGCGTGGCCCGGGCGACGACGTCGTGCCCGGCCGGGGTCAGGAGGGCCAGGGTGTACCGGCCGTCGTCGGGATCCGTCGCCCGCGTGGTCCATCGCTTGGCCTCGAGCCGCGTCACCGCGCGCGACAGGCGGGAGAGCGTGCAACTCGCGTACCCGGCGAGCACGCTCATCCGCAAGCGCCGGTCCGGGGCGACGTCGAGCGCGTACAGCACTCCGTACTCGAAGTGCGTCAGACCGCTGTCCCGCTGCAGCTGCGCGTCGAGGGCCGCGGGCAGTCGCTCCAGCAGCGTCGCGACCGCCGCCCAGGTCTCGAGTTCCTGCGCACTCCACGGGGCTGCCATGTGCTCATCCTATCCGTGACTTGCCCAGGCAAGCGACGGTGGGTAGCGTGACTTGCCCAGGCAAGTCATGCGATCGGAACGGGAACACCATGGACCTCCAACTCACCGGCAAGTCGGCCTTCGTCAGCGGGTCGACGCAGGGGATCGGGTACGCCGTCGCCGACGCGTTGACGGCCGAGGGGGTCGACGTCGTCGTGAACGGGCGCGACGCCACCCGCGTCGAGGCCGCGGTCGAGCGCCTCCGGAGCGCACACCCGGGCTCGGCTCCCCGCGGGATCGTCGCCGACTTCGCGGATGCAGGATCCGTCGAGCGGCTGCTGTCGTCGGTCGGCGACGTCGACGTCCTCGTCAACAACGTCGGGCTGTTCGGGCTCGCTGACTTCGACCAGCTCACCGACGACGACTGGGCCCGGTACTTCGAGGTGAACGTGATGAGTGCCGTGCGCCTGTCACGCAGGCTCCTCGGCCCGATGCTGGACCGCGGGTGGGGCAGGATCATCTCGATCGGCAGCGAGTCCGGTGTGAACGTGCCGGTCGACATGGTCCACTACGGCGTGACGAAGGCTGCGCTCACCGCGCTCGGCAACGGCCTGGCGAAGCGGACGCGCGGGACCGCTGTGACCGTGAACACCGTGCTCGGTGGACCGACCTACTCCGAAGGCGTCGCCGGCGCGGTCGGAGCGGTCGCCGCCGCACGGTCCGTGCCCGTGGCCGAGGTGCGCGACGAGGTCATCGGACAGAACCGCACGACGCTCCTCGAGCGGTTCCTCGACCCGCAGGAGATCGCCGACGTCGTCCGGTGGCTCGCCAGCCCACGGGCGTCGGCGACGAACGGCGCGGCGGTCCGCGCGGACGGTGGTGTGCTCACCGCGGTGCTGTAGCCCGAGCGGCGACCTTCGACAGGTCCCGCACGACCTTCGGCGCCAGCCGCTCCCCGGACTCGAGCACCGATCGTGCGCGCTCCGGCGAGAGGTCGCCGAAGATCTCGCCGATGGTCACCCCGTGGTCGGGGCGGTACGTCACCTCGATCGGGTCGCCCGCGGTGACGGTGCCGGACCGCACCACGCGGAGGTACGCGCCTGGCCGCCCCTCGTCGGCGAAGCGTCGCACCCAGCCGTCGATCGCCATCCGCCGCGCGAACGTGCCGCACGGGATCCGGGGGATCGTCACCTCGAGCTCGAGGGTCTCGCCGACACGCCAGCGTTCGCCGGTCACGGCTCCCGTCACGTCGACCCCGCTGGTGCGCAGGTTCTCGCCGAACAGCCCGGGCGCGACCTCGCGGTCGAGCGCATCGGCGAAGTACGCGGCGTCCTCGTCGGCGTAGGCGTAGACGGCCTGGTCCTCGCCGCCGTGGTGCTTCCGGTCCGCCTGGACGTCCGCGTACAGGCCGAGGGGCCGGACCCGCACGCCCCCGGTGACCGGGCGCTTGTCGATGGCGGTGACCCCGATCGTCCCCGAGTCCGGGAGCAGACGGTCGACGCGGCAGACGGCGGTGACGAGCGACATGGGTCCACTCTCGCGCACCGACTGCCGCGACGGAAGCCGAGCGGGGTGTGACGGAACGGCTCGTCGGTACGTCCCACCGGTGAGGATCCAGACCCGCTGGTCCGACACAGGAGTCACCGTGCTCGAACCCGACACCGTCCGGACGACGTCGCACGGCCGTGCCCAGCTGAACCCCACCCACCACCAGTAGAAGGAAGTCGTGCACCACCAGCCCCTCGACGAGCTCGACGACGCGGTCCTCGCCGGCCGTTCGTCCGACGGCGACGTCCGGGCCTTCGAGGTCCTCATCCGTCGCTACACCCCGCTGCTCCGCGCCTACGCCCGTCGCACCCTCGGCTCGACGGACGAGCTCGACGACGTCGTGCAGGAGACCTTCATCACCGCGTGGGACCGCCTGGACGGGCTCGTCGAGCAGGCCCGCGTGAAGTCGTGGCTCATGCGGATCCTGAGCCGGAAGTGCCTCGACCGCATCCGTGCCCGACGCGACCACGACGACGTCACCGAACTCGAGGTGGCAGCACCCTCCGACGACGCCCCGGAACGCGTCGCCGAGGCCCGGTCCCGAGAAGAAGCGGTGGAGCGCGCGCTCGCCGAGCTCCCCGACGCACAACGACGGTGCTGGATCATGAAGGAGGTGCTCGAGTACCGGTACGAGGAGATCGCCGCCGAACTCGACCTGCCGCCCTCGACGGTCCGCGGGCTCCTGTCCCGAGCGAGGAAGAACATGATCCGACTCATGGAGGCCTGGCGATGACCGCCCCCGACGGAACCCCGCTCGACGCGCTCGAGCCCGACGACCTCGACGGTCACACGATCGACGAGCTCGCCGACTACCTGGACGCCGGCATGCGCCCGGCCGACCCGAGCATCGACGACTCCGCGGCCTGTCAGAACGCCCTCGCGGCGATCCTGCGGGTGCGGCAGGCGTCGCACGGTTCGCTCGAGGCCGCTGCCCTCGTCGAGGCCCCGGCCGACGAGTCGTGGATCGGCAACGTGCTCGCGAACATCTCGATCGAGAGCCGGTCCGGCCGCGACGTGCCGCTCCGCCCCCGGTCGGCGTCCGAGCAGCCGGTGATGACCGAGGGCGCGATCCGGTCGCTCATCCGGCGCACCGGCGACGGCGTCCCCGGGGTGCTCATCGCCCGGTGCCGCCTGGACGGCGACGTGACGGTGCTCGGGTCGCCGGTGCGGGTGGTCGTCGAACTCGCGGTCGTGCCCGGCGCTGCGATCCCGTCGACCGCTGACCTCGTCCGCGGTGCGGTCGCCCGGGCCGTGTCCGAGCAGACCGACCTGGTCGTCGAGGGCGTCGACGTCGTGGTCCGCGACCTGCTGCCGGAGACGCCCGCCGCCACCGAGCCGGAGACGCCCGGGGCGACCGGCACCACCGACGCCACCGACACGGAGGGGACCCGATGAGCACCACCGACGACGTCCTCGCCGCCCTCGAACACGTGGTCACCGGTGTCCCCGGCGTGGCCGAGCTCTACCGCGCCCGACCCACCGTCACGAGCGCCGTCCAGGCCGTCCGCGGTCTGACGACGGGCGGGACGTCCGCCCGGGTCGTCGTCGACGGCGACGTCCTCCGGGTCGTCATCGGGACCGACGGCGTCCGGCCGGCGCCCGACGTCGCGTGCGACGTCCACGACGTCGTCCTCGACGCGGCCGCCGAGCACGGGCTGCCGCTGTCCCGCGTCGACGTGCGCGTCGCGCGGGTGGGGTGACCCCGGCGGACGGACGGCCGGGAGGCCCGTGGTGCGCGATGCGCCGCGGCGTCCGTCCGGCGCGCGGTCACCGCGCACCCCAGGGGTCGGCTCAGTAGAAGTTGCTCGCCTGCGAGTGCGCCCACGCGGCGCACGGCGTGCCGTACGCCTCGCTGATGTAGCGCAGCCCCCAGGTGATCTGGGTGGTCGCGTTCGTCTGCCAGTCCGGAGCGATCGTCGCCATCTTCGAGCCGGGGAGCGCCTGCGGGATGCCGGTCGCGCCGCCGTTCGGGTTGACGGCCCGGTAGTCCCAGCCGGACTCCTTGGTCCACAGGTTGTCGAGGCACTGGAACTGGTCCGCGCCCCAGCCGTACCCGGACGACGCGAGCGAGGTCGCGGTCGCCTTCGCACCCGCGACCGTGTTGCCGGCGGCGAGCGCGCGTACCCGCTCCTCGGCCTCGGCGGCGGCACGCGCACGGGCAGTGGCCTTCGCCGCCGCGGCGGCCTCCGCGTCGACGTCCCGTCGGTCCTGCGTCGCGCTCGCCTGTTCGACGTGGGCGGTGGAGGCGACGGTCGACGAGATCCGGGTCGTCAGCGCGGCGCCGGAGAGCTGCCGGTAGTCGCTCAGGGCGTCGACGCGGCGGGCGAGTGCGCTCGTGTCCGTCTTGTCGTTCGCGGTCCGCATGACGGTCTGCGCGGTGGAGATCGTCGCGGCGGCCTGTGCGCGGTCGAGGGCGGTGCCGCTCAGGGCGGGCCGCGGCGTCGTCGTCGCCGAGGCGCTGGCGGAGCCGCTCGGCAGGCCGAGTGCCTCGCCGATCGCGGGCTGCGTGCCCACGGTGAGGGCGCCGCCGGCGATCGCGAGGACCGCGGCACCACCGGCGACGATGGTCGCGCGGCGGCGGAGTGCCCGGCGAGCCCGTCGGGTGGGGGTGTCCAGTGCCTCGCGTCGGGTCGAGGCGGTGGTCGGGGTGGGTTCGGGGGTGTGTCCTGGCATCGGTTCCGGTGGTCGGGCGGCTCGTCGGCGGACTCCTCGCGCACCCTGCGGGGGCACACGTCGACGCCGCGCTCGGCACGGTCGTCGTGGGGAGGTCCGCCAGCCGGGGAGGACCGGACGGTGGTGTGGGGCCCGTCCGTCCGCCCGGGCGGCCGTGGGGGAGGCCGCCGGTGGGCGGAGCCGACACCATGACGCGTCGGGCTGGACAGCGCGTCCAGGGACGCTGGCAGAACCGTCCGTCCACCCTTCGGTAACGGTTCGGTAACGGCCGATCCGGGATCAGGACGTGTGAGGTTCCTGGACGCCGTCGCCCTGGGCAACGCGCTCGAGGGCGTCGAGCGCTCCGGCGATGGCCGAGACGTCCGATTCGTCGAGCTCGGCGATGAGCTCGGCGACGATGCCGGTGCGGTCGGAGCGTGCGCGTTCGACCGCCGCGATGCCCTCGGGGGTCGCGCTCACCATGAAGGCCCGGCCGTCCGTCGGGTCGGCCTCGCGCTCGATGAACCCGCGCTGCTCGAGCTCGGTCAGGATGCGCGTCATCGTCGGCTTCGTGACCACCTCGATCCGCGACAGGTCGCCGGGGCGCAGGGGTCCGTCGCTCTGGATGGTCGCCAGGGCGGACACGAGTCCGTACCCGAGCGAGGCCGAGTCGGACCGGGCTCGCCGGTTGATCTTGCCGACCGCCTGGGCCAGACGTGCGGCGACTGCGGTTCGGTCCGTCGATCGGGGACTCATGTGGCGCTCCGGGTGGGCGATCGGGTGGTCCGGCCGATGCTACCGGCTGGCGGGACCCGGACTCTGTGAGCGGCTCCGCGAGGGTCCGGACGTGCCGACCGGGAGGCCCGTGGTGCGCCCGACGCCCGTCCTGCGACGGCAGGACGGGCGGTTCCTGTGCGGCAGTACAGGCGGGCTCAGCGCTTCTCGCCGGGGAGCAGGTGGATCGCCTCGGTGGCCAGCTCGGCGGCGACGTTGTCGCCGGACTCGGTGGCGGCCCGCAGGCGCACGAAGTCCTCGGTCATGCGGTCCCAGTCGACGAGCTCGTCGAGGTTCGGCAGCCGCAGGCGGAAGGCCAGCCCGTCCATGGTGTCGCGGCAGACGCGCTGCAGGTTGGCGTTGCCGCACTCGGCGACGTACAGCGCGAACACGTCGAGGGCGTCGTGGTTGACGGCGCCGACGTCGTGCGCCCGGAACTCGGCGATGGTCTTGTCGAGCTGCGCGAGGATCTTCTTCCGCGCGCCGGCGCCCAGCCGCGGCACGGCCAGGCGGACGACGCCGCCGAACAGCACGCCGAGGGTCTGGATGGCCTCGACGACCTCGTCGGGCTTCGGCGTCGTGACGCGCGTGTAGCGGTTCGGCGCCATCTCGATCAGGCCGGCGCGGGCGAGCTGGCTCAGGGCCTCGCGGATCGGGGTGCGGGAGACGCCGAGCCAGGCGATGAGCTCGTCGTCGTTGAGCCGCTCGCCGGGGACCAGCGTGCCGTCCATGATCGCGTCGTGGATCTTGTGGCGGACGGTGTCGCGGAGCAGCTGGTGTTCGGTCGGGGCGCTGCTGGGGACCGGCATGCGGGTTCCTTCGTGGTCGTGGCGCCGGGGGCGTCGGTTCGGGATCGGGCAGCGCAGCACTGCGCCGTCCGGCATCACCGTACCTGATATACGACCGGTGTTGCGCTCGGCGCTCCGGTGCCACGGGGCGCGGTGTCAGCGGTCCCCGAGCAGCCGGAGGGTGGCCGGGTCCTCGGCGCCGTCGTACCAGCGGTCGAGCACCGCTCGGAACGGCGACGGCTCGTCGGCGACCCGGGCGAACAGCGTGGCCGACGACCGGAGCTTCAGTGCGTCGGTCGCACCGAGCAGCACTTCCACGGTCGGCGCGGGTGCCGCGGCCGCGACCCCGGCGGCCTCGCGCAGGCGGACGCCGAGCACGGGGTGGGCGAGGTACGCCCGCGCCTCGTCGGGCCCGGAGATCCCGTACCGCAGGGCGGTGGCGCTCCGCCCGAGCCCCGCGAGCTGCGGGAACACGAACCACATCCAGTGCGAGGTCTTCCGTCCGCGCCGCAGCTCGTCGACCGCCGACCCGTGCACGCCCTCCTGCGCACGGACGAAGCGGTCGAGGTCGAACGGGTCGTCGTCCGCATGTCGCCCGGTCACCGGATCACCCCGCCCCAGCTGTACCGGACGGTCGTGCCGTCGACCACGAGCAGCGAGTCCGGTTCGCGGTCGAACAGCCCGGACAGGCCGACCGCCGCGGGCAGGTCGCCCTCGAGCTGGTCGAGTCGTGCGGACCGGACGGTGAGCGGCGCGTGCTGTCGTTGCCAGAAGAGGGTCTGCGCCAGGTACCGGGCGTGGATGCCGGCGCGGGTGGTGAGCTCGGCGGCGAGGGGCGTGTCGACGACGTCGCCCGCGTGCACCCGGACCGAGGCGGCCCCTCGGGGTCGGGGAGCGTCGGGCGCCCGGTCCCGGTGCAGCGAGTGAGCCCACCGGAACGGGTGCCGGACGCGACCGCTGTGCCGGACCGAGCGGTGTGCGACGGTGTCCCCGCGCCGTCGCGACCCGGCGTGCGCGAAGGTGTACGGCACGCCGAGGAGCGCGTGTGCGGCGACGATCGCCGGGACGTTCGCCGTGTCGACGGTCCGGTACGTCACGCCGTGCCGCCCCTGGTCGTCGACCGTCAGCACCTCGAGCGTCACCTCGGTCATCCGGCCGAGCCGGCCCGCCGACGGGAACGGCGGCACGCGGGTCTCGTCGAAGACGTAGGCCGAGAGCCCCACCCAGGCGCTGCCGTCCACGACGTCGGGCCGTGTGCCACGGGGGACGAGCCGTGCGAGCGCCCCGGGGTCGCTGCGCCAGTGCGCGAAGACGATGTCCTGCCAGGCGTGCACGGTGACCGGGCGGTGCAGCAGCGGCCCGGCGGCGCGCTCCCGCGCCCGGTCGGTCACCGCTTCGGCGCGTGTCGGCCGACGCGCACGGCCCAGAGCACGAGGGGTGCCTGCAGGGGGAGACGGAGCACCGAGACGATCCGCATCGCCCGGCTCGACCGCGGGTGGTCGAGCAGGTCGGCCGCCATCTTGACGTTCGCGGGGAACACCGCGGCGAACAGTGCCGCGGCCGCCCAGCCCGACGCCCGGCGGGTGGCCGGGAACGCGAGCCCGGCCGCGATGCCGAGCTCGGCGACGCCGGACGCCACGGTCGTCAGGCGCGGCGGGAGCGCGTCCGGCACGATCCGGTCGTAACCGCGCGGTCGCAGGAAGTGGGTCGCCCCGGCGCCG
Source organism: Curtobacterium sp. MCLR17_036 (assembly GCF_003234445.2). Taxonomy (NCBI): domain Bacteria; kingdom Bacillati; phylum Actinomycetota; class Actinomycetes; order Micrococcales; family Microbacteriaceae; genus Curtobacterium; species Curtobacterium sp. MCLR17_036. Next base: position 2,665,545 of record NZ_CP126269.1, on the reverse strand, counting down.
CCGAGCAGCACCGCGAGCACGGTGGCGGTCCGGGTGGCACGTCGGATCCGATCGCGTCGTCGCATGCCCCCATCGTGCCCGTCGCGCCTCGGAGCGCCCGGAGGTCAGACGAGCGCGGTCGCGACGAGGTCCAGGACGGCCGTCGCCACCTCGGCCTTCGTGCCCGAGGTCTCGCGGACCACCTCGCCGCCGGGCACGAGCACCTCGATCGCGTTCTCCTCGCGTTCGAAGCCGGCCGACCAGCCGACGTGGTTCACCACGAGCAGGTCGGCGGGCTTGCGGGCGATCTTGGCGCGACCGAGCTCGATGCGGGCGGCACGGTCCGGTTCGGTCTCGGCGGCGAACCCGACGACGACCTGCCCGGCGCGCCGCGCGGCGACGAGGTCGGCGAGGACGTCGGGGTTCCGCACGAGCTCGAGCGACATCCGCTCGCCCTGGGCGTCCTTCTTGAGCTTCTCCTCGAGCACCTCGGCCGGTCGGTAGTCGGCCACCGCCGCGGTCATCACCACGACGTCGGCCTCGGCGGCGGCGGTGTGCACGGCGTCGGCGAGTTCGAGCGCGGACCCGACCGGCACGACGGTCGCGTCGAGCCCCTGCAGGAGCCCTGCCTCGATGTTCGCCGACACGAGCGTGACCTCTGCGCCGCGGGCCGCGGCCGCCGCCGCGATCGCCAGGCCCTGCCGTCCGCTCGAGCGGTTGCCGACGAAGCGGACCGGGTCGAAGGGCTCGCGCGTCCCGCCGGCACTGACGACGACGCGGACGCCGTCCAGGTCGCCCTGTTCGCCCCGGGCGCCGCCGGACGTCGCGGGCCGGTCGTCACCGGTGCGCCGGCCCGGCGTGGTCGGGTCGTCCAGCACCGCGAGCGCGGCGGTGACGATGTCCGCGGGCTCCGCCATCCGCCCGATGCCGGCGTCGTCGCCGGTCAGCGCACCCACCACGGGGCCGACGAGGTGGACGCCGCGCGCGCGGAGCGTGGCGACGTTCGCACGGGTCGCCGGGTGCTCCCACATCTGCGGGTGCATCGCGGGTGCGACGACGACCGGGGCGTCGGTGGCGAGCAGGGTCGTGCCGAGCAGGTCGTTCGCCAGGCCGGCGGCCATCCGTGCCAGGGAGTCGGCCGTGGCGGGGGCCACCACGACGAGGTCCGCGCGACGGCCGAGGGCCACGTGGCGCACCTCGGCGACGTCGTCCCAGACGCTCGTGGTGACGGGGTTCCGGCTCAGGGCCTCGAGCGTCGGCAGCCCGACGAAGCGGAGGGCGCCCTCGGTCGGCACGACGTGCACCTCGTGGCCGCGCTGCACGAGGTCGCGGACGACGCCGACGGCCTTGTAGGCGGCGATCCCCCCGGTGATCCCCACGATGACGGTCAGGGCGCGCTCTGCTGCTGCGTTCACGTCGATCACGCTACCGGCGCGTGCGAGGATCGTCGCCATGTGCACCGTCGTCGTCCGCGTCGCGCCCGGGTCCCCGTGGCCCGTCACCGTGCTCGCCCTGCGCGACGAGTCACCGGAGCGCCCGTGGGACCCGCCCGCCGCGTGGTGGCCCGACCGCGACCCGGACGTCCGCGGTGTCCGCGACCGTTCCGCCGGTGGCGCGTGGCTCGCGGCCTCGGACCGGGCCGGCCTCGCGGTCGTGCTCAACCGCTCCGAACCCGTCGCGAGCGACGACGGGACCTGGACGACCCGGGGCGTGGTGCCGGTGGACGCCGTCGCGGACGACCTGCTCCCCGGGCACGACGGCACGCTGCCGACCACTCGGGCCTTCAACCTGGTGCGGGCGACGGCCGAGGGCGCGACGGTCCTGACCTGGGACGGCACCGAGGTCCGCACCACCGACCTCGGTCCCGGCGTGCACATGGTCACCCACGGCGAGGCCGACGACCCCGGGGCGCCGCGCATCGGCCGCTGGCTCGAGGCCTTCCGGGCCGTCGACGCCCCGACGGGGCCACCCGAGGTCGGGCCCGCCGACGAGCTCCGCGCGCTCGGACGCGACGGCGCCGACAGCGACACCGACACCGACCCCGGCGACGGGTGGGGCGGCTGGTTCGGGGTGCTCGCTGACTCGGCCGCGCTGCCGGTCGACCACCCGGACGCGATCCTGCGCGACGTGCACGAGGCCGAGGGGCACATGACGACGCTCTCGGTCGTCGCCGCGGCGATCGGTCCGGACCGGACCGTCCTGCAACACGCACGACTGGCCGAACCCGGTCGGCTGGACACGGCGGTGGAGCTGCACCGCGCCTGAGGCGACAGGCGGGGCGGGCGGGGCGCGGGCCTCCCGGCCGACCGCCGCCACCCACCCGGGTCAGAGCGGCGGACGTGTCCCGGTGAGGTCCTCGGCGACCGCCCAGAGCGAGCGCGCCAGGTCAGCGCTGCGCGCCGAGCCCGGGATCGACGCGGACGTGGTCGGACCGGTCATGCCGAACGCGCCCGACGGGCCGTAGTAGGCGCCGCCCACCGCGTTCGGGCCGACGGCGGCGTAGAGCAGCGGCTCGGTGCCCTGCTCGACGTCCTGCGCGAAGGGCATCGGCCGGTTCGCGCGTGCCGGACCGGAGCGTCCGAGCGACCGACCCGCCGTCATGAGGTTCGTGCGGGTGATGCCGGGGTGCGCGGCGGTGCTCACGAGCGGGACGTCGGCCTCGACCGTCAGGCGGTGCAGGTGCAACGCGAGGAGCAGGTCGGCGAGCTTCGACTGCCCGTAGGCGCGCCAACCGTTGTATCCGCGCTCCCACTGCAGGTCGCGGAACCGGATGCGACCACCCATCGCGGCCAGGCTCGACATCGTCGTGACCCGGGGCGCCTCGGCACTCAGGAGCGAGGGCAGCAGCAGGTTCGTCAGCGCGAACGGGCCGAGGAAGTTCGTGCCGAACTGCAGCTCGAAGCCGTCGACCGTCTCGAACCGCTTCGGGGGAGCCATCACGCCCGCGTTGTTGACGAGCACGTCGACGGGGCGGTCCTCGCCGACGATGCGCTCAGCGAAGGTCCGCACGCTCGCCAGGTCGGCCAGGTCGAGCTCGCGCACTTCGACGTCGGCGGCGGGGTTCGCCGCACGGATCTCGGCGGCGGCGGTCTCGCCCTTCGCGACGGTGCGGACGCCGAGCACGACGCTCGCGCCGGCCTCGGCGAGGCGCAGTGCGGCCTCCTTGCCGGTGCCGCTGTTGGCGCCCGTGACGACGATGCGGCGTCCGGTCTGGTCGGGGAGTCTCGGCATGCCCGTGACCGTACTCGGGGCAGCTGGCGGCTCGTGCCGTCCTCGTGGTGGTTCGTGCCGTCCTCGTGGTGGTTCGTGCCGTCCTCGTGGTGACTTGTGCCGCCCTCGTGGCGGCTCGTGCCGCCCCCGTGGTAGTTTTATGCAAACGCATCGAAATGGAGGCTCGCATGAGCAACGCATTCGGCACCGACCGTCCCTCGGACGTCCCGCCGCCCGCACCCGACCGGGTCGGCCCCGTGCAGCTCGGCCTCGACACCTTCGGTGACGTCACCGAACTGCCCGACGGCTCGGTCAAGTCCGACGCGCAGAGCATCCGCGACGTCGTCGAGCAGGCGGTGCTCGCCGACCAGATCGGCATCGACTTCATCGGCGTCGGCGAGCACCACCGCGCGGACTTCATCGTCAGCGCGCCCGAGGTCGTCCTCGCCGCGATCGCCGCCTCGACGTCCCGCATCCGGATGGGCAGCGCCGTCACCGTGCTCTCCTCGGACGACCCGGTCCGCGTCTACGAGCGCTTCGCCACCGTCGACGCGATCTCGGACGGACGCGCCGAGGTCATCCTCGGCCGCGGGTCCTTCACCGAGTCGTTCCCGCTCTTCGGCTACGAGCTGTCCGACTACGAGGTCCTGTTCGAGGAGAAGGTCCAGCTCTGGGCCGCCCTGCGCGGCGGCGACAAGGTCACCTGGTCGGGCACCAAGCGCGCACCGCTCGTCGAGCAGGACGTCTTCCCGAAGCTCGAGCACGGCCCGATCCCGACCTGGATCGGCGTCGGTGGCTCGCCCCAGTCCGTCATCCGCGCGGCCTCGTACGGCATGCCCCTGTTCCTCGCGATCATCGGCGGGCAGCCCGCCCAGTTCGCCCCGTTCTCGCGGCTCTACCGCCAGGCGCTCGCCCAGCTCGAGCTGCCGCAGCAGCCCATCGCGATGCACTCGCCGGGCTTCATCGCCGAGACCGACGAGGAAGCCGCGGAGCGCTACTGGCCGTACCACAAGGCCGTCACCGACCAGCTCGGCCGGGAGCGCGGCTGGCCGCCCCTCGACGTCGCCGGCTACCGCGCAGGCCTGTCGGCCGGCGGCTCGCTGTACGTCGGCTCGCCCGAGACCGTGGCGCGCAAGATCGCCCGCAACATGCGCATCCTCGGGGTCTCCCGGTTCGACATGCGCTACGCGACGGGTCGCCTGCCGCACGACGACATGATGCGCTCCATCGAGCTCTACGGCACGCGGGTCGCCCCGCGGGTGCGCGAGCTCCTCGCCGAGGCCGTCCCGGTCGCCTGAGGACTGACGCCCGGGTCGCGGACGCGGTTGCGTCCGCGTCCGCTGCCGCGTGTGTGGCCGCGTTCGCGTCCGCGTCCGCTGCTGCGTCCGCGTTCGCTGCCGCGTGTGTGGCCGCGCTCGCTGCCGCGTGTGTGGCCGCGTTCGCTGCCGCGTGTGTGGCCGCGTTCGCGGTCGCTTCTCGTCCGGGACGGCCGGGAGGCCCGGGCTGCGTCCGCAACGCCGCTCACGGGTGCCGCGGGTACGGTCCAGGGCATGTCGTCACGCCCCACCGCACCAGAACGCCGGTTCCGAGGACGCATCATGGGCGTCGGCACGACGTCCGGCGCGCGCATCGTCGTGGGGATGTGGGAGCGGTCGCCGTTCGGCGCGTTCACCGACGTGTTCCTCGAACTGCCGGACGGCACCAGCGTGCTCTTGGCCCCGGACGAGATCGTCGCCGCCTACGTCTCCGGCACCTACCGCTTCGACACCGTCTCGGTGGTCGACGTCCGCGCTCGACGGACCGCCCGCGGGCTGGAACTGTCGGCCGGTGCCCTCGAGGCGTCGATCGACGTCGGAGCGATCTCCCCGCTCGGCAGGCTGCTCCGCATCGTCCCGAAGCCGATCGCCCGCGACCCCCGGTGGCTCGCCGCGATCGACCCCGTTGCCCGACTCGTCGCCCCCGGATCCGGCACGGCCGGCTCGGCGGGCAACGGCCGCCGCGAGTACTACGGCGTGACCGGGGCGCACGACGTCACCGGCGTCCGCGGCACCTGGGCGGGGGAGTCGCTCGGGTCGCTCGCCCCGCTCGACCCGCCCGTCGCGTTCGGCTTCGCCTCGATGCCGAGGATCCCGCAGGTGGTCGACGTCGAGACCACGATCCGCGAGCCGGCCTGACCCCGCGGGCGGCCGCGGACTCTGTGACCTGTCGAGTGGGGTGCGTTCTGTCCCATCGCGTGTGGTGTCGGAAGCGGTTCCGCGCGAAGGGGGTCGTTCGTTCGGGCTTCCCACCCGCGGTTCGCCTTCCCGTGCGCGGGACTGCCCACCGCCGGCGCCGGCCGGGCCCGGCTGACCGTGGTGTCCGGGCGGTCGCTCCGCCACGAGGTCGTGCCCGTGGCCGTTCTGTCCCATCGCGTGTGGTGTGGGAAGCGGTTTCGCGCGTAGGGGGTCGTTCGTTCCGGCTTCCCACGCGCGGTTCGTCTTCCCGTGCGCAGAACTGCTCAGCGCCCGCGCCGACCGGGCCCGGCTGACCGTGGTGTCCGGGCGGTCGCTCCGCCACGAGGTCGTGCCCGTCGTCGTTCTGTCCCATCGCGTGTGGTGTGGGAGGCGGTTTCGCGCGTAGGGGGTCGTTCGTTCGGGCCTCCTACGCGCGATCCGACTTCCCACGCGCGAAAGCGCCCCCGCCGCGCGCCCCCCCACCCCGCGCCCCCGCGCCCGCCCCCAGACACACCCGCCCGCTGAGGGGCACACTGGACGCAACGGTTCGGCTCCGTCAGCCCTCGGGCACGGCGGGGCGCACGACGCAAAGGAGCATCATGACCGACACGCAGACCGACCAGCGCGCCGCCATCTCGGACATCGTCCACGGGGCCCACACCGCACTGCTCACCACCGTGAGCGAGGACGGGCACCTGCACGCCCGCCCCCTCGCCGTGCAGGACAAGACCTTCCACGGGACGCTGCGGTTCCTGGTGCAGGACGGCAGCGAGAAGGTCGAGGACATCGCCCGCAACCCGCACGTCAACGTCGCCATCGAGTCGCAGGGCGGCTACCTCTCGATCGCCGGCACCGCCACGGTCACGCAGGACGACTCGGTCGTCGACGAGCTGTGGTCACCGTTCGCCGAGGCCTGGTTCCCCGAGGGGCGGCAGGACCCGTCGATCCGACTCCTCACCGTCGAGGGTGTCTCGGTCGAGTACTGGACGCAGGACACCGGTCCGGTCGGCAGCCTCGTGCAGATGTTCAAGGCCGCGATCGGCAAGCAGAGCCAGCCGGACACCGGCGACCACGGCACCGTCGAGCTCTGACCCGAGCAAGGACCTCCGAGCGCTGACCACCCAGCGCTACACCGGCCGGCCAGACGCGGAACGACGAGATCGATGTCGTGCGACAGCGATCTCGTCGTTCCGCATCCGCACGGGTCCGGCGCACCCATGCCCGCACAGCAACCCCTGCCTACGGGGGCCCGAGCAGCCAGAGCACCGCGACGAGCACGGGTTGCCCGGCCAGTGCCGCGGTGACGAAGGTGCGACGCATCCAGGGCCGCGCGACCAGCTCCGGCGAGCCGAACAGCGGCGCCAGGGGCATGAGCAGGCGGGGCGTGGAGGCCATCGGCAGCGAGACCGCGAACACGTACAGCGCGTAGGCCGCCGAGTAGAGCACGGTCGTCTGGCCGAGGCGCAGCGTCGACCGGCGGAGCAGCCACACCGGGTAGCCGACGAGCAGGAACAGCACGATGAGCACGCCCCCGACGCCGAGCCACCGCGACGCGATGAGGAACCACGGGGTCATCGGCACGAAGTCCACGCGTCCGATGAAGTTCACCCACCACGACATCTCGGTCTCGAGGTAGGCGTTCGGCATCCCGGTCACGTGCGAGGCGATGACCGGCCAGGCCAGCCCGGCGGCACCCATCGCCAGGCCCGCGGCGACCACCCGGACCTGCTCGCGCAACGGGAAGGTGTCGAGGACCCGTCCGTCCGACCGCCGCGCGCGGACCCAGCGGATCAGCGCGACGACCCCGAGGACGAGCGGGATGGCGAGAGCCCCGGGCCGCGTGAAGGCCGCGACGACCCCGAGCAGCGTGAGCAACCCGTACCGGCGACGTTCGAGCGCGAGCAGCGCCCCGAACGACAGCGCGAGGAACATGCTCTCCGCGTAGCCCACCTGCAGCAGGAACGACAGCGGCCCGCAGGTGAAGAAGAAGACGGCCCACATGGCGGCGGCGTGCCCCGCACGGTCGCGGACCAACCGGTGCAGCAGGAACGCGGCGACCAGCCCGGCCACCAGGGCGACGATCGGTGCACCGATGGTGAAGGGGACCCCGGTCGAGGCGGTCAGCATCCGGATCGTGAACGGGAAGGCGGGCAGGAACGCCCAGGCGTTCTGCGCGACGTTCCCGGCGGCGTCGACCGGCAGCGCGGTGGGGTAGCCGTGCAGCGAGATCTGTTCGTAGTACTGCCCGTCCCACGCCGTCAGGAACGCCCCGAACCCGTCACCGTTGCCCCAGATCGCGTTCTCCGGCAGCGCGCGACCCACCAACGGGTACGCGAGCGCCAACCAGAGCGTCGAGAGCAGACGCCCGCCGGTCCACACGAGCAGGACCGCGGCCCACGCCGGTAAGGACGCCACGGTGTCGAGCACCCGACGGCGTCCGGGCGCGACGGCGACAGCGTCGCCGTCCACGCGGCTCACGCGCGGGCTCCTCGGTGGGCGGGCATCGGGGTCGGCACCGGGACAGGCTAGCCGGTCGACCCGCGTGGTCCCCTCGGAACGCGCGAGCGTGCTGGCGCCGGACGGGAGGCCCGCCCCGCGTTCTGCATGCCGGAACGCGTCCGTCCCGTGGTCGGCTCCCGAGCAGACCCCCCGCCTAGCCTGGAGTCCTCATCCACCGACTGACGAGGAGCCACCGTGCCGAAGACCGCCATCGTGACCGACAACGCCCCGAAGCCCGCCGGCCCCTACAGTCAGGGCATCGTCGCCAACGGCTTCATCTACACCGCCGGCTTCGGCCCGCAGGACCCGTCGACCGGCGCGATCGCGGACGACGTGGCCGGCCAGACCGCGCAGGTGCTCGCGAACGTGGCCGCGGTGCTGGCGGAGCACGGCGCCACCCTCGACGACGTCGTCAAGGCGACCGTGCACCTCGAGCACTCCGACCGCGACTTCCCGGCCTTCAACGAGGAGTACGCCAAGCACTTCTCGCAGCCCTACCCCGTCCGGACCACCGTGCAGTCGCACCTGGCGAACATCCTGGTCGAGATCGACGTCGTCGCGGTGCTGCCCGCGGCCGAGTAGGCCCGCACCCGGCACGTCCGCTCGGCCCGCCGACGCGCCGACCCGCCGACCCGCCGGAGCCCGCACGAGCGCGCCCCCGTGCGGTCATCGCGCCCCGAGGAGTCGGGGTGCGACGACCGCACGGGGGCGCGGTTCGTCAGGCGGTCGTCCGTCGGAGACCGGCTCCGGGCGTCGCGTGCGTCAGGGCTCCGTCGCGCAGGACCGGGACGCCCGCCACCAGGACGTCGTCGATGCCCTCGGCCACGCGCATCGGCTCGGTGTAGGTCGACCGTGCGGCGACGCGCTCGGGGTCGACGACGACGAGGTCGGCCGTCCACCCCGGCGCGACGACGCCCCGGCGGCCGAGGCCGAACCGCTCCGCCGACCGGGTGGACAGGTGCTGCTGCACCGCGGCCCAGGACAGCAGGCCGGCGCGGGCGTACTCGCCGAGGTAGCGCGCGAACGTGCCGTACGCCCGCGGGTGCGGGTGCGTGCCGACGAAGATGCCGTCCGACCCGCCGGTGTGGCCGTCGTGGCGGAAGAGTCCCGCGAGCTGCGCGGGGGTGCGGGGACGCGGCACGCGCATGACGACGGTGACCTGCAGGTCGGAGTCGACCAGGACGTCGAGCGCGAGGTCGACCGGGTCGGTCCCGGTGGCGTCGGCGGCCTCGGCGAGGGTCCGTCCCTGCAGCGCGTGGAACTCGGCGGCCGGCACGTGGGAGAGCGTGATCTGGTCCGCCCACCCGGTGCCGAGGTCCGCTCGACCGAGCACCCGGTCGAGCACCGCGGCCCGGATCTGCTCGCGACCCCCGGTGGTGTCGAGCGCCCGGGCCAGGTCCTCGGTGCCGGGGCGGGCGAGTTCGGCGGGCAGGAGCAGCATCGACAGGATCGTGCAGCCGCGCGAGTACGGGTAGGCGTCGAAGGACAGCGCGACGCCCCGGTCGGCAGCGCGGTCGAGTTCGGCGAGCGCGAGCTCCACCGGCGCGTGCAGGTGCGAGATGTGAGCACTGCCGCCCGCCGTGCCGGCGATGGCGACGATCTCGTCGATGCCCGCTGCCGCGTTCGTCTCGTACCCGCCGCGCATGTGGGTGACGTAGGGGACCCCGGCCGGTGCCGCCTCGGCGGCGAGCTCGGCGATCTCGTCGGTGCCGGCGAAGAGTCCGGGCACGTAGTCGAGGCCGGTGGCGAGACCGACGGCGCCGTCGGCCGTGCCCTGTCGCACGAGGGCACGCATCGCGTCGAGCTGGCTGCGGTCGGCCGGCCCCTGCTGGTCGCCCATCACCTCGTGTCGGACGGTGCCCGCGGGGACGAGCGTCGCCACGTTGATCGCGGTGGTGCCGTCGTAGGTGGCCAGCAGCCCGGCCACGCCGTCGCCGCGGTACGTCGGGTGTGGCCCGTCGATCGCCGCGAAGTACCGGGCGGCGTACGACCCGTCGCCCGGCGCCGGGCCGACGCCGTCCTGACCGGTGATGATCGTCGTCACGCCCTGGCGGAGGAGCGCGAGCTGGACCCCGTCGTCGAACACGAGCGACCCCGCGTGCGAGTGGGCGTCGACGAAGCCCGGCATGACCACGCGGCCCGTGCAGTCGACGACCTCGGCGTGCTCGGGGACGTCCAGCCGCGCACCCACGGCGGCGATCGCGCCGTCGACGACGAGGACGTCCGCCCGACGGAACGCGCCGTCGTCGCCGATGACGGACCCGCCGGCCAGGTGCACCGGTGTCGTCGTCGCCGTCATCGGTGCAGCGCCGCGACGAGTCGTCCGGCCCGGGCGCGGAGGGCGTCGAGGTCGCCGTCGCGCAGGGCGTCGCCGACGAGCGGCGAGCCGAGGCCGACCGCGACGGCCCCCGCTGCCAGGTAGTCGGCGGCGTCGTCCACCCCGATGCCGCCGGTGGGGATGACGTCGACGAAGTCGAGCGGGGCGAGCACCTGCTTGAGGAACCCCGGCCCGCCGAGCTGCGCGGCCGGGAAGACCTTCACGGCGCGGGCGCCGTGCTGCCAGGCCGTGACGATCTCGGTCGGGGTGGCGGCACCGGGGTACCAGCCGAGACCGCGCTCGTGGGCCCGGTGCCCGATCGCGGGGTCGGTGTGCGGGCTGACCGCGAAGGACGCCCCGGCCGCTGCCGCCTCGTCGAGCTGTCTCGGTTCGAGGACGGTCCCGACCCCGATCGCCGCCGACCGGCCGTACTGCTCGGTGGCCCAGGCGATGCCCTCGCGCCAGCGCGGCGTGTTCGTGGTGATCTCGATCGCGCGGACCCCGGACTCGACGAGCACGCCGATGACGTCCTCCAGGTGCTCGCCCGTCCCGCCGCGGAGGATCGCGATCGCGGGGCCGGCCTCGTGGCGGTGGCGGGGCGGTGCTGCGGCGGGCGACGTCTCGGTCACGGGGGCCTCTCGGTTCGGGGGCGCGACCATCAGCGGTCCACCCGGTCGTGCACGGTGTGGTCGGTGTCGGGGGCGTCCTCGACGGTGACCAGGGCGTCGGGGTCCGGTCGGCCCCAGTCGCTCGCCACGCTGCAGGCGAGCGCACCGGCGTCGGCCGCACGGTCGAGCGCGGTGGTGGCGTCCGTGCCGGTGAGCACCGCGGCGAGCCAGCCGGCCACGAACGCGTCGCCGGCGCCGACGGGGTCGACGACGCGGACGGGTGTCGCGGCCCGCCGGTGCAGGACGCCGTTGACCGAGGCGACCGCGCCGCGGGAGCCGAGCTTCACGACGGCCGTGCCGTCGGCGAGTGCGGCGAGGTCGTGCGCGAGGGCTTCTTCGTCGTCCGGGCGCTCGTCGCGACCGAGGACCAGCCGGGCCTCGTCGTCGCCGGCGAACACCACGGCCGACCGGGCGACGACGTGTCGGTAGCTGGCACGGGCCCGTTCCTCGTCGATGAGCTTCGAGCGGTGGTTGACGTCGAACGACACCGGGACGCCGGCGGCAGCGGCGCGGTCGAGCACCGCGTCGACGGTCGCCCGCGCCGTGTCCGACAGGGCCACCGTGATGCCGGTCAGGTGCACGAGCGCAGCCTGCTCGACGATGCTCGCGGGCACGTCCGTCGGGACGAGTGCCGAGCCCGCCGAGCCACGGCGGTGGTACGTCACCCGCGTCCGGCCGTCGGTGAGCCGTTCCTTCATCATGAGCCCGGTCGAGTGCTCCGGGTCCGGCACGGCGACGACGTCGACCCCGGCGCCGCGCACGTCGGCGACGACGCGGTCGCCCGCGGGGTCGGTGCCGACGCGGCCGACCCAGGTCGTCGGGACGCCGGCGCGGACGAGCCCGATCGCGACGTTGCTCTCGGCGCCGCCCGTGTCGATCCGCATCGCGTCGAGGTCGGGCACGGCGCCGACGGCCTGCCCGCTCAGCAGCAGCATGGTCTCGCCGACGGTGACGACGCGGCCGGTCACCGTGCGGACCTCGTCAGGGCGAGCTGCGCCGAGGACGAACCGAGGGCGACGGAGATCTCGTGGGCGGTGCGGACCACGCCCGCCCCGAGCTCGCGGACCGCGGCGGCGGGGAAGCGCGACGCGAGCCCCGAGATGCTCATTGCGCCGACCACCTGGTTGGCGTGGTCGAGGACCGGCGCCGCGACGCACCGGATGTCCGGTTCGTTCTCGCGGTCGTCGACGCCGTAGCCGCGCGCGTGGGTCCGCTCGACCTCGTGCCGCCAGCGCTCGTCGTCGGTGATCGTGTGGTCGGTCATCGCCCGAGCGGGCTCGGCGAGCACCCGGGCGAGCAGGTCCAGCTCGCCGAATGCCACGATCGCCTTGCCGGAGGCGGTGTTGCGCATCGGCAGGCGGTTGCCGATGCGGGACCCCATCCGCACGGTCCCGCGGGTCTCGACCTTGTCGACGTACACGATGTCGGTGCCGTCCGGGACGACCAGGTGGCAGGTCAGACCCGTCTGCTCCGCGGTGCGCCGGAGGAACGGTGCGGCGGCGGCCCGGAGGTCGATGCCCTCGAGGTAGCTCTGGCCGAGCAGCAGCGCGCCGAGCCCGAGCGTGAACCCGGTGTCGGCGGTGCGTCGGAGCAGGTCGGTCTCGACCATCGGCGCGGTCAGGCGGAGCACGGTCGACTTCGAGGTGCCGAGTTCGTCGGCGAGGGCGCCGAGGCTGACCGAGACCTCGCCGTTCCGGGTGCGGTCGGCGATGCAGTCCAGCAGGCGCAGCCCGCGCCGGAGCGACAGCGCGGCGTTGCGCACGGGGACGTCGGGCGTCGTCGTCACCGGAACTCCGTCTCGATGGTGTCCGTCACCGTGTCGTCGTCGGCGAGGACGAGCACCCGTCGCCACTTGTCGAACACCGTGCAGGGGTGGGAGATGCCGAAGACGACCACGTCACCCGGCGTGATCGCCGGCGCCCCGTCCGTCAGCCGCAGGTAGCAGTGCTGGTCGTCGAGGCGGGCGACGGTGACCGACCCGGGGGCGGGGGCGACGGGGCGGGCGTGCGCCGTGCCTCCCGGCCGGAGCTCGCGCACGACCGGCAGTCCCTCGTCGAAGCTGATGTCCCGCTTGCCGACGGCCACGATGGCCAGGCCGGCCTCGGGGGTCGAGGTGACCCGGCCCCAGACCCGGATCGCGGACTCGAGCCGGCCTTCCTCCGGGTGCCGCCCGAAGGGCGTGCGCTCGGCGTAGAAGCCGTCGTCGTGGGTGAGCGAGGCGCCGGACCGCAGCAGCACGTCGACGTCGTCGGGGCGATCGGTGACCGCGTCGACGACGGCGTCGAACCAGGCGCTGCCGCCCATGCCGAGCAGGGTGCGGGGAGCCGTGACGAGCGAGCGGACCGCCTCGGTCGCGCCGAGCACGCCGCGGACGTACTCGCGGGCCTCGTCGGGACCGGGCAGGCCGCCCTCGTAGCCGGTGACGCCGCGGACGTCGAGGCCCGCGTCGCGTGCGGTGCGGGCCAGGGCGACACCGGCCTCGGGGGAGCGCACGCCCGTGCGGCCCCCGGGGAACCCGATCTCGACGAGCACCGGGAGCGCGCCGTGCTCGGCCGCCGCTGCGACCCCGGCCGCGGAGTCGACCTGGAAGAGCACGTCGGCCTCCGGGTCCTCGGCGCGCCGGCCGGCGATCCAGGCGAGGCCGGCGGGGTCGAGGACCTCGTTCGCGATGAACAGGCGGTGGATGCCGTGGCGCCACGCGACGAGCGCCTGCTGCACGGAGGCGACGGTGACGCCCCACGCGCCGAGGTCGATCTGCCGTCGGGCGAGCGCCGGCGCCATGTGCGTCTTCATGTGCGGGGCGAAGAGCAGGCCGTGGCGGTCCACGTACGCCTGCATCACGGCGGCGTTCGCGGCGAGCGCCGACTCGCGGAGCGTCATCGCGGGCAGCAGGACGTCGTCGAGCACGTGCTTCGTCATCGGGCCTCCTCGTGCTGGTGCGGGTGCTGGTGCTGGTGCTGGTGCGTGCCAGCTGGTGCTGGTGCGTGCCAGCGGGTGCTGGTCGTGCCAGCCTCGCCGGGTCCCCGTGTCCCCGACAACGCCCACACCCCGACCATTCTGCAACGCAGAACGGAGAGCGGCCGGGGTGCTCCGGTGCGGGCATACGATCGCCTGTGACATGACGACGACGACATCGACGCCCAGCCGGCGACGGGCCGGCAGCACGGCGGTCGCCGTGCTCGTCGCGGGGACCTTCTTCATGGAGCTCCTCGACGGCACGATCCTGGCGACCGCCGCCCCGGCGATGGGGCGCGACCTCGGGGTCGACTCCGCGGCGGTCGGCGTCGCCATCACGGCGTACCTCGTCACGCTCGCGGTGTTCATCCCCGTCTCCGGTTGGCTGACCGACCGCGTCGGGTCCCGCACGGTGTTCGCCGGCGCGATCGCCCTGTTCACCGTCGCCTCGGCACTCTGCGCGATGTCGACCGGGCTCGTCGACCTGACCCTGTGGCGGATCCTGCAGGGGCTCGGTGGGGCGCTCATGGTGCCCGTCGGCCGGCTCGTGGTGCTCCGCAGCGCCGGACGCGAGCAGCTCGTGACCGCGATCGCGATCCTCACCTGGCCGGCCCTCGCCGCGCCGATCATCGCCCCGTTCGTCGGCGGCGTGCTCGTCGACACCCTGTCGTGGCACTGGATCTTCCTCGTCAACATCCCGCTCGGCGTCGTCGCGTTCGTCGCGGCGCTCGTGCTCGTACCGCAGGAACGCACGGCGCAGCGGGTGCCGTTCGACTGGTTCGGGTCCCTGCTCGCCTGCTTCGGGCTCGGCTCGCTCGTGGTGATGGCGTCGCTGCTCGCCCTCGACACGATCCCGGTCGCCGCCGTCGTGGTGTCCGGGATCGTCGGCGCCGTGTGCACCTGGTTCGCGATCCGCCACTTCCGTCGGGCGCCGCACCCGATCATGGGGCTCGATGCCTTCCGGCTCGAGACCTTCCGGGTGTCGCACGCCGGCGGCAGCCTGTTCCGCCTGGCCGTCTCGGCGGTGCCGTTCGTGCTGCCCCTGCTGTTCCAGGACGCCTGGGGGTGGAGCGCCGTGCTCGCCGGGTCGGCGGTGCTCTGGGTCTTCGTCGGCAACCTCGGCATCAAGCCGATGACCACCCCGTTCCTGCGCTGGTTCGGCTACCGGCCGGTGATCATCGTGTCGTCGGCCGTCGCGGCCCTCACCGTCGTCGCGATGGCGTTCATGACCGAGGACACCCCGTTCTGGCTGCTCGCCGTGCTGCTCGTGGTGAGCGGCGCCGCACGCTCGGTCGGGTTCACCGCGTACAACACGATCGCCTTCGCCGACGTCGAGCAGGCCGACATGACCCCCGCCAACACGCTGTCCTCGACGCTGCAGCAGACCGCCGCCGGCTTCGGGGTCGCGGTCGCCGCCGTCGTCATCCGGGCCGCCGGCGGGCTCGGCGGTGACGGCCCCTACGCCGTCGCCTTCTGGGTGATCGCCGTGCTCCTCGCCGTCGCATGCGCCGAGGGGGTCCTGATGAGTCGTACAGCGGGGGAGACCGTCCGCCCGGCACGCCGCGTCCGGGCCTGAACCGGCCGGTGTCCGTTTCCGACGCGGTCGCTCCGAGGGACGCCGGCAGGCGTTACAGTCTCAGCAACTGTTTGTGGACCCCGAGTACGGTTGCCGCGGCAGGGTGACCGGACCACCCGGACAGGAAGGCAGCATGGCCGCGCCAGATCAGCAGAGCACGACGGCAACCGACGAGCCCGTGCAGCCGACATCCCTCCGTGTCGTCAGCTACAACCTGCGCGAGCACACCGCGAACAGCGAGCTCGCCGCGTTGGCCGAGTCCTCCGAGGCCGACGTCCTCTGCGTCCAGGAGTGCGACAGCAACGACCTGGCCCCGTCCATCGGCGGCCTGTCGCTCGCCGCGTCCACCCGGACGAACCGCCTCGGCCTGGCCATCTACAAGCGCGACGACCGCTTCGAGGTGCAGGACTTCAGCATCCACTCGCTGCAGAAGTCCCTGCACGACCGGGTGCTCGCCCCCGCGCACGAGCGGCTCATCGCGATGCACCTGCGCGACACCGAGGCCGACGCCGAGGTCGTCGTCGCGTCGTTCCACGCCTCGCCGCTGACCGCGACGAACTCCCTGCGCCGCAAGCAGATCGAGGCGGCGCACCAGTTCCTCCGCGACCTGGCGAAGGACGTCCCCGCGGTCATGGTCGGCGACTTCAACTATCCGTGGTTCCAGACGAACCTGCGCCGCAAGATCGAGCAGCACGGCTTCGCGCTGTCGCTCTCCGACCAGCCGACCTACCTGCGCTACCGCAAGTTCACCGGCCACTTCGACTTCGCGACGAGCGTCGGCCTGCACATCGCGGGGGTCGAGACCCTGCCCGCAGGCATCTCGGACCACCGTCCGATCCTGGTCCGCGCGCACTACGAGCACCCCGGCGAGACCGGCACCGTCGTCACGATCGAGTCCCCGGCCGCCTGACGCCGGCGCCCCTGAGATCGCACTCCGGCCCGTTTCCCGCCCTGGGACGCGGGCCGGACTGCGATCTCGGCCTGCCGCGCCCCGCGCCCGGCGTCCCTGAGGTCGCACTCCGTTCCGGTACCGGCTCCGGGAGGCGGGACGAAGTGCGATCTCGGGCGCTCGCGCCCCGCGCCCGGCGTCGGAAAGGAGGCCCGGTGCCGGTCTCGTGGACCGGCACCGGGCCTCCAGGCGGTCGCGTCCAGAGCGTGGGCCGAGGCAGCAGGACATGCCGCGCGTGGTGTGCCGAGGTCGCACCTCTTGCCGCCTGCACGGGCCGGGAACGGCACTTCGCGCGACCTCGGCGCCGCCCGGCCCGGCGCCGCCCGGCCCGGCGCCGCCCGGCCCGGCGCCGCCCGGCCCGGCGCCGCCCGGCCCGTCGCCGTACGGCCCCGGCGCCGCACGACCCGGCCGCACGACCTCGGTGCCGAGGCAGCAGGACATGCCGCACGTGGTGTGCCGAGGTCGCATCTCCTGCCGCGTGCCCGGGCCGGGAACGGCACTTCGCGCGACCTCGGCGCCGCCCGCGCCGGCCGCTGCACCGCCCTGGCCGCACGGCCCGGCCGCGCGCCCGCGTCAGCGCCGCAAGGTCGCGCGGGCCAGACGGTTGCCGACGAACTGGCCGAGCTGCACGATGACGACGATCGCCGCCACCGAGACGTAGACGATCCACCAGTCGTAGCGCTGCGAGCCGTAGGTGATCGCGTACTCGCCGAGACCGCCGCCGCCGACCAACGCACCCTGCGCCGTCATGTCGACGATGCCGATGTAGATGAACGTGTAGCCGAGGATGAGCGGGCCGAGGCCCTCGGGGATGAGCACCGTCAGCAGGATCGAGACCGGGTGCGCGCCCGATGCCCGAGCCGCCTCGACGACGCCGGGGTCCACCGCGAGCAGGTTCTGCTCGACGATGCGCGACACCGCGAAGGCCGCGGCCAGCGAGATCGCGAACGTCACCGCGGGCACGCCGATCGTGGTCTGCACCACGACGCGCGACAGCGGGGCGATCGCGGCGAGGAAGATCACGAACGGGATCGGCCGGACCAGGTTCACGACGACGTTGATGACGGTGTACGCGGTGCGGTTGCCGAGCAGGTTGCCCGGCCGGGTCGCGTAGAGCAGCAGGCCGAGGGCCAGGCCGATGACGCCGGCGATGACGAGCGACACGAGCGACATCACGATGGTGTCGCGCGTCGCCGCCAGGAAGACGTCGAACGTGTCGATCACGCTCTGGAACGAGTTGTTCACGCGGCTGCCTCCTCGTCGGTCGTGACCCCGTCGGCGCGCAGGGCGGCGACGGCCCGGTCGACGGCCGCCGGCTCGTCGGCCGTCAGCTCGTACGTGAGCGAACCGATCCGGCGCTCGCGGATCTCGCCGACCCCGCCGTAGACGAGCTCGGCGCTGACCCCGGCGGACCGGAAAGCACTGTCGATGCGGTTCTGCAGCCCGGCCTCGTCGGTGATCTGCACCGTCACCAGGCGGCCCGGGTGGCGTTCGCGCAGGCGGGTGAGCGTGTCGACGGAGGGCCGGTCGTGCAGGGCGGTGCGGACGAACCGCTGCGCCGCCGGCGTCTGCGGCGATGAGAAGACGTCGTAGACGTCCCCGACCTCGACGACGCGTCCCCGTTCCATCACGACGACCCGGTCGGCGATCTGCCGGACGGCGTCCATCTCGTGGGTGATGACGATGATGGTGACGCCGAGCTCCTGGTTCACGCGGCGGAGCAGCCCGAGGACCTCGGAGGTGGTGTCCGGGTCGAGGGCGCTCGTCGCCTCGTCGGCGAGCAGCAGGTCCGGCGAGGCCGCGAGTGCCCGGGCGATGCCGACGCGCTGCTTCTGCCCGCCGGAGAGCTGCTCCGGGTAGGCGTGGGCGCGGTCGAGGAGCCCGACGAAGTCGAGCAGTTCGGCGACGCGTCGGTCGCGCTCGGCCTTCGGGACACCGGCGACCTTGAGCGGGTACGCGACGTTGCCGGCGATGGTGCGGGACCGGAACAGGTTGAACTGCTGGAAGATCATCCCGATCTTCCGGCGGGCCTGTCGGCGGTCTCGCTCCGGCAGGGCGGTGAGCTCCTGCCCGGCGACGGTGACCGAGCCCGACGAGGGGAGCTCGAGGGCGTTCACCAGCCGGACGAGGGTGGACTTGCCGGCACCGGAGTACCCGATGACGCCGAGGACCTCTCCCTGGTGCACGTCCAGGGAGACGTCCTCGACGGCCACCACGGTCTCGCCGGTGTCGGCGCGGCGGTAGAGCTTCGAGACGCCGCGGAGTTCGACGAGGACCGGCACTACTGCTTGGCCGCCTTCGCGTCCTGCTCGACCTTCGCGAGCTCGGCCTGCAGCTCCGAGGCGCTCTCGTCGCGGGAGACGGCCTCGGGCAGGTCCTTCGCGAAGGCCTTCTGCACGGACTCGTCCTGGAACAGCTCCGCCAGGGCGAGGTAGGTCTTGTCGTCCTTGTCCTCGTCGCGGGCGGCGAAGACGTTCACGTACGGGGCGGCGCTCGCGCTCGAGGGGTCGTCCTGGTAGATCGCGTCCGAGATCGGCAGGCCCGCGGCGGTCGCGAAGTTGTTGTTCACGACGGCGGCGGCGACGGAGCCCTGCTGCAGCGCGTTCGCGGTCTGCGAGGCCTCGAGCGGCTGGATGTCGACCTTCTTCGTCTCGATGTCCGCGGTGGTGGAGAACGCCGAACCGCCGTCCTTCAGCGTGACGAGGTCCGCTGCCTGCAGGATGAGCAGCGCGCGCGCCTGGTTGATCGAGTCGTTCGGGATCGCGACCTTCGCGTTCGCGGGCAGGTCGGAGGGCTCGTCGTACTTCGTCGAGTACAGCGGCAGCGGGTAGACGGCGGTCGAGCCGATCGGCTGCAGGTCGTCGTCCGAGGTGACGTTGTAGTCCGCCAGGTACTGGATGTGCTGGAACTGGTTGAGGTCGACCTGGCCGTCCTTCAGCGCGGGGTTCGGCAGCGAGTAGTCCGCGAAGTTCGTCAGCTCGACGGTGACGTTGAGCTTCTCCTTCGCGAGCTTCGTGTACGTGCTCCAGTAGGACAGCGACTTGTCCGCGACACCGATCGTGACGGTCTCCGGGGCGGCGTCGCCGGCAGCAGCGCCACCCTCGTCGCCCCCGGAACGGACGGCGGCGACCACGACGGCGACGACGATCGCGACGACGACGACCGCTGCGGCGACGATCCAGCCGATCGGGCGCTTGCCCTTCGGCTTCTCGGGCAGGACGGGTGCTGCGGACATGCTGGTGCTCCTCGTGGGGGATGCTGCGGGGACACCGCGGTGGTCCGCGGCGTGCAGTCGAGTGTGGCCGGACCACGGGCGCGGTGCGACTTGCGTTCCGCCGTGTTACACGCAGCCGGCCCGGGCAGACTCGGACGGGTGCGCAGCATCGAACTCGTCCTCGACGGTCCCTCGGACGCAGCCGTCCGGGCGCTCTGGCAGACCCTGGTCGCCGCGGAGCTGCCGAGCCTCGGACACTCGGGCACGAACGACCCGCACGTCACCCTCGTGGCGGGCGAGGCCCTGCCCGTGCCGACGGACCTCGACGCCCCGGTGCCCGGGGCCCTGCGCGTCGCCGGCGTCCTGCTCTTCCCCGCCGGGCCCGGGCGGCACGTGCTCGGGCTCGGTGTGGTCGTCGACGGGCCGCTCGCACGCTTCCACCGCGCGGTCGACGCCGCCGCTCCGGGATCGACCGACTCGTCGCTGCCGGGCCGCTGGGCGCCGCACGTCACCCTCGCCCGTCGCATCCGCGACGTCGACCTGCCCGCGGCGCTCCGGGTCCTCACGGCCGACGCACCCCTGCCCGAGGTGCTCACGGTGGGCGGTCTCCGCCACTGGGACGGGGACGCGAAGGTGGTCACCCGCCTGCGGTGACCGGCCTGGCGGACCGGCACCGGGCCTCCCGGACGGCTCCGACGTGGAACCCGCGTTCCGCAGGCCAGCAGGCTGCGCGGCCGGGAGGCCCGGTTCAGGTCCCGAGCACCCGCTCGCCGAACGCGGATGCGAACGTCCGGTCCGGGTCGGCGCGCGCGACGAGGTCGCGGAACTCCGGCAGTCGCGGGTACAGCGCGGCGACCGCGTCGCGGTCGAGCGAGCTCATCTTGCCCCAGTGCGGCCGGCCGTCGAACGGCGCGAGCCGCGCCTCGAGGTCGGGCAGGAGCGCCGCGACCTCGTCCGGGTGCTTCTGCCAGGTGAACGCGATGCACAGGACGTCCTCGCCCTGGGTCGGGCTGAGCCACAGGTCGTCGGCGGCCGTCGTCCGCAGTTCGCAGACGTGCAGGTGCGGCTGGATCCGGTCGGCGAGCCCGCGCAGTGCGTCGAGTGCGGCGGCGTGCCGGAGCGGGACGAAGTGCTCGCTCTGCACCTCGGAGCCGTGGCTCGGCACCGACTCGATCGGGAAGTGCGGCAGGCGGTCCCACCACGGTCCGACGGACCCGTCGCGGGCGGTGTGGTGGCCGTCGCCGGGGGAGCCGGGCAGCCGCGGGGCGCCGAACAGCTCGTCGGGGACCGTGACGTCGTCGGCGCCCGCCGGCACCCGGGTCTTCACCAGGACCTCGCGCACCTCGTCGCCGAACACCGTGTACGTGCAGACCGAGGTGCCGGCCGCGTGGACCTCGGCGACGTGGTCCAGGAAGGTCCGCCAGGGGAGCGGGCCGTAGGTGTCCTGCCGCATCCGCCAGGACGGCTCGACATCGAGCGTCACCCGCGTGACGATGCCGGTCAACCCGAGGTGCAGGACCGCGCCGTCGAACCCCGGGTCGCCGCGGCTGACGGTGCGCGGGGTGCCGTCCGGACCGAGCAGCTCGAGCGCACGGACGGCCGTCGTCAGCGATCCGAGGGCCGTCCCGGACCCGTGGGTGCCCGTGGCCGTGGCGCCGCCGACCGAGATGTGCGGCAGCGAGCCCATGTTGTGCAGGGCGAACCCGGTGCGGTCGATGTCCGGAGCGACCGTCCCGTACCGGGTGCCGGCGCCGACGGTGGCGGTCCGTGCGTTCGGATCGACGACGAGGTCCGTCGGGATCCCGGTCAGGTCGAGCAGCACGCCGGGCGCGTCCGCGACGTCGTTGAACGAGTGCCGCGTGCCGAGCCCGTGCACGCGGCGGTTCGCGGCGACGATCTCGGCGGCCTCGTCGACGGAGCGCGGTCGCAGCACTCGTTCGGCCCCGTAGGTGACCGTGCCGGACCAGTTCAGTTCGCTCGACGTCGACCGCATGGGGCCCACCATGCCACGCGGGGCCCGCTCCGGGCTCCGGAGCGGGCCCCGCGGGGCAGTGGGCGTCAGTGCGCGGGCGGGGGCGTCGGTGCGCCCTCGGGGACCTCCGGACGCCGGACGAACAGCGACGCCACGATCCCGGCGAGCGAGATGAACGCGCCGACCAGGAACGCCGTCCGCACGCCCGAGGCGGTCGCGCTCGCCACGGCATCGGCCCCGGCGTCCGTCGCCGCGGTGGCAGCACCGATCGTGAGCAGCGTGACGAACAGTGCGGTGCCGGCCGCGCCGGCGAGCTGCTGGGCGGTGCCGAGCACGGCGCTGCCGTGCGAGTACAGCTTCGGCGGCAGGCCGCCGAGCGCCGCGGTGAACAGCGGCGTGAAGGTCAGGGCCAGGCCGATGCTCAGCACGACGTGGGCGCCGAGGACGAACCAGACGCTCGTGTCGGTGCCGACCGTCGCGAGTGCCCAGAGCACCGCGCTGACGATGACCGAGCCCGGGATGAGCATGACGCGCGGGCCGTACCGGTCGTAGACGCGACCGACGACGGGGGAGAGCAGGCCCATGAGCAGCCCGCCGGGGAGCAGCAGGAGGCCGACGTTGAGGACCTCGAGACCGAGGACGCGTTCCAGGTAGATCGGCAGCAGGATGAGCGTGCCGAACATCGCCATGAAGCTCAGTGCCATCGCGACGATCGGCACCGTGAACCCGCGGGTGCGGAACGTGCGCAGGTCGAGCAGGGCGCTGTCGGTGCGCTGCAGGCGCGTCTGTCGGACGACGAACACCACGAGGGCCGCCACACCGACGACGAGCGCGCCGATCGGCACGGCGAGGCCGGTCGATCCCGACTCGCCGATGCTCGACAGGCCGTAGACGATGCCGCCGAACGCGAAGGCCGACAACACGACGGACAGGACGTCGAGCGGGGCCTTGCGCGGCGTCGAGACGTTCTGCACCTTGAACGCGCCGAGCACCAGGGCCGCGAGCGCGATGGGGAGCACGAAGCCGAACAGCCAGCGCCACGAGAACGCGTTGAGGATGAGGCCGGAGATCGTCGGGCCGATGGCCGGGGCCACCGAGATGACGATCGAGATGTTGCCCATGATGCGACCGCGGCGAGCCGGGTCGACGAGGGTCAGCACCGTCGTCATGAGCAGCGGCATCATGATCGCCGTCCCGCTCGCCTGCACGATGCGCCCGACGAGCAGCACGGAGAAGCCCGGGGCCAGCAGGGCGATCAGGGTGCCGGCCGAGAACAGGCCCATCGCCGCGAGGAAGACCGGGCGGGTGTCGAAGCGCTGCAGCAGGAACCCGGTGATCGGGATGACGACCGCCATGGTGAGCAGGAAGCCGGTGGTGAGCCACTGGCCCGTCGCCGCGCTGATCTGCAGGTCGTCCATCAGCCGCGGCAGCGCCACGCCCATGATCGTCTCGTTGAGGATGACCACGAACGCGGAGACGAGCAGCAGCCCGATCACCAGACGGGTCTCGGCAGCGGACGGCGGTGAGACGCTCCCCGTGCGCGGGGCGGAATCGACGGCCTGGGTCATGCGGGGGCTCCTGGTGGATCACGAGGGGTGGGAACGAGGGGGCGCGGACCGCGCAGACAGGGCAACCGCCTGAACGGATTCGATTATTCCGCTCCCGTGCCGACTCGACCCGCTCAGTGCAGGATCGCGAACCCGTCGGCGTCGCCGTGCGGTACGACCGGCCGCAGTGCGACGTCGGTCACGGTCGCCGACGGCGGTCCGGTCCGCAACCAGCCCATGAGCGCCTCGACCGCGGGCGAGGGGCCTTCGGCCTCGACCTCGACGGTGCCGTCCCACAGGTTCCGTGCGTAGCCGACGAGCTCGAGCCCGTCCGCCTTCCGTGCGGTCCACCACCGGAAGCCGACCCCCTGGACCGTCCCCGACACGACCGCGTGCATCCTCGTCACCGTTGCCATGCCGCTCACCGTAGGCGTGCGCGGGCCCCGGGAGTTTTCGTCCCGGTGACGATGTGTTTCCGGTTCGTGACGACGGGTGATAGTGTCACACCTACCCGAACAGTTCGGGTCATGTTGACCATAAGGTGTCCGATGGAGCAGGCAGGCATCCGCGTCGCGGTCTCGACCGTGATCGTCGCGCTGCGGCCGCACCCGGACACCGGTGCTCCCGCACTGTGGATGCCGCTCGTACGCCGGGTGGCCGAGCCGTACGAGGGGTCGTGGGCACTGCCCGGCGGCTGGGTGCAGCCGGACGAGGGGCTCGAGGACTCCGCTGCCGCCCGCCTCCGCGAGACGACGAACGTGCAGCCCCGCTACCTCGAGCAGCTCTACGCGTTCGGTGACGTCGACCGCTCCCCGTCGCGGGTCGTGTCGATCGTGTACTGGGCCCTCGTGCACCCGGACGAGGCGAACTCGGTGCCCGACGACTGGAACGTCCGGTGGTTCCTGGCCGACGAGCACCCGCCGCTCGCGTTCGACCACGACCGCATCGTCGAGTACGCCCTGTGGCGGCTCCGCAACAAGATGTCCTACTCGCGGATCGCGCAGGCGTTCCTCGGCGACCGGTTCACCCTCGCCGAGCTCCGCGGCGTGTACGAGGCGGTGCTCGGCCGAGCGCTCGACCCCGCGAACTTCCGTCGACAGGTGGAGAAGACCGACGCGGTCCTGCCGACCGACGAGACCACGAGCGGGGACCGGCACCGTCCGGCCCGGCTGTACCGCTCGAACCCCGACCTGGCCTACGCGGACAACGGCCCGCTGCAGACCGGGGCCGATCAGCACCAGCAGCGGAACCGATAGGAAACCCTCCCGTGTCCATCGCCACGACCATCGAACGCATCTCCAACGGCCAGGCCGGCGGCAGCACCTGCACGCCTGACCTCGCCCTGCCGACCTGGGACTTCGACGCCCGACCCGGGTACGGCCCGGGCTCGTCGATGTCCGACGTCATCCCCACGAGCGCCCCGCGCCAGGGTGTCCTGCCCGACGAGTACAAGACGGCTCCGACCGACGAGCTGCACGAGCGCATCGAGCGGGCGAAGGCCACGCTCGGCGACCGGGTCGTCGTCCTCGGGCACTTCTACCAGCGCGACGAGGTTGTCCGGCACGCGGACTTCCTCGGCGACTCGTTCCAGCTCGCGAACGCGGCGCTGACGAAGCCCGACGCCGAGGCCATCGTGTTCTGCGGCGTGCACTTCATGGCCGAGACCGCCGACATCCTGGCGCGGGACGACCAGCGGGTCATCCTGCCGAACCTCGCCGCCGGCTGCTCGATGGCCGACATGGCCGACATCGACAGCGTCGAGGCCGCGTGGGCCGAGCTGACCGCGGTCTACGGCACCGAGCCCGACGCCGACGGCCGCGTGCCGGTGATCCCGGTCACCTACATGAACTCCGCCGCCGACCTCAAGGCCTTCTGCGGCCGCAACGGCGGCATCGTGTGCACCTCGTCGAACGCCGCGACGGTGCTCGAGTGGGCCTTCGAGCGCGGGCAGCGCGTCCTGTTCTTCCCCGACCAGCACCTCGGCCGCAACACCGCCAAGGCGATGGGCATCAGCACCGACCGCATGCCGATGTGGAACCCACGGCTGCCGGGCGGCGGCAACACCGCGCGGGACCTGCTCGAGGCCGAGGTCATCCTGTGGCACGGCTTCTGCTCGGTGCACCGCCGGTTCACGGTCGACCAGATCGACCAGGCCCGCCGCGAGCACCCCGGCGTGCAGGTCATCGTGCACCCGGAGTGCCCGATGGCGGTCGTCGACGCCGCGGACCACGCCGGCAGCACCGACCTCATCCGGAAGACCGTCGCCGCGGCCACCGAGCCGACCACGTTCGCGATCGGCACCGAGATCAACATGGTCAACCGGCTCGCCGCCGAGTACCCGCAGCACACGATCTTCTGCCTCGACCCGGTCGTCTGCCCCTGCTCGACGATGTACCGGATCCACCCGGGCTACCTCGCCTGGGTGCTCGAGGCACTCGTCCGCGGCGAGGTCCTCAACGAGATCGTCGTCCCCGCCGACGTGCAGGCCGACGCCAAGGTGGCGCTCGAGCGGATGCTCGCGGCGAAGCCGCGGGTCTGACGGGCGGGGGACCGACCGTGCACGTCGTCGTCGTCGGGTCCGGCATCGCCGGTCTGACCGCCGCGATCCGCGCGAGCACCGCCCACGACGTCACGCTCGTGACGAAGGGGGCGCTCGCCGACGGCGCCACCGCGTACGCCCAGGGCGGCATCGCGGTCGCGCTCGGCGCCGACGACACGTCGGCGCTGCACCAGGCCGACACGCACGTCGCGGCGGCCGGCAGCGCCGACGCCCGCGCCGTCGAGGTCCTCTGCACCGACGGCCCGGCCCGGGTCCGCGACCTGCTCGCCCTCGGGGTGCCCTTCGACCGCTCGTCGGACCCGGCGACCCTCGACCGGTACGGCGACGACCTCGCCCGCGGTCGCGAGGCCGCGCACGGTCGCTGGCGGGTGCTGCACGCCGACGGCGACGCGACGGGCGCCGCCGTCGAACGGACCCTGATCGACGCGCTGCACCGCCGACACGTGACGATCCTCGAGCGCACGAGCCTGACCGACCTCGTCGTCCGCGGTGGTGCGGTCGTCGGCGTCGACGTCCTCGACCTGCTCGGCGACCCGCGGCGGATCGACGCCGACACCGTCGTCATCGCCTCCGGGGGAGCGGGGCACCTGTACCGCGAGACGACGAATCCGCTCGTCGCGACGGGCGACGGCGTCGCCGCGGCCTGGCGGGCGGGCGCCGTCGTCGCCGACCTCGAGTTCGTGCAGTTCCACCCGACGCGACTCGCCGTGCCCGGTGGCGGGTTGGTGTCCGAGGCCGTCCGCGGCGAGGGTGCCGTGCTCCGCGACGCCTCCGGCCACCGCTTCATGACCGACGTGCACCCGGACGCCGAACTCGCCCCGCGCGACGTCGTCGCCCGGGGGATCGCCGCCGCGGTGCGCGACCAGGGCGGCGCACCCGTGCTCCTCGACGCCACCGCACTCGGCGCCGACTTCCTGACCGGACGCTTCCCCGGGCTGACCCGGGCCACCCGTGCGGCCGGCTTCGACTGGACCCGACAGGGCGTGCCGGTGTCCCCGGCGGCCCACTACGCGATGGGCGGCATCGCCACCGACGCCGAGGGCCGGACGAGCCTGCCCGGACTGCTCGCGGTCGGCGAGGCGGCCTGCACCGGCGTGCACGGCGCGAACCGACTCGCCTCGAACTCCCTGCTCGAAGGACTCGTCTTCGCGGTCCGCGCGGCGGACGCGGTCGCCGGGCCGCGACCCGGCCTGCTCCGCCTGCGCGGCGACGCCGGTCTCCACGTCACCACCGTGCCCCGAGCGGCCGACACGGGTCGCGCCGCTCCCCACCTGGTCGGCCGTCACGCGCCTCCGCAGGCTCCGCAGCGCGCCGGCACCGGCAGGAGTGGGCCCGGTCCGGACCGCTCGGGAGGCCCGGATCACCGTGACGGGACCGCCGACCTCCGACAGGCGGTGCAGTCCGTCATGACGGACCGGGTCGGACTGCTCCGCGACGCCGCCGGGCTGGCGAGCGCGCGACGCGACCTCGACGCGCTCACCGCGGCGACCGGCGGCGGCGTGCGCGAGCACGAGGACCGCGCGCTGCTCGACCTCGCCCGACTCGTCGCCCGCGCCGCCGAGACCCGCACCGAGTCCCGTGGCGCACACGCCCGCACCGACCACCCCGACACCGACCCGACCGCCCCGGCCTCGTACGCCTGGGTCGCCGAGGCCGCCCCCGTCCCCGTCCCCGTCGCCGTCCAGCAGGAGGTACCCGCATGACCACCGACCCCGGCACCGTCCCGCCGCACGCCCTGCGCCGCGTGATCGAGACCGCGCTCGAGGAGGACGCACCCTGGGGTGACGTCACGAGCGAGACGCTCATCCCCGCCGAGGCGACCGCGACCGCGACCCTCGGCGCCCGCGAGCCCGGCGTCCTGAGCGGTGGCGGGGTCTTCGTCGCCGTCATGCACGCCGTCGACCCCTCGATCGACGCCGTCGTGCACGTCGCCGACGGCAGCGCCTTCGCCGCGGGGGACGTCCTGGCGACCGTCACCGGTCCGGCGCGCGCCGTGCTCCGCGCCGAACGGGTCGCCCTCAACCTCGTGCAGCGGATGTCCGGCATCGCGACGACCACCGCAGCGTACGTCGCCGCCGCGGCCGGCACGTTCGCGCGGATCGTCGACACCCGGAAGACGACGCCCGGACTCCGCGCGCTCGAGCGGTACGCCGTCCGGTGCGGCGGTGGCCACAACCACCGCACCTCGCTGTCCGACGCCGTGCTCGCCAAGGACAACCACCTCGCGGTGCTGCTGGCCGGGGGCACCGAGATCGGCGACGCCCTCCGGCAGGCCCGCGAGCGACTCGGGCACACGGTGCACGTCGAGGTCGAGGTGGACCGCCTCGACCAGGTCGAACGCGTCGTGGCTGCCGGGGTCGACACGATCATGCTCGACAACTTCACGCCCGACGAGCTCGTGGCCGGGGTCGGCATCGTCGCCGGTCGGGCGCTCGTCGAGGCGTCCGGCGGGGTCTCCCTCGACACCGTCGCGGCCATCGCCGCCACCGGGGTCGACGTCGTCTCCGTCGGGGCGCTCACGCACTCCGCCCGCGCACTCGACCTCGGTCTCGACATCGAGGTCGCGGCGCCGGCGCGGGACTGACCGTGTTCTACCTGGACCGCGCCGCGACCACACCGGTCCGCCGCGAGGTGCTCGAGGCGATGTGGCCCTGGCTGACCGGGGCGTTCGGCAACCCGTCCTCCACCCACGGCGTCGGGGACCAGGCCGCCCGGGGGCTCGCGGACGCCCGGGCGACGGTCGCCGGGGTGCTGGGCTGCCGACCGGCCGAGGTCGTCTTCACCACCGGCGGCACCGAGGGGGCGAACACCGCCGTCAAGGGGATCGCCCTCGCCGCACCCCGCGGCCGGCACGTCGTGACGAGCGCGATCGAGCACGAGGCCGTGCTGGAGAGCTGCGCCTACCTCGCGCGGTTCCACGGCTTCGCGGTCACGGTGCTGCCGGTCGGGTCGGACGGCCGGGTCGACCCGGAGGTCCTGCGCGCCGCGCTCCGGCCGGACACCACGCTCGTCTCGATCGCGCACGCCGACAACGAGATCGGCACCGTGCAGGACGTCCCGGCGCTCGCCGCGGTCGCCCACGGGGTCGGGGCGCGCTTCCACACCGACGCCGTGCAGTCCGCTCCGTGGCTGCCGGTCGGACCCGACGCGCTCGGGGTCGACGCGGTGTCGCTCTCCGGCCACAAGCTCGGCGCGCCGAAGGGCACCGGCGTGCTCGCCGTCCGGTCCGGCGTCCCGCTCGAACCGCTGCTGCACGGCGGGGGACAGGAACGCGGACGGCGGTCGGGCACCGAGGACGTCGCCGGTGCGGTGGCGGTGGCGACGGCGCTCCTGCTGGCGTCCTCCGCTGCCGGTGCTGCCTCCGCCGCGGCCACGAGCGTCCGCGACGCCGTGCTCGACGGCGTGCTCGCCGCGGTCCCCGGGGCCTTCGTCACCGGGTCGCGTACGCACCGGCTGCCGGGGCACGCGTCGTTCTGCTTCCCCGGCGTCAACGGCGAGACGGTCCTGCTCGAACTCGAGCAGCGCGACGTCGTGTCGTCGTCGGGGAGCGCCTGCGCGGCCGGGAGCACCGACGCCTCGCACGTGCTCACCGCCCTCGGCATCCCGGAGGACGTCGCCCGCACCGCCCTCCGGCTGACCTTCGACGAGACGCTCACGGCAGCCGACGTGCCGCTCGTCGTCGACGCGGTGGCCGATGCCGTGGCGACGGTCCGCAGCCTCGCCTGACGTGTACTAGACGTTCTACTCCATCTCTGGGTACGTGTCCCCCCTTCTGCGGACACGAGAAGTGCGTCAAGGTGGTCCCATGACGAACACGACGGCCACCGGCACCCGGCAGGAGGACCGCTTCCGCGCGGTGCAGCTCCTCCCCGCGCCGGCGACGGTCCTCGCGCTCGTCCTGGGCGCGCAGCACGACCTCGGCAGCGCGCCGCTCGGACTCATCGCCCTCGTCGGCGCCCTCGCCACCGCCGGGAGCGCCCTGCTCCCCACGGTGCGACCCGCCGTGGAGCGACGGGTCGGGTCCGCCACCCGACGGTCGATGCCCGCGCCGACCGAGACGGACCGGTACCGAGAGGACACCGGACACCCCTGAGGTCCACCACCACCCGGGCACCCGACCCGAGTGGTGGCCCAGACCGGACGTCGAACCCCTGATCGGCGCCCGGCGCGGGGCGCGACGTCCCCTGTCGTCGTGTCCCGCCGCACACCACGACCCGCCGTGGGTCACGACGTCCCACCCCCCGATCGGACGTCGGATCCCCTGCAGCCCACGGCGGGTCGGCGGTGTCGCCGATGCGCGCTAGCGTCGGCGCATGCCCTCGTACCGCGTGACCCTGGCCGTCGGAGCCCTGGCCCCCGGCACCGCTCCGGACGCGGTCCTGCCCGCCGCGGCTCGGCTCGTCGCCGAGCACACCGTCGTCGAGGCGCAGGACGTCCGTCTGCTGCGCGGGGTGCCGTGCGCCGTGGTGCGCTTCGAGGCACCGGACGACGTGACCGCCGCCGGGATCCGTGACGCCGCGGTGACGGGACTCCGCGACGTCGTCGAGGTCCGGTCCGACGTCGTCACCCGGCGCGACGGCGGGCGCTGGACGCCGGTCGCCTGAGCGGGTGCCTCAGCTCGGGCGGACGGCGGGCTCCGGGACCCCGGGCCAGAGGTACTCGAGGTCGTCGGGCACGTCGGGGAACAGCTCGCGGTAGTGCTCCGGCGCCTTCTGCACGAGCTTCGACCGGTGCGAGCGGTGCAGGGCCTCGTCGCGGTTCCACGGCGGGATCGGGACGTCGCCGTGCTCGTAGGTCTCCAGGTCCTCGGGGACCAGCGCGAGGTCGGCCAGGGTCTTCTCGAGGCAGGTGTCCGCGTGACCGCGTTCCAGCCAGACGCGGCACGTCGCCTCCTGGTAGGCCATGAGCGCCGGGCGGTACCCGCGCCACATCGCCGTGACCGGGTGGTGCTGCCAGCCGTAGTCGGGGAGCGTCAACGCCCGCATCACCTGCAGCGTCTCCACGCGCTGCTTGCCCAGCCGCTTGTCGTCGAGGGACTCGGCCGAGGCCCGGAAGTCGGCGTACGGCAGGAAGGTCTGCATCGCCAGGACGGTACCCGGCGACGCTGGCACCCGACACAAGTCGTCACAACCCGGACCCGGTGACCGACGACGTGTGAGCATCGGGTGCATGAGCGGAGAACTGGTGGTCGGCGTCAGCGGCAGCCCGTCGGACCCCTCGCGGACGTCCACCCTGGTCGGCGCGACGGTGGCGCGACTGGCCCAGGACATCGAGGGTGCCCGGACGGAGACGATCGAGATCGGCCCGTTGCTGGCCGACCTCGGAGCGGCGTCGTCCCGCGAGGCGATGTCCGACCGCACCCGCCGGGCGCTCGAGACCGTTGAGGCCGCGGACGTCCTCGTCGTCGGCAGCCCGGCCTTCCGGGCCGCGTACTCCGGTGCCTTCAAGCTCTTCTTCGACTGGATCGGCCAGTACGACCTCGTCGACACCCCGGTGCTCCTGACCGCCACCGGCGGCAGCGACCGGCACGCCCTGCTCGTCGAGCACCAGATGCGTCCGCTGTTCGGCTTCTTCCAGTCCACGACCCTGCCGCTCGGCGTGTTCGGCAACGAGCGCGACTTCACGAAGCGCGACGGCGGCTACGACATCGGCAGCATCGACCTCGAGCTCCGCATCGACCAGGCCGTCCGACGCGCCGTCCCCCTCATCCGCGGAGGCTTCGCCACCGCCGGGCTCACCGAGGTCCGCCGCCCCGCCGACTTCTGACGCCCCGGGTGCCGGGTGCCGGGTGCTGTTTCGCGCGTAGGAGGTCGTTCCGCGCGTGGTGAGTCCTTTCGCGCGTAGGGGGCCGGTTCTTCCGGCTCCCTACGCGCGGAAGTGCTTCCCATGTCGCGTGTGATGGGACGGAACGTGCGCGCGGTGGATGCGCGGGGTGCCGGACGGGAGGCCCGGGGCGGGCCGGCACCGTGCCTCCCGTCCGCCTCGTGGCCGGGAGTTCCGGGTGCTGTTCCGCGCGTGGTGAGTCTTTCCGCGCGTAGGGGGCTGGTTCTTCCGGCTCCCTACGCGCGGAAGTGCTTCCCATGTCGCGTGCGATGGGACGGAAGGTGCGCGCGGTGGACGCGAGGCGCGCCGGACGGGAGGCCCGGGGCGGGCTGGCACCGGGACTCCTGTCCGCCTCGTGGCCGAGAGCCGAGAGCCGAGAGCCGAGAGCCGAGAGCCGAGAGCCGGGAGCCGGACGCAGGCCCTGGCGTCAGCCGAGCAGCGACGCCAGGTGCGCGACCGCCAGGCGGTAGCCGTCGGCGCCCGCGCCCGCGATGACCGCCGTGGCGGCGGTCGCGACGTGGTCGACGTGGCGGAAGGGCTCGCGCTTCCACGTGTTGGACAGGTGTACCTCGACGACCGGGACCGCGAGTGCCTCGACGGCGTCGTGCAGCGCGACCGAGGTGTGCGCGTAGGCGGCGGGGTTGATGACGACCCCGACGAAGTCGTCGAGCGCCTCGTGCAGCCACTCGACGAGTTCGCCCTCGCGGTTGCTCTGCCGGAAGTCGGCCTCGAGCGAGTGGACGGCCGCCTCGGTGTGCACGATCGCCTCGATCTCGGCGAGCGTCACGGTGCCGTACTGCTCGGGGTCGCGCCGGCCGAGGATGTCCAGGTTGGGGCCGTTGAGGACGAGGATGCGCGACTGCTCGGTCATGTCGCGAGCCTACCGAGGGCGGGCAGCGCCGGACCCGACCGCTGCCGGGGCGGCGATGTGAACGGTCACAATTCGGTGTAACGTTCCCGTCCGGGTCGGCGGAGTTGTCGACTGCAACACACTGACGTGGAGATGTTGAATGGTTCTCGCTGCAGCGAACGAAGGGATCCGGCTCGACTTGGGCTGGGTCGACTACCTGATGATCATCGTGTACTTCGGGGTCGTCATCGGGATCGGGTTCACCGCCCGCAAACAGGTCCGGACGAGCATGGACTTCTTCCTGTCCGGCCGTTCGATGCCGGCGTGGATCACGGGCCTGGCGTTCGTGTCCGCGAACCTCGGCGCCACCGAGATCCTCGGCATGGCGGCCAACGGTGCCCAGATCGGCATGGCGACCCTGCACTACTACCTGGTCGGCGCCGTGCCCGCGATGGTGTTCCTCGGGCTCGTGATGATGCCCTTCTACTACGGCTCGAAGGTCCGCTCCGTGCCGGAGTTCATGCTCCGCCGCTTCGGCAAGGCCCCGCACCTGGTGAACTCGATCGCCTTCGCCGTGTCGAACGTGCTCATCGCGGGCATCAACCTCTACGCGATGGCCATCGTCATCGAGGCGATGCTCGGCTGGCCGGAGTGGCTCGCCATCGTCGTGTCCGCCGGCTTCGTGCTCGTCTACATCACCCTCGGCGGCCTCTCCAGCGCGATCTACAACGAGGTCATGCAGTTCTTCGTCATCATCGCGGGCCTCATCCCGCTGACGATCGTCGGTCTGCACCGCGTCGGCGGCTGGGACGGCCTGTCGAAGGCGATCACCGAGACGCAGGGCGTGCAGCACCTGCAGGCCTGGGCCGGCACCGGCTTCGGTGACGTCACGAACCCGATCGGCGCCAACTGGCTCGCGATCGTCCTCGGCCTGGGCTTCGTCCTCGGCTTCGGCTACTGGACGACCAACTTCACCGAGGTCCAGCGTGCGTTCTCGGCGAAGAACATGTCCGCCGCCCGTCGCACCCCGCTCATCGCTGCGATCCCGAAGCTCTTCATCCCGGCCATCGTCGTGATCCCCGGTCTCATCGCCGCAGCGGTCGTCGGCAACCAGTTCGCCGACGGCTCGCTCACCTACAACGACGCGATCCCGAAGCTCATCCAGATGTACCTGCCGACCGGCGTGCTCGGCGTCGCGGTCACCGGTCTGCTCGCGTCGTTCATGGCCGGCATGGCGGCGAACGTGTCGTCCTTCAACACGGTCTTCACGTACGACATCTGGCAGCGCTACATCAAGCCGAACATGCCCGACGTGCACTACCTCAAGACGGGCCGCTGGGTGACCGTCGTCGGCGTCCTGGTCGGCATCGCGACGGCGTTCATCGCCGCGCAGGCGTCGAACATCATGACGTACATGCAGACGCTGTTCTCGTTCTTCAACGCCCCGCTGTTCGCCGTGTTCATCCTCGGCCTGCTCTGGAAGCGCATGACGACGCAGGGCGCGCTCTGGGGCTACGTCCTCGGCATCGTCACCCCGACGATCACCTGGATCGCGTACCTCCTGAACCCGGACCTGTTCGCCACCGCGACCGCCGAGACCCTCTACGGCGCGATCATCTCGTTCGTCACCGTGCTCGTCGTCGGCTTCGTCGTCTCGATGCTCACCAAGCCGAAGGACGAGAAGGAGCTCAGCGGCCTGGTCTACGGCATCGGCAAGATCGACCTGCACGGCGACTCCGTGGCGACCGACACCGCCTGGTACCGCTCGCCCGCGCTGCTCGGCACGGTCGCGCTGGTGCTCTGCGTCGTCCTGTACCTCCCGTTCCTCTAGGCCCGCGAACACCCGCGAAGGAGATCCCCCATGAGCGACACCACCACCGCCATGACCGAGGAGCAGAAGGCCGCCCTCGTCCGTTCCACCCGCCGACTCGACCTGCGCCGCATCCTCGGCGGCCTGTTCGTCCTGTACGGCGTCATCGTGACCATCGTCGGCATCGTCCACTGGGACAGCGACCCGGAGAAGACCGGCGGCATCCACATCAACCTGTGGGTCGGGCTGTCGATGCTCGTCGGCGGGCTGCTGTTCTTCCTCTGGGACCGGCTGAACCCCGTCCCGGCGGAGGACATCATCGGCCAGGCCGAGGCCGAAAGCCAGCAGAAGGCGGCCGGCGAAGGCCGAGAGCTCGCCTGAGCAGACGGTCCCGACCGTCGGACGGGAGGCGCGGTGCCGGTCGGCGCCGTGCCTCCCGTCCGTCTCGGGGCTGGTTGACGACGCCCGCGGGGCGTCCTAGTATTGATATGTCGACCGCGTGCTGCTCGGTCGGAAGCGAGCCCCGGAGCATCCTGCAGCCAGCGCGGGACCGGGGTCTTGCGCTGTCCGGCCAAGTTCACGGCACACGGACGACCGATCCGTCGAACTCGTGGTCGAGCGCGGCGACGTGTGCGCCGCACGGCAGGTCGGCCAGCGCGACAAGCGGCTCGTCGTCCGGGCGCACGTGCTCGTGTCGGATCGAGCGCCCGACCCCTCGGCGTCGGAGCGCATCGAACATCGATCGGTCGGCGTCGTCGTGGGCCCGTCCGCGGGACTCGATCACGATCTCTCCGACTCCGCGTTGCTCGAGTTCCCACACCAGTCGTTCGAGACAGTGGCGTCGCCGGCGTTCGACGCGCGCGGCTGCCCCGTCGTAGCGGACGACGACGACCGCGAGCGCGCGACGCAGGAGTCCGAGCCACGAGATCCGCTGCGCGTGCAGCGCTTCGTACCAGTGCAGCTTCCGCATCCGACGGGGCGTCGCGGCTCGGATCTCGGCGCGGACGTCGTCGCGCTCCTGGTCGTGCACGACCACCGCCGCCATCACGTACACGGTGCGGTCGCGACCTCCGCCGGGTTCGGACTCGCCGACGTACGCCGTCTGCATCGAGCTAGTATATTAGGTTCCGGTTGCTTCGCCCGTGAAACGGTTGCGCGCCTGCCCCTCGCCGCGTCAAGTTGAGCACGAGGAAAGGACGACCCCGTGGACACGATGGTCTTCATCAACCTGCCCGTCGCCGACCTGGAGCGCGCGAAGGCGTTCCACGAAGCGCTCGGCTACTCGATCAACCCGGCGTTCAGCGACGACACGGCGGCGTGCGTCGTGGTGAGCGACACGATCTTCGTCATGATCCTGACGGCGGCGAAGTTCACCCAGTTCACCGACAAGGCCATCGCCGACGTCGACACGATCGAGGTGATCACCTCGCTGAGTGCGGCCTCGAAGGACGAGGTCCACCGCATCGTCGACGCGGCGGTCGCCGCCGGCGGCACCGAGGACCGTCCGGGGATGGACCTCGGCTTCATGTACCAGCGGAGCTTCACGGATCCGGACGGGCACCGCTGGGAGTACGTCTGGATGGACCCGCAGGCCGTGCAGGACGGACGGCCGGCGCAGTGACCGCGAGGCCGGCGGTGTCGGCCGACCACGCCAGGATGGGTGCATGACCACCGAGCCCCTGCCCGACCGTGCAGCGTCGACCCCGGACCTCGTCGTCGGGGACGACGGTCTCGCCCGTCCGGTGTGGGCGTCGTCGGACGCCGTGCTCCGTGACTACTACGACACCGAGTGGGGGATGCCGGTCCGCGACGAGCGCGGGGTGTTCGAGCGGCTCTCGCTCGAGGCGTTCCAGTCCGGTCTGTCGTGGCGCACGATCCTCGTGAAGCGGCCTGCGTTCCGTGCGGCGTTCGCCGACTTCGACCCGGACACCGTGGCGGGCTTCGGCGAGGACGACGTCGCACGGCTGACGGCCGACGCCGGCATCGTGCGGAACCGGGCGAAGATCGCCGCGACGATCACGAACGCGAACGCGACGGTCGCCCTGCGCGCGGACGGCGGGCTGTCCGACCTCGTGTGGTCCTTCCGGCCGGCCGCCACCCCCGCGCCCGTCACCGCAGCCGAGGTGCCGACGACGTCGGACGAGTCCGTCGCGCTGTCGAAGGCGCTCCGGAAGCGCGGCTTCGCGTTCGTCGGACCGACCACGATGCACGCCCTGATGGAGGCCCTCGGCATCGTCGACACACACCTCGTCGGCAGCCACCGGCGCGGGACCTCCGGGGTCTGGCGCTGAGCAGCACCGAGCAGCACCGAGCAGCCCGAGCAGCCCCGAGCAGCCCCGAGCAACGCCGAGCAGCGCCGAGCGGCAAGCTGAACAGCGCCGAGCAGCCCCGTGCGGGTGACCGCAGCACCACGAGGACGACGGCGGGGCTAGGGTCGCGGCATGAGCACCGAGAACCCGCGCGTGCGGCCCGTCCACCCCGTCCTCGCGGACACCGTGGCGGTCCCGCTCGACGCCGAGGTCCCGACGCCCGATCCGGCGGCCGACGGCACCGTCCCGGCGCACGGTCCGGACGAGGTGCGCATCGCCTTCCTGCTCTTCCCGCACCTGACGCAGCTCGACCTGACCGGTCCGGCCCAGGTGCTGTCCCGCGTGCCCGGTGCGCGCGTCGAGTACGTCGCCGCGACGCTCGACCCGGTCCCGAGCGACTGCGGGCTGTCCCTCGTGCCGACCACGACGTTCGCCGAGGCGGCGTCGGCGGACGTGCTCGTCGTGCCGGGCGGCGAGGGCGCCTTCGACGCGATGGCCGACCCGCGCGTGATCGGCTTCGTCCGGGGCGAGGCCGAGCGCGCCACCTGGGTGACCTCGGTCTGCACGGGGGCGTTCGTGCTCGGTGCCGCCGGGCTGCTCGCCGGCAAGCGGGCGACGACGCACTGGGCGTCGAGGCCGATGCTCGAGGCCTTCGGTGCGCAGCCGGTCGACGACCGCGTGGTCGACGACGGTTCGGTCGTCACGGCGGCCGGGGTGAGCGCCGGCATCGACATGGCGCTGTGGCTCGCGGCGGAACTCGCGGGGCGTGCGGCGGCAGAGGCGATCCAGCTGCAGCTCGAGTACGACCCGCAGCCACCGTTCGACGCGGGTTCGGCCGCGCGTGCGGACGCCGTCGTGGTCGCCCGGGCCCGGGCTGCCGCCGAGGACGCACGCGGCGAACGCGTGGACCGGGCCGCCGCGGCGGTCCTGCGCTAGTCGTCGTCTCCCAGGGGGCGGCGCATCTGCGCCGACGTCACCTGGTAGCCGAGCGCCGCGTAGAGCTCCTGCGCTCCGGTGTTGTAGCCGAACACGTTGAGGCCGATGCTCGTCGCGCCGTGTTCCGCGGCAGCCCGGTGTCCGAGCTCGAGTGCGCGGCGGGCATGGCCGAGGCGCCGGTGCGTCGCGACGATCTCGACGTCGAACACCCACC
Organism: Curtobacterium sp. MCLR17_036; assembly: GCF_003234445.2. NCBI lineage: Bacteria > Bacillati > Actinomycetota > Actinomycetes > Micrococcales > Microbacteriaceae > Curtobacterium > Curtobacterium sp. MCLR17_036. Next base: position 2,627,944 of record NZ_CP126269.1, on the reverse strand, counting down.
AGTCCGGGCTGCCCGGTGCGAACGGCCCGATCCAGAGGTGCCCGACGACGGTGCCGTCCTGGTCGGTGACGTCCCACACCAGGTGTCCGTCGGCGGGGGAGCCGCCCGGGAACCAGCGGTCGCGCGACTGCTGCTCGTTCGCCTCGGCCTGCTCGCGGGTCTCGCCCGCCTGCATCCGGGACGCGACGTACTCGGCCATGGTGCGGTCGAGCCAGGCCGGGAGGCGCGTGGCCGGCATCGCGACCAGCCGCGTGTCCGTCACCGGTTGCCCTTCGACCCCCGGCTCGGCTTGCCGCGCATGCGCCCCCGGCCGGGGACCGGCCCCTTGCCCGTGTTCGAGCCCTTGCCACTGCCCGACTTGCCGCCGCCGGGCGACTTCGCCTTGGCCTTGCCGCCGGCACCTGCGCCGGCGTTGCCGCCGGCACCCTTGCCCGAGCCGGTCTTCGCCTTGCGTGCCGAGGCCGAGCCCGAACCAGGGCCTCCGGCGTCCGTCGAGGCATCCGCTGCCCGTCGTGAGCTGTTCGCGGTCCGGCCGCGCACGACGCCGATGAAGTCCTCGGTCACCTCGGTGGAGTCCTGGTCGCGCCAGACCAGGGCGATCCGGGTGCCGGGCGCGTCGGTCAGGGGTCGTGCGACGAGGTCCTTGCGGCTCGCAGCCCGGAACAGCGACTGCGGGAGCACCGCCACGCCGACGTTCGCCTCGACCAGGTCGAGTGCGCCGTCGACGTCGGCGGGCACCGGGCCCGCGTCGACGACGTGCACCTCGGTCGCGCCGAGGTCGACCTCGTCGAGTTCCGCCAGGGGGGAGTCCTTCGGCATCGCGACGACGGCCGTCTCGGTCCAGAGCGGGATCGCGTTGTGCTGGCGGGAGACGGGCATGCGGGCGAAGGCCATGTCGGCCTCGCCGGCCAGGGCGTCGTCCACGTCGCCGGCACCGATCGGGCGCAGCACGAGGCCGATCGTCGGGAATCGTTCGCGCCAGACGCGAGCCCACTTGGCGGGGGAGACCCCCGGCACGAAGGCGATGGTGAGTGCCGCGGTCATGCAGACGAGCATAGGGGCCGTACCCTTGACCCCATGGCGCAGGAACAGACCATGAAGCCCGAGACGGCTGCGAAGAAGCTCGGCATCTTGCTGGCGGCCGCTCCGGAGTCCTTCCGGGACGCTCCCGTCACGCGGACCGCCTTCGACGAGCTCCGGAACGAACCCCCGACGTGGCTCGAGGACCTCCGACGCGACGGTCCGCACCCGCGACCGGTCGTGGCGCAGAAGCTGGGGGTGTCCATCTCCGGGCTCACCCGTGCCGGCGTCGAGGACCCGCTGACCACCGCGGAGATCAAGACGCTGCTCGAGCAGAAGCCCGAGTGGCTCGTCCGCGAGCGAGCGACGCAGGCCGCGGTGCACGCCGAGAACGCCCGGGTGAAGCAGGAGCGCGCCGCGAAGGCCGCCGCCCGCGACGAGGACTGACCCCACCCCGACCCCGCACCACCCACCGGGACGAGACACGGACGTGCACGAGACCGTCGCCGACGCCATGCTCGTCGTGCCGCAGTTCGCGTCGGTGTGCTGCATCGTCGGCGACCGGTACCGTCCGCGCCCGGCCGTCGTCGTGCCGGCGGCGGTGATGCTCGTCGCGATGCTCATGCCCGTCGTGCACGCCGGCGCCGCCTGGACCCTGCTCGCAGCGACGCTGCTGCTGGTGCTCGCACCGCTGCCCGTGATGCGTCGCCGCCGTGCCGACGGTCGTCGGGCGGAGCCGATGGACGTGCACCGGGCGCTGTCGTCCGTCGTGATGGCCGGGATGCTGCTGATGGGACACGCGGTCGGTGTCACCGGTGACCACGGCGGGCACGCCGTCGTCCTGTCCGCGGTGCTCGGCGCCGGTGTGGTCGGCTACTGCGCCTTCAGCGGCTGGCTGCTCCGGTACGAGTGGGGCCGTGCGGACCGGCGCTCCGTCCGCAGCGGCGAGGTCTTCGCCATGACGGTCGCCGTGGTGGGCATGACGCTCGCGATGTAGCGCCGGACGGCTCAGTCGCGTCGGGCCGGAGCGTCGGCTGCGTGCGTCACCCGGTCCTTCGCGGCCCGGACCGTGTCCGCCGGCACCGGCGGCACACCTCGTCGGATGCCCCGGACGCCGATCGCGAACAGCACGGCGGTGACCAGCGCGAACAGGACGAACGTGACGGCGGTCGCCGCCCAGACCGGCAGCGCCAGTGCCAGGAGCGCGACCACGAGGCCCGCCAGCAGCACGAGCGTCGTCAGGGCGGAACCCACGGCGATCCCGGTCAGCACGAGCCCGGTCCTCGCCCCGTCGATGCGCTCGCCGATCTCCCGCCGAGCCGAGGCCACCTCGTCGCGCACCGCCCGCAGGACCGGTTCCAGTGCCTTCTGCACCAGGCCCGCGGTGACGGTGTCACGCAGCGACGGCTTGGCGGTCGGGGTGTCGTCGTGGTCGGTGGTGCTCACGGGGTCTCCTGTCCGGGTGCGGTCGGCCGCGTCCGGTCCTGTGACGCAGCAGGACCCAGGATGGTCACGTTCCCGAGCAGGTGCTCGGTGTCCTCCCAGCTCGGCGGCCCCCGGACGTGGCGGTCGGTCCCGTCGCCCGTGCCGCGTCGGCGCGGTAGCGTCGGGGCGTGTCCGATCGCGCTGCCCGTCGCCCCGAGCCCGCTCCGCGCCTCGACGAGGTCGACGAACGCATCCTCTGGACGCTCGCGGCCGACGCCCGGATCCCGAACAACCGACTGGCCGCTGCGGTCGGCATCGCACCGTCGACGTGCCTGGCCCGTGTCCGGGCGCTCGAGGACGCCGGGGTGATCCGGGGGTACCGCGCCGACGTCGACGTCGCCCGGCTCGGGTTCTCGATCGAGGCGATGGTGTCCGTGCGAGTGCACGCCGCCGCCCGCCGCGAACTCCGCGACTTCGCGAAGCGGCTGCTCCGGGTGCCCGTCGTGCAGGACGTGTCGTTCCTGGCCGGCGACAAGGACTTCCTCGTGCACATCGCCTGCGAGTCGACGGAACAGCTCCGGGACTTCGTCGCCGACGAGCTCAGCGGCGACCCGTCGGTGGCGACGACGCAGACGAACATCGTGTTCGAGCGGCTCGTCGCCGACCGCTCCGGGCAGGGGCGCTCGTTCGACGAGCTCCGACGCTGGCGCGCATGAGGCGACCGCTGCGCCCGTGCCGGTCGGTCCGGCGTCAGCGCGTCCGGGTCATCGGGACGTGGGGGATGCGGTCCTCCAGGTACTCGTCGCCCGAGCGCACGAAGCCGAACCGGGCGTACCACTGCTCGAGGTGTGCCTGTGCGCCGAGCACGATGACGGGGGAGCGGGACTCGGCGATCGCCGCCTCGATGAGCTGCCCGGCGAGGCCCTGGCCGCGGGCGTGCTTCGCCGTCGCGACGCGTCCGATCCGCTCGGTGCCGTCGGGCTCGCGCAGCAGGCGGAGCGTGGCGTCGACCGAGCCCTGACCGGCCCAGAACTGCACCGTGCCGGGTTCCAGGTCGCGGCCGTCGACGTCGGCGTAGGCGCACTCCTGTTCGACGACGAAGACGTCCTGCCGCAGCCGGAGGACCTCGTGGAGCGTGACGACGTCCATGTTGCGGGTCGGGGCGTTGAAGATCGAGACCACGGTCGGCCTTTCCTGAAGATTTCTTGCGAAACGGGTTCCGTCTCGACGCAGAGCGGCGTACATTGCCGGTCAACCACTCTACGTGCGCAGCCGAGATCAGGAGGTGAGCGCATGGACACGACGCTTCGTGCACCCTGGCTCGCCGCCGTCCGGATCGCCCTCGTGGGCGTCGGGACACTGGCCGCGCTCGTGCTGCTCTCCCTGCTGTTCGGGGCGCGCCCCGCGGCAGCGGCCGAGTCCGCGCCGGCGACGACGAGCACCCACCAGGGCGTCCTCGGCCACGTGACCGAGGGGCTCGGTTCGGCCGTCGACGACGTCACGAACGGCGTCGGCAGGGCAGTGGGCGGCGTCGTGGAGCCGGTCACGAAGGCCGTCGTTCCGGCACCTCCGGCCCCCGCGGAGCCCGCACCCGTGGCCACGAAGCCCGCGCCGGCCGCCACGAAGCCGACGCCCGCCGCACCCGCATCCGCACCCGCGCCCGCGCCCGTCGCCCCGAAGCCCGCCCCCGCCGCGCCGTCGAGCCCCGCTCCGGCACCGGCACCCCACCACCAGGCTGCGACACCGTCGTACGCCACCCCTGCCGCCCCTGCGGCCCGGCCGACCACGCGCCTGACGCAGGGTGTCGTCGACACGGTGGGTCGTGCCTCCCGGCCGGTCACCGACACCGTCGCCGGCGCGCTCCGTCCCGTCACCGACACCGTGCAGGCCGTCACCGACGGCCGCCCGGTGACCGCCGTGGTGGGCACCGTCGACGACATCGTCGGCAACGACGTGGTCGGGACCGTCACCGCACCGGTGACGGACCTCGTGGACGACACCCTGGCGGGCGTCGGGACGGTCGTCGGATCGGTCCCCGACACGGTGACCGGCGTCGTCCCGTCCGTCGGCGAGACCCTGCCAGGAGGCTCGGATCCCGTCCTCGGCGCACCGTCGCCCGTGCCCGGTGGCACGACCGTCCCGGTGCTCGGCTCCGACGTGCCGGCTGCGGCCCCGACTGCCCCGGCCGTCGTCTCGACGACCGGTCCGGATGCCGCCGCCGCGCCTGCTGCGCGGGCGACGCGCGAGCAGCAGCCGGCACGAACGGCGGGTGCCGACGGGCGGATCCCCGACCCGGGCGTCACGCCGACGATGGTCGTCTCCAGCGCGACGGTGACCCCCGGCGCGACGGCGGACGTCGCGGACGCGACGGTCGGCGGCACGGCACTCCGGGTGCCCGCCGACGGGGACGGCCACGGCGGCCCGTCCGACGCGCCCGTCGCGGGTGTCCTCGGTGGCAACGCCTCCTCGACCACCGGCGGCGCGACCGCCGTCGGCACCGTCGGTTCGACCGACGACTCGTTCTCCCTCGCCGCGGGGTCTCGCGGCACGCTCTCCGACGATGTGGTCCCCGCATCGGTCGTCGGCGAGCACGACGTCGCCCCTGACTGAGATCGGCGCACCTGTCCACCACGGCAGGCACGCACACCCGACCGCGACCGCGGTCGGACGACATCTCGATCAGGGAGTACGACCATGAACAAGTACGTCTCGCGAGGGCTCTGGTTCGCCCTCTGCGTCGGCGGCCTCACGCTCGGAGGAGCGGCTGCGGCGAACGCGGCCACGACCTCCGGAGCCGACGGCACCGTCTCGGGCACCCAGGTGGTCCCGTCCGTGGACGCCCCGGTGTCCCTCACCGGCAACGCACTCGGGGTGCTCGGCGACGCGGTGTCGTCGGCGACCGCGACCCCGGCCGCTGCCTCGCCGTCCCCCTCGAGCGCGGCGGTGCCGTCCACGGCTCCGACGACCTCGGGTGCGAACGGCACGGCCTCCGGCACGCAGGTCGTGCCGCAGGTGACCGCCCCGGTGCACGTCGGCGGCAACGCCGTCGCGGTCGGTGGCGACGCCGCCTCCACCGCAGCACCCGCCGCTGCACCGGCTCCCGCAGCACCGAGCACGGCAGCACCGAGCTCGGCACCGGCGACGTCCGGTGCCGACGGCACGGCCTCCGGCACGCAGGTGGCCGGTGACGTGACCGCTCCGGTCACCGCCACCGGCAACGCCGTGGCCGTCGGCGGCGACGCTGCGTCGACGTCGGCCCCCGCCGGCACGTCGTCGTCCGCTCCGTCCTCGGCGGCGCCGTCCTCGGCGGCAGCGTCTTCGGCGGCGCCGAGCACGTCGGGGTCGGACGGCACGGCCTCGGGGACGCAGGTGTCCCCGGTCGTCAGCGCCCCGGTCACGGTCTCGGGCAACGGAGTCGGCGTCCTCGGCGACGGGACGAGCACCGACTCGGCGCGGCCCACCGGCTCCTCGTCCTCGACCGGCACTCCCGCGTCGGCCAGCACCTCGGGTCAGGACGGACTGCTCTCGGGCACCCAGGTGCTCGGTGCGGTCTCGGTCCCGGTGACGGTCGGTGGGAACGGCATCGGTCTGATCGGTGACGGAACGAGCACGGGTACGGGTACGGGCACGTCGGGTTCGACGGGTTCCGCGCCGGTCGTGGGTGGTTCGACCTCCGGGTCGGACGGCACGGCTTCGGGGACGCAGGTCACTCCGGTGGTCTCGGTTCCGGTGACGGTCGGTGGGAACGGCATCGGTCTGATCGGTGACGGAACGAGCACGGGTACGGGTACGGGCACGTCGGGTTCGACGGGTTCCGCGCCGGTCGTGGATGGTTCGACCTCCGGGTCGGACGGCACGGCTTCGGGGACGCAGGTCACTCCGGTGGTCTCGGTCCCGGTGACGGTCGGTGGGAACGGCATCGGTCTGATCGGTGACGGAACGAGCACCGGCACGGGTACGGACACGTCGGGTTCGACGGGTTCGACGGGTTCCGCGCCGGTCGTGGGTGGTTCGACCTCTGGTTCGGACGGCACGGGTTCGGGGACGCAGGTCGCTCCGGTGGTCTCGGTCCCGGTGACGGTCGGTGGGAACGGCATCGGTCTGATCGGTGACGGAACGAGCACTGGCACGGGTACCGGTTCGTCGACCTCGACCGGTTCGACGCCGGTGGTGGGTGGTTCGACCTCCGGGTCGGACGGCACGGCTTCGGGGACGCAGGTCACTCCGGTTGTCTCGGTTCCGGTGACGGTCGGTGGGAACGGCATCGGCGTCGTCGGTGACGGCACCAGCACGGGTACCGGTTCGTCGACCTCGACCGGTTCGACGCCGGTCGTGGGCGGTTCGACCTCTGGGTCGGACGGTACGGGTTCCGGGACGCAGGTCAGCCCGGTGATCGACCTGCCCATCACCATCGGTGGGAACGGCATCGGCATCGTCGGTGACGGCACCAGCACCGGGACCGCTCCTGGTACCGGGACCGGCACGACCCCGGGTGACGGTGGAAATCCCGGTGACGGCACCACCCCTGGTGACGGCACCACCCCTGGTGACGGCACCGCTCCTGGTGACGGCACCGCTCCTGGTGACGGCACCGCTCCTGGTGACGGCACCGCTCCTGGTGACGGCACCACCCCTGGTGACGGCACCACCCCTGGTGACGGCACGAACCCCGGTGACGGCACCACGCCCGGAACCGTGACCAACCCCGGGACGTCCACGGGCACGACCGACGTGCCCCGGGCCTCCACTCCGGCCGTGGTGACCACCTCGGTCGTCCGCACCACCGGAGCGACCGTCGGCGGGACGACCACCGTGGCGGCGGGGGACGCGACGACGGCAGGCGAGGGTGCCGGCCAGCAGCAGCTGGCCTACACCGGAGCGTCCTCGCCGGTGCTGCCCCTCGGGTTCGCGCTCCTGCTGCTCCTCGCCGGTGCGGGCACGCTCGTGCTCCGTCGTCGGCACTGACCGTCGGGTCGACGAGGGGCGTCGCGCAGCAGCGGCGCCCCTCGCCGGCGTGTCCGGGACGGGGGTGTGCGTGCGCATCCACCGACGACCCACCGGTCGATCGACGCGTGCGCTGTCGGAAGGTGTCGACGCATCGGATGCGCGTGCACCTTCCGACAGGACACGTGTCGATCGTCGCGTGGTCGTGGTCCGTCGCAAGACCGCCCGACCGCCCGACCGCCCGACCGCCGGCTAGCCCAACCGCCCGACCGCCCGACGCCCGACCGCCGGCTAGCCCAACCGCCCGCCGCCAGCCCGCCCCCGCCCCGCAGCCCCGCCCCGTCACACCCGCACGCACCCAGGACCGGGTGGGGTATCGTTCGGACTACGCAAGCGCTCCGGGGTCGGTGTAATTCCGAACCGGTGGTGACAGTCCACGAACTGATGACGGGTGCGAACCCGACTGAGGTTGACCCGGTGGAAATCCGGGACCGACGGTGAGAGTCCGGATGGGAGGCGCGCTGACGGACAGGACGTCCCACGACCCGTGGTGGCGTGTGGTCCGTCGATGCCGACGATCGTCGAACGCCCCCGGAGTCCCGTTGAGAGGACACCAGTGTTCACCGGCATCATCGAGGAACTCGGCACCGTCACCGCCGTCGAGCAGCAGGGCGACTCCGTCGCGCTCACCGTGCACGGCCCCGTCGTCGTGCAGGACGCCCGCCACGGCGACTCGATCGCGACCAGTGGCGTCTGCCTGACCGTCGTCGAGCAGACCCCCGAGACCTTCACCGCCTTCGTCATGAAGCAGACCCTCGACATGAGCGCCCACGGTGCGCTCCGCGTGGGGGACCGCCTGAACCTCGAGCGTGCCGCGTCGGTCGGCGACCGGCTCGGCGGCCACATCGTGCAGGGCCACATCGACGGCACGGCGACCGTGCTCGAGACGGCCGACGGCGACGGCTGGCGCCGCGTGCGCTTCTCGCTCAGCCCGGCGCTCAGCCCGCTGATCGTCGACAAGGGGTCGGTCGCCCTCGACGGCGTCTCGCTCACGGTCAGCGCGGTCTCGCCGGAGGACACCGCCCCCGACGCCGCCTGGTTCGAGGTCAGCCTGATCCCCGAGACGCTCGAGGCGACGACCCTCGGCCTCCGCGTCCCCGGCGACCGGGTCAACGTGGAGACGGACGTCCTGGCCCGTCACGTCCGGCGGATGCTGCGGCTCGACGCCGCCACGGTGTCCGCACAGGAGGCCCGGTGATGGCCACGGAGACCGGCCAGCGCCCCGGGGCGCCCGACTCCACAGCCGCGGCCGCTGCCGCAGGGCTGGCGAGCGTCCCCGAGGCGGTCGCCGCCGTCGCCGCCGGGCGCCCGGTGATCGTCGTCGACGACGAGGACCGCGAGAACGAGGGCGACGTCATCCTGTCGGCCGAGCTCGCGACCCCCGAGTGGATCGCCTGGACCGTCGCACACTCGTCGGGCTTCATCTGCGCGCCGGTGAGCACCGAGATCGCCGACGCCCTCGACCTGCCGCCGATGGTGCAGCACAACGAGGACGTCCGCGGCACCGCCTACACGGTGACGGTCGACGCCGCCGTCGGTGTGACGACGGGCATCAGCGCCCACGACCGGGCGCGCACGCTGCGGGTCCTCGCCGACCCGGCGTCGGTGCGCGACGACCTGCACCGCCCCGGACACGTGGTGCCCCTGCGCGCGCGCCCGGGCGGGGTCCGTGAACGCGCGGGCCACACCGAAGCAGCGATCGAGCTCGTCACCGCGGCCGGGCTCCGGCCCGCCGCGGCGATCTGCGAGATCGTCGACGAGGACGGCGGCATGATGCGCCTGCCGGCGCTCGTCGCACTCGGGGCACGCGAGGGCGTGCCCGTCATCACCATCGCCGCGCTCGCCGAGTGGCTGGACGCGGCAGACCGGGCGGCGGCATCCGGTGCCGCGCCCACGGAAGGAACGACACGATGAGCGGAGCAGGCGCGGCAGACCGCGACCAGGTCGACGGCAGCGGCATCCGGGTGGCGATCATCGCCGGGCAGTGGCACGACGAGATCGCGGCGGGGCTCCTCGCCGGGGCCCAGCGCGAGGTCGAGCGCCTCGGCGCCACGGCCGACGTCATCCCGGTCCCGGGGAGCTTCGAGCTGCCCGTGGTCGCGAAGACCGCGCTCGAGGCCGGGTTCGACGCCGCGGTCGCCCTCGGGGTGATCATCCGCGGCGGCACCCCGCACTTCGAGTACGTCTCCGACGCGGCGACGAGCGGGCTCACCCGGGTCGCGATCGACACCGGCAAGCCGGTCGGCTTCGGCGTGCTGACGCTCGACGACGAGCAGCAGGGCCTCGACCGGGCCGGGCTGCCCGACTCGAAGGAGGACAAGGGTGCCGAGGCCGCGCACGCCGCGATCAGCACGGCCGTCACCCTCCGGACCCTGCGCGTCCTGGCGTAGTCCGGCGCGACGCCGCGCACCGACCGCGCGACCACGCAGAACGGCCCCGCACCTCTCGACGAGGTGCGGGGCCGTTCGGGCGTGCGGTCTGGCTACCGCTTGCCGAACACGTGGATCGGCAGGAAGAACGACAGGCTCATCAGGAGCACGCCGGCCATGAAGACGAAGGCCTGGCCGGACTCGACCTGGAAGGCGAACCCGAACAGGTACATCGACACCAGCAGCAGCAGGATCGAGAAAACAGCGGCGATGACGCGGCCCACGGGATACCTCCGGGTGTCGACGAGTGGAACATCGCCCAGTCTATCCCCAGGAGCGGGGACGCCGGTTCACGCTCCGGGTCGGGTCGCGATGAGCCGGTCGACGACGGTGAGCAGCGGCTCCATGTCGACGCTGCCGCGGTGCGGCCGGACGTCGCTCGCGGCCCCGAGCGACGCCTGGTGGTACAGACCGTCGCCGAGGAGCTTCACCGCCTGGGCCGTCGGCTCGTCGCCGAGTGCCTCGACCAGGGTCTCGAGCCACGCGTTCTCGGTGTCGTCGAGGGTCCGTCCGGCTTCCTCGTACCCGGCCTGCTGCAGGCGGCTCGCGGCGAGGAGCGCGAGGTCGAGCTCGCTGCCGACGAACAGGCAGTTGCGGACGAAGTAGCGGGCGGGCCCGTCCTCGGCCTCGCGCATCCGGTCGACGTCGATCGCGGACAGGTCGGAGAGCCGTTCGCAGAGCCCCTCGACCAGCGCCGCCTTGGACCCGAAGTGGTAGAGCAGTCCGCCCTTCGACACCCCGGCGCGCGCGGCGACTGCGTCGAGGGTCGCGGGACGCTCGCCTTCCTCGCACACGATGGCGACGAAGCTGTCGAGGACGCGGTCACGGGCACTGGCCATGCCGAGAGTCTGCCATGCGGGAGCGGCCCCCAGCGCGCGTCCGTCCACGGCTTCGGGTACCGGTTCTCGTGAACGTTCACGAAACCGTGACCGCACACCAGCTGGTGACACGCCGTCGGTGGTCGTGCACCGTTGATCCGACGCGCTCCGGGCGCTACGGTCGACGCGACCGTGAAGGTTCACGACACGACAAGGATCCGCATGTCAGCGCAGACCGCGACCACCTCCAGCACCAGCCCGACCGGCGAGCAGGCCCCCGGGTGGGCCGTCCTCGGCCCCGGCCAGATCGCACGCCGCTTCCTGTCCCAGCTGCCGGCCAGCGACTCCGGTGCCGTGCTCGCAGCCGCCGGCAGCACGTCGGCCGAGCGGGCACGGGCCTTCGCCGACGAGGCCGTCGGGCACGGCTTCGCCGACGTCGCGGCCGGGACCCACACCGACGCCCTCGCCGATCCCCGCGTCGACGCCGTCTACGTCTCGACCGTGCACACGGGCCACGCCGCACTCGTGCTCGCCGCGCTCGAGGCGGGCAAGGCCGTGCTCTGCGAGAAGCCGCTCGCGCCGAACCACGGCACCGCGATGGCGCTGGCGGACGCCGCACGGCAGGCCGGACTGCCCCTCGTCGAGGCCTACATGTACCGGTTCCACCCGCAGACCGCCGCGCTGCTCGACCTCGTGCGCGAGGGCGCGGTCGGCGAGGTCACGCACGTCGACGCGGCGTTCGCCTTCCGGGCGGGCGAGCGCACCGGTCGGCTGTTCGACGTCGACACCGCCGGCGGCGGCATCCTCGACGTCGGCGGGTACCCGGTGACGATGGCGGCGGCGGTCGTGCAGGCCGCCACCGGCGTCGCCGTCGCCGAGCCCACCGAGCTCAGCGCGCACGGCACCCTCGGCCCGACCGGGGTCGACGAGTGGACCGTCGCGCAGCTGACCTACCGGGGCGGCATCACCGCGTCCGTCCGCACCGGTGTCCGCGTGCAGGACGACAACGCCGTCACCGTGCACGGCAGCCGGGGGCGCATCGTGCTCACCGACCCGTGGACCCTCGGCGACGCCCCCACGATCCAGGTCCACACCGTCGACGAGGACCCCCGCACCCTGACCTTCCCCGGGGCGCACCCCTACGCGCTCGAGGCCGACGCCACCACCGACGCCCTGCGCACGGGGTCGGTCGACGCGGCGCAGATGACGCTCGACGAGTCCCTGGCGACGGCCCGCACGCTCGACCGGTGGCGTGCCGCGATCGGTCTCCGCTACCCGTTCGAGGCCGAGACCGCGGACATCCCGACCGTGTCCGGCCGACCGCTCACGGTCGCCGCGCACGAGCCGGACCGCGCCGGCAACCCGATGCGCTACGGCGAGGTCCCGGGCGTCGGCAAGCAGATGTCCCGCCTGGTGATGGGCGTCGACAACCAGCCCGACCTGGCGCACGCCAGCGCGATCTTCGACCTGTTCGTCGAGCAGGGCGGCAACGTCTTCGACACCGGCTACGTCTACGGCGGCGGCGTGCTCGAGGGACGGCTCGGCCGGTGGATCCAGAACCGCGGGGTCCGCGAGGACGTCGTCGTCATCACGAAGGGCGCGCACACGCCCTTCTGCGACCCGGAGTCGCTGACGAGGCAGCTGCTCGAGAGCCTGGACCGCCAGGGCACCGACTACGCGGACGTCTACATGATGCACCGGGACAACCCCGACATCCCGGTCGGGGAGTTCGTCGACGTCCTCGACGAGCACCGCCGCGCCGGCCGCATCCGGGTCTACGGCGGCTCGAACTGGACGACCGCGCGCTTCGACGAGGCGAACGCGTGGGCGCGCGCGAACGGCAAGCACGGGTTCGAGGTGCTCAGCAACCACTTCGGGCTGGCCGAGGCGTACGACGTGCCGTGGGACGGCTGCGTGCACGCGACCGACGCCGCGTCGAAGGCCTGGCTCGAGGAGCGCCAGGTCCCACTGCTGCCCTGGTCGTCGCAGGCGCGCGGGTTCTTCACCGGGCGGGCGACGCCGGAGGACACCAGCGACGCCGAGCTCGTGCGCTGCTACTACAGCGACGCGAACTTCGAGCGGCTCCGCCGCGCGACCGAGCTCGGCGAGCGGTTCAGCGTGCCGGCCACCGCGATCGCCCTGGCGTACGTGCTCCACCAGCCGTTCCCGACGTTCCCGCTCTTCGGTCCGCGTACGATCGCGGAGGCCCGGTCCTCGATGACCGGCCTCTCCGTCGACCTCACCCCGGAACAGGTGGCATGGCTGGACCTCCGCGACTGACCGAAGGCGCCGCACCCGGCGGCCGCGCGACGATCCTCGACGTCGCCGCGGCCGCAGGGGTGTCGCGGCAGACGGTCACGCGCGCGGTGAACGGCCTGAGCGGCATCAGTGCCGCGACGAAGGAGCGCGTGCTCGCGGCGGCCGAGCGGCTCGACTACCGCCCGTCGCGGTTCGGCCGGGGCCTCGTCACCGGCGGCGACCACCAGCTCGGTCTCGTCGTCAACGACCTGCGGAACCCCTACACGCCGCAGCTCGCGTCGGCGGTCTTCCGCCTCGCCGCCGAGCAGGGCTGGAACGTCATGCTCGCCGACGTCGACCTGGCGAGCGACGCCGACCGGATGGTGCAGGCGCTCGGTGCCCAGACCGACGTCGTCATCGGGTACCTCGGCACCCGCCGGGAGCGCTGGAACGCGTTGCTCGGCACCGTCCCGATGGTGGAGCTCGACCCGCACACCGAACCGTCGACGGCAGCGGTGCGGCTCGACCCCGCCGATGCCGTCGAGGCCCTCGCCGACCACCTGGTCGCCGCCGGCGTGCGGCACCCGGTGGTGCTCGACCACTCCGAGGCCGGCCGGCCGAGCGTCCGCGGTGCGCTCGTGACCGACGCCCTGCGCCGCCGCGGGTACCTGCCGGAGCTCGTGCACGCCGCCCAGGCGACGGCGGAGTGCGGTGCGGCCGAGGCGACACGGGCACTCGCGCGGTTCCGTCGGCTCGACGCGTTCGTGGCGTTCAACGACGTCACGGCGCTCGGCGTCCTGCAGGCCTGCCGACGTGCGGGGGTGGACGTGCCGGGTGCGGTGCGGGTGGTCGGTGTGGACGGCCTGTCGCTCGGGGAGCTCGTGGCGCCGACGCTCACGACGCTCGCGGTCGACCTCGACGAGGTCGCGCGCGTAGCCGTCGACCTCGCGCTCGGCATGCTCGCGGGGGAGCTGCCGCGTTCCGGTCCGGAGGTCCAGCGGACGGTCCGGCACCGGCTGCTCCTGCGGGAGTCGGCCTAGCGCGACGCCCGCCGCAGCGCGCGCTGCGGACGGCGGCGCACTGGTACCGGGCACCTGACGGACTGGAGGCGCGGGGCGGCCTGGTGACGGGCCTCCCGACCGGCGCTTTGTTGCGGTTGCAACCAAAACCGTCCAGACGGTACACTATCGGAGTCCTGACGGGGCGCGTGTCCATCCCGCGTCCCGTCTCGTCTGCCCCACGTACCACCCGCCGTCGACCTGGTCCGGCTCGAAGTCCCAGGAGTCCGCCGTGTCCGCACTGCTCACCAGCCCCGTCGCCACCCGTGTCCGGGGGAGCCGCGCCCGACGCTTCCTCGCGCTCGCCGTCCTCATGCTGCCGGTGCTGCTCATCTCGGTGGACAACACCGTGCTGAGCTTCGCGCTGCCGTCCATCAGCCGGGCGGTCGAGCCCGACGCCGCCACCCAGCTCTGGATCGTCGACTCCTACCCGCTCGTGCTCGCGGGCCTGCTCGTGGTGATGGGCAGCATCGGCGACCGCATCGGCCGGCGCCGCATCCTGGTGATCGGGGCCACCGGCTTCGCCCTGTTCTCGGTCGCCGCGGCGTTCGCCACCGACGCCTGGATGCTCGTCGCCGCCCGGGTCGCGATGGGGGTCTTCGGCGCGATGCTCATGCCGGCGACGCTCTCCATCATCCGGAACGTCTTCGTCGACGCGGGGGAGCGGCGGATGGCGCTCGCCGTGTGGTCGACGATGTTCGCCGCCGGCAACGCGCTCGGTCCGCTCGTCGGCGGGACCCTGCTCGCACACTTCCACTGGGGCAGCGTCTTCATGGTCGCGGTGCCGATCCTCGTGCTCATGCTCGTCGGCGTGCCGTTCTGCGTGCCGGAGTCGCGGGACCCGCTGCCCGGCCCCGTCGACGTGCCGAGCATGGTGCTGTCGCTCGGTGCCCTCGCGCCGACCGTGTGGGCGATCAAGTCCGTCGTGCACCCGGAGGAGCGCGGGCTCGCCGTCGCCCTGCTCGCCGTCGGCGTGGTCTGCGGCATCGCGTTCGTCCGGCGGCAGCTGCGCTCCCGGACGCCCATGCTCGACCTCCGGCTCTTCCGCAGCACCGCCTTCACCGGCAGCGTCCTCATGAACCTCGCGGCGATGTTCTCGCTGACCGGGTTCCTGTTCTTCATCGCGCAGCACCTGCAGCTCGTCGCCGGCCTCGACCCGTTTGCCTCCGGACTCGTGCTCATCCCGGGGTCCGTGCTCACGATCATCGCCGGGCTCGCGGTGGTGCCGGTCGTCGCCCGGGTCGCGCCGCGCTGGGTCGTGTCGGTCTCGCTGCTGTTCTCGGCGGCGGCCTACGCGCTCGTCGCCGTGCTCGGGCACCACGCGTCGATCGCCGCGCTGGCGTTCGCGTTCGTCCTGCTCGGCATCGGCATCGGGGCGTCGGAGACGGTGACGAACGACCTCATCATCTCGACCGCGCCGGCGGACAAGGCCGGGGCCGCCTCGGCGATGTCCGAGACGGCGTACGAGATCGGCGCGGTCCTCGGCACGGCGGTGCTCGGCACGATCCTGGCGACGACCTACCGCGCCAACGTCCTGGTGCCCGACGGGCTGTCCGCCGGGGCGCACGTCGCCGCGCAGGAGACCCTCGGCGGCGCGGTGTCGGCGGCCTCGACGCTCGGCGGCTCCGCGGGGCAGGCGCTCCTGGAGTCGGCACGTGCGGCCTTCGACTCCGGCGTGACGATCACCGCCGGCGTCGCCGCCGTGCTCATGGTGGTCGCCGCCGCCGGCGCGGTCGTCATGCTCAAGCGCCGCTGAGGCCGGACCGTGCGCGCTCGCGCTGGGGCCGTGCGCGCTCGGGCGGGGGCCGGGCCGTGCGCGCTCGGGCGTTGCCGGGCCGTGCGCGCTCGGTGAGCAGAAGAGGTCGGGTCGCCGCGAGCGACCCGACCGTTCCTGCTCACGAAGTCCCTCCGCGGAGTCCGGCGACGCGCTGCGGGGGCGCTGCGAGGGCGGGGCGGCACGCCCGGGAGCGGCCGAACCTGTGAATCGTTGACCTCAACCATGGTTCAGGTCATACGTTGGGACCTGGCCACCGCGTGGTGACCACCCCCACCGGAGGAACGACCACGAACACCATGCCCGACGAAGCCCCCGCGACGATCGCCGACGCGTACAAGTCCGCCTTCCGCGGCCACCCGGCCGGAGTCGCCGTCATCACGGCAGAGGGCCCCGACGGCCCCACCGGACTGACCGCCTCGAGCGTCGCGAGCGTCGCCGTCGACCCGCCGGTCCTGGTGTTCTCGCTCTCGACGAACTCCGGCTCCGCCGGCGTCGTGCTCGGAGCCCCCGTGTTCGTCGTGCACCTCGTCGACTCCCGCGGCGTCGACCTCGCCCGTCGCTTCGCCTCGACCGGCAGCCCGGCCGCCGACGACCCGATCTGGGGGACGCTGCCCTCCGGCGACCGCTACCTGCCGGACACGGCGAGTGCACTGCGCTGCCGTCCGCTGTCCACGACCCCCATCGGCAGCTCGACCGTCGTCGTCGCCGAGGTCCTGGACATCATCGTCGGGCTCGACCGCGGCGAGCCGCTGGTCTACCACAACCGGGAATTCCACTCCCTCACCGATCGTTCCCGGCTCTCGTGAGCCGCGGGATCCCATCCGCAACCCACTGATCGAAAGGAACTCACATGGCTGAGTACACCCTGCCGGAGCTGCCGTACGACTACGCCGCACTCGAGCCGCACATCAGCGGCAAGATCATGCAGCTGCACCACGACAAGCACCACCAGGCCTACGTCACCGGCGCGAACACCGCCCTGCAGCAGCTCGGCGAAGCTCGCGAGTCGGGCAACTTCGGGGCGATCAACAAGCTCGAGAAGGACCTGGCGTTCCACCTCGGTGGCCACGTCAACCACTCGATCTTCTGGACCAACCTCGGCCCGGACACCAAGGTCCCGGAGGGCGAGCTCGCCGCGGCGATCGACGAGTTCTTCGGTTCGTTCGAGAAGTTCCAGGCGCAGTTCGCCGCCGTCGCGAACGGCATCCAGGGCTCCGGTTGGGCCGTCCTGGCCTGGGACACCGTCGGCCAGAAGCTGACCACCTTCCAGCTGTTCGACCAGCAGGCCAACGTGCCGTTCGGTCTGGTGCCGATCTTCCTGCTCGACATGTGGGAGCACGCCTTCTACCTCGACTACCTCAACGTCAAGGCCGACTACGTGAAGGCCGTCTGGAACATCGTCGACTGGGAGAACGTCGCGGCGCGCTTCGCCAACGCGAAGTCGCAGTCCTTCGTCACGGTCTGAGACACGTGCGACGGGTCACACGCTGACCCGACCCTGACGACGGGGCACGGTGCCGACGGCACCGTGCCCCGTCGTCGTCCCGGCGGCGGGTGGTCGTGGTCGGACCGCTCCGTCGTCGTCCCGGCATCGCGGCGGTCGTCGTCAGGCCCGGACGGCTCCGGTGCTCGCGGCCAGGTCGTCCGCGACCGCCCGCAGGGCCGCGTCGACGTCGGTGTGCTCGGGATCGACGAGGAACCCCCACTGTGCGCCGCGTGCGGCGAGGACGGCGTCCTGCGCGAGGAGCTCGGCGTCGTCCGGTGGAGTGCCGTGGGCGACGACCCACGCGGTGATCGTCTCGACCCGGCCCCGGTGTGCCGCGTGCTGGTGGCGGTGGCCGTCGAGCGCCTCGACCGAGCCGAGCTCGAAGGTGAGCCGGGCGGCGAGTGCGCGCTCCGGGTGGTCGAGACCGCCGAACGTCGTGACGAGCCAGTCGGCCAGTGCTGCGTGGTCCGACGCCGGGTCGAGGTCGGCGGCGGTGACGGTCTCGGCGAGGTGGTCGACGACCGCCTGGATCAGGGCCTCTCGTGTGCCGAAGTGGTACACGATCGGGTAGGCGCTCGTACCGAGGACCCGGCCGAGGCTCCGGACGGAGACGTCCTCGAGCTTGGTGTCGAGCAGGTGCTCGGTGACCTTCTCGAGGATCGCCGGCTTGAGCGTGGGGTCGGGCTTCCGGGGCATCGCTTCTCCGTCGGTGGGCGGCGGTCGCTCGACCGGTCACATGTTGACGGCAAGTATATCAGTGGGCCGGAAGGCGCGCTAGGGCTGCGGACCCACCTCCGGGCGACGACGGCGGTCAGCGCTCGGCGGACTCGGCGACGACGGTCAGGGTCTGGACCCGCCCGGCGGCGAGGGGCGCGAGGCGGATCTCGATCCGCAGTCGGCCGCAGCTGCCCGGCAGCCACCAGCGCAGGTGCGACGGCGCGTATGACTGCTCCTGCACCGGCGCGGCGGTCAGGTCCGCCCCGACCTCGGCGATCGCGGCCGCGACGGCACGCCGTCGTCGGTCGTACGGCACGTCCATCGCCACGTTGGGCGTGCAGATCGCGTCCGCCACGTCGTCGCGCCAGTCGGCCAGGAGGCCCGTCACGGCGACCTGCGCCGCCCGCGTCGCACGGGCGGTCGCCTGCACCCCGGCGGCTGCGGTGGTCGCACCGCCGCCAGCGTGCACCTCGTCGCCGGTCGCAGCCGCCGCCAGGACGAGGTCGTGCGCCTGCTGTGCGGCGACGGACACCTTGGCCTGCGTGGCGTTCTCGAACGCGACGACGCCGAGGCCGTCGCGCACGGACCACCGCATGTGTGCCGAGAACCCGGGGTAGCCGCCGGAGTGCGACACGAGTTCACCGAAGCGGTCGTCCTGTTCGACGAACAGCCCGAAGCCGTACGCGGTCGAACGGGTCGAGGTCGGTACGACCGACGGGGGGACCACCCGCATCGCCTGCTGCATGAGGCGACGGTCGGCCGGCGACACCGGTCCGGGTTCCGGGGCGTCCGAGAACGCGGAGGCCAGGTGCGTACCCCACCGGGCGAGGTCGGCGACGGTGGAGAAGAGCCCGCCGATCGACGAGAACGCGCCGGGTCCCGTGAACGGCAGGGGCTCCCACGACCCCTCGTGCGGACGGAAGCCGGTGACGACGTGCCCGGTGGCCTGCTCGACCGCGAACACCGTCCGGTCGAGTCCGAGCGGCCGGAGCACCGTGTCGGCCGCGACCTCGGGGAACGGGCGGCCGGTGACGGCGGACACGACCCGGCCGAGCAGGGCGTAGCCGGTGTTCGAGTAGGCGAAGCGGGTGCCGGGCACCGAGTCGAACAGCAGTCCGTCGCGCAGGACGTCGTCCAGCTCGCCGTCGCGCATCGATTCCTGCCGGTCGGCCCACGGGTCGTCCGTGGGGAACCCGCCGGACATCGTCAGGAGCATCCGCACGGTGGGCACCGGGGCGTCCGGACCGGGCAGGGCGACCGCGGCGAAGGCCGGCACGAACGCCGTGACCGGGGCGTCGAGGTCGAGCCGCCCGTCGGCGACGAGGGTCAGGAGCGTGGCGGCGGTGACGCTCTTCGTGCAGGACGCGATGCGGTAGACGGTGTCGGCGTCCGGCTGCTGTCCGTCGCCCCGGTCGCCGTGCCCGCCCGACGCCACGAGGCCCGTGCGGTCGAACACGCCCCAGACGCTGCTCGGCGCCGTGCCGCGCTCGACACGGTCGCGGAAGACCGCGTCGACCTGGTCGAGGACGGCGGGTTCGACGGAGCGCTGCACGGTCACGAGCGGCGCATCTGGTCGTAGGCGTCGAGCGCTCGCTGCCGGGTGGCCTTCAGGTCGACCATCGGCTCGGGGCGGTCCTCGTCGGCGGGCACCCACCGGCGGACGTACTCGCGGTGCGGGTCGAACCGCTCGAGCTGCCGATCGGGGTTGAACACGCGGAAGTAGGGCGCGGCGTCGAACCCGGATCCGGCGACCCACTGCCAGTTCGCGGCGTTGTTGGCAGAGTCGGCGTCGACCAGCGTGTCCCAGAACCACTGCTCGCCCACCCGCCAGTCGACGAGCATGTTCTTCACCAGGAAGCTCGCGGTCGCCAGCCGGACGCGGTTGTGCATCGCGCCGGAGTGCCAGAGCTCGCGCATGCCGGCGTCGACGAGGTCGATCCCGGTCGTCCCCTGCCGCCAGCGGTCGACCTCGGCCTCGGACGGGTCGCGCCACGGGAACGCGTCGAACTCACGACGCACGTTGACGGTCGTGATGTCCTCGCAGTGGAAGTACTCGTTCCAGTTGAACTCGCGCCACGCGAGCTGGCGCAGGAACGCCGAGGCGTTCTGGCGCTGTTCCGGCTCGAGCCGACCGTGCAGGCGGTGCCACACCTGGTACGGGCTGACCTCGCCCCAACGCAGGTGCGGGGACAGGTCGCTCGTGGCGGCCATGGCGGGTTCGTCGCGCTGGTCGTAGTCCTCGAGCGCGTTCTCGACGAAGTGCTCGAGTCGACGGTGGGCGCCGAGCTCGCCCGGCTCCCACGCGTCGCGCAGCCCTCCCGCCCAGTCGGGCGTCGTCGGGAGCAGGTCCCAGTCGGCGAGGGTGTCGCTCGCGACCCCGGTCGGGTCGGGCAGGTCGCGGGGCTCCGGCAGCGGGTGCCGCGGCTCGGGCATCGCCTGTGCCGCGCGCCAGAACGGCGTGAACACCTTGTACGGCTCGCCCTGCCCGGTGAGCACGGTCCACGGTTCCCAGAGCAGGTTCGCGGCGAAGCTGTGGGCCTCGACCCCGCGGTCGTGCAGGGCGCTCTTGATGCCCGCGTCGAGGTCGCGCTCGGCGGAGCCGTACCGTCGGTTCCAGTACACGGCGTCGGCGTCGGCGTCGGTGACGAGCTGGTCGACGACCTCGGCCGCGGGTCCACGGCGCAGGACGAGTCGCGAGCCACGTTCCTGCAGCTCGGCGTCGAGGGCGGTCAGCGAGTGGTGGAGCCACCAGCGGCTCGCGGCGCCGAGGGGACGGATGCCGTCCGACTCGTCGTCGAGGACGTAGACCACCGTGAGGGGTCCGCCGTGGTCGATGCCGGCGCGCAGGGCCGGGTTGTCGGCCAGGCGCAGGTCGTCCCGCAGCCAGACGACGGCGCCGGTCACGCCGTCACCGTGTCGGCGTCGGCCAGTGCCCGTGCTGGTCGCCGGGCCGGGGTCGAGCCGACCGCGACGCGGAGCTTCGTGCAGAGCTCGGTGAGGGTGCGCAGCTCGGTGTCCGAGAGCCCGGCGCCGACCTGCTGGGCGATGCTCGCGGCGTGCTGCACGGCCACCTGCCGGTAGACGTCGAAGCCGTGCGGCGTCAGGGCGACGATGACGCCGCGGGCGTCCGTCGGGTCCGGCTGCTTCTCGACGATGCCGCGGGCGAGCAGGCGGTCGACCAGGCGGCTGACGCTCGGCTGCGTGAGCAGCAGGTGGCCGGTGAGGTCGCGCATGCGGCAGCGGCGACCCGGCTGCGTCGACAGGTTGAAGCAGACGTCGTACTCGTTGAAGGAGATCTCACCGCCGGGGAAGTCCGCGTTGAGGCTCCGCATCACGGTCACCTGCGCCCGGAACAGTGCTTCCCAGGCGGCGACGGCGGTCGCCTTCTCCGTGCGGCGTGATTCGCTCACGGTCGCGCTCCTTCCGGTCGTACGGTCCGTCCACAGTACCGACGGGCGCTGACACGGGTCCGGTGGCGGGCGCGCCGCACGTGGCCGGGCGGGAGGCCGCCACGGCCGTGGTGTCGTCCGTCCTGTGCCGCGGGTCCGGAGTGACCCGGTCGCCCGACGTGCCGCTCGCGCCCGCCGGGGTCGCACGACGTGTCGGCCGAGCGCCGGCCGGACGACAGGACGTGCGACCTCGCGTCAGCCGGCGACCCGGCAGGACGTGCGACCTCGCGTCCGTCAGCGTCCGGACCCGGACGTGCGCGAGGGCCGGCCGTCCTCGCGGACGACCGGCCCTCTCCCTTGCACCAAGAGTTTCCTGCAATCACATTCCACAGCCGGTGCCACAGCAAACACCGACTGCACGACCGACTGTATAACGAAGCGGTAACGGCGCGCCAGCCCGACGAGCGGTCGTCCCCTGGGAGTTCACCAAGAGCTCCCGATGCGCCTCAGAAGAGGTCGGGCGACGGCGTCGACGCGTAGCGCACGGCGACGTCGGCGTGCCGGTCGAACCGGTAGCCGACACCACGGACCGTCCGCACGATCTCCTCGAACGCACCGAGCTTCGAGCGGAGTCGCCGGACGTGCACGTCGATCGTGCGCTCGTTCGGGGTCTCGTCCTCGCCGTCGGACCACAGGCCCTCGATGATGGCTGCACGCTCGACCGTCTGGCCCTCGCGCAGGACGAGGAACTGCAGGAGCTCGAACTCCTTGTAGGTCAGGGGAGCGACCTCGCCGTCGAGCGCGACCCGCTTGCGCGAGATGTCGATGACGACCCCGGTCTCCTCGGGCTCGGGCTTGTCGGCCTGCTTGCGTGCGGCGACGGCGGAGCGGTCCTGCAGCGCGAGCCGGACGACGTCGACGTCCCGGCCACCGGAGTGCTCGGCCGCGACCGCCACCGCGGCGTACGTCTCGGCGCCGGGCACGAGCTGCGCGGTGAGCGCCTTGAGCTGTTCGACCACCGCGGCGAGCGTGGTTCCGGCCGCGGCGGCCTTCGCTTCGTCGAGGCCGACGTACAGCGCGAAGCCGCGGGCCTCGGTGCCCTCCGGCAGCGACCGGTTCCGCTGCGGGGCGACGACGGGACTGGTCGGGACGGCGGCCGCGACCGCTGCCGGTGACGCCGGGCGCGGGCGGATCGGCGTGACGGTGCCGAGGTCGGTCGAGGCGGGCGCCGCGGAGCGGAGCGAGGGGCGGGGCTGGGCGATGGTGAGCGACATGGGGATCTTCCGTGCGGTGTGGCCGGTTCGCGGGTGGCGCGGCGGCCGGTGTCGAATGCGTCGACCCGGGTACGGCTGACGCCGTCGAGCCCTGCGGTCCTGCTGCGGACCGGGGCGGACCCGGGGGGAGGGGTGACGGACCTCGTCGCGACGTGCTCGTCGTCGACCGATGTGGTCACCCGGGGATCACGCGCTCGCGACGGGGATGGTGTCGCGGGGGATCCGGCTGGAACGGGTACCGATCAGGCACACATTCGACAACGCATGACGGCGACCGGCATCATCATGCCGGCAGTCCCCTGGGCCTCGGTGAGGACGCGGGTGGACACGGTTGCAGTCATGCGACGAGTATCGGCGGTATACCAAGGCGGTGTCAACCGTCCGGATGGACGGTCCGCTGTGCGCGCAGGTGGCGGACCGGCCTGACGGACGACGGGAGGCCCGTGGCGGTGTCGCCACGGGCCTCCCGTCGATCGTCGGTACGGTCGACCGCCTACTCGGCCAGACCGTAGAGGCGGTCGCCGGCGTCGCCGAGACCGGGCACGATGTAGCCGTTCTCGTCGAGCTTCTCGTCGAGCGCGCCGAGCACGATCGAGACGTTGCGGTCACCGACCGCCTCTTCGACCATCGCGAGGCCCTCCGGGGCGCCGAGGATGCACACGCAGGTGACCTCTTCCGCGCCGCGGGCGAACAGGAAGTCGATGGCCGCGGCGAGCGTGCCACCGGTGGCGAGCATCGGGTCGAGCACGAAGCACTGACGACCGGACAGGTCGTCCGGCAGGCGCTCGGCGTAGGTCTGCGGCTCGAGGGTCTCCTCGTTGCGCGCCATGCCGAGGAAGCCGACCTCGGCCGTCGGGACCAGCTTGACCATGCCCTCGAGCATGCCGAGGCCGGCGCGCAGGATCGGCACGACGAGCGGGCGCGGCTTCGCGATCGCGACGCCCATCGTGTGGGCGACCGGGGTGTCGATCGGCGTCGCGGTGACCCGGACGTTGCGCGTGGCCTCGTACGCCAGGAGCGTGACGAGTTCCTCGGTGAGGGCGCGGAACGTGGGGGAGGGTGTGGTCCGGTCGCGGAGCACCGAGAGCTTGTGGGTGATGAGCGGGTGGTCGGCGACGTGGACTCGCATAGGGTCGAGCCTACCGTGCCGCCGACCGCCAGGAGAGACCGTGGAAGCCCCAGCAGCCCGCCCGTTCGTCCCCGCCATGCAGCGGGCGCTCGACGAGGCCAGGGCGTGCCTGGCGACCGGTGACGTCCCCGTCGGCGCGGTCGTCCTCGACCGGGACGGCGCGGTCGTGGCGACCGGGCGGAACGAGCGCGAGGCACTGCAGGACCCGACCGCGCACGCCGAGGTGCTGGCACTCCGGGCCGCGGCACGGGCGACCGGCGACTGGCACCTGTCCGACCACACGCTCGTCGTCACCCTCGAGCCGTGCGTCATGTGCGCCGGCGCGGTCCTGGCGGCGCGGGTGCCCCGCGTCGTGTTCGGCGCGTGGGACCCGAAGGCCGGGGCGAGCGGCAGCGTCTACGACGTCGCGCGGGACCGCCGGCTGCCGCACCGGTCCGAGGTCGTCGGGGGTGTTCTCGAGGGGGAGTGCGCCGGACTGCTCGACGCGTTCTTCGCCGAGCGACGCTGAGGGGTCCTGCATCCGCGGTGACACCGACGACGAACGGGCGGGGTCGGCCTCAGTCGGCGGCGCGGATGACGATCGACTCGGTCGGCGGCTGCGGACCGGTCCGGAGCACGTCCGGCTCGACGTAGATCACGCGTGCGATCGGCACGGCGGCACGGACGCGCTGCTCGACGGCGTCGATGCCGGCCGCGACGTCGCCGAGGCGGCGGTCGCCGTCGACCGCGACCTTCACGCCGACCATGAGCTCGTCGGGGCCGAGGTACAGGGTCTTGATGTGGATGATCGAGTCGACCTCGGGGCCGTCGAGCACGGCGTGGCGGATGCGCTCGGCGTCGGCCGCCGTCGCGCCCTCGCCGACGAGCAGGCTCTTCGTCTCGATGCCGAGGACGACGGCGACCGCGATGAGCAGCACCGCGATCGCGATCGTGCCGAGGGCGTCGTAGAGCCCGTCCCCGGTGAGTGCGGTGAGGCCGACGCCGAACAGGGCGAAGACCAGGCCGAGCAGGGCCGCGGTGTCCTCGAGCATGACGACCGGCAGTTCCGGGGCCTTCGCCCGACGCACGAACTGCACCCAGCTCTGCGTGCCCTTGTGCGGGCGGGCCTCGCGCAGGGCGGTGCGCAGCGAGAAGCCCTCGAGCCCGATCGCGATGACGAGGACCACGAGCGGCAGCCACCAGTTGTCGAGCGGGTGCGGGTGCCGGAGCTTCTCGATGCCCTCGTAGAGCGAGAACACCCCGCCGACCGAGAACAGGATGATCGACACGACGAAGGCGTACACGTACCGCTCGCGCCCGTAGCCGAACGGGTGCTCCTGGTCGGCGGCGCGACGGGCGCGACGACCGCCGAGCAGCAGCAGGAGCTGGTTCGCGGAGTCGGCGAGCGAGTGCACGCCCTCGGCGAGCATCGAGGCCGAGCCGCTGATCGCCGCGGCGACGAACTTCACGATCGCGATGCCGACGTTCGCACCGAGCGCGGCGAAGATCGCCCTCGTGCCTCCAGAAGCGCTCACGGCCGTCCCCTTCTCCCGGTTCTGGATGACGATCCTAGGGGAGCGCGGTCGGTAGGGTCGGCAGCATGACCATCGACCTGCCCCGCACCGCCATGCTCGGCGTCGGCTCCATGTCCGGGGCCGTCCTCGACGGCCTGCTCGCCGCCGGGCTCGACCCGGCGACCGTGACGCTGACCACCCGGTCCGAGGCGTCGGCCGCCGCGCACCGCGAGCGCGGGCTCCACGCCGTCGCGACGGACACCGACCCGGACGCGAACCGCGCCGCTGTCCGTGGCGCGGCCCTCGTCGTGCTCGGCGTGAAGCCGTACGGCATCGCCGACCTGCTCGCCGAGGTCGCGCCCGACCTCGCCCCTGACGCGGTCGTCGTGAGCGTCGCCGTCGGCACGACCACGGCGAGCATGGAGGCGCTCGTCCCCGCCGGCGTGCGCGTCGTCCGGGCGCTGCCGAACACCCCCGTCGGCGTCGGTCTCGGCGTCACCGGCATCAGCGCGGGGGCCTCTGCCGACGACGCGGCCGTCGCGCTCGCGTCGTCGGTCTTCACCGCGTCCGGCGAGGTCGTCGCCGTGCCGGAGTCGCAGCTCGACGCCCTGTCCGCGGTGTCCGGGTCGGGGCCCGCCTACGTCTTCCTGGTCGTCGAGCAGTGGCAGCAGGCCGCCGAGGCCCTCGGCTTCACGCCGGAGCAGGCCGCGACCATGGTGCGCGGCACGATGCGCGGCGCCGTCGAACTGCTCGGACGGTCCGGGCGGGAACCCGCCGACCTGCGCCGTGCCGTGACGAGCCCGAAGGGCACGACCGAGCGCGCCGTCGCCGTCCTGCAGGACGCCGACCTGTCCGACACGTTCCTGCGCGCCTCCCGCGCCGCGATCGCGCGGGCCGAGGAGATCGCCGCGTCGTAGCGGTTCCCCGCTGAGCGGGCAGCGCTACTCGAACCCCGCGAAGCGCTCGAGGTCCGTCTCGGACCCGGAGACGATGATGACGTCGTCCTCGCCGATGACGCTCTCCGGCGTCGCCGGCACGAAGGGGCTGCCCGGCGGCTTGATGCCGAGCACGGTGAGGCCGAAGCGGGTGCGGATGACCGTCGTCGCGAGGTCCTTGCCGCGCACCGCCTTGGGCGGGTGCATCTTGACCACGGCGAAGTCGTCGTCGAACTCGATGAAGTCGAGCATCCGCCCGGACACCAGGTGCGCGGTGCGCTCGCCGGCCTCGCGCTCCGGGTAGACGACGTGGTTCGCACCGATGCGGGACAGGATCGTGCCGTGCGAGCGGCTGATCGCCTTCGCCCAGATCTGCGGGATGCCGAGGTCGACCAGGTTCGCGGTGATGAGGACGCTCGACTCGAGGTCGCTGCCGGTGCCGACGACCGCGATCGCGAAGTCCTGCGCGCCGATCTGACGCAGGGCGTCGATGTCCGTCGCGTCCGCCTGCACCGCGTGCGTCACGCGGTCGGACCACTTCTGCACGAGGCCGGCGTCGGTGTCGACGACCAGGACCTCGCGGTCCTGGCGTTCGAGCTGCCCGGCGGTGGCGGCGCCGAAGCGGCCCAGGCCGATGACCAGGACGGGGGCGTCGTGACTGATCGCACCGGTCGGGTGCGATCGACGTGTTCGGTCAGCCAACGATCGGCCTCTCCTCGGGACGGCGGAACAGCTGCCGGCTCTGGCTGGCGGCCAGGGCAGCGGCGATCGTCACTGTACCGACCCGGCCGAGGAACATGGTGGCGGCGAGGACGTACTTGCCGGACTCCGGCAGCTCGGCCGAGACCCCGGAGGACAACCCGCACGTCGCGAACGCCGAGATCACCTCGAACAGCACCCGGTCGAGCGACTCGTGCGTGATCTGCAGGAGCACGACGGTGGCGACGGCGACGATCGTGGCGCCCCAGAGCACGACCGCGACGGCCACGCGGAGCACGTCGCTCGGGATCCGGCGGCCGAACGCCTCCATGCTCTGGCGGCCGCGGGCCTCGGCGACCGCGGCGAGGAACAGCACGGCGAGCGTCGTCACCTTGATGCCGCCGGCGGTCGACGCCGAGCCGCCGCCGATGAACATGAGCATGTCCGTGACGAGCAGGCTCGAGCCGTTCAGCTGGTCGAAGTCGACGAGCGAGAACCCGCCGGACCGCGTCATCGTCGACAGGAAGAGCGCCTGGAACGCCGTGCGGCCGGCGCCCTCGTCGCCGAAGGTGGTCGGGTTCGAGGCCTCGAGCGCGATGTAGACGATCGCACCGCCGACGAGCAGCACCGCGCTGGTGGCGAGCGTCAGCTTGACGTGGATCGGCCACCGTCGGGGCGTGCGGAGCTGCTTCGTCAGGGCCCGGATCACCGGGAAGCCGATCGACCCGGCCACGACGCCGACCATGAGGAGCGAGAGGAACCAGTAGTCGTGCGCGAACGGCGTCAGCCCCTCGGCGTTCGGCGCGAACCCCGTGTTCGTGAACGCCATCGCCGCGTAGTAGAAGGAGTCACCGACGGCCGTCCAGAACGGGATGCCGGCGAGCAGGACCGACGGCAGGAGCAGCAGGCCGAGCACGATCTCGATGGACAGCGTGCTCACCGCGACGGTCGCGAGCAGCGTGCCGACCTCGCCGAGCCGGACGGCCTGGCCCTCCGGGACCGCCCCGTGGTGGGTGCGGAGCGGGTTCGAGTCGCCGGCGGCCATGAGCTTGGCGCGGAGCCCGAGCTTGCGGGTGACGAACAGCCCGAGGATCGACGCGAAGGTCAGGACCCCGACCGCGCCGATCTGGGTGCCGATCACCACGAGGGTCTTGCCGAACACCGACCAGTGCGTCGCCATGTCGACCGTGGCGAGCCCGGTCACGCACACCACCGAGGCCGCGGTGAACAGGGCGTCGGAGAAGTGTGTCCCGGTGCCGTCCGCCGAGGCCCACGGGGTCATGAACAGCACGGTGAACAGGAAGACGAGCGCGACGAACACGAGGATCGCCAGTCGCGAGGGTGAGGAGCGGAGCACCGTGGCGATGCGTCCGACCTGCCGACGGGGCACGCTCACCTGCTGCGTGAGCGGCTCGGTGCGGTCGAGCATCGTATGCCTCCGAGGACATGGGCCGGGTCGGTTCGTCATGGTACATCCGTGACGCCCCGGCTAGCCTTGCCCCCATGGCCGACATCTTCTCCGTCGTGGCGGACCCGACGAGGCGCGAGCTGCTCGGGGCGCTCCTCACCGCCTACGGATCGGACGCCACAGCCGGCGAACTCAGCGTCGGGCAACTGGTCGAGCGGCTCGGCGTGAGCCAGCCGACCGTGTCGAAGCACCTCCGCGTCCTGCGCGACATCGGCCTCGTCACGAGCCGGGAAGAGGGACAGCACCGGTTCTACCGGCTCGACCCGGAACCCCTCGTCCGCCTCGAGGACTGGGTGCTCCCGTTCACCGGGGCCGTCGACGCAGACGGCACCCCGGCGACCACCGCCTGGACGCCGGACGGGCAACCGGTCTCCGTCCGTCGGAGCGGCGCCGCGGGCAAGGCCACGGTCGAGGTCGGCACCGAGCTCGGGCGGGTCATGGCGGAGGCCTCGCACCGGGCGAACGCCGCGATCTCCGGTGCCCAGCACGGGTGGGAGCGCGTCGTCGACCGCAGCCGCAAGCGGTTCGCCCGCCGCGGCGACGAGGACGGCGAGTGAGCCTGGACACCGGGTCCCACGCGCCTCTACAGTGACCAGTGACCACACAGGTCACATCGATCCCACACGCCGCGTCGACATGGCCGGCGGGCGGGCCACCCGGAGGCGGACCATGACCGGCAGTTTCGACGACGTGCGCTTCCTCACCGTCGCTGAGGTCGCCGAGATGATGCGCGTCTCGAAGATGACCGTCTACCGCATGGTGCACGCTGGGGAACTCCCCGCGATCCGCTTCGGACGGTCCTTCCGCGTGCCGGAGTCCGCCGTCGCCGCGGTCCTGCGCGGTGGCGTCGCCGACGTCGGCTGACCGCCCGTTCGACATCACAGCGGCCACCCGGTAGACTCCACCAGGTTGATTTTCCGCGGTCTCTTCGGCCCGGTGTCCGTACATCAGCATCAGTCCGAGCGAGGTCCACATGGGTTCTGTCATCAAGAAGCGTCGCAAGCGCATGGCGAAGAAGAAGCACCGCAAGCTCCTTCGCAAGACGCGTCACCAGCGTCGCAACAAGAAGTAGGTCGAAGGACCAACAGCTGAAGCCCCGGTTCGCCGGGGCTTTCGCATTTCCCGGGGGCGTGCTCCGCCCCCGCCGGGCCGCGGTCCGGTGCGGGTTACGCTGGGGGCATGCCCACCGTGACGCTCTTGACGAAGCCCGGCTGCCACCTCTGCGACGAGGCACGACCCGTCGTGGAACGGGTCGTGGCCGAGCACCCCGGCACGACGCTGCAGGAGCAGTCGATCCTCGACGACGAAGCACTGCGCCAGGAGTACGCCGAGGACATCCCGGTCGTGCTCGTCGACGGCCGGGTGCACAGCAACTGGCGCGTCGACGCCGACCGACTCGCCCGCGCACTCGAGCAGGCGGGGGCCCGCGCGTGATCTCCCACGTCGTCTCCTGGACCCTGCGCGAGGACCTCGACCGCGCCGGGTCGATCGCACGCATCCGCGAGCTCCTGACCGGGCTCGTCGGCACGGTCGACTCGATCCGCTCGCTCGAGGTCGTCGAGAACGTCGCGTACCCGGACAAGAACCACGACGTCGCCGTCGTGGCGACCTTCGACGACCTCGCCGGGCTCGACGCGTACCAGGTGCACCCGGAGCACCAGGCCGCGGCAGCCGAGATCCGCGGACTGGTCACGGGGCGGGCCGCCATCGACTGGCAGAGCTGAGCCGGGCCTCCCGTCCGACCCGTCGCGCCGTACGCTGCGGCGCTTCGTGAGCAGCAATGGTCGCCTCCCGCGTCGGGAGGCGACCATTGCTGCTCACCATGTGCGCGCGGCGTCGCCGCGCAGCGCGGGGTCTACGGGGTCAGGCGTGTCGGGCCGCGGAAGAGGTACGTGACCTCGCGGATCGACGGCTCGCCGAGCATGAGCATGAGCACGCGTGCCAGGCCCATGCCGAACCCGCCGTGCGGCGGGACGCCGTAGCGGAAGAAGTCGAGGTACCAGCCGAGCTCCTCGGGGTCGAGGCCCTTCTCGACGGCCTGCGCCTCGAGCACGTCGACGCGGTGCTCACGCTGGGCACCCGTGGAGATCTCGGCGCCGTTGAAGATGAGGTCGTAGCTGTTGGTGACCGACGGGTCGCCCGGCTTGCGCATGTGGTAGTACGGCCGGATCGAGGCGTCGTACTCCGTGACGAACACGAACTCGGAGCCGTGGTGCTCCTTCGCCCAGGCGGCGACGCGGCGCTCGCCCTCGGGGTCCAGGTCGCCGTCGGCGCGCACGACGTCGTAGCCGCTGTCCGCGACGATCTTCCGGGCCTCGGCCAGGGTCACCCGGGGGAACGGCGTCGCGGGGACCTGCAGCTCGAAGCCGAAGACCTCCTCGATGTCCTTGCCGTACTTCTCCTTGACGGCGGTGATGCCGGCGACCAGGACCTCTTCGTGCATCGCCATGACGTCCTCGTGGGACTCGATCCACGAGAACTCCGCGTCGACGCTGGTGAACTCGGTGGCGTGCCGACTCGTGAACGAGGGGTCGGCGCGGAAGGCGTCGGCGATCTCGAACACGGCGCCGAAGCCGGCCGGCTGCGCCATCTGCTTGAAGTTCTGCGGCGACTGCGCCAGGTAGGCGGTCGTCTCGAAGTACTCGAGCTGGAACAGCTCGGCGCGCGACTCGGACGCCGACGCCATGAGCTTCGGGGTGTGGATCTCGATGTAGTCGCGGTCGACCCAGTACGTGCGGAACGCGTGCTCCAGCGTCGTCTGGATGCGGAAGATGAGGTTCTGCTTGCGGTTGCGCAGGTCGAGGAAGCGCCAGTCGAGCCGCTTGTCGAGCGAGGAGTCGTCGGCGATCGGGGTCTCCGGGATCGCGGCGCTCACCACCTCGAGCGCACCGATCTTGACCTCGAGCCCACCGAGCTTCACGCGCTCGTCGTGCTTCAGCGTGCCGGTGGCGTGCACGAAGGTGCCGTGCGCCAGGCCGGAGATCTCGTTCGTCGTCGCGAGGGCGGCCTGGGCGGCGTCGTCGCCGTCCTCGGCCTCGCGCGTCGCCGGGTTCACGAGCTGGACGGCGCCGGACTCGTCGCGCAGCACGACGAACTGCACCTTCTTCTGGTCTCGGACGGTCTCGACCCATCCGGCCACGGAGACGGGGCCGTCGGGGAGGGCTGCCAGGTCGGCGATGCGGGTGCGTTCGATCACGGTGGTCGAGTCTAACCGTCTGCGTCTGCCGCGTGGGTCGCCCCGTTGTTCCTCCACAGGGCGGCACGCGTCCGTCGTCGTCCACAGAGCGGCCGGGAGGCCCACCGCGGCCCGAGCGGGATCCGTAGCGTCCTCGACGTGGCCGGGTCGCGGGCCGGAAGAGGGGACCGATGGGGACGGGAACGGGGGTGCTCGCGGCCTGGCCGCCTGCGGCGGTGGCGCTGGTCGTCGCCGCGTTGTGCACGGCGACCCTGACGATGCTCGTGGCCGTCGTCGGCGGAGTGTGGGCGGTCGTCAGGTGGCGGCGGGACGTCGCGCGCGAGCAGCGGGACCGTTACTGGTCACGGCTGACGGTGGTGTTCGACCTCGTCACCGCGACCGAGGTCGGCCGCCGTGAGATCGGCCGCAACCTGGCGCAGGCGATGTACGACATGCAGAAGGTGCCCGCTGGAGAAGAACCCGCTGCGAGGGTGTTGGCGGAACTCCTCATCGAGCGAAGGAGACAGTGATGACGAGCCGACTGCGACGCGCATGGCGAGAACTGGTCCGGAGGGAGCCCGCGGCGTCCGCGGATCCACGTGCGCCCATCGGTCCGGCACCGGGCGAGAGCATGTGGGACTGGGCGCAACGCGGAGCGATCGAGTGGCAGCTCCACGTGGAGGAAGGCGAGCTCAAGCTCGAGCTGGCGCGGGAGCGAATGCGGGCCCAGGTGCTCGCGGAGCACGATGCCGGGTCAGGGGAGCGACGCGCGGAGTGACCCCAGCGTGCCGAGGAACTCCTCGGCCATGCCCGCCCGCTCGACGAGCTTCGCGTGCCGGGCGCGCGCGTCCTCGAGGAACTCGTCCAGACGTGCTGCGAGCACGGGCTCGTCGTCGACGGCGCGGGTGCGCAGGGCGTCGACGACCCGGAGCAGCTCGGCCATCTCGTCCAGGGTGAAGCCGAGGGGCTTCATCCGGCGGATCACGAGCAGCCGCTCGAGGTCCTGCTCGGTGTACACGCGGAAGCCCCCGGTGGTCCGACCGCTCGGCACGAGCAGCCCGACCTCGTCGTAGTGCCGGATCGTCCGCAGGGACATGCCGGCACGGTCGGCGAGCTCGCCGATGTGCATCGTGTCGGGGGCGTCGTCGGGGTGCATGGTCCAACCCTACCCTCACGTGAGGGTAGGGTTGACGGCGATGTCAGTGATCTCCTCCGCCCCGGCCGCCACGAGCGTCCTCACCGCGCTCCGTTCGCCGCGCCTGCTCACCCGCGAGGTCCTCGCCGGTGTCGTGACCGCGCTCGCCCTCATCCCCGAGGCGATCTCGTTCTCCGTCGTCGCCGGGGTCGACCCGGCCGTCGGGCTGTTCTCGAGCGTCGTCATCGCGATCGTCATCGCGATCGTCGGCGGACGTCCGGCGATGGTCTCCGCCGCCGCGGGTTCGGTGGCGCTCGTCATCGCGCCGCTGGTCCGCGAGCACGGCATCGCCTACCTCGTGCCGGCGATCGTCCTCGGGGGCGTCCTGCAGCTCGTCCTCGGGTTCCTCGGGGTGGCACGGCTCATGCGCTTCATCCCACGCAGCGTCAACGTGGCGTTCGTGAACGCCCTGGCGATCCTCATCTTCACCGCGCAGCTGCCGAACCTGCTCGGCGACGACGTCCCGTTCGTCGTGTGGCCGCTCACCGCGCTCGGCATCGCGCTCATCGTCGGCTTCCCGTTCCTGACGAAGGCGATCCCGGCACCGCTCGTCGCCGTCGTCGTGATCACCGCCATCACGATGCTGTTCAGCGTCGCCGTGCCGACGGTGGGGGACGAGGGCGAGCTGCCGACCGCACTGCCCGGGTTCGGGGGCATCACGACGCCGTTCACCCTCGAGACGCTGCAGATCGTCGCGCCCTACGCGGTCGGTGTCGCGATCGTCGGCCTCATCGAGACCCTGCTCACCGCCCAGCTCATCGACTCGATCACCGAGACCGGTTCGAGCAAGTGGCGCGAGTCGTGGGGGCAGGGCGTCGCGAACATCGCGTCGGCGTTCTTCGGCGGGACCGGCGGCTGCGCGATGATCGGGCAGACCGTCATCAACGTGAAGACGGCCGGCGCGCGGACCCGCATCTCGACCTTCGCCGCCGGCGCCTCGGTGCTCGTCCTGACGATCGTGCTGCACGACCTCGTCGCGCAGATCCCGATGGCGGCGCTCACCGCGGTCATGCTCATGGTCTGCGTCGCGACGTTCGACTGGCACAGCATCCGACCGCGCACCCTGCGCCGGATGCCGCTCGGCGAGACGGCCGTCATGGTGATCACGGTCGTGGTCGTCGTCGCGACCGACAACCTGGCGACGGGGGTGCTCGTCGGCGTCGTCGTCGCGGCCCTCGTGTTCACGCGCCGCGTCGCCCACGTCGTCACCGTCGTCCGCGAGCCCGTGGACGACCGGACCGTCCGGTACCGGGTCCGCGGGGCGCTCTTCTTCGCGTCGTCGAACGACCTGGTCACCCGGTTCTCGTACGCGCAGGACCCGGAGCGCGTCGTCATCGACATGTCGGACGCGCACGTCTTCGACGCGAGCACGGTGGCCGCACTCGACGGCGTCGAGCAGCGCTTCGCGAAGCACGGCAGCACGGTCGAGGTGGTCAACCTGAACACGGCGTCGGTCGCGCTGCACGGGCGGCTCTCCGGCGAGCTCGGCTGAGCGCTTCCGCATCCGTGAATCGCCTGGGGGGCCGGTGGGAACGCGAGGGCGACCTAGACTGGAACCCATGCCCGCCACCCGAATCCACCTCGTCCGGCACGGTGAGGTGCACAACCCGGACCGCGTCCTCTACGGCCGGCTCCCCGGCTTCGGTCTGAGCGATCTCGGCGGGCAGATGGCCCTGGCATCGGCGACGGCGTGGCACGACGCGGGCGTCGACGTCCGGCGCATCGTCGCCTCGCCGCTCCAGCGCACGCAGGAGTCCGCGGCGCCGTGGGCCGCGGCCTACGGCCTCGAGGTCACGCTCGACGAGCGCCTCATCGAGCCGACGAACCGCTACGAGGGGCAGCCCCCGGGGTTCACGAAGCGGTCGCTCGGCCGCCCGGCGGAGTGGCCCTGGATAGCCAACCCGCTGCGGCCGAGCTGGGGCGAGGCCTACGAGTCGATCGCGAACCGCATGCTCGCCGCCGTGGACACGGCCTGGCGGAGCGTCGACGAGGGCGACGTCGTGCTCGTCAGCCACCAGCTGCCCATCTGGATGGTCCACCGGAAGCTCGCGGGGGAGTCGCTCTGGCACGACCCGCGCAAGCGCCGCTGCGACCTGTCGAGCATCACCACCGTCGAACGTGTGCCCGCCACGTCGACCGGTCGGTTCACCGAGGTCGGGTACGCGGACCCCGCGCAGGACCTCCGCGCGCGGGCCATCGACGAGGGAGCAGTGTGACCGGCACCACCAGCGAGAACGGCAGCAGCGTGCGGCGGACCCGTGGGCGCCTCGCGACGATCGCGGGGGTGGCCGCCGTGGCCGCGGCCCTCGTCCTGACCGGGTGCTCGTCGGGCAACGACTCCCTGTCGAAGCAGTACGGCAGCGGCACCACCCAGAACTACATCTCCGGCAACGGCGCGGTCACCGAGGTCGCTGCGGACGAGCGCGCGGCCCCGGTCGAGTTCTCGGCGGAGGACACCGACGGTGACGCCGTCTCGGCGGCGGACCTGCGCGGCAAGGTCGTCGTGCTGAACTTCTGGTACGCCGGCTGCCCGCCGTGCCGTGCCGAGGCGAAGTACCTCAACGAGGTCCACGACGACTACGCCGACTCGGACGACGTCGCCTTCATCGGCGTCAACGTCCGCGACGAAGCGGGCACCGCCGCCGCGTTCGAGCGGACCTTCGGCGTGGAGTACCCGACCGTCCTCGACGCACGGACCGGAACCGTGCAGCTCGCGATGTCCGGTCAGGTCGCCCCGAACGCGGTCCCCGCCACCATCGTCCTCGACACGAAGGGCCGGGTCGCGGCGCGGGTGCTCGGCGCCGTCGACGGCACGAGCATCCTGAAGACCCTGGTCAGCGACGAGCTCGACGCGGGTAAGGCCTCCTGACCCGTGGCCTCCAACCCCTTCGCCGACGCGATCCTGAGCGGCCAGATGGCCGTGGCGCTGCCCGTGGCAGCGCTCGCCGGTCTCGTGTCGTTCCTGTCGCCGTGCGTGCTCCCGCTCGTGCCGGGCTACCTCGGGTACGTCGGGGGCGTCGCCGAGGGCGGGCAGCGGCGGGGGCGGGTCGTGCTCGGCGTGCTGCTCTTCATCCTGGGCTTCACGGCGGTCTTCGTCGCCTACACGACCGTGTTCGGCGCGCTCGGCTTCTGGCTCGTCCGCTGGCGCGACCTCATCACGCAGGTCCTCGGCGTCGTGGTGATCGCGATGGGGCTCGTCTTCGTCGGTCGCTTCACCTTCATGCAGCGCACGCTCAAGCCCGGCTGGACGCCCGCCACGGGCCTGGTCGGAGCCCCGCTGCTCGGCATCGTCTTCGGCCTCGGCTGGACCCCGTGCCTCGGCCCGACACTGGCGGCCATCAACCTGCTCAGCGTGCAGTCCGGCAGCGCCTGGCAGGGCATGTGGCTCGGCGTCGCCTACTGCCTGGGGCTCGGCGTCCCCTTCCTGCTCGTCGCCCTCGGCGCGGGGTGGGCCACCGGCGCCGTGCGTGCCGTGAAGCGCCACATGCGCACCGTCAACATCATCGGAGGAGCGATCCTGATCGTCATCGGTCTGCTCATGGTCACCGGCATCTGGTCGGCCATCATGTCGAGCGTCGGGGCGGTGATCCAGAGCTATGTCCCCGCGATCTGACGACGGCACCGACCTCGCGGCCGACCCGCAGCGGCCGTCCGACCACGTCGACGGCTCCGGGCCGGGCGACTCCGAGATCGTCCAGCCGAAGCTCGGCCTGGTCGGGTCCCTCCGGTTCGCCTGGCGCCAGCTCACGAGCATGCGCACCGCGCTCTTCCTGCTCATGCTGCTCGCGCTCGCGGCGATCCCGGGCTCGCTCGTGCCGCAGCGCACCGCCGACCCGAACGGCGTCGTGCAGTACAAGACCGAGCACCCGACGCTCTACCCGATCCTCGACAAGCTGCAGGTCTTCGACACCTACACGTCGGTGTGGTTCTCCGCGATCTACCTGCTGCTCTTCGTCTCGCTCATCGGCTGCATCCTGCCCCGGACGAAGCACCACTGGCAGGCGCTCCGGACGCGGCCGCCCCGCACACCCGCGCGCCTGACGCGCCTGGCTGGCTTCCGGTCCGTGGCGGTGGGACCGGACACCGTGGCGGACGACGCCAGCACGACGGACGCGGCCACGGGCCTCCCGTCCGTCGACCACGCCGTGACGCGCGCGATGGCCATCCTCAAGCGGTCCGGCTACCGGGTGGAGCGCTTCGGCGACTCGGTCAGCGCAGAGCGCGGCTACCTGCGCGAGACCGGCAACCTCGTGTTCCACGCGGCGCTCGTCGGCGTCCTGCTCGCCGTCGGTGTCGGCGGCGGGTTCGGCTACACGGGGCAGCGGCTGCTCGTCGAGGGGCAGACCTTCTCGAACGTCCTCGGCTCGTACGACTCGTTCAACCCGGGGCGGTGGTTCCGGCAGTCCGACCTGCAGGGCTACAACCTGACGCTCGACAAGTTCACGACGACGTACGAGGAGAAGAACCTCGACGCCCTCGGACAGGCGCTCGACTACTCCGCCACCGTCACCACCCGCGAGCAGGGCGGCGAGGCCGCGACCAGCCGGCTCGGCGTGAACAGCCCGCTGCACGTCGGCGGGACGAACGTCTACCTGCTCGGCAACGGGTACGCTATGTCCGTCACGGTGCGCGACGGCAAGGGCGACGTCGCCTTCCAGGACGTCGTCCCGTTCCTGCCGGAGGACTCGAACTACACCTCGCTCGGCGTCATCAAGGTGCCGGACTCGGTGCCCGACCAGCTCGGTATCCAGGGGTTCTTCTACCCGACGGCGACGAAGAAGGCGTCGGGGGCGTACACGAGCGCCTACCCGGACGCCCAGAACCCGCTGCTGAGCCTGCAGGTCTACACGGGCGACCTCGGCCTCGACAGCGGTGTGCCGCAGAGCGTCTACACGCTCGACACCGGTGGCCTGCAGCAGATCGCCGGCCGCCAGGCGGACGCGCCCTCGATCATGCTGAAGCCCGGGCAGACGAAGCAGCTGCCCGACGGCGCCGGGTCGATCACCTTCGACGGCGTGAAGCGGTACGTCTCGCTCGACGTGCACCACGACCCGTCCTCGGTGTGGGTCGCCGGGTTCGCCCTGCTCTCCACGCTCGGCCTGCTCACGTCGCTGTTCGTGCCGCGCCGCCGCGTGTGGGTGAAGGCGGTGCCCCGGACGGGCGCCGAGCACGGTGAGTACGACCTCGAGTACGCCGGCCTGGCCCGCGGCGAGGACCCGAACCTCGAGCGTGCCGTCGCGGACCTCGCACACCGCCACCTGTCGGACCTCGGCGTTAGGATGCCCCAGTGAGCGACTTGACCACGAACCTGGCGACCTACTCGGTCGTGCTGACGTACTCCGCGATGTCGGTCTACGTCATCGCGTTCATCTCGTTCGCGCTGGACATGGCGAAACGATCGGGCGAGGTCGCGGCCGCTGCGAAGGCGGCCGGTACCGACGGCGCCGACGACACGGCGACCACCACGGCCGCCCGGTCCGGCAAGACCGTCGCCACCGTCCGCGGCGGCACGGTCGTCCTCGAGCAGATCGCAGCTCCGCCCGCGAACGGCAGCGGTGCGTCCGGCCGCGGCACCACGTTCGAGCGGGTCGGGATGGCGATGACCGTCCTCGCGCTCGTGCTGCACGTCGGAGCGGTGGTGCTGCGCGGGATCGCGGCCGACCGTGTGCCGTGGGGCAACATGTTCGAGTTCTCGCTGACCGGCACGGCGCTCATCACGCTGATCTTCCTGCTCGTGCAGTTCTGGCAGAACCTGAAGTTCCTCGGCGTCTTCATCAGCGGGCTGACGATCATCCTGCTCGGCATCGCGACGGTGAACTACTACGTCCCCGTCCGACCGCTCGTGCCGGCGCTGACGTCCTACTGGCTCGTCATCCACGTGTTCGTCGCCATCGCCGGCACCGGGTTCTTCGCCCTCGGCGCGGGCCTCGCGATCGCACAGCTCGTGCAGACCTACCGGCAGGGCCGCTCGGCCGAACAGAAGCTCCGCTTCATGGCGACGCTGCCGAATGCCGACCGGCTCGAGGTCCTGACCTACCGCGTCCTGCTCGTCGGCTTCGTGCTCTGGACCTTCACGCTCATCGCCGGTGCGATCTGGGCGCAGAGCGCCTGGGGCCGGTACTGGGGCTGGGACACGAAGGAGGTCTGGACCTTCATCATCTGGGTCATCTACGCCGGCTACATCCACGCCCGCGCGACTCGCGGCTGGCGGGGCGCCCGGTCCTCGTGGCTCGCGCTGATCGGCTTCGCCGCGGTCATGTTCAACTTCTCCGTGGTCAACGTCTTCTTCAAGGGGCTGCACAGCTACTCCGGGCTGTGAGTCCCCGGGTCCGCTGAAAGGACCGGGTCGCCACCACGGCCGGACGGGAGGCACGGTGCCAGCTGGCACCGTGCCTCCCGTCCGTCGTCCGGTCCGGTGACGCGCGGTCGCTCGGCGGGGCGCCGAGGTCGCACGATCTGCCGCTCCGGGCGTCGCCGAGCGGCCGGATGTGCGACCTCGGCGGACGCGAGCGGCGCGTCGTGCGACCACGGCCGAGCACGACCGGCCCGACCACCGGCCCGCGCGGCCGCCCGCCCGCCCGGCCGCGGGATGCCGCGCCTACGCGCCGGCGAGCACCGCGTGCACGCGCTCGAGCCGTGCCCGCCACCACGCCGTGCGCTCGGGCGAGGCCGCGTTCCGCTCGAGCAGGTCACGGGACACCGCGGTGCGGCGCACCGGCACCCGGCCGTCCACGGGCAGCAGGGGCTCGGTCGTGACGTCGGTACCGAACATCGCAGCCGTGCCGAGCCCGGCGGCGTAGCCCGGCGACATCGCGGCGGCGGCGAGGAAGGCCCCCATGCCGAGCCCGACGGAGGTGTCGAGCGCGCTGGACACCACGCAGGGCAGGCCGGCCTCGGCGACCAGGGAGCGGGCAGCGGTGATGCCGCCGAGCGGCTGCGCCTTGACCACGAGCACGTCCGCGG
The DNA here is from genome assembly GCF_003234445.2 of Curtobacterium sp. MCLR17_036. Classification (NCBI taxonomy): domain Bacteria; kingdom Bacillati; phylum Actinomycetota; class Actinomycetes; order Micrococcales; family Microbacteriaceae; genus Curtobacterium; species Curtobacterium sp. MCLR17_036. The sequence continues at coordinate 2,588,252 of NZ_CP126269.1, read as the reverse complement.
CACCGGCCCGGGCGACCGCGAGCGGGTCGGAGGCACGGCGGACGCTCTCGTCGGCGGCGATCCGGACGCCGAGCCCGGCGGTGCGGGAGCGGAGATCCGCGAGCTCCGGCACGGTGGCGCACGGCTGCTCGGCGTACTGCAGGTCGTAGGGGGCGAGCCGTTCCAGGGCGGCGGTGGCTCGGTCGACGCTCCAGAATCCGTTGGCGTCGACCCGCACCGCCGCCGAGGGGCCCATCACCCGCCGGACCTCGGCGACGCGTGCGACGTCGTCGTCGAGCGTGGTGCCGGGTTCGGCGACCTTGACCTTCGCGGTCGTGCAGCCCGGGTAGCGCCCGAGCAGGTCGGCGACGGCGTCGGGGGCGATCGCCGGGACGGTCGCGTTCACCGGCACTGAGTCGGCGGCAGCGTCGTGGTCGGTCCACCCGAAGTCGATCGCGGCCCGGAGCCAGGCCGCGGCCTCGGTGTCGTCGTACTCGACGAAGGGCGAGAACTCGGTCCAGCCGGCCGGTCCGCGGAGCACCAGTGCCTCGCGGGTGGTGATGCCGCGGAACCGGACGCGCATCGGCAGGGCGACGACGTGCGCGTCGGCGAGGAGGTCGGCGAGGTCGGGGAGCACGTCGCCATCATCCCAGTCCGGGTGGCGTCCAGCCCACCCGCCGGTTCCTCGGAGCCGTCCGCCAGGGCAGGGCACTAGCATGCGACGGTCGGCCGAGGTCGACGGTGGAACGAACCGGAACGAGGGAGGCTCGGTGGCGCCGGATCCGCAGCAGCGTGCGTCGACACCGCGCTCGTCGAACCCGCGCTCGTCGAACCCGGGCTCGTCGAACCCGCGACCGATCGCTCCGTCGGTCGCCCGCAACCCCGGCGCCCGCGGTGCCGTCGCGAAGGCCCCGGGCCGCGACCCCGACGAGTTCTCGCGCCTGCTCCAGCAGAACACCGTCGACGTCCGGCACACCGCCGACCGCCGTCGCCGCAACCCGGTCGTCGGCAAGATCGCCCTCGGCCTCGCGGTGGTGTCGGCAGCGGTCGACGCCAGCGCCTTCGCGGTGTTCATGGGCGGCGACACGAACTTCGCGTTCGGCATCTGCTTCGTCGTCGTGTTCCTCACCCTCATCGCGGCGGTGCTCGGCTTCGTCGCCGCCGTCGGGTCCTTCGGCCGGTGGTACGGAGCGGTTGGGGTCGTCGTGGCGTTCTTCGCGAACCCCGTGATCCTCATCGTGATCCTGGTGTTCGTGGCCCCCGAGGTCCTCACCGACATGGGCGGCTGACCCGGCCGAGCGGCGACGCCCGCCCGTACGGCGGCGGTACGTTGGGAGCATGGCTGCCCCCGTCTCCGACCTGTTCGATCCCGCCGTCTGGGCCGAGGCCCCGATCGCCGAGCACTTCACGGACATCACGTACCACAAGCACGTCTCGAAGGGCATCGTCCGCGTCGCGTTCGACCGCCCCGAGGTGCGCAACGCGTTCCGCCCGCGCACGGTCGACGAGCTGTACCGGGCACTCGACGACGCCCGCCAGGATCCCCGCGTCGGCGTCGTCCTGCTCACCGGCAACGGCCCGAGCCCGAAGGACGGTGGCTGGGCGTTCTGCTCCGGCGGCGACCAGCGCATCCGTGGGCGGAGCGGGTACCAGTACGTCGGCGACGAGGGCGCGCCGCCGGAGGGCGTCGACCCCGCCGCGGCACAGGCGTCGATGGGCCGGCTGCACATCCTCGAGGTGCAGCGCCTCATCCGGATGATGCCGAAGGTCGTCATCGCCGTCGTCCCCGGCTGGGCCGCCGGCGGCGGGCACTCGCTGCACGCGATCTGCGACCTGACCATCGCCAGCGCCGAGCACGGCAGGTTCAAGCAGACCGACGCCGACGTCGGCTCGTTCGACGGTGGGTACGGCAGCGCGTACTACGCGAAGCAGATCGGGCAGAAGCTCGCGCGCGAGGTCTTCTTCCTCGCCGAGGAGTACTCGGCGCAGCGCGCGTACGAGATGGGCGCGGTGAACAAGGTCGTGCCGCACGAGGACCTCGAGCGCGAGGCCGTCCGCTGGGGCGAGACCATCCTCGGCAAGTCGCCGACGGCGATCCGGATGCTCAAGTACGCCTTCAACGCGGTCGACGACGGCATGGTCGGCCAGCAGGTCTTCGCCGGCGAGGCGACCCGCCTGGCCTACGGCACCGACGAGGCCGTCGAGGGACGCGACTCCTTCCTCGAGAAGCGCGCGCCCGAGTGGACCGCCTTCCCCTGGCACTACTGATGCCCCGTCCGCTGGTCGCGCTCGGCACGTCGGATCCGTTGGTCGTGCTCCGCGGCCTGGAGGCTGCCCTCGCCGGCGGCCCCGCACTGCTCCCCGTCGCCCCGGACGCGCCGGCGCTGCCGACCCGGCCACCGGCCGACGTCCGACAGGGGGTCGCCCTGGTCGTCGAGACGAGCGGGTCCACCGGCACCGGCAAGCGCGTGGCGCTCTCGTCCGAGGCCCTGCTCGCCGGTGCGGCGGCAGCGGACGCCGAACTGGGCGGCCCCGGCGGCTGGGTGCTCGCGCTGCCGACCCACTACATCGCCGGTCTCAACGTGCTGACCCGGTCGATCACCGCCGGGACCGAACCGGCGGTCGTCCCGCCGGGACACTTCGACGCGGCGGCGTTCGCGGACGCCGCCGACCGGCTCGTCACCGGGCCGGCGGCTCCGCGCCGGTACACCTCGCTGGTGCCGGTCCAGCTCGCGCGGGTGCTCGACGACGAGCGTGCGACGGCGGCCCTCGCCGGCTTCGACGCGGTGCTCGTGGGTGGGCAGGCCACGCCGGCGGCGCTCCGGGAACGGGCGCTCGGGGCCGGGGTCCGCGTCGTCACCACGTACGGGGCGAGCGAGACGAGCGGGGGCTGCGTGTACGACGGCACGCCGCTCGGCACCGTGCGGACCGCACTCGACGACGGCGAGCTGCTGCTGTCCGGTCCGATGCTGGCCGAGGGGTACCTCGACGACGACCGCCGGACGGCCGCGGCCTTCGTCGAACGCGACAACGCCCGCTGGTACCGGACGGGCGACGCCGCGACGCTCGACGACGGCCGGGTCCGGGTCCTCGGTCGGCTCGACGACGTCGTCGTCTCCGGCGGCGAGAAGGTCCAGCTCGGGGCGGTGGAACGGCTCGTGCGGGACCTGCCCGGGCAGGACGCCGCGGTCGTCACGCGGCGGGCGTCGGGGGAGTGGGGCGAGGTCCCGGTCGTCGTGACGGAGCGGCCGCTCGACCTCGACACCGTGCGCGAGCACGTCGGCTCCGTCCTCGGCCGCGCTGCGCGACCGACCGCCGTCGTCCTGGTGGAGCGGATGCCGATGCTCCCGACCGGCAAGCCCGACCGCCGCGCGGTCCAGGCCCTCGCGTCCGGCTGACGGCGGCCCCGGCGCTGCCGGGTCGCGGATAGGATCGATGGTCGTGGCACGAACGAAGAACGCGACCCAGAAGAAGGGCCGGTCCGGCAACCCGGCGAAGGCCGCTGCCCCCCAGCGCGCGAAGCGCGGTGCGACGGCCCGCGACTGGATCGGCGGCGCCCGTCTCCGCACGCTGACGCTCGGCGTGGTGCCGGTGGTGCTCGGCACCGCGGTCGCGTTCGTCGACAGCACGACCCCCGGCGACTTCGGCTCGTGGATCGGGCAGGACGGGCACCTCACCATCGCCCTGCTCGCCCTGGCGGTCGCACTGTTCCTGCAGGTCGGCGTGAACTACAGCAACGACTACTCGGACGGCGTCCGGGGCACCGACGAGTTCCGCGTCGGACCGGCACGCCTGACCGGTGCCGGCATGGCGAAGCCGCGGACGGTCCTCACCGTCGCCCTGACCTTCTTCGGACTCGCGGCCGTCGCCGGGCTGGTCATCGTCGTCCTCACCCAGCTGTGGTGGCTGCTGCTCGTCGGTGCCGCCGCCATCGTCGCGGCGTGGTTCTACACCGGCGGCAAGAAGCCGTACGGGTACAACGCCCTCGGCGAGGTCTTCGTGTTCGTCTTCTTCGGACTCGTCGCCGTCCTCGGCACGCAGTTCGTCCTCATCGAGCAGGTGACGGTCAGCGGGTGGGCGGCCGCGATCGCCGCCGGGTTCTTCGCCTGCGCCGTGCTCATGGTGAACAACATCCGCGACATCGACGAGGACACCGCGGCCGGCAAGCGCACGCTCGCGGTCGTGGTCGGCCGACCGGTCGCCTGCGTGCTCTACGGCCTGTTCCTGATGCTGCCGTACGTGGTGCTGCTCTGGTTCGTCCTGCTCTACTTCCGCAGCGGGTTCACGTACTTCTCGCTGCTGCTGGCCCTGCCGGCACTCGTGATCGGGGTGACCTCGCGCAAGCCCCGGGAACTCATCACGGCGCTGCAGCTGTCTTCGTTCGCGTCGCTCGTCTTCGGTGTCGTGCTCGGCATCACCCTGGCCGTCCAGCCCTGACCGGAGCGGCCGGCCGCCACTGACGGGTCAGCGGGCGCCGTCGTCCTTCCGGGCCGCGTGGCGGTCGGCGTCGGACACCGGACGCACCTCGGTCGCGTACCGCTGGTCCGAGGCGTCGACGACGCCGTCCTCGAAGTCGGAGTCCGCGTCGGCGGCCGGCGCGGTGCGGCGGTTCGCCAGGCTCGTCGCGACCTGCGTGCGGAGCCGCGCCAGCGCGATGTAGGAGACGAGCAGCCCGACGAGCGCGGCGACGATCGTCGCCCAGTACCACTTCATCGGGGTCAGCACGAGGAGCAGCACCAGGGCTGCCGCGAAGATGCCGAGCCGGGCGAGGGTGTACAGGAGCCACGCTTTCACGCGGCAAGTCTACGGACGGTCGGCGGGCAGGACGATCACAGGGTCGGCTCCTAGACTCCACGGCATGGTCCGACTGTGGTTGATCGTCGCCGTGGCAGCCGTCGCGTTCACGGTGTACGCAGCCATCGACTGCGCCACCATGCCCCGTGAGCGCATCCGCTCCCTGCGGCGCGGCATCTGGATCCTCCTCGTGATCGTCCTCCCCGTGCTCGGCGGGCTGCTCTGGTTCCTGCTCGGCCGCGCACCAGCGACCGAACCCGGCACCGGACGCCGGTACCGTGGACCGGAAGACGACCCGGACTTCCTCGGCGGCACGCCCGCGCCGGGTTCCACCCTCACGGACAAGGACCAGGACGACGCCACCCTCCGAGACCTCGAAGACCAGTTCCACGACCGGGACGACGACGGCCGCGCCGATCGCTGACGGCCCGGTCGCGTCGGGCAGCCCGGCGACCGACGCCGCCCTGGCGCTGCTGCAGGAACTCGCCCGCGCCGGCGTGACCGACGTCGTCGTCAGTCCGGGTTCGCGGTCCCAGGCACTCGCGCTGGCCGCCGTCGCCCTCGAGCGTGCCGGCGGCATCTCCGTGCACGTGCGCCTCGACGAGCGCACCGCGGGGTTCTTCGCCCTCGGCCTCGCGGTCGAGAGCAACCGGCCGGCCGCGGTCGTCACGACGTCTGGCACCGCCGTCGCGAACCTGCACCCCGCCGTGCTCGAGGCGCACCACTCCGGCGTCCCGATGATCGTGCTCAGTGCCGACCGGCCCGACGAGCTGCGGGGGATCGGCAGCAACCAGACCACCGTCCAGCCGGGGATGTTCGGGCCGGCTGTGCCGTTCGTCCGCGACGTCGAGGCCCCGTCGACCCACGGTGTCGACGAGTCCGTGCGCACCGCGCTGCGCACCCTCGCGCGTCAGGCCGTGGCGGCCGCCGCCGGACACACCGGACAGCCGGGTCCGGCGCAGCTCAACGTGGCCTTCCGCGAACCGCTCTCGGCCGGGCTCCCGGACGAGGGCGTCGACGGTGTCCCCGACGACGAGGTGGACCTGGCCTACGCCACCCGACGCGCGCACACCGGCCTGCCGGTCGCGGACCTCACGCCCGATGACGAGCCGGGCACCGTGGTGATCGCCGGGCACGACGCCGGCGAGGACGCCGAGCGCATCGCGTGGGAGCTCGGTGCGCCGCTGCTCGCCGAGGTGTCCAGCGGTGCGCGCTTCGGCCGGAACCTCGTCGTCACCTACCGCGAACTGTTGCGCGATGCGGCGTTCGGCGGCGCGGTGCGCCGCGCCGTGGTGCTCGGGCACCCGACGCTCAGCCGCGAGGTCCCGGCGCTCCTGCAGCGCGACGACGTGGAGACGATCGTGGTCCGCGGACACACGGCCGACCCGTTCGACCCGGCCCGTGCCTCTCCCCACCGGCACGGCCCGGACGCCGCTGACGCGTCGCCCGGGGACCCGCGGCGTGGGCCCAGTCCGGACGCCGCGACCACCTTCGTGTCCGACGTCCGCGTGACGGGCCGCACCCGGCCGGAGCACCGTGCGTGGGTCGGCCGGTGGGTCGGCGCGAGCCGACAGGTGCTCGGCGACGGCGACGCCGGCCCGGACCTCGACGCGAAGCGCTCGGCCGACCGCGCCGAGAGGAACAAGTTCCTCCGTGACGAGGTCGCACTCCGTCGCCGACCGGTCGACCGGGTGATGCTCGCCGAGGCAGTCTGGGGGGTGACGTGGCCGCACGACCGGCTCGTCCTCGGCGCCTCGCAGCTCATCCGCGAGGCCGACGCCCGTGTGCTCGGCAAGAAGATCCGGGTGCACGCGAACCGCGGCCTCGCCGGCATCGACGGGACCGTGTCGACCGCGCTCGGCATCGCGGCGGCGCTCGAGCGGTCCTCGGCGTCGGTCGGCACCACGCGCGTGCTGCTCGGCGACCTGACGCTGCTGCACGACCTCGGCGCGTTCGTCACCGGCACCGAGGAACCGACGCACCGGGTGCAGGTCGTCGTCGGCAACGACCACGGTGGGGCGATCTTCCGCGGGCTCGAGGTCGCGAAGACCACGCCGGACGCCGACATGCGACGGATGATGTCGACGCCGCAGCACGTCGACGTCGAACGGGTCGTCACCGGACTCGGGTGGGAGTACCGCCGGGCAGCGACCTGGGGCGACCTGGAGCGCGTGCTCACCGACCCCGCCGAACGCGTGGTGATCGAGGTCCCGCTGGTCGACTGACCGGGGGAGCGTCGCACCGTCAGCGCCCCCTGGTGCGGCCGTCCCGCCGCAGTGCGTTCCACGCTCGACATGTCCGTGCGGGCCGCAGCGAATCGCTGCACGGTCACTTCGCGCCCCGGTGCGGCCGTCGCGCCCCGGTGAGTCGGGGCGCGACGACCGCGCGGGGGCGCGGACCGCACGGAGCCGGTGCCCGACCGGCGGTCCACGCCGGCCGTGGCGTCTCGCTCGACGCGCACCGCGTCTCGCCCGGCCCACACCGCGTCGGGCCGCGGCCGACGTGACGGGCGTGCGCCGCGCCTCCCGGCCGTCGTCAGGCCAGGGCGTCGGCGATCGGACGGAACTTCAGGGCGGTCTCGGCGACCTCGCGAGCCGGGTCGGACCCGGCGACGATCCCGGCGCCGGCCCACGCGCGCACCGTGCCGTCGTCGTCGATGCGGGCGCTCCGCAGGGCGAGCATCCACTCGCCGTCACCGGTCGCGCTCATCCAGCCGACCGGCCCGGCGTACCGCCCGCGGTCGACGCCCTCGAGCTCGGCGACCAGGCGCACGGCGACGTCGGTCGGCGTGCCGGCGACCGCGGCCGTCGGGTGCAGGGCGTCCGCGACGTCGAGCGAGGTCGTGTCCGGCGGCAGCGTCGCCTGCACGTCGGTCGCCAGGTGCCACAGGTTCGGCAGCTGCAACCGGAACGGCTCGGCGTCGGCCCGCAGGTCGGTCGCGAGCGGCCGGAGCGCGGCGAGCAGGCTGTCGATCGCGAAGGCGTGCTCCTCGACGTCCTTCGCGCTCGACGCGAGGGCCTCGGCCGCGGCGCGGTCGGAGACCTCGTCGTCGCCGCGCGCCGCGCTGCCGGCGAGCACGCGGGCCGTGAGTCGGGTGCCGTCCGTCCGCGCGAGGGTCTCCGGCGTCGCCCCGACGAGCCCGTCGACGGCGAACACGACGCACTGCGGGTAGGACGCCGCGAGGTCGAGGAGCACCGCACGCCGGTCGGCGCCGTCGGGCAGGGTGCCGACCAGGTCGCGGGCGAGCACGACCTTCTGCGCCTCGCCGGCGACGATCCGGTGGACGGCCTCGTCGACGGCGGCGGCGTACGCGGCCTCGTCGGTGTGTCCGGCCCGCAGCGCGACGGACACGTGCGGTCCGACGAGGGGGACGGGCACCGAGGTGCGTGAGAACGCGAGCGGTTCGGCGCCGGCGGTCGTGTCGATCGCGGTGAGCCAGGCCTTGCCCCGGCGACGGCCGATGACGACGCGCGGCACGATGAGCACGCTCTCCTCTGCGGAGTCGTCGGCGAAGGCGAACGACCCGAACGCCACCAGGCCCGAGCCGCGCAGCTGCACCGGGTCGTCCACGGTCGCGGACGCGACGACGGCGCGCCAGGCGGCCGCCGCGTCGCGCATCCGGTCCGGGCCGGTGAAGGTGAACCGGAGCGCCTCGCCGATGCCGACGATGCCATCGCCGTTCCGGACGAAGGCGAGCGGACGGTCGCGGAGGGTGTGTCGGAGGACGGCGCCCGGGTCGTCGAGGATCCGGGTCGAGACCGTCAGCGGGGGTGCCGCCGTGGTGGTTCGGGTCACGGGTCCGATGCTACGCGCGGACGGCGACAGGCCCGTGCGTGGTCGGTGACGGGCCGGTGCGCGGTCGGCGACCGGCCCGAGCGCGGTCGGTGACTGCGCGGTGTGCGGTCAGTGACGGGGCGGTGTGCCGCCGGTGACGGGGCTGTGCGCGGTCGGTGTCACGGCTCCGCGGACGCCCGGCGTCCCGCGCGCACCGCCCGGGTCGCTGCGAGTCCGGTGAACGTCCGGCCGGGACCTCTAGGATCGGTGGTGTGAGCAGAGCGGACCTGAACAAGCGGCCGGACGAGGTGGCGGCGATGTTCGACGACGTCGCGGCCAAGTACGACCTCACGAACGACATCCTGTCGGCGGGCAACGCTCCGCTGTGGCGTGTCGCGACGGTCCGGGCGATCGACCCGCAACCCGGCGAGAAGGTCCTGGACATCGCGGCCGGTACCGGCACGAGCGCCGCTGCCTTCGCGAAGAAGGGTGCCGAGGTCACCGCCCTCGACCTGTCGGCCGGCATGATCGCCGTCGGTCGTGAGCGCCACCCCGAGATCACCTTCGTCGAGGGCGACGCCGAGCGCCTGCCGTTCGACGACGACACCTTCGACGCCGTCACGATCTCGTTCGGCCTGCGCAACGTCAACGACCCGAAGCAGGCGCTCGCCGAGATGCTCCGGGTCCTCAAGCCCGGTGGCCGCGTCGTCATCTGCGAGTTCTCGACGCCGCCGCGTGCGCTGCTGCGCGTCGGCTACGGCACCTACCTCAAGCGGGTGCTCCCCGGCATCGCCCGGCTGTCGAGCAGCAACCCGGCCGCCTACCGCTACCTCGCCGAGTCCATCGACGCGTGGCCGGACCAGCAGGTGCTGACCCAGTGGCTGCGCGGCGTCGGGTTCTCGGTGGTCGCCTACCGCAACCTCACCGCCGGCATCGTCGCACTGCACCGTGGGCGCAAGCCCGTGGCCGACACGGTCCGCGAGTCGGCAGCGCGACGCGCGAAGGCCCGCCGCGACCACCAGGCCACCGGCGAGCAGCCGCGCGTCGACCCCGCCGACTGACCGGTCCGACCACCCGAAGACGGAGCAGCACTTGAACCCGAGCGTCCCGGTCGCACGTCGTGCACCGAGCCTGCGCGCCTCGCTGGGCATCGGCGAGCGGTTGTTCGCCACGCCCGCCGACCGCCGCTTCATCGCGGCCGTCGACGACGGACTCGAACTCGTCGAACAGGGCCTCGAGGACGCCATGCGCTCCACCGACACCCTGGCCGACACCACCAGCCGTTACCTGTTGTCGGCCGGCGGCAAGCGCATCCGTCCGACGCTGACGCTCCTCATCGCGCAGCTCGGCGACGGCGTGACCGACGCCGTGGTGAAGGCCGCCGTCAGCATCGAGACGACCCACCTCGCGTCGCTCTACCACGACGACGTCATGGACGAAGCACCCGTCCGCCGCGGTGTGCCCGCCGCACAGATCACCTACGGCAACAACGTGGCGATCCTGACGGGCGACCTGCTCTTCGCCCGCGCCAGCCTCATCACGGCCGACCTCGGCACCGAGGGCATCCGGATGCAGGCCGAGACCTTCCAGCGCCTCTGCATGGGCCAGCTGCACGAGACCACGGGGCCGCAGCCCGACGACGACCCGGTGCAGCACTACATCCGGGTGCTCAGCGACAAGACCGGTTCGCTCATCGCCACCGCGGCGCGCGCCGGTGTGATGTTCTCCGGCGCGGACCGCTCGTACCTCGACGCGGTCGGCACCTTCGGCGAGAAGGTCGGCGTCGCCTTCCAGCTCGTCGACGACGTCATCGACCTCGCACCCGCCACCGACAAGACCGGCAAGATCGCGGGCAACGACCTGCGTGCCGGCGTCGACACGCTGCCGCTGCTGCAGCTCCGCCGGCTCGCCGCCACGGACGCGTCGGCGCACGACCTGGTCGAGCGCATCGACCGCGACGTCAACGGCGCCCCGGACGACGCCGTCGGCTCGGAGCCGTACCAGTCCGCCGTCGCCGCGCTCCGCGAGCACGAGGCCACCGCGGCGACGCGCGCGGTCGCCGTCGCCTGGGCGCACGAAGCCGTCGACGCACTCGCACCGCTGCCGGACGGCACGGTGAAGAAGGCGCTGACCCGCTTCGCCGAGTCCGTCGTCGACCGCAGCCGCTGAACACCGTCCGCTTCGGCACCGCACGGTGGCCGAGCGGACGCACCCGGGAACCCCCACCCGAACGAACTGGAGACGAACAGTGCCCACCCTCCGACTCGCCATCGTCGGCGCCGGCCCCGCCGGCATCTACGCCGCGGACATCCTGCTGCGCGAAGCCCGCGGCCACGACGTGTCGATCGACCTGTTCGAGCAGCTCCCCGCCCCCTACGGCCTGGTCCGGTACGGCGTCGCCCCGGACCACCCGCGCATCAAGGGCATCATCAACGCCCTCCGCGACGTGCTCGACAGCGGCGTCGTCCGGCTGTTCGGCAACGTCCGGTACGGCGAGGACATCACCCTCGACGACCTCAAGAAGCACTACAACGCGGTCGTGTTCTCGACGGGTGCGATCAAGGACGCCGACCTCGACATCCCCGGGGTCGACCTCGAGGGCTCGTACGGCGCAGCCGACTTCGTCAGCTGGTTCGACGGCCACCCCGACGTCCCGCGCACCTGGCCCCTGACAGCCGAGAGCGTCGCGGTGATCGGCGTGGGCAACGTGGCACTCGACGTCTCCCGCATGCTCGCGAAGCACGCCGACGACCTGCTGCCCACCGAGATCCCGGACAACGTCTACCAGGGCCTCAAGGCGAGCCCGGTCACCGACGTGCACGTCTTCGGCCGTCGGGGTCCGGCGCAGGTCAAGTTCACGCCGCTCGAGCTCCGCGAACTCGGCGAGGTCCGCGACGTCGACATGATCGTCTACGACGAGGACTTCGACCACGACGAGGCGTCGAAGACCGCGATCGCGACGAACAAGCAGGTCATGGTGATCAACCGCGTGCTCGAGCAGTGGCGCACGCGCGAGACCGGGCAGGCGAGCCGGCGGCTGCACCTGCACTTCTGGGCGAAGCCCGTCGAGTTCGTCGGCGAGGACGGCGCGCTCACGGCCATCCGGTACGAGCGCACGCGGCCGAACGGCGAGGGCGGCGTCGAGGGCACCGGCGAGATCCGCGAGATCCCGATCCAGGCCGCGTACCGCGCCGTCGGGTACTTCGGGTCGCCGCTGCCCGACGTGCCGTTCGACGAGCGTCACGGCGTCATCCCGAACCACGAGGGCCAGGTCCTCGACGACGACAACCAGCAGATCCCCGGCGTCTACGCGACCGGGTGGATCAAGCGCGGTCCGGTCGGCCTCATCGGGCACACGAAGTCCGACGCGATGGAGACCGTGCAGCACATCGTCACGGACCAGGCGAGCTGGTGGACGCCGGAGGACCCGTCCGACGAGGCGATCCCGGCCCTGCTGCGCTCGCGCGGCGTCGAGTACACCGACCTCGACGGCTGGCACAACCTCGACACGCACGAGCAGGCGCTCGGCGCTGCCGAGGGTCGCGAGCGGATCAAGGTCGTGCCGCGCGACGAGATGATCGACGTCTCGCTCGGTCGCGTCGACGTGCCGAGCAACTGACCACGATGACCGACACGCGCCCCGTCCCGCTCCGAGCGGTGCGGGGCGCGTCCGTCTCCGCCGTGCGGCTGCAGGGCGTCGACGTCGCCCGGGCGATCGCCCTGCTCGGCATGATGGCCGCGCACATCGGCGGCATCGCCGACGAGCTCGACTGGACGGCCCCGGGCACGTGGTCCGCGGTGGCGCACGGCCGGCCCTCCACCCTGTTCGCGGTCCTCGCCGGGGTGTCGATCGGACTGACGAGCGGCCGGACCGAACCGCCGGAGCCCCCGACCATCGGGCGGGTCCGCGCCCGGCTCGCGATCCGAGCGGTCGTGGTCGTCCTCATCGGCTTCGCACTCATGGCGCTCGACACCCCGGTCTACGTGATCCTGCCGACCTACGGTGCGCTGTTCCTGCTGGTGGTGCCGGTGCTCCGCCTCCGTCCGGCGGCACTGCTCGCCATCGCCGCCGTGTGCGCGCTGCTGTCACCCCTCGTCGCGCTGACGATCGCCCCCGCCTACTCGGGCGCCGACATGATCGGCGTCCAACTCGGTCTGGTCTACCCCGTGGTCACCTTCCTGACGTACGTGCTGGTCGGTCTCGCGGTCGCGCGGTCCGGTCTGGAGGCGCGGGGCCGGCAGGTCGCGCTCCTCGCGTCCGGCAGCGTGGCCGCGGTCACCGCCTACGTCGCCGGTGCGCTCCTGGCGCCGACCCCTCCCGATGCTGCGTGGGCGTTCCCCGGTGTGCCGTACGCGGGAGAGGGCTCCACGCCCGCCGAGGCCCTCGCGCAATTCTTCCTGTCGCCGCGCGACCACTCGTCGTCGATCGTCGACGTCGTCGGGACGACCGGTGTCGCGGTCGCGGTCATCGCCCTCTGCACCCTGGTGTTCGACGGGCACGGCCGTACCGCCGAGCGCATCGCGTTCCCGCTCGCCGCGGTCGGGTCGATGCCGCTGACGATCTACTCGGGGCACCTCGTCGTCATCGCGCTGCTGCCCGAGTACCCGGAGTCCGGCGCGGCGTGGGGCTGGTTCGCCCTCGGTTCCGTGGTGTTCGCGATGCTCTGGCGTCGGTTCCTCGGGCGCGGTCCGCTCGAGCGTGTGGTGGGAGCCCTGGCCGGCCTGGTCCCGGTGCGCTGACGCTCTCGGTGCGCTGACCCACCCGGTGGGCGCGGCAGCCCGCGGTGGACGTGAGCGCCTGCCGGGCTGGTGGTGGCCCGCCGGTCGGGTGCCGCGCCTCCCGGCTGTCCGCACGTTGCGTCCCATTGCGCGCGACGTAGGAAGAAGAATCGCGCGTAGGGGGACGGAACTCCCGCCCTCCGACGCGCGGAAGACCTGACCACGCGCGGAACTGCCACCCACGCGCGGAACTGCAACCACCGCGCGCCCCCGCGCCGTTACTGCAGCGCCGCCGTGAGCCGCGCGACGTTGTCGAGCACCTGCGAGCGGCGCGGGCGGTCGAGCCAGGCGTCGAGCGTCAGCTCGAAGCTGTGCTCCTTGTAGGCCTGCTGCACCTCGCGCAGCGCGTCGACGAAGCGGTGGCCGCGGACCATCACGGAGACCTCGAGGTTCAGGCTGAAGGACCGCATGTCCATGTTGCTCGAGCCGATGACCGAGACCTCGTCGTCGATCGTGAAGTGCTTCGCGTGCAGGATCGTCGGAGCGCGGTACAGCCAGATGCGGACGCCGGCGCGCAGGAGCGCCTCGTAGTAGGACCGCTGCGCGTGCCAGGTCATCGCGTGGTCGCCGAGCTCGCCGACGAAGAGCTCGACCTCGACGCCGCGCTGCGCGGTCGTGGTGATCGCGTAGAGCATCGAGTCGTCGGGCACGAAGTACGGCGAGGTGATCGACACCTTCTCCTGCGCCGAGTAGAGCAGCGCGTTGAACAGGCGCAGGTTGTTCTCGCCGTCGAAGCCGGGGCCGGACGGCACGACCTGGCAGTCGAGCGCGTCACCGCGGTCGGCGCGCTGGACGGGATCGCTCTCGCGCAGCAGCAGCTCGTCGGTCTCGCTGTACCAGTCGGTGACGAACAGGGCGTTGAGGCCAGCGACGACCGGGCCCTCGAACCGGGCGAACAGGTCCTTGTAGACCATGCCCTTCTCGATGTGCGACTTCAGGTCGTACGAGGCGTCGATCAGGTTCTGCGACCCGGTGAACGCCACCGATCCGTCGATGACCATGATCTTCCGGTGGTTGCGCAGGTCGGGGCGCTGGAACTTCCCCTGCAGCGGCAGCAGCGGGAGCATGAGGTGCCACGCGATGCCGGCCTGGTCGAGGAACGCGAGCGTGTCCTTGTAGCCGGGGTAGCCGCGGCTGGCCCAGTGGTCGAGCAGGAACCGGACGGTGACACCGCGGGCCTGCGCCCGTGCGAGGGCGTCGAAGAACGGGCGCGTGGTGTCGTCGAGGGTGGCGATGTAGAACTCGACGTGCACGAACCGTCGGGACTGGTCGATCGCCCGGGTCATCTCGGCGATGGACTCCACTGAGTCCGGGTAGAGCTCCGCGGAGTTGCCACCGACGAGCGGCATGGCACCGAGCTCCCGGTTCAGGCGGGTGACCCCTTCGAGCCAGCCCGGCCACGGGTGGTCACGACGGACCCGCTCGATGCCCTCGGTCTGCTCGAGGATGTACGCGTTGATCTCGGTCTGCTTCTCGCGGCGGGCGCGGGGCAGCTTCGTCGACCCGATGACGAGGAAGACGATGAAGCCGATGTAGGGGATGAGGAAGATCGCGAGCAGCCAGGCGGTCGCGGTCTGCGGCTTGCGGTTGATCGGGACGTAGATGATCGAGAAGACGCGGATCGCCAGGTCCAGCAGGACGAGCAGGACGGTGATCGCGACGGTGAGCCAGTGCTCCACGGGGTGCCGGTGTCGGTCGTCGTTCGGGCGCTGCGCGTCAGCGGAAGTTGATGTACTGCAGCGGCACGTCGAACTCTTCGCCCTTGAGGAGCTGGATCGTGTTCTGCAGGTCGTCGCGGCTCTTCGAGGAGACCCGGAGCTCGTCGCCCTGGATCTGGCTCTTCACCGTCTTCGGGGCGTTCGCCCGCAGGAACGCGCCGATCTTCTTCGCGACGTCCTGCTCGATGCCGTTCTTGAACTTCACCTCGATGCGGTACTCCTTGCCCGAGGGGTAGGGGTCGCCGGCGTCGAGGCTCTTCAGGCTGATGTTCCGCTTGATCGCCTTGCTCTGCAGGACGTCGAGGACGGCCTTCGCACGCTCTTCCGAGTTCGCCTTGATGAGGACGTCCTCGCCGCTGAACGCGATCGACGCGTCGGCACCCTTGAAGTCGTACCGCTGTTCGATCTCCTTGGCGGCCTGGTTGAGGGCGTTCTCCGCCTCCATCTTGTCGACCTTGCTGACCACGTCGAAGGAACTGTCTGCCATGCCGGACAGCCTATCTGCGGACAGGAGGCCCGGTTCCAGCCCGTCGGATCGGCCCACGTGGTCACGACCACCGTCTCGGATCGGCTATGCTCTTGTGCGCGCCTTCGGTTGGTGATCACACCGGCTGGGTGCGCATGGCAAGTTACCCAAGCGGCCAAAGGGATCTGACTGTAAATCAGCCGGCGTAGCCTTCGGGGGTTCGAATCCCTCACTTGCCACCATAGGAACGGCCCCGTCCACTGCGGACGGGGCCGTTCGTGTTCCGGGAGGATGGGGGCATGTCCTCCGATCCCACACCGTCCTGGTTCGCCGACCTCGCCGAGTCGATCGCCGTCGAGGCGGCGACCCTCGCTGCCCGACGACGCGCCGAGGGGGTGGAGGTCGCCGACCGGAAGTCGAGCATCGTCGACGTCGTCACCGCCGCCGACCGCGAGGTCGAGGCCCTCATCCGAGAGCGGATCGCCGCCGAGCGTCCGGACGACGCCTTCCACGGTGAGGAGTCCGGCTCCGCCACCGGGTCCTCGGGGTACACGTGGGTGGTCGACCCGATCGACGGCACCGTCAACTACCTCTACGGCAGCGCCGACCACGGCGTGAGCATCGGGGTGGTGCGCGGCGACCCGGACCCCACGACGTGGGAGCCGGTGGCCGGCGTCGTCGTCATGCCCGCGACCGGGACCGTGTTCCGTGCGGCCGTCGGCAGCGGCGCGACCCGCGACGGGGAGCGGCTGACCGTCGCCTCGCCCGCGTCCCTGGCCGAGACCCTCGTCGCGACGGGGTTCGGGTACACGGCCGACCGCCGCCGCGAGCAGGTCCGGGTCCTGGCCGGCCTCATCGGCGAGGTCCGGGACATCCGGCGCGGGGGAGCGGCGTCGCTCGACTGCTGTGCGGTCGGCGAGGGGCGGGTGGACGCCTACTACGAGCGCGGCATCAACCCGTGGGACATGGCGGGCGGGTCCGTCGTCGCGGCCGAGGCCGGCGCCGTGGTCCGGATCTGGGAGGCCGGCGACACGCGGTCCTTCCTCTTCGCGAGTCCCGCCGTGGCCGACGACCTCGAGGCCCTCCTCCGCCGTCTGGAGGCCGACGCCCTGGCGGACTGAGCCCGGGTCCCCAGGTCTGGGGGGCCGTCCTGGTCGTCCGGGTGATTGGCGGCGTGCGACGTCCTTTGCTAGCGTGCTCAGGTCCCGTTATCTGCTCGTTACCTCCGAGCGCATCTGCCCCGATCAGGATCGCCACCGCACACATGCCGCACTCCCCGCTCTCGCCCGCCGTCACCCCCGGTCCCGTCGACGCCACCACCCCGGTCGTCCACCTGACCCGACGAGCCCGGATCGAGGCGGAGCGGGCAGCCGCGAAGGGAACGGTGGCGACCGCCGCGGACACGACGGCGCGGTCCTCGCGGGCGGCGTCCGACCGGCCCGCGGCACAGCGCGCCGTGGTACCGACCACGCCGGCGGCCCCGGTGTCGCCGGTCGACCTGGCTCCGACCTCCCCGGCCGCGCCCACCCGTCCGGCGTCCCGGATCGCGACGCCGCCGGCTCCGTCGTCGCCCGTCGTGGCCCCGGTGTCGTCGCCGTCGCGCCGTGGTACGGCCCCGACGGCCCGGGGTGCCGGACGCCGCGGGACCCGCCCCGTGCAGGTGGACCGTGCCACCCGGCACATCGCAGCGACCGCACCGTCGAGCCGACCGACGGCGACGACCGGCTCGTCCTTCCGCCGGACCGCCTCGCGCGTGACCGCGGTCGGCGCCCTGCTCTTCGCCGCCGGGCTCGTCGTCTCGACCTCGCTGCCGGCGCAGGCGCTGTGGGTGCCGGAGAGCGGTTCGACCGCGGCCCGGGCCAGCGCCGGTGCGACCCAGTCGCTCAGCGTGGGCGACACCGCGGCCGGTTCCACGTCGCGCGACCAGTACACGGTGTCCGACGTCACGCAGTACCAGCACGTCGACGCGTCGAGCTTCACGAACGACCCGGCCGGCTCCATCCAGTGGCCCTTCCTGACCGGCGTGCCGATCACCTCGGGCTTCGGCGGACGCCAGGTCGCGGGCTGCTCGTTCTGCTCGACGAACCACATGGGCGTCGACTTCGCGCCGGGCGAGGGCACCCCGATCCGGGTGATCGCCTCCGGCACGGTCATCAAGGTGCAGGCGAACGACGGCGGCTTCGGCAACGACGTCTGGGTGCAGCACGACGTCGACGGCAAGCAGTTCGTCAGCGTCTACGGCCACATGGAGGACAACTCCTTCCAGGTGGTCACCGGTCAGCAGGTCACCGTCGGTGACGTCCTCGGTCTCGTCGGCAGCACCGGCAACTCGACGGGCCCCCACCTGCACCTCGAGGTGCACGTCGACGGGGTCCCGGTGGACCCGCTGGCGTGGCTCGAGGCCAACGCGGACTAGGGGTCCTCGGCGCGGCACGCCCGGGCGTCACGCCCGGTTCCGGACCAGCGTCGGAGGTCTGCTATCCTCGTGTGGTGCCGTTCGCGGCACATCGCCCCGATAGCTCAGTGGTAGAGCACTTCCATGGTAAGGAAGGGGTCGTCAGTTCAATCCTGACTCGGGGCTCCGACCCGGTGCGCGTGTCGCTCCGGATCTCTGGCGGGGTAGCTCAGTTGGTTAGAGCACACGACTCATAATCGTGGGGTCGCGGGTTCAAGTCCCGCCCTCGCTACCGCAAGCCCGGCGATCTGCTCGCCGGGCTTTCGTCGTTCCCGGGCTTTCGTCGTTTCCGGGCACGAGTGCCGTCGGCACCAGGACCCGGCCGGCCCGTCCGGCTCGGCTCCGGGTCACGCCGGAGTCAGTGGCGGCGGTCCGTCCGGCCGAGCAGGATGCCGGCGGCCCGCAGCGCGCGCTCGAGCCCGGTGGCCACCTCGTGCCACGCGGCCTGGCGTCGGCTCGCCCCGATGCTCCCGCCCGAGACGGCGGTCCCGTGCGCGGCACGGCGCAGCGTGATCGTCGTGGCGGTGCCCGTCACCGTGGTCGACACCTCGTAGCGACGGAACTCGCGGGACGGGTGCACGAAGACGCCGAGCAGGATCGTCAGCAGACGGTTCCCGGTCGTCGCGGTGATCGTCCCGCCGGAGCGTTCGACCTGGTGGCCGGACCGCCGCAGCACGGCTCCGGCGACCTCCATCGCGGTGCTCCGGTCGCCCGTGTGCACGGCGAACTCGGTGACGGCGTCCATCGTCCCTCCCCATCCCCGGAAGATCGGTGCCGGTTCCCCCCGAACCGACTCACCCCACAGTAACCGATCGCACCGGGGACCCGTCGGCGGCGCTCGGTAGACTGCCCTGCGTGTCAGTGAACCCCGAGCTCGTCGGCAGGACGTTCCCGCCGGCCCAGCCCTACCTGGTCGGCCGCGAGAAGGTACGCGAGTTCTCGCGTGCGGTGTTCGCGACCAACCCCGTCCACCACGACCCCGAGGCCGCGCGTGCCGCCGGCTACGACGACGTCGTGGCCCCGCCGACCTTCGCCGTCGTCGTGCAGGAAGCCACCCTCGCGCAGCTCCTCGCCGAGCCCGACGCCGGCATCGACTTCTCCCGCGTCGTCCACGGTGAGCAGTCGTTCACCTACGACCGGCCGATCGTCGCCGGCGACGAACTCACCGCCACGCTCACCGTCACGAGCGTCAAGACCCTCGGCGGCAACGCGATGGTCACCGCCCGGAGCACCATGAACGACGCCGCGGGGGAGCACGTCGTCACGGCGACCTCCACCCTCGTGGTCCGAGGAGACGACGCATGACCGCCGCACCCGCCACCACGCTCGAGGTCGGCACGGTCGTCGCCGAGCGCGACGTGCACCTGACCCGCGACTCCCTGGTCCGCTACGCCGGCGCCTCCGGAGACTTCAACCCGATCCACTACCGCGACGACGTCGCGACCTCGGTCGGTCTGCCCGGTGTCCTCGCCCACGGCATGCTCACGATGGGCCTCGCCGTGCAGCCGGTGGCCGAGTGGCTCGGCGACAGCGGTTGGGTGTCGGGCTACGGCGTGCGGTTCACCCGTCCCGTCGTCGTCGACCCGGAGCAGGGCGCCACGGTCGGGATCGTCGCCAAGGTCGGCACCGTCGACGACGACGGCCGTCCCGCCCGCATCGACCTCACCGTGACCGCCGCCGGGCAGACCGTGCTCGGCAAGGCGCAGGTCACGGTGGTGTTCCGCTGACCGTGACCGAGCCGGCGCTGGCCGACCTCACGACGCTCCGCGTCGGAGGGGCGGCAGCACGGCTGCTCACGGCGACGACCACCGACGAACTCGTCGAGCACGCCCTCGACGCCTTCGACGACCACGAGTGGCTCGTCCTCGGCGGCGGCAGCAACCTGCTCGTCGCCGACGGTGGCTTCGACGGCACCGTCGTCCTCGTCCGCACCACGGGTGTGGACGCCGACCGCGACGCCGACGGCGTCACCGTCCGCGTCGCCGCCGGCGAGCCGTGGGACCCGTTCGTCGCCACGACCGTCGCGAACGGCTGGACCGGGCTCGAGGCGCTGAGCGGCATCCCGGGCACCGTCGGGGCGTCGCCCGTGCAGAACATCGGGGCCTACGGGGTCGAGCTCTCCGACGTGCTCACCCGCGTCGAGTTCCTCGACGCGGCCACGGGGGAGCGCGCCTGGGTGCCGGCGGCCGAACTGGCGCTCGGGTACCGCACGTCGACCCTCAAGCATGGTCGGCGCGGCGTCGTGCTGACCGTCGAGTTCCGACTCGGCCTCGCCGGGCAGGACGGTGTGCCCGTCCGGTACGCCCAGCTGGCCGGCTCGCTCGGGGTGGAGCTCGGCGCACCCGTGCCGCCCGCGACCGTCCGCGACGAGGTCCTGCGACTCCGCGCGTCGAAGGGCATGGTGCTCGACGGGGACGACCACGACACCTGGAGTGCCGGGTCCTTCTTCACGAACCCGATCGTGTCCCCGTCCTTCGCCGAGACGCTGCCCGCCGAGGCACCGCGGTGGGCCGCCGGCGACGACGTCAAGCTCAGCGCCGCCTGGCTCATCGAGCACGCCGGCGTGCACCGTGGCTACGCGGTCCCGGGGTCGCGTGCGGGGATCTCGTCGAAGCACACCCTCGCGCTGACGAACCGCGGCGGCGCCACCGCGGCGCAGGTCGCCGAGCTCGCGCGCTACGTCCAGGTGACGGTCCTCAACCGGTTCGGGGTCGCGCTCGCCCCGGAACCCGTCGTGGTCGGCGACCTGCTCGACTGACGCGCCCGCCGGACCGGACGGACGCGCACGACGCTCCACGGGCCTCCCGGGAAGACGGAACGGGCCACCTCGACGAGGTGGCCCGTTCCGGTGTGCGGGGGACTACGCGAAGAACCGCGCGAGGCGGGCGACGCCCTCGGCGATGTCCTCGTCGCCCAGGGCGTAGGAGAGCCGCAGGTAGCCCGAGGGCCCGAACGCCTCGCCGGGGACGACCGCGACCTCGGCGTGCTCGAGGATCAGGTCGGCGAGCTCGAGCGTCGTGGTCGGGGTGGAGCCGGCCCACTCGCGGTCGAGCAGAGCCGTGACGTCCGGGTAGACGTAGAAGGCGCCCTGCGGCGTCGGCGTGACGAACCCGGGGATCGCGTTCAGCCCGGCGACGATCGCCTGGCGGCGACGGTCGAAGGCGGCGCGCATGTCGGCCACGGGCTCCTGCGGGCCCGTCAGCGCGGCGATCGCGGCGCGCTGCGACACGTTCGAGACGTTCGACGACAGGTGCGACTGCAGGTTCGACGCCGCCTTGACCGCGTCGGCCGGACCGATGAACCAGCCCACGCGCCAGCCGGTCATCGCGTACGTCTTGGCGACGCCGTTCACCAGGATGGTGGTGTCGGCGAGGGCCGGGACCTCGGCGAGGACGCCGGAGAAGCGGACGCCGTCGTAGACGAGGTCCTGGTAGATCTCGTCGCTGATCACCCAGATGCCGTGCTCGAGCGCCCACTCGCCGATGGCACGGGTCTGCTCGGCGCTGTACACCGCGCCGGTCGGGTTCGAGGGCGAGCAGAACAGCAGCGCCTTCGTCTTCGGGGTGCGCGCCGCCTCGAGCTGCGCGACCGTGACCAGGTAGTCCTGGTCGCTCCCGGCGAAGACCTCGACCGGTTCGCCGCCCGCGAGCCGGATCGCCTCGGGGTAGGTGGTCCAGTACGGGGCGGGGAGCAGGACCTCGTCGCCGGCGTCCACGATGGTCTGGAACGCCTGGTAGACGGCCTGCTTGCCGCCGTTCGTCACGATCACCTGCGACGGGTCGACGGTCGTGCCGGACTCGCGGGCGGTCTTGTCGGCGATCGCCTGCTTGAGCTCGGGGAGGCCGGTCGCGGGCGTGTACCGGTGGTTCTTCGGGTCCTGCGCGGCCTGGACGGCGGCGTCGACGACGTGCTGGGGCGTCGCGAAGTCGGGCTCGCCGGCGGCGAAGGAGATGACCGGGCGGCCGGCCGCCTTGAGGGCCTTCGCCTTCGCATCGACCTTGAGCGTCGCGGACTCGGCGATCGCGGCGATGCGGGACGCGATGCGCGGCCGATCCGTCGGCGCGGCAGCGGAGGTGGTGGTGGACTCGGGGCCGGGGGCTGCGGTGCTCACGACGTCGAGCCTACCGGCGCGGCACGCCGTGGAGGCGGCCGAGTGGACACCGTGTGACGGACTCCCGTACACTCGACCACCGGAACGCGGATCGGTGACGAGCGTGCGTTCTGAAGGGCGGTGGCTCAATTGGTAGAGCAGCGGTCTCCAAAACCGCAGGTTGCAGGTTCGAGTCCTGTCCGCCCTGCACATCTGGAAGGGTAAGCACTTGGCGAGCAAAGACATGGAGACGACGGCGGACGACGTCGTCGCCAAGGCGAAGCAGGACCGGGCCGAGCGCCGCGGTCCGATCGCCGCCATCGTGCTCTTCATCCGTCAGGTCTTCGGCGAACTGCGCAAGGTCGTCACCCCGACCCGCAAGGAACTCTTCAGCTACACGGGCGTCGTCCTCGTCTTCGTCGTCGTGATGATGGTGCTGGTGTCGATCCTCGACTTCGTGTTCGGTCTCGGCGTCGGCTACGTCTTCGGCAACGGTCCGACGGCCTGACCCGGACGTCGGCCGCCGAGCGCGGCAGACCCGAGGAGTACGGTCGCCCGAGACGGGTCCGATCCTGATCCGGACCGCCCGCCACCCCGACCCGCACCACCGAACGGAAAGAATCGACTGTGTCTGACTACTCCCGCGACGACATCGACCTCGCGACGGCTGCCGAGCAGTCCTCCGAGGTCGAGGAGAACCAGGAAGGCGACGTCGAGACCGCCGAGGGGCGCTCTGTCGAGTCCGCTGAAGAGCGTGCGATCTCGATCGAGGACGAGGACGACGAGTCCCTCGGGTTCGGCTCCGAGCCCGACGACGGCACCGTCGACACCGGTCTCGACGAGGCGCTGACCGCGCTGCAGGAGTCCCGCGACCCCGCGGCGGACGCGGTCGTCGACGACGCACTCGAGGTGGACACCGCCGACGAGGCCGAGGCCGCTGTGGAGGCCGTCGAGGACGAGGAAGAGGTCGAACTCGAGGCCGAGGCCGCCGAGGCCGCGAACGAGACCCTCGCCGCCGACGAGGCCCTCGAGACCGAGGGTGCAGAGGGTGCCGCGAGCGACGAGGACGCCGACGCGCCCGAGGCCGACCCGTACGACGCCTTCAAGGCCGAGCTCCGGATGAAGCCGGGCAAGTGGTACGTCATCCACTCCTACGCGGGCTTCGAGCGCCGCGTGAAGTCGAACATCGAGAACCGCATGGTCTCGATGTCGATGGAGGACTCGATCTACCAGGTCGAGGTCCCGATGGAGGACGTCGTCGAGATCAAGAACGGCCAGCGCAAGCTGGTCACCCGCGTCCGCATCCCCTCGTACGTGCTCGTCCGCATGGACCTCAACGAGGACTCGTGGTCGGTCGTGCGCCACACCCCGGGCGTCACCGGCTTCGTGGGCAACGCCCACAACCCGACGCCGCTGCGCTTCGACGAGGCGTTCGGCATGCTCAAGTCCCTCGTTCAGGTCGCCGAGGCCGCCCCGACCAAGGGTGGCTCGAAGGGCAGCGGCTCGCTGCAGGCGCAGCCCGCCGCCGAGGTCGACTTCGAGATCGGCGAGACGATCACCATCAAGGAGGGCTCGTTCGCGGGCCTGCCGGGTTCGATCTCCGAGATCAAGCCGGAGAGCGGCAAGCTCACGGTCCTCGTCTCGCTGTTCGAGCGCGAGACCCCGGTCGAGCTCAGCTTCGACCAGGTCACCAAGCTCTAGTACACTTAACGGGTTTGGGCCCGCGCGCCTCGTGCGAGCGGGCCTTCACCGCTGTCCGGATCCGCCGGACCAGCGGGAGAGTGCACGGGTCCCCGTGCGTTCGATTCCAGGAGGAAGACAAGTCATGGCACCGAAGAAGAAGGTCACGGGCCTGATCAAGCTGCAGATCAACGCGGGAGCCGCCAACCCGGCCCCCCCGATCGGTCCGGCGCTCGGTCAGCACGGCGTCAACATCATGGAGTTCTGCAAGGCGTACAACGCGGCGACCGAGTCGCAGCGTGGCAACGTCGTGCCGGTCGAGATCACCGTCTACGAGGACCGTTCGTTCACGTTCGTCCTGAAGACCCCGCCGGCCGCCGAGCTCATCAAGAAGGCTGCTGGTGTGCAGAAGGGGTCGTCGACCCCGCACACGGTCAAGGTCGCGAAGATCTCGATGGACCAGGTCCGTCAGATCGCCGAGACCAAGCAGGCCGACCTCAACGCCAACGACATCGAGCAGGCCGCGAAGATCATCGCCGGCACCGCGCGCTCGATGGGCATCACGGTCGAGGCCTAAGCACCGATCGGGCTCCGGCCCACCACCAGACACCTTTCCGTGGGAGAGCCTCGCCGGCTCGCCAACCACGTATCTCGCAAGGAGACCACCATGGCGAAGAAGTCCAAGGCCTACCAGGCCGCGGCCGCGAAGATCGAGGCCGACAAGTTCTACACCCCGACCGAGGCCGTCGCCCTGGCCAAGGAGACCGGTTCCTCGAAGACCGACTCCACGGTCGAGGTCGCGCTGAAGCTCGGCGTCGACCCCCGCAAGGCCGACCAGATGGTCCGCGGCACGGTCATCCTGCCGCACGGCACGGGCAAGACCGCCCGCGTCATCGTGTTCGCGACGGGTGCGGCTGCTGAGGCCGCCATCGCCGCCGGTGCCGACGAGGTCGGTGGCGACGAGCTCATCGCGAAGGTCGCCGAGGGCTACACCGCCTTCGACTCCGCCGTCTCGACCCCGGAGCTCATGGGCAAGGTCGGTCGTCTCGGCAAGGTGCTCGGCCCGCGTGGCCTCATGCCGAACCCGAAGACCGGCACCGTGACCCCGAACGTCGCGCAGGCCGTCAACGACATCAAGGGCGGCAAGATCGAGTTCCGTGTCGACAAGCACGCCAACGTGCACTTCGTCGTCGGCAAGGCCTCGTTCACGCCGGAGCAGCTCGACGAGAACATCTCGACCGCGCTCGAGGAGATCAACCGCCTCAAGCCGTCGTCCTCGAAGGGCCGCTACGTCATGAAGGGCGCCGTCTCGACGACCTTCGGCCCCGGCATCCCGCTGGACGTCAACAGCATCTGATCCTCGATCAGCTCAAGGAGGACCCGCACCGGTTTCGGTGCGGGTCCTTCTGCGTCCGGCACCGGAGCGCCCGCTAGCGTGGAGTGGTGCGCACCCTCGTGAACTCGTTGCGGCTCATCGCCGTCATCGCAGCCATCGCCGCCGTCGTCGGACAGTGGCTCGCCAGCTCGGAGGTCGCCGGCTACAGCCCGTGGAACTTCTTCGGCTACTTCACCATCCAGTCGAACATCATCGTGGCGGTCGCCTTCGCGGTGACCCTCGTCGTGGCTGCGCAGCGGAAGCGCGCGCAACTCGGGGTCAGCCTGCTCCGTGGTGCGGCGACGGTCTACATCGCGACGACGGGGATCGTCTACAACACGCTCCTGTCGGACGTCGTGGCGGCCGACACCGTGCCGTGGTCGAACGAGCTGCTCCACCGGGTCATTCCCGCGTACGTGGTGCTCGACTGGCTGCTGTTCTCGGACCGGTCGCGGCTGCTGTTCCGGCACATCTGGTGGTTCGTGCTCTACCCGGTCGTGTGGTCCGTGGTGGTGCTGATCCGTGGCGCCACCGACGGGTGGGTGCCGTACCCGTTCCTCGACCCGGCGCAGGGCTACGGCATCGTGACGATCTACTGCATCGGCATCGCGGTGTCGATCGCGCTGCTCGGTGTGCTCGTCGTCGGGATGAGCCGGCTGCGGCTGGTGAAGCTCTGACGCGGGTGCAGGGCTAGGAGCGGAAGCCGCGCAGCTTGTCGAGCACGAGGTCGGCGAGCTGCACGAGCCCGCGGATCTGGTCGTCGTCACGGTCGACCCAGCGGCACTCCGGCTCGTCGGCGACGGGGACGAACCCGTCGTGCCGTTCCCACACGAACAGGGTGCGGTCGGCGCCGAGGACGTACTGCTGCCACCAGACCTGCCGCAGGTAGTGGCGGGGGATGCTCCGCCAGCCCTTGCCGGTCGTCTTGATCTCGGCGAGCACGACGCGCGAGGACCCGTCGACCCCGACGCCGTCGGGGGTGGCCAGGTGCGCGCGGTTCGTGGCGGCGTGGAACAGGTGTGCGGAGGGCTGGATGCCGTGGGTGGCGGCCACCCAGGCGGCGATGTGCGGCTCGCGGTCCTTGCCGTGTTCGGTGAACGCGTTCCCGGAGAACCGCGAACCGTAGCGCTTCTCGGTGACGACGGACTCGACCGCGTGGAGCGACGCGAGCCGTGCGACGTCGGTCGCCGTGATCCCCGCGGCACGCGCGCGCAACCAGGCGACACGGTCCGAGGAGTGCGCGACGATGCGGTCGGTGTGCCCGCGCAGGGCGGTGAACGCGTCGTGCCCCGGGACCGCGGTCGGCGCGGCGGAGACGGACTCCACCTCGAGCCCCGGGTCCAGGTCGCCCCACAGGGTGGGCTGCACGATCGTCACCACACGATTGTCCCCCCGTGCACCGACGTCACGAAACCGACGCACCGATCGGACGCGGCCCACCACACTGCCGTGCCGGACCACCGACGCCGGGGCGCTGCACCGGCCCCGTCCGTCAGGACACCAGCTGCCGGCCGTCGGCGACGGTCACCAGCGCGTCGACGCCCGTGGGGGAGAGCGCGTACCCGATGGCGAGGGCCGCCGCGCCCTGCAGTGCCGCGAGCGACCCGGAGCGGGACTGCGCGATCACCAGGTGCTCGGTGGCGAGCGGCATCGAGCGGGAGTACACGACCTCGCGGACGCCGGCGAGCAGGTGTTCGCCGGCCTGCGTGATCGATCCACCGAGGGCGATGACGGACGGGTTGATGAGCGAGACGCAGGTGGCGAGCACCTCGCCGATGTCCCGCCCGGCCTGCCGCACGGCCGCGATGGCGTCGAGGTCGCCCCGGTTCACCAGGTCGAGCACGTCTGCGCTCGAGTGCACGTCGTGGCCAGCGGCGCGCAGGCCCCGGGCGATCGCCGGCCCGGAGGCCACGGCCTCGAGGCACCCGGTGTTGCCGCAGCGGCAGGGGGCGTCGCCGGCGCGGGCGACGCGGACGTGTCCGATGTCCCCGGCGGTGCCCTGCGCGCCCCGTTGCAGCCGCCCCTCGGACACGATGCCGGACCCGATGCCGGTGGCGACCTTCACGAAGAGCAGGTGGTCGACGTCCGGCCAGCCGTGCTGCCGTTCGCCGAGCGCGGCGATGTTGACGTCGTTGTCGAGCAGGACGTGGGCAGCGATGTGCTGGCGCAGCCACGCGGGAACGTCGAAGCCGTCCCACCCGGGCATGATCGGCGGGTTCGCCGGGCGGCCGGTGGAGAACTCGACCGGGCCGGGCACGCCGATGCCGATGGCGACGACGTCGTGGCGGGAGTGGCCGACCTCGCCGAGCAGGTCGTCGATGGTGGACACGAGCCAGGTCAGCGTGGGGACGGGGCCGGCGGCGATGTCGATCCGCGCCTGGCGGCTGGCGAGCGGCGCACCGACCAGGTCGGTCACGGCGACGCGGCCGTGCGAGGCGCCGAGGTCGGCGGCGACGACGAGGCGGGCGCGCGGTCGCAGCGCCACCTGCGCCGGGGGACGGCCGCCCGTCGAGACCGCGGTGTCGACCGGGCCGACGAGTCCGACGTCGACGAGCGCGTCGAGGCGCACGCCGATGGTGGAGCGTGCGAGTCCCGTCAGGCTCGCGAGCTCGGCCCGGGTCCGCGGCACACCGTCGCGGAGGATCTGGAAGAGCTCGCTCGTCCCGACCGGAGGCGACGCTGCCGTCCGAGTCAGATCGACCATGGGCCGAGTGAAACACACATCGAACGGGCCACGCAACGAAGTGCGTCGAGATCGCGCGAACTTCTGCTTGACCGCCGACAGAAGCGGTCATAGTGTGACGCTCGGTCAGTGACGACCGCACCATCTCGACGAGGAGAACCCCTGGTGACCCAACCGCTCTCGGTCCAGCTCTACACCGTCCGCGATGCCCTCTCGGCCGATCGGCCCGGCACGCTCCGGCGACTCGCCGACATCGGCTTCACGGACGTCGAGGCCTTCGGGTTCGTCGACGACGCCGACGGACTGGCCGCGGCACTGCGCGACGCCGGGCTCACCGCCCCGAGCGGGCACGCACGGCTGCTGGACGCCGGTGAGCAGGACCTCGAGCGGATCTTCCACGCGAGCACCACGATCGGCCTCGGCACGCTCATCGACCCGCACATCGACGAGTCGCGCTGGACCACCCGCGAGGACGTCGAGGCGATCGCCCGCGAACTCAGCGCCCTCGCCCCGCGCGCCGCAGACCACGGCCTCGTGCTCGGCTACCACAACCACGCGTTCGAGTTCTCGAACCGCATCGACGGCGTGAGCGCCTACGAGGTCTTCGCCGACGCCCTGTCCGACGACGTCGTGCTCGAGCTCGACACCTACTGGGTGCAGGTCGGCGGGGACGACCCCGTCGCGATCATCGGCAAGTACGGCGACAAGGTGCAGTTCCTGCACGTCAAGGACGGCGACGGGTCGCACAACGACAAGCGACAGGTCGCGGTCGGCAACGGCATCATGCCGGTGCGCGAGATCGTCGCCGCGGCGCCCGACGCGCAGCACGTCGTCGAGCTCGACGACCACGACGGCGACGTCCTCCAGGCCGTGGCCGACTCGTACACGTTCCTCGAGGGGGTCCGCGCATGACCGACACCACCGCCGCCGGCACGCAGTCCGCGGCCGCCGAGACGACCCGCACCGGCCCGGTCGGCGTCGGCGTCATCGGCGCCGGGGTCATCTCCGACCAGTACCTCTCGAACCTCACGGTGTTCCCGGACGTCGCGGTCCGGTTCATCGCGGACATCGACCTGCCCCGTGCCGCCGCGCAGGCCGAGAAGTGGGGCGTCCCGGGATCGGGCACGGTCGAGGAGCTCCTGGCCGACGACGACGTCGAGATCGTCGTGAACCTGACGATCCCGGCAGCGCACGTCGAGGTCGCCCTGCAGGCCCTCGCCGCCGGCAAGCACGTCTGGGGCGAGAAGCCCTACGCCCTCGACCGCGAGAGCGCCGCCGCGCTCCGTGACGCCGCCCGAGCCGCCGGCCGGACCGTCAGCGTCGCCCCCGACACGTTCCTCGGCGCCGGTCTGCAGACGGCACTCCGCACCGTCCGCGAGGGCCGCATCGGCCGTCCGC
Source organism: Curtobacterium sp. MCLR17_036 (assembly GCF_003234445.2). Classification (NCBI taxonomy): domain Bacteria; kingdom Bacillati; phylum Actinomycetota; class Actinomycetes; order Micrococcales; family Microbacteriaceae; genus Curtobacterium; species Curtobacterium sp. MCLR17_036. The sequence goes on along the minus strand of NZ_CP126269.1, from coordinate 2,559,061 downwards.
TCAACGGTCTGACGCTGTTCCAGAGCCCCGGTCCGGAGTCGTGGCACCCGAGCCCCGAGTTCCTCTTCGCCCACGGCGCCGGTCCGCTGTTCGACATCGGCCCGTACTACATCACGACCCTCGTGCAGGCGTTCGGCCCGGTGCAGCGGGTCACCGCGACCGCGTCGAAGTCCCGAGCGACCCGCACGATCGGTTCCGGACCGAAGGCCGGCACGGAGTTCCCCGTCGAGGTCCCGACGAACCACTCGGCGCTCATCGAGTTCGAGGACGGCGGCAGCGCCCAGAGCGTCTTCTCGTTCGAGTCGGACCGCGGTCGCACCGGCTTCGTCGAGATCGCGGGGGAGACCGGCACCGTCGTCTTCCCCGACCCGAACGACTTCGACGGCGACACCGAGCTGTACGCACTCGGCGCCGAGGCGCCCGAGTCGATCCCCGCGGTCGGCTCGACGTACACGCGCGGCACCGGCGTGGTCGACCTGGCCCGCTCGCTCCGTGCCGGCGAGGAGAACCGGGTCCCCGGTGCCCTCGCCTTCCACGTCCTCGACGTGATGGTCTCCATCGCCGAGGCGGCAGAACGTGGTGAGGCGGTGCTCGTCGAGAGCACCGTCGCACCCTCCCCGACCCTCCCCGAGGGTTGGGACCCCGCAGCGTCGACCCTGGCCTGACCGCCGGTCCGGCAGGTGCCCGTCCGACGACGGGCGGGCACCGACGGGACGACCCGCACGCACCACCGCAGCACCCACAGCACCACCGACAGCACGACACCACCACCTCCTGCACCATCTCAACGACGAGAAAGTAGAGAGTCATGCGCACTGTCATCCGCGCACTGGCCATCACGGCGGCCGCCGCCCTCACGGTGACCGGCCTCACAGCCTGCTCCTCCGGGTCGTCCGGAGCCAGCGACCCCAAGACGCTGACCTACTGGGCGTCCAACCAGGGCACGTCGCTCCAGAACGACAAGGAGGTGCTCACCCCCGTCCTCGAGAAGTTCACCAAGGAGACCGGGATCAAGGTGAACCTGCAGGTCATCGGCTGGAACGACCTGCAGACCAAGATCCAGACCGCCGTGTCCTCGGGCCAGGGCCCGGACGTCGTCAACATCGGCAACACCTGGGCGACCTCGCTGCAGGCGACCGGCGCGTTCCAGGAGTTCGGCGACTCCGAGATGAAGGCCATCGGCGGGGCGGACAAGTTCGGCAAGGTCGCGCTCTCCACCGGCGGTGCGCCGGGCAAGACCGTCACGAGCGTCCCGCTCTACGGCCTCGCCTACGGCCTGTACTACAACAAGGCGATGTTCAAGGACGCCGGTCTCGAGGCCCCGACCACCTGGGAGGACCTGACCGCCGACGCCAAGAAGCTCACCACCGGCGGCAAGTACGGCTTCACCATCGCCGGTGGCTCGTACACCGAGAACGCGCACTTCGCGTTCATCACCTCGGCGCAGAACGGCGGCGAGTGGTTCGACAAGGACGGCAAGCCGACCTTCACCGACCAGGAGAACGTCGACGGCATCAAGCGCTACCTCGACCTGATGCAGACCGACAAGGCCGTCAACACGTCGAACGCGCAGTACGACAACGGCACCCAGGCCGTCTCGGACTTCGCCAACGGCAAGGCTGCGATGATGCTCACGCAGAACAACGCGAACGCCACGATCACCTCGCAGGGCATGGCGTCCGACGAGTTCGGCGTCGTGCCGTTCCCGACCACCGCCGACGGTCAGGACATCGCCTCGTTCCCGGCGGGCATCAACCTGTCGGTCTTCAAGAACACGAAGAACAAGGACGGCGCGCTGAAGTTCGTCGAGTACATGACGAGCGCCGACACGCAGGCCACGCTCGACAAGCCCTACTCGGCCCTGCCGGTGCTCGCCGCCGCAGCCGACTCGGTCACCGACGAGCAGACCAAGACGTTCCTCGACATCTACAACAACAAGGCCAAGCCGCTCCCGCTGGTGCCCGCCGAGGACCAGTTCGAGTCCACGGTCGGCAAGGCGATGAACGACATGTTCGCCAAGATCGCCACCGGCGGCACCGTCTCCGACAGCGAGATCAAGTCGGCGCTGCAGACGGCGCAGGACCAGGTCTCCCAGTCGATCGGCTGACCCGGTCAGGAGGCCCGGTGCGCGTCCGCAGGACCGCACCGGGCCTCCGCCCCCCACCTCCAGAGCCGACCACCAGTCGGCAGTGAGCCATCGGTCTCACGCATGCCGTGCCTCCCGTCCGCCCGTTCCCGGCCGGGGGTGCGAAGCACCCGGATCCCTCCTGCCGAAAGGCCCTGCCCATGTCCACGACGGTCCTGCCCGACTCCGAGCAGATCGACCTGACCCACACGAAGGCCCCGACGACGTCGGGCCGTCCGCCGGGTCGCAAGCGCTCGTTCCAGTGGCTGCCGTACGCGCTCGTCGCGCCGGCGATCCTGTTCGAGCTGCTCATCCACATCGTGCCGATGCTCACCGGCATCTGGATCTCGTTCATCCAGCTCACGAAGTACTTCATCGCGAACTGGGGTGCTGCCCCGTTCGCCGGGCTGCGCAACTACCAGCTCGTCGTCGACTTCGACCAGGCCGTCGGCAAGGGCGTACTGCACTCGTTCCTCATCACGTGCGCCTTCACCGTGCTCGTGGTCGGCCTGTCGTGGACGTTCGGGATGGCCGCCGCGGTCGCGCTGCAGAAGCCGTTCCGCGGCCGCGGGCTCTTCCGCACGTTGTTCCTCGTGCCGTACGCGCTGCCGATGTACGCCGGCATCATCACGTGGAAGTTCATGTTCCAGCGCGACTCCGGGGCGATCAACCACCTGCTGGTGGACCAGCTCGGGCTGTTCGGCGGCACCGGGCCGTTCTGGCTCATCGGCTCGAACGCGTTCGTGTCCGTCGTGGTCGTCGCCATCTGGAAGACCTGGCCGTTCGCCTTCCTCATGCTCATGGCCGGTCTGCAGTCCGTGCCGAACGACGTGTACGAGGCCGCGTCGGTCGACGGCGCGAAGCCGTTCCGCCAGTGGCGCTCGATCACGCTGCCGATGGTGCGCCCCGTCAACGTGACGCTCGTGCTCGTGATCTTCCTCTGGACGTTCAACGACTTCAACACCCCGTTCGTCCTGTTCGGCTCGACCGCGCAGCCCCCGGCCGCGGACCTGCTGAGCTTCCACATCTACAACGCGTCCTTCATCACCTGGAACTTCGGCTCCGGGGCCGCGATGAGCGTGTTGCTCCTGCTCTTCCTGCTCGTCGTCACCGGCATCTACCTCGCCGTGACCAACCGGAGGTCCGTCCGTGCGTGAGACAGTCGGCGCCAAGTCCTTCAAGATCGTGACCCTGGTCGTCCTGACCCTGTTCACGGTCGTGCCCCTCTACGTGATGATCACCACGGCCATCAAGCCGCTCGGTGACGTGCAGGACGACTTCACGTGGATCCCGACGAACATCACCATCCAGCCGTTCATCGACATGTGGACGACCGTGCCCCTGGCGAAGTACTTCGTGAACTCGCTCGTCGTCTGCACCGTCGCCACGGTGTTCTCGCTGATCATCGCGACGTTCGCGGCCTACGGCGTCTCGCGCTGGAACTTCAAGGGCAAGAGCACCTTCACCACCGCGGTGCTCTCCACCCAGATGTTCCCGGGTGTGCTGTTCCTGCTCCCGCTGTTCCTCATCTTCACGAACCTCGGGAACTCGCTCGGCATCCAGCTCGTCGGCAGCTGGACCGGCCTCATCATCACCTACCTGACCTTCACGCTGCCGTTCTCGATCTGGATGCTGGCGGGCTACTTCGAGACCATCCCGCGGGAGCTCGACGAGGCCGCGATGGTCGACGGCTCGGGGCCGATGGGAGCGCTGTTCCGGGTGATCCTGCCGTCGGCGCGACCGGGTCTCGTCGCGGTCGGCATCTACTCGTTCATGACGGCGTGGGGCGAGGTGCTGTTCGCCTCGGTGATGACGAACGGCGACGGGCAGACCCTGGCGGTCGGCCTGCAGCAGTACTCGACGCAGACGAACGTGTACTGGAACCAGATCATGGCGGCCTCGCTCGTCGTGTCGATCCCGGTGGTCATCGCGTTCCTCGTGGTGCAGCGCCAGTTCGTCGCCGGCCTGACCGCCGGTGCGGTGAAGTAGACCGGACCACCTGACGGGAGGCACGGTGCGGGTCGGACCCGCACCGCGCCTCCCGTCCGTCCGTGCGCCGGCGCGCACACGGCCCGCACCACGACAGGATGGGACCCATGAAGGAAGCGCGCGGACGGCAGCTGCTGCCGGGACAGACCAGCCGGGTGCACGTGTACGACCTCGAGAGCCGGACGAGCCGGCTCGTGTTCGAGTCGAGCACGCTGCTCGTCGAGGCACCGAGCGTGCTGCCGGACGGCAGGCTCCTGCTGAACGGCGGCGGTGACCTCTGGCTGCTCGAGCACGGCGGGACGGTCGTCGACGAGTCGGCACTGGTGCCCGTCCCGATGCCCGGTGTCCCGGAGATCAACAACGACCACGTGCTCGACCCCTCGGGCACCTCCGTCGTGGTGAGCGGTCGCGACGGCGACCTGTACCGGGTCCCGGTCCCGCTCGGAGGAGCCGCAGCGACGCTCACCGACGTCACCACCGCGCTGCCGGTCGTCCGGAAGTTCTACCTGCACGGCATCGCGCCGGACGGCGAGACCCTGGCGGCGATCGTCGGGGAGCACTCCGAGCAGGGCGTCTGGACCACCGACGTCGCACTCGTCGACCCCGCCACCGGGGACCCGACCTTCCTGACCCGCGACGAGCACCCGGACGACGGCGTCTCGTTCGCCGGCGACCTGCTCGTGTGGAACTCGGAGCGCTTCACCCCCGGCACGGCGCAGCTCGTCGCCCTGCGGCCGGGAGCGACCGACCCGGTGCGGATCACGAACGACGACCGGGTGAACTGGTTCCCGCACGTCTCGCCCGACGGCGCGCACCTGCTCTACCTGTCGTACGAGCCCGGCGTGCAGGGCCACCCCGCCGACCACCGTGTGGAGCTCCGGCTGCTGCCCGGCGTGCTCGTCCGCGGCGCCCGGATGGCGGTGCTGCCGGAGACCCTCGTGGTGCTCGACGGCGGGCAGGGCACGGTCAACGTCCCGCCGTGGTCGCCGGACTCGCGGTGGTTCGCGTACTGCGACTACCCGGTCGGCGGCTAGAGCGGGCCCGAGGGCCGGGCCCGCCCGCCGGCCCTACAGCTCGCGCACCTGACCCTGCTCGATGTACAGGCGACGCTCGGCCCGCTTCGCCACCCACGAGTCGTGCGTGACGATGACGACCGTCAGCCCGCGATCCGCCCACTGCTTCTCGATGAGGCCCATGATCTCGTCGCGGGTGCCCTCGTCGAGCGCACCGGTCGGCTCGTCCGCCAGCAGCACGCCGGGGTTCTTCACCAGGGCGCGGGCGATCGCGACGCGCTGCTGCTGCCCGCCGGAGAGCTCGGCCGGCAGGTGCTCCATCCGCTCGCCGAGCCCGACCTCGCGGAGCGCAGCCGTGGCCCGCTCGCGGATCTCCGGACGTGCTCGGTTCGCGAGCGACCCCGCGAACGCCGTCTCGACGTTCTCGAGCGCCGTCAGCGTCGGGATGAGGTTGAAGCTCTGGAAGACGAAGCCGATCTCCGTCGCCCGCAGGTCGGTCAGTGCACGGTCGCCGAGCTTCGCGACGTCGCGGTCGCCACCGAGGTGGATCGACCCGGCCGTCGGCCGGTCGAGCGCCCCGAGCATCTGCAGCAGCGTCGACTTGCCGCCGCCGGTCGGCCCCTGGACCGCCACGAGCTGTCCCTGCGGGATCGTCAGGTCCACGTTCGTCAGGGCGGTGACGGTGCGGTTCTTTTGCTGGTACGTCTTGCTGACGTTCGTCAGCCGGTACATCGGACCGGAGGCGCGGCTCGCCTCCGCCTGGCCGGGTGCGGCGTCGGTGCTGGTCACGGTCACTCCTCCTGGTCGCGTGCTCGGGGTCGGTGCGGTGCCGGCGTGCGGGCCGGCGGTCGGTGTCGTGCCGGTCGCGGGGCCGGGCATCAGGCCACGCTCCGCAGTGCCTCGGCCGGACGGAGCCTGCTCGCACGCCAGCCGCCGAGTGCGCCCGCGATGAGGCCACCGAGGATCGAGAGGCCGATCGCCAGCAGGACGACCTCGACGGTCACCGGGGCGTGCAGGACCACGTCGCTCGTCGACGCCGTGGCCGCGCCGCCGCCGAATCCGCCGGCCGGGGCGCCGCCCGTCGTGCCGCTGCCCGCGGCCGCGGTCGCCGCGCTTCCGGGCATGCCACCGCCACCGACGCCGCCGGCGCCGCCGCCACCGGTGGTGCTCGAGGCGCTCGCCGAGATGGTCGGGCTGACGACGTTCACCACGAGGATGCCGATCAGGCCGACCGCTGCACCGACGACACCGCCGATGAGGCCCTGCACGAGCGACTCCCCGGCGACCTGCCGGGTGATGCGGCCGTTCGACCAGCCGATGGCCTTGAGGGTGCCGAACTCGCGGGTGCGCCGGGTGACGCCGGAGATCGTGAAGAGGATCGCGAGGAGGAACGCCGCCGCCAGCACCACGATCGACAGCCACGTGCCGAGGTTCGCGACGAGGCTCGACGCGGTGCCCAGCGAACCGGAGACGCTCGACGCCAGGTCGGACTCGGTGGAGACCGTCGCCGTGGTGAGCTCCTGCTGCAGGGCGGTCTTGATCGCGTTGACGTCCGACGAGGACTCGGCGGACACGTAGATCGCGGTGACCTTGCCGTCGAGGTCCGCCAGTGCCTGCGCGGTGTCGAGGGGGACGTAGGTGTTCGAACCCGTGGTCGACGACGAGCCGGTCGACGTGACGATGCCGATGACCTCGAAGTCGGTGCCGCCGATGTCGACGGTGTCGCCGACCGCCTTCGACTCGCTCTTCGCGTAGGACGCGTCCAGCACGACGACGTCCTTCCCGGCGTCCGCCGCGGTGAAGGTCCGCCCCTTCGTGAGCTCGGTGCTGGTCAAGGGCCCGACGGCGTCGCCCGAGACCGGGATGCCGGTCACGGTGAACGAGTCGACGTCGAACGAGCCGCCGCCGAAGCCGCCGCCGCCACTCGGCGGGCCCTGCTGCGTGCTGCCGTCGCTGCTGCTGCTGCTGCTGCTGCTGTCGTCGGTGGACTGCTGCTGGACCTGCCCCGAGAAGGTGCTGTTCTCGAGGGTCAGCACACCCGTCGCGGCCTCGACGCCGTCGGTGCCCGTCACGGTCGTCAGGTTTGCGGCGCTGAGCGTGCTCGTGCCGCGTGCGACGGCCAGTCGTGACTGCGACAGCTCGGTGGAACCGCTGCTGTCGCCGTCGTCGCCGCTCCGGCTGCCGAAGTCGAAACCCGGTCGACCGGAGCCCGACGCGCTCGGGGTCGTCGTCTTCGTGACGGTGATGTCGGTGCCGACGCCGTACACGGACTGCAGCACGCTCGACTGCGCGGCCTGCACGCCGCCGGCGATCGAGGACACGACGACCACGAGGGCGATGGCCAACGCCATCCCGATCGCGACGATGACGGTCTGCTTCTTGCGGTTCGTGAGTTCGCGCCTGAGGTACGTCAGGAACATGGTTCTCCTCGGTGGTGGTCGGCTGCGGGTCACCGGCCGCACGACGTGCACGGGCGGGGCCGACGAGAGGGAACGTAGGGAGCGGCCCTGTGGCGATCGCTGCCGCTTCCGATGAACCAGCCAAGGAAGTCTCGCTCGCATGTGATATGCTGGATTCGTGGTGACGGTTCGGGGCGGGGCGATCAGCCTGGCGGGCACGGCCTTCCGTGCCTGCGTCCAGATCAGCGCGAACATCGTCACCGCTCGCATCCTCGGACCGGACGCCTACGGTGTGGCCGCCGTCGTGCTCGCGCTCGCCGTGCTCATCGAACTCGTCCGCACCAACGGCTTCGCCACGGTCGTCCTGCGCTCCGGTGACCTCGAGGGGCCGGTCCTCGTGGCGCTGCACCGGATGAGCGTCCGCCTCGGATGCGTCCTCGCCGCTGCCGTCGGGTGCACTGGCGGGGTGCTGCTCATCGCGGTCCCGCACGGGCCGTACGGACCGTTGCTCGTCGCGATCGCGATCGCGTTCCCCCTCGCCGGTCGCGTCGCCGTCCCGGTCGCGAGTCTGGTCCGCTGCCAGCAGGTGGGTCGAGTCGTCGCGGTCGAGTCCGTCGCGGTCGTGCTCGGCGCCGCCACCGCGGTCACGCTGGCCGCGGCCGGTGCCGGTCCCTTCGCGATGATCGCGCAGGTGGTCGTCCTGTGGGCTGCGACGGCGACCGGCATCGCCGCGCTGCGGGGGACGCCGACGGGTCGTGCTGCACCGTGGACCGCAGTCCGGTCGATGACCGGTGCCGCGCGCGACCTCTCCCTCGTCCAGGTCGTCTCGCTCGCTGCCCGGACCGGGGACCGCGTGCTCGTCGCCGCGGTGTTCTCACCCGCCGTCGCCGGGCTCTGGGTGCAGGCGATGCAGCTGATGACGCTGCCGCTCGACCAGATCGGTGCAGCGGTGCAGCGGGTGGCCGTGCCCGCGTTCACCGCCGCCGGCCCCGACGGTGTCCGCCGCCGCTACCGGCGGATCGTCCAGACGGTGACCCTCCTGGCCTGGCCGGTCCTCGCACTGCTCGGGGTGCTCGCCGGTCCGGTGGTCGACCTGCTGTTCGGAGCGGCGTGGGCCGGCTCCGCCGAGATCCTGCCCTTCCTCGCCGGAGCGGGCGGCGCACAGGCGCTCGGGTTCGCAGCGGTCTGGTACTTCGTCGCGAGTGGTCGGTCCGGACGCCAGGTCCGGTGGGCGTTCGTCTCCCAGCCGGTGCTCCTCGGCGCCCTCGTCGTCGCACTGCCCTGGGGCGTGCACGGCATGGCCACTGCCTACGCGGTGGTCTGCGCCGGCCTGGTGGTGCCGTCGTTCCTCGTCGCCACGCGCGGTTCGGGCATCCGACTCCGCGACCTGGGCTCCTCCGCTGTACCGGGAGCGCTCGCCGCCGCGGCAGCTGTACTGGTCGCCCTCGCCGTCCGGTCCGTCGCACCGCCCGGGGCGGTCGCCGCTGTGCTCCTGCCCGCGGGCACCGGGATGGTCGCGGCCGTCCTGGTGGCCGCGGTGTTCCCGGCTGTCCGTGCCGTCGCGACCGGTCTCCGACCCGGCGTCGTCACGGTCGAGGGCGGGACGGCTCCGTGACGGCCCTCGAGCCGGGCGCCCCGGACCGGACGGGCGCTCCCGATGCGCACGACCGGCCCAGCGTGGGCATCGTGGTCCCCGTCGGGCCAGGAGGGACGACGGAGCTCGCCGCGCAGCTCGACGCCCTCGTCCGGCAGACCTGGCGGGGGTCGGTCTCCGTGGTGCTGAGTTGCAACGGGGCGCCGGTCGCGGACGTCGAGGCGATCGTCGACGCCACCGCGTGGCCCTCGGGTTGGCGGACGGCGGTGGTCGACTCCTCCGCCGTCCGCGGTCCAGCCGCCGCGCGGAACGCAGGCTGGCGGTCCCTCGACACCGAGCTCGTGCTGTTCTGTGATGCGGACGACGTGGTGTCGGCCGCCTGGATCGAGGCGATGGTCGAGGGCCTCGCGATCGCCGGGGTGTGCACCGGACCCCTGCGGCACGACGGGCTCAACGAGCGTTGGATGTGGCGCACCGTGCAGCAGCCCTGGCCGATCGTGCGCTTCGGGCACCTCCCGCACACGACGTCTGCCAACCTGGGCATGCGGCGGAGCGTGCTCGAGCAGACGGGCGGCTTCGATCCGGCGTTCCTCGCAGCAGAGGACATCGACCTCGCTTGGCGCGCCACGTACCTCGGGTACCCGACGCACTTCCGACCGGACGCGGTCGTCCAGTACCGGCTCCGACGATCGGTCCGTGCGCTCTTCCGGAACCACCGGCATTACGCCCGGTGGGACCACCTCCTGGTGGAGAAGCACCGCTCGCACGGGGCGTCCTGGCAACGCGGCGCGGTGCTGCGACACGTGGTCGCGACCTGTTGGTCGGTCGTCTGCGCACCGTTCGGGCGCCGACGACTCCGGATCGCGGCAGTCCGGCTCGGCACGCTCGCCGGGTGGCTCGTCCGGTAGTCGGGTCCGTCGCCCACCCGGCCGGACGGCCCGGTCAGCTCGCGTCGCCGTACTGTTGCCGCAGGTGCTCCGCGTACCCGCCAGGGGTGCGACCGGCGAACCGGCCGCTCGTCACCACGGGCAGGTCGACGGTCGCGTCGACGCGGAAGCCGGTCGCGCGCGCCCGTTCGACGAGCCGGACGTCCTCGTGCTCGGGGACGGGGTCGAACCCGCCGAGCGCCAGGTAGGCCGCCGCGAGCACACCGAGGTTCGCACCGTGCACGTGTCCGAGCGCGGCTCCGGGTGGGTGCGCCCGGGTCCAGCGGGCGAGCACGACGGGATCGAGGTCGTCCGGGTCCGGGACGACGGCGCCGACCAGCACGTGCGCCCCGGAGCGCAGTGCGTCGGCCTGCTGCACGAGCCAGCCGGTCGGCACCCGGGAGTCGGCGTCGGTGTGCGCGAGCCACCGCTGGGCGGCGTCAGCGGGGTGGTCCCGGACGGCCTGCGCGGCGCCGAGCGCCCGCGCGCGGCCCACCCCGACGTGCGCGGTCGTGACGACGTCGACGGCGAAGCCGTCCACCACCGCGGCGGTGTCGTCGGTGCAGCCGTCGAGCACGACCGTGACGGAGACCTCGACGTCCGGCCGTTCGGCCGCGAGTCGGTCTCGAGCGGCGCCGAGCGCGGCGAGGCAGGCAGCGATCCGGTCCTGTTCGTCGTGCGCCGGGACGACGACGTCGATCCGTGCCGGCGTGGTCACCGGACCAGCCCTTCGTCCCGCGCGACGGACCGGACAGCGGGGCCGGGCAGCACGCTCAGCACGAAGTCCTCCTCGACGTGACGGACCAGTGCGGGGCGGGGCCACCGTTCGGCGAGGCGGGCGTCCACGGCGTCGCCGCTCGAGACCGCCTCGTCGTCCGGGTGGCGCCAGTGGCAGGCGACGAGGACCCCGTCGTCGTCCAGGGACGCGAGCACGCGGTCGATCGTCGCGTCGAGGTCCGAGGGCGACAGGTAGTAGCCGACCTCGGACATGACGACGAGGTCCCAGCGCCCCGACGGCCACTCGGCGGGCAGGGCCGCCTGGACGAACCGGGCGTCCGGTGCCCTGCGAGCCGCCTGCTCGAGGGGTGCGGCGGAGATGTCGGTCCCGAGCACGGCATCGGCACGTTCGGTCAGCGCCGCCGTCAGGACCCCGGTGGCGCATCCGATCTCGATCGCCGACCGGAACCGCGGTCGGGGGAGTGCGGCCAGTGTCACCGCGCGCTTCCGGCGTTCGTACCACGACCCGTCGAAGTCCCACCCCTCGGGCTTCCGTTCGTAGTGCGCGTCGAAGGACGCCTGTGATCGGGAGGGCACCGGCTCCGGCGCGAAGAACCACTCCGTCGTGCGCAGGTGGTGCTCGGCGTGGCGGTCGTCGACGATCGCCTCGTCCCCGGCGGCCAGCGACAGCGGGCTGACCTGGGAACGGTAGGTCGCGAGCGCGTTGCGCTTGCGCTCGAGCTGGTCCTCGGTGAGACGGAGTGTCCGGGCACGTGCCCACGGCGCCGCGGACGCGGTCGGGTCGTCCCAGTGCCAGGTCCAGATCGGGTAGGCGAGCAGGGACGTCCCCGGGGCGGCACGGGCTGCGTCCTCGGCGACCTCTCCGGCGATGCGGTGGTCGCGGTGCCCGTCGCCGCGCCAGGGCGCGACGAGCAGTGTCGACCCGGCCCCCAGGGCGAGGGCGCCGGCCACGGCGTCGACGACGCGGTCGCGGTGCTCACGGGTCGCGCCGTCGGGGATGCCGACCGACGTGACCGTGGCGTCCGGGTGCAGGAGACGAACGGCTGCGGCGAACTCGGCGTCGCGCACCGTGGCCAGGTCCGCGGCGGTGGTGGTGGGGGAGTCCGGGTGCGAGTGCTCTCCGCGGGTCAGGAGCAGCACGTGGACGGGCACGCCGTCGTCTGCTGCCCGGGCGATGAGACCGCCGGCGCCGAGGGTCTCGTCGTCGGGGTGCGGCGCCACGACGACGACGGAGCCGAAGCCGTCCAGTCCGACGGGGCCGGACGGCACGGTGCCGAGGAAGGCCGTCCACGCTGCCGGATCCGTCCCGGGCTCCCGGTGGTCGAAGCTCACCACGCGACACCGCCGCGCTCGACGACGATCCGGCCGATGCGCGCGAGGTCCCGGGCGCCGTGGTCCTGCAGGACGTACAGCTCGAGGTCGGCGACCCGTGCTGCCACCGACGCGTCCGCGGTCAGGGGAGCCGGACCGATGGTCGACACGACCCGCTCGCGCACGGCGTCGACCGCCCTGCGGACCCTCGAGCGGACGGACTGCGCGAGCAACGGCCAGTCCGGCACGGAACCCTCCGGTCCCGCCCTCGCGTCGTCGATCGTGCACGCCGCTTCCGCGAGCGCACTCTCGGCGTCGGCGAGGTCGAGCACGGTCGCGCCGAGCGCCGCCTGCAGCAGTTCGGACGCCGGACGCTCCTCGGCGAGTGCACGGAGCGTCCTGCCGAGGCCGACCGCGCCGCCCCACCAACAGGCGGCGACCCCGATCCCGCCCCACGCGAAGCCCGGCCGGGTCAGGTACCAGCCGGGGTCGCCGACGGGTTGCGCCCGGACGCCGTCGAAGTCGACCGGGCCGCTCGGGACGTCCGGCATCCCCCGCGCCACCCAGGCGTCGTCGTGCGCCACGACGCCGTCCTGCCGGAGGTCCACGGCGACGAGGCGTCGCTCGTCACCGGAGTGGGCGGTCACGAGGGCGTGGGAGAGCGTCGAGGCCAAGGAGCACCACGGCTTCGTGCCGTGCAGGAGCACGGTGCCGTCCTGCTGTTCGGTGGCCTCGAGACGGAGTCCGGGCGCCTCGGCCGCGAACACGCCCCACGTCGTCCCGGCCGGCGCGTCGACCCCCGCCTGCGCGAGGATGCCGAGCGCGTCGAGGTGCGGCTCGACGGTCCGTGCCAGGGCGACGTCCGCGGCCGCCACGGCCGCCAGGGTGCCGAAGAACCGACCGGCCGTCCCCGAGGCCAGCGGCGGGGTCGTGGACGCGACCGCCCGCGCGAACGCGAGCCGGTCCGCGTGGGTCTCGCTGAGCCTCCCGGCCGAGCGTTCCAGCGCCGGAGCGTCGACGTCCGTCGCGGACGGGGGCCAGGCGGCGGTGCGCAACATGGGGCCAACGCTACGGTGTCGCGACCAGGGACGCTCACGGCTGCCGACCGCCACGGTCTCGCCCTCATCGAAGACATGTGATATTTTCTATGCGTGATGTTCTTCCGCAGCGGGCTCCTGAGCCTCGGGGGGACGCTCATCCGGTCATCCGTGCAGATCCTGGCGAACGTCGTCGTCGCGCGGATCCTCGGCCCCGAGCACTACGGAGCGGCCGCCGTCGTGCTCGGCCTGTCGATCGTCCTCGAACTCGTGCGCAGCGGCGGTTTCGCAGCGGTGGTGCTGCGTTCCGGGGCGCAGCCCGAGGCGGTCCTCGTGGCGCTGCACCGCATGAGCGCGCTCCTCGGGCTCGTGCTCGGGGGCGCCGTCGCGACCGCCGGTGCACTCGCCGCGTGGCTCGTGCCCGACGCGCCGTACGGGGTCCTCCTGCTCGCGATCGCCGTGGCCTTCCCCGTGTCCGGGGCCGTCGCGGTCCCGATCGCCACGATGGCCCGACGCGCCGAGATGGGGCGGGTCGTCGCGGTCGAGTCGGCCGGTGCCGTGCTCGGCGCCTCGACGGCCGTCCTCCTGGCGCTCGCCGGAGTCGGGCCGATCGCGGTCATCGCGCAGGTCGTCGTCCTGTGGACCGTCGTCGGCACCGGGGTCGCTGTCCTCCGGCGCGCGCCTCGCGGCGAGGCGGCGCCGTGGCCGGTGGTCCGCGAGATGGTCGGCATCGCCCGTGACGTGTCGATCGTGCAGGTGGTCATGCTCGTCCTCCGGTCCGGCGACCGGGTCCTCGTCGCCGCGCTCTTCGGATCTGCCGCCTCCGGGGTGTACGTGCAGGCCGTGCAGCTCATGACGTTGCCGCTCGAACAGATCGGAGCGGCGGTGCAGCGTGTCGCGCTGCCCGCGCTCGCCGGAGCGGGCCCGACGCTCCTGACGGAACGGCTCCGGCAGTTCACGGCGGCGGTGACCCTGCTGGCCTGGCCGGTCCTCGCGCTGCTCGGCGTCCTGGCCGGTCCGGTCGTCGAGCTGCTCTTCGGGTCGGCGTGGTCGGGGTCGGCCGACCTCCTGCCGTTCCTCGTGGTCGGCGGCGCGGCGCGGGCGCTCGGCTGTGTGCCCGAGTGGTGGTTCGTCGCGAGCGGGCACGTCCGTCGCCAGATCTGGTGGGTCCTCGTCTCGCAGCCGCTCACCATCGTGGCGTTCGTCGCGGGGGCGCCCTGGGGTGTCCGCGGGATGGTCGTGGCGTACGCGGCCGCCTGTGTGGCGCTCGTGCTGCCGTCGTACGTCGTCGCCTTGCGGGGGACCGGTGTCCGGTTGCGCAACGTCCTCGGGGCGGCGTTGCCGGCAGCGACCGTCGCATCCGCCGCAGCGGTCGCGGCCTGCATCGTCCGTTCCACCCTGCCGGAAGGGCCCGTCCCCGCCGTGTTCGTCCCCGCGGCGTGCGGTGTGCTCGTCGCCGTGCTGACGACGGCGGCGTTCCCCGCCGCCCGTGCACCGGTCCGTGCGTGGATCGTCGCCCGCCGAGCGACCGGCGCGGGGCCGATCGCCTGATCGCAGACCCACAGCCCGGTGACGGCAGCTCCACAGAGCGCTCATAGGAACGTCTCGATACTCGAAGACGTGACCATCTCCCAGCCCACCGCAGCCCCGCGTCTCACCCGCGCCGACGGCACCCCGTTGCGCATCCTCGTCGTCGACGACGAGGCCAGCCTCACCGACCTGTTGTCCATGGCGCTCCGCTACGAGGGCTGGGACGTCAAGAGCGCGAACGGCGGGCAGGACGCCCTGGCGACCGCTCGGGAGTTCAAGCCCGACGCGATGGTGCTCGACGTGATGATGCCCGACCTCGACGGGCTGCAGGTGCTCAGCCGGTTGCGGCAGAACAACGACGACACCCCGGTGCTGTTCCTCACCGCGAAGGACTCCGTCGAGGACCGCGTCACCGGCCTCACCGCGGGTGGCGACGACTACGTCACGAAGCCGTTCTCCCTCGAGGAGGTCGTGGCGCGGCTGCGCGGCCTCATCCGTCGCTCGCAGATCTCGGTCTCCGAGGCCGGGGACTCCCGCATCGTGGTCGGTGACCTGGTGCTCGACGAGGAGTCGTACGAGGTGTCCCGTGCCGGCCGGCCGATCGAGCTGACCGCCACGGAGTTCGAGCTGCTCCGGTTCCTCATGCGGAACCCCCGACGCGTGCTGTCGAAGGCGCAGATCCTGGACCGCGTGTGGTCGTACGACTTCGGGGGCAAGTCCTCGGTCGTCGAGATCTACATCTCCTACCTGCGCAAGAAGATCGACGCCGGTGAGACCCCGATGATCCACACCGTGCGTGGCGTCGGGTACGTCATCAAGCCGACGTCGTGACCCTGCGGCGCCGGCTCGTCCTGAGCATCGTCGCCCTGGTCGTCGCGGTGAGCGCGGTCATCGGGGCGGCCAGCATCATCGCGCTGTCGTCCATCCAGACCCGTGCGATCGACGAGCAGATCACGGGTGCCACGAACCGCGCGCAGCGGTACCTGCAACAGAACCCGTCCGGACAGCCGGGCATCGACCTGTCGCGGCCGTCCGGGCAGGCGGTCGGCACGCTGACCGCCTACTTCGTCGACGGCCAGGTGGTCGTCGCGAACGTGCTCGACGACTACGGCCGGCCGAGCGCGATCACCCGGTCGAGCGCCGCGGCGCTCGGTACCGTCCGGGTCGGCGCGCCGCCGGCGACGGTCGACCTCGGCTCGACGCTCGGTGCCTACCGGATCGCCGCGGTGACGGTCGGGCCGGCCGTCCTCGTCGTCGGGTTGCCGATGGCGCCGGTCTCCGACAGCGTGTGGCAGCTGTTCTGGGTGGTGGTGGCGGTCGTCGCGGCCGCGTTGGTCGCGGGGTCGGTCGTCGCCGCGGTCGTCGTCCGCCGGTCGCTTCGCCCGCTCGAACGGGTCGCGGAGGCCGCCTCGACGGTCACCCGGCTGCCGCTCGACCGCAGCGACGCACTGGACGGCGTCCGTGTGCCCGACACCGACCCCCGCACCGAGGTGGGTCGCGTTGGCGCCGCGTTCAACCGGATGCTCGGGCACATCGGGAACGCCATGCAGGCCCGTGAACGCTCCGAGCAGAAGGTGCGGCAGTTCGTCGCGGACGCTTCGCACGAGCTCCGCACGCCGCTCGCCTCGGTGCGCGGGTACGCCGAGCTCACCCGGCGGATGGGCGGCGACCTGCCGCAGGACGTCGTCTACGCGATGGGGCGGATCGAGTCCGAGTCGATCCGGATGACCTCGATGGTCGAGGACCTGCTGCTGCTCGCCCGACTCGACGAGGGCCGCGAGATCCAGTTCGCCGAGGTCGACCTGACCGGGCTGGTGCTCGACGCCGTGAACGACGCGCACGCTGCGTCGCCCGACCACGTCATCGAGGTCGACGTGCCCCCGGAGCCGGTCTCGGTCGTCGGCGATGCCGCTCGGCTGCACCAGGTCATCGTGAACCTGGTGACGAACGCCAGGACCCACACCCCCGAGGGCACCCGCATCACGGTCGGCATCACACCGGGCGACGGCGGGGTCGACCTGACCGTGCGGGACACCGGGCAGGGGATCGACCCGGAGTTCCTGCCGAAGCTGTTCGAACGGTTCGCCCGCGCCGACAGCTCGCGATCGCGGTCCGTCGGCTCGACCGGCCTCGGGCTCGCCATCGTCGACGCGGTGGTGCAGGCCCACGGCGGCACCGTCGCGGTGACGAGCGAGCCGGGTGACACCGTCTTCACCGTGCACCTGCCGGTGGAGCAGGCGGCGACGCCGTCCCGGCCCGAGCAGACGGACGCCTGGGCGGAGACGCCCGCTGCTGCGGACGCGACCCGGTGACGGTCTGCTCCCACGCCGCCGGTCCCGGCGCGACGTGCCCGCCGTGTCGGTCGGGAGGCGCGGGGCGGGCCCGCACCGTCCTCCCTCGCAGGCTCGGTCGGCGTGCCCAGCGCAACGCTTCGCGTCGCCGCCCAGCTGGGCACGCCCGTCCGCCGTTTGGTCTCGCCCACCGCATCTGGTACTGTTCTTGAAGCCAAAGACCGCCGGATGTTGCTGCGCTTGCGCCGCAACCGAAGGTCCTCACTCGTTGAGGCATCCCGCGCAGGTGTTCCGAACCACTCCCACCATCTGGTGCGAGCAGCTCCGAGCCTCTGCGCCGGAGCTTTTTTCGTTCGTGGACCCGGGGCTGCCGGCAAGACCCCCAAGGAGAACCATGGCGAACAAGGAAGCTGCGGTCGCCGAGCTCACGGAGTCCTTCCGTAGCTCGAACGCCGTTCTGCTCACCGAGTACCGCGGTCTCACGGTCGCGCAGCTCAAGGAGCTCCGCAACTCGATCCGTGAGCACGCCACGTACGCCGTGGTGAAGAACACGCTGACCAAGATCGCGGCGAACAACGCCGGCATCTCGTCGTTCGACGACGAGCTCGCCGGTCCGTCCGCTCTCGCCTTCGTCCACGGTGACACCGTCGCCGTCGCGAAGTCGCTGCGTGCATTCGCCAAGGCGAACCCCGAGCTCGTGGTGAAGGGTGGTTACTTCGACGGTAACCCGCTCTCCGCGACCGAGGTGGACAAGCTCGCCGACCTCGAGTCCCGTGAAGTCCTGCTCGGCAAGCTCGCCGGCGCCTTCAAGGCCTCGCTGTTCGGTGCTGCGTACCTGTTCCAGGCCCCCCTCTCGCAGGCCGTCCGCACCGTGGACGCCCTCCGCGAGAAGCAGGAGTCCGCGGCCTGATCAGGCTCGCGTTCCACAACCACACGTTTTACTGAGTAGTAGGAGAAAATCATGGCGAAGCTTTCGCAGGACGAGCTCATCGAGGCCTTCAAGGAGCTCACGCTCATCGAGCTCTCGGACTTCGTGAAGAAGTTCGAAGAGGTCTTCGAGGTCACCGCGGCCGCCCCGGTCGCCGCTGCCGCCGCCCCCGGCGCTGCTGCCCCGGCCGAGGCCGTCGAGGAGAAGACCGAGTTCGACGTCATCCTCAAGTCCGCTGGTGACAAGAAGATCCAGGTCATCAAGGAGGTCCGTGGCCTGACGTCGCTCGGCCTCGGTGAGGCCAAGGCGCTCGTCGAGACCGCCGACGCCAAGATCCTCGAGGGTGTCAACAAGGAGACCGCCGACAAGGCCAAGGAGACGCTCGAGGGCGCCGGCGCCACGATCGAGCTCGCGTAGTCTCGACCGTTTCGGTCACGAAGGCCGCTGCCCCCTCGGGGGTGGCGGCCTTCGTCGTGTTCGGGGGGGGGGGAACTGTCTTCGAGGGTCTCCCTGCAGTGTTCCGCGAAAGCGACAGTCTGACGCCGACTGTTCGCGGCAGACTGTCGCGCTGGCGGCACGAACAGTGCACCGAGGCCGAGCAGTGTCGCGATGGCGGCACCATCGCGGCTTCCGGTCGAGCAGGAGTTCTCCACAGATCAGTGACCGGGCCCGCGCACCGCGGCACTCGGCGACAGGGTGCTGGCATGCATCCCGCCAACGCGATCGACCTCCTCCGCACGAACCCGCTCGACCGCGCTGCGGCACGCTTCCTGCAGCGACGGCAGCGCGCCGGCGAGCTGGTGCGGGTTCGACACGGTGTGTACGTCGAACGGTCCGCCTGGGACGTGCTCGACCGGCGGTCGCAGTACCTCGTCCGGATGCGCGCGGTCATCCCGTTGCTCCGGCCCGGTGCGGTCTTCGTGCTCGACTCCGCGGCTGCCGTCCACGGTTGTCCTCGCCTCGGGCCCTGGCCCGATCGGGTGCACGTGACCGTGCCGGGGCTCGACCACGACCTGCACCGGGTCGGGTTGACCGTCCACAGCGGCGGAGCCGTCCGTACGGATCGGTCCTTTCAAGGCGTGCGGGTCGCCGACCTCGCCCACACCGCGGTCGAGACGGCGCGGCGGGGTTCGCTCGCCGGCGCCGTGGTCGCGCTCGACCACGCGCTGCGGAGCGGCGTCGAGCCCCGGGTCCTCGAGGAGCTCGCAGCGGGCGTGGGACCCTGGGGATCGGTCCGGCTCGAGCAGGCCCTCGCGATCTGCGATGTCCGTCACGAGTCCGTGGGCGAGTCGTACCTCGCGGTCCGGGCGGCCGAGCTCGGGTGCCCGGACATGGAACCGCAGCACGAGTTCCGCTTCGCGGACGGCCGCGTGGCTCGCGTCGACTTCTGGCTGCCACGCGAGGGCATCGTCGTCGAGTTCGACGGGCGGCAGAAGTACGAGGACCCGGCGATGCTGCACGGGCGCACCCCGGAGGACACTGCCTGGGACGAGAAGCGCCGCGAGGACCGGGTTCGAGCCCGCCCCGAGGTGAACGGCTTCGTGCGGGTGTACTGGGAGCACGTGCAGCACCCGGAGCGGCTCCGAGCGCTGTTCCGCGAGCACGGAGTGCCCTGCCGGTGAGCCCGGGGCGGACGTGCTCGCCGAGTGGCTGTGCTGTGCTGCCAGGGCGACACGTCTCGCGGAAGGTGAGGCGGGCCTCCCGGCAGAGCGACAGAGCGGCGCGGAACGTTCGCGGAGAACTGTCGCTTTCGCGGGTCGGACCGACTGGACCGACCGGACCGACGCGGACCGACCGGACCGACGCGGACCGACGCGGACCGGCGCGGACCGACGCGGACCGGCGCGGACCGACGCGGATCGGGAAGCGACAGAGCGGCGCGGAACATTCGCGGAGAACTGTCGCTTTCGCGGAACAGAACGGGACGGGACGGGACGGGACCGGGCGAGCCGGAACGGGCCGCGTGCCCCCGCCTCGCGCGTCAGCGCAGGGTGCTGTGGCGGCGGCCGTAGGCCAGGTAGAGCGCGGCGCCGGCGAGCATCCAGATGCCGAAGGCGATCCACGTCGTGGCGCCGAGGAACACCGCGAGGAGGACGCAGCTGAGCGCGCCGAGGACCGGGACGACGGGGAAGAGCGGCACGCGGTACGAGCGCTCGAGGTCCGGCCGGGAACGTCGGAGCACGATCACCGAGACGTTCACGAGGGCGAAGGCGACGAGGGTCCCGATGCTCGTGGCGTCGGCGAGTTCGCCGAGGGGGACGAGCGCGGCGACCATCGTCACGGCGATGCCGATGATGAGCGTGTTGGCGATCGGGGTGCCGGTGCGCGGGGACACCCGGCCGAACACCTTCGGGACCAGGCCGTCGCGGGACATCGTCAGCAGGATGCGGGTCTGGCCGTACAGCACCGTCAGCACGACGCTCGCGATGGCGACGACGGCGCCGACGGAGAACACGAGCGCCACGAGCGGCTGGCCGGTGACGTCGACGACGATGCGGACGAGCGAGGCCTCGGACGACGAGAAGTCGGTCCACGAGCGGGCACCGATCGCGGCCACGGCGACCAGGATGTAGAGCGCCGTGATGAGGACGATCGAGCCGATGATGGCGCGGGGGAGGTCGCGGCGGGGGTTCTTCGCCTCTTCACCTGCGGTCGAGGCGGCGTCGAAGCCGATGTACGAGAAGAACAGGCGCGACGCGGCAGCCGTCACACCGGCGGCGCCCATCGGCGCGAGCGGCTCGAAGTTCCGGGCCTGGAACGCGGTGAACGCCACGACGACGAAGAACACGAGCAGGGCGATCTTCACGACGACCATGACCGTGTTCACCCAGGCGCTCTCGCGGGCGCCGGGGAGCAGCACCACGGTCGCCAGCAGCACCAGGACGGCCGCGGGCAGGTTGACGAGACCGCCCTCGCCCGGAGGTGCCGACAGCGCGGTGGGCAGGTGCGTGCCGAACACGCGGAGGGTCTCGTCGACGTACTCGCTCGCCCCGACGGCCACGGCCGCGACCGAGACGGCGTACTCGAGCACGAGGCACCAGCCGCAGACCCAGGCGATGCCCTCGCCCATGGTCGCGTAGGTGTACGAGTAGCTCGACCCCGAGGTCGGTACGGCACCGGCCATCTCGGCGTAGGAGAGCGCCGAGAGCAGCGCCGCGATGCCCGCGACCACGAACGAGATCCAGACCGCGGGGCCGGCGAGCGGCACGGCGGTGCCGAGCACCACGAGGATGCCGGTGCCGAGCGTCGCGCCGACGCTGATCATCGTGAGGTGCCACACCCCGAGGGACCGGCGCAGCGGGGTGCCGTCGACCCCCGCCGCGGCTTCGGCCCGGAGCTGCTCGATCGGCTTGCGGCGGGCGAGCTGCGCCCGCAGGGACGTGGGACGGGAGGGCGCGGACGACATGGGACCTCGGTGGTGCGGGGACGGGGACGGCACATGCTCGCACGCCCCCTGAGAGGGGTCAAATGCACCGGCGACACCGATGTCACGGGACGGGGATAGCGTTGGCCCCATGAGCATGGGCCACGGGATGCGCGGCGGCGGGGGCGGCGGACCGCGCGGCGGCGGCCGCATCTCGAGCGGCGACTTCCGCGCGCAGAAGGCCGCCAACGCCGAGGCGCCGAAGATCCCGCACCTGCTGCACCGCATCGCCGGGCTGTTCGTGCCGCACCGCCGGGCGATCGTCCTGACGGTCGTGCTCGTGCTCGTGGGGGCCGCGATCTCGGTCGTGCCGCCGCTGCTCACGCAGAAGGCCTTCGACGTCGGACTCTTCCCGCCGTCCGGCCGGCCGAACGTACCGGTGCTCGTCGAACTCGTCACCGCGATGGTCCTCCTGTGGATCGCGAGCGCCGGGGTGGGTGTGTGGCAGACCTACCTGACCGCGACGGTCGGCAACAAGGTGATGGGCTCGATGCGGATGCGTCTGTTCGGGCACCTGCAGCGCATGGAGCTCGCCTTCTTCACCCGCACGAAGACCGGTGTGATCCAGTCGCGGCTGCAGAACGACGTCGGCGGCGTGGCCAGCGTCCTCAACAACACGATCTCGTCGGTGCTCGGCAACACCGTCACCGTCATCGCCGCGCTCGTCGCCATGCTGCTGCTCAGCTGGCAGATGACGCTGGTGGCGGTGGTCCTGCTGCCGCTGCTCGTCATCGCCCAGCGCCGGGTCGGCCAGGTGCGGGCACGGATCGCCTCGGCGACGCAGGAGTCGCTGTCCGACATGACCGCAATCACGCAGGAGGCCCTCAGCGTCTCCGGCATCCTGCTCGCCAAGAGCTTCAACCAGCAGCGCAGCGAGACCAAGCGCTACGGCGATGAGAACCGCAACCAGATCAGCCTGCAGGTCCGGCAGCAGATGTCCGGCCAGTGGTTCTTCGCGATCGTGCAGATCTTCCTGTCGATCATCCCGGCGATCATCTACCTGGTCGCCGCGTGGCTGATCATCGGGGACGTCCCGATCACCGCCGGCACGATCGTCGCCTTCACGACCGTGCAGTCGCGGCTGCTGTTCCCGACCGTCGGTCTGCTCCGGGTCGTGCTCGACCTGCAGACCTCCGGTGCGTTGTTCGCCCGCATCTTCGAGTACTTCGACCTCGAGCCGGCGATCACCGACTCGCCGACGGCGAAGCCGATCGACCAGGCCGCCGTCGGGCACGTGGCCTTCGAGGACGTCACCTTCACCTACCCCGACGGCGAGGCCGACAAGCCGACCCTGCGCGGGGTGTCCTTCGCGCTCCGGCCCGGGCAGTTCGCTGCGTTCGTCGGACCCTCGGGGGCCGGCAAGACGACCGTGTCGTACCTGGTGCCCCGCCTGTACGAGGCGACGAGCGGTTCGGTCCGCTTCGCGGGGCAGGACGTCCGCGACCTCGAGCACGAGGACCTGATGCGCCACATCGGCATCGTCAGCCAGGAGACCTACCTGTTCCACGCGACGATCGCCGACAACCTGCGGTACGCGAAGCCGGACGCCACCGACGACGAGGTCGAACGGGCGGCACGAGCGGCGAACATCCACGAGACCATCGCCTCGTTCCCGGACGGGTACGACACGGTGGTGGGGGAGCGCGGGTACCGACTGTCGGGCGGCGAGAAGCAGCGGATCGCGATCGCGCGGGTGCTGTTGAAGGACCCGCCGGTGCTCGTGCTCGACGAGGCCACCAGTGCGCTCGACTCCATCTCGGAGCGGGTGGTGCAGACCGCGCTCGACACGGCGGCGGCAGGGCGCACGACGATCTCCATCGCCCACCGGTTGTCCACGGTGCGCGACGCCGACGTCATCTTCGTGCTCGACCACGGGCAGATCGTCGAGCAGGGGTCGCACGACGAACTCCTGGCACTCGACGGCACGTACGCCGAGCTGCACCGGCAGCAGAACGCCCCCGCCGAGTCCGTCGGCAGCTGATCGGGTCGCGTCGTCGGACCGGGGTCTGCGCCGCGATGTCCGCGCACGTCACGAGCCGACGGCGGGCGGTGTCCGCGACGTAGACTCGCGGGCGTGCGTTACGCGAACTCCGTCGTCGACCTCGTCGGCAACACCCCGCTCGTCAAGCTGAACCGCGTCACCGAGGGGGTGCGGGCGACCGTCCTGGTGAAGGTCGAGTACCTGAACCCCGGGGGGTCCTCGAAGGACCGCATCGCCACGCGGATCATCGACGCCGCCGAGGCCTCCGGCGACCTGCGGCCCGGCGGGACCATCGTCGAGCCGACGTCCGGCAACACCGGCGTCGGGCTCGCGCTCGTCGCGCAGCAGCGCGGGTACCGGTGCGTGTTCGTGCTGCCGGACAAGGTGGGCGAGGACAAGCGCAACGTGCTCACCGCCTACGGCGCCGAGATCGTCGTCACGCCGACCGCGGTCGCGCCGGAGCACCCCGAGTCCTACTACTCGGTGTCCGACCGGCTGGTGCAGGAGATCCCCGGCGCCTACAAGCCGAACCAGTACGCCAACCCGAACGGGCCGCGCAGCCACTACGAGACCACCGGCCCGGAGATCTGGCGCGACACCGAGGAGCAGCTCACCCACTTCGTGGCGGGCGTCGGCACCGGGGGGACCATCTCCGGCACCGGCAAGTACCTCAAGGAGGCCTCCGGTGGTCGCGTCCGCATCATCGGCGCCGACCCGGAGGGCTCCGTGTACTCCGGCGGCACCGGCCGCCCGTACCTGGTCGAGGGCGTCGGCGAGGACTTCTGGCCGGGCGCCTACGACCCGGACATCGCCGACGAGGTCATCGCCGTGTCCGACGCGGACGCGTTCGCGATGACCCGGCGCCTCGCCCGCGAAGAGGGCCTGCTCGTCGGCGGCTCGAGCGGCATGGCGGTCGTCGCCGCGCTCCGGGCGGCCCGCGACCTCACCGAGGACGACGTCGTCGTGGTGCTCCTGCCCGACGGCGGCCGCGGGTACCTCGGCAAGATCTTCAACGACCGCTGGATGCGCTCCTACGGCTTCGCCGAGACCGACGACGCCCGCACCGTCGGGTCGCTCATCGCCGGCAAGGACGGACGCCTGCCCGACCTCGTGCACGCCCACCCGGCCGACACCGTGCGCGACGTCGTCGACATCATGTCGAAGTACGGCGTCTCGCAGATGCCCGTGCTCACCGCCGAGCCGCCCGTCGTCATCGGCGAGGTCATCGGCGCCGTCGCCGAGAAGGACCTGCTCGAGCAGGTCTTCACCGGTGCCGCGGGGATGACCGACGCCCTGAGCGGGTTCGTCGGCGACCCGCTGCCGCTCATCGGCGTGGGGGAGTCCGTCTCCGCCGCACGCCGGGCGCTCGAGACGGTGGACGCGCTCCTCGTCGTCGAGGACGGCAAGCCCGTCACGGTGCTGACGCGACACGACCTGCTCACCTACCTGTCCGAGTAGACCCGGCGGCGTCCGCGACGCACCGCCCGTGACGGGCGCGACCCGCGCCTCCCGTCCGACCCGACCTGGAGAACGAACACCCATGACCGAGTTCAGCACCCGAGCCATCCACGCCGGCCAGGAGCCCGACGGCGCCACCGGCGCCGTGATCCCGCCCATCCACGTGACCTCGACGTACGTGCAGGACGGCATCGGCGGCATGCGGAACGGCTACGAGTACTCCCGTTCCGGCAACCCGACGCGCGACGGCCTGCAGGCCCTGCTCGCCGACCTCGACGGTGGCGTCGCCGCGTACTCGTTCTCCTCCGGCCTCGCCGCCGAGGACGCCCTGCTCCGTTCGGTCCTGTCGCCCGGTGCACGCGTGGTGATGGGCAACGACGTCTACGGCGGCACGCACCGCCTGGTCAACCGCCTGCACGTGCCGTGGGGCGTCGAACTCGTCGTCGTCGACATGAGCGAGCTCGACCAGGTGCGTGCGGCGCTGCAGGACGCGCCGGACGCGACCGTGCTCTGGGTCGAGACGCCGACGAACCCGCTCATGAAGATCGCCGACATCGCGGCCCTCGCCACCCTCGGGCACGAGGCCGGCGCGGTCGTCGTCGTGGACAACACCTTCGCGTCGCCGTACCTGCAGCAGCCGCTGTCGCTCGGCGCGGACGTCGTCGTGTACTCGGCGACGAAGTACCTCGGCGGCCACTCCGACGTCGTCGGCGGGGCCGTCGTGCTCGCCGATGAGGAGCTCGCGGCGAAGGTGCAGTTCCTGCAGTTCGGCGCCGGCGCGATCTCGTCGCCGTTCGACGCGTTCCTGACCACCCGCGGCATCAAGACGCTCGCCGTCCGGATGGAACGGCACTCCGCGAACGCGCAGGCCGTGGCCGAGGCGCTCGTGTCCGCGCCCGGTGTCGAGCGCGTCTACTACCCGGGCCTGTCCGACCACCCGGGGCACGACGTCGCCGCCCGGCAGATGCGCGGGTTCGGCGGCATGCTGTCCGTGGCGCTCTCCGGCGGGCCGGCCGCGGCGAAGCGGTTCGCGGAGTCGACCGAGCTGTTCGCGCTGGCCGAGTCGCTCGGCGGGGTCGAGTCGCTCATCGGGTACCCGAGCGAGATGACGCACGCGTCGGTGCGGGGCACCGAGCTCGCCGTGCCGGAGAACGTCGTGCGGCTGTCCGTCGGCATCGAGGACGCCGGCGACCTCATCGCGGACGTGCAGCAGGCGCTCGCGCGCTGACCGTCGCCGGTCCCGGCCGGCGGCGTCGCCGGGCACCCCTACGATGAAACCGTGAGCACCACGGCGACGAGGACGGGCCTGTTCAGCGGGGGACACGCCCTCGCGACGATCGGCATGGTCGCGATCGTCGGCGTCGCCGCCTTCCAGAACCTGGCGATGACGACGATCATGCCGGTGATCAGCCGCGACCTCGACGGCGAGGCGCTGTACGCGCTCGCGTTCGCCGCACCGCTGGCCGCCGGCGTGCCGGGCATGGTGCTGGCGGGGAACTGGGCGGACCGCGCGGGCGGACGCGTCGTCGCGTGGGTGTCGGCGCTGCTCTTCGCGGCCGGTACCGCGGTGGTGATGACCGCTCCGACGATGACGGTCTTCCTGGTCGGCCGGCTCGTCGAGGGCTTCGGCGCGGGCGCGATCGACGTCGTGCTCTACGTGCTCGTGGCCCGGATCTTCCCCGCCGAGCTGCACGGCCCGGTGTTCGCCGGGTTCGCCGCCGCCTGGGTGGTGCCGGCGCTCGTCGGACCGGCGCTGGCCGGCATCGTCACCGACGTGTGGGACTGGCACTGGGTGTTCGCCGGTGCGCTCGTGATCGCCGTCGCCGCCTTCACCCTGCTCGTGCCGACCCTCGGCCGCCTGCACCCGCCCGCCGAGGGCCTGCGACCGCCGTGGCAGCGGACCCGGATCGGGTGGTCGGTCGCCGCCGCGGTCGCGATCCTGCTGCTCAACGTCGCACCGGACCTGACCCCGTGGGGGATGGTCGCCGCCGTCGCGGTCGGCCTGGTCGGCACCTGGTTCGCACTCCGGCCGCTGCTGCCCACCGGCACCTTCCGCGCGGCGGCCGGGTTGCCGTCGGTCGTGCTGCTCCGCGGTCTCATGGCGGCGTCGTTCTTCGGCAGTGAGGCCTACGTGCCCTTCCTGCTGCAGGCGGAGCACGGGCTGCAGCCCTCCACCGCCGGGCTCGCGCTCACCGTCGCCGCGCTGAGCTGGGCGGGTGCGAGCTGGGCCCACGGGAAGGTCGGCGAGGAACGCCTGACCGCGCAGCGCACCTTCGGCGTCGGCCTCGCCCTGGTGCTCGTGAGCCTGCTGACGGCGTTCGCGGTCGCCGCCCTGCACCTGCCGTGGTGGGTGCTCGTGGCCGGCTGGTTCGTCGGCGGTGCCGGCATGGGGGCGATCTACCCGCGCACCTCGATGCTGACGCTGCGCTTCTCCGGCGAGGGCGACGACGGCTTCGCGAGCTCGGCGCTGACCATCGCCGACGCCTCGGGCAGCGTCATCGGCCTCGCCGCCACCGGCCTGCTGTTCACGGCGACGGGCGGCGCGCAGGGGACGGTCGCCTTCCCGCTCGTCTTCGGCGCCATGATCCTGTTCGCGGCGCTGGCGGTCGCGGCGGTCCGGCGACTCGGTCCCGTCCCGGCACCGCGGACGGGCGGGTAGCGTGGCCGGCATGCGCTCCGTCGTCGCCGTCGGCGCCCTGCTGACGGTCCTGGTGCTGGCCGGCTGCCAGGGCACGACCTCCGTCGCGCCCACGCCCGTGCAGAGCACGGACCTGACGAGCTCGGACGGCGGCTTCGACCAGCAGGCCGTCATCGGGGTCGTGGTCGTCCACGACGACGCCGCACTCGCCACCGAGCTGCGCACCGGCCTGCGCGACGCCGGCTTCCGCCCCGTCGTCCGGGTCGCACCGGCGTCCGGTGCCGCGGCCGCCCAGCGCTCGGCGGTCGCCGGACTCGTCCGGTCCGGCGCGAAGGCGCTGCTGGTCCGCGCCGCCGACGCCTCCGCGCTGACCGGTGTCGTCCGGACCGCGCACGACGCCGGGGTCGTGGTGGTGTCGCTCGGCGACCCGCTGCCCGCGACGGGCACCGGTGGTGACGGCGTCTCGGCCGACTACCGGGTGCCGGGCGGTGCGGACGACGCGGAGCTCGCAGCGGCGGCGGTGGACGTCGTCCGGTCCCTGCAGCGCGGCGAGAAGCCGTCGGTCGACGACGCCGGTACCGACTAGCGAGCGGTCAGTTCCACCAGGCCGGGAACGACAGCGTGATCGTCTCGACCAGCGCCTTGCGGGAGCGGCGGGGTCCGGCGAGCCAGGCCTCGATGGCGCCGACGAACCCCTGCGCCACGAAGCCGGCGGCGACGTCGTCGAGCAGCGGCGGGCGCGACGCCGGGTCGAGTTCCTGGATGTGCTGGACGCTCGACACGGTGAAGTGCTCGACGAGCAGGCGGTGCAGCGAGGCGTCGTTCGGGTCGGGCAACGCCTTGCAGTAGATGTCCCGGTGGGCCGTGACGTGCTCGACGACCGCGTTGATGCCGCGGCGGGTGATGGCGGCGAGCTCGGCGGCGTCCGCACCCCGGGCGGCAGCGGTGCGTCGGGCCGCGGCGTCGTCCTCGCGGATGCGGTCGAGTTCCGGCGTCAGGACGTCCGCGAGCAGCGAGCCGGGGGAGACGGCGTGCGAGTAGAACGTGGCGCGGTTGATGCCGGCGGCGCGGGTGACGTCCGCGACGGTGATCGTGGAGACCGGACGGTCGGTGGCGAGCCGGAGGATCGCCTCGCGCAGGGCAGCGGTCGTGTGCAGGATCCGAGCGTCCACCATGACACCCACCCCCTTCTGATGCTGAACGTGCCGGGAGTCCCCGAGCAGTCCGACGGTACCGCACGGTGCGCCCGGCGGGACCCCGGGACGACCGGCAACACGCGGCACCGCTTCGTGAGCGCTCTCGCGACCCGTAGGATGGTTCCGCGGACGAATCGATTCGATCGAGCCGCGATCACCCTCCCCGCCCCGAGGTCGAAGGACTGCTGCTCGTGACCGCGCCCGCCACCACCGGTTCGATCCGGGTCCTGCACCCCGGAGACTCGCTCTCCCGCGGGCAGCGACTCGTCTACGTCTTCGTCCTGGGCGCACTGACCGCGCTCGGGCCGTTCACCATCGACCTGTACCTGCCGGCGTTCCCGGCCCTCAAGGAGCAGTTCGGCGTCACCGACGGTGCCGTGCAGCTGACCCTGACGGCGACGACGCTCGGGTTCGCGGTCGGCCAGCTCCTCGTCGGACCCTGGAGCGACAAGGTCGGTCGCCGCCTGCCGCTCATCGTGGCGACGACGGTGCACATCGGCGCCTCGATCGGTGCCGCGACCGCGCCGGACATCGAGCTGCTCGCGGTCTTCCGCGTGCTGCAGGGCATGGGTGCCGCGGCCGGCGGTGTCGTCGCGATGGCGACCGTCCGCGACCTGTTCGGCGGCAAGCCGCTCGTCCGGATGCTGTCGCGCCTGGCGATGGTGAACGGCCTCGCCCCGATCCTCGCGCCGCTCATCGGCTCGCAGATGCTCCGGTTCACCAGCTGGCGCGGCATCTTCGTGTTCCTCGCCTGCTACGGCCTCGCCGTCGTCATCGCGTCGATCCTGCTCATCGTCGAGACCCTGCCGCCGGCCCGCCGTCACGAGGCCGGGCACTCGACCATCGGGCAGCGGTACAAGGCCCTGTTCTCGGACCGCATCTTCGTCGGCGTCGCGCTCATCGGCGCCATGGTCTTCAGTGGCCTGTTCTCGTACCTCAGCTCGTCGCCGTTCCTGTTCCAGGGCGTCTACGGACTCGATGCGCAGCAGTACGGCCTGCTGTTCGCCGTCAACTCGGTCGGTGTCGTGCTCGGCGTGCAGATCTCCGCGCGCCTGGCGCAGCGCGTCGGTCCGCAGTGGATCCTGGCGTGCTCGACGGCGACGCTGCTGCTCGCCTCGGTCGCGATCATCGTCCTCGACCAGCTCGGCGCCGGGCTCGTCGGCGTGCTCGTGCCGCTGTGGTTCTTCATCGCCGCCTGCGGTTTCTCGTTCCCGCTCGTGCAGGTCATCGGCCTCGCCGCCCACGGCAAGGAAGCCGGGACCGCCGCGTCGCTCCTCGGCGCGCTGAACTTCGGCGTCGCCGGGCTCATCTCGCCGGTCGTCGGCTGGCTCGGCATCACGACCGCGACGCCGATGGCGATGGTGATGGGCTCGACCGCGGCCATGGCGATCGTGGTGCTCTGGGTCGTCGTCCGACCGAAGACGGTGCCGGCGCTCACCCACTGACGAGCGGGCAGGCCGGCGCGGCGGGGCGGTCGACCTGACGGGGCGGTCTGCCTGACGCGCCGGTCGGCCTGACGACCCTGAACGACGAGACCGACGTCGCACGACGACGATCTCGTCGCACCGGATCGGGGTCGCGGCTGGACCGTACCGTGTCCGGAGTCGCGTCCATATGCTGGCGGCATGAGCGACGCGGTGGAGCAGGCACGGGCAGCGGCCGAGGCCGCCAGGCAGGCGGCGGACGAGGCACGTCGGCTCGCCGAACAGGCCGCCCAACGCGCCGAGGAGCTGGCCGCCGCGCTCGCCGCGCAGGCGTCGGCCACGGCGCAGCAGGGCATGGCGTCCGACGCGGAGCCCGCCGCCGCCTCGGACCCCACCGGCCAGGAGGCCCGTCTCGCCTCCGACGCGGAGCCCGCTGCCGCCGGCGCCCCTGTCCCCACCGGCCAGGAGGCCCGTCTCACCCCCGACGCGGAGCCCGCGTCCGCCGCGAGCCCGCCACCCGACAAGGCCCCGTCACCCGACAAGGCCCCGTCACCCGACGATGCCCCGGCGCCGGACGCCGCCCCAGCCGCGAGCCCGGCACCGGACGCCGCCCCGGCCGCGACCCTGCCACCGGAAGCCGCCCCGGCGGTGGCCGTGACCGCCCCGGAACCGGCGCCCGCCCCGCCGGCCGGCCCCGTGCCTCCCGGCCCGGCAGGAGCGGGCCCGCTGGGACCGGAGGCGGTCGCCGCGGTCCGCGCCGGGTACACCGTCGCGGGCAGCGCACTCGAACTCGGTGCCCTGGTGAACGGCGAGGCGGACCCCGACGTCCAGGTCCGCATCCCGCTCGGCATGCTGAACCGGCACGGCCTCGTCGCCGGGGCCACCGGCACCGGCAAGACCCGCACGTTGCAGCTGCTCGCCGAGCAGATCGCCGCGAACGGCGTGCCCGTGTTCGCCGCCGACGTCAAGGGCGACCTGTCCGGACTGGCGGCGGCGGGGGAGCCGAACGACAAGCTGCTCGCCCGGACCGCCGGCATCGGACAGCAGTGGTCCGGTGCGGCCAGCGCGACGGAGTTCTACTCGCTCGGCGGGCGGGGCACGGGCGTGCCGATCCGGGCCACCGTGTCCGGGTTCGGACCGCTGCTCATGGCGAAGGTGCTCCGACTGAACGACACGCAGGAGTCGTCGCTCGGACTGGTCTTCCACCACGCCGAGCAGGCCGGCCTGCCGTTGGTCGACCTGGCGGACCTGCGGAGCGTGCTGACGTTCCTGGTGAGCGACCAGGGCAAGGCAGAACTCGCCGAGCTCGGCGGGTTGTCGAAGCAGACCGCCGGCGTGATCCTGCGCGAACTCGTCACCTTCGCCGACAAGGGCGCCGACCGCTTCTTCGGTGCGCCCGAGATCGACACCCGGGAGTTCCTGCGCACCGCTCCCGACGGCCGCGGCATCATCAGCCTGCTCGAGGTGCCCGGCGTGCAGGACCAGCCCGAGGTCTTCTCGACGTTCCTGATGTGGCTGCTGGCCGACCTGTTCAACGAGCTGCCCGAGGTCGGCGACCAGGACAAGCCCGAGCTCGTGTTCTTCTTCGACGAGGCCCACCTGCTGTTCGATGGCGCCTCGCGCGACTTCACCGAGCAGATCGTTCGAACCGTGCGGCTCATCCGGTCGAAGGGCGTCGGGGTCGTCTTCGTGACGCAGACGCCGAAGGACGTGCCGAGCGACGTCCTCGCGCAGCTCGGGTCGCGGATCCAGCACCAGCTCCGCGCGCACACCCCGGACGACGCGAAGGCCCTGCGCGCGACGGTGTCCACCTACCCGTCGAGCGACTACGACCTGGGCGAGGTGCTCACCTCGCTCGCGACGGGCGAGGCGATCGTCACCGTGATGAACGAGCAGGGGGCGCCGACGCCGGTCGCGTGGACGCGCCTGCGCGCTCCGCAGGGATCGATGGACCCGCTGCCGGCGGCGGACCTGGAGGCCCGTGTCGCGTCGTCGCGGCTGCTCGCCACCTACGGCACCCCCGTCGACCCCGACTCCGCCCGCGAGGTCCTGGCACGCCGGATGGAGGCCGCGGCGGCCGAGGCCGCTGCGGCGGAGGCGGCGAAGGACGCCGCGGCCGCTGCAGCCGCAGCCGAGGAGGCCGCCGCACGCAGCGCCGCCACCGCCGCGAAGGAGGCCGCCGCGCAGGAGAAGCGGGAGGCGAAGGAGCGAGCCGCTGCCCAGCAGGAGTACGAGCGGGCCCAGCGCGAGTTCGAACGCGCCGAGCGCGCGGCTGCGTCACGGCGGTCGAGCCGGTCCGGGCGGAGCACACGCACGACGACGAGCCGGAAGGCCGACGACCCGCTGTCCGAGCTGCTCGGCTCGTCCCTCGGACGCACCATCGCGAAGGAGGTCGTGCAGGGGATCTTCTCGACCCTGCGCCGTCGCCGCTGAGCGCGGCCGGACCGGCGCGCCCGGGCCGGGATCAGGCGCCGGGCACGGGAGTCAGGCGCCGGTGCGAGGCGCCGGAGTCAGGCGCCGGGGTCAGGCACCGAGCAGCCCGTTCGTCTCGATGAAGAGCAGGGCGGCGACGACCACGGCCGCGAGTCCGCCGACGACGACGTGCGCCCCGCGCTGCTCGTACCAGGCACGGCTCGACGGGAAGCGCTTGGCGAACGCCCTGGCGGGGACGGGTCGGGGTTCGTCGAGGACCTGGACGCCGAGGGCGTCGACCACCTGCTCGAGGCCGCGGTCGCCCCACACGTCGGCGCGGATGCGGAACAGGTGCGTCCCCGACGCGTCGAACGCCACGAGTTCCCGGGTCGTCCGGTCGACGGAGGCGCCGAACGTCGTGGCGAGCACGAGGCTGTGCACGCGGTCGCGGGGGACCCGGCGGTGCGGGGTGACCACACCGCGGATCGTCAGCCCCTCGGGGTCGATGCCGATGTAGGCCGTGCTGAGCCGGACGAAGGCCACGGCGACGACCACGACGACCGCCAGGACGGCGGCGGCGGCCACGGTCCACCCGCGGAACGGGAACGAGACCCAGAGCAGGGCGACGGCAAGGGGGACGGCGGAGAAGACGATGCTCAGGGCGGTGGACCGGACGAGCGACCGGCGCGGGCGCAGGACCACGTCGTACACGTCGGCCCGCAGGCTCGGTGTCACGGGCACGGTCGTGTCCCCCATGCGCATCTCCTCGTCCCCTCGGGTGCGGCGGGCACGCCGACGAAGCCGCCCTCCGAGCGACGCCCCTGCCGCTCGGTGCACCGCGGTCGACTCGTCCCGGAGCCGTCCGCTCGGGTCAGCATAGGTGACCGAGGGTCGCCGGGGACAGCCCGTTCCACCCCTTCGATCCGTTTTCCGAGGAAGACTCCTCCGACAGGGCACAGCGTCGTCGGCCAGGTGGGGGACCAGTGCTGCCGGGCCGGACGACGAAGGGCCCGCGTCTCGTGACGCGGGCCCTTCGACCGTGCTTGCAGGCGTTCCAGCTCGCAGTCGTTCCTGCTTGCTCTGGCGGAGAATGGGGGATTCGAACCCCCGAGGGCTTGCACCCAACACGCTTTCCAAGCGTGCGCCATAGGCCACTAGGCGAATTCTCCTGGGCACCGTCTCGCGACGGCGACACCCAATGCTACAGGTTCTTCGAGGGTGCTCACGACCGCGTGTCGCGGGAGCGCTCCTCCCAGTCGTCGTGACGTGTCCGACGACTACCCTGAGGGACGTGTCGACCCGCATCTACATCACGTCAGCAGAAGGACACACGGGCAAGAGCACCGTCGCCCTCGGTGTCCTCGAGACCCTCGCGCGATCCGTCGGTCGGGTCGGTGTCTTCCGCCCCGTCGCCCGGTCGGTCGACGAGCCGGACTACGTGCTCGAACTGCTCCTGCAGCACACCGCGGTCGGGATCTCGTACGACGACGCGGTCGGCGTCACCTACGACGACGTGCACGCGGACCCCGAGGCGGCGCTCGGCACGATCGTCAGCCGCTTCGCGCAGGTCGAGCGGCAGTGCGACGCCGTCGTCGTCCTCGGGTCGGACTACACCGACGTCGGCAGTCCCACCGAGCTGTCGTTCAACGCGAAGGTCGCCGCGAACCTCGGCGCACCCGTCCTGCTCGTGCTCGGAGGCCGCGACGCCGCCGAGCGCGGCGCACGCACGCCGGAGGACATGGCGCAGGTCGCCGACGTCACCACGAGCGAGCTCCGCGCGGCGCACGCGCAGCTGCTCGGCGTCGTCGTCAACCGGGCCGACCCCGACGCCCTGCCCGCCGTCGTGGCGAGCGTCGAGCGTGCCGTGCACGACGACCACCCGGACGTCGTCGTGTGGGCGATCCCGGAGGACCGCGTGCTGGTCGCGCCGACCGTCCGCGCGCTGCTCGAGACGACCGGTGCGACCTTGGTCCGCGGCGACGAGGCACTGCTCGACCGCGAGGCCCTCGGCACCGTCGTCGCCGGCATGAGCATGGAGAACGTGCTGCCCCGCCTCATCGAGGGCGGCATCGTCGTGGTCCCCGGCGACCGCAGCGACGTACTCATCGCGACCCTGCTCGCGAACCAGTCCGAGACGTTCCCGAGCCTGGCCGGGGTCATCCTGAACGGCGGGTTCGAGATCGCGCCGCAGGTGTCCCGACTGCTCGAGGGGCTGTCGAGCTCGCTGCCGATCGCACAGAACGACCTCGGCACCTACGACACCGCCCTGCGCATCACGCAGACGCGCGGCCGCCTGGCGGCGGACTCGCCCCGCAAGGCCGACCTCGCGCTGGCGCTGTTCGAGCAGCACGTCGACGCCGAGGTGCTCCGCGACCGCCTGCAGCTCGCGCCGTCCGGCGTCGTCACCCCGCTCATGTTCGAGCACGGCCTGCTCGACCGGGCCCGCGGGTACGGCAAGCACATCGTCCTGCCGGAGGGCGAGGACGACCGGATCCTGCGCGCGGCGTCGACCCTGCTGCAGCGCCAGGTCTGCGAGCTGACGATCCTCGGCGAGCCCGCCGCGATCCGCACCCGGGCCACCGAGCTCGGCCTCGACCTCGAGGCCGCGCACCTGGTGTCCCCGTTCGACCCCGAGCTGCGGGAGCGCTTCGCCGAGGAGTACACCCGGCTCCGCGCCCACAAGGGGATGTCGATCGAGCTCGCCCGCGACACCGTGACCGACGTGTCGTACTTCGGCACGATGATGGTGCAGCTCGGCCTGGCCGACGGCATGGTCTCCGGCGCGAAGCACACCACCGCGCACACCATCCGCCCGTCGTTCGAGATCATCAAGACCCGCCCGGACACGTCGATCGTGTCGAGCGTCTTCCTCATGGCGCTCGCCGACCGGGTGCTCGTCTACGGCGACTGCGCCGTCATCCCCGACCCGACGAGCGAGCAGCTTGCCGACATCGCGATCTCGTCCGCCGAGACCGCGACCCAGTTCGGCATCGACCCCCGCGTGGCGATGCTCAGCTACTCGACGGGCGACAGCGGCTCCGGCGCCGACGTCGACAAGGTCCGTGCCGGCACCGCGTTCGTGCGGGAGCGCCGCCCCGACCTGCTCGTCGAGGGTCCGATCCAGTACGACGCCGCCGCCGACCCCACGGTCGCGTCGACGAAGATGCCGGACTCCCCGGTCGCGGGCCGGGCGACGGTCTTCGTCTTCCCCGACCTGAACACCGGCAACAACACCTACAAGGCCGTGCAGCGTTCGGCCGGCGCGGTCGCGATCGGCCCGGTCCTGCAGGGCCTGCGCAAGCCGATCAACGACCTGTCCCGCGGCGCGCTCGTCGGCGACATCGTGAACACCGTCGCGATCACCGCGATCCAGGCCGGCACCGCGACCGACGCGGCCTGACCCGCGCGACGCACGCCGTGCCTCCCGTCCGACAGAGAAAGTGACCCCCCGTGACCGCAGCCCTCGTCGTCAACTCCGGATCGAGCTCGTTCAAGTACCAGCTCATCGAGCTCGAGGGCGAGCGCACGCTCGCCTCCGGACTCGTCGAGCGCATCGGCGAGTCGTCCGGCGCCTGGAAGCACACCAACGCGCTGACGGGGGAGTCGTCGTCGAACGACTCGGCGTCCGTGCCCGACCACGCCGCCGGGTTCCAGGCGATGATCGACGCGTTCGGCACGGTCGGCCCGTCGTTCGACGAGCACCCGCCCGCCGTCGTCGGCCACCGGGTCGTGCACGGCGGCACCGACTTCGACCGCGCCACGGTCGTCACGGACGAGGTCGAGCAGCAGATCGAACAGCTGAGCAGCCTCGCGCCGCTGCACAACCCCGCGAACCTCGAGGGGATCCGGGCCGCGAAGCAGGTGTTCCCGGACGTCGCGCAGGTCGCCGTGTTCGACACCGCGTTCCACCAGACGATGCCTCCGGAGGCGTACACGTACGCGATCCCGGCGGACCTCGCCGCGAAGCACCGGGTGCGCCGCTACGGCATGCACGGCACGAGCCACAAGTACGTCTCCGAGCAGGCAGCCGTGTTCCTCGACCGCCCGCTGTCCGAGCTGAAGACCATCGTGCTGCACCTCGGCAACGGCGCGTCGGCAGCGGCGATCGACGGCGGGCGGTCGATCGAGACCTCGATGGGGCTCACCCCGCTCGAGGGGCTCGTCATGGGCACCCGCTCCGGCGACCTCGACCCCGCCGTGCTCATCCACCTGCACCGCGAGGCCGGGCTGTCCTTCGACGAGCTCGACACGATGCTCAACAAGGAGTCCGGCCTGCTCGGCCTGACCGGCAACGGCGACATGCGCGACGTGCAGGAGGCGGCGCTGAACGGTGACGAGGTCGCCGAGTCGGCGCTCGCCGTGTACCGGCACCGCATCCGCCGGTACGTGGGCGCCTACACGGCGCAGCTCGGCGGACTCGACGCGGTCGTCTTCACCGCGGGCGTCGGCGAGAACAACGCGCTGCTGCGCCGCCGCGTGCTCGCCGGACTCGAGCACCTGGGCATCGAGATCGACGACGACCGGAACGAGCTGCACTCACGGGAGGCCCGGGTCGTCTCCACGGACACCTCACGTGTCGCGGTGCTCGTCATCCCGACGAACGAGGAGCTCGAGATCGCCCGGCAGTCGGCTGCGGTCGCGCTCTGACACCGGCGCGGCCGCCCCGGCGGGCGCCGCTTCGCGGTGCCGCGCCGTGCCGTTGCTCCGCCGTGCCGTCGCTTCGCCGTGGCGTCGCTCGGCCGTGGCGTCGCTCGGCCGTGCGGGCGCTTCGCGCCCCGGTACGGTCGTCGCGCCCCGACTCAGCGGGGCGCGATGACCACAGCGGGGCGCGGCCGGAGGGTCAGCGCAGGGCGTCGAGTGCCGCGGGGATCGGGGTACTGCCGTTCGTGACCTCGAACTGCACGCCGACCGCGGTGTCGTCGAGCAGCGCGTGCAGCACGACGGTCGCGACGTCCGCCCGCGTGATCGACCCGCGAGGGACCGTTCGACCGACGTCCACGGTGCCCTGCGGCGGGGTGTCCACGAGTGCGCCCGGCCGGACGATCGTCCATCGCATGCTGCGCGCCCGCAGGTTCGCGTCCGCCTCGGCCTTGGCCCGCAGGTAGACCTGGAACACCGCGTCGTCGTCCTTCGCCGGCACGACCGCGAGCTCCGGGTCGTACGTGTCCGCCGCCATCGCCGACACCATGACGTACCGCTCGATGCCCATCCGCTCAGCGGCATCAGCGAGCAGGATCGCGGCGTCGCGGTCGACGGACAGCTTGCGCTCGGCGCCGCTGCCCGGGCCGGCACCGGCCGCGAACACCACGGCGTCGACACCGCGCAGCCGCAGCGCGAGCTCGTCGTCGCCGAGCTGCTCCAGGTCCGCCACGATCGCCCGGGCACCCTGCTGCTCGACGTCGGAGACGTGCGCGGGGTTCCGGACGATGGACAGGACGTCGTGGCCGGCGTCGGTGAGCTGGTGGGCGAGGAGCAGGGCGATCTGGCCGTGTCCTCCGGCGATGGCGATCTTCATGTGTCCGATCCTGCTCCTGCCATCCGGTAGACTGCTCTGCGGCTCCTCACGTGACGCCATCCAGGCCAACTCCCCCAGGGCGGAAACGCAGCAAGGGTAACCGGGCTCTGGCGGGTGCGTGAGGAGTCTTCTCGTTCCCGGGGGAGCAACCGGTGACCTGGGCTGCGCTCAACTCGTGCGGGGGTGCGTGAGGAGTCTTCGCGCCTCCGGCGGTAGGGGAGACCGGAGCCGCGCTCGTCTCGTGTGTGCGTCGGTGCGGAGTTTCCGCGTCGCCGGTCGGACTCGCGCTCGCGCCTGTGGACGGGCACGCGGGTGTCGGCCGTCCCGGCTACCCTTGCTGCGTGGTCACCGCCCTGTATCGCCGTTACCGGCCCGAGAACTTCGCCGAGCTCATCGGGCAGTCGCAGGTCACCGACCCGCTGCGCACCGCGCTCCGGACCAACCGTGTGAACCACGCCTACCTGTTCAGCGGCCCGCGCGGCTGCGGGAAGACGACCTCGGCCCGCATCCTGGCGCGCTGCCTGAACTGTGCCGAGGGTCCGACCGACACCCCCTGCGGTGTCTGCCCGAGCTGCGTCGAACTCGCCCGCGACGGCAGCGGCTCGCTCGACGTCATCGAGATCGACGCCGCCAGCCACAACGGTGTCGACGACGCCCGTGACCTCCGCGACCGCGCCGTCTTCGCGCCGGCACGTGACCGCTACAAGATCTTCATCCTCGACGAAGCGCACATGGTCACCCCGCAGGGGTTCAACGCGCTGCTCAAGCTGGTCGAGGAGCCGCCGGAGCACGTCAAGTTCATCTTCGCGACGACCGAGCCCGAGAAGGTCATCGGCACGATCCGGTCCCGCACACACCACTACCCGTTCCGGCTCGTGCCGCCCGCGGCGATGCTCGAGTACGTCGAGCAGCTCTGCACGCAGGAGTCGGTGGGCGTCGCCCCCGGCGTGCTGCCGCTCGTCGTCCGCGCCGGTGGCGGTTCGGTCCGCGACACCCTGTCCCTGCTCGACCAGCTGATGGCCGGCAGCGAGGACGGCGCGATCGCCTACGAGCGGGCCGTCGCGCTGCTCGGGTACACCGACGCGGCCCTGCTCGACGACGTCGTCGACGCGCTCGCCGTGGCCGACCCCGCTTCCGCCTTCGCCGCGATCGACCGCGTGGTGCAGACAGGGCAGGACCCCCGGCGCTTCGTCGAGGACCTGCTCGAGCGGCTGCGCGACCTCATCGTCGTCGCCGCGACGAACGAGAGCGCGGCGGCTGTGCTGCGCGGGGTCTCACCGGAAGAGCTCGACACCATGACCCGCCAGGCCGGCGTCTTCGGCGCGACGGGTCTGTCCCGCGGGGCGGACATCGCGAACCGGGCGCTCACCGAGATGACGGGTGCGACCTCGCCGCGCCTGCACCTCGAGCTCATGACGGCACGCATGCTCGTGCCCGAGGCCGACGACACCCAGCGCGGTGCGCTGGCCCGCGTGGAGCGGCTCGAACGACGGGTGGGGGTCGGCGACGCCGGTGGTCACCAGGCGACCTCGAGCGTCGCGGCGGCCCCCGTCGTCGCCCAGCCGGACGCACCGGCCGCGCCGCGACGCGAGCAGCCGGCCGCCGCGGCTCCTGCGCCGACGCGCACCGCTGCTCCTGCTGCTCCTGCTCCGACCGCTGCTCCGGCTGCTGCGTCCGGTGCTCCCGCCGCGCCGCAGGCCGACGCCGGCGCGGTCGCCCGGGACGCCGCCGCGTCGTGGGCCGCGGTCGCGCCGAGCACTCCCGAAGCACCCGCTGCGTCGGACGGCCCGTCGCAGTCCACCGGCGCGCGCACGGCGTCGATCCCGGCCCAGGCGCCGACCGAGGCACCAGCCGCGCAGACCGGGTCGACGTCAGCGACCCCCGCCAGCCCGGTCAGTCCCTCGTCGACCGGTCAGGGCACCACCATCGGCGACGAGCCGGCCGTCCGCCCCGTGGGTGCGGTCGGGTTCCAGCAGATGCGCGACGCGTGGCCGCAGATCGTCGAGCACGTCCAGCGTGCGAAGCGGTCGGCGTGGTCCGTCGTGGTGACGGCACAGGTCACCGCGCTGCGCGAGGACGTGCTCACCTTGACCTTCCCGAGCCAGCAGGACGTGGTCTCCTTCAAGGAGATGTCCGACCCGGAGGACAGCGTCAGCGAGCTCCTGCGGTCCGCGATCATGGACGTCATCGGGCTCCGCGTGAAGTTCGTCGCGCGTGGTCCGGGCGGTGCCGGGCAACCTCGTCAGCAGCAGCAGCAGCAGCAGTCGGCGCCGGCCCCCGCCCCGCAGACCACGCCGAGCACGCCGGCCCCTGCCCCGCAGACCACGCCGACACCCGCGGCGCCGCCGGCCGGGACATCCGCCGCGCCCCAGGCCACTGCACCCGCGGCTCCGGCTCCTGCTGCCGCTGCGCCCGCCGCTTCGTCCGCCCCGGGTCGGACGGCCCCGACGCCGGACCCGGAGGCTCCCGCACCCACTCCTGCGTCCGCGCCTGCATCTGCTCCTGCTCCCCAGCCATCAGGGGCACCGGTCACGGACTGGGCCGTCGCGACGATCCCGGCGGCCGACCCCACCGTCGACGCCGTGCCGGAGTCGGTCGAGCCGAGCTGGGCGGCACCCTTCGGAACCGTGCCCGCCTCGGCACCCGTCGCCCCGGCCGAGGTCGTCGAACCGCAGGGCCAGCCGACCGCCGCCGCCGCGCCGCAGCCCGGTGGCGGGCAGCCCACGGGCACCGCACCGGCGGCCGCACCCGGCGTCCCGGTCGACGACTACCCGCTCGACGACGAACCGTACGACGACGGTGCCCCCTTCCCGGACCCCGCCGCCGGCTCGTCCCCGCCCCCGCGGCAGGCGCCGGGTCGAGCCTCTCCGGCGCAGGCAGCCCCGGCGCAGGCAGCTCCGGCGCAGCCCGCCGCGGCAGCCACACCGCGGACCGCGCCGCCCGCGCGTCGCGCCCCGGTCGCCGGTCGCTACGGCGAGGCGGTCGTGCGTGAGATCCTCAACGCCCAGTTCATCGAGGAGACCGCTCTCCACCAGGACGGTGTCTGATGTACGACGGCATCGTCCAGGACCTCATCGACGAGTTCGGCCGCCTGCCCGGCATCGGTCCGAAGTCGGCGCAGCGCATCGCGTTCCACATCCTGCAGACCGAGTCCTTCGACCCGTCGCGGCTGTCCGAGCTGCTGGCGGACGTCAAGCAGCGGGTCCGCTTCTGCGAGATCTGCGGCAACGTCACCGAGAACGTGCAGTGCAGCATCTGCCGTGACCCCCGGCGCTCGCCCGCGGTGATCTGCGTGGTCGAGGAGGCCAAGGACGTCGCGGCGATCGAGCGCACCCGCGAGTTCCGCGGGCTGTACCACGTGCTCGGCGGCGCGATCAGTCCGATCGACGGCATCGGCCCCGACGACCTGCGCATCCAACAGCTCATGACGCGTCTCGCCGACGGTACCGTCGACGAGGTCATCATCGCCACCGACCCGAACCTCGAGGGCGAGGCGACGGCGACGTACCTCAGTCGCCTGCTCGTGCCGATGGGGATCCGGACGACACGTCTGGCCTCGGGGCTGCCCGTCGGCGGCGATCTGGAGTACGCCGACGAGGTCACGCTCGGCCGTGCGTTCGAGGGACGGCGCGTGGTCGGCGGCTGACCGCCGCGCAGGATCGTTGCGTCAGGGGCGTCCCGCACGCAACATCCCCGGATCACCCTCTAGCATTGGGACACCGCGAGACCTCGCGGTGTCGTCGTCCCCGGGAGTACCAGCCAGTGGCCTTGATCGTGCAGAAGTTCGGTGGATCCTCCGTCGCGGACGCCGAGAGCATCAAGCGCGTGGCGAAGCGGATCGTCGAGACGAAGAAGGCCGGCAACGACGTCGTCGTCGCGGTGTCCGCGATGGGCGACACCACGGACGAGCTCGTCGACCTGGCGCACTCGGTGACGCCGATCCCGGCCGGACGCGAGCTCGACATGCTGCTCACGGCGGGGGAGCGCATCTCGATGGCGCTGCTCGCGATGGCGATCAAGAGCCTCGGGGTCGAGGCGTCGTCGTACACCGGCAGCCAGGCCGGCATGCTCACCGACGCCCAGCACGGCAAGGCCCGCATCGTCGACGTCACCCCGAAGCGCGTGCGCGAGGCGCTCGACTCCGGCCACGTCGCGATCGTCGCCGGATTCCAGGGCTTCAACCGCACCACGGGCGAGATCACCACGCTCGGCCGCGGCGGGTCCGACACCACCGCCGTCGCCCTCGCTGCTGCGCTCGACGCCGACGTCTGCGAGATCTACACCGACGTCGACGGCATCTTCACCGCCGACCCCCGCGTCGTGCCGAAGGCCCGCAAGGTCGACCGCGTCACGAGCGAGGAGATGCTCGAGCTCGCCGCCTCCGGCGCGAAGGTCCTCTACATCCGCGCCGTCGAGTACGCCCGACGGCACGGCGTCACCCTGCACGTCCGGTCCTCGTTCAACAACAACGAGGGCACCATCGTCTACAACCCTGTCGAGGGGGAAACCGTGGAAGAACCGATCATCACCGGGATCGCCGGAGACCTCTCCGAGGGCAAGATCACCGTCGTCGGCGTGCCGGACCAGCCCGGCAAGGCCGCCGAGATCTTCACGAACGTCGCGCGCGCCGGGGCGAACATCGACATGATCGTCCAGAACGTGTCGGCCGCGTCGACCGGGCGGACGGACATCTCGTTCACCCTGCCGAAGGACCAGGGGCAGACCGTGCTCACGGCGCTCGAGGTCGCGAAGGCCGACATCGGCTACGAGAGCATCCAGTACGACGACCAGATCGGCAAGCTCGCCCTGGTCGGGGCCGGCATGCGGACGAACGCCGGCGTCTCGGCGCAGCTCTTCCGCGCCCTGCACGACGCCTCGATCAACATCGAGATGATCTCCACGTCGGAGATCCGCATCTCCGTCGTGACCCGCGCCGACACCCTGAACGAGGCGATGCGCGTCGTGCACAGCGCGTTCGGCCTGGACGCCGACGCCGAGGCCGTCGTCTACGCCGGCACCGGCCGCTGACGCCCACCGCACCGCAGAACTGCCGAACCACCAGGAGCACCGCATGAGCACCCTCACCGTCGCCGTCGTCGGCGCCACCGGCCAGGTCGGCGCCGTGATGCGCCGCCTGCTCGAGGAGCGCGCGTTCCCGGCCGACCGGGTCCGCTTCTTCGCGAGCGCCCGGTCCGCCGGCACGACGCTGCCGTTCCGCGGCGAGCAGATCGTCGTCGAGGACTCCGAGACTGCCGACCCCTCGGGCATCGACATCGCGCTGTTCTCCGCAGG
Source organism: Curtobacterium sp. MCLR17_036 (assembly GCF_003234445.2). Lineage (NCBI taxonomy): Bacteria > Bacillati > Actinomycetota > Actinomycetes > Micrococcales > Microbacteriaceae > Curtobacterium > Curtobacterium sp. MCLR17_036. Next base: position 2,515,840 of record NZ_CP126269.1, on the reverse strand, counting down.
GGCCACCGCCTCGCGTGCCCTCGCGCCGAGGTTCGCCGCCGCGGGAGCGCTCGTCGTCGACAACTCGAGCGCCTGGCGGATGGACCCCGAGGTCCCGCTCGTCGTGAGCGAGGTGAACCCGCACGCCATCGACCAGGCGCCGAAGGGCATCATCGCGAACCCGAACTGCACGACGATGGCGATCATGCCGGTGCTGAAGGTCCTCGACACCGAGGCTGGGCTCCGCCGACTCGTCGCCACGACCTACCAGGCCGTGTCCGGCTCCGGGCTCGCCGGCGTCGACGAACTGCTCGGCCAGGCGAAGGCCGCGCTCGAGCAGGACACCGCCGCGCTCACCCACGACGGTACGGCCGTGACGTTCCCGGAGCCGGTCAAGTACGTCCGCCCGATCGCCTTCGACGTCGTGCCGCTCGCCGGCAGCATCGTCGAGGACGGCCTCGGCGAGACCGACGAGGAGAAGAAGCTCCGCAACGAGAGCCGGAAGATCCTCGAGCTGCCGGACCTGCTCGTCGCGGGCACCTGCGTGCGCGTGCCGGTCTTCACCGGGCACTCCATCTCGGTGCACGCCGAGTTCGCGCAGCCCCTGTCGCCAGAGCGCGCGACCGAGATCCTGGCGAGCGCACCGGGCGTCGAGCTGTCGGACGTCCCGACCCCGCTGCAGGCGGCCGGCAAGGACCCCACGTTCGTCGGCCGCATCCGCACCGACCAGTCGGCGCCCGAGGGGCGGGGCCTCGTGCTCTTCGTGAGCAACGACAACCTGCGGAAGGGCGCAGCGCTCAACGCGGTGCAGATCGCCGAGACGATCGTCGCGCGTCGCTCGGTCGCCGCGTAGCAGCAGCCCGGCCTGGAGGCCCGTCCCGCGTCAGCGGGGCGGGCCTTCCGCCGCACGGGGGCCGGTCGGGGCTGGCGCCTCCGCGTGGCCCGTGCGCCGGCGCGGGCACAGGCGCGGCCGCATGGCGCGTCGCGCGCGCTCGCGGGAGTGGGTAAGCGCGCGGGTGCGGGTAAGCGCGAGGGCGAGGGCGAGGGCGAGGGCGAGCGAGAGCGCGAGGGCGAACGCGAACCCGAGTGCGAGGGCGAGGCGACCGTCCCTGCCCCCCCCCCGGCACCGGCAGTGGTCCTGGCGGCCCGGCGGCGGGTCACCGGTCCGCCGGACGCGCGCCGGGCCTCCCGAGCGCCCAGGGCGTCCCGGCGAGCCGAGCCGAGCTGATCGGCCTGTCGCGCTGATCGGCCTGTCGGCGCGCGCCGGTAGGATCGAGGCGTGGCAGTGAAGCAGGTGGACCCCATCGACGTCGTCCTCATCGGCGGAGGCATCATGAGCGCCACGCTCGGCGCGATCATCCACCGGCTCGAGCCGTCGTGGAAGATCCGGGTGTACGAGCGGCTCGGCAGCGTGGCGCAGGAGTCCTCGAACCCGTGGAACAACGCCGGGACCGGGCACTCCGCCCTGTGCGAGCTGAACTACACGCCCGAGCTGCCGGACGGTCGCGTCGACATCGCCAAGGCGGTCACGGTCAACGAGCAGTTCCAGGTCTCGCGGCAGTTCTGGGCGCACCTGGTCGAGACCGGCGCGCTGCCGAACCCCTCCGACTTCATCAACCCGACGCCGCACATCTCGTTCGTGTGGGGCGCCGACAACGTCGAGTACATGCGCAAGCGGTACGAGGCGATGCAGGGCCACCCGCTCTTCGCGGGGATCGAGTTCTCGGACGACCCGGCGCAGATCCGCAAGTGGGCGCCCGCGCTCATCCCCGGGCGCAAGAAGGACCAGCCGATCGCGGCGACCTACTCCGCCGCGGGGTCCGACGTCGACTTCGGCTCGCTGACCCGTCAGCTGTTCGACCAGCTCGAGGTCGACGGGGTCGAGTTCGAGCCGTCGCACCAGGTCACGAAGCTCTCCCGCTCGACGGTCAGCGAGGGCTGGGTCGTCGACGTCCGCAACGAGATCGGCCGATCGACCCAGCGCATCGCCGCCAAGTTCGTCTTCGTCGGCGCCGGGGGCGGTGCGCTGCACCTGCTGCAGAAGTCCGGCATCCCGGAGATCCGGGGCTACGGCGGGTTCCCGGTGTCCGGTGAGTTCCTGCGCACCGACGACCCCGAGGTCGTGCAGAAGCACGCGGCCAAGGTCTACGGCAAGGCCAGCGTCGGCGCACCGCCGATGTCCGTGCCGCACCTCGACACCCGCATCGTCGACGGCACGGCGTCGCTCATGTTCGGGCCGTACGCGGGCTTCAGCCCGAAGTTCCTCAAGCAGGGCTCGCTGCTCGACCTGGTCCGCTCGGTCCGTCCGCACAACCTGCGGCCGATGCTCAGCGTCGCGTTCTCGAACTTCGACCTGGTCCGGTACCTGATCGGGCAGCTGCTGGCGTCGCGGAAGACGAAGTTCGACGCCCTGCGCGACTTCATGCCGAGCGCCCAGCCGGAGAAATGGCACCGCATCACCGCCGGCCAGCGCGTCCAGGTGATCAAGCCGGACAAGGACAAGGGCGGCGTGCTGCAGTTCGGGACCGAGGTCATCACCTCGGCCGACGGCTCGATCGCCGGGCTGCTCGGGGCGTCACCCGGGGCATCGACGGCCGTGCCGATCATGCTCGGCCTACTGCGCCGGTGCTTCCCGGACCGCTGGGACGGCTGGCAGGACGACGTCCGCACGATGGTCCCCACCTACGGGCAGGACCTCGGCGACGATGCCGCCCTGGCGGACGCCACGCTCGAGCGCACGGCGAAGGTGCTCGGACTGCACCACTGACGGCCGCCACGTCCGGCCGCGGCTTGCGGGTCGTTCGAACATGTGTTCGAATGTCGGCATGCGGTGGAGTGGACAGGCGATCAACGCGTCACAGGACGACGCCCTCCCGGGCATGGAGTCGAACAGCGGGTTCGTCCGGAGCGTGACGACACCGGAGTTCGCCGGGGTCACGTTCCACGAGGTCCTGGCGAAGAGCGCGCTGAACCGGGTGCCGAGCGCCGACCGGTCGGGAACGTACGGGTGGACCATCAACCCGTACCGCGGGTGCAGCCACGCGTGCGTGTACTGCTTCGCCCGGCCGACGCACACGTACCTCGAGTTCGACGGGGGAGCGGACTTCGACCAGCAGATCGTCGTGAAGACGAACGTGGCCGACGTGCTGCACCGGGAGCTCACCAAGCCCACCTGGGACCGCCACCCGGTCGCCCTCGGCACGAACACCGACCCCTACCAGCGCGCGGAGGGCCGCTACCGCCTGATGCCCGGGGTGATCGAGGCGCTGGCGGCGTCGCGGACGCCGTTCAGCATCCTCACGAAGGGCACGTTGCTCCGCCGTGACCTGCCGCTCCTGGTCGAGGCGGCGAAGGTCGTGCCGGTCGACCTGGCGATGTCGATCGCGGTGTACGACGACGACCTGCAGCAGTCGGTCGAGTCCGGGACCCCGACGACCTCGGCGCGGCTCGCGACCGTGCGGGCCGTCCGCGACGCCGGGCTCGACTGCGCCGTCTTCCTCATGCCCGTGCTGCCGTACATCACGGACACGAGGGCGCACCTCGACGACGCGGTCGGCCGGGCCGCGGCCGCCGGGGCGACGAGCATCGCGTACTCGGCGCTGCACCTGCGCCCGGGCGTGAAGCCGTGGTGGTTCGAGTGGCTCGGCCGCGAGCGACCCGACCTGGTGCAGCGGTACCGGGCGATGTACCTCGAGAACACGTACGCGCCGAAGGACTACCGGCGGTGGCTGTCCGAGCGCATCCGTCCGATCCTCGCGGCGCACGGCGTCGGTCTCGGTCGGGTCGATCCGGCGACGGGGTCGATGGGGTTCTCGGATCCGCGGGAACTGCCGCAGGAGCAGTCGATCCCGACGGTGTCGCCCCTGAAGCGCGCGGATCCGGGCTTCGACCGCCGGCTTCTCCGGCCGGTGGCGGCGCAGACGCTGTTCTGATCGCACGTGTCCGCCTTCGGGGGACAGCAGGGACCCGCGAGGTGCCGGTATCATCGACCTGACCACCGGACCGATCCCGATTCGGGGTACACGGTCACCGTCCCGGTGGTTGGATCGTGGTCGGCGTTCCCGACGCCGCCCGGAAGGACTCCCTCGTGCTCGGCATCCCCACGCACCTCGCTCCGCGAGTGAACGCGTGGTCGACCGTGCGTGCGTTCCACGCGGCGGCGATCGGGTCGATCGTCGCCGCGGCGCTGGCGCTCGTGCTCTACCGGGTGGCCGAGCCGGACATCCGGATCGCGGGGGCGGTGCTCGCACTCGTCCCGATGCTCGGCATGGTCGCCGTGCACGTGCAGTTCGGCACGTGGCGGTCGGCGGTCGCCTTCCTGGCGATCGGCGGGGTGTGCGCCTGGTGGTTCGCGCTCGTCGTCTCGCGCGAGGTCCCGACCGGCTGGGTGACGTCCTACCTGCTGTCGCTCTCGGTGATCCCGCTCATCCTCGTCGGCGGGGCCGGAGCGGTCCCGGGCCGTGTCGCGCTGTGGTCGGTGGCGGGGTTCGTCGTCGGTCGTGCGGCCTCGGCGGTCGCGGTCCTGCAGACCGGCGGTCCCGCCCGCCCCCTCGTGCTGGCCTGGGTCACGGTGGTCTTCGTCGTCGCGCTCGTGCTCGTCACCAGCCGCTCGACCGGGCGGTCCGAACGGGTGCAGCCGGAACTCCTGCGCTCGGCGCGTGAGGAACACGTGTCTGCGTACCGCGCGGGGGTCGAGGCCGAGGCGTCCGCGATCCTGCACGACACCGTGCTGAACCACCTCGGCGCGATCGCCCTGGCCCCGGACGGCCCCATCGACCGCCAGCTCGCCGCGACGGTCGACGCCGACCTCGCCGTGCTCACCGGCAAGGAGTGGCTCGCGCCGCAGACCGGTCCGCGGCCGGGTGCCGCCTCGGACGCCTTCGAGCGGATGCTCGACGAGCACCGGGCGAGCGGCCTCGACGTGACCGTCTCCGGCGACCCGTCCGCGCTCGACGGGCTCGACGAGCGGGCCCTCACCGCCGTGGTCCGTGCCGTCGGCCAGTGCCTGGCGAACGTGCAGAAGCACGCCGGCACCGACGCCGCCGAGGTCAGCGTCTTCGACGACAGCGCTTCGTGCACGGTCATGGTCGTCGACGACGGCCGGGGCTTCGACGAGCAGGAGACCGGCACCGACCGGATGGGCCTGCGCGGCTCGGTGCGCGAACGCATCGGTCGCGTCGGCGGCGACGTCCAGGTGTGGTCGTCGCCCGGCTCGGGCACGAGCGTCATGATGTCCGTGCCCTACGCGCCCGCCACCGGCGCGATCGCGGTGCCGGTGTCCGGCGACGACGACTCCGGGCGGCGCGGGTGAGGCCCCTGGCCGGCGCCCGGCGGACGGCGCAGCAGTACGACCCGCTCGGCGCGATGGGGTCGCGGCCGCTGGCGATCGTCATCGGGGCCGCGAGCGTGCTCTGGGCGCTGCTCGTGTCGCTCTTCGACCGTGACGTCGTCGGCAGCCCGACCCTGAGTGCGCTCACCGTCATCCTGGTCGCGGCGTCCGCCGGTGTGGTGTTCGCGGCGTCGAGCCCGTTCCGGGCGCCGTTCCCGCGTTCGGCGTTCGTCGCGCACGTCGGCCTGCTCGCGGCCGCCTCGGTCGCGAGCGTCGCCGCGCAGTGGGGGCCGGACGAGAGCGCCCTGAACGACTTCATGTCCCTCATCACCGCGACCGGCATCGTCATGGTCGCGCCGTACCGCCCGTGGACCGACCTGACCGTCGGCGGGCTCGTGCTCGCCGCCGTGAACGCGGTCACCTGGGGCGCGGGGGCCGCGGTGTTCCCGAACCAGGTGCCCGTCGTGGTGGCGGGCTACCTGGCCGCGGCGCCGACGCTCGTGCTGACGGCGGCCGCCGCGGTGTTCGCGTGGACCTTCGCCGGCCTCGCCGAGCGGGTGCAGATCCGGGCCGGGTCGTACTCGGTGGAGCGCGCCGAGCGGGACGGCATCGCCGCGAGCGTGCAGCAGGACCGCTCGACGATCCTGGCGCGTGACGTCGCGCCGTTCTTCGCGGAGCTCCGGACGCGCGACACGATCACCGACACCGACCGCGCGCGGGCCCGCCGCATCGCGGACGGCATCCGCCGGTCGATGGTGGCGGACGCCGACCGCACCTGGTTCGAGCACGCCGTCCGCACCGACGGCGGCGAGTCCCCGACGGTCGACGACCCGGACGGGCTGATCGCCCGCCTCGACGCCGACCAGCGCTCCGTCGTCCGGACCTTCGTCCGCGCCGCACTGCAGGCGAGGACCGTCGACCCGGCGGGGTTCCACGCGACCGTCCGCCGGGCGGACGAGGCGACCGGAGCCACGGCGGACGCCTCGGGCGACCGGGCCGTCCTCACGCTCGACCTCGCGGTGGACGACTCCGACGTCGGCATCCACCGCACCTTCGACCCCTACCTCGCCGTCCTCCGCGTGACGTTCCCCGACCTCGACGTCGCGGTCCGCCCCTCCGCCCTCGCACTAAGGTTCTCCTATGACCAGCACTGACCCGAACCGGCTCTCGGAAGGTCTGCCGTCCCTGCCGAACCCGGGAGCACGACGCGTGCGGTTGGCCATCCTCGACGACCACGAGGTGCTGCTCGACAGCCTGTCCAGCTGGATCGCGGTGAACGCGTTCGACTTCGACCTGGCCCTGACCGCGCACACCTGGCTCGAGATGGTCCACAGCGACAGCTTCCCGACCGACCTGGTGTTCCTCGACTTCCAGCTGAAGGAGCCGGTCTCGATCGAGGCCCGCGTCCGCACCTGCCGCGCCGCCGGTGCGAAGGTGATCGTGCTCTCGAGCGTCGACAGCCGCGAGTCCCGCGACCGCGCCCTCGCCGCCGGCGCTGCGGCGTTCCTGTCGAAGTCCCTGCCGATGCGCGAGGTCATGGACGTCGCCCGCGAGATCATGGGCGTCGCGCGCGAGACCCCGCAGCCGCGCGAGTGGCGTCCGCTGCCGACAGGCGCGCAGGCGCACCAGCGTCCGAAGCTCAGCGCCGGCGAGGAAGAAGCGCTGCGCCTGTACGTCTCCGGACACTCCACGAACGAGGTCGCCGCGCAGATGAACGTGCAGTACGAGACCGCGAAGACCTACCTGCGCCGCGTGCGCGAGAAGTACAGCAAGGTCGGCCGTCCCGCGTCGAAGAAGTCGGACCTCATCCGTCGCGCCGCCGAGGACGGGTTCCTCGCGTAGTGGCGAAGCTCTACTTCCGCTACGGCGCGATGAACAGCGGCAAGAGCACGGGGCTCCTGCAGGCCGCATACAACTACGAGGAGCGCGGGCACCGGGTGCTCCTGGCGAAGCCCGCCGTCGACACGAAGGGCGACCGTGAGATCGTCTCGCGCCTCGGCGTGACCCGTACCGTTGACCTCGTGTTCGCCCCCGACGCCGACGTGCGCGACGCGGTGACGTCGGCCGGTGCCACCGACCCCGGGTCCGACCGGCTCGACGGCATGGTCCGGCCGGTCAGCTGCGTGCTCGTCGACGAAGCGCAGTTCCTCACCCCGCGCCAGGTCGACGACCTGCTCCGGATCGCCGTCCTCGACGAGGTCCCGGTCATCACCTACGGCATCCGCACCGACTTCCGCACCGAGGCCTTCCCCGGCAGCGCCCGCCTGCTCGAGGTCGCGCACTCCCTCGAGGAGCTCAAGACCATCTGCCGCTGCGGCCGCAAGGCGGTCTTCAACGCGCGGACCGTCGACGGCCGTTTCGTCTTCGACGGCTCGCAGGTCGCGATCGACGGCGTCGACGTCGCCTACGAGTCGCTCTGCGCCAACTGCTACCTGACGGAGTCCGGCGGTCGCCTCGACGGCAACTGACCGCTCGGCTCGGCCGGGCACGACACCCCGCTCGGGTCCGCCGAGCGGTCACGTTCCGTCATCGGTGCGCCCGTCGGGCCACCGGACGTGACCGGTCCGCGAGGTGCGCACGGCACGTCGTGACCGGTGCGCGCCCGCGACGTGACCGGACGGCGGCCGGGAGGCGCGGCACGGCCCCGCCCCGTGCCTCCCGGCCGCCGCGACGCCGTTCCAGGGCGCGCCACCTACCTGCGCCGAATGGTCGCGAACCGTCGCCCCGCGGTCGCCGGGCGACGCCCGGCGAGCGGGCGAGCGCACGTCGTGACCGGTCTCCGGGGGAATGTGCGGCGGCCCCCGCGGGTTGGTGCCCACATGACCGACGACACCCTGCACCTGTCCGTCCTCGACCTCGCCACCCGTGAGTACGGCCAGTCCAACACCGAGGCCCTGCAGGGCTCGATCGACATGGCGGTGCACGCGGAGAAGCTCGGGTACGAGCGCTTCTGGGTCGCCGAGCACCACGGCATGCCCGGCATCACCTCGTCGGCTCCCGCCGTGCTGCTCAGCGCCGTCGGGGCAGCCACCTCGACCATCCGCATCGGCTCCGGCGGCGTCATGCTGCCGAACCACGCGCCGCTCGTCGTCGCCGAGCAGTTCGGGACGCTCCGCGCGCTCTACGGCGACCGGGTCGACCTCGGCCTCGGGCGGGCGCCCGGTACCGACGGAGCGACGGCGATGGCGCTCCGCCGCACGGACCGTCTGGACGTCGACGACTTCCCGGAGCGGCTCGCCGACCTCATCGGGTTCTTCACCGGGATGGACGAGGGCAACCCGCTCGCGGGCATCCGCGCCGTGCCGGGCTACGGCGACGTGCCGGAGTTCTGGCTGCTCGGGTCCTCCGGCTACAGCGCCCAGGTGGCGGGGGCGCTCGGCGTCTCGTTCGCCTTCGCGCACCACTTCGCCTCGGACAACACCGAGGCGGCGCTCGCCCTGTACCGCGACTCGTTCCGGCCGTCGCGCTTCCGGCAGACGCCGAACGCGCTGATCGGCGTGCAGGTCGTCACCGACGAGGACCCCGCCGTCGTGGACGAGCAGAGCGCTCCCGGCATGATCTCCTTCATCCGGATGCGCTCCGGCCGGAAGCCCGAGCCGGTGTCGATGGACGAGGCCCGTGCCTACGAGTTCACCGACCTCGAGCGTCGGTTCATCGCCGCCCGCACCGAGCGGCAGGCCTACGGCACCGCCGACCAGGTGGCGTCGAAGATCAACGCCCTGGTGGCGTCCACCGGGGCGGACGGCGTGATCGTGGCGCCGGGTGCCGCCCAGGCCCGGTACCGCCACCAGGCGCTCGACGTCGTGGCGCGCCTGCACGGCGAGGGGCGCCTCGTTCCCGCTGGCGCGGCGGCGGCGGTCTAGTCCGCAGGGTCCCGCGCACGCGGTCTCGTCCACGCGGTCTCGTCCACGCGGTCTCGTTAACTTCGTGAGCAGGAATGGTCGGGTCGACGACGCGCACTCGACCACTGCTGCTCACGGAGTGCGGCGGTGCCTCAGGTGAGCAGGCCGAGGCGGGTCGCGGCGGCCACGGCGGCGACCCGCGAACCGACGTCGAGCTTCCGGAACACGTTGTAGACGTGCCGCTTGACCGTGCCGATCGCGAGCTGCAGGTCGGCGGCGATCTCGGCGTTCGTGCGTGCGGCCGCGACGAGGCGGAGCACCTCGAGCTCGCGGTCGCTCAGCGGTGCGCCCGCACGGGCCTCGGTGACCAGGTCGACCGGGAACGTCACCGGCGCAGCGTCGGCGTGCGCAGCCCGGGCGATGCGGTCGACGAGCTCGCGGCTCGGGGTGTCCTTCGTGACGAAGTCGACCGCGCCGGCGTCGAGGAGCGTCCGCCGGAGCACGGCGTCCCGGTGCATGGTGAGCACGACGACGTGGATGTCCGGGCGGGTGCGGCGCAGGGTCGCGATCGTCGTCCGCGCCGGGGGACCGTCGAGCTCGACGTCGAGCAGCAGCACGTCGATCGCCGCGGCCTCGGGGGCGTCGAGGACATCGGCGGGACGTTCACCGTGCGACACGACGCGGATGCTCGGGACGGCGCCGAGGATGGTCGCGAGGCCCTCGCGGAAGAGCCGGTGGTCGTCGACGATCGCGACGTGGGTGATGGTCACAGGGTCCCCCTCGGGATGGTCAGCAGGACGGTCGTCCCCGCGCCCGGAGCGCTGACGACGTCGAGGCTCGCCCCGATGACGGCGGCACGCTCCCGCATCGTCTGCTGGCCGAGCCGGCCGTCGGCGTGGTCCTCCGGTGCGAACCCGGGGCCGTCGTCGGACACCGTCAACACCAGGGCCCGCGCGCCCCAGGCGAAGTCCACCGTCGCGGTGGAGCCGGGGGCGTGCTTCGCACGGTTCGTGAGCGCCTCGAGCAGGATCGTCAGGGCTTCCTCGGCCTGCCAGACCGGCAGCCGTGCCGGGGTGCCGGTCGAGTGCACCGTCAGTCGTTCGTCGTCGCGGAACAGGTCCTTCGCGTGCCGGGCCAGCGCGTCGTCGAGCAGCGCGTCACCGACCCGGGCGTGCAGGCTCACGGCGAGGTCCTGCACGTCGCCGAGCGCCGACCGGAGCAGACGGCTCGCGGCGTCGAGCTGCTCCGCGCGCTCCGCCGCCGGGGGATCGGTGAGCAGGACGAGGTCGAGCCGTTGCAGCCCGGCGAGGATCCCGTGCGCCACGCGGTCGTGCAGGTCGCGGGCGATCTGCGTCCGCGAGTCGAGGTGCGCGGTCGTGACGCGCTGGCGCAGTGCCTCGGTGTAGGCGACGGCCCCGGCCGGGAACCGGCTCCAGATGCCCGCGTGCAGGGCGCGGGTGGCCCGGATGACCTCGGCGGTGGTGACGGCGCCGACCTCGTCGACGAAGACCGGCACGTACGCGTCGAAGAGCATCTCGGCGGCGAGCATCGCGCCGGCCGGGTGCTGGGCGTGCTCGGCGTGCAGGGCACCCGTCGCCAGGTGCTCCGGGTCGAGGTAGGCGTTGCTCACGACGCTGCCGTCCGTGCCGGCGGCGTAGCGCGCGTGGGCGTCCGCGATCATCGACGTGATGTTCGCGGTCAGGCTCTCGGCCAGTGCGGGGTCCTCGGCAAACTCGGGGAACTGCGCGCCGATCTCGGCGAGGACGTGGGCGAGGGAGCGGTCGTTCGGCATGTCGATCGTGAGCGTAGCCGGAGCCGCGGCTGTCGACGGACGGGAACCGACCGGGTGGGTCGTCGGACACACGGCTGCGGGGAAAGCAGAAGGCCCCGGTTCCGGAGAACCAGGGCCTTCTTCGTACTGTCTCAACACAGTGTCGGGGTGACAGGATTTGAACCTGCGACCTCCTCGTCCCGAACGAGGCGCGCTACCAAGCTGCGCCACACCCCGCGGTGTGATCACTCCGTACCGGAGCAACCCCAGAAGTCTACCCGACGATCGGGTGTGCTCACGACCATGCGCTGCACGCCGGGCGCGTCGGCTCAGACGGTGCGTGCGGTGAGCGTGACCACGACCGCCTCGGGACGGCAGGCGAAGCGGACTGGCGCGTAGATCGACGTGCCGATCCCCGCCGAGACCTCGAGCCACGACCAGTGGTTCCGGTGCTCCCACTTGTGCAGGCCGCTGGCGAAGCGTCGGGGCAGGTCGGAGTTCGTGACGAGTGCGCCGACGCCCGGTACCGCCACCTGGCCGCCGTGGGTGTGCCCGGCGAAGACGACGTCGGCACCCTGGGTGACGAAGGCGTCGAGCACCCGACGATACGGCGCGTGGGTGATGCCGAGGGCGACGGCGGCAGGACCGTCCTCGTCCTCCGACCAGGGGACGTCGCTCCGCATCTCGTCGACGTTCGTCGGGAGCAGGTCGAGGCGGTCCCAGTCGCGGTGCGCGTCCGAGGTGCCGAACAGCTCGAACCGCGATCCGCGGAGCTCGATCGCGTGCGCGTGGTCGTTCACGTCGAGCCAGCCGAGCGACTCGAAGAACGCGGTCTGCCGGTCGACGTCGAGGCCGACGGGCTCTGCAGCGTGGCCCATCCGGCTCGGACCGGAGAAGTACCGGAGCGGGTTGCGGGGGGAGGGGGCGTAGAAGTCGTTCGACCCGTACGCGAACGCCCCGGGGACGCCCCGGAAGGGCTCGAGGGCGTACTCGACGGCGGCGTTCGCGGTCGGGTGGCCGAGGTTGTCGCCGGTGTTCACGATGAAGTCGGGCTCGACGAGGCTGAGGTCGCGGAGCCACTGCTGCTTGTCGGCCTGCCACGGCGCCATGTGGATGTCGGACAGGTGCAGGACCGTGACGTCACGCGAGCCCTCGGGGAGCACCGGGACGGTCTCCCAGCGCAGCCCGAAACGTCGCCGCTCGACGAGGGACCCCCACGCCGCCGAGGCGGCGCCGGCGGCCGCACCGGCTGCGAGGACCCCGAGCGCGGTGCGACCGCGGGTCACTTGCAGCGCTCCGGTGCCTTGCCGTTCTTGTCGCCGAACAGCTGGATCGTTACGGTGGAGTCCTTGGCTGCGGCGGCGTCGGCAGCGGGGTCGACGGCGGCGACCCGGCAGGTCTTCTTGCCCCCGCCCTTCGCGTACTCGTCGGAGACGGCCACGTTCGCGAACCCGGCCTCGCCCAGCCTCGATCGTGCGCCGTCGAGCGACGTACCGGCGACGTCGGGGACGTTCGCCTGGCTGCCGTCGGACGTGTAGACGGTGACGGTCGAGTCGCTCGACAGGAGCGCGCCGGAGGCGGGGGAGGTGGACTCCACCGAGCCGGGCTGGCCGGTGCCGGGACGCTGGCCGCCGTCGACGTAGCGGAAGCCCGCACCCGCGATGAGCGAGCGTGCCTCGTCGGCGCTCTTGCCGGCGACGTTCGGCACCGGGCTGCTGTTGCCCCGGATCGCACCCTGGCCCGGGTCGGTGAACCCACCGGCCGGGTAGAGCGCGTTGATCGGGGTCATCGCCTGCTTCCAGACATCTGCTCGGACACCGGCATAGGTGCCGTTGACGCCGTTGCTGAAGTGGCGGAGGTTGTTCTTGCCACCGTCCGTGTTGCCCTGCCAGTAGGCGGTCGCCACGCGGGAGCTCGCACCGACGAGCCAGATCTGGTCGGCCTCGTCGGTGGTGCCCGTCTTGGCGAACATCTGGGTGCCGTCTGCGGTCTGTGCACCGACGGCGGTACCGCTCCGGATCGTGCCCTTCATCGCGTAGATCGCGGCCTGGGCGAACGCCGGGTCGACGGCCTGCTGGCAGTCCTTCGCCTGTCCACCGAGCTGCTTGCCGGACGGCGAGGTGATCTGGTCGATGGCGATCGGCTTGCAGTAGATCCCGTTGTTCGCGACCGCGGCGTAGGCAGCGGCCATCGTCATCGGCGCGATCTCGTTCGTACCGAGGATGGCGGACGGGTTCATGTACTGCAGTTCGCCGCCGTCGGCGCGGTGGACGCCGAGCGACTGCGCGATGTCGCGGATGTCCTGCAGGTCCAACTTCTGTGCCATCGACGCGAACGCGCCGTTGATCGAGTTCGCCGTCGCTCCGAGCACGCTCCAGTTGTGGCCCTCACCCGGTGCGTCGTTCGTCACCGGGTACGGCGTGTTGACCGTCTGCCCGCCGATCGTCCACGGCGAGACGGTGCGCTCCGCGCCGCTCACGGTCTCGTTGAGCCCGTGGCCGCTCTTCACCCAGTCGAGCAGCGTGAACAGCTTGTAGGTCGAGCCGGTCTGGAAGCCCTTCGAGCTGCCGTACTTCTCGTCGACGCTGTAGTTCAGCGAGGTGGACGTCGCCGCGGACTTCAGCGACTCGTCGAAGTCCTTGTTCTGCGCCATCGTGATGATGCGACCCGACCCGGCCTCGATCGAGTTGAGCGTCGCGCCGAGCGCGAAGTTCGTCTCGGCCTTGTTGTCGTACGTGTTGAGCAGCTGCTTCTGCTGCGCGTTGAGGTCGAGGTTCAGCGTCGTCTGGATCTTGTAGCCGCCGTTTCGCCAGGCCTTGTCGCGGGCCTTCTGCGACGAGCCGAGCTGCGACATCTCGAGCACGACCTTCTTGGCGTAGTCGCAGAAGAACTGCGACCCGTCACCGACGGATGCCCGGCAGCCCTGCGACGGCTGCGTCAGGTGCACGTAGTCGGCGGGCTTCGCGAGCCGTGCCTTGCGGTACTCGTCCTCGGTGAGGTTCTTCTGCGCGTACATCGACCGCAGGATGACGTTGCGGCGGGCGACGTTCGCGTCGTACTTCTTCGGGGTCGACAGGTTGCGGGCCTCGGGGTACTGCACGATCGCGATGAGCGAGGCAGCCTCGGCCGGGGTCAGGTCCGTGGCGCTCTTGTTGTAGTAGTGCTGCGCCGCGGCCTGCACGCCGTAGGTCTGGTCGCCGAAGTACGCGATGTTCAGGTAGGCGGTGAGGATCTCCTTCTTGGAGTACTTCTTCGCCAGGCCGATCGCGAGCTTCATCTCCTCGAGCTTGCGGGGGATGGTCTGCTCGACGGCCTCCTTGTAGGCCTTCTCCTGCTCATCCTTGGTGGGGAGCTCGAGGGCCTGCTGCATCTTGATGTTGCGGACGAGCTGCATCGTCAGCGTCGAGCCACCGCCCGAGTCGCCGAGCCCACCGGCGATGCTGCCGACGCCAGCACGGACGAGCGAGGTCATGTCGACGCCGCCGTGGTCGTAGAAGCGCTTGTCCTCGCCGTCGATCGCCGCGTTCTTGAGCTGCTCGCTGATCTGGTCGAACTTCAGCTCTTCGCGGTTCTGGTCGTACAGGGTCGCGAAGTGCACGGACTTGCCGCCCTGGTAGGCGTACAGCTCGTTGCGCTGCGGCAGGTCACCGATCTCGATGTACTCCGGCAGCGACTCGAACACGCCGATCGTCGACGTCGTCGTGACGCCGGCGACCGCGATGGCCGGGGTGACGCCGATCGTGACGAGCAGGCCGGCGAGGGCACTGAACCCGACGAAACCGATGAAGGCGCCGACTGCTGAGACGGGCTTGGTCCGCGAGGCAGACGTCTTCTGGGCAGACATAGGATGCAGCCTAAACGACACCCACGACTGAAAGGCTGGCAAGGAACCGCATGACTCGCTGGGAGTACTTCACCACGCCCCTGATGATCCACACCACCACCGCGATCCTCAACAACTACGGGGACGAGGGCTGGGAGCTGGTCCAGGTCGTCACCGGGCCCGAAGGCGGTCTCGTCGCCTACCTGAAGCGCCCGAAGGCCGACGCGTGAGCGTGGCCGACCGGCTGGCCGAGCTCGGGCTGACGCTCCCGCCGGTCGCCGCCCCCGTCGCGGCCTACGTGCCCGCGGTCGTCACGGGTCGGTACGTCTACACGGCCGGCCAGCTGCCGTTCGTCGACGGTGCGCTGCCCGTGACCGGCAAGGTCGGCGCGGACGTCGACGCCGAGACCGCCACCGCGCAGGCCCGCGTGGCCGCACTCAACGCGCTGGCCGCCGTCGAGTCGGTCGCCGGTTCGCTCGACCGGGTGGCGCGGGTCGTGAAGGTGACGGTGTTCGTCGCCTCGGAGTCGTCCTTCACGGGTCAGCCCGGGGTCGCGAACGGTGCCTCCACCTTGGTCGGCGAGGTCTTCGGCGACGCCGGCGTCCACGCGCGCAGCGCGGTGGGTGTCGCCGTCCTGCCGCTGGACGCGCCGGTCGAGGTCGAGCTGGTCGTGGAGCTGACCGCCTGACGGACCGTCTGCGACGCAACTCACGCGAGCCGTGCCTCCAGTCCGAGCGGACGGGAGGCGCGGCTCGCGTCGTTCCTGCTACATGAGTTCCGCGATGGTCGCCATGATCGTCGGGTCGGCGAGCGTGGTCGTGTCGCCGATGCGGCGGCCCTCGGCCGCGTCGCGGAGCAGACGCCGCATGATCTTGCCGGAGCGCGTCTTCGGCAGCTCGGGCACGATGACCACCTGTCGGGGCTTCGCGATCGCGCCGATGCGCTTGCCCACCCAGTTGCGGAGCTCGGTCGCGGCGGACTCGCGGTCGACGTCGGCGGCGGCCTCGGCGGTCAGGATGACGTACGCGACGACCGCCTGCCCGGTGGTCTCGTCCGCGGCGCCGACGACCGCGGCCTCGGCCACGCCCTCGTGCCCGACCAGCGCCGACTCGATCTCGGCCGTCGACAGGCGGTGCCCGGAGACGTTCATGACGTCGTCGACGCGGCCCTGGATCCAGATGTCGCCCTGGCCGTCGAGCCGCGCGCCGTCGCCGGCGAAGTAGCGGCCGGGGAACCGCGACCAATACGTCTCGACGAACCGGTCCGGGTTGCCCCAGATGCCGCGGGCCATCGAGGGCCACGGCTCGGTGATCGTGAGGTAGCCGCTCTCACCGGGGTCGGCCCGGTTCCCGTCGTCGTCGACGATCTCGGCGACGATGCCGGGCAGCGGCGTCTGCGCGGCGCCGGGCTTGAGCTTCGTGACGCCGGGCAGGGCGGAGATCATGATCGCGCCGGTCTCGGTCTGCCACCACGTGTCGACGATCGGCGTGCGGTCGTGGCCGATGACCTGCCGGTACCACTGCCAGGCCTCGGGGTTGATCGGCTCCCCGACGCTGCCGAGCAGGCGCAGGGTCTCGAGGCTGCGGGCCTCGGGGATCTCGCGACCGGCCTTCATCGCCGCACGGACAGCGGTCGGCGCGGTGTACAGGACGGTCACGCCGTACGAGTCGACGAGGTCCCACCAGCGGCCGGGCTTCGGCTCGTCGGGCGTGCCCTCGTAGAGCACCTGGGTCACGCCGTTCGCCAGCGGCCCGTAGACGACGTACGAGTGCCCGGTGATCCAGCCGATGTCGGCCGTGCACCAGTAGACGTCCTTCTCGGGGTGCATGTCGAACACGTTCTTGTGCGTGTAGGCGGCCTGCGTCAGGTACCCGCCGGAGGTGTGCACGATGCCCTTCGGCTTCCCCGTCGTGCCCGAGGTGTACAGGATGAAGAGCGGGGTCTCGGCGGGGAAGGCTTCGGGCGTGTGTTCCGGGGCGGCCTTCGCGACCTCGTCGTGCCACCACAGGTCGCGGTCGTTCCAGGCGATCTCGTTGCCGCCGCGCTTGACGACCAGGACGTGCTCGACGCTGTCGGTGCCGTCGCCCTCGAGTGCCTCGTCGACGGCGGGCTTGAGCGCGGACACCGCGCCGCGGCGCCAGCCGCCGTCCGCCGTGACCACGAGCTTCGCGCCGGCGTCCTCGATGCGGGCGCGCAGGCTCTCCGCGCTGAAGCCGCCGAACACGACGGAGTGCACGGCGCCGATGCGGGCGACGGCGAGCATCGTGACGACCGCCTCGGGGATGAGCGGCAGGTACACGACCACCCGGTCGCCCCGGCCCACGCCGAGGTCGGTGAGCATGTTCGCGGCGCGCTGCACCTCGGCGGTCAGCTCGGCGTAGGTGATCCGGCGCGTGTCGCCCGGCGCGCCCTCGAAGTGGATCGCGACCCGGTCGCCGTTGCCCGCGCGCACGTGCCGGTCGAGGCAGTTCTCGGCGACGTTGAGCGTGCCGTCGGCGAACCACTTCGCGAACGGGGCGCCGGACCAGTCGAGGGTCTGCGTGAACGGGGTCCGCCAATCGAGGAGCGTGCGCGACTGCTCCGCCCAGAACGCCTCGCGGTCGGCGGCGGCGGCCTCGTGCAGGTCCGCGCGCGCCACCGCGTCGGCGACGAACTCGGGCGGCGGCGGGAAGGTCGCGCCGTCGTCCTCGCGGTGGTCGGTCTGGGTCGGAGTGGACATCGATGTCCTTTCGCGTCGTTGCGTCCTCAGGGTGCGGAACGGATGCTACCCCTCGGCCGGACCGGGGCGCGGCGCTGTCGCCCCGCGTGGCGGCGCGCCCGGACGGCGGGTCGGGGGTGCCGCTGCGGAGGGTTCGTGGGGTACAGTAGATCCCGCTGGACTCGTTTCCGGCGGCACCGAATCGGATTCCCCCCAACCCTCCGGTGTCCAGGCGGCACCTGTTCCCCCCAACCGGTGCCGCCTCTTCTTTTGCCTGGCGTCCGACCCCTCGTGCGCCGTCTGATCAGACTGTCGAGTGACCCTCGGATCCGCATGGGCGCGCGGGTCGGTGAACAGAACGGTCCACGGGTTCGGTTGTTGCGACAGTCGATGACATTGCGGTTGTCATGCGAACGCGGGCTCCACGCCACGGAGGTTCCGGGGCGATCGGTGACCTCGCAGGCCGCAACGCCGAACGGGGTACGGGATTCCGTTCCGGGGGACAAAACGTCCTGTTGCTCGGGCGCTGTCGCGTCGTCCACAGGAAGGGCTCCGATGGACACGGAGACCGCACGCGGATTCGTACGGTCGGCGGCATGCCCCGCCGCTGCGCCACGTCCGCTCCGACCCCGTCCTCCGTCGTGCCGTTCCTGCCGGGCAGCTCGCCACCGTCACGACGACGAACGGACGCGGTCGTCGAGTTCGAGGAACTCGCCGACCTCGTCTCCGATGCGGCCGTCACCGACGTGCTGGTGCTCGGCGGCGTCGGCACGTGGGTCGACCGGGGCGGTGGCCTGCTGGCGGTGCCGCCCGTGCTGCCGGAAGCACGGACCCGCGAGCTCGCCACCCGCCTGGTCGCACTCGGCGGGCGGCACGTCGACGAGACGACCCCGTGCGCGGACGTCCGGCACGGCGACGGCGTGCGGGTGCACGTCGTCCTGGCGCCCGTGTCGGTGCGCGGGACCGCACTCTCCATCCGCCTGCCCCACCCCGAGCCGCCCACCCTCGACGCCCTGGAACGCAGCGGCACCTTCGAGCACGTGCCCCGGGCCAGCGTCGACCGGGCGGTCGCGGCGCGCCGCAACGTGCTCGTCACCGGCGCGACCGGCAGCGGCAAGACCACCCTGCTCGCGGCGATGCTCGGCGCTGTCCCGACCGACGAACGGATCGTCACCGTCGAGGACGTCGCCGAACTCCGCATCGCCCACCCGCACGTCGTCGCGCTCGAGGCCCGGCAGGCGAACGCCGAGGGCGCCGGAGCGCTCGGGCTCGACCGCCTGGTGCGCGAGGCCCTGCGGATGCGGCCGGACCGCCTCGTCGTGGGGGAGTGCCGCGGCGCCGAGGTCCGGGAGCTCCTGGCCGCGCTGAACACCGGTCACGACGGCGGCGCCGGCACCGTGCACGCCAACGGGCTCGACGACGTCGCCGCACGCCTCGAGGCGCTCGGCGCGCTCGCCGGCCTGGGCGTCGAGGCGCTCGCCCGACAGGCGGTCAGCGCCGTCGACCTCGTCCTGCACGTCGAACGCCGTGCCGGCGGTCGACGGCTCGCCGGTGTCGGGGTCCTGCAGGTGGGCCCGGACGGGAGGCTCGTGGTGCGCCCCACGGACCCGACCGGGTGAGCGGACGGCCGGCACCCGACCCCGCGCGCACCGCCGCCGTGCTCGACCGGGTCGCGACGCTGGTGGCCGCCGGTGTCCCGCAGCCGCGGGCGTGGGAACTGGTCGGGGGTCTGCCGGACCCCGGCACCCCTGCCGCCCGCGACGTCCTCGTCGTGCTCCGGGTCGCCGAGCGCACCGGCGCCCCGGTCGCCCCGACCCTCCGCCGCCTGGCCGGGGCACTCCGACGGGCGGCCGCGTCCGACCGGGCGGTCCGCGTCGCGCTCGCCGGGCCGCGGACGAGCGCCCGCGTGGTCCTGGCGCTGCCGCTCCTCGGCCTCGCACTCGGAGCCGCCTGGGGCGCCGGTGCGGTGCAGGTGCTCGTGGGCTCGCCGGCGGGCTGGGCCTGCACGGCGCTCGCCGTCGTGCTCGTGCTCGTCGGACGGGCCTGGACCGCACGGCTCGTGCGGGCGGCGACGCCGGACGGTCGCGTGCCCGGCACCCTGCTCGACGCCTGGGCGGTCGCCGTCTCCGGCGGCGGCTCCTGGACCACGGCGGGTACAGTCGTGACGGCCGCCACCGCCGACACGCCCCCGCCGGCAGCAGAGGCGGTGCGACTACGCGAGGTCCTCGACCTGGCGCAGCGCGCCGGGGTGCCCGCGGGCACGCTCCTGGCGCGGGCCGCCGAGGACGTCCGTGACGAGGCGGCCGCGGCGGGCCTCGTCCGGGCGGAACAGCTCGCGGTCCGTCTCGTGCTGCCGCTGGGCGTCTGCGTGCTGCCCGCGTTCGTCCTGGTCGGCGTCGTGCCGGTCGTGGTCGGTGTCCTCTCCTCCACCGTCACCGGCATCCGGTGACCTCTCCACAGATGTCCGGTGCCCACCACGACGGACCGCCGTGCTCGGCGACGCTGGTCGCACACGACAGTGACGCTGGTCGCACACGACAGTGACGCTGGTCGCACTTGACAGAGAGGAACGAACCCATGAGCATTCCCACCCCACCGCGCCGTCGGACCCGACTCGCCCCGCGCCTGCGCGACGAGCAGGGGTCGGCGACCGCGGAGTACGCCGTCGTCATCCTGGCCGCCGTCGCGTTCGCCGGCGTGCTCGTCGCCGTCATGCGCTCGGGCGAGGTCCAGACCCTCCTGACCGACCTCGTCCGCGGTGCCCTCGCACCGTGAGCGCGGGGCGGTCACCGTCGAGTTCGCGGTCGCCCTGCCCGCGGTGGCGCTCGTGCTCACGGCGCTCGTCGCAGCCGTGCTCGTCGTCGACGGCAGGGGCCGGCTCGAACTGGCGGCCGCCACGGCCGTCCGGGCGCTCGGCCGGGGCGACGAGACCGCGGCACGGGCAGCGTTCGACCGCATCGCTCCCGGCGCGTCGATCCGGGTCTCCCGCCCCGACGGCCTGGTGTGCGTCGACACCGAGCGGACCGGCACCGGGCCGTTCGCAGCGGTCGCCGTGCACGCGGCGACGTGCACGGTCGACGGGGGCCGGTGAGGCGGGCTCGGCGACCGTCGTGCTGGCCGTCGTGCTGGCGCTCGGCGTGTCGGTCGCCTCGGCGGCGCTCGCCGCGGCCGGGCTGCGTGGCCAGGTCGTCCACGCCCAGGGGGTCGCCGACGCCGCTGCCACCTCGGCCGCCGCCGCGGCCGTCGGACTCGTGCCCGGCGCGCCGTGCGCCGTCGCGGCCCGGGTCACCGCGGCGGTCGACTCCGTCCTCACCGGCTGCGAGACCCGTTCCGCGACCGTCCGGGTCCGCGTCCTCGTGGGGTCCGGACCGTTCGCCGTCGACGCGGACGCGGTCGCCGGTCCGGCGGACGAGCAGCCCGGACACTGTGTGTATGGTGTGCCTGTCGGCCACCGGTCACCGATGTCCCGGGCGACCCGGACACGATCGTGGCCGGGGCCGACCAGCACCATCGATCAAGGAGACACGTGCCAGGCACGAAGAAGCTCGTGATCGTCGAGAGCCCCGCGAAGGCGAAGACGATCGCGCAATACCTCGGTGACGGATACGACGTCCAGGCCTCGGTCGGACACATCCGTGACCTCGTCGAGCCGAAGAACCTGCCGGCCGAGCTGAAGAAGGGCTCCCTCGGCAAGTTCTCGGTGGACGTCGACAACGGCTTCGAGCCGTACTACGTCGTGTCCGACGCCAAGAAGAAGACCGTCTCCGAACTCAAGCGTGCCCTGAAGGACGCCGACGAGCTCTACCTCGCAACAGATGAAGACCGCGAGGGCGAAGCCATCGCGTGGCACCTGCTCCAGGTCCTCAAGCCGAAGGTCCCCGTCAAGCGGATGGTCTTCCACGAGATCACGAAGGAGGCGATCCAGCGCGCGCAGGAGGCCACCCGTGAGCTCGACACCGCCCTCGTCGACGCCCAGGAGACCCGCCGCATCCTCGACCGCCTGTACGGCTACGAGGTCTCGCCGGTCCTGTGGCGCAAGGTCGGCCCCGGCCTGTCCGCCGGTCGCGTCCAGTCCGCGGCCACCCGACTCGTCGTCGACCGCGAGCGCGAGCGCCTGGCGTTCGTCTCCGCGAACTACTGGGACCTGTCCGCCCGCTTCGAGCGGACCGGCGAGTCCGCGTTCTCCGCACGCCTCGCCCGGATCCAGGGGACCCGCGTCGCCTCCGGCCGCGACTTCGACGACCGCGGCACGCTGAGCGGTGACGTCGTCCGGCTCGACCAGGCCGCCGCCGCTTCGCTGACCACCGTGCTCGAGCGCGCCGGTGACGCCACCGTGCGCAGCGTCGAGTCGAAGCCGTACACCCGTCGCCCCGCGGCGCCGTTCACCACGTCGACGCTGCAGCAGGAGGCCGCGCGCAAGCTCCGCCTGTCGCCGCGGCAGACCGCCCGTGCCGCGCAGACGCTGTACGAGAACGGGTACATCACCTACATCCGTACCGACTCGGTCTCGCTCTCCCAGCAGGCGATCAACGCTGCCCGCAAGCAGGCCGCCGACCTGTACGGCTCGGCGACCGTCCCGGACAAGCCGCGGCTGTACGCCAGCAAGAGCAAGAACGCGCAGGAAGCCCACGAGGCGATCCGCCCCGCCGGCGACTCCTTCCGCACGCCGCAGCAGCTCGAGGGCACGCTGACGGGTGTCGAGTGGCGGCTCTACGACCTCATCTGGAAGCGCACGATCGCGTCGCAGATGGCGGACGCCAAGGGCTCGACGGCGTCGATCGTCCTCGGCATCGCGTCGGGGGAGTCGGTCGAGGGCCTCGCGGTCACCGCGGACGGCACCGACGCCGAGTTCACCGCGTCCGGCACGGTCATCACCTTCCGCGGCTTCCTCAGCGCGTACGAGGAAGGCCGCGACGAGGACCGCCACGAGTCCTCCGACCGCGCCGGGCAGGACGTCGCCCTGCCGGACGTCAAGCAGGGCGAGCACCTCGAGGTCCACGACGTCGAGGCGAAGGGGCACGACACGACGCCGCCGCCGCGCTTCACCGAGGCGAGCCTGATCAAGACGCTCGAAGAGCTCGGGATCGGGCGTCCGTCGACCTACCCGACGATCAGCCCGACGATCATCGACCGCGGGTACGTCTCCCTGCGCGGGACCCAGCTCGTGCCGAACTGGATCGCGTTCAGCGTGGTGCGCCTGCTCGAGGAGTACTTCGGCGAACTCGTCGAGTACGACTTCACCGCCGAGATGGAAGAGGACCTCGACCGGATCGCCCGCGGCGACGCCGACCGGGTCGACTGGCTCAAGGGCTTCTACTTCGGCGGCGGTGCCGAGGACCAGCGCGGGCTCCGCACGGTCATCGACAACCTCGGCGAGATCGACGCGCGCGAGATCAACTCCGTCGAGCTCGCACCGGGGCTGACCCTGCGCATCGGCCGCTACGGGCCCTACATCGAGGTCCCGAGCGACGACCCGGAGAAGCCGCGCCGCGTCAACGTCCCCGAGGACCTGGCCCCCGACGAGCTGACCGCCGAGAAGGCGAAAGAACTCGTCGACGCCCCGGTCCTCGGCGACCGCGTCGTCGGGATCAACCCGGAGACCGGGAAAGAGGTGCTGGCGAAGGACGGCCGCTTCGGCCCCTACGTCACCGAGCGCACGCCGGAGCCGGAGCCCACCGCGGACCCGGCCACCGGCGAGATCGTCGAGTCCACCCCGGCCGCCGAGGCGGTGCCCGAGAACACCGCTGGCGACGGCACGGCCGCCGCGAAGAAGGCACCGGCCAAGAAGGCGCCCGCGAAGAAGACGACGAAGAAGCCCGCCGCCCCGAAGGAGCGCACGGCCTCGCTGTTCAAGTCGATGGACCCGCAGACCGTCGACCTCGAGACCGCGCTGAAGCTCCTCGACCTGCCGCGCGTCGTCGGGCAGGACCCGGAGTCCGGCAACGACATCACGGCGCAGAACGGGCGCTACGGCCCCTACCTGAAGAAGGGGACCGACACCCGCACGCTGCCGGGCGAGGACGCGATCTTCGACATCGACCTGCCCGGGGCGCTCGAGCTCTTCGCGCAGCCGAAGTACGGCGGCAACCGCACCGCGAGCGCCGCGCTCAAGGAGTTCGACGCCGACCCCGTGTCGGGCAAGCCGATCAAGATGAAGGACGGTCGCTTCGGCCCCTACGTCACGGACGGCGAGACGAACGCGACGATACCGCGCGGCGAGGACGTCGAGGCGGTCGACCACGCCCGCGCGGTGCAGCTCATCGCCGACAAGCGCGCCAAGGGACCGGTCAAGAAGAAGACGCCGGCCAAGCGGGCTCCGGCCAAGAAGAAGTGACCGGTCGCTTCATCACGCTCGAGGGCGGCGACGGCGCGGGCAAGACGACCCAGGCCGAGATGCTCACGGCCTGGCTCGGCGAGCACGGCCGCACCGTGGTGCGGACCCGCGAGCCCGGCGGGACCGCCCTCGGCGAGCGGATCCGCGAGATCGTGCTGCACGAACGCGGCCACGTCTCGCCCCGCGCCGAGGCCTTGCTCTACGCGGCCGACCGCGCGCACCACGTGCAGACCGTCGTCCGTCCGGCCATGGCCCGCGACGAGGTCGTGCTGCAGGACCGCTACACGGACTCGTCCGTGGCCTACCAGGGCGTCGCGCGCGGCCTCGGAGCGGAGCGCATCCGCTCGGTGTCCGACTGGGCGTCCGAGGGCCTGCGCCCCGACCTGACGGTGCTGCTCGACCTCGACGTCACCGTCGGCCGGGCACGGGTGGCCGCGGCCCGCGGGGACACCTTCGATCGGCTCGAGTCCGAGGCCGAGGCGTTCCACGAGACCGTGCGCCGGGCGTTCCTCGACATGGCCGAGGTCGAGCCGGACCGCTTCCTGGTCGTCGACGCCGCGGCACCCGCCGACCACGTGCAGGACGTCATCCGTGCGGCCGTGGCGCCGCTCGTCGGCATCGACGGCGCATGACGGTGGTCGCTGACAGGATGGTGTCGTGAGCGTCTGGGACGGCCTGACCGGCCAGGAAGAAGCGGTCGCGTCGCTCCGCAACGCGGCCGAGTCGACCGACGGCACCGGCGGCATGACCCACTCGTGGCTCATCACGGGTCCGCCCGGGTCCGGCCGCTCGAACGTCGCGACCGCCTTCGCGGCGGCGCTGGTCGGCAACGGCCCCGACGACGACCACACGTTGCGGCAGATCGTCGCGAAGACCCACCCCGACGTCTCGGTGCTCACCACCCAGCGCGTCATCATCACCATCGACGAGATCCGGCAGCTCGTCACCTCGTCGCACTACTCGCCCTCGGTCGGGCGGTACCGCGTCGTCATCGTCGAGGACGCCGACCGCATGACCGAGCGCACCTCGAACCTGCTGCTCAAGGCGCTCGAGGAGCCCCCGGAGCGCACCGTGTGGATCCTCTGCGCCCCGAGCGAGGCCGACCTGCTGCCGACGATCCGGTCGCGTGTGCGCTCGGTGCGGCTCCGGGTGCCCGGCATCGAGTCAGTGGCGGACCTGCTCGTCGCCCGCACCGGTGTCGACCGCGTGCTCGCGATGGACGCCGCGCGCCAGGCGCAGAGCCACATCGGCATGGCGCAGCGCCTCGCCACGAGTCCGGACGCCCGCGACCGTCGTCGCCGGACGCTCACGACGGTGCTCGGGGTCCGCAGCGTCGGGGACGCCGTGATGGCGGCGGCCGACCTGCTCGCCGTCGCGGACGAGGACGCCAAGGCCATCACGGAACAGCGGGACGCCGAGGAACGCGACGCCGCGCTCCGCTCCCTCGGGGTCGAACCCGGCGGAACCGTCCCGCCGGCGTTGCGCTCGCAGCTGCGCGCGCTGGAAGAGGACCAGAAGCGCCGCGCCACCAGGAGCCTGCGCGACGGGCTCGACCGCATCCTGGTCGACGTGTCGTCGCTCTACCGCGACCTGCTGCTGCTCGGGCTCGGCGCACCGGCGGAACCCGTGAACCTGGCGATGCGCGAGCAGCTCGACCAGGCCCTGCAGACCGTCTCGCTGGCGGCGGCGCTCGAGGTGCTCGACGCGATCGCCCTCGCCCGGCAGCGGATCGCGGCGAACGTGGCGGCGCTGCTGGCGCTCGAGGCGCTGCTCGTCACCATCGTCCGCGCGTCGCGCTGACCGACTGGGCCGGAGCCGGGGGCACGCCGGCGGGGCCGAACGCGGCCACCCGCCGGATCGCACCGCACGGTGCGTGGTGCTACCCACCGGACCGCACGATGCGCGGCGACACCCGCCGGACCGCGCGGTGCGTGGCGGACGCCGGACGGGCCTCCCGGCCGACCCGACGGTGACCGGCGAGCACCGCATGCGACAATTCCGGCATGCCCGATGCCGAACCCGGCCTGCGCGAGCGCAAGCGCCGCGCCACCCGCCGTGCGATCCAGCAGGCCGCGCTCCGCATCGCGCTCGAGGACGGGCTCGGCGCCGTCACCGTAGAGGGGATCTCGCGGCGTGCGGACGTGTCCTCGCGGACGTTCTTCAACTACTTCCCGAGCAAGGAGCAGGCGATCCTCGGCGACGACCCGCGGCTGCCGGATGACGAGTCGCTGCGGACGTTCGTCGACGGCGGACCGGTCGGCGACGTGCTGGCCGACCTCGGGGCGCTGCTCGTGCACTCGGCACGCGAGCTCGTCGAGGAGCGGGGGCTCGTCGCCGAGCGGCAGCAGGTGCTGCGGGCCAACCCCGAGCTGTTCAGCCGACGCATGGAGTCGATGCGCGAGTTCCAGGGAGCGATCCAGGCCGCGGTCGTGCGACGGTTGGAACGCGACGACCCGGGGTTCGCCGCCGACGCGGACGCGTTGCGGCGGCGGGCCGGCCTGGTGTCGTCCGTCGCGCTGGCCGCGCTGCGGCACGCGTGGTGGGAGTGGTCGGCTTCCGAGACGGGCACGGACCTCGTCGACGAGCTGCAGCGCTCGTTCGCGGAGCTCGGCGTGCTCGTTTCGCGTTCGCTCGTCTGAGCCTGTATAGTCATTGACCGTGCCGCTCCGGAGACGGAGCGTCCGCCGCCTTAGCTCAGTCGGTAGAGCGATTCACTCGTAATGAATAGGTCGTCGGTTCGATTCCGACAGGCGGCTCCACCACGAAGGGCCCCGATCAGCGTCCAGCCGCAGATCAGGGCCCTTCGGTGTTCCCGGTCGAGCGTCTCCTGCCCGACACGTGCCGCCCCTCGTTCGGGGGTCCGAGCAACCGTCACGTCTTCGGTAGGGTCGGACGGTCGTCCAACGGAAAGAGCTCCACGTGCAGTACTCCCGCTTCGTCTCCCTCGTCGCTGCATCGGCAGCAGTCGCCCTCGGAGGGGCACTGATCGCGACGGCCCCGCAGTCTGCCGAAGCCGCGGGAGCGCCGACCGCCACGGTGACGGCGACACCCGCAGCCGCGACGGCTGCGGGGGCGCCGGTGCCCGCTGCGCCGACCGCGCCCGCCGCCTCCGCGACGACAGCGCCGGCTGCGCCGACCGGCGGCACCCCGACCGGCGCCGCGCCGCGCACGGTGCCCACCGCGACAGCGATCCCGACTCCGACGCCTGCCCCCGGTCCGATCACCGTGACCGTCGCCGGCGACTCGCTCACGCAGATGAAGGACTCGTGGGCGCTGCAGCTGCGCGACCCCGCCATCAGCATGACCGGCGGTGTGACGATCGGCGGCGGTACCACCACCGCGATCCTCAAGGCGGCGGCGCCGCGGGATGCCGACGTGCTGGTCGTGATGGCCGGGACGAACGACCTGCGCTACACCTACACGAGCAAGCAGATCCAGTCGCGCATCGTGCAGATCGTCCAGAAGGTCGGCGCGCGGCACGTCGTCATCGCCGCGATCGCTCCGTCGAACATCACGAAGTACGGCAAGAAGAAGCAGTTGAACCGGCGTGCCTCGGGCGCGGTGCTGAACCGTGACCTGCAGGGACTGGCAGCGGACCACGGGTGGTTGTTCGCCGACCCGTGGGCCTCGGTCCGCCGTCTGGACGGCGGCTGGAACCAGAGCAAGACGCTCGACGGTGTGCACCCGACCGTCGCGGTCTCGAAGCGCGCCGCGCAGCGGATGCAGGCGGCCATCCACATCGCCGCGAACGGCGCGTCGTCGTAGTCCGACGGGCGACCCCAATCCGCGACGGGCAGTGCTCCGAATCAGTCCGGTCGTTCTGACCCGTTACGGGTGTGCCCGCGTCGTCGACCCGAACGTCAGCGCGGGCACACTGCGACCGCTCCGACCAATCCGGACCACCCCGGTCTCCGAACACCTGGTGTAACGGGATCAGGGAAGGCCCCGTCCGGACCCGTTCGGGTCGGGTCCGGGCGGGTCGCCCGCCGGGCCAGGCGGACCGATCCGGATCGATGCGTCGCCGGTCCCCGTTCTGGGGCTGACCCGGAGTGCGCGGTGCGCGGCAGCATGGTGCTCCGAGGCTCGCAGCACTGGAGGTCGTCTTGCTTCTGTCACTGGTCTACATGAGCGCCGCGGCCGAGCCGTTCGAGCAGCCGCAGCTCGAGGCGCTCCTCGAGCACGCCCGCACGCGGAACGCCGCCGCCGGGCTGTCCGGCATGCTCGTGTTCAAGGACGGGCGGTTCATGCAGCTGGTCGAGGGACCGGAAGCCGCCGTGCTCGAGACCTACCAGCGCATCATCGACGACCCCCGCCACACCGACGTCGGTCTGCTCGTCGAGGAGCGCATCCACACGCCCCGGTTCGGCGAGTGGACGATGGCGTTCCACCGCGACGGCGACGGGGACCTGCCGGACGGGTTCGACGCGTTCCTGGCCGAGGGGGACCGGAGCGGGGACACGAGTCGATCGCGCGAGCTGCTCCGGTGGTTCCGCACGCACCCGCTGGCCGCGCCGGACGCCGCCAAGGGCAAGCACCGCCGCTGACGGCAGCGGCGCCGACACCGGCAGCGGCACCGGCACCGGCAGCGCCATCGGCACCGGCAGCGCCATCGGCACCGGCACCGGCACCGGCACCGGCAGCGCCATCGGCACCGGCACCGGCACTGGCACTGGCACGGGCAGCGCCATCGGCACCGGCACTGGCGCCGGCGCCGAGAGCGACGCCGGCCGTCAGGGCAGGTAGTACGTCGGGTTGGGCAGCTTCACGGTGCGGTCCGCCGAGCCGCCGAGCAGGTCGCTGTACTGGTCGCCGAGGTTCGCGACGACGTCGTAGCCGCCGCCCGACCGTGACTCGATGTGCGCACGGGTCTGCGACTTGTACTCGACGGTGGTGCACTTCGCCGCCGCGCAGGTGACGTACGACGGCTGCTGCGAGGCACCGACGCCGGTCCACTTCGTGTAGTACGTCTGCGTGCCGTGCTGCGTCGCCGAGAACTGCGGGTAGCCGACGCGGTGCAGGTTCTCGATCGTGGCGGCCTGCTGGTCGTCGTTCCGGCCGGTCAGCCCGATGACGGTGCAGCCGGAGCGCTCCGCGACCGACACGAGCGAGGTCATCGACGGGGTCGCCGGGAAGCGTTCGTCCTGCACCCACTCGTCCTGGCGGGCGGGGTCGAAGACGAAGTGCATGTCCGCGACCTCCATGTCGTAGGTCCAGAGGGTGGTGTCGTCGGCGTCGAGGACGATCGCCGGGTTGCGGTGGAGCCCGCGGCCGACGGCGCACTGCGCTGCGATGACGGGCGCCTGCCTGCGCACGATCGCGCGCAGTTCGCGGATGTAGGGCGAGTCGCTGCGGTCGGCGACGCCGGTGCCGGGGTCGCCGTAGTAGGTCGCGATGGTCTTCTTGACGACGTCGATGTTCGGGATGCCCTCGCCGCCCTGGGTCGCTCCGGAGGACCCGTCGGCTGCCGTGGTGAAGTGCGTGCGCGGGGACAGGCGCGGCTCGGAGACACCGGGCAGGTCGGCGGAGGGCAGGGAGTAGGTCGGGTTCGGCAGCTTCAGGGAACGGTCGGCGTACCCGCCCTGCAGGTCGCTCCACTGGTCGCCGATGTTCAGGGCGATGTCGTACCCGAGGTCCTGCTCGATGTGCTTGCGGGTCAGCGCCTTGTACTCGACGGTGGTGCACTTCGCCGTGGCGCACGTGACGTACGACGGCTGCTGGGACGCGCCGACGCCGGTCCACTTGGTGAAGAAGCGGTCCTGCGTGAACGCGGTGTACCCGACCTTCGTCAGGTTCTGGACGGTCGCGGCCTTCTGGTCGTCGTTCCGTCCGGTGAGTCCGAACACCGTGAACCCGAGTGCCTGCGCGCGGTTCACGAACCCGACCATCGACGGGACGGCCGGGAAGCGTTCGTCCTGCACCCACTCGTCCTGCCGGGCGGGGTCGAAGACGAAGTGCATGTCCGCGACCTCCATGTCGTAGGTCCAGAGCGTGGTGTCGTCCGCGTCGAGCACGATCGCCGGCTTCTCGCCGCGCCGGACGGCGGCGTCGTGGATGCGTCGCAGCTGGGCGCTCTGCCGGGCGACGATCGAGCGCACCTCTCGGACGTAGGGGGAGTCGTCGCGGTCGGCGAGACCGGTGCCGGGGTCGCCGTAGTACGTCGCGATGGTCTTCTTGACGACGTCGATGTTCGGGATGCCCTCGCCGCCCTGGGTCGCGCCGGAGGACCCGTCGGCCGCCATCGTGAAGTGCGTCCGCGGGGTCAGCCGGGCATCGGCGGCCTGGCCGGGCGGGCGGCCGTGCGACCCCCACCCGTGGGCGTCGGCCGGGGCGGCACCGAACAGCGTGGCGGTGAGGGCGATCGCGGCGCCGGTGGCGACGGCGGAGAGGACGGATCGGCGCATCGGCGACCTGCAGACCTTCGACTCGGGGGAGACGGCCCCCGTCCGGGGGTCGAGCAGAACGGTAGTGCTCCCCGGACCCGTCGTCCAGACCGTCTGCCCGGATCGGACACCCGGTCCGTCCGGCTCCGCCCCGGGCACCCTGGTAGACAGAGTGCATGACGGTTCGCTGGGGAGTCATCGGTACGGGCGGCATCGCACGGTCCTTCGTGGGCGACTGCGTCGCCGCGGGGGTCGAGTTCGTCGCGGTCGGCAGCAGGACACAGCAGGCGGCCGACGCCTTCGCTGCCGAGTTCGGGATCCCACGCGCGCACGGTTCCTACGCGGACCTCGTCGGCGACGACGCCGTCGACGCCGTGTACGTCGCGACGCCGCACGCGCGGCACGCCGAGGACGCCCTGCTCGCGATCGCGGCCGGCAAGCACGTCCTGGTGGAGAAGGCCTTCACGATCACCGCGGCCGAGGCACGAGCGGTGGTCGACGCCGCCCGCACCGCCGGGGTCGCGGTGACGGAGGCGATGTGGACCCGGTTCCTGCCGCAGGCGGCGATGATCCGGCAGGCCCTCGCCGAGGGGCGCATCGGCCGGCCGGTGCTCGTCGAGGCGACGCACCACCAGGCGCTCCCCACCGACCCCGGTCACCGGCTGCGGGACCCGGCGCTCGGCGGTGGTGCCCTGCTCGACCTCGGGATCTACCCGGTCTCGTTCGCGGTCGACGTGCTCGGGGTCCCGACGGCCGTCGCCGCGGCCGGCACGCTGAGCGACCAGGGCGTCGACACGCAGATGGGCCTGGTGCTCACCCACGAGGGCGGCGCGCAGTCGATGCTGCACTTCGGCATGGACCTGCGGAGCCCGAACACCGCGTCGGTGATCGGCGAGTCCGGGCGCATCGACATCGACGCGACCTGGTACACCCCGACGACGTGGCGGATCCGCGACGCCGACGGCGAGGTGGTCGAGGAGTTCGACGGACGCGAGGAGCTCACCGGCTACGCGCACGAGGCGCGTGCCTTCGAGGCGATGGTCACCTCGGGCGTCCACGACGGCGGCCCGATGGACCCCGACGAGACCGTCGCGATCATGGCCCTCATGGACGAGGCGCGCCGCCAGGTGGGCGTCCGCTACGCGGCCGACGGCCCACCCGACGCCGCGTGAGCCGGCTCACCCCGCACACGGATCGGGCGCTCGGCCTGGAGGCTCCTGCCGCACTTCCGTAGGATCGTCGCGATGTCCGAGCCGCAGCCCACCCCGTCGTCCGTCCCGGAGCGCCTCCGCGCCGCCGTCGCGAGGGCGCGTGCCTCCGCGGCCAGGCGACCGGTCCCGTGGATCGCCTGTGGGCTCGCCGCCGTGCTGGTGGTCGGCTCCGGCGGGGCCGTCGCGGTCGCCTCCGCGATGACCCAGCCGGCCCGGACGACCGCCGGGCCCGCCCCGACGTCGAGCCCGTCGTCCGCCCCGAGCCGGACCGCGACCACGCGGCCGCCGGGGACGCCGAGCCCGACCGCGACACCGACCGCCCGTGCCGTCCCGGACAGTCCCGCGACCCCGGCCCCGCTGCGCACCTGCTCGATCGCCACGGCGGCGTCGGCACCCGGGCTCGGCGACTTCGAGGGCTACGTCATGGACGCGAAGACCGGCGAGGTCCTGTTCTCGAAGCACGGCGAGCGACCGGCGCAGACCGGCAGCGTCATGAAGACCCTCACCAGCGCGACGGCCCTGGCCGTGCTCGGGGGCGACCACCGCATCCCCACCACCGTGACCCGCGAGTCGGCGGGCACGATCGCCCTCGTCGGACACGGCGACGCAACGCTGTCCGCGGGGGCCGGCACCGTCTACCCGGGCGCACCGACGCTCGCACAGCTCGCCCAGCAGGTCAAGGCGAAGGTCGGCTCCACCCCGGTGACCACGATCGTGACCGACGACTCGTACTGGAGCGACGCGGACGCCTGGGACCCGACCTGGCCGGTGTCCGAGCGCACCATCGGCTACCAGCCGGAGGTCACGGCGCTCATGGTCGACGGCGACCGCGCGAACCCCGCAGCGGCGACGTCGCCCCGTTCCGAGGACCCGGTCGGCCGAGCCGGAGCCGCCTTCCGCACCGCGCTCGCGAACGCCGGGGTCGCGGGGGCGGCATCGGCGCAGATCGTCAAGCGGGCGACCACGAGCTCGGACACCATCGCGTCGGTGTCGTCGCAGCCGGTGTCCACGCTCATCGGGCAGATGATCCCGAACTCCGACAACACCCTGGCCGAGATGCTCGCGCGGGTGTCGTCGAAGGAGTCCGGCGCGAACGGGTCGGCGGCCTCGCTCACCGGCGTCTACCAGTCGGCGCTCCGCTCGTACGGCGTCGACCCGGCCGGCATCGTCATCAAGGACGGCTCGGGCGAGAGCGCCGCGAACGCGGTGTCGCCGGAGTTCGTCGCCCACCTCATGGTCCAGGTCGCCGCGGGCGCGAAGGGCCTCGGCACGCTCGCGAACACGCTGCCGGTCGCCGGGGTGTCGGGAACCCTCGCCAGCCGGTTCACCGGGGCGAACGCCGTGGCGCGCGGCAAGGTGCACGCGAAGACCGGGTGGATCGACAGCGCCAACACGCTCGGTGGGTACATCGACGCGGCGGACGGGTCCCGGCTCACCTTCGCCTTCTACGCCATCGGATCGTCGCGCGCCGCCGCGTTGCCGGCGCTCGACGCGGTCACCGCGGCCACCTACTCGTGCGGGAGCAAGCTCACCGCGTCGTAGGGCACCGGGTGTTGGATGGGTCCATGGCAAGAGCACTCCTCGTCGTCGACGTCCAGAACGACTTCACCGAGGGGGGAGCCCTCGCGGTGAGCGGGGGAGCGGCACTCGCGAAGCGCATCTCCGCGTTCCTCGGCCGGCACGCCGACGAGTACGACCTCATCGTCGGCTCGCGCGACTGGCACCACGGTGACGACGACAACGGCGGGCACTTCGCCGGACCGTCCGGACCCGACTTCGTGCACACGTGGCCGGTGCACTGCGTCGCCGACACCGCCGGTGCGGCGTACCACCCTGACCTCGACACCACGACGATCGACATCGACGTCTTCAAGGGCCAGGGCAAGCCGGACTACTCGGCGTTCCAGGCGCACACCGCCGACGGCGTCGCCCTGCCCGACCTGCTGCGCGAGCACCGCGTGCGCTCGATCGACATCGTCGGCCTGACCACCGACCACTGCGTGCGGGCATCGGCGCTCGACGCCCGAGCGGCCGACATGGACGTCGCCGTCTACGACGACCTCGTCGCGGGGGTGGATGCCGACCGCAGCACCCGCGCGCTCGAGGAGATCCGCGTTGCGGGCGGCCACGTCGACCGCAGCGACATGGACGAAGGCCTCGCCAACCCCGGAGGAGCACAACTGTGACGAGCACCACCAGCACCAGCACCAGCACCAGCACCACCGACAGCACCACCACCGTCGCGGACGAGCACGTCGCCGTCCAGGGCGTCCCGACCGGCCTGTTCATCGGCGGCACCTGGCGTGCCGCGTCCGGCGGCGGGACCTTCGCCGTGCGCGACCCCTCCACCGGCGCGGTCCTCGCCGAGGTCGCCGACGCGACCCCCGAGGACGGCATCGCCGCACTCGACGCGGCGGTCGCCGCGCAGGACGCCTGGGCGTCGACGGCGCCGCGCGAGCGCTCGGACATCATGCGGCGGGCGTTCGACCTGGTCCGCGAGCACGAGGACGACCTCGCCGCCCTCATGAGCCTCGAGATGGGCAAGCCCCTCGCCGAGTCCCGCGGCGAGGTGACCTACGGCGGCGAGTTCCTCCGCTGGTTCTCCGAGGAAGCCGTCCGCATCGGCGGCGACTACCGCACGAACCCCGAGGGCACCGGCCGCGGCATCGTGCTGAAGCGACCCGTCGGTCCCGTCTACGCCATCACCCCGTGGAACTTCCCGCTCGCCATGGCGACCCGCAAGATCGGGCCCGCCCTGGCCGCCGGGTGCACCGTCGTCGTGAAGCCGGCGGACCTCACCCCGCTGACCACGCTGTTCCTCGTCGAGCTCTTCCGCCGGGCCGGTCTGCCGGACGGCGTGCTCAACGTCGTCCCGGCCAGCGACGCCAAGGGCCTGTCCGAGCCGATCATCGCGGACCGCCGCCTCCGGAAGCTCACCTTCACCGGCTCGACGCCGGTCGGCTCGGCCCTGCTCAAGCAGGCCGCGGACAACGTCCTCAAGACGAGCATGGAGCTCGGCGGCAACGCCCCGCTCATCGTGTTCGACGACGCGGACCTCGACGCCGCCGTGGACGCCGCGATGCTCGCGAAGTTCCGCAACGTCGGCGAGGCCTGCACGGCGGCGAACCGCTTCTTCGTGCAGGAGGGGATCGCCGACGCGTTCGTGGCCGCCCTGACCGAGAAGGTGCGCGCGCTGCGCATCGGGCGCGGCACCGAGGACGGCACGACGATGGGCCCGCTCATCGACGACCGCGCCGTCGACAAGACCGCCGGACTCGTCGACGACGCGGTCGCGCGCGGCGCGGAGCTCGTCGTCGGTGGGAACCGCGTCGACCGTCCGGGCACGTTCTACGAGCCCACGGTGCTCGACCAGGTCCGGCCGGGATCGGACATCCTCACCACGGAGATCTTCGGACCGGTGGTCTCGATCACGCGCTTCGCGACCGAGGACGAGGGCATCCGCCTGGCCAACGACACGGAGTTCGGGCTCGTCGCCTACGCCTTCACCGCGGACCTGCGCCGGGGGCAGCGCCTGGCCGAGCGACTCGAGACGGGCATGATCGGCCTGAACACCGGTGTCGTCTCGAACGCCGCGTTCCCGTTCGGCGGGGTGAAGTCCTCCGGGCTCGGGCGCGAGGGTTCGCACGAGGGCATCGAGGAGTACCTCGAGTCCGTGTACGTGCTGACGCCCGACCCGTTCGCCGCCTAGCGCGCAGCGACACCGCGACGACCAGGAGCCGGCACCCGGCCCGCACGCTCCGAGCGGCGGGTCGGGTGCCGGTTCAGTCCGTCACACCAGGAGCTGGTGCTTCGCCAGGTCGCGGTACAGCGGCGTCGACTCGACGAGCTCGGAGTGCGTGCCCGAGCCGACGACCCGGCCGTGCTCGAGCACGACGATGACGTCCGAGTCGACGACGGTCGACAGGCGGTGGGCGATCACGAGGAGTGTGCGGTCCTCGGCCACGGCGTCGATCGCGAGCCGCATCTTCTGCTCGTTCACGCCGTCGAGCGACGACGTCGACTCGTCGAGCAGCAGGATCGGGGGAGCGGCGAGCAGTGCACGGGCGATCGCGAGCCGCTGGCGCTCGCCACCGGAGAGCATCACGCCGTCCTCGCCCACCTGGGCGTCGAGGCCGGCGGGGTCTCGGTGCAGGACCTCGCCGAGGTTGACGGCCTCGAGCACGCGGACGCAGTCGGCCTCGGAGGCCTTCGGCGACCCGAGGAGCAGGTTGGCGCGCAGGGTGCCGGCGAGCACCGGGGCGTCCTGCTCGACGTAACCGATCTGGGCGCGGAGCTCGTCGCGGTCCATGCCGCGGACGTCGATGCCGCCGAGGCGGATGACCCCCTCGGTTGGGTCGTAGAAGCGCTCGATGAGCGACAGGGTCGTCGACTTGCCCGCGCCGGACGGGCCCACGAGCGCGACCCGTGATCCGCGCGGCACGCGGAAGGAGACGTCGTGCAGCACCACGTCGTCGGCCGGGCGCTCGACGGCGGGGCGCTCCGGGCCTCCTGTCCGGTCCTCGCCGGCCGCGCCGTCCGGTCCGGACGCGTCGGCCGCGGCTGCGTAGCGGAAGGTGACGTGCTCGAAGGTGATCGCGTCGTCGGTGGCGACGGCGGGTGCCGGCCGGACGGCGGCGTCGCCGTCGGACTCGTTCGGCAGCGCCAGGATCTCCTCGATCCGGCCGAGCGCACCGA
Source organism: Curtobacterium sp. MCLR17_036 (assembly GCF_003234445.2). Classification (NCBI taxonomy): domain Bacteria; kingdom Bacillati; phylum Actinomycetota; class Actinomycetes; order Micrococcales; family Microbacteriaceae; genus Curtobacterium; species Curtobacterium sp. MCLR17_036. Next base: position 2,479,778 of record NZ_CP126269.1, on the reverse strand, counting down.
GCGCCTGCGCGACGGCGACGACGGCGCCCATCGCCTGGCCGAGGGGCATGATCATCATGAACAGCAGCAGGATGAACGTGATGAGGGTGGCGATCGTGATGGTGCCGGCCGCGACCTGCGCGCCGCCGACGCCGAGGACGACGATGAACGCGACCTGCATGACGATGCTCGCGACGGGGACGACCAGGGCCGACATCTTCGCGATCGCGAGGCCGCGGACGTAGGCCTCGGTCGCGTGGCCGTCGACCTCGCTGACCTCGCGCTCGGTGGCACCGGCGGCGCGGATCGTGCGCACCGCGCCGATGCCGCGCTCGACGGCGGCGGTGAGGTCGCCGACCTTCTCCTGCGCGCGGCGCGAGGCGACGCGGATGCGCCGGCTGAGGCCGCCGACGACGACGATCGCGACGATGACGATGACGATCACGATGACGAGCAGGAGCGGGTCGATGATCGCCATCGCGATGATCGCGCCGATGAAGGTGAGTGCGCCGCCGATGGACTCGATGAGGCCCTGGGTCAGCACCGCGCGGAGCAGGGTGGTGTCGCTGCCGACGCGTGAGACGAGGTCACCGGTGCGGCGGGTGTCGAACTCCGAGATCGGCAGGTTGAGGATCCGGCCGATGAGCTTGCGACGGGTGGAGAGCACGACGCCCTCGCCGGCGCGCTGCAGCAGGAAGTGCTGCACGCCGTTGAGCAGCCCGGACACGATGACGAGCCCGATGAGCAGCCAGACGAGCGTGCTGAGCGTGTTGCCCTGCTGCACGGCGGTCACGACCTGGTTGACCAGGAGCGGCTGCGCGAGCGACGCTCCGGCGCCGAGCACGCTCAGCACGATGATGACCACCATCGCCGGCTTGTTCTCGAACAGGTAGGACAAGAGTCGGCCGAAGGTGGCTCGCGGGCCGTCCTTCGGCTTCGGACGGGCGAAGGGGAAGCTCATCGTGTCCTGGTTCCTGCCGTGCTGCTGGTGATCTGGGCGTCACCGTACCGTGACGCACCCACATCCTCTCACCCGGCGCCGACGCCGCCCCTCCGCCCTGCCCGCCTCGCCCCTCAGGCGTCGAGGTCGGTGCTCTTGGTCTCGCGGACGAACAGCAGCGCGACGAGGGTCACGACGGCCGCGAGGGTCAGGTAGAGCCCGACCAGGAAGATGTTGCCGTCCGGCCGCCACAGCGCCAGCGCGATGGTCGGCGCGAGCGAGGCCCCGAGGATCGACGCGACGTTGTACGCGATCGCCGACCCGGTGTAGCGGACGTTCGTCGGGAAGAGCTCCGGCAGCAGGGCGCCCATCGGTCCGAACGTCAGCCCCATGAGCGACAGCCCGACGACCAGGAACGTCACCACCGTGATCGGACCGGTGGACGCGGCGAACCAGAGCTGGAACGTCAGGCCGAACAGGGCGATGCCGACGGTCGTGGGGATGAGCGTGCGGCGTCGGCCGAACCGGTCGGCGAGCCAGCCGGCCACCGGGGTGAAGACGCCGAAGAACACGACGCCGATCATGAGCAGGGTCAGGAACTCCCCACGGGAGTAGCCGAGTCCGACCTTCGGCACGAGCGGGCTGTTCTCGGTGCCGGTGGTGCCGTACTGCAGCGTGAAGGTCGTCAGGAAGTAGAAGAGCACGTACGTCGCGACCATGCCGAAGGTGCCGACGATGACGGCCTTCCACGAGGTGCGGAACACCCGGCCGAGCGGGACCTTCGCCACCGTGCCGGACTCCTGGACGCCGCGGAAGGCGGGGGACTCGACGAGCCGGAACCGCACGTACAGGCCGATGACGACCATCACCGCGGAGAGCAGGAACGGGATGCGCCAGCCCCACGCCTGGAAGTCGGCGTTCGGGGTGCCGTCGGCAGCGGCGGGCATCGCGGCGTTGATGGCGATGAACAGGCCGTTGGCGAGCAGGAACCCGATCGGGGCCCCGAGCTGCGGCATCGAGCCGAAGACGCCGCGCCGGCCCTCTGGAGCGTTCTCGGTCGCGAGCAGCGCGGCTCCGGACCACTCGCCGCCGAGGCCGACGCCCTGGGCGAAGCGCATCACGCCGAGCAGGGCGGGGGCCCAGACACCGATCGTGTCGAACGTCGGCAGGCAGCCGATGAGGAACGTCGCGGTGCCCATCACGAGCAGGGAGGCGACGAGGGTGGTCTTGCGGCCGATCCGGTCGCCGAAGTGGCCGAACAGGACCGAGCCGACCGGCCGTGCGAAGAACGCGAGCGCGAAGGTGACGAAGGACGACAGCTGCGACGCCGTCGGGTCCTCGTTCGGGAAGAACAGGGTCGGGAAGACGAGGACCGCGGCGGTCGCGTAGACGTAGAAGTCGTAGAACTCGATGGTGGTGCCGACGAGGCTGGCGACGACGACGCGGGAGCGCGGGTTGCCCGCGGGCTTCGAGGGGGCGGTGGAGGGTGCCGGTGCGGCGGACATGGGGTGAGGGGACTCCGAAGGTGACGCTCACGGGGAGCGCGGCGGTGCCCCGGACGGCGGACGCCGACCGGCTCGCGCGGGGTGGCGCGGACACCGGTCGGGTGCGTTCGGGGAGGGGGGACCGCTCGTGACGGAGGCGTCGATCATACGACAGACGTCGGCAACCTGCGAATCAGCCCGGAGTCAGCTGGCGGCACCCGCTTCGAGGTGGGCGGGCAGCTGGTGGCCCATCCGGTCGCGCTTGGTGTCGAGGTACCCGGCGTTCTGCGCCGAGATCCCCACCACGAGCGGGACGAGCGACTCGACGGTCACGCCGTGCTCCTCGAGCTGGCGGCGCTTCTCGGGGTTGTTCGACAGGAGCCGGACGCTCGTGATGCCGAGGTCGGCGAGGATGCCGGCGGCGCCGCCGTAGTCGCGGGAGTCGGCGGGCAGGCCGAGCGCGAGGTTGGCGTCGAGGGTGTCGAGGCCGTCCTCTTGCAGGCGGTACGCCTTGAGCTTGTTGACGAGCCCGATGCCGCGGCCCTCGTGACCGCGCAGGTACACGACGACCCCGCCCTCGGCGGCGATCGTGTCGAGCGCGGCGTCGAGCTGCGGCCCGCACTCGCACTTGAGCGACCCGAACGCCTCGCCGGTCAGGCACTCGGAGTGCACGCGGACCAGGGCGCCGTCGGCGGGTGCGCTGCCGTCGGGGGCCCTGCCGATGACGGCGACGTGCTCGGCACCGGTGACGAGGTCCCGGTAGGCGCGCATCTCGAAGGTGCCGTGGGTGGTCGGCACGTTCGTCGCGACCTCGAACTGGACCGGGCTCCCGGGGGTGGGGGAGGTGAGTGCGTCGGTCATGTGGTGCTCCGGTCGTTCGTGGGCCCGTCGTGCCCGGGTGCAGCGTGGTGCGGTCGGGCTCGGACCAGCAGATCGGGGCCCAGGCTGGTGGTCGATAGTACGTCCAACCGTCGACGGTCCGGCATGCTTCCCACCCCGAGGTCGTCGAGTGCCGTGCGCGGGCCGCCGAGCAGCACGGGGGCCAGGTAGACCAGGTACTCGTCGACGAGGCCCGCGGCGACGAGCGCCGACGCCACGGTCGGTCCGCCCTCGACGAAGACCGAGTGCACGCCGTGCCCGCGCAGGGCACGGAGCGCGGTGGCGAGGTCGTGGCCGGGCAGGGTCACCAGGCCGCGCGGGTGCCGGCGGACGGCGGCGTCGTCCGGCACCGGCCGGTCGCCGAGCACGACGGCGAGCGGTTGGTCGGCGAGCAGTTCGCCGGCGTCGCCGCGTGCGGTCAGGCTCGGGTCGTCGGCGAGCACCGTGCCCGTGCCGACCAGGATCGCGTCGTGCGCCGCCCGCTGCTCGTGGACGTGCTGCCGTGCGGCGGCGCCGGTGATCCAGCGGCTCGTGCCGTCGGACGCGGCGGCCCGGCCGTCGAGGCTCGACGCCCACTTGACCGTCACCCAGGGGCGGTCGAGCCGGACGGAGGTGAGCCAGCGTTCCAGGAACGCCTCGGCCTCGTCGGCCAGGACGCCGGAGACGACGTCGACACCGCCTGCTCGCAGCCGGTCGGCGCCGCCGTGCGCCTGGTCGCCCGGGTCGTCGACGGCGTACACGACCCGGCCGATGCCGGCGTCGAGCAGCGCCACCGCGCATGGGCCGGTGCGGCCGACGTGGTTGCAGGGCTCGAGGGTGACGACGGCGGTCGCGCCACGGAGCAGTGCCGGGTCGACCTTCGCCATGGCGTCGACCTCGGCGTGCGGGGTGCCGGCGCCCTTGTGCCAGCCCTCGGCGAGGACCTGGCCGTCGGGGGCGAGGATCACCGCGCCGACGCGGGCGTGGTCGCCGACGGCCGGCCCGAGGGCGGCGAGTTCGAGCCCGCGGCGCATCGCGCGGACCTCGTCGGGGCGTACCGAGTCGTTCACGCGCCGAGCCTACCGGCGACCGGTCGGTGACGTGTCACCTCAGGCGGTCGTCGGCCACGCCTGGGCCGACGCGGCGGTGCCGTCGGCGCGACGCAGGCCCGTCCAGGCGGGTGTCGGCCCGCCGTCGCGACCGGGCACGCGGGCGTCGCCGGTGCCCGTGTACGAGAAGCCCGCGCGGCGCGCGACCGACGCCGACGCGGTGTTGCCCGCGTAGCACTCCCAGTAGACGTCGTGGGCGCCACGGTCGAAGGCCCAGCCGACGACGAGTTCGACCGCGTGGTGCATGAGCCCGGCGCCCCGGGCGGACGGCGCGAGCCAGAAGCCGAGGTCGCGGCCGGCGGTGCGGTACGAGATGATCCCGTCGAGCCAGGTCGACCCCGGGCGGCGGATCGCCCAGGTGTACTCGCGGTCCGACGCCCACCCCGGGCCGACGAGCGCGTCGACGAAGGTGCGGGCGTCCTGGTCGCGGTACGGCGTCGGGATCGTCGTCCACCGGACGACGTCCGGGTCCTGGCACGCCGCGGTGATCGCCGCCGTGTCCGCGCGGGTCGGGACGTCGAGCCGGACCCGCGCGGACTCGAGCGTGACGGGCTGCACGGTCAGCCGCGGGTGCGGGGGACGAACCCGATGCGGTCGTACACCCGTGCCAGGGTCTCCTGCGCGATGGCCTCGGCGCGGTCGGCGCCGACGGCGAGCAGCCGGTCGAGCTCTGCCGGGTCGTCGAGCAGCTCGAGGGTGCGGGCACGGACCGGCTCGAGCTCGGCCACGACGGCGTCGGCGACCTCGCCCTTCAGGTCACCGTAGCCCTTGCCGGCGAACGACGCCTCGAGCGAGGCGATCGAGGACCCCGTGAACGCCGACAGGATCGACAGCAGGTTCGTGATCCCCGGCTTCGCCTGACGGTCGGCCCGGATCTCGCGCTCGGTGTCGGTCACCGCGGAGCGGATCTTCTTCGCGGTGCGCTTCGGGTCGTCGAGCAGCCGGATGAGACCGTTGTCCGACGCCGCGGACTTGCTCATCTTGCTCGTCGGGTCCTGCAGGTCGTAGATCCGCGCGGTCTCGGTGAGGATCCGGGCCTCGGGCACCACGAACGTGTCGCCGAACCGCGAGTTGAAGCGCCCGGCGAGGTCGCGCGTGAGCTCGACGTGCTGCCGCTGGTCGTCGCCGACCGGCACGACCTTCGTGTCGTACAGCAGGATGTCGGCGGCCATCAGGATCGGGTAGGTGAAGAGCCCGACCGAGGCGGCCTCGGCGCCCTGCCGCGCGGACTTGTCCTTGAACTGGGTCATCCGGCTCGCCTCGCCGAAGCCGGTCAGGGTGTTGAGCACCCAGGCGAGTTCGGCGTGCGCGGGCACGTGCGACTGCACGAACAGGGTCGCCTTCGTCGGGTCGATGCCCGAGGCGATGTACTGCGCGGCCGTCGCACGGGTGTTCGCCCGGAGCTCCGCCGGGTCCTGCGGGGAGGTGATGGCGTGCATGTCGACGACGCAGTAGATGGCGTCGTGGTCGTCGAGCAGCGTCCGCCACTGCATGAGCGCCCCGACGTAGTTGCCGAGGTGCAGCGAGCCGGCGGACGGCTGGATGCCGGAGAAGATGCGGGTGGTGGTCATGGTGGTGGTCCTGTGCGTGAGGTGGAGCGAGGAGCGGGGGTCAGAGTTCGTAGTCGACGACCACGGGGGCGTGGTCGGACCATCGCTGGTCGTACGCCGCAGCGCGGTCGACCGTGTACTCCGTCACCTTCGCGGCGAGGTCGGGCGTGGCCACCTGGTAGTCGATGCGCCAGCCGGTGTCGTTGTCGAAGGCCTGGCCGCGCCAGGACCACCACGTGTACGGCCCGTCGACGTCGCCGGCCTGGGCGCGGCCGACGTCGACCCACCCGAGACCGGGGCCGGTGGAACCGTCGGCCCCCTCGACCTCGGCGCCCTGCTCGCCGAAGAAGCGCGAGAAGTACGCACGCTCACGGGGCAGGAAGCCCGCGCGCTTGACGTTGCCCTTCCAGTTCTTGATGTCCCGCTGGTCGTGCCCGACGTTCAGGTCGCCGACGACGACGGCGAGCGGGTTGTGCTCGCGGAGCGCGGGGAGGCGCTCCGTCATCGCGTCGAGGAACTTCCACTTCTCGTCCTGCTTGGGGGTGTCGGCCTCGCCGGAGTGCACGTACGTCGACACGACGGTCACCGTGGTGCCGCCGATCTCGTAGTCGGCCTCGAGCCAGCGGCCCGCCGAGTCGAAGTCGTCCGGGCCGAGCGCGACGCGGTGCACGTGCGCACGCTCGTGACCGGCACCGTGCCGCGAGGCGATCGCCACCCCGGCACGGCCCTTCGCGGTCGCGGGGTCGTGCACGATGTCCCACTCGTCGCCGAGCAGCGCGGCGAGGTCGTCGCTCGAGGCGCGGACCTCTTGCAAGGCCAGCACGTCGACGTCACGTGTCGCGAGCCAGTCGCCCATGCCCTTGCGGAAGGCGGCGCGGACGCCGTTCACGTTGACGGATGCGAGGCGCAGGCGGGTCATGCACAACACCCTATCGGCGGCTGCGGACACCCCTCGGTCGTACGATCGGACCGTGACCGTCGTGATGACCGTCGGTGAGCTGCTCGCCGCGTTCCGACCCGTGGCCGAGCAGATGCTCCGTCCGGACGAGTTCCGCTCCGCCCGCTTCTGGGTGGGTCCGTACGGGGACTGGGAGCTCGACCAGGAGCAGGACGACGTCGTCGACGGCTCGATGTGCGTCGTCTGGACGATCATGGGCGAGACCCAGGGGGCGAGGGGCCTCGTCGAGGACGTCGACGACCTGCCCGGACTCCTCCACGACCTCGCCGACGACCTGCAGGACTTCATCGCCGAGAGCTCGTTCGCCTGGGGCGAGCTGCGCGCGATCCCGTCCCTGGGGCAGTAGGAGCGACCAGGAGACGGACGGGAGGCCCGTGGCTGCGCAGCCACGGGCCTCCCGTCCGTCAGGTGGTCGCGTCCGGGACGCGACCTGTGCGGTCAGGCCGCGTCGTGGTCCGTCCCGAGGAACTCGACCAGGCTGTCCGCCGTCGTCTCGGCGTCGTCGCCGGTCACCGTGAGGGTGACCTCGTCGCCGTGCTCGATGCCGAGCCCGAGCAGGGCGAGGATGCTGCCGGCGTTGCCGGACTTGTCGCCCTTGGCGATCGTGACCTGGTGGCCCGACGCCGTCACGGTCTGGACGAAGAGGGAGGCGGGTCGGGCGTGCAGGCCGGACGCGCTGGCGACGGTGACGGTGCGGGTGGCTTCGGACATCGATGTACTCCTGTCGACGGGTGGAGCGCTCATGCTAGCGAGCGCGGGGTGGACGGTTCCGGGACGTGCCCGGCGGGTCAGTCGCGGCCGGGCCAGAAGACCTCGGTGCCGGCGGCCTCGACCTCGCGGACCAGGTCGGCGTTGACCGCGGGGTCCGTGATGATCGTGTCGATCGCGGCGAGCGGGGCGACGCGACCGAACTCCTCGCGGCCGAACTTCGTGTGGTCGGCGAGCAGGATGCTCCGTCGAGCGGACTTGATCATCGCGGACTTCACGGCGGCCTCGGCCATGTTGTGCGTCGTCAGGCCGCGCTCCGGCGTGATGCCGTTGATGCTGACGAAGGCCACGTCGACGCTCACCATGCCGATGAGCTGGTGCGTCCACGTGCCGACGCCGGCGAGCGAGTCGCTGCGGATGTTGCCGCCGAGCAGGTGCAGGTCGATGCCGGGGCGGCCGGCGACCGCCATCGCGACGGGCAGCGAGTGCGTCACGACCGTCAGCCCGCGGTCGGTGGGGAGCATCTCCGCGAGGCAGATGGTCGAGGTGCCGGCGTCGATCATGACCGAGCCGTTCTCCGGCAGCTCCTCGAGCGCGGCCTCGGCGATGACCATCTTCTCGGCCTGGTTGATGCCGCCGCGGTCGCCGACGCCCGGGTGCAGGGTGATCCGCTCGACCGGGATGGCGCCGCCGTGCGCGCGCCGCACCAGGCCGCGCCGCTCGAGCGAGGTGAGGTCGCGGCGGATCGTCTCGGGGGTGACCTCGAGGGACTCGGCGAGGTCCTTCACGTCGACCCGGCCGTGCGTGCGCGCCTGCTCGACGATGCGCTGGTGGCGCTCTGGTGCGTACATCGGGCCTCGTCGTCTCCGGGTCGGAACAGAACGGACATGTCCGGGCACATCCCTGCCGGACTCGGCGCGGAGCGCGTGGCCGGCAGACGCAAACGGGCATCTGTTTCTGCATTTTTATCCCCGGATGTGTTTGTTTGTCAACGCGGATCGGGGTAGGGTGCTCCACGAGCCGCACGGGCGTGGTCCGCCTGCCGTGCCGCTGTGCACCGAACGAACCACCCCACCGCAAGCGCGCGTGAGATGAAGGAGTCTCGAATGTCCGAACTGCTCGGCACCGGCGTCGGCCGTGGCGTCGCCCACGGCCCCGTGCTCCGCATGGCGGACCCCCTCGGCGAACCGTCGAAGGACGCGCTGACCGGTCCGGCGGACGACGCGAAGCAGGCCGTGCACGACGCACTGGCCGCCGTGGCCGAGGACCTCAACAAGCGCGGACAGCTCGCCGGCGGCGACGCCCAGGCCGTGCTCGAGGCGCAGGCGCTCATGGCGCAGGACCCGACCCTGCTCGACGACGTGCACACCCGCATCGACGGCGGCACGAACGCCGAGCGCGCCGTGTACGAGGCGTTTGCGCAGTTCCGCGACCTGCTCGTCGGCATGGGCGGCTACATGGGGGAGCGCGCCGCCGACCTCGACGACGTCGCGCAGCGCATCATCGCCAAGCTCCGCGGCGTGCACGCGCCGGGCGTCCCCGAATCGGACACCCCCTTCGTGCTCGTGGCCCGTGACCTCGCCCCGGCGGACACGGCCCTGCTCGACCTCGACAAGGTGCTCGCGCTCGTCACCCGTGACGGCGGCCCGACCTCGCACACGGCGATCCTCGCCCGCGCCAAGGGCATCACGGCCATCGTCGGTGTGACCGGTGCCGACGACCTGTCCGACGGCACCGTCGTCGTCGTGGACGCCGCAGCCGGCACCGTCGTGACCGACCCCTCGGCCGACCTCGTCGCCGACGTCGAGCAGCGCATCGCCGACCGCCTCGCCGCGGCCGCGGCACCGCTCACCGCCGGTGCCCTCGCCGACGGCCACGTCGTCCCGCTGCTCGCGAACCTCGGCAGCCCCGCCGACGCCGCGGGCGCCGTTGCTCTCGGTGCGGAGGGCGTGGGGCTCTTCCGCACCGAGTTCCTCTTCCTCGACTCGCCGAAGGCGCCCACCGTCGAGGAGCAGAAGGAGTCGTACAAGCAGCTCCTCGCCGCGTTCCCCGGCAAGAAGGTCGTCGTCCGGGCGCTCGACGCCGGCGCCGACAAGCCGCTGCCCTTCCTCACCGACAAGGACGAGGAGAACCCGGCGCTCGGTCGTCGCGGCCTCCGCGCCCTGCGGAACCACCCCGAGGTGCTGCGCGACCAGCTCACCGCCCTCGCGCAGGCCGACGCCGAGACCGAGGCCGACCTCTGGGTGATGGCGCCGATGGTCGCCGACGCCGAGGAGACCGAGTACTTCGTCGACCTCGCCCGCGAACTCGGCATCCGCACCGCCGGTGTGATGGCCGAGGTCCCCTCGCTCGCGCTGATGGCCGACCAGGTGTTCCAGAGCGCCGACTTCGTGTCGATCGGCACGAACGACCTGACCCAGTACACGATGGCCGCCGACCGCATGCTCGGCACCGTCGCGTCCTACCAGGACCCGTGGCACCCCGCCGTCCTGCGCCTCGTCGCGCAGCTCGGCGCCGCCGGGGCCACCGCGGGCAAGGCCGTCGGGATCTGCGGCGAGGCCGCGGCCGACCCGCTGCTCGCCGTGGTGCTCGTCGGCCTCGGTGCCACCACCCTCTCCATGACCCCCGCGGCCCTGGCCGACGTGCGCGCCGAACTCGGCTCCCACACGCTCGAACAGGCCCGCGAGATGGCGACGGCAGCACTCGCCGCGAGCACGGCGGCGGCCGCGAAGTCCGCCGCGGCCGCGGCGCACGCCGCCTGAGCCGCCCCAGCACCACCCCACCTCCCACTGCAGCAGCACCACCACACAGAAAGTCACCGCACATGACAACGTCGTCCGTTGCAGCGCCCGACGCCCCCGCGAAGTCGCGGGGCGGCGCACGCGTCGCCGTTCAGAAGTTCGGCACGTTCCTCTCCGGCATGGTCATGCCCAACATCGCGATCTTCATCGCGTGGGGCATCATCACCGCCTTCTTCATCGAGACCGGATGGACGCCGGTCGGCATCCTCGGCGGGTTCGGTGAGACCGGCGGCGTCGCGAACCCCGGACTCGTCGGCCCGATCCTGACCTACCTGATCCCGCTCGCGATCGCGATCCAGGGTGGTCGGATGGTCTACGACACCCGCGGTGCGGTCGTCGGGTCGATCATGACCATGGGCGTGATCGTCGGTGCGTCCGGCACCACCATGATCCTCGGTGCGATGATCTGCGGCCCGCTCGGTGCCTACCTCATCAAGCAGGTCGACAAGATCTGGGACGGCAAGATCAAGCCCGGCTTCGAGATGCTCGTCAACAACTACGCCGCCGGCATCCTCGGCTTCGCGTTGGCGATGGCCGGGTTCTTCTGGCTCGCGCCGCTGTTCAAGCTCATCGCCGAGGGCCTCGGCGCCGCGGTCGACTTCCTCGTCCAGCACTCGCTCCTGCCGCTCGCCAGCGTCATCATCGAGCCGGCCAAGGTCTTCTTCCTCAACAACGCCATCAACCACGGCGTGCTCGACCAGCTCGGCGCGGCGCAGGTCGCGGAGTCCGGCAAGTCGATCCTGTTCCTGCTCGAGGCGAACCCCGGCCCCGGGCTCGGCCTGCTGCTCGCGTTCACCTTCTTCGGTGTCGGCATCGCCCGCTCGACCGCGCCCGGCGCGATCATCATCCAGTTCTTCGGTGGCATCCACGAGATCTACTTCCCGTACGTGCTGCAGAAGCCGGTCCTGTTCCTCGCCGTCATCCTCGGCGGTGCGACGGGTGTGGCCACGAACGTCGCCTTCAACTCGGGTCTCGTCGCTCCGGCGTCGCCCGGTTCGATCTTCGCGGTGCTCGGTGCCACGGAGCGCAACAGCTTCGTCGGGGTGATCCTGTCGGTGATCCTGTCGGCCGCGGTGTCCTTCGCTGTGTCGTCGTTCTTCCTCCTCGCCACCCGCAAGCGCGACCGCGCGGCCGGCAACGACGGTGACATGAGCGCCGCGATGGCGAAGCTCCAGGCGAACAAGGGCCGTGACGTCAACGCCGCCACCGCCGGCCTGCTCGGCAACAACTCGCCGGCCAACGAGGAAGAGGCCGAGGCCAGCCTCGGTGGCGTCGGCTCGGCGACCACCACGGCGACCCGCGTGCAGAACCTCGTGTTCGCCTGCGACGCCGGCATGGGCTCGAGCGCCATGGGCGCCAGCGTCCTGCGCAACAAGATCAAGAAGGCGGGCATCGAAGGGGTCACGGTCTCCAACAAGGCGATCGCGAACCTGTCCGGTGACGAGGACCTGATCATCACGCAGGAGGAGCTGACCGAGCGCGCCAAGCAGAAGAACCCGAACGCACAGCACGTGTCGGTCGGCAACTTCATGAACGCGCCGCAGTACGACCAGGTCGTCGAGCAGCTCAAGAACCAGTAACGCCACCACCAGTAACGAAGTGCAGTATCGGAGGGGACGGGGGCGACCCCGTCCCCTCCACCACGTCGTCGAACACCAAGGAGAACCACCGATGCCCGTCCTGCAGGAGAGCCAGATCCGGATCCACACCGAGGACACCGCGCCGACCAAGTCGGAGGCGATGAAGGAGGCGGCCGAGATCCTCGAGGCCGCGGGCGCGGTGACCGCTGACTACTACCCCGCCATGCTCGAGCGCGAGAAGAGCGTGTCCACCTACATGGGCAACTTCCTCGCGATCCCGCACGGCACGAACGACGCGAAGGACGCCATCAAGTCGTCGGCGCTGTCGTTCATCCGCTACGCCACCCCGATCGACTGGGACGGCAACCCCGTGCGCTTCGTCGTCGGCATCGCCGGCGTGAACAACGAGCACCTCGACATCCTGTCGAAGATCGCGATCGTGTTCTCGGACGAGGACGAGGTCCAGAAGCTCACCGAGGCCGGCGACACCGCCGCGATCCTGTCGATCCTCGGCGAGGTCAACGAGTGAGCACCGGGACCGCCGTCCACTTCGGCGCGGGCAACATCGGCCGTGGCTTCGTCGGCCTGCTCCTGCACGAGGCCGGCTACGAGGTCGTCTTCGCCGACGTCGCCGCGCCGCTCATCGACGCCCTCGCCGCCGCCGACTCGTACACCGTGCACGAGGTGGGCGCCGGGGCGCAGGACCACGAGGTCACGGACTTCCGCGCGCTGAACAGCGCGCAGGACGAGGACGGCGTGGTCGCCGAGATCGCGGCCGCCCAGGTCGTGACCTGCGCGGTCGGTCCGAACGTCCTGAAGTTCATCGCGCCGGTCATCGCCCGAGCGCTCGTCGCCCGCGACGCCGACGCGACCCCGATCGCCGTCATGGCGTGCGAGAACGCGCTGAACGCGACCGACCGCCTGCGCGAGTCCATCGTCGCCGCCCTGCCCGAGGACGGCCGCGACGCGGCGCTCGCCAAGGCCGTCTTCGCGAACACCGCCGTCGACCGGATCGTCCCCGCGCAGCCCGAGGGCGCCGGACTCGACGTCACCGTCGAGACCTACCACGAGTGGGCGATCGACCGCACGCCGTTCGGCGGCAACGAGCCGGAGATCCCCGGCGCCCACTACGTCGACGGCCTCGACGCCTCGATCGAGCGGAAGCTCTTCACCGTGAACACCGGGCACGCCACCGTCGCGTACCACGGGTTCGTCGCCGGGGCGGACAAGATCTCCGACGCGATCGCGATCCCGGCCGTGCGCTCCGCGCTCGAGGCCGTGCTCGCCGAGACGAGCGACCTGCTCGTCCGTCGTCACGAGCTCGACCCCGAGGTGCACCGCGCGTACGTCGAGGCGATCATCGCCCGGTTCGAGAACGTGCACCTGCCCGACACCGTCACGCGGGTCGGTCGCCAGCCGCTGCGCAAGCTGTCCCGCGACGAGCGCTTCGTCTCGCCGGCCGCTGCCCTCGCCGAGGACGGCACCGAGCCGACGGCGCTGCTCGATGCGATGGGCGCCGCGCTCCGCTTCGACGTGCCGGACGACGAGCAGAGCGTCGAGCTGCGGGCCCTGCTCGCGTCGGACGCGTCCGACGCGGCGGTCGTGACGCAGGTCACCGGACTCGACGAGCAGCACCCGCTGCATGCCGCGTTCGCCGAGCGGGTCCGTTCCGCGCGCGCCTGACGTCCGCACGTCGCCGACCGGGAGGCCCGTCACCAGCTGGTGACGGGCCTCCCGTCGTCGGTGGGCTCGCGTCGAGAGCCACGCCCTGCGGCGCCGCCGGAGGTGCAGCCGTCGTCGTCCACCGGCGTCCGCGAGTAGCGTCCGGCGCATGACGAAGCACTGGGTGGCCCCACGGTTCGGCGGCAGCGAGGTCCTGGAGTTCGTGGAGACCGACGTCCCCGCTCCCGGCCGTGGCGAGGTCACGATCACCGTCCGCGCGGCGGGCATGAACCCCGCGGACATGAAGCACACGCGGCAGGGTGACCCGGACGACCTGCCGGTCCCCGTCGGGTACGAGGTCGCCGGCGTCATCGATGCGCTCGGCCCGGACACGACGATCGCGTCCGGCGGGGGAGCGGTCGGCGACGAGGTCCTGGCGTTCCGGGTGAACGGCGGGTGGTCCGAGCGGATCACCGTGCCGGCTGCCGACGTGTTCGCCAAGCCGGCGACGCTCGGGTTCGCCGAGGCGGCGAACCTGCTGCTGGCGGCGACCACCGCCGCCGACATGATCCGGGTCAGCCGAGCGTCCGGCGGCGACACGGTCCTCGTGCACGGAGCCGCCGGGGCGGTCGGGGTCAGCCTGCTGCAGCAGCTCCGGCTGCTCGGCGCACGGGTCATCGGGACGGCGTCGGAGCGCAACGCCGACACCGTCGCGGACTTCGGCGGCGAGTGGATCGCCTACGGCGACGGGCTCGAGCACCGGGTGCGGGCGCTGGCGGGCGACGGCGACGGCGACCGGATCGACGTGGCGCTCGACTGCGTCGGAACGGACGAGGCCGGGTTCCCCGCCGTCGGGGGAGCGCAGGCCGCCAGCAAGGCGTTCCGCGACTCGGTGCGGCAGCGGCTGATCGACCTCGCCGGCGCGGGTGACCTCGTCGTGCCGGTCGCCCGGACCTTCCCGCTCGCCGAGGCACGTGCAGCCGCCGAGCTGCTCGAGTCCGGGCACCCGGGCGGCAAGCTCGCACTGCTGCCGTGACCGCGACGAGCGGGCCGGCGGGATGCCAGACTCTCAGGGACAGCACTCCGCCGGAAGGAACGAACCAGTGAGCGACCAGTACCCGCCCCGCGACCCGTACGGCCAGCAGCCGAACAACCACGACGCGTCCGGCCCGCAGGACCCGTACGGGCAGCAGCCGCAGCACGGCCAGCAGGACCCGTACGGCCAGCCGAACCCCTACGGCCAGCAGAACCCCTCCGGCCAGCAGCCGCAGCACGGTCAGCAGAGCCCGTACGGCCAGCAGAACACGTACGGTCAGCAGAACCCGTACGGTCAGCAGAATCCGTACGGGCAGCAGAACCCGTACGGGCAGCAGGGGCAGTACGGGCAGCCGTCCTCGCCGAACCCGTACGCGCAGCAGCCGGGCACGTCGGGGGAGCCGCCCCTGTGGGCGCCCTGGTACAACGCGCCCTTCGTGCAGGGCTTCACGCGCTTCTGGAAGAAGTACGTGCGGTTCGACGGCCGTGCGAGCCAGAGCGAGTACTGGTACTGGGTGCTCTGGTTCGCCATCGGGTCGGTGGCGCTCGGGATCGTCGGTGGGATCATCGACATCGTGCTGCCCGGCGACGCCGACGTGTCGAACCTGTTCGGACGGCTGTGGGGCCTGGCCTGCGCGCTCGGCTACGTCGCCCTGACCGTGCGTCGCCTGCACGACGTCAACCTGAGCGGGCTGTTCGCCCTGTTCTTCATCGTCCCGCCGATCGGCATCCTGTTCTCGCTCGTCATCGGTTGCCTCGGCACGAACCCGCAGGGGCAGCGCTTCGACCGCCCGACCGTGGCGGGGTACGGCAGCTAGGAGCTTCCGGCGCGGGTCCCGTCGGGTTCTGGTTGACTCCGAAGTGAGCATCGACCAACAACCCGAGGGGGACCGCGTGAGCGACCAGTACCAACCGCAGCACCACGGCGACGGCCAGCCGAACGCGCAGTTCGGCGGCACACAGCAGTACGGCCAGCCGCCGGCCACCGGTGCGCACGGCGAACCGCCCCTGTGGGCGCCGTGGTACGGCATCTCGTTCCCGAAGGCGTTCGCGCGCTTCTTCAAGAAGTACGCGATCTTCAGCGGGCGGGCCAGCCGCAGCGAGTACTGGTGGTGGTACCTCTGGGCCGCCATCATCGGCTTCGTGCTGTCGATCGTCACGGGCATCCTCATCGGCGCCACCGGCACCACGACGACCACGTCGACGCCGGGCTACACCGGTTTCTCCACGATGAGCACGAACCCCGTCGTCGGCGTGCCGTTCTGGATCGTCGGGCTCGTCCTGCTCATCCCCACGCTGGCCCTCATCGTCCGTCGCCTGCACGACGGCGGCTTCAGCGGCCTGTTCGCGCTGCTGCTGCTCGTCCCCTTCCTCGGCCCGCTCGCGGTCTTCGTGATGATGTTCCTGCCGTCGAACCCCGAGGGTGCGCGCTTCGACCGGCCCACGGGCAGCAAGTGAGCAACGACGGCACACCCGGCTGGGACCAGCCGCACGACGGCGGTCAGCCGGGCCACGGGGGTCAGCCGGGCCACGGGCAGCAGCCTGGGTACGGGCAGCAGCCTGGGTACGGACAGCAGCCTGGGTACGGGCAGCAGCCTGGGTACGGGCAGCAGCCTGGGTACGGGCAGCAGCCCGGGTACGGGCAGCAACCGGGCTACGGCCAGCAGCCGTTCCCGCAGTACTCCCAGCAGCCGCCGTTCCCGCAGTACTCCCAGCAGGCGATCCCGATGGGGCCGGACGGCACCCCGCCGCTCTGGGCCCCCTGGTACGGCATCGGGTTCCTCGACGCGTTCACGCGCTTCTTCAAGAAGTACGCGCGCTTCGACGGGCGCGCCAGCCGGAGCGAGTTCTGGTACTGGATCCTCGCCAACGCCATCGTCACCTCGGTGCTCTTCGGCGGCTTCTACGTGGCGTTGTTCGCCACGATCGCGTCGCACACCGCCTTCGACGCGTACGGCCAGCCGGTCGGCTCCACGGCCCCCGACCCGTGGGTCTTCCTGCTGCTCGCGCTCTACGTCGTCTGGGTGCTCGTCACCCTCGTGCCGAGCATCGCCATCGGTTGGCGGCGGGTGCACGACGCGGCCCTGGCCGGCCCGTTCTGGCTCATCGCGATGTTCAGCGGCGTCGCCGCCATCGTGTTCGGGGTCCTCGAGCCGAGTCCGGCCGGCGCGCAGTACGACCGGCCCGACCAGGGGTAGCCCGGCACGGAACGAACCGGCCCGCACCACGTCGTGGTGCGGGCCGGTTCGTCGTGGTCCGGAGCGGGTCCGGTGTTCAGACCACCCGGAGCCGCGAGACGGCACCGTCGACGACGAGGTCGCGCACCGTCACCGACGGGTCCGCGATCTGGAACCGCATGGCGCCACCGGGCTGGTCGAACCAGGGCTGCACGAAGCGCACGTTCACCAGGAACGGGCGCTCGACGAGGTACCGGTGGGTCTCCGGGTCGGCGACGACGTGCAGCGGCAGCGACCGGCTCGGCAGCGGGGTGTCGAGCGGGTGCAGCAGGTAGCCGTCGGGGCCGCCGATGCGGTCGACCGGCACCCCGGCCGGGATCTGGATCGTCAGTCCGGCGTCGCCCGCCTGGGCGACCTGCTGCGCGAGCTGCGGGTAGGTCGTCGCGGCACGGTCGCGGAGTCCGTCGAGCTCGTACCGCGGGATGTCCCGCGGCGCGGGGAACGGACGGTTGAGGAACCGGCGGAGCATCTCCACCGCGTCCTGCTCACCGCGCGTCAGCGCTAGTCGGCGCGCCGTGCCGTAGTCGACGACCTCGAGGGCGAACTCGTCGGGCTGCACACCGGGGACGATGCGGAGCGCCCCCTCGACCGGCGGCTCGTGCAGGGTCTCGCCGGGCAGCTGCACGTACCGGGTCGTGTACCCGAGTCGGTCGAGGATGGGGCGGGTGTCCGCGAAGGTCATGGACCGGAGCCTATCGGTGGGGTGTCGGGCGAGCCTTGGACGACGCCGAGCGTCAGGCCTTCCCGCGCATGAGCGCCTGCTTGACCTCGGAGATCGCCTTCGTGACCTGGATGCCACGGGGGCAGGCGTCCGTGCAGTTGAAGGTGGTGCGGCAGCGCCACACGCCTTCCTTGTCGTTGAGGATGTCGAGTCGCACGTCGGCGGCGTCGTCGCGCGAGTCGAAGATGAAGCGGTGCGCGTTCACGATCGCGGCCGGACCGAAGTACTGCCCGTCGGTCCAGAACACCGGGCAGGACGACGTGCACGCCGCGCAGAGGATGCACTTCGTGGTGTCGTCGAAACGGGCACGGTCGGCGACGGACTGCACGCGCTCCTTGCCCGGGGTGGGCGGCGTCGAGGCCTGCAGGAACGGCTGGACCTCGCGGTAGGACTTGAAGAAGGGCTCCATGTCGACGACGAGGTCCTTCTCGAGCGGCAGGCCCTTGATGGCCTCGACGTAGATCGGCTTCGAGACGTCGAGGTCCTTGATGAGGGTCTTGCAGGCCAGGCGGTTGCGGCCGTTGATGCGCATCGCGTCGGAGCCGCACACGCCGTGCGCGCAGGACCGGCGGAAGGTGAGCGACCCGTCCTGCTCCCACTTGATCTTGTGCAGCGCGTCGAGGATGCGGTCGGTCGGCAGCATCATGACGTCGAAGTCCTGCCAGCGCGGCTCGTCGTCGACGTCCGGGTCGAACCGTCGCACGATGAGCGTGACGGAGAAGGATCCCGGGGGCGCGTCGATCGCGTCGGTGCGGGGTGCGTCGGAGACCAGGGTGTCGGTCATCTCAGTACTTCCTCTCCATCGGCTGGTACCGCGTCATGACGACGGGCTTCCAGTCGAGCGTGATGTGGTCGTCGGCGAGGGACGAGTGCGGGTCACCCGTCAGGTACGCCATCGTGTGCTGCATGTAGTTCTCGTCGTCGCGCTTCGGGTAGTCGTCGCGCATGTGCCCGCCGCGGCTCTCCTTGCGGTTGCGCGCCGAGTAGACGACGACCTCGGCCAGGTCGAGCAGGAAGCCGAGCTCGACGGCCTCGAGCAGGTCGGTGTTGAACCGCTTGCCCTTGTCCTGCACGCTCACCTGCGTGAAGCGGTTGCGGAGCGTGTGGATGGTCTCGGTGACGCGTGCCAGGGACTCGTCGGTGCGGAACACCTGCGCGTTCTTGTCCATCTCCTCCTGCAGCTCCTTGCGGAGTGCCGAGACGCGCTCGGTGCCGGTCGAGGCGCGGAGCTGCTCGAGCATCGCGCGGACACCGGCGGCCGGGTCCTCGGGCAGGGGGAGGAACTCGGCGGTCTTGACCCACTCGGCGGCGTTGTTGCCGGAGCGCTTGCCGAAGACGTTGATGTCGAGCAGGGAGTTCGTGCCGAGACGGTTCGAGCCGTGCACCGACACGCAGGCGCACTCGCCGGCGGCGTACAGCCCGGGGACGACCGTCGTGTTGTCGTACAGGACCTGGGCGTCGGTGTTCGTCGGGATGCCGCCCATCGCGTAGTGCGCGGTGGGCATGACCGGCACCGGCTCGACGACGGGGTCGACACCGAGGTAGGTGCGGGCGAACTCGGTGATGTCCGGCAGCTTCGTCTCGAGGACCTCGGCACCGAGGTGCGTGCAGTCGAGCAGGACGTAGTCCTTGTTCGGTCCGGCCCCGCGGCCCTCGGCGACTTCCTGCACCATGCAGCGGGCGACGATGTCGCGTGGGGCGAGGTCCTTGATGGTCGGGGCGTAGCGCTCCATGAAGCGCTCGCCCGAGGCGTTCCGGAGGATCGCGCCCTCGCCGCGGGCGCCCTCGGTGAGCAGGATGCCGAGGCCCGCCAGGCCGGTCGGGTGGAACTGGAAGAACTCCATGTCCTCGAGCGGCAGGCCCGTGCGCCAGACGATCCCGACGCCGTCGCCCGTGAGCGTGTGCGCGTTCGAGGTCGTCTTGTACATCTTGCCGAAGCCGCCGGTGGCGAAGATCATCGCCTTGGCGTGGAAGACGTGCAGCTCACCGGTCGCGAGCTCGAACGCGACGACGCCCGCCGGCTGCTTGCGGGTGACGCCGTCGTCGCCCACGACGTCGACCATGATGAGGTCGAGTGCGTAGAACTCGTTGTAGAACTCGACACCGAGCTTCACGCAGTTCTGGAACAGCGTCTGCAGGATCATGTGGCCCGTGCGGTCGGCGGCGTAGCAGGCGCGGCGCACCGGCGACTTGCCGTGGTCGCGCGTGTGCCCGCCGAACCGACGCTGGTCGATCTTGCCCTCGGGCGTGCGGTTGAACGGCAGGCCCATGTTCTCGAGGTCGATGACGGCGTCGATCGCCTCCTTCGCGAGGATCTCGGCGGCGTCCTGGTCGACCAGGTAGTCGCCGCCCTTGATCGTGTCGAAGGTGTGCCACTCCCACGAGTCCTCTTCGACGTTCGCCAGGGCGGCGGCCATCCCGCCCTGCGCCGCACCGGTGTGCGACCGGGTCGGGTACAGCTTCGAGATGACGGCCGTCTTCGCCTTCGGGCCGGCCTCGATCGCGGCACGCATGCCCGCGCCTCCTGCGCCGATGATGACGATGTCGAACTGGTGGTGGTGGACGGTGGTCTCGGTGGTCACAGGGGTCTTTCCGTAGACGGTGGGAAGGCGGGCGGCAGCGGCGGTGGGGCTACTGCGCCGGGCAGAAGGACGGCAGGTCGGCGGCGGCGGCGCCCGCGGGGCACGGGTCGAACGTCCAGCACACGAGCAGGCCGAGGACGATGAGCGCGACGCACGCGACGAGGACGGCTCCGAGGAGCGTCCTGCGCACGCCGGGCTTCGCCACGTAGTCGTTGATGATCGTCCGCATGCCGTTCGAGCCGTGGATGAGCGCGAGGACCAGCATGAGCGAGTCCCAGACCTTCCAGAACGGGTCGGCCCACTTGCCGGCGACGAAGGCGAAGTCGATCTGCTTGACGCCCTCGCCCGCCACCATGTTCACGAAGAGGTGGCCGAAGATCAGCACGACGAGCAGCACGCCCGAGGCGCGCATGTAGATCCAGCCCCACTTCTCCCAGTTGGTGGTGCGGCGGGCGGCGGCGGCCGAGCGCGGGGGCTCGATGGTCTGCGTGGTCATCTCAGTGCCCCTAGTTGAAGTCGGCGACGAGGTTCATGAGCTGGCGGGGCAGGAAGCCCGCGATCGTGATCGCCCAGAGGACGAGGACGATCCAGAACATGGCCCGCTGGTACTTCGGTCCCTTGGACCAGAAGTCGACGAGGATGATCCGCAGTCCGTTGTAGGCGTGGAACACGATCGCCATCACCAGGGCGGTCTCGCCGAGGTTCATGATCGGGGTCTTGTACGTGCCGATGACGGCGTTGTAGGCCTCTGGTGACAAGCGCACCAGCGCGGTGTCGAGGATGTGCACCAGCAGGAAGAAGTAGATCGCGACGCCGGTGATCCGGTGCAGGACCCAGGACCACATGCCCGTCGATCCGCGGTACAGCGTGCCCTCGGGTTTCCGAGAGGCGCGTGGCGCCTCGATCGTGACCTCGGGCACGGCGGTCGCCGTACCGCCGCCGGTTGGCTCAGCCATGAGCTCGTCCTTCCGTAGGACGGGCTCGCCCGATCGGCGAGCCCTTGCCGTTCGTGTTCGTGTGGAACACGCCCCATCCTATGCTCGGGCACCGACCTTCTCGTCCCGACCGGCTCGGAGGCCCCGTCCGACGGGCGGCGCGCCGATGGTGCGGGCGGTGTCGTGGTGGGCCAGGAGCTGGTCGCCGACGGCCTCCCAGGTCGTCCCCTCGACCCGCAGGCGGCCGGCCGATCCCATCCGTTCCGCGAGTGCGCGGTCGTGGTGGAGCCGCAGGACGGCCTGGCGCAGCGCCTGCGGGGCGTCCGGGTCGAAGAGCTCGCCGTCGAGCCCCGGCGCCACCAGGTCGATCGGTCCACCCGACGCGGGGGCGACCACGGGCAGCCCCGAGGCGTGCGCTTCCTGGAGGGTCTGGCCGAAGGTCTCCGCCGGCCCGGTGTGCACGAAGACGTCGAGCGCCGCGTAGGCGTCGGCCAGGGCGTCGCCGCGCAGGGGGCCGGTGAAGGTCACGTCGAGGTGCCGGAGCCGTCGCTCGAGGAACGTGCGGGACGGCCCGCCGCCGGCGACGACGACGCGGATCCCCGGGACGCCCCCGAGCTCGGCGAGCCGCTCGACCTCCTTCTCCGGGGCGAGTCGTCCGACGTAGCCGACGATCGTCTCGCCGGCCGGGGCGAGTCGGCGGCGGAGCGCCCGCACGTGCCCGGACGCCCGACGCGCGGGGTGGAACAGCTCGGTGTCGACTCCGCGACCCCAGCGGGCGACGCGGGGCACGCCGTCCTCGGCGAGCATCGCGGCCGTCGCGCTCGACGGGGCGAGCGTCAGCGACGCCCCGGCGTGGATGCGTCCGAGGATCCTGCGCACCAACGGGACGGTCGCGGTCAGGCCGTTGCGGCGGGCGAACCCGGCCACGTCGGTCTGGAAGACGGCGACGGAGGGGATGCCGAGCCTCCCGGCCGCCGTGATGGCGCGCCCACCCAACAGGAACGGACTCGCGGCGTGCAGGACGTCGGCGCCGGAGGCGGCGAGGATCGTGTCGAGGACGGGGTGGGGGAGCGCGACCGGGAACTGCCGGTAGGCGACGGCGGGGATCCGGTGCACGTCGAAGGAGCGGTAGCGCTCGACAGCACTGCGGGACCGGAACTGTGCGAGTCCCGGGGTGTCCGGTGCGATCACGACCGCGCGGTGACCGCGGCGTTCCAGGTGGTCGAGGACCGCCAGGACGCTGGTGGTCACGCCGTTGAGGGTGGGCAGGAAGCTCTCGGTCACGACGGCCACGGTCCGGGGGGACGTGTCGCGCTCCACGCTGCGTGCGCTCATGGTGCTGCCCATGCTCCGCGGGCGACGTGTCGGCGCGGGGCCGGGCACGTGAACGCGTGCCGCGCGCCGGGTGAACACGACGTGCCCCGGGTGGCACTCGGCGGACGTCCGGACCGCTCCCAGCATCGCCGTCCTCCGAGCGGTACGGTGAGCACGTGCCTGACGCTCTCGACGACTTCTACGCGATCATCCCCGCAGGGGGCATCGGGTCGCGCCTGTGGCCGCTGTCCCGTGCCGACGCACCCAAGTTCCTGCACGACCTGACCGGCTCCGGCACCTCGCTGCTCCGGCAGACCTGGGACCGGCTCGCACCGCTCGCCGGCGACCAGCGGATCATGGTCGTCACCGGCCGCGCGCACCGCGTCGCCGTCGAGTCGCAGCTCCCCGGCGTCGAGGACCACAACGTCGTGCTCGAGAGCGAGCCGAAGGACTCCACGGCGGCCATCGGCCTCGCCGCGGCGATCCTGGTCCGCCGCGAGCCGGACGTCGTCATCGGCTCCTTCGCCGCCGACCACGTCATCGGCGACGCCCGCGGCTTCCGCCGGTCCGTGCGCGAGGCCGTCGCGGCCGCACGCGCCGGCTACGTCACGACGATCGGCATCACGCCGACCGAGCCCGCCATCGGCTTCGGGTACATCCACGCGCACGGCGACACCCTCGGCATCGAGGGCGCCCCCACCGCGCACGCCGTGCGGTCGTTCGTCGAGAAGCCCGACCTGGACACCGCCCGCTCGTACGTCGAGCAGGGCACGTACCTCTGGAACGCGGGCATGTTCATCGCCCGCGCCGACGTCCTGCTCGCCGAGATCGGCCGGACGAAGCCGAAGCTGCTCGCCGGGATCGAGGAGCTCGCCGCCGCGTGGGACACCTCGGCCCGCGGAGCCGTCGTCGACGCCGTCTGGCCCGCACTCGAGAAGATCGCCATCGACTACACCGTCGCCGAGCCCGCCGCCGCGGCCGGGCGCATGGCCGTCATCCCCGGCGACTTCGACTGGGACGACGTCGGGGACTTCGCCTCGCTCGCGAAGCTGCAGTCCGGCGGCCGGGCGAACAACCTCGCCGTCCTCGGCGACGGCGCCCGCATCCTCGCCGACTCGTCGAGCGGCATCGTGGTGGCGCACAGCCAGCGGCTCATCTCGCTCATCGGCGTCGAGGACATCGTCGTCGTCGACACCCCGGACGCGCTCCTCGTCACGACGAGCGCGAACGCGCAGCGGGTCAAGGGTGTGGTGGACGCACTGAAGATCAGCGGCCGCGGCGACGTGCTGTAGCGCTCCACCGACAACGTCCGATCGGATCCGCCAGATCGCCCCCGAAGTGGGGGTGCGGGCGTGACTCCAGGTTACGGCCGCGTTTCCGGGCGGTCGCGATCCCGTAACCGATCCACCGAGGCCTCTCCGGGCGTCCTGTACCGCCCGGCCGGTCGTGTACTGTCGCCACGATCGCCCGGAACGCACGTGGTCCGGGCACGCCCCCCGGAGGAACCCACCCGTGACATCTCGTACCCGTCAGGTCCTGCTGAGCTCCCTCGCGCTCGCGGGCACCGTCGCCGTCCTCACCGGCTGTGCAGCGGCCCCGTCCGACGACGCGTCGGCGAAGAAGACCGACTTCCGTCCCTGCATGGTCTCCGACGCCGGCGGCTTCGACGACAAGTCCTTCAACCAGCTCGGCTTCGAGGGCATGGTCGACGCCGCGGACGACCTCGGCGCCTCGTACAAGAAGGCCGAGTCCAAGGACGCCACCGTCTACGACTCGAACATCGAGCAGCTCGTCAGCCAGAACTGCAACCTCATCGTGACGGTCGGCTTCAACCTCGCCGACGCCACGAAGAAGCAGGCCGCGGCGAACCCCGACACCGACTTCGCGATCATCGACGACAACTCGATCGACGCGGACAACGTCAAGCCGATCACGTTCGACACCTCGCAGGCGGCGTTCCTCGCCGGCTACGCGGCGGCGTCCTACTCGAAGACCGGCGTCGTCGGCACCTTCGGCGGCATGCAGATCCCGACCGTCACGATCTTCATGGACGGCTTCGCGGACGGCGTCGAGTACTACAACGAGCAGAAGGACAAGGACGTCAAGGTCGTCGGCTGGAACGTCGACACCGGCAAGGGCTCCTTCACCGGAGGCTTCGAGGCCGGCACGCAGGCCAAGTCGGTCGCGCAGACGCTCCTCGACCAGGACGCCGACGTGATCCTGCCGGTCGGCGGTCCGATCTACCAGTCGGCCGCCGAGGCCATCAAGGACGCCGACAACGGCTCCGTCCTCATCGGCGCGGACAGCGACCTCTACGAGGCCGACCCCCGCTACAAGGACATCGCCTTCACCTCGATCGAGAAGGGCATGCGCCCCGCCACGAAGGACGTCGTCGAGCAGGCGGCCGCCGGCAAGTTCTCGAACGAGCCGTACGTCGGCACGCTGAAGAACGAGGGCGTCGGCATCGCGCCGTTCCACGACTACGAGTCGAAGGTCGACAGCGGCCTGCAGGACGAGCTCGACACGATCAAGTCGGGCATCATCGACGGCTCGATCACGGTCAAGACCCAGTCCTGACCCGACGGACGCGGGCGGGGGGATCCTCCCTCGCCCGCGTTCTCGTGCGCCCGCTCGGCGCACGCAGGACCGTGCACCCGGATCGTGCGCCCGCGCGGCGCACCGAGACAGAAATAGACTCCCGACATGAAGCTCGAACTCCGCGGCATCACCAAGCGGTTCGGCGCCCTGGTCGCCAACGACCACATCTCGCTCACCGTCGAGCCGGGTGAGGTCCACTGCCTGCTGGGTGAGAACGGCGCCGGCAAGTCCACCCTGATGAACGTCCTGTACGGCCTGTACGAGGCCGACGAGGGCGAGATCCTGCTCGACGACGTCGCGCAGGACTTCGACGGTCCCGGTGACGCCATGCGCGCCGGCATCGGCATGGTGCACCAGCACTTCATGCTCGTGCCCGTGTTCACGGTCGCCGAGAACGTCATGCTCGGGCAGGAGCAGACCACCTTCGGCGGTCGGCTCGACCTGGCCGGCGCCCGCCGGCGCGTGCAGGAGATCTCCGACCGCTTCGGGTTCGACGTCGACCCCGACGCGAAGGTCGAGGACCTGCCGGTCGGCGTGCAGCAGCGCGTCGAGATCATCAAGGCGCTGTCCCGCGACGCCTCCGTGCTGGTGTTCGACGAGCCGACGGCCGTCCTCACGCCCCAGGAGACCGACGAGCTGATGGGCATCATGCGGCAGCTGCGCGAGGCGGGCACCGCGATCGTCTTCATCACGCACAAGCTGCGCGAGGTGCGCGAGGTCGCCGACCGCATCACCGTCATCCGGCTCGGCAAGGTGGTCGGCGAGGCCTCGCCGACCGCGACGAACAACGAGCTCGCGGCGCTCATGGTCGGCCGCGCGGTCTCGCTCGTCGTCGACAAGGAACCCGCCACCGGCGGCGAGGACGCCCTCGTGGTGCAGGACCTCACCGTCACCGACCCGTCCGGGATCGTGCTCGTCGACGACGTCTCGTTCACGGTGCGCCGCGGCGAGGTCCTGGCCATCGCCGGCGTGCAGGGCAACGGGCAGACCGAGCTCACCGAGGCGATCATCGGCCTCGAGCCGGTGCACGCCGGACGCATCACGCTCGACGGCAAGGAGCTCACCGGCCGCACCGTCAAGCAGGTGCTCGACGCCGGCGTCGGCTTCGTGCCGGAGGACCGCAAGGAGGACGGGCTGGTCGGCGAGTTCACCATCGCCGAGAACCTCATGCTCGACCGGGCGGACCACGCCGAGTTCGTCCGCGCCGGCACCATCCGGGCAGCCGAGCGCGACGCGTTCGCCGACGAGAAGATCGCCGAGTTCGACATCCGCACGCCGGGCCGCACCACCGCGGCCGGTCGGCTGTCCGGCGGCAACCAGCAGAAGATCGTCCTCGCCCGCGAGCTGAGCCGCGAGCTCCGGCTGTTCGTCGCCGCGCAGCCCACCCGCGGCATCGACGTCGGCTCGATCGAGTTCGTGCACAAGCGCATCGTCGCCACCCGCGACACCGGCGTGCCCGTCATCGTCGTCTCGACCGAGCTCGACGAGGTCGTGGCACTCGCGGACCGCATCGCGGTCATGTACCGCGGCGGCATCGTCGGCATCGTGCCGGCGGACACCCCCCGAGACGTCCTCGGCCTCATGATGGCCGGCGAACTCCCAGAAGGAACGGAGCAGGTCGCATGATGGCCGGCGAACTCCGCAGCATCCCCACGACAGGAACGGAGCCGGCCGCGTGACCACCCCCACGCCCGACGGCACGCAGCAGCCACCCACCGACGACCGCCTGCAGGAGGTCGAGTCCACCCCGCACCTCATGACGGACTCGGCCGAGGACACCGAGCGCCGGAACGGCGCCCCCGGCACCGACCGCTGGCACGCCGCCCTGCAGAGCATCCTCAACGGCTCCGTGCTCGTCACGGTCCTCGCCGTCGTGCTCGCGCTCGTCGCGTGCGGCATCCTCATCGCACTCACCGACGAGAACGTCCGCGCCACGGCCGGGTACTTCTTCGCCCGACCGACGGACATGCTCCAGGCGGTCGGCACCGCGGTCGGCGGCGCGTACGCGTCGCTGTTCCAGGGGTCCGTCGTCAACTTCGGTGCGACGTCGTTCCAGCAGGCCATCGCCCCGCTCACCCGGTCGGTCGACTACGCGGTGCCGCTCGTCGCCGCCGGGCTCGGGATCGCGCTGTCGTTCCGCGCCGGCCTGTTCAACATCGGCGGCCAGGGCCAGATCCTGATGGGCGCCGCTGCCGCCGGCTGGGTCGGGTTCTCGTTCGACCTGCCCGCCGCGGTCCACATCCCGCTCACCATCATCGCCGGCATCGTCGGCGGCGCGGTCTGGGGTGGCATCGTCGGTGTGCTCAAGGCACGCACGGGCGCGAACGAGGTGGTCGTCACGATCATGCTCAACTACGTCGCGCTCTACCTGGTGAGCTACCTGCTGCGCACGCCCGGCCTGCTGCAGGCCCCGGGGAGCGCCAACCCGATCTCGCCGGCCACGAAGGACAGCGCCCTGCTGCCCGCCTTGTTCGGCCCGCGCTACGGCGTCGACCTCGGCTTCGTGGTGGCGATCCTGGCGGTCGTCGTCGTGTGGTGGCTCGTCAACAAGTCGTCGCTCGGCTTCCGGTTCCGCACCATCGGCGAGAACCCCCGTGCCGCGCGCGTCGCCGGCATGAGCGTGCCGAGCCTGACCATCTGGGTCCTCGTCATCTCCGGTGCCCTCGTCGGCATCGCGGGGGCGTACCAGGTGCAGGGCGCCGTCACCACCGGCTTCACGTCGGGCATCGACGCCGGCATCGGCTTCGACGCGATCACGGTCGCGCTGCTCGGCCGCTCGAAGCCGTGGGGTGTGTTCTGGGCCGCGATCCTGTTCGGCATCCTGAAGAACGGCGGCTACGCCATGCAGGCCGCCAACGGCATCCCGATCGACATCGTGGGCGTCATCCAGGCCCTCATCGTCCTGTTCATCGCGGCGCCGCCGCTCGTCCGCGCGATCTTCCGGATCCCGCAGCCTGGTGCCCGCAAGCGCACGAGGACCAGCAAGAACAGCAAGAAGGCGGTCGCCGCGTGAGCACCCTCAGCCCCACCGCGACCCCCGCGTCGCCGCTGTCCGACCGCCCGGTCGAGACCACCCGCAGCTGGAAGACCCCGATCGGGTACGGCGTGTTCACGCTGCTCGCCGTCGTGTTCTTCGGGCTGCTGCACCGTCCCGGCACGACGACCTTCCGGCTCGCGAACGCCGGCGACTTCTTCGCCCTGCCGAACGTGCCGCTGCCCGCGGTCGCCACCGGGGTCGTCGTCATCGTCCTGCTGGCGATCGCCACCGTCTACGCCGTCGTCGAGGTCCGCGCGTACCGGCACGTCCCGCTCTGGGTCACGTCGGTCTTCGCGATCGTCTTCGTCGTCGGGTTCCTGACGTGGGCGGCGGCCGGAGCCACGATCCCGCTGCCCGGCCTGCTCGTCGGTGCACTCGGCCTGAGCGTCCCGCTCGTGTTCGGTGCCCTCGGCGGTGTCATCTCCGAGCGCGTCGGCGTCGTGAACATCGCGATCGAGGGCCAGTTCCTCGCCGGTGCGTTCACGTCGGCACTCATCGCCTCGCTGACCGGTTCCGCCTGGGTCGGCCTCGTCGGTGCGCTCGTCGCCGGCGTCCTGGTGTCGTTCATCCTCGCCGCGTTCAGCATCAAGTACCTCGTCGACCAGGTCATCGTCGGTGTCGTCATCAACGCGTTCATCTCCGGCCTGACCGGCTTCCTGTACTCGCAGGTGCTCTCGCCGAACGAGGAGACCCTCAACGTCGGCGTCCGGTTCCCGCGGTTCGAGATCCCGGTCCTGCACCAGATCCCGGTCATCGGTCCGGTGCTCTTCGAGCAGACCGTGGTCGTCTACCTGGCCTACGTCGCCGTCGCAGCGGTCACCTTCGCGCTGTTCAAGACGCGCTGGGGCCTGCGCCTCCGCGCGGTGGGCGAGCACCCGCAGGCCGCCGACACGGTGGGCATCAACGTGACGAGCACCCGGTTCTGGAACGTCTCGCTCGCCGGCGCGATCGCGGGCCTCGGCGGTGCGTACTTCACCCTCGACGCGGTCGGACCGTTCACGAAGGACATGACGGCCGGCGCCGGCTACATCGCCCTGGCGGCCGTGATCTTCGGCCGGTGGGACCCGATCAAGGCGACGCTCGCGGCGCTGCTGTTCGGCTTCGCGTCGAACCTGCAGAACACCCTCGGTGCCATCGACTCGCCCGTCCCGAGCGAGTTCCTGCTCATGCTGCCCTACGTCGTCACGATCTTCGCGGTGGCCGGCCTGGTCGGTCAGTCCCGTGGTCCGGCGGCGTCCGGCAAGCCCTACACCAAGAGCTGACGGCCAGGAGGCACGGCACATGACCGACACGCACGCTGCGGACGAGAACGGGGTCGCGTCCACCGACGCGACCGCCTGGACGGACCCGGCCACGGCCCTGGGCGCGACCAGCGGCCGGGCCGCCGCCGACGGGGCGGACGCCGCCCCGGGCCTCCCGACCGCCGACGGGGCGGACGCCGCCCCGGGCCTCCCGACCGACGACGTGGACTGGGGCGCCCTGCGGGACGCCGCCACGGCCGCGATGCGGCGCGCCTACGCGCCGTACTCGTCGTTCCCGGTGGGTGCCGCGGCGCTCACCGACGACGGCCGGATCGTCTCCGGGTGCAACATCGAGAACGCGAGCTACGGGGTGACGCTCTGCGCGGAGTGCTCGCTCGTGTCGCAGCTGCACATGACCGGCGGCGGCAAGCTCGTAGCGTTCACGTGCGTCGACGGCGACGGGGCGACCCTGATGCCGTGCGGCCGCTGCCGGCAGTTGCTGTTCGAGCACTCGACCGAGGGGATGCTCCTCGAGACGGTCTCCGGCATCCGCACCATCGACGAGGTCCTGCCCGACGCGTTCGGGCCGCGCACCCTCGCCACCTACCAGCAGGAGCACTGACATGGCCGTCGAGCCGTTCGACACCGTCGACCTCATCCGCACGAAGCGCTCCGGTGGCGCCCTGGGCACCGCCGAGGTGGACTGGCTCGTCGACGCGTACACCCGCGGCTACGTCGAGGACCCGCAGATGGCCGCGATGGCGATGGCGATCTTCCTGAACGGGATGGAGCGTCGGGAGATCAAGGACCTCACGCTCGCGATGATCGCGTCGGGGGAGCGGATGTCCTTCGGCTCGCTCGGCAAGACGACGGTCGACAAGCACTCCACGGGCGGCGTCGGCGACAAGATCACCCTGCCGCTCGCGCCCCTCGTGGCGTCGTTCGGGGTCGCGGTGCCGCAGCTGTCCGGCCGTGGGCTCGGGCACACCGGCGGGACGCTCGACAAGCTCGAGTCGATCCCCGGGTGGCAGGCGTCGATCTCGAACGACCGCATGCTGCAGGTGCTGCAGGACGTCGGCGCGGTCATCTGCGCCGCCGGTACCGGCCTGGCGCCCGCCGACAAGAAGCTCTACGCGCTCCGCGACACCACCGGCACGGTCGAGTGCATCCCGCTCATCGCGTCGAGCATCATGTCGAAGAAGATCGCCGAGGGCACCGGTGCGCTCGTGCTCGACGTGAAGTTCGGGTCGGGGGCGTTCATGCCCTCGTACGACGCTTCGCGTGAGCTCGCGCAGACCATGGTCGACCTCGGGAACGACGCAGGCGTGAAGACCTCGGCGCTGCTGACGGACATGGAGGTCCCGCTCGGGCTGACGATCGGGAACGCGCTCGAGGTGCGGGAGTCGGTGGAGGTCCTCGCAGGCGGAGGCCCGGCCGACGTCGTGGAGCTCACCGTGGCACTGGCGACCGAGATGCTCACGCTGGCCGGGCTGCCGGACGCCGACCCGGCGGCCGCACTGGCCGACGGTCGCGCGATGGACACCTGGCGCCGCATGATCGAGGCGCAGGGCGGCGACGCGTCGGCGCCGCTGCCGGTCGCACGCGAGCAGCACGTCGTCACCTCGCCGTCGTCCGGGGTGCTCGCGTCGCAGCAGGCACTGCCGTTCGGGATCGCAGCCTGGCGCCTCGGTGCCGGCCGCGCCCGCGCGCAGGACCCGGTGCAGGCCGGCGCCGGCATCGAGCTGCACGTCAAGCCGGGCGACACCGTGACCGAGGGCCAGCCGCTCTGGACGCTGCACACCGACGAGCCAGCCCGGTTCGACCGGGCGCTCGAGTCGCTCGAGGGCGCGTGGTCGATCGGCTCGTCCGACGTCGCCGTGGCGGCCCGCGGGCCGATCGTGCGGGAGCGGATCGCGGGCTGACCGTCCGTCGTGCACAGGTGCCTGCGCGGGGTCGGTGACCACCGGTAGCCTGGGCGCATGAGCGCCGACGCCACGACCTACCGCCTGCCCGACGCCGGGGCGGTCATCAACGACCTGCCGAAGGTCTCGCTGCACGACCACCTCGACGGCGGCCTGCGACCGGCGACCATCGTCGAGCTGGCCGGTGCCGCGGGCGTGACGCTGCCGACCACCGACCCGGCCGAGCTCGGGCAGTGGTTCGCGGACCAGTCGAACTCCGGCTCGCTCGTCGAGTACCTGAAGACCTTCGACGTCACCACCTCGGTCATGCAGACGGCGCCGCAGCTGCACCGCGTCGCGAAGGAGTTCGTCGAGGACCTCGTCGCCGACGGCGTCGTCTACGGCGAGGTCCGGTGGGCGCCCGAGCAGCACCTGCAGGGCGGCCTGGCCCTCGACGAGACGGTCGAGGCGGTCCAGGCCGGCATCGAGGAAGCGGTCGACGCCGCCGGTGGGCGCATCCGCGTCGGCCAGCTCGTCACCGCGATGCGCCACGCCGACCGGGCGCTCGAGATCGCCGAGCTCGCCCTGCGCCACCGCGACCACGGGGTCGTCGGCTTCGACATCGCCGGCGCCGAGGCCGGGTTCCCCGCCTCGAACCACCGCGCCGCCTTCGACCACCTGGCCTCCGAGCTCTTCCCCGTCACCGTGCACGCGGGCGAGGCCGACGGGCTCGCGTCGATCCGCTCCGCGCTCGTCGACGGCCGCGCGCTGCGCCTCGGGCACGGTGTCCGCATCTTCGAGGACGTCACCCTGTCCGACGCGGGCGACGGCTCGACGCTGGCCTCGCTGGGCGAGGTCGCCTCGTGGGTCCGCGACCGCGAGATCCCGCTCGAGGTCTCGCCGTCCTCCAACCTGCAGACCGGGGCGATCGCCGCGTGGGGCGACGACCTCGCCGACCACCCCTTCGACGTGCTGTACCAGCTCGGCTTCCGGGTCACGGTGAACACCGACAACCGCCTGATGAGCGGGACGTCGCTGTCGAAGGAACTCGCGCTGCTCGCCGGCACGTTCGGCTACGACCTCGACGACCTGGCGGCGTTCCAGATCAACGCCGCGCTGGGCTCGTTCCTGCCCCTCGAGGACCGCGAGGACATCATCGCCACCATCACGGCCGGGTACTCGGAGGCGTAGTCGGATGGGACTGCCACCGCTGCCGGACGCCGCCGTCGTGCTCGGTGCGACCGCGCCCACCTGGCGGGACGCGCTCCGTCTCGCCGGTGGGGCGCTCGTCGCGACGGGGACGACGACCGACGACTACACCGACGCCATGATCGGCATGGTCGAGGAGCACGGTCCGTACATCGTGATCTCCCCGGGGCTCGCGTTCGCCCACGCCCGGCCGGGTGGCGCCGTGGTGCGGGACGGACTCGCGGTCGTGACGCTCGCGACGCCGGTGGCCTTCGGCCACCCGCACAACGACCCCGTGCGGGTCGTGCTCGGTCTCGCCGTCGCCGAGGTCGGCACCCACCTCGAGTCGATCGGCGAGATCGCGAACCTGTTCAACGACGCGACCGTCACCGGGCGGATCGCTGCGGCGACCACGGCGGACGAGGTCCGCGCCATCATGGGGGTGTCCGCGTGAAGATCGTGACCATCTGCGGCGCGGGCATCGGCTCGAGCGGCATCCTCAAGGTGAACGCCGAGAAGGCCCTCACCGCGCTCGGCCTGCACGCCGAGGTCGTTGCGGCCGACGTCGCCTCGGTGCGCGATGCCTCGGCGGACGCCAACGTGATCCTGACGAGCCAGGAGTTCGTCGAGGCGATCGGGGACACCTACGCCGAGGTGATCGTGATCCGGAACCACTTCGACCAGGGCGAGATCACGGCGGCGGTGGACCGGGCGCTCGGTGAGCACTGAGATGAGCACTGAGGTGAGCACTGAGGCGAGCACTGAGGCGCGTGTGGCGGCCGCCACCGGAGCGGTCCTCCGCCTCTAGAGTTGGGGGCATGAGCACCGAGAACCCGCTGAACGACCCCGCTGCCGACCCGTTCGAGGTCGCGCGGGCCGCCGCCGCCGTCATCGCCGAACAGTCCGGCATCGAGCGGCACGACATCGCCCTGACCCTCGGGTCGGGCTGGGGCAAGGCCGCCGACATCATCGGCGAGACCGTCTCCGAGATCCCGGCGGACCAGGTCCCCGGGTTCAGCGCCTCGGCGGTCCCCGGGCACTCCGGCACCATCCGGTCGATCCGCCTCACGGACGGCCGGCACGCGCTCGTCATCGGCGCCCGCACGCACTACTACGAGGGCCACGGGGTCCGCCGGGTCGTGCACAGCGTCCGCACCGCCGCGGCGACCGGGGCCTCGGTCATGGTGCTGACCAACGGTGCCGGCGGCATCAAGGAGCACTGGACGCCCGGCACGCCCGTGCTCATCAGCGACCACATCAACCTCACCGCGGACAGCCCGCTCGAGGGGGCGACCTTCATCGACCTCACCGACCTGTACTCGTCGCGACTGCGCGCGATCGCCCGCGGCGTGGACCCCTCGCTGGACGAGGGCGTCTACACGCAGTTCCGCGGCCCGCACTACGAGACCCCGGCCGAGGTGCAGATGGCGAAGACCATCGGCGGGCACATCGTCGGCATGTCGACCGCGCTCGAGGCCATCGCCGCGCGGCAGGCCGGCATGGAGGTCCTCGGGTTCTCGCTCATCACGAACCTCGCCGCCGGCATCCAGACGACGCCGCTGTCCCACACCGAGGTGCTCGAGGCCGGCAAGCAGGCCGAGCCGGTGATCGCGGACCTCCTCGCCCGCGTGGTGGCCGCCCTGTGAGCGTCCTCGACGCCGCGCGCGCCTGGCTGCAGCAGGACCCCGACGACGAGACCCGCGACGAGCTGCAGCGGGTCGTCGAAGCCGGCGACACCGACGAGCTCGAGGCCCGTTTCGCCGGGCGCCTGGCGTTCGGCACGGCCGGGCTCCGGGCCGAGCTCGGGTACGGGCCGCTGCGGATGAACCGGGTCGTCGTGACCCAGGCGGCGGCCGGGCTGGCGCGGTTCCTCATCGACAGCGGACGCTCGCGCAGCGTCGTGATCGGCTACGACGGCCGGGTCAACTCGGACGTGTTCGCGCGCGACTCCGCCGAGGTGATGCGCGGCCTCGGGCTCGAGGTCACGCTGCTGCCCTCGGCCCTGCCCACCCCGGTGGTCGCGTTCGCGGTGCGGCACCTCGACGTCGGCGCCGGCGTGATGGTCACCGCGAGCCACAACCCGCCGCGGGACAACGGCTACAAGGTGTACCTCGGGCAGGACGACGAGGGCTCCCAGATCGTGCCGCCCGTCGACGGCGAGATCGCGGCGGCCATCGACGCCGTCGCGGCCGGTTCGATCACGGACCTGCCGCGGGCGACCGACTACACGGTCGCCGACGCCGCCCTGGTGGACGCCTACGTCGCCGCGACGGCCGCCACGGTGCCGACCCCGGCGCTCGACCCGCAGGACCAGCCCACGGTCGTCTACACGGCGATGCACGGCGTCGGGTGGCAGACCGCCCGCGCGGTGTTCACCGCGGCCGGGTTCGCCGAGCCGGCGGTCGTGCCGGAGCAGATCGAGCCGGACGGTGCGTTCCCCACGGTCTCGTTCCCGAACCCCGAGGAGCCCGGCGCGATGGACCTGGCGATCGCCCGCGGTGTCGCGGTCGGCGCCGACCTCGTGATCGCGAACGACCCCGACGCCGACCGGCTGGCGCTGGCGGTCCCCGCCGTCTCCGACTCGGGCGCTCCGACGTTCCGCCGGCTCTCCGGCAACGAGGTCGGCTGGCTGCTCGGCTGGCGTGCCGCCGCCCGCGCGTCCGACGCCGGGGTCCGTGGCACGCTCGCGGCCTCGATCGTCTCCTCGCCCGCCCTCGCCCGCGTCGCCGCGCGACACGGCCTGGAGTACCGCGACACCCTGACGGGCTTCAAGTGGGTCTCGCGGGTGCCCGAGCTGCTGTTCGGGTACGAGGAGGCCCTCGGCTACCTGGTCGACCCGGAGGTCGTCCGCGACAAGGACGGCATCTCGGCGGCGCTCGCGCTGCTGTCGCTGGCGTCGGAGCTCGCCGCGGCCGGTTCGACGATCGCCGGCCAGCTCGACGCGTTCGCCGCCGAGTTCGGGGCCTTCGCCTCCGGGCAGGTCGCGACCCGCGTGGACGACCTGTCGCGCATCGGCGAGGTCATGGCGTCGCTGCGGGCCACCCCGCCGACGACGCTCGGCGGCCTCGACGTGCTCGGCGTCACGGACTACGTCGACGGCGCCGACGGCTTCCCGCCGTCGGACATCCTGCGCTACGACCTGACCGGCGACGCGCGGGTCATCGTCCGCCCGAGCGGCACCGAGCCGAAGGTCAAGGTCTACATCGACACCGTGGCCGAGACCCCCGCCGAGGCCGCGCGCCTCGTCGACGCCCTCGCCGAGGCGGTGCGCCCGCTCGTGTCCTAGGCGCGGGCCGCCCCCGGGCGGTGCCGTTGCGCTTCCCACAACCAAAGTGACCTCGAACCGCACGAACACGCGGTTTGCGGTCACTTTGGTTGTGCGCGGCCGCACGGCCGGTAGCCGTCCACAAGTGGGCATCCGATGCACTGTGTCCACAGGTGAGTGGTCGAGCCGAGGACATCGTCGGTGGGCCGGGCACCGTACCGGCATGACACGACTCACGATCATCCGTGGCGGTTCCGCGGACCCGACCGGCAGAACCGGTCGTGACCACCGTCGTGGGGTCGACGCGGGACGACTGGTCCGGCTCACGCCCGGGCGCTTCGTCGACGCCGCCGACTGGCGTCGCGCGACTCCCGGCGAGCGACACATCGCTCGCATCAAGGCCGTCCATGACCGCTTGGACGGGCGGCTCGTGGTGTCGCACGCCTCGGCCGCGGCGCTGCACGGGTTACCGTGGCGCGGTGAGTTCCCGGATGTCGTCGAGGTCATCGACCCCCGACGCACGACCTCGCAGGCGCTCACGCACGTCCGCAAGCGTCCGGGCAGGGGCAGGACGCTGCGCACCCAGGTGATGGTCGCGAACGGGCGGGCCCTCACCGATCTGCTCACCACCGTCGTCGACGTGGCGATCTCCTACGAGCTCCGCATCTCGGTGCCCGCCCTCGACGTGGCGCTGCGGTGCGGCGTCACCCCGCGGGCCTTCCGGCTCGAGTTGGCGAGCCGCGAGGCCGTCCACGGCAAGCATCGGGCCGAGGTGGCGATCGAGCTCGCGGACGCAGCCAGCGGATCGCCGGGCGAATCGGTGGCGAGGGTCGCGCTCGACGAGGTCGGCGCCCCTCGGCCGGTCCTGCAGCAGGAGTTCCGCGACGCGGCGGGGTTCATCGGTCGGGTCGACTTCTGGTTCCCCGAGCACGGTGTGGTCCTCGAGTTCGACGGTCGGAGCAAGTACACCGACCCGGCCCTCCGCCCGGCGGGAACGTCCTCGGCCGACGTCGTCGTCGCGGAGAAGCGTCGCGAGGACCGACTCCGTCGGCACCCCGACGTCCGTTCCGTCGGCCGGTTCGGCTGGGACGAGGCGAACGACGCCGAGACATTGCGCGGAGTCCTGCTCGCCGCAGGCCTGCCAACGACGACTCGGACGTTCCACAGACTCCGATGACGCCGTTGGGCGGAGCACGGCGCACAACCAAAGTCACCCCGAACCACGCGATCGTGCGGTTCGGGGTGACTTTGGTTGTGCAAAGAGGATTCGCGCCAGCGGAGCGCGTCGCAGCCGCCGCTACGCGAGCTCGAGCAGCACGTGGCCGGACGAGATCGTCTGGCCGACCGGGGCGTTCAGGCTCGTGACGACGCCGTCCTTGTGGGCCTGGACGGGCTGCTCCATCTTCATGGCCTCGAGGACGACGAGCAGGTCGCCCTTCACCACGGTGTCGCCCTCGGCGACCGCGAGCTTCACGACGGTGGCCTGCATCGGCGAGGCGACGGACCCGCCCGACCCCGCGACGCCGCCGCGCACGGCCGACGAGCGGCGCTTCGGGGGAGCGGAGGGACCGGCGGGACGACGACCCGCGGCCACGCCACCGCCGACGATCGACGGCATCGTGACCTCGATGCGCTTGCCCTGCACCTCGACGACGACGCTCTCGCGGGCGGCCGGGGCGGGGAGCTCCTCGGGGGAGCCGCTCCACGCCGGGATGTCGTTCTGGAAGTCGGTCTCGATCCACTGCGTGTACACGGAGAACGGCTCGTCGTCGGGGGTCGCGAAGGCCGGGTCCGACACGACCGCGCGGTGGAACGGCAGCACGGTCGGCAGGCCGGTGACCTCGAACTCGGCGAGAGCCCGACGCGAGCGTTCCAGGGCCTCGGCGCGCGTGGCGCCGGTGACGACGAGCTTCGCGAGCATCGAGTCGAACGAGCCGGACACGACGTCGCCGGACACGACGCCGGAGTCGACGCGGACGCCGGGGCCCGACGGCGCGTTGAACGCGTGCACGGGGCCGGGCGCGGGGAAGAAGTTGCGGCCCGGGTCCTCGCCGTTGATGCGGAACTCGAACGAGTGCCCGCGGGGCGCCGGGTCGGAGTAGTCGAGCGTGCCGCCCTCGGCGATCCGGAACTGCTCGCGGACGAGGTCGATGCCGGTGACCTCTTCCGACACGCAGTGCTCGACCTGCAGGCGGGTGTTCACCTCGAGGAACGACACGGTGCCGTCGGCCCCGATGAGGAACTCGCAGGTGCCGGCGCCGACGTAGCCGACCTCGCGCAGGATCGCCTTCGACGACTCGTACAGTCGCTCCTGCTGCGCGTCGGTCAGGTACGGCGCGGGGGCCTCCTCGACGAGCTTCTGGTGGCGACGCTGCAGCGAGCAGTCGCGCGTCGAGACGACGACGACGTTGCCGTGCTCGTCGGCGAGGCACTGGGTCTCGACGTGGCGCGGCTTGTCGAGGTACTTCTCGACGAAGCACTCGCCGCGGCCGAACGCCGCGATGGCCTCGCGCGTGGCCGACTCGAAGAGCTCCTCGACCGAGGCACGGTCCCGCACGACCTTGAGCCCGCGGCCGCCGCCGCCGAACGCGGCCTTGATCGCGACGGGCAGCCCGACCTGGTCGACGAAGTCGAAGACCTCGGACACGTCCTGCACGGGCTCGATGGTGCCGGGAGCGAGCGGTGCGCCCACCTTCTCGGCGACGTGGCGGGCGGAGACCTTGTCGCCGAGGCGCTCGATGGACTCCGGCGACGGACCGATCCAGGTCAGCCCCGCGTCGATGACGGCGCGGGCGAAGTCGGCGTTCTCGGCCAGGAACCCGTAGCCCGGGTGCACGGCGTCGGCGCCGGAGCGACGGGCCACCGAGATGATCTTGTCGATGACGAGGTAGGTGTCGGCGCTCGTGGTGCCGTTCAGCGCGTAGGCCTCGTCAGCGAGGCGTGCGTGGAGGGCGTCACGGTCCTGGTCGGCGTAGACCGCGACCGATGCCTTGCCTGCGTCGCGGGCCGCGCGGATGATGCGGACGGCGATCTCGCCGCGGTTCGCGATGAGGACCTTGCTGATACGGGGCATGAGACATCAGCGTATTCGTGCGGTCGCGGGACGAATTGACCGGCATCGACAAAGAACCAGCC
Source organism: Curtobacterium sp. MCLR17_036 (assembly GCF_003234445.2). Classification (NCBI taxonomy): domain Bacteria; kingdom Bacillati; phylum Actinomycetota; class Actinomycetes; order Micrococcales; family Microbacteriaceae; genus Curtobacterium; species Curtobacterium sp. MCLR17_036. Next base: position 2,440,960 of record NZ_CP126269.1, on the reverse strand, counting down.
CCGCACAGTGTGGATGTCTACAGCGACCAGAGGTCGTGCCAGTCGATCCCGGAGCCCCGCAGGAGCATCGACCGCAGCACCGGCAGCGACATGCCGATCACGGCGGAGGGCGCGCCGTCGATCCGGGTGATGTACGCCGCCGCCCGCCCGTCGATGGTGAACGCGCCCGCGACCTCGAGCGGCTCGCCGGTCGCGACGTACGCGTCGATCTCGTCCGCCGAGACGTCGTCGGCGAAGGTGAGCACCGCGCTGTCGACCGCGACCACGCGGTCGCCCGCGGCGGCCAGCGCCGAACCGCCGGGCGCGACGTCACCCAGGTCGGGGACCCCGGCAGCCGACGTGACCAGGGGGCGGACGGGAGGCACGGCGCGGGCCGGACCCGTGCCTCCCGTCCGTCCCGTGGCCGGGTCCAGATCGCGGCGCCGGTCGACGACGCAGTGTCCGCTCCACAGGGTCCCGCCGCCGGCGGCGAGCATCTGTCGCCAGCGATCCCGGGCGACCGCCGGGTCGTGCGGCTTGCCGTACAGGCGTCCGTCGACCTCGAAGGCGGAGTCGCCGCCGAACACCACGCCGTCCACCGGCGAGCCGGCGACGGCGGCGTCCGCGACGGCCGACGCCTTCGCGACCGCGAGGAGCGAGACGAGCTCGGGGCCGGTCAGGTCACGGCCGAGGGACGCGGCGGCGGCGGCACCGGCGGCGTCCTCGTCGACCCCGGGGGAGACGAGCACCGGCTCGATCCCGGACTGGGCGAGGAGGGCTCGGCGGGCGGGGGATGTACTCGCGAGGTACAGACGCATGGGACCATCTCACCATGGGTGAATCCGTCGGCACGCTGCTCGAACTCGACGTCACCGGGATCGCCCACGGCGGCATCTCGGTGGCACGGCACGAAGGACGGGTGGTCTTCGTGTCGGACGCGATCCCCGGGGAGCGCGTCGTCGCCCGGGTGACCGAGGACCGCAAGAAGTCGTTCTGGCGCGCCGACACGGTCAGCGTCGTCACCCCGAGCGAGCACCGCGTCGACCACGTCTGGCCGGAGGCCGCGCTCGACCGCGACCCCGAGACGCGCCCGGGCGGTGCCGAGTTCGGGCACATCGCCCTCGCCCACCAGCGCACGCTGAAGCACGACGTCCTCGTCGACGCGTTCGCGCGGTTCGCCCGCACGGACCTCGCCGAGGTGCTCGGCCACGACGTCGTCGTCGAGGCGGCGCCCGGCGACGACGCCGCGAACGGCCTCGGCTGGCGCACCCGCGTCCGGCTGCACGTCGACGAGCACGGCACCGCCGGCCCGTTCGCCGCCCGTTCGCACTCCGTCATCCCCGTCACGAGCCTGCCGCTCGCGAGCGCCGCGGTGCAGCAGAGCGCGCCGCTCGGCCGCGGGGTGATGCCGGGCTCGTCGGTGATCGACGTCCTCGCGCCGAGCGGGTCCGAGGGGGCACGGCTCGTCATCGACGAGCAGAAGCCCACGGTCGTGACCGAGGTCGTCGGGGAGCGCACGTTCCAGGTCGACGACAACGGCTTCTGGCAGGTGCACCGCGCCGCGGCGACCGTGCTCACCGAGGCCGTGCAGGACCTGGTCGACCGCGACCGCCTCGACCCCGAGGGCACCCACCTCGACCTGTACGGCGGTGTCGGGCTGCTCGCCGCAGCGCTCGGCGACCTCGTCGGCCCGAAGGCGCGCATCACGAGCGTCGAGAGCGCGGGGCGTGCGACCGAGCACGCGCAGGAGAACCTGTCCGAGTGGATCGGCGCCCGCGCCGAGACCGGGCGCGTCGACCGCTGGCTCGCGAACACGGTGGCCAACGCCTCGCGCGCCGAGCAGGACCGCTTCCGCGCCGGCACGGTCGTCCTCGACCCGCCGCGCGCCGGTGCCGGTCGGCAGGTCGTCGAGCAGATCGCGGCACTGGCACCCGCACAGGTCGTCTACGTCGCCTGCGACCCCGTCGCGCTCGCCCGCGACGTCGCGACCTTCGCGGACCTGGGGTACACGCTCGAGGCGCTGCGGGCCTTCGACCTGTTCCCGCACACGCACCACCTCGAGGCGGTCGCCCGACTCGTGCCGACGCGCTGAGGTCGCCCCGGCGTCGCGCGGGTCCCGCCGGGGGCCGCGCGCGGGAACCTGAGCCGCGTGGCGCACCGTCCGGACTCCCCACCTGAGTCCGGGCTGGGTATCCTGGGTACTCGATGGCGACCCGGTTTCAGGGGCCGGGCCTGCGCATCGGGACGAGAGGCCACAGTGGCAGCAGGAACGACAACCACCAACGAGACACCCGCGACGGCCACCAGGCCGGTCCGGGTCGCGATCGTCGACGACCACGAGTCCGTCCGGCTCGGGATCCAGGCGGCGTGCCAGAACGAGGGGTTCGAGGTGGTGCTCACCGCCGCGAGCGTCCCCGAGTACGTCGAGAACCTCGACGGGCGAGAGGTCGACGTCGTCGTCCTCGACCTGTCCCTCGGCGACGGCTCGACCGTCACCGAGAACGTCAAGGGCGTGCAGGGCACCGGATCGGCGGTGCTCGTGCACTCCATCGCCGACCGCGTCGCGAACGTCCGCGAGGCACTGGCAGCAGGGGCTGCCGGCGTCATCCCGAAGTCCTCGGCGACGAAGACCGTGATGGCCGCCGTCGCGACCGTCGCGCGCGGGGACGTCCTCAACAACCTCGAGTGGGCGAGCGCGATCGACGCCGACCGGGACTTCGCGAAGGCGCAGCTCGGGCGCCGCGAGCGGGAGATCCTGCACCTCTACGCATCGGGCCTGCCGCTCAAGCTCGCCGCGCAGCAGCTCGGCATCGGGTACTCCACCGCCCGCGAGTACCTCGACCGCATCCGCGTGAAGTACGTCGAGGTCGGCCGGCCCGCGCCGACCAAGGTCGACCTGCTCCGCCGCGCGGTCGAGGACGGGATCCTGCCCGGGCTCGACTCGGGGATCGACCCCGACGGCGACGGTCGCTGAGTCCGATGGCGACCGCGGCTGAGCCGGCGCCCGGGTTCGCCGGAGCGGTGGGCCCCGGGGCCGGCGCGCTGCGTCCCCCGGTCGGGCGGGCGGGCGCCCGGGCCGGTGCGGTCCCCGCCTCGCCGGGCGCACCTGAGCACGGCCCGGTCCCACCGGGGCTCGACGGCACGGCACCGTTCGGCGGCGACCCGTCCCGCAACGTCCGCACCTCGATCACCCAGGCGTCGGTCGAGCGCGCGTTCGCCGTGCTGCTCGCCATGGCCGCGGTCGGCCTCGGGATCGTCGACGCGCCGGCCGTGCTGCAGCAGCTGCCGTCGCTCGACCCGTTCTGGGGACCGCTCGTCGCGCTCGCGCTCGGCGCCTCGTTCGTCTTCGTCGGCGTCTCGGCGTTCGTGCCGCGGGTCGCGCAGCTGGCGCAGATCGTCTGCGCGCTGCTGTTCCTCGTCGCGCTCGTCAGCTGGCCGGCCACCGTGCAGGACCCGATCCCGGCGGGGCAGCAGCCCTGGCCGTGGTGGTTCTGCACCGTCGGGTCGACCGCTGCAGCGATGGGCTTCGCCACGTGGCGCGCGACGATCTACACGGCACTCGTCCCCGCGGTCTACGTGGTGGTGCGCCTCGCGCCGGTCGGCGGCGAGGTCGGGCTGACCCGCGCGCTGCTCGACGGTGTCTACACGGCGCTGCTCAGCGGTGCCGTCCTCGTCATCGCGGTCGTCCTGCGCCGCGCGGCCTCGGCCGTCGACTCCGCGCAGTCCACCGCCGTCCGCCGGTACTCGTTGGCGATCCGGGAGCACGCGACCGAGGTCGAGCGGGTCCAGGTCGACGCCATCGTGCACGACAGCGTGCTCACGACGCTGCTGTCCGCCGCCCGCGCGGACACCCTCGAGGCGAAGACGCTCGCCGCGCGGATGGCCCGGAACGCGATCGACCACCTCGAGGCCGCCGCGACGGACGGACCCGGCGAAGCGCTCCCGGTGACCCTCGCCGAGCTCCGCACGCGGATCGGGGACGCCGTCGGTGCACTCGCCGCGCCGGTGCGCATCGTGCCGCCCCGGCCAGCGCACGCCGCGCCGCTCCGGCTGCCGGCCGCCGTCGCCGACGCCCTCGCCTCGGCGGCGCTGCAGGCCGCCGTGAACAGCGTGCAGCACGCCGGCGGCCCCGACGTCGACCGGTGGGTCCGGATCGAGCAGCGCGGCGACGGCGTCCGGGTCGAGGTGGGCGACGACGGTCGCGGCTTCGACGTCGCGGCGATCCCGTCCGAACGGCTCGGCGTGCGGCGCTCGATCATCGAGCGCATCACCACCGTCGAGGGCACGGCCGAGGTGCACACGGCCCCCGGCGCCGGTACCCGCGTCGAACTGCGCTGGACCGGGGCAGCGGCCGGATCGGGGGCATCCGCGTGAGGGTCTCGCTGCCGGCGAGCGTCGCGCTCGGCCTCGCCTCGCTCTTCTCCGTCTACCACCTGGTGCTCGCGCTGTCGTCGCTGTCGCGGGTCACCGAGGTCGGCCCCGTCATCACCTGCATGGTGCTGTACGCCGCGGCGACCGGCACCGCGCTGTTCGTGCCGGGCAAGGTGCTGCCGGTCTGGAGCGCGTGCTTCGCCCTGGCGACCGCGCTCGTGATGCCGGTCGTGTCCGCCCCGGTCGTCGGCGAGCTCACCCCGGGTGCGGGCTACGTCACCTGGTGGATCGCCGCCGTCGGCACGCTCATGGTCGTGCTCGTGGTGCGCGGCCGCGGCCCGTTCGCCTGGGTCGGCGTGCTGTTCCTCGCCGTGCACACCGTCGCGTGGGCCGGGCTCGACGCCCTCGGGTCGCTCGGCGTGCTCGGCAGCGTGGCCTGGGTCGCGATCGCGACGGTCTTCGCCGCGGCGATGAGCCGGGCCACCCGGAACACCCGCGAGCTCGTGCGCGCCGAACAGGAGACCGCCGACTGGCAGGCCGCGCAGGACGCCCACGTGTTCGAGCGGCAGTTCCGCCTGCGCCAGACCACCCGCATGGCCCTGCCGATGCTGCAGCGGATCATCGACTCGTGCGGCGACCTCGACGAGGCCGACCGCGCCGAGTGCCTGAACCTCGAGCAGGCGATCCGCGACGAGATCCGTGGCAGGTCGCTGCTCTCCGACGACGTCCGCGACGAGGTCATGCAGCTGCGGCGACGGGGTGCGACCGTCCAGCTGCACGACGACGGGGGACTCGACGACCTCGACGCCGAGGACGTCCGACGCATCCACGCGCGCATCGCCGAGGCGCTCCGGCAGGCCCGCGACGCCGACAACGTCATCGTCCGCACCGTGGGCGAGGGCGCCGAGGCCGCGGTGACGGTCGTGGGCCTGCGGCTCGACGGCGCGGCGAGCGAGTCGGCCGCGCTCGGCGCCGGCATGGACGACGACGAGGACGGCGAGGACGACTCCGTGGCCCTCTGGCTCGAGATCCCGCGGCACGAGACCGTCTGACGCCGGGCCGCCTGCTCGACCTGCGCCGGGCGCGCGGTCGTGCGGCGACTGCGCACGTTCCGACACGACACGAGGCGATCGACGCGTGGAGCGTCGGAACATGCGCGTGCATGCGGTGCGTGCGCATGTTCCGACACGACACGTGGTGATCGTCACGTGGATCGTCGCGGAGCTGGTGCGCGCGGCAGCGGACGCGGTCCGTGGAGGCCGGGAGGCGCGTGGCGGCGGCGCCACGGGCCTCCCGTCCGCCACCTGGTCGCGCCGCGCCAGCGCCGACGGCTGACGGTCGCCGGCTGGCGCGACCGTCCCGACGACGCACGAGTCGATCGTCGCGTGGACCGTCGCGGAGGGGGTGCGCGTGCGAACGCCCCGGAAACGGGGAACGGGCCGGTCGGAGTCCGACCGGCCCGTTCACGACCCGAGACTGAGCGACAACCCGAATGTCGCCCTGCCTCGATGCGGACGGTGGCGTCGTACCCTAGTCGGCCACCGACCTGCGATGTTCTTCAGAGAAGGACACCGAACACGTCAATCCTGCCCCCACCCGCAACCCGTGTCAGTCATCATTTCGGGGGACAAAACGCCCAGATCTGGTCGGTTTGCGCATCCCGTGTCCCCCGATCGAGGGGATACCGACCGGGAAGTGCAGCCTGCAACGCGGACGGGTCGCGCTCCCCGGAGGGGTACATCAGCGGAGCGAACGGCTCCAGGCGCCCTGCCCGTGGTCGAGCGGGCGTCGCAGGCCGCGGGCCGAGGCGTCCCAGCCTGCCCGGGGCCGGTCGACGACCTCGGCGCGGCCGGCGGCTGCTGCCTCGTCGGCCTGGCGCTGCAGGACGGCGACGACGGCGGCGAGCTCCTCGGGCGACGGCTCGCCGGACACCACGTGGACGTCGGCGACCGACGCCGGTTCGTCCGCGGGGACGGGGGCTGCGTGACGGCCCATCAGTGCGCGCCCATCAGAGGGGGATGTTCCCGTGCTTCTTCGGCGGCAGCGTCGCACGCTTGCCGCGCAGTGACCGGAGCGCCTTGATCACCGAGACGCGCGTGGCGTGCGGCTGGATGATGCCGTCGAGCTCGCCGCGCTCGGCCGCCAGGTACGGCGACGCCACGTTGTAGGTGTACTCGTTCGCGAGCTTCGTGCGCACGGCGGCGACGTCCTCGCCGGACTCCTCGGCGCGCTTGATCTCGGCGCGGTACAGGATGTTCACGGCGCCCTGGCCGCCCATCACGGCGATCTCGGCGGTCGGCCACGCCAGGTTGATGTCGGCGCCGAGCTGCTTCGAGCCCATGACGATGTACGCGCCGCCGTACGCCTTGCGGGTGATGACGGTGACGAGCGGGACGGTGGCCTCGGCGTAGGCGTACAGCAGCTTCGCACCGCGGCGGATGACGCCGGTCCACTCCTGGTCGGTGCCGGGCAGGTAGCCGGGCACGTCGACCAGGGTGAGGATCGGGATGCCGAAGGCGTCGCAGAACCGCACGAAGCGCGCGGCCTTCTCGCCGGCGTCGATGTTCAGCGTGCCGGCCATGGCCTGCGGCTGGTTCGCGATGATGCCGACCGTGCTGCCCTCGACCCGACCGAAGCCGATGAGGATGTTCGGCGCGAAGAGCGGCTGGACCTCGAGGAACTCGCCGTCGTCGACGACGTGCTCGATGATCGTGGTGACGTCGTACGGCTGGTTCGTCGAGTCCGGGATGACGAGGTCGAGCTCGTGGTCGGCGTCGGTGGTCTCGAGCTCGGGGGCGACGTCGTACGCCGGGGCGTCGGACAGGTTGTTGTCCGGCAGGAACCCGATGAGCGAGCGGGCGTAGTCGAGCGCGTCGGTCTCGTCCTCGGCGAGGTAGTGGGCCACACCGGAGACCGCGTTGTGCGTCTGGGCGCCGCCGAGCTCCTCGAAGCCGACGTCCTCGCCGGTGACGGTCTTGATGACGTCGGGGCCGGTGACGAACATGTGGCTGGTCTTGTCGACCATGATGACGAAGTCGGTGAGCGCGGGGGAGTACACCGCACCGCCGGCCGCCGGGCCCATGACGATCGAGATCTGCGGGATGACGCCGGACGCCTGGGTGTTGAGGCGGAAGATCTCGCCGTACTTGCCGAGCGCGACCACGCCTTCCTGGATGCGCGCGCCGCCGGAGTCGAGGATGCCGATGATCGGCACACCGGTCTTCAGCGCGTGCTGCATGACCTTGATGATCTTCTCGCCGGCGACCTCGCCGAGCGACCCGCCGAAGACCGTGAAGTCCTGTGCGTACACGGCGACGTTGCGGCCGTGGATCGTGCCGACACCGGTGACGACCGCGTCGCCGTAGGGGCGCTTGGCGTCCATGCCGAACGAGGTGGTGCGGTGCCGCACGAACTCGTCGAACTCCACGAAGGAGTTCTCGTCGAGCAGCTGCTCGATGCGTTCGCGCGCCGTGCCCTTGCCCTTGGCGTGCTGCTTCGCGATGGCGGCTTCACCCGCGGCGGTCACGGCTTCGTGGTACCGGTCGCGGAGGTCGGCGAGTCGGCCGGCCGTCGTCGAGAGATCGGGGGTGTCTCCTGTGGTCACCCGCTCACCCTACCGGCGGCCAGGACGGGGTCGGTTGGAGGACCCCCACGGTTCCTGGCCGTACATTTGCGTGCATGTCCACACCCGCGTCGTCGTCCTTCCCCGTCACCGCCACCGCGGTCCGGGCGTCCGGAGCGACCCTCGCGACGCCGGCGCGGACCGGGTCCACCAACGCGGACCTGCTCGACGTCGCGCCCCGCCGGCAGCACGGGAGCGTCGTCGCCACCATGGACCAGACCGCCGGCCGCGGCCGGCTCGACCGCTCGTGGTCCGCCCCCGCCGGCGAGACGCTCGCTGCGAGCGTGCTCGTCCGGGCCGACCTCGACGACCGCGACCGCGGGTGGCTGCCCCTCGTTGCCGGTGCGGCGATGCGCGACGCCGTCGCGTCGGTCCTGCCGTCCGACGCAGTGGTCGTCGTGAAGTGGCCGAACGACGTGCAGGTCGCCGGCGACAAGGTGTGCGGGATCCTCTGCCAGGTCGCCACGGACGGCAGCGTCGTCGTGGGAGCCGGCGTCAACCTCACCATCCCCGCCGACCGGCTGCCGACGCCGACGTCGACGTCCCTGCGGCTGGCGGGCGCGGTCGACGACGCACCCACCCTGGCCGACGCGGTCCTGTCCGCCTTCCACCGGGCCCTCCTGGAGGCCGTGGTCGCCCTGGCCGCCGGCGGTCCCGCCGCCGAGACGGTCCGGTCCCGCGTCCGCGCCGCGTGCGGCACGATCGGTCGCCGCATCCGCCTCGAGCTGCCCGACGGCACGGTCGAGGAGGCGGACGCGACCGGCATCGACGACGAGGGCCGCATCACGATCCGGGATCGAGCCGGCGCCGCGAGGGGCGTCGCCGTGGGGGACGTCACCCACCTGCGGTATGCATGACGGCATGACCGCCGAGCCGCCGCCCGAACGCGTCGTCGCGCGCCTGCGACCGCACGCTCGGCGCCTGGTGCGCCCGGCCGTGTTCGTCGTGCTCGTGACCGCAGCCGGCGGGTTCGGCTTCGGCGTCTTCCAGGCCCAGCTCGCGTGGCTGAACGCCGTCGTGGCGGGCCTCGTCGTGCTCCTCGTCGTGGTCGGCGGCGCCGTCCCGCTCTTCCGCTGGATGTCCGAGCGGTACATCGTGACGACGCGTCGCCTGGTCGTCGTGCAGGGGCTCGGCACCCGCACCCGGCACGAGCTGCTGCACTCCCGCGGCTACGACGTCACGGTGCGCCGCCGCGGGCTGCAGGGACTGTTCCGCTCCGGCGACGTGCTCGTGTTCCCCGGTGAGGACCCGGCCGTGGTGCTCGCCGACGTGCCGCACGCCGACCTCGTCGTCGCCGTCCTGCACGACCTGGTGGAGGCGTACGAGGCCAGGCGCCGGCACCGCGAGCCGGACTGGGACGAGATCGTCGGCGGCCCGGAGCGGCCGCCGTGGGGCGACGTCCGCTCCTGACGACGGGGGCCGCGCCGGGCGGCGGGGCCGTGCTGGCATCTGCGTGAGAAACCGGTAGCGTCTTCGCGTGCGTATCTCTGTGATCGGCTGCGGCTACCTCGGTGCCGTGCACGCCGCCTCCATGGCCAAGCTCGGACACGACGTCGTCGCCGTCGACGTCGACCCCGCGAAGATCGAGCGGCTCGCCGCCGGCGAGGCCCCCTTCTTCGAGCCGGGGCTGCCGGAGATCCTGACCGAGGCGCTCTCGTCCGGCCGGATCCGCTTCACCACGGACATGGCCGAGGTCGCCGGCGCCCAGGTGCACTTCCTCGCCGTCGGCACGCCGCAGGGCCCGACCGGCGCCGCGGACCTGACCTACGTCGACGCCGCCGTCGCCGCGCTCACCCCGCACCTGTCGGCCGGCGAGTTCGTCGTCGGCAAGTCGACCGTGCCCGTCGGCACCGCCGCGCGGCTCGCCGACGAGGTCTCGGCGGCCGTCCCCGGCGCGACGCTCGTCTGGAACCCGGAGTTCCTGCGCGAGGGCTTCGCGGTGCAGGACACCATCAGCCCGGACCGCTTCGTCTACGGCGTGCCGGACGGCGAGGACGGGCAGCGTGCCGTCGCCGCGCTCGACGAGGTCTACGCCGAGGCGCTGTCGACCGGCACGCCGCGGCTCGTCGTCAACCTGCCGACGGCCGAGCTCGTGAAGATCAGCGCGAACGCGTTCCTGGCGACGAAGATCTCGTTCATCAACTCGATGGCCGAGATCGCCGAGGTCGCCGGCGCCGACGTCACCGCGCTCGCCGACGCCATCGGCCACGACGCCCGCATCGGCCGCAAGTTCCTGAACGCCGGCCTCGGCTTCGGCGGTGGCTGCCTGCCGAAGGACATCCGCGCGTTCCAGGCCCGTGCCGACGAGCTCGGCGTCGGGGAGTCGCTCGCGTTCCTGGCCGACGTCGACGCCACCAACCTGCGCCGCCGCGCACACGTCGTCGACCTCGCCCAGGAGCTGCTCGGCGGCGACGTCGCGGGCAAGCGCGTCGCGGTGCTCGGCCTGGCCTTCAAGCCGAACTCGGACGACGTCCGCGACTCGCCGGCCCTCGACATCGCCGCACGACTGCACGCCCTCGGCGCGACCGTCTCGGCCTACGACCCCGAGGCCGTCGGCACCGCCCGTCGCGTGCACCCCGAGCTCGACTACGCCGAGAGCGCGTCCGAGGCGCTGACCGGTGCCGAGCTGGTGCTCGTGCTCACCGAGTGGACCGAGTTCCGCGAGCTCGACGCGACCACGGTGGCATCGCTCGTCGCCGGCCCGGTCGTCGTCGACGGCCGCAACTGCCTGGACCGCGACGCCTGGACCGCAGCCGGCTTCACGTACCGCGGCATGGGGCGCTGAGGCGCTCCGTGGCCCTGCGGGTGCGGCGCGTCCTGCTCGACGGCGTGCGCGGGCGCGACTGGGCCACCCCGGTCGTGCTCGCGGCCACCCTGTTCGTGCTCGTCGCCGCCGTCGCCCGGATCGCGTCGACCGAGCCGCTCAGCAGCACGGACGAGTCGGCGCACGTCGACTACGCACTCCGGGTCTGGCACGGGCAGCTGCCGGTCCTGATGGACGGGGTGCGCTTCCGGCCCGGCTTCGGCCACCACCCGCCGGTGCAGTGGGTCGCGCAGCACCCGCCGCTCTACTACGTCCTGCTCGCGCCGCTCGTCGGCCCGCTCGTCGACGGGGGACACCCCGTGCAGGCGGTCGTCGCAGCGCGCGTCGTGAACGCGCTCGTCGTGGCCGGGATCGTCCCCGCCGCGGCCTGGGCGGCGTCGCGCTGCTTCCCGGCGGCCCGCCGGCTGCCGGCCACCGTCGCGGTCGTGTCGGCCTTCACCGCGGTGCTCGTCGTGCAGGCCGGCGTCGTCTACAACGACTCGCTCGCCGCGCTCCTCGGCGCCCTCGCGTGCGGGGTGGCCGGCGCCGCCCTGCGCTCGGGTCTCACACCGCGGCTGCTCGTTGGCGGTGCACTCGTGACGGCCGCCGGCATGACCACGCGGCTGTCCTTCGCGCTCTGGCTGGTGGCCGTGGCGGTGGCGTTCCTGCTGGCCCGGACGGTCCGGCTCGGCCGGCTCCGAGGGGTGTGGGCCCGCGTGGTCGTCGCGCTCGTGCCCGTGGTCGCCGCCGCGGCGGCGTCCGGGTGGTTCTGGGTGCGCAACACCATCGTCGCCGGGTCGTTCAGCGGTCGGCCGAAGCCGTGGCCGGGCTGGGTGCCCCGCGCCCACTTCACCGACGGCGAGGTGGCGACGAAGCCGTCCTTCTGGAAGCAGCTCTTCGCGCTCTACCGCGGTGCGCTCGACCTGCGCGACCCCGTGCCGTGGACGCTCCTGCTCGTGCCGCTCCTGCTGCTGGCGGTCGCCGCCGTGGTGCTCGTGGCGCGTCGCGCGACGGGCAGGCGGCGGGAGCGCGCCGTCCGGTCCGCCGAGGCCTGGCCGCGCGCGCTCGTCGTCGCGATGCTCGTGACGGTCGTCGTGCTCTTCGTGCTCGTCGAGATCCGCTACATGGCCGGCGGCGGTGCACCGATCAACCGCTACACGCTGGCGGTCTGGGTGCCGATCGCGATCGCGGTGGCGGCAGGGCTCGGGGCCTCGCGGCGCGCGGCCGTGGTGCTCGTGCCGGCGTGGACGCTCCTGGCCCTCGTGCCGATCTGGTCGCTCCTGCACCTCGACGGCGCGACGCTCGTGCCGCACTCGGCGACCCTGGTGCTCGGCGCGACGGTGCTCGCGGGTGTCCTCACTGCCGTGACGATCGCGCTCTTCGTGCTCGGCGAGGTCGACGGCCTCCGTCGGCGCGGTCAGGACGACACGACGGCGGCACCGACCGCACCGGCGCCGACCGCACCGGCGCCGACCGCACCGGCGCCGACCGCACCGGCGCCGACGGCGACCCCGGACGGGGATCAGCCGATCGCGTCGGACAACACCGCGCGGTAGCGCTCGCCGATCCGCTCCGTCGAGAACTCGGCCGCCGACGCGACGGCCCGCTCCTGGTAGCGGGCACGTGCGGCGTCGTCGGTGAGCACGCGCTGCAGCGCGGCCCGGAGCGCCGGGACGTCGCCGGGCGGCACGAGCACGCCGGACACGTCGTCCTCGACGACGTCGCGGATGCCGGGCAGGTCGCTCGCGACGATCGCGGCACCGACGGCGGCGGCCTCGAGCAGGGTGACCGGCAGGCCCTCCTGGTCGCCGTTCGCGGCGGGGACCGACGGCACGGCGACGACGGTCGCGGACGCGAGGGTCTCGAGCACCTCGGTGCGACCGCGCTGGCCGAGGAACGTCACGGGGAGCCCGGCCGCCTGCTGCTCGAGCTGCGCCCGGTAGGGACCGTCGCCGACGACCGTGAGTCGCCACGGCACGTCGTCGCCGAGGCCGCGGAGCGCCTCGACCAGGTTGCCGAAGCCCTTCTTCTCGACCAGGCGGCCGACGGCCACGACGTGGTGCTCCTGGGCGGGCACGCGGGCGCGGGTGTCGCGGGCCGGACCGAGGTCGACGCCCATCGGGATCACCGTGGACCGCGACTCGGGTACGCCCCACTCCGTCAGGCGGTCGCGCATCTCGGAGTTGACGGTGGTGACGTGGGCGGACCGCCCGAAGACCCAGCGCTTGAGCCGGACGAGCGGCGCGGCGCGGAGGGCGTAGATGTCGCCACCGTGCGTGGTGACCACGATCGGCACCCCGGGGGCTGCGAGCGTCGCGACCAGGGCCTGCGGGATCGCCCAGTGCGCGTGGATGACGTCGGGCTTCGCGGACCGCACCACGCGGCGCACGGCCAGGTACTGCGCGAGCACGAGCGCCGGCACCTGCACGATCCGGGAGCGCCGCTCCTTGAGGTTGTCGAGGATCGCGCCGTCGGCCAGGTCCTCGAACGCCTTCGGGAAGTACGGGAAGCGCCGGACGCCGACGTCGCCGATCCGCTCGGTCCGCGCGCCGCCGGGCACCCGCGGCGTGAGCACCATCGTGTCGAAGCCCAGGGCCTCCTGGTGAGCGAGGTCGAGCACGAACGCGGGGACGCCGTCGTCGGGGTGCGCCGGGAACGTCGAACCGAGGACGAGCAGGCGGGGACGGGCGGTGTGGTCGGTGCGGGACATCGTGCCTTTCCGGGGGTGGCGGGGGACGGTCCGGTAGGCTCTCGCCCCGTGCGCGTACTGATCCACAATAGCGATTCGCCCCACAACCGCGGGGACCGGGCGATCCTCGCCGGCAACGTCGAACTCGTCCGCCGCCGCTGGCCGGACGCCGAGATCGTCTCCCTGTCGCAGTACCCCGAGCGGGACGCCGCGTGGTTCGGCATCCGGTTCCTGCCGGTCTCGCCGTACAGCACCGGCATCGGCGACCTGTTCGCCCTGCTGCGTGCCGCCCGCGGTGCCGACGTCGTGCTCTGGGGCGGCGGCGAGATCCTCAAGGACTACACGAACAAGCTCGGCCTCGTGTACTGGTTCGGCAAGATGCTGCTCGTCCGCGCGGTGAACAAGCACCTCGTCGGGGCGTTCCAGGGCATCGGCCCGACCACTGCCGGCATCAGCAAGCGCCTCATCCGTGCCACCGTCGACCTGTGCAGCGCGTTCGCCGTCCGTGACGACGAGTCCCGCGAGAAGCTGCTGTCCTGGGGCGTGACGACGCCGATCGTGTCGTCGTTCGACCCCGCGGTGGTCGGCACCGTCACCACGCCCGACGCCGACGTGCTCGAGCGCCTCGAGCGCACCACCGGCCTGACCGCCGACCGGCTCGAGGGCTCGATCGGCTTCGGCGTCCGCCGCTGGTTCCACTACAAGCGCAGCGGCTGGATCCCCTTCCGGTTCCTGCCGAAGCGCTTCCGCCAGACCGGCGTCGACAGCGACAAGCTCGTCACCTACCGGCAGGCCGTCGCCGACCTGGCCGACCGCGTCATCGACCGGTGGGACGCCGACGTGGTGTTCTACCCGATGCACATGGAGGCATCCGAGGGCGACGCCGCCTTCGCCCGCGAGGTCATCGCGCTCATGCGGCACGCCGACCGCACCCACGTGGTCGAGGCCGACGCGTTCTCGCCGTCCGAGTACGCGGGCCTGATGTCCCGCAGCCGGCTGTTCCTGGCGAGCCGCCTGCACTCCGCCATCGTCGCGACGATCGCGGGCGTCCCGGCCGCGGTGCTCTACTACGTCGACAAGGGGCGGCTGTTCTTCGAGCAGATGGGGCAGCAGGAGTTCTCGAAGCCGATCGAGTCGGCGCTCGAGCCGACCTTCGTCGACGACGTCACCGCGCAGCTCGAGCGGCTCGACGCGGACCGCGACGCGGTCCGGCAGCAGCTCGCCGACGGCGTCGCCCGGATGGCGACGGCGCTCGACGCCGACTTCGCCGAGGCGACGCGCGACGTCCGCTGACCACCGGCACGACGTGCGGCCCGCGACCGCACGCACCTGACGGACAGGAGGCCCGTGGCGACGCCGCCACGGGCCTCCTGTCCGTCGTCCCCTGTGCTAGCGCCGTGACCGAACGTCGTTCCCTCGTCCTCGCCGGTGGCATCGTCGCCGCCGCCGGCGGCGCCGTCGCCGCTGTCGGGGCGCTGATCCTCGTCGTGTCCGCCGCCACCGGCGGGAGCTTCCCATTCGGGGCGGCGTTCCTCGTCTTCGCGGGCGCACCGGTCACCGTCATCGGTCTGGTGCTGCTCGCCGTCGGCTGGGCGACGGGCCGCAGCGCGCGCACCCGTTCCTGACGGGGCGCGCCGGCGCCGTCACTCCGTCTTCGCCGCGAAGCGCTTCAGGTACGTCATGGAGTTCCGGTAGACGTCCTGGTCACCGGGCAGGGTGCCGCTCGACGCCCACTGCCAGAAGGTCCACTTCGACCAGCTGCGGCCGAGCGTGCCCGGCGTCGTGAAGTCGTGCACCGGGTACAGGGCCACGAACAGCGCGTTCTTCGAGAACTGGTTGCTGTTGTTCGTGCAGCGCTTCCACCAGTCGGTCGTCGTGTAGATCGCCGGGTAGCGGTGGACCTTCTTGTGGACCGTGTTCGAGAAGTCCTTGATCCAGTTGCGCATCTGGCCCCAGCTCAGCCCGTAGCAGGTGCCCTGCGCGGCGCTGCCGTACTCGATGTCGAGCAGCGGGGGGAGCGTCTTGCCGTCCTTCGACCACTGCCCGCCGTGCGCGAAGAAGTAGTTCGCGGTGGCCGCCCCGCTCGCCTGGCTCGGCTGCGCGTAGACGTAGCCGCCACGGATGAGGTTGCGCTGCTTGGCGGTCGCGTACTGCTGCTTGTACGTCGAGCTGACGTACGACGTGCCCTCCGTCGCCTTGACGTAGACGAAGCGCGCCCCGTTCCGGTACGACTGCAGGAAGTTGACGCTCGGCTGCCAGGCGCTGATGTCGAAGCCCTGCACGCGGCCGGGCGGCGGGCCGGACGCCTTCGCGGCGGCGGAGGTGCTCAGCGACTGCGCGCTCACCCCGCCGGGAGCGACGGTGACGTGCGTCTCACCGGCGTGCGCGGCGATGCCGGCGCCCATGGTGTGGTTGCCGGTGCGGTCCATCTCGGCGATGGAGAGCTCCTGCTCCGGGGCGGCGGGAGCCGACGTCGTCGCGGCGGAGGACGCCGAGGGTGCCGTTGCCGTTGCCGTTGCCGTTGCCGTTGCCGGTGCCGGTGCCGTTGCCGTTGCCGGTGCGGCTGGTGCGGCCGTTGCGGTCGGTGCCGCCGCGGCGACGAGCGGCCCGCTGCCGAAGGTGATGGCCCCGGCGACGGCGGCAGCGGTGCCGAGTCCGATGAGCCTGGTGATGGGTGCGCGCATGTGGTCTCGTCTTCCCTGTCGAGATGCTCGTGGGGGCCTGATCTCCCACGCCGCGGTCCGAGCGATGCTACCGGGATCCGGCGACACCTGTCCGCCTGGCGCACGCGGGCCGTCGCGGTGGTCGCTGCTGCGGGCGGCCGGCCCGTCGCGGTTGCTGCTGCTGCCCGCCGGCCTGTCGCGCTGGTCCCTGCTGCCGAACGCCGCGCCCCGGTGCTCGCGGTGCTACCGGTGCTACCGGTGCTCGCGGGCCGGGCGTGCGCCGTCGGTGTCGTCGATCTCCACCTCGGGCACCCGGCCGCGCGAGGAGACCTCCTGCGTGGCGTGCTTCTGCCGACGGTTCAGGAAGTTGCGCTCCACGAGCCACCACATGCCCACGCAGATCGCGAGCGTGACCGGGATCACCACGACGACCATCATCAGGAACTGCCACTTCGGGGACAGCCCGACCGGCAGGAGCAGCAGGTTGCCGAGGCCGAGCAACGGGCTGTGGAAGAGGTACACCGAGTACGACACCAGGCCCGCGAGCACGAAGGGCTTCCACGCGAAGAACCGCGCGAGCCAGGTGTGCTGGCCGGTGACCGCCCGGCGCCCCATCCAGGTCAGCAGGATGCCGGCGAAGATGCCGAGGACCACCTCGGACGGCCAGGTCTGGTGCTGCCAGTAGTCGCGGTTGCGGAAGAACACCAGGAGCATGCCGACGAACATCGCCGCGACGAACACGCCGCCCTGCCAGCGGGGACCGCCGAGCTTCGAGGAGTCGAGCTTGCCGGTGAGGTGCTCGTCGCGGGCCTTCACCGTCAGCTCGGCCGCGAGCATGCCGACCGCGAAGAGGCCGACGAACCACGGGTGCATCCAGGAGTAGCGGCTCTCCGACCCCATCCACATGCCGATGAGGACCAGCGACGAGGCGGTCGCCCACCCGCCGAAGACCTTCCAGAGCGGCAGGATCAGCAGCGGCATGAGGAAGTAGATCTGCCACTCGACCGCCACGGTCCACATCGGCCCGTTGATCTTGCCGATGTACTGCGGGAAGAAGTCGTGCACGAGGAACAGGTGGGTGAGGAACGTGCCCCAGCCCATCGGCAGCTTGGTGTCCCACTGCGTGCCGCCCGGCTGTCCCATCACCGGGACGAACAGGATGATGAGCGCGAAGACGACGAGCGACGCCCAGTACGGCGGGATGATGCGTCGGGCGCGGCGCCAGATGAACTTCCAGAACCCACCGGGCAGTCGGTAGCGGTCGAACCGGGTCACGACGGGCAGCATCAGGACGTACCCGGACAGCACGATGAAGAGCGGGACCCCGAGGTAGCCCCACCCGATGAACGGACGGAGCCAGGGCAGCTCGGTCGGCCCGGTGCCCTTCATCCCGGTGAAGAGGTACGCGTGGTAGAACACCACGGCCAGCGCCGCCAGGCCGCGGAGGCCGTCGAGGTACGGGAACTCGAGCCGACCGCCCGACCGGGGAGCGGCGACCGGCGTCTCGGCTGCGGGATCGGTTGCGCGGGTTTCGGTGGCCAACGAACGTCCTCGTGGTGGTCGGAGCGGGGTCGCAGGCAGTCTCCCACACGCCGACCGCGGCACGCGATCCGCCGCGGTGCGGTCGCTCGAGCGAACGGATGTCATGATGAAGCACGTGACCGTGACGACGCCCGCAGCACCGCAGATCACCTCCGAGCCCGTCCGACGGCGTCCGGAGGCGGGCACACGGCGGTACCGACACGTCGTGGCGCCCCTGGTGCTCGCCGTCCTCGTGGTCGTCGGGGTCGGTCTCAGCGCCGCCGTGGCGTACCACAACCGCCTCGGGGTGACGAACGTCGACGGCATCTCGTACATGGGCATCGCGCGCGAGTACGCGAACGGCTGGCTGCCGGATGCGATCAACGCCTACTGGTCGCCGCTGGTCTCGTGGATGATGGCGCCGTTCGTCGCGGCGGGCCTCGGCCTGCAGACGGCCTTCGCGGTCGTGAACTGCTTCGCGGTGGCCGTCGTGCTCGGAATCGGCGGGTGGCTCGTCTGGTCGCAGAACCACCGCATCGTCCCGGCGGTGCTGTTCATGGTCACGTCGATCCCCGCCCTGATGAGCGCGGTGTCGGTGCAGACGCCGGACCTGCTGGTCGTCGCGTGGATCGTCGGCTTCCTGTGGGCCCTGCGCTGGGCGGACCAGGCGCTGCACGGCACGCGGCGCGCTCGGCTCGTCTCCGGTGCGGTGCTCGGTGCCGTCGCCGCCCTCGGGTACTTCACCAAGCTGTTCCTGCTGCCGGTCGCCATCGGCGCCGTGGTGCTCTGGCTGCTCCTGCGCGTGTGGTCCGCCCGCCGCCGGCGTGAGCCGGTCCGGCACTGGTGGACCGCCCCGGTCGCGACGATCGTCGTGTTCGCGGTCGTCATCGCCCCCTGGGTCGGTGCCCTGACCGTGAAGTACGGCACGGTGACCCTCGGGTCGTCGCTGTCCGTGAACATCGGCTCGAAGTTCGACGACGGCGGGCGCGCGACCGACTGGCCCTTCCTGCCCGTCCCGCCGAACCCGCACGCCTTCTCGCCGAACGAGGACTTCACGCCGTCGGTCTACAAGCAGGGCCCGATGGACAACCCGGACCCCGACGTCGTGCCGCCGGCCGCGACCAGCACCACCGAGGACACCGGGCCGCGGGTGACGAAGGAGTCGGGCATCCCCGCCCGCGCCGCCTACTACCTGCACGAGCGCATGCTCGCCCTGCCCTACTACCTGCAGAAGATCAGCACCTTCGCGCCGTTCGCCGCGCCGATCGCCCTGCTCTTCGCCGCCGCGCTCGTCATCGGCGTCGTGCGCTTCCGCCGCTACGCGTTCACCTGCATCGTCGCCGCGACCACCCTGGTGTACTTCGTCGGCTACGGCATGATCACGTCGTCGTCGAGCGGCGGTGGCAACGCCCGGTACTACTGGCCGCTCTTCTACCTCACCGCGATGATCGGCGCGCTCATGCTGCCGGCGGTCTGGCGCCTGGTCCGTCGACGCGGGGCGGTCCGCGCCGTCGTCGCGTGCCTGGCGATCGCCGTCGTCCCGGTCGCCTCCTTCACCCAGAACTGGGTCGGCTCGCCGGCGCCGTTCTACCCGTCGGTGAACCGGACCGAGCCGCTGCGCGTGCTCGGGCCGACCGAGGTCCCCGAACTCGTCCGGCTCGCCGACCAGATCCGCGCGAGCGGCGCCCTGCCCGAGGGCGCGAACGTCATCGGCTCGAACTACCGCTCGCTCTCGTCGCTCGCGTTCCTGACCGACACGCACGTGTACGGTCGCTCAGGCCAGGGCTACACGTACCACTCCGACGCGATGCGCAGCCTGTTCATCGACGAGGGCGTGCAGTACTTCGTGCAGTTCGACCCGGCGACCGCACCGGCCCGCGACTACTCGGTGGCGGGGAAGCTCGTCGGCACCTACGACGCGACGATCTCGTGCAGTGCCGACCGCTCCACGGACCCGGAGATCCCGTGCCGCGTCCAGATCGTGCAGCTCGCCCGGTAGCGGTCCGTCCGAGCGGCGACGCAGGGAGCCGGGCGACGCTGCGTCTACGATGACCTGTGCCCGAGACCCGGCAGGAGAGTCGTTTGTCAGGAACCACCAGCGAGACCCCCGCGACCGAGGGGAAGCGTCCGTCCAGGGCGCGACGGATCCTCGGGCGGGCGATCCCGATCGTCTTCTACGTCCTGCTCGCGGTGTTCCTCGTGCTGTACGTCCGGCACGTCGACTGGGCGCAGCTCGCCGGACTCGACTGGCAGTGGTCGTGGGTCGTCGTCGCGACGCTCATCAGCCTCGGCTTCCGCTACTGGGGCGTCGGCATCTGGTTCTACCTGCTCCGCCGACTCGGGGCGACCGGCCTGAAGGGCAGCGGCGTCACCCTGACCTACGTCTACGCGAAGTCGTGGATGGGCCGGTACATCCCCGGCGCCGCGACCTGGATCATCGGCAAGGTCTACTTCGCGTCGAAGCACGGCGTCTCGAAGGCGCGGCTCGGTGTGAGCGGCCTGCTCGAGGGCGCCCTGCAGATCGCCGCGACGCTCGCCCTGGCCCTCGTGCTGCTGCTCATCGACCCGCGCACCCACCAGCTCGACGGCTGGCTCATCGTCCTGATGATCGCAGCGTTCGTCGGCTGCGTCGTCTGCCTCATCCCGCAGGTGTTCGTGTTCCTCATCGGCATCGCGCTGAAGATCCTGCGGCGCAAGCCCCTCGAAGCCGACGTCCGCCCGAACCTCGGCACGGTCCTCGGCGGCGCTGGCCTGTACGTCGCCGGTGCGGTGCTCTCCGGCACGGCCTACTACTTCATCACCCTGGCGGTGTACCCGTCGCTGAAGCTCACCGACGCGGCGTTCGTCATCGGCGCCGCGAGCATGGCGTCGGCGATCAGCATGCTCGCCGTGTTCGCCCCGGGTGGCCTCGGCGTTCGCGAGGGCGTCCAGGCCCTGCTGCTCGCACTCGTGATGCCGCCCTCCGTCGCCCTCGTCGTGGTCGTCGTCACCCGCGTCTGGAGCCTGGCCGTCGACGGCCTGTTCCTGCTCTGCGCCGCAGCCCCCACGTGGTTCCGCCGCGGCCGTCCGACCGACGACCCCTCGACGGTCGAGAGCGGCGTGCCGGCGGCCTGACGCCCGGCCCCCGCGCTCTCGTTCGGTGAGCAGAAGACGTCGAGTCGGGGTGGTGGACTCGCGGCCCGGCATCCCGCGCTCCCGTTCAATGAGTAGAAAAGGTCGAGTCGGGGTGGCGGACTCGACATCTTCTGCTCACCGGATGTCGTCGCTTCGACGCGGTGGGCAGCGCACCGGCGGCGCGCACCGCGCTCCGGGCGCTGTCGCGGCGATGCGATGGGCAGCGCGCCCGCGGGCCTGACGCCCCGCGCTCCCGTTCAGTGAGCAGAAAAGGTCGAGTCCGGGTAACGGACTCGACATCTTCTGCTCACTGAATGTCGTCACGTCGGCGGAGCGGGCAACGCACCGGCGGCCTGATGCCCGGCGCTCCCGTTCAGTGAGTAGAAAAGGTCGAGTCGGGGTGGCGGACTCGACATCTTCTGCTCACCGGACGTCGTCACGTCGACGCAGCAGGCAACGCATCGGCGCTCGCGCACCGCGCTCCCGGGTGTCGTCATGTCGGCGGAGCGGGCAACGCACCGGCGGCCTGATGCCCCGTGCTCCCGTTCATGAGCAGAAGATGTCGGGTCGGGGCGGCGGACTCGACATCTTCTGCTCACCGAGTGCCGTCGCGACGCAGCGGGCAACGCACCCGCGATGTGGCGCCAGCGCTCCCGCTCAGTGAGCAGAAGAGGTCGGGTCGGGGCGGCGGACCCGACATCTCCTGCTCACCAAGCGCCGCCACGACGACCCAGCGGCGCCGTCAGCGAGCCGCGACCGGGGCGTCGACCGCACCACGACGGCCCGCGCGGGCGACCCGCACGACCGACGCCACCAGGCCGGCCGCGACGAGGACCACCACGACGGCGAGCACGGCGGGCGGCACCGGGCCGAGCTCGGAGTACCGCAGGAGCCCGCGGCCGGTGACCGGGAACAGCGCGGCGTTCCAGAACCAGGCGGAGGCCACCGCGAAGCCGTAGACGCCGACCGCGGGGAGCAGCACGGCCAGAGCGACGGCGGCCCAGGACCGCGCACGGCCGGCCGGCACGAGTCGTCGCCAGGCGAGGGCACTCAGCACGACGAGGCAGACGATCGCGGGGAAGTAGTAGCGACCCTGCGTGGCGGCGACCTCGGTGGTGGTCAGGTACGAGTGGGCGCTCGTGCGGTTCTGGATGCCGATCAGGAGCGCCGGGAACACCGCCAGGCAGAGCGCGATCCGGAGCTGCGGGCCGCGGCGGAACGCCCAGCCGACCAGGACGACGAGCGCGACGAGCGTGAGGACGGCGGTCAGCAGGTCGCCCATGCTCACCTGCGCCCGGCCGCCGAAGCTGCCCCAGAACGTGCGGGCGAGGGTGCCCCACGACACGTCGAGGAAGTGCCCGAGGGTCGGGTGCTCACCCGGCGGGAAGTCCTTCGGGGGCCGCATCGCGGTGTACCCGTTCGGCTGCACGCGGCCGTAGGCGAACCAGTTGTGGACCCACCACCACGCGCCGATCCCGCCGGAGACCGCCATCGCGACCACGGTGCGGACCACCCGTCGCCGCAGGGACAGCACCCCGGCGCCGGCGAACAGCACGACCACGGCGACGAAGGGGACCGCCGGCAGACCGGTGCCCTTGATCCAGACGAGCGCACCGAGGGCCACGGCCAACGCGATCGTCGTCCGCCAGCGGGTGTCGCCGGTGAGCAGGCGCGTCGCCAGCCAGGCGACGACACCCGCGACGAGCAGCACGGGGGCGTCGTTCGACACCGACGAGCCGATGGACGCGAGCTCCGGCGTCGCGAACAGCGCGAGCGCACCGACCAGCGCGGCCCGCGGCGAGCGGGTCACCCGGCGGACGGACGCCCACACCAGCAGCGGCAGGGCCGTCACGGCGAGGGCGTCGGCGAGGCGGAGCGCCAGGAACGCGTGGTCCCAGCGCAGGTCGCCGTAGTCGACGGCCCGCAGGACCAGTCCGCCGGCGAGGTACGCGGTCGGCGGGTGCTGGGTCATCTGGTTGACCGTCGCCGACGGCCCCGGTGCGCCCTGCAGCAGGCCGCTCACGGTGGACCACTGGTCGGCCGGCTTCGTCGCCTGCTCGGCCTTGGCGGCCTGCACGGCGTTCGAGACCTGCAGCGCGCCCGGGTCGACCCACTCGCCGCCGAGTGCCACGTGCACCGCGGCGTCGATGTGCGCGGTCTCGTCCGGTGCCTCGAACACCGGGACGACGAGTGCCCACGCGACGAGCCAGAGGCCGAAGGTCGCGGTGACGACGGCGATGGCGATGCGCTCCCACCGGGCGGCGCGGGGGGCGGCGCGGCGGGGGAGTCGGTGGTGGGGGAGCCGGTGGTGGTCGTGGGGGCCGTCACCCGACCGATCCTACGGTCGCGCGTCGCCGCTCACCTGCGGCCCGGGCACGGCCGTGGCGTCCGCCGCACCGTCGACGACGTCGGACGGCGCCGCGGCGTGCATGGGCGTCGCGCTGCCCGGGGCGGTGGCCTCGCCGGTGCGCTCCGGGTGGTAGACCCACACCTTGTACAGCCAGAACCGGAAGACCGCGCCGAGCACGAGCCCGACGATGTTCGCGACGTTGTCGGCCAGCACCGACGTCAGCCCCATCGCGTAGTGCGACACCGCCAGGCAGGCGAGCGCGATGACCATGCCGCCGAGCGACACGACGACGAACTCGATGCCCTCGCGGGTGGCGACGGCGCGGCGCTGCTCGCGGAAGGTCCAGTAGCGGTTGCCCATCCAGTTCACGAAGATGGCGACCGCGGTCGAGACCACCTTCGCCCAGAACGGACCCGAGTGGACGTCCGCCGGGTCGAGCACCGTGCTGCGGAGGACGTTGAACACCGTCGTGTCCACGACGAAGCCGACCGCTCCGACGAGGCCGAAGCGTGCGAACTGGGCGATGAGGCGCCGCACGAGCCCTCCAGGATCCGTAGAGTTGGGACGGGTCACGCACCGCGGACCCGAAGAACGATTGTAGACAACGCGCTCTCGCCGCCCGGTGTGAGTGCCGGAAGGATCACACAGCATGGCGTTGCGCGTCGGGGTCATCGGCGGAGGACAGCTCGCACGGATGATGGTGCCCGCCGCCGTCGAACTCGGCATCGACATCCGGGTCCTCGCCGAGGGGCCGGACATGTCCGCCGCGATCGCGGCGACCGCCGAGGGCGACTACCACGACGTCGAGACCGTGCTCGCGTTCGCCCGCCAGGTCGACGTCGTCACCTTCGACCACGAGCACGTGCCGCAGGACGTCCTCCGCGCACTCGTCGACGCCGGCGTCGCCGTCCGCCCCGGCCCGGAGCCCCTCGCCGTCGCACAGGACAAGATCACCATGCGCACCCGCCTGACCGAGCTCGGGCTGCCGGTGCCGGACTGGGCGGCCGTGCACGACCAGGACGAGCTGCGCGCCTTCCTCGCCGACCACGGCGGTCGTGCGGTCGTGAAGACCCCGCGGGGCGGGTACGACGGCAAGGGCGTGCGGGTCGTCTCCGACGCCTCGGACGTCGACGACTGGTTCATCGCGACCGCCGAGGCCGGTGGCGACCAGGCCCTGCTCGTCGAGGAGCTCGTGCCCTTCACCCGCGAGCTCGCGCAGTCGGTGGCCCGGCGTCCCTCCGGCCAGGTCGTCGCCTGGCCGCTCGTCGAGACCGTGCAGCGCGACGGTGTCTGCGCCGAGGTCATCGCGCCGGCGCCGGACAGCGCCGGGCGCATCGCCGACCTGACCGAGTCGATCGCCGTCCGCATCGCCGAGGCGCTCGGCGTCACCGGGGTGCTGGCCGTCGAGCTGTTCCAGACCGACGACGAGCGCATCCTCATCAACGAGCTCGCGATGCGCCCGCACAACACCGGGCACTGGACCATCGACGGCGCCACCACGAGCCAGTTCGAGCAGCACCTGCGTGCCGTCCTCGACCTGCCGCTCGGCGCGACCGGCGCGTTCGCCCCCGCCTCGGTGATGATCAACGTCCTCGGCGGTCCGGCGGACGGCGACCTCGCCGCGCGCTACCCGGCAGCACTCGAGGCGTTCCCCGAGGCGAAGTACCACTTCTACGGCAAGGCCCCGCGCCCGGGTCGCAAGATCGGCCACGTCACCGTCATCGGCGACGACGTCGACGACGTCGTCTACCGCGCACGGGCGGCCGCAGCGCACTTCGACGACTGAGCGGCGGCCCGTCGACGTGACGGGGACCGGACGGGAGGCCCGTGGCGGGCGCCGCCACGGGCCTCCCGTCCGTCACGGGGTCGCGACCCGGACGTCCGGGACGGTCCCCAGGAGTGCCGACACCCCCTCGGGTGGCACCCGCTCTGGCGGGTGGTGACGCCGCCGACCGCGTGTTCCCATGGACCGGTCAGGGGTCGACCGTCCGAGGAGTGTGTCCATGCACCGCCGTCCGCGCCGTGCCGTCGTCTGCGCCGCCGCCGTGGCGCTCACCGCCGTCGTCGGGGCGCTGCTGCCGACGACCACCGCGTCCGCCGCGACGTCCGCGACGTCCGCGACCGACATCCGTTCCGCGACCGCCGCGTCGCTGTACGGAGCCGGGCCGTACCGTTCCCCGACGAGCGAGGCCGCCAAGGCCGCGACCGCGCTCGCCGGGTCCGACGCGGCCGGTGCCTCGGCCGCGTCGACGATCGCCCGCTACCCGGTGGCGACCTGGCTCGGCGAGTGGGCGCAGGGCACGGTGCTGCGGAAGACGATCGACACCGCCGTCAGCGGGGCCGAGCAGTCCGGCACCACCGCGGTGTTCGTGCTGTACGCGATCCCGGACCGGGACTGCGGCGGGTACTCCGCCGGTGGGTTCGACGAGGCGTCCTACGACGCGTGGGTCGACCAGGTCACGGCCGCCGTCGCCGGACACCGTGTCGCGGTGATCGTCGAGCCGGACTCGCTCGCCATGCTCAGCAACGCCGCGTGCGACCAGGCCCTCGACCAGCAGCGCTACCGGATCCTGTCCCGCACGGTCGCCGGGCTGACCGCCGCCGGGGTGCCCGCCTACCTGGACGCCGGCAACTCGAACTGGGTCCAGCCGGCGACGATGGCCGCCCGCCTGGACAGTGCGGGCGTGCGGCAGGCGCGCGGGTTCTTCACCAACGTCGCGAACTTCTACCCGACCGCCCAGGAAGAGGCCTACGCGCAGAAGGTCTCCGCGGCGACCGGGGGCTCGCACTACGTCATCGACACCTCGCGGAACGGGCAGGGCTGGCGGGGCACCTGGTGCAACCCACCCGGCGCCGGACTCGGCACCACGCCGCGGGTCGTCGCGGACGGCACCGCGCTCGACGCCCTGCTCTGGGTGAAGACCCCGGGTGCGAGCGACGGCACCTGCAACGGCGGACCGGCCGCGGGGAAGTGGTGGTCGACGTACGCGCAGTCCCTCGTCGCGAACGCCCGACTCGGCGCGGCCACCCCGCAGATGTCGCCGCGCGGCTCCCTCGAACTCGTGGCCGGATCGGGCGGCGGCGTGCGCGTGCGCGGCTGGGCGTACGACGAGGACGACCCGACGCAGCCCGTCCGGGTCCGCGCGACGGTCGACGGGGCCGCGGCCGGCAGCATCGCCGCCGACGCCGACCGGTCCGACGTCGACGCTTCCGCAGGGGTCGGCCGGTCCCACGGGTTCGACGTCGTGGTGCCCGCGGCGGCCGGTCCGCGCCGCGTCTGCGTCACGGCGGTCTCGATCGGCGCCGGGGACGACACCGCGCTCGGCTGCGCCACGGCGCGGGCCTACCGACACGACCCCTACGGCGCGCTCGAGTCCGCGCGGGTGGCGGCGGCCGGCATCGCGGTGACCGGGTGGGCCTTCGACGGCGACGCCGTCGAGTCGGCGACGACCGTGGCGGTGACCGTCGACGGCAGGACGGTCCGCTCGCTGTCCGCCGGGGTCACCCGCGCCGACGTGCAGCGGACGTGGGGATCGGGCGCGGCCCACGGGTTCAGCGGCACGGTGCCCGTCGGCGCGGGGAAGCACCGCGTGTGCGCCGTCGCGCGGAACACCGGAGCGGGCGCCGACCGGTCCGTCGGCCCGTGCCGGACGGTGACGGTGCCCGTCGCCGCCCCGGTCGGCAAGCGCGAGTCCGTGACGGCCGGTACCGCCGGCCGGGTCTCGGTCCGGGGCTGGGCCTTCGACCGCGACGCCCTCGGGCGGTCCGTCTCCGTGCGGGTCACCGTCGGCGGCCGGTCCGTCGGCACCCTGGTGGCCGACCGCACGCGGAGCGACGTCGACCGCGTGCACAGCAGCGGCGCACGGCACGGCTTCGCGGGGTCGGTCCGCGTGGCGGCCGGCAAGCGCTCGGTGTGCCTGACCGCCGTCGGCATCGGCCGCGGCGGGGACACCGCGCTCGGGTGCAGCACGGTACGGGTGCGCTGAGCCGCTGAGCCGCTGAGCCGCTGAGCCGCTGAGCCGCTGAGCCGCTGAGCCGCTGAGCCGCGGGGCCGCACGGCGCCGCCGGGGCGGTGCGGGTGCGCTGAGCCGCGCGTGCGCGGGCCCGCAGGTCTCCGCGGCGCCGCCGGGCCGGTGCGGGTTCCTGGTCGGCGTGCCGGTCGTGCGCGGCGGTGCGGGAGAATGGGCCGCATGCCGCGTGATCTCGCCCGCCGGGCCGTCCGACGACTCCGCCGTGCGGTGCTCGGGGCGCCACCGGCACCCGCCCCGCTCCCGGTGCTCGGGTACGTCGTGGCCGGCACCGACGGGGCGCACCCCGCTTCGGCGCACGTCCGGGTCGTCCGCCGCGTCGAGCACCTGGCCGCGGGTGGGAGCGCCACGGTCCGCCAGGTCGACCCCGCGGCGTTCGTGTCCGGCGCCGACACCACCGGGTACGCGGCCGTGCTCGTCCAGCGCGACGTCCTGCCGGTCGCCAGCGTGCAGCCGTTCCTCGACGCGGCAGCGGCCCGAGGGGTGCGGGTCGTGGCCGAGGTCGACGACGACTTCTTCACCGCCTCGGGCCGACAGCGGCTGGCCCGTGCCGAGTACGACCCCGACCGGCTCGCGTCGATCGACGCGATCGTCCGCGGCGCCGACACCGTCGTCGTGAGCACCCCGGAGCTCGCCGAGGTCGTCCGGCCCGTGGCCCGGAGCGTCGCGGTCGTCCGGAACGCCCTCGACCCGGGGCTCTGGACCCCGGGGGAGCCCGCTTCCGACGACGACCGGCCCCGCGGCGAGCACCGGGTCCTGTACATGGGCACGCTC
Source organism: Curtobacterium sp. MCLR17_036 (assembly GCF_003234445.2). NCBI lineage: Bacteria > Bacillati > Actinomycetota > Actinomycetes > Micrococcales > Microbacteriaceae > Curtobacterium > Curtobacterium sp. MCLR17_036. Next base: position 2,413,046 of record NZ_CP126269.1, on the reverse strand, counting down.
ACCCACGCCGACGACCTCGCGCTGCTGCACGACGTCTTCACCGACCTCAGGACGACCGACGGCACGCCGATCCGGCTCGAGGTCATCGGCGTCACCGAGGACGACGGCGCCGACTGGTACCGCCGGCTCGAGGTTCCCGACGGCCACTACCCGGCCTTCTCGCGCTGGCTCGTCGCGCACCGGCAGCGGTGGCGTGCCGGTGTCGCCCCCCTGCGCGACGAGGAGTTCAACCGCGCGAAGAGCGACCTGAAGTTCCTCGAGTACACCGCGCTCGGGATCCCCGCGGTCGTCTCGGACCGCCCCTCGTACGCCGCGGCCCGACAGCACGGCGCCGTCGCGGTCCCCGACGACACCGCGGCGTGGCGGGAGGCCGTGCGCGCCGCGGTCGAGCACGGCAGGGCCGACGAGGGCGCTGCCCGGTGGGTCGCGACGGAGCGGACGATCGGCCGCGACGGCGACTCCTGGCGGCGGGTGCTGCTCGGCTAGGCTCGTCGCGTGACCGACACCGACGCCCCCGTCCAGCCGCTCGTCTCGATCATCATGGGGTCGGACTCCGACTGGCCGACCATGCGCGCGGCGGCGGACATCCTCGCCGAGCTCGGCATCCCGTTCGAGGCCGACGTCGTCTCGGCCCACCGCACCCCCGACAAGATGACCCGGTTCGCCCGCGAGGCCGCCGGGCGGGGCATCCGCGTCGTCATCGCCGGAGCGGGCGGTGCCGCGCACCTGCCGGGCATGGTCGCGTCGATGACGACGCTCCCGGTGATCGGCGTGCCGGTGCAGCTCGCCCGTCTCGACGGTCTCGACTCGCTGCTCTCGATCGTGCAGATGCCCGCGGGCATCCCGGTCGCGACGATGGCGATCAACGGTGCGGCGAACGCCGGCCTGCTCGCCGCGCGGATCATCGGCTCGTCGGAACCCGCCGTCGCCGCCCGCCTCGCCGAGTACGCGGACGGGCTCGAGCGGCTGGTCGAGGAGAAGGCCGCGCGCCTGCGCGACTCGATCTAGCGGTCGCTGCGGCGTCGGTCGCCGAGGTCCGGGGCCCCCGCCGCGTCGAAGGGCGTGCCGGCGGTGAGCATGCCGTACGCGATAGCGGTCGTCCGGTCCGCACACGCCCGGTCAAGCGTCCGCGTCGCGGTCCGCACGGGCTCGCCCGTGATCGGTCTGCCGCACTCCTCGCACCGTGTCATGCGCGCTACCGTAGCGGCATGTCCGCTCGTCTGCGTCGTCTCGTGCCCGTCCTCGTGCTGGCAGCGGTCGTCGTCGTCGCGGCGGTCGTGTGCGTCGCCGAGCTCGCCGCCGCCGGCCCGCTGAACCCGGTGGCGTCGTGGACCGGAGCGACCGGGGACCACCTCGTGGCCACCAAGAGCCAGTTCGAGGAGTGGACCTCCGCGCGGACGGTCGCCGTCGTCGCCGCCGTCGTCGCGGTGGTCGCCGCCGTCGGCACGGTCGTGGTCACCGTCGTGACGCGTCGCCGCGACCGGCCCTGAGTCACCACGGGCACCGTCCCGAGCGGCTGGACCCGACACCGGCCGAGCACCGGAACCGGCACCGGCACCGCACCGGCCCCGCGCCGGCACCGGCACCGGCACCGGCTCGGCGCTACTACTCCTGACCCTGACCCTGAGCCGGCCCGCCAGCCCACCAGCTCGCCCTCCAGACCACCGGCACGCCGGCACCGCGGCACGCGCCAGCACGTCGGCATCGCGGCGCAGCTGCGCGGTGGCGCGCAGGCACGGCGGCACCTCGGCGCGGCGCCCCGGGGGATCCGGCGGCCCGACGGCCCGTCGGAGCGGGCGCCGCCGGGCCGCCCCGGTCGCCGCCGACGGAGGGTCCCCCCCCGTCCGGGTCGCGCGTGGACTGGGGGCGGTGCCCGTCGTGCCGCCGAACTAGCGTGATCCGCGGGTGGCCGCCGACCGGGCCCCCGACGCCCGACGGACGGGCGTGGACCGTCACGTCAGGGAGTGACCAGCCCATGCAGGACCGTGCCTCGAGACGAGCGAGCCTCGCCGTCGTCCTCCTCGGTGCCGCGCTCGTCGCCGGCGGTCTCGTCCCGGTGGCGCCGGCCGCGGCGAGTTCCGCGCCCCGCGGCGACGTGGGGAACTTCCGACAGACGGTCCGCGAGCAGTTCAGCACGAAGGCGGCGGCCGGCGGCCAGTTCGCGCGGACCTACGCGAAGACCTGGCAGCCGTACCCGGACGGCACCGGCGGCATGTACTTCTCCGGGTCGCAGGTCAGCGCGCACGACGGGTACATGGACGTCCGGCTCGACGGCAAGCGGGGCGCTGCGGGGACCTTCGGCACGCCGAAGGGCGCGTGGTCGCACAAGGGCGGCAAGTTCACCGTGCGGGCGAAGGCCACCGGCGGCGACGGCAACGGTGCGGCGTTCATGCTCTGGCCGTCGTCGGACGTCTGGTCGGACGGCGAGATCGACTACCCGGAGGGCAACTTCGACGCCCGGCCGATGGTCCACCACCACTCGATGCGCCCGGGTCGCGAGGCCACGGCGACGAGCACCGACACCGGCGTGGACTGGCGCCGCTGGCACACCTACTCGATCGAGTGGATCCCCGGCAAGCTCGTGCGCTACCGGCTCGACGGCAAGGTGATCAGCACGGTCACGCACGACGTGCCCCGGACCGAGCACCGGTACATGTTCCAGACCGGCGACTGGGGCGCGTCCGGGCACCTGTACATCGACTGGTACAGCACCTACACGTACGTGCGGCGCTGACCGACGTCAGAGGTCGGCGTGCAGCTGCCAGGTCTCGGCGGCGGCGTCGCTCCAGTCGTACATGCGTGCGCGGTCCGGCCCGGCGACGGCGAGGCGCTCGGCCAGGTGCGGGTCGTTGACGACCTGGTACACGGCCTGTGCGAGGCGCTCCGGGTAGGACTCCCGCGGCGACCGGGCGACGGTCACGCCGGCGTCGGACGCGACCTCGGCGACCGCCGGGTCGTCCGAGTGGATGACCGGGGTGCCGAAGGACATCGCCTCGACCACGGGCAGGCCGAAGCCCTCGGCCAGGCTCGGGAACACGAACACCGTCGCACGGTCGTAGACGACCGCCAGGTCGGCGTCGTCGATGCGGCCGAGCACCTTGAGTCGGTCGCGGGACAGCCCGGCGCGCTCGGCGGTCCCGTAGACGTCGACGTCGCCCCAGCCGTCGGGGCCGGACACGACGAGCGGGATGTCGGTCGGTGCGTCGGGGTGCACCATCGCCTCGATGAGGGACGACAGCGCCTTGCGGGGTTCGAGCGTGCCGACCGCGAGCACGTAGCGGTCGGGCAGTCCGAGGCGCTCGGCACGCAGGTCGGCGTCGACGGGCAGGCGGAGCCGTCCGCTCGGGGCGCCGCCGATGACGCGCAGGCGGTCGTCGAAGCGGTGGATCTCGTTGAGGGCCCCGGCCACCGCGTGGGTCGGGACGACGACCGCGTCGGCGTACTTCCAGGCCCGCTTCACCATCGCCTTGTGGAAGTGCACGCCGCGGGTGGTGAGGGTCTCCGGGTTGGTCCACGGCACCGTGTCGTGCACCGTGACGACGGTCTGCCGACCCGGGTCCTGGAAGCGGTCGTGCTTCACCAGGGGAGCGAGCACGCTCGGCGCGTGGACCATGCCCTTGGCGATGCCGCCGACGAAGCCGCCCTGCCAGGCGAGCGAGAGCTCACGACGGGGCAGCGGCAGCCGGTCGAGCGCGGCGAGTCCCGGCAGCAGCGTGCGCAGGTGGTCCATGTCGTCGGAGCCGACGGCCGACACCACGCCGACGACGTCGCAGCCGCTCGGTGCCTGGTCGACCAGGTGTCGCGCCAGCTCTTCGGCGTACCGACCGATGCCGCCCGGCACGGGGGCGACGACCTGGTCGACGAGCACGTGGAGCGTGGTCATGGTGCGGGTCTCCTCGTCGTGGTCGGGCGGGACGTGGTCCCGGCATCCGGCTGCCCGACACTACCAGGGCGAGCGGAGCGCGCCCTGGGCGGGACGGGAGGCCCGGCTCACGTCCGACGACGTCGGTGACGTGATCCGGGCCTCCTGGCAGAGCGCCGTGGCTAGGCCGTCAACGCACCTGCGGCGACCGCGGCGCGCAGCGCGTCGCGCCAGTCGCGCATGGGCGAGAGCCCGGCGCGCGACCAGCCGTCGTGACCGAGCACGCTGTAGGCGGGGCGCGGAGCGGGCCGGACGAACGCGGTGCTGTCCGTGGGCAGGACGCGGTCCGGGTCGAGCCCGAGCTCGCGGTAGATCGCCTGTGTGAAGTCGAACCACGAGCCCTGGCCGGCGTTCGTGCCGTGGTAGGTGCCGGCGGGCGCGTCCGAGTCGACGAGCTCGACGATCCGGGCGGCGAGGTCGCCGGTCCACGTCGGCTGTCCGACCTGGTCGGTGACGACGCTGACGGTGTCGTGCGACCCGGCGAGCCGCAGCATCGTGGCGGCGAAGTTCGGGCCGTGCGCGCCGTAGATCCACGCGGTGCGGACGACGTACGAGCTGTCCGGGGCGATCTCGCGGACGAACGCCTCGCCCGCGGCCTTCGTGCGGCCGTAGGCGTTGACCGGATCGGTGGGGGCGTCCTCGGCGTAGGGCGCGGTCCCGTGGCCGTCGAACACGTAGTCCGTCGACACCGTCACGAGCTTCGCGCCGTGCCGGACCGCCGCCTCGGCGAGGAGCCGCGGCCCGGTCGCGTTGACCGCGTACGCGTCGTCCTCGTGCGTCTCGGCGTCGTCGACCTTCGTGTACGCGGCGGAGTTGACGACGACGTCGTGCCCGGCGACGGCGGCGTCCACCGCGACCGGGTCGGTGATGTCGAGCTCCGCACGGGACAGCGCGGTGACGTCGCGACCGGCGAGCGCGGCCTGCAGGTCACGGCCGAGCATGCCGGCGGCGCCGGTGATGAGCCAGCGGGTCACGCGATCGCCGCGCGTTCCTTGAGCGGCTCCCACCAGGCGCGGTTGTCGCGGTACCACTGCACGACGTCGGCCAGGCCCTGCTCGAACGGCACCTGCGGCTCGTAGCCGAGCTCGGCCTGGATCTTCGAGATGTCGACCGAGTAGCGCAGGTCGTGGCCGAGGCGGTCGGCGACGCGCTCGACGGACGACCAGTCCTTCCCGGTGGCGTCGAGCAGCAGCTGCGTGAGCTCCTTGTTGGTGAGCTCGGTGCCGCCGCCGATGTTGTAGACCTCGCCGGCGCGGCCGCGGGTCAGGACCATCGCGATGCCGCGGGTGTGGTCGTCGACGTGCAGCCAGTCGCGGACGTTGTTGCCCTCGCCGTAGAGCGGCACCTTCTTGTCATCGATGAGGTTCGTGACGAAGAGGGGGATGACCTTCTCGGGGAAGTGGTACGGCCCGTAGTTGTTCGAGCAGCGCGTGATCGAGAGGTTCAGCCCGTGCGTGCGGTGGTAGCTGCGGGCGAGCAGGTCGCTGCCGGCCTTCGACGCCGAGTACGGCGAGTTCGGCTCGAGCGGGCGCTCCTCGTCCCACGAGCCCTCGCTGATCGAGCCGTAGACCTCGTCGGTGGAGACGTGCACGAAGCGCTCGGTGCCGTGCCGGAGCGCGGCGTCGAGCAGGCGCTGGGTGCCGACGACGTTCGTCTCGACGAAGATGCCGGAGTCGCGGACCGAGCGGTCGACGTGGGACTCGGCGGCGAAGTGCACGATGGCGTCGACGCCGGGGACGACCTCGTCGAGCTTCGCGGCGTCGCGGATGTCACCGTGCACGAAGGTGTAGCGGGGGGAGTCGGCGACCGGGGCGAGGTTCGCCTCGTTGCCCGAGTACGTCAGTGCGTCGTAGACGACGACCTCGGCGCCCTCGAGGCCGGGGTACGCGTCCTCCAGCGTGCGGCGGACGAAGTTCGAGCCGATGAAGCCGGCTCCTCCGGTGACGAGGATCTTCACGGGTGCTCATTCCTTGTGGTCGGTGCGACGGTCGGCCGCGATTCTAGCGGGGAGTCGGTCGTGGGCCGGGCGGGAGCCGCGGCGCGGTCGGTGCCGGGCACGCCGTCGGCACGGGCTCGGGGCGTGCCCGGCCCCGGCGTCTCGTCGGTCGGGGCGCGCGTCGGAGCGGTCGGGGTGCGCGTCTGGTCGGTCGCGGTGCGCGTCGGGTCGGTCGGGGTGCCCGCGGCGGTGCCGGTGGCGGTGCTCGCCGCGGTGCCCGTCGCGCGCCAGAGCAGGACGGTGCTGACGAGGGCGGCGGCCACGAACAACGCGCACGCCAGCGCTGCCGTGTACGGCCCGGCGACGGAGCCGCCGGCGAAGGCCGAGGCCCCGGCGCGGCTGATCCGGAACTGGCTGGCCTCCCATGCGCCGCGGTAGCAGACGCCGATGCCGTACAGGCCGATCGCGTACGCCGCCACGGCACCGCCGCGAGCGAGCCGGCGGCGCAGCTCGGGGCGCACGACGAGGGCGTGCCAGGCGACGACCTGGCCGAGCACGAGCGCGACGATCGCGACGAACAGGAACCGGCCCTGCTGGCCGTTGCCCAGGTGGGTGCCGAGGTAGTTCCGCCAGTTGTAGGCGAGCGTGGCGACGAGGACGAGCACGGGCCAGACGAGCACGACGGTCGTGACGCGCCGGGTGGCGGTGCGCCGAGCCGTCGACCACGCGAGGACGGTGAGCGCACCGATCGCGAGCACGTCGAGCAGGGCGGCTGGCAGCGGCCACTGGTTCGCGCCGAACGACCCGAAGAACGTGGTGGTGAGCCCGTCCCACTGCCGGCCGGCGAACGCCCCGGGGTTCACCCCACCGGGGCCGTAGGGCTGCACCTCGGTGACGCCGCGCAGGGCGTCCGGCACCGGGGTACCGCTCACGAGCACCGTGCGGACCCACCACCAGCCGGACACCGCCGCGGCGGCGACGACCACGACGGCGGCGTGCAGGACACGTCGCACGACGGGGCGGCCGGGGGTCAGCAGCAGCACGGCCGCGGCGAACGGCACCGCGAGCAGGCCGAGCGCGTTGAGCGACGCGAGCCCGGTCACGGCGACGGCGAGCCCCGCGGTGGTCCACCAGGAGCGGTCGCCGGTGAGCACGCGGGTGACGAGCCAGACGAGCACGGCGCCGAGCAGCACCATCGGCGCCCAGACCGTGACCCCCGACGTCACCTGGGCGAGCTGCGGCACGGCGAAGAGCACCAGCGGTGCGACGAGCGCGGTCCGCGGTGAACGGGTCACCCGCCGGACGGTCGCCCAGACGAGCACCGGCAGCGCGGTCACCAGGACGACGTCGAACAGGCGCAGGACGAGCACCGCGTGGCCCCAGTCGAGCGCTCCGAAGCGCACGACCCGCAGGACGCCTGCGGCCACGAGCCAGTACGTCGGCGGGTTCTGGGACATCGGGTCGACCGCGGGGGAGTCGCCGGGCGTCGCCGCGAGCAGGGCGTCGACGGAGAGCCGGTCGACCGCGGGGACGGGCTGCTCGACGACCTGGCGGATCGCGGCGAGGTAGTGCATCTCGCCCGGGTGCGGCCAGCCGAGCCCGAGTGCGAGCCGGAAGGCCGCGTCGACGTGCGCGGGCTCGTCCGGGGCACCGAGCACCGGGGTGACGAGGGCGAAGGTCAGCAGGAACGCGAACCAGGCAAGCGTCAGGGTGCCGAGCAGGAGCCAGGTGCTGCGGCGGGGGCTCATGCCTGCACCTCCGGTCGGCGCAGGAACCGCACGAGCAGCACGGCCGTCGCGACGAGGGCGGCTGCGGCAACCGTCGCCAGGGTGAAGGCGCCGCCGGCCGCGAGCGTCCCGGTGCGGTCGAAGGAGCGGACGACGGCGTCGTCGATCCAGAACGCGGCGTCCTGGCCGAAGGCCCGGAGCGCGTAGACCACGCCGTACAGGCCGAGGGCCATCGCGGCGACGGCGATCCCCACGGCCAGGCGGGTCCGGCCGGCCGCGGTGACGGTGACCCGCCGCCACGCCAGGGCGCTCAGTGCGACGAGGGCGAGCAGCGTCGGGTAGTAGTAGCGCCCCTGGGTCCCGGCGACGATGGTGTTCCGCAGGTAGCCGCCCCACCCGCTCTGCATGTGCAGGGCGATGAGCACCACCGGGTACGACGCCAGCACGACGGCCGGACGCAGCAGCGCACCGCGTCGGAACGCCCAGATCACGATGCCGGCCAGGCACACGACGGTCAGCCCGTCGATGACGAACTGCGCCAGCTGGAACTGCGTGAGGCCGCCGACGCTGCCCCAGAACGTCCGGCTCACCCCGTTCCAGTAGTCGCGCAGGAAGATCTCCGGGCTCGCCCCGGTGCCCTCGGGGAACGGCTTCGGCGGCCGGGCGTACGGCGCCAGGCCGTCGGGCTGGACCTGGTGGAACACGAGCAGGTTGCGCAGCCACCACCACGCGCCGACGACGGCGGCGAGGCCGAGCGTCCACAGCGTCCGGAGCACGTTCCGCCACACGGTGGCGCGGGTGCAGCCAGCGGCCATCACGGCGATCGCCACGAACGGGATCGCGGGCAGCGCGGTGCCCTTCACCAGCAGCATCGCGCCGAGGAACAGCGCGATCCAGATCGTGGTGCGCACGCGCAGGTCGCCGGTCAGCAGCCGGACGACGAAGTACACCAGGGCACCGGCGAGCGGCAGCATGAGCGCGTCGTTCGTGACCGAGGCGCCGATGGCCGCGATCTCCGGCACGCCGACGATCACCGCACCGGCGACCAGGGCGGCGCGGGGCGACCGGGTCAGCCGTCGGACGGTCGCCCAGGCGAGGAACGGCAGCGGCAGGACGAGCAGGGCGTCGAAGAGGCGGAGCACCAGCACCGCCAGGTCCCAGCGGAGGTCCTCGAAGTGCACCAGGTGCAGGACGCCGGCGGCCAGTGCGTAGTACGTCGGCGGGTGCTGCGACATCTGGTCGATGCTCGTCGGCGCGGTCCCCGGGTGCTCGCGGAGCAGCTCGCCCCAGGTCTGGTGCTGCGACGCCGGTTCGCGCAGGTTCGCGTCGAGCGAGGCGTTCGTGGCGGCGAGGTAGTGCAGCTCGCCGGGGTCGGCCCAGTCCGTGCCGATCGCCACGTGGAGCACCGCGTCCACGTGGGTCGGCTCGTCCGGCGCCTTGTACGTCGTGGTGACGACCGCCCAGACCGCGAGCACCGCGGCGAAGGCGATCGTCAGGGCGATGACGACGACACGCTCGGCGCGTCCGACGGAGGGGCGCCCCACACCCGTCCCGGACACGACCGGAGTCATGTCAGTCGCCATACCGCTGCAGTTTCTGCAGGTCGAGCTGCTCCTCGGCCAGCGTGCGGTTCAGGCGCGTGAGGTCGGCCACGACGCCGATGACGATCGAGAGCAACGCCGTGATGAGCAGGACCACCCCGAGGATGATCGACTGCAGGTGGTTGCCGCCGGTGTTCATCGCGAGCAGCACGAGGTACCGGATGAGCGGCCAGAGCCCCAGGGCGCCGAGCACCACGCTCACCCAGGCGAAGAGCGCCATCGGCCGGTACATCAGGTAGACGCGGGCGATCGCCGACCCGGACTCGAACATGTGCTGGAAGATGTTGCTGAAGAGGCGGGACTCGCGCGTCTTCGGGTTCGTCGTGATCGGCACCGACGCGATCGCCAGGCGCTTGTAGCCGGCCTGCACGATGGTCTCCATGCAGTAGCTGAAGCGCGTCACGATGTTGAGGCGGATGAGCGAGTACTTCGAGTACGCGCGGAACCCGCTCGCCGCGTCCGGCAGGTCGAGACCGGCCGCGCGGCTGGCCACCCAGGACCCGAAGCGCTGCATGAGCTTCTTGAAGCCGGAGAAGTGCTCGATCGTGCGCGTCTGGCGGTCGCCGATGACGATCTCGGCCTCCTTGCGGAGGATCGGCTGCACGAGCTCGGCGATCTGTGCCTGCGGGTACTGGTTGTCGCCGTCGGTGTTCACGACGATGTCCGCGCCGTGCAGCAGGGCGTAGTCGACCCCGTCACGGAACGAACGGGCGAGGCCCATGTTCGTGGTGTGGTGCACGAAGTGCTTGACGCCGTGCTCCTTCGCGACCTCGACGGTGCGGTCCGTGCTGCCGTCGTTGATCACCAGGATCTCGATCTCGTCGATGCCGTCGATCTCCGTCGGGATGGAGTCGATGACGCTGGCGAGGGTGTTCTCCTCGTTGAGGCAGGGGATCTGGACGAATAGCTTCACAGGCTCGCTCGGTCTCGTTTCGGGGCGTCGCAGTGCGCAGGGCGCAGGGCACAGAACCAGGACAGCCTATGCGATCCGCCACCCTTGCTAGGCTTCCCCGGTGCAGATCCGCGAACTGAAGATCCCCGGCGCGTGGGAGTTCACGCCCGTCCAGCACGGCGACGCACGAGGAGCGTTCCTCGAGGCGTACCGGGCCGACGTCGTCGAAGACACGGTCGGCCACCCGCTGGACCTCCGCCAGGTGAACATGTCGATCTCGTCGGCCGGCGTCGCGCGGGGGATCCACTACGCCCTCGTCGCCCCGAGCCAGGCGAAGTACGTCACCGCGGTCCGCGGGGCGTTCATCGACTACATCGTCGACATCCGCGTCGGGTCGCCGACCTTCGGCCAGTGGGACTCGGTCCGGATCGACGACGTCGACCGCAAGGCCGTCTACCTGTCCGAGGGGCTCGGCCACGCGATCGTCGCGCTCGAGGACCGGTCGACCGTGAACTACCTGGTCAGCGCGCACTACGACCCGCAGCGCGAGAAGGGGATCACCATCCTCGACCCGACGGTCGGGCTGGAACTGCCGGACGGCATCGGCGAGCCGGTGCTCTCCGAGAAGGACACGACCGCGCCGACCCTCGAGGAGGCCGCGGCCCAGGGCCTGCTGCCGACCTACGAGGAGTGCATCGCGTACACCGAGTCGCTCCGGACGAAGAAGTAAGGGAAAGCGATGAAGGGCATCATCCTCGCCGGCGGTTCCGGCACGCGCCTCTGGCCGATCACCAAGGGCATCAGCAAGCAGCTCATGCCGATCTACGACAAGCCGATGGTCTACTACCCGCTGTCGACGCTCATGATGGCGGGCATCCGCGAGGTCCTCGTCATCACGACCCCGGAGTACAACGAGCAGTTCAAGGCGCTGCTCGGCGACGGCTCCGCGCTCGGCATGGCGATCCAGTACGCCGTGCAGCCCTCGCCGGACGGCCTGGCACAGGCCTTCGTCATCGGTGAGGACTTCATCGGCGACGACAGCGTCGCACTCGTCCTCGGCGACAACATCTTCCACGGCACCGGCCTCGGCACCAACCTGCGGAAGAACACCGACGTGCAGGGCGCGACGATCTTCGCGTACCACGTGGCCGACCCGAAGGCGTACGGCGTCGTCGAGTTCGACGACGACTTCACCGCGGTCTCCATCGAGGAGAAGCCCGCCGAGCCGAAGTCGAACTACGCCGTCCCCGGCCTGTACTTCTACGACAACAAGGTCATCGAGATCGCGAAGACGATCGAGCCGAGCGCCCGTGGTGAACTCGAGATCTCGACCGTCAACGAGCGCTACCTCGAGGCCGGCGAGCTCGGCGTCCAGGTCCTCGACCGCGGCACCGCCTGGCTCGACACCGGCACGTTCGAGTCGATGATGCAGGCCTCGGAGTACGTGAAGGTCATCGAGGACCGGCAGGGCTTCAAGATCGGCTGCATCGAGGAGATCGCCTGGCGCAACGGCTGGATCGACGACGCACAGCTCGCCGAGCTCGCCGCGCCGCTCGTCAAGGGCGGCTACGGCGTCTACCTCCAGCGACTGCTCGGCGCGTAGTCACCGTCGTGGCGTCGGGCACCGGGTGGTTCGGTCGCCGTCGCGACCCCTCCGGCCGGGAGGCCCGCCCCGCGTCGCCGACGTCGGCTGACGTCGACGGGGCGGCCGGGTCGCAGGACGCCGCGCCGCGGTCCGCCGCCGAGGTCACGGTGCTCGTCACCACGCGCTCGGACCGGCACGCCGAGGTCGCTCCGCTCGTCGCCGTCGCGCGCCGGGCGTTCGGCCGCTCCGCCGACGTCCGCGCGGTGAGCTACGTCGCCGACGCCTCGCCGGTCGCCCCGTTCGGCCGCGGTGTGCCCTGGGTGCGTCGCACCCCGGTCGACGGCCTCGGCGCGGCGATCGACGCCGGCGTCGCCGGCGGGGTGGGCAGCACCCTCGTGCTCGTCGACTCGTCGGTGCAGGTCGACGTCCCCACGCTCCGTGCCCTCGCCGCCGCCGGCACCGTCGCCCAGGCGCGTGTCCGGCTGCCGGACGGCACGGTGCGGTCGGGCGCCCGGCTCCTCCGCCCCGGGGCGCTGCCGTGGTCCGACGACCGCGCCGACGTCGACACCGTGTTCGCGGCGGACCAACCGGTGCTCTCGGTGCCGGGGGCGGCGCTGGTGCCGGCCCCGGGCCTCCCGGACGAACGCACCACCCTGGCTGCCTGGACCCGCGCGGTCGCCGACGTGCACGGTGGACCGGTGCGCGTCGTCGGCGACGCGACCCGCTCCGTCGAACCCGGCCGCACGGTCGACGCCGCGACGGTCGACGCCGTCAGCGCGTGGCGCGACCGCGGACCGGAGGGCGCGGACGTCGTCGCGGGCCCGCCGCTGCCGCCGTGGGGCGCGCGACCGGTGTCACCAGCCGTACGGACGACGGCCACGGGGGAGCGACTCGCCTGGTCGCTGAAGATCGCCGCACCCGCCGGACCCGAGGGCGACGGCTGGGGCGACGTGCACTTCGCTGCCGAGCTCGCCGGGGCACTCGAGCGGCTCGGGCAGCGGGTCCGTGTCGACCGGCGCGACGCCCACGTGCGGGACGACGACACGTCCGACGACGTGACCCTGGTCGTCCGCGGGCTCGACCGGGTGCCGCCGAACCCGGCGTCGGTGAACCTGCTCTGGGTGATCAGCCACCCCGACGACGTCGCCGACACCGAGCTGCGGTCCTTCGACGCGGCCTTCGCGGCCGGGCCGGTGTGGGCGGCGGCGGCCGCTGCCCGCGCCGGCGTGCCGGTCCGCACCCTGCTGCAGGCGACCGATCCCGCGGTGTTCCGACCGGGGGCGCTCGGCCCGGCGGGTCCGGATGCCGGGCACGTGGTGTTCGTCGGGTCGACGCGGGGGGCCGCTCGGCCGGTGGTCTCCGACGCGGCGGCGCTCGGTGCCG